>NZ_CP090557.1:1500000-2700000 GCF_021484805.1 Tellurirhabdus bombi | reverse complement strand
CTGAGCATCAATACACTTTCGGGCTTGCTTCAGACCTAACAAAAAAGCCCCCCGGTTGGGAGGCTTTTCGTTGACTTAAAGAACGACGTTCACAATCTTTTTTGGTACGACGATGATCTTTTTCGGCGGTTTGCCGTCCAGCCATTTCTGCACCACCTCGTTTGCGAGCACTTCCTTTTCAATATCCGCTGGCGTACGGTCGGTTGGAATCGATAGCGTAACGCGTACTTTTCCGTTAATCTGTACTGGGTAGTCGATTGAATCTTCGACCAGATACGCCGCGTTAAACGTTGGGAAAGCTGCCTCAGAAAGCGTACCCGGCTCATTGCCGAGCGCAGCCCATAGCTCTTCGGTGATGTGCGGCGCGAACGGAGCCAGCAGAATGACCAGATCCTGCAAAATGGCTCGTTTATGGCATTTCAGCGTCGATAGCTCATTTACGCACACCATAAACGCACTCACGGATGTATTAAACGAAAGCGCCTCAATGTCGTCGGCAATTTTCTTGATCGTTTTGTGCAGCACTTTCAGTTCGGCGGCTGTCGGAGCCTCGTCGGTAACCAGCCACTGCCCAGGCCGCGCTTCGGACGGCTCATCAGCAAACAAACGCCAGAATTTTTTTAGGAAGCGGAAAACGCCGTCGATGCCGTTGGTATTCCACGGCTTGGCGTCGGTTAGCGGCCCGAGGAACATTTCGTACAAGCGCAGCGTATCGGCGCCGTAGCGTTCCACCACCACATCCGGGTTCACCACGTTGAACTTCGACTTGGACATCTTTTCGACTTCTGTCCCGCAGACGTATTTGCCGTCTTCCAGAATGAATTCAGCACCTTCGGCAATGTCGGGACGCGTCTTTTTGAACGTCTCAACATCAAGCACATCGTTATCGACAATGTTAACATCAACGTGCAAAGGTGTCGTCTCGTACTGGCTTTTCAAGCCATTGCTGACAAAAATCGGCGTTTTTCCTTCGCCTAAAGACTCTTTCAGACGGTACACAAAATTCGACCGGCCCAAAATCATACCCTGGTTTACCAGCTTCTTGAACGGCTCTTCTTCCGGCACGTAGCCCCGGTCTTTCAGGAATTTGTTCCAGAAACGGCTGTACAGCAGGTGTCCCGTTGCGTGCTCCGAACCGCCTACGTACAAGTCTACACTACGCCAGTAATCGATGGCTGCTTTGTCGGCAAAGGCTTCGTTATTGGCCGGACTCATGTAGCGATACCAGTACCAACTCGATCCCGCCCAGCCTGGCATGGTGCTCAGTTCATACTCGTGTTCTCCTTTGTATTTCCAGTCTTCCGCCCGACCCAGGGGTGGCTCACCCGTTTCAGTCGGCAAATATTTGTCTACGGCAGGCAATTCCAGCGGCAACTCGCTTTCGTCCAGCAAATACGGTAAGTTATCCTTGAAATAAACCGGCACCGGCTCACCCCAGTACCGCTGGCGGCTGAACACCGCATCGCGCATCCGGAAGTTGATCTTGGCTTTCCCGATACCGTGTTCTTCCAGGTACTGCACCAACACGGGCAAGGCTTCCTTGTAGGTCAGTCCGTTGACAAAACCAGAATTGACATAGCGTCCTTCTTTGGTGTTATCCGCCTGTTTGTCAATATCTTTCTGTGCATCCAGAATAGGAATGATCGGCAAATTAAAGTGGGTAGCAAACGCCCAGTCGCGCTGGTCACCCGATGGAACGGCCATCACCGCGCCGGTGCCGTATCCTGCCAGCACGTAGTCGGCCAGATAAATCGGGACACGTTCTCCGTTAAACGGATTGATGCAGTAGCTGCCCGTAAACACGCCCGAAACGGTTTTCGCGTCGGCCATCCGGTCGCGCTCAGAACGCATTTTGGCCGCCGTTACGTAGGCGTCAACGTCGGCTTTCTGCTCCAGCGTGGTCAGTTCGGCCACCAGTTCGTGCTCGGGTGCCAGTACCATAAACGACACGCCAAAAATGGTATCCAGTCGCGTTGTAAACACTTTGATGCGTTCAACGCGGTGTTCAATCTGAAAGCTTACTTCCGCGCCGGTCGATTTACCAATCCAGTTGCGCTGCTGCTCCTTGATGGATTCCGACCAGTCGATGGTATCCAGCCCACGCAGCAAACGGTCGGCATAGGCGGTGATACGCATCATCCACTGGCGCATTTTTTTCTGCTCCACCGGATAGCCGCCCCGCTCCGAAACACCGTCTTTAACCTCATCGTTGGCCAGTACCGTTCCCAGCGCGGCGCACCAGTTCACAACGGCATCGGCCACGTAAGTCAGGCGGTATTGCAGCGTAATTTCATACTTTTCCCGCTCCGATTTGGCCTTCCATTCGGCGGCGGTAAACGACAATACATCTTCATCTGCTACCGTCTGAACTCCTTCAGTTCCAGCCGCTTCGAATTTTTCGATCAGGGTTTCAATCGGTTCTGCCTGGTCGGTTTCTTTGTTGTACCAGCTGCGGAACAGCTCCATGAAAATCCACTGCGTCCACTTGTAGTAGCTAGGATCGGAGGTGCGTACTTCCCGACCTTGCGATGGACCGCTCCAGTCATAACTGAAGCCAATATTTTTCAATTGCTCGATGTAGCGCGTGATGTTCTGTTCCGTCGTAATGGCCGGGTGCTGGCCCGTCTGGATCGCATATTGCTCTGCCGGTAAGCCGAACGAATCGAAGCCCATCGGGTGCAGTACGTTGAATCCTTTCAGGCGCTTGTAACGGCTGTAAATGTCGGATGCAATGTACCCCAGCGGATGCCCAACGTGCAGGCCCGCTCCCGATGGGTACGGGAACATATCCAACACGTAGAACTTCGGCTTATCGGATAGTCTCTCAACCTGATACGTTTTGTTGGTTTCCCAGAACTGCTGCCAGTCTTTTTCAATTTTCTTATGGTCGTACTCGAACTTGCGGTTGTAACCGGACATGATACGTCGTCTTTATCTATCGAAGCGCTTCTGAAGCAAATCCAACTTCACAGCAAGGAGCTGACGAACTGAATCACCGAAGCAACAAAATCTAATTTCGACGCAAAAATAGGAGATTATTACGGATTAGCCTGCCCTTTACTAAGACGATTGTTCTTTTTCGAACGGCTGAAAATGTGTTCGGTAACGTTACTGAAGGATATGTCCTGCGAATTACTTATTTTAAACCAACCTAAATTCAAGACATCCCTTATTACGCTAATGATTCTGGTCGGCCATCTTCTTCTTGCTTTGCCAATTTTAGCTATGGCTGTATATTTCAAAAAAAAGCAACCCGCAAAGATTAATGCTTTCGTAGGGTATAGAACCAGGGCTTCTATGAAAAACGAGGCCGCCTGGAAAGAGGCAAACCGGTTTAGCGCTGAATTGCAGTTTAAACTCGCTATTGTATTTGTTTTCTTTGAAGTCCTCTCCTATTTTGTAATTGGCGGAATAGAGTCTTTCTATGTATGCAGTGCGTTTTTGACAGTTGCTTCTATTTCTGTAATACCAATTACGGAATATCAGCTGAAGAGACAGTTTAGTAACAAAAGCGATTCGCACGTAGCTATTTAAATCCTTCTATCTGAGGAAGCTAGTAAAAACTCATTCGCTTCTTTCGCTCATATTCCGAAAAAATCTAGACCGTGTTTTTGCAACAAAACCACACAAAACTCAGTCATCTATACTGAGCGCTGACCTGCTTGTTTCTGGCTGAGTTCGTGCCTTTTTCTTTAGATTATTCCGAAATTATTCTGATCCGAAAATCGTTATTAATCTGTGTTCTGCTACCATTAAACGGACTCTATGACCAACCGCTACGGTTCACTTACTGCTTTCTGACATAACGTTAAACTACCGTATGCGCTTTTTTTCTGCGTTCACAACCCTGTTGATAGCTGGCTCCATCGGTTGCCAATCAGACAAAGACATTGAACCCGCCGACTGTCTGGTCAGAGCTTCGTCCCGCAACGGCGCGATCATCGAAGATTCTTATATCGTTACCTACAAACCTGCCGAAACGCTGCCAGCCACCACGGACCCGAATGCGCGGGTAGGTTCGGCCGTGCAGCGTTTTCTGACGAGCCACGCCATTGAGGCAGCCCAGCCAGAAATATTATTTTCTGCCGAAAAGACCGCATTTGTTGCCCATATTAATAAAGATCAGGCTGCTGAATTGCGCCAGGACCCCAGTGTCGAACTGGTTGAGCCCGACCGAATTATATCGCTTTGTAGTTGCGTCGATCTTCAGGCAACAACTACGCTTTCGTGGAATGTGAAAGCAACGGGCTACGGTCGGGGCGACATCCAGAAAGGCAAGACGGTCTGGGTTTTGGACACCGGCGTTGATCTAGACCACCCTGATCTGAACATCGATACGGACCGAAGCCGCTCGTACGTAACGGGCAAAACCGTGGAAGACGAAAACGGCCACGGCACCCACGTTGCCGGGATTATTGGCGCGCTCAACAACAACATTGGCATTACGGGCGTTGCTTCCGGGGCTAACTTGGTCGCGTTGAAGATCCTGGATAACGAAGGCGAAGGCAAGTTATCCACCATGATTCAGGCGGTGTCGTATGTAAACCAAAACGGTAAAGCGGGCGATGTGGTAAACATTAGCATTGGGGGCGAGGGCTACTCTTCTTCTCTGGAGCGTGTTGTCAAAGCTGCCGCCGACAAAGGAATCCTGTTCGCCATAGCGGCTGGCAATGAAAGCAAATCGGCTTCTGACTATTCGCCGGCGAGCATCAATCATCCCAACGTATTTACGGTATCGGCTATGGATCAGAATGATACGTTTGCTTCGTTTTCGAATTACGGTCCTGATGTGGATATTTGTGCGTATGGCGTTCGGATTCGATCGACCTACAAGAATGGGCAGTATGCCACGCTGTCGGGCACGTCAATGGCGGCTCCGCACGTCGCTGGTTTGTTATATATCCGAGGGGCGGCTATCCCTACCCGAGGTCCCGTTAAAAACGATCCGGATGGCTCCCCCGACCCCATGGCTGGCGAAGCAACGTTTACTAATTGAGAACTGCGCTCACATTTATTTTTATCCATAAGTAAAGATTTCTTTGAACAATGCCGGTAAAAATCTTTTACCCGGTGAAACATATCCACAAATTTCTTGCTTATTAAAACGCTGAAGCGCAACTTTGTACAATCGCCAAAAGGAAAAGCGGCACCCAGGCGGGTGCCGCTTTTCATATAAAAAAATTCCTATTTAGTAGATAGACTATATTCGCTATGAGCCAAAATCTGGTTAACGACGTGGCAGCAGAGGCACCTTCTCCGACCGATTTGAACCTGAACGGCTTGAAAGTTACGCTCAAAGGGACGAGTGCCAGCGAACAGGCGAAGCTATTACAGGCCACTTTTCCGGACGCAGAAATAACTGCTTTTTCTACACTCCCCAATCCTTTACTGCGCCGCCGTAACCGGACCGAAATTGCCATCTACGTCTTTTCTTCGCTGGCGCTAATGGTTGTTGGCCATCTTGTTTTCAGCTACTTAACCATCGATCGGCTTACGCTCTTTGCTTCGTCGCTGGAATTGGACCAGACGTTCTTTTTATATTTGCTGGGCGGATTTGTTGCCCAAATGATTGATGGTGCGCTGGGCATGGCTTACGGAGTTACAGCCTCGACTATCTTACTGACCATCGGCGTCAATCCCGCAGCCGTGAGCGCCAGCGTACACAGTTCAGAGATTTTCACCAGCGGGGTTTCGGGGTATATGCACCTGCGTTTCGGGAATGTTAACAGCAAACTTTTTAAAGCAGTACTGATTCCAGGTGTTATTGGAGCCTGTATGGGTGCCTACGTCCTGGTTTCGCTGGAGCAATATTCTGCATACATCAAGCCAATCGTTGCGGTTTATACGGCAATTCTTGGTATTTTAATCTTGAAAAAAGCCCTGGCTAAGAAGATTCAGAAGAAACCGATTCGCCGCATTGGGTTACTCGCCTGGTTCGGTGGAACTATGGACGCGATTGGCGGCGGCGGCTGGGGACCTATTGTGACTTCAACCCTGATTGCCCGGGGGCGGCACCCACGCTACACGATTGGTTCGGTAAACCTGGCAGAGTTTTTTATTTCGTTATCCAGTTCGCTGACCTTCGTTACGCTGATCGGGCTGACACACTGGCAGGTAATTCTGGGCCTGATTTTGGGAGGTATGATTGCTGCACCTATTGCCGCCATCCTTTCGAACCGACTGCCCATCAAAGCCATGATGATTATGGTCGGAATTATTGTCATTATCGTAAGTTTACGGAATATTTTAACTGTTGTATTGTAACGTATTATCCAGCATAGCACCTGCCGTGCGCGAATACTATGAAGAAGCAAACCAAAGCCATTCGCACTCAAACCAAGAAAACACAGTATCGCGAACATTCGACGCCTCTATTTTTGACGTCTAGTTTCACGTTCGAGAGTGCGGAACAAGGCAAAGCCTTATTTGAAGAGACAGAAGAAGGAAATATTTACAGCCGCTTTTCCAATCCGAACGTAACGGAATTTGTCGACAAAGTGTGCTTGCTTGAAAACGCGGAAGAGGGAATTGCCACCGCCACCGGCATGGCGGCCGTATTTGCCAGCATGGCCGGTTTGCTGAAATCGGGCGACCACATTGTCGCTTGTCGGGCACTGTTTGGTTCAGCCCACCAGATTATTTCACAGATTTTGTCGAAGTGGGGCATCACCCACACCTATGTGGATGCCGACGCCACGGAAGCCGAATGGGAAGCCGCCATCCAAGAAAACACATGCATGGTGTATCTGGAAACGCCATCTAACCCCGGCCTCGAACTGGTCGATCTGGAAATGCTGGCCCGCTTGAAGAAAAAGCACGGCTTTATTTTGAATGTCGATAATTGCTTTGCCACCCCGCTGCTCCAAACGCCCCTTGACCTGGGCGCAGACTTGTCGGTCCATTCGGCAACGAAATACATGGATGGCCAGGGCCGCGTCCTGGGTGGTATCGTCGTCGGTTCTGCCGAGCTGATTGCGCCGATCCGTTTCTTTGCGCGCCATACCGGCCCGTCCATGTCGCCATTTAATGCCTGGACGTTATCCAAAAGCCTTGAAACGCTGGACCTTCGCATGGAGCGCCATTGCTCCAATGCCCTGCAATTGGCCCAGGCGCTGGAAAATCACCCAGACGTTCAATCGGTTAAATACCCATTTTTGCCTTCGCACCCGCAGTACGAACTGGCCAAACGGCAGATGTCGGCGGGCGGTGCGATTGTCACCATCGAAGTGGAAGGCGGTTTTGAGCGGGTAAAAGCCCTGTTTGAAAACCTGGAAATTGCCTCGCTCTCGTCTAATCTAGGCGACTCCCGAACCATTGTAACGAATCCGTTTACCACGACTCACTCGAAGCTGAAGCCTGACGAAAAAGCAGCTTTAGGCATTACGGAAGGGTTGATTCGGATTTCTGTTGGTTTGGAAGCTATCGAAGATTTAGTGGAAGATTTCACCCAAGCCCTTACCAAATCCGCAGAAATAACCAAAGCAATCACCGCATAACCATGCAGATAACCAGCATTTTACTCCTTTCGTTGGCGCTCGCCCAGATGGTGAGTACGAATGCTACTGCCCAACCGGCTAAAAAGCCTGTTCGCGTTGGTATTGTTGGCTTGGTTCATTCGCACGTTCACTGGATTCTGGGTCGGGTGAAGCAAAATGACATCGAGATTGTGGGCATCGCCGAACCCAACCGGCAACTGGCCGAGCGGTTTCTGAAGCAGCATAACCTGCCGATGAGTTTGGTTTATCCAACTATCGAGGAAATGCTGGACAAGACCAAACCGGAAGCCGTTACGGATTTTGGTAAAATCGTTGACCACCTGAAAACCGTTCAGATTTGTGCGCCGCGCGGAGTGCATGTCATGGTCGAAAAACCATTGGCGGTCAGCCTCGATCACGCCCGGCAAATGGAAACGCTAGCGAAAAAGCACCAGATTCATTTGCTAACGAACTATGAAACAACCTGGTATGGCGGCAATTACAAAGCGTTCGCACTGATCAACAAGGACAAAGCCATTGGCGACATTCGTAAAATCGTGGTTCATGACGGCCATGAGGGGCCAAAGGAAATTGGCGTTGACAAAGAATTTCTGGATTGGCTAACGGACCCGGTTGATAACGGAGCGGGCGCGTTGTTTGATTTTGGCTGTTACGGAGCGAATTTATCCACCTGGTTGTTCAACGGCCAGCGCCCCCAAACGGTCACGGCCATTACGCAGCAAATCAAGCCGGACATTTACCCAAAAGTAGATGATGAAGCAACGATCATTCTGACTTATCCAAACGCCCAGACCGTTATCCAGGCTTCCTGGAACTGGCCTTTCAGCCGAAAAGACATGGAAGTTTATGGGCAGACTGGCTACGTCATGACCGTAGACGGCAAGCGGATGCGCCTTCGTTTGAAAGCAGATAAAGCCGAGCAGGTTGCTGAAGCTCCTCAGACGCTGGCTCCGGCGATAGACCCGTTTGCTTTTCTGGCCAGCGTAGTTCGAAACGAAACTAAATCGGTCAATGATTTGTCATCGCTTCAGGTGAATATGGTGGTTATGGAGATTCTGGACGCTGCCAAACGGTCGGCTAAAGAACAGAAAACCATTACATTAAAGTAATTGCGGCTCCGGCCCTTTTTTCGAATACATCAAAATCACGGGCCGAAGCCCGAGGTAAACTATGATAGCAGAACCTTCCTACACGCTTGAAAGCCTCACCGACCTGCTGGCGGGCAAAAATGAAGTTGACGCTTTACGCACGCTGGCGGCTTTATTTCCCGGTGAAGTTGTTTTCTCAACCAGTTTAGGCTATGAGGATCAGGTCATTACCGATTTACTATTTAGCAATCACATCCCGGTAAAAGTGTTCACGCTGGACACGGGGCGCATGTTTGGCGAGACTTATCAGGTTTGGCAAAAAACAAACAGCCGTTACGACACCAAAATTGAGGCGTATTTTCCCAATCAAGCTGCGATTGAGAACCTGTTGAACGAAAAGGGCCCTTTCAGCTTTTACGATTCCGTTGAAAACCGGAAAGAGTGCTGCTTTCTGCGCAAAGTTGAACCCCTGAACCGGGCACTGGCCGGCAATAAAATCTGGATTACAGGTATTCGCGCTGAGCAGTCGCAGAACCGCCAGACCATGACGCCACTGGAATGGGACGAAGCGCATCAGCTTTTCAAATTTCACCCGCTCATGGATTGGAGTTTCGATCAGGTGAAAGAATACATCCGCGAAAATAACGTTCCCTACAACCCGCTCCACGACCGGGGATTCGTGAGCATTGGCTGCCAGCCCTGTACCCGCGCCATTCGCGAAGGCGAGGATTTCCGCGCAGGCCGCTGGTGGTGGGAAGACCAGTCGAAGAAAGAATGTGGTTTACATAGCCGATGAGCGAAAGAGCGAAAGGCGAAAGAGCGGTTGGTTCAACGCGTCTCTTTCGCTCTCTCACTCTTTCACTCTTTCAATCATTGAAAGAATGAAACTTGATTATCTAGATCAACTTGAATCCGAAGCGATTCACATCATGCGCGAAGTCGCCGGGCAGTTTGAACGACCTGCGCTGCTGTTTTCGGGCGGTAAGGATTCCATTACCCTTGTCCATCTGGCGCGCAAAGCGTTCCGGCCCGGCAAGTTTCCGTTTCCGTTGGTGCATATCGATACAGGCCACAACTTTCAGGAGGCGCTCGATTTCCGGGATTGGCTGGCCGAAAGTTTAGGCGAACGCCTGGTTGTTCGTTACGTAGAAGATACCATTCGGGCAAAAGGCCTGAAAGAACCAACGGGGCGTAATGCCAGCCGTAATGCGCTGCAAACGTTTACGTTGCTCGACACCATCGAAGAATTTGAGTTTGATGCCTGCATTGGTGGTGCCCGCCGCGACGAAGAGAAAGCCCGCGCCAAAGAACGTGTCTTTTCAGTCCGCGACGAATTTGGTTCCTGGGACCCTAAGCGCCAGCGTCCAGAACTCTGGAATACTTACAACGGCAAAATTCACAAAGGCGAGAATGTCCGCGTATTTCCGATTTCCAATTGGACTGAACTCGATGTCTGGAATTATATCAAACGCGAAAATATTGCCCTCCCTCCCATTTACTTTGCCCACGAGCGCGAACTGATTCTGCGCGATGGGAAATTACTGGCTACGGCCAAGGGAGTGATCCAAGCCGAAGAAGGCGATCAAATTGTCACCCGGAAAGTACGTTTCCGCACCGTAGGTGACATTTCCTGTACGGCTGCCGTTGAGTCTGAGGCCGCTACGTTGGATGCCGCCATTGCCGAAATTCAGGCCACCCGCATCAGCGAACGGGGGGAAACCCGCATCGACGACCAGGTATCCGAAGCCGCCATGGAAGACCGGAAAAAGGGGGGATATTTTTAATGAGCGAAAAGACGAAAGAGTGAGAGAGCGACTGCACAATTGCGCCTTTCACTCTTTCGCTCTCTCACTCTTTCACACATTACACCAATGGACTTACTTAGATTTATTACCGCAGGGAGTGTCGATGATGGCAAAAGTACGCTGATTGGCCGCCTGTTATACGATTCCAAATCCATTCTGGCCGACCAGCTGGAAGCCATCGAACGGGCCAGCAAAAGCCGCGACGAGGGAGAAATAGACTTAGCGTTGCTTACCGACGGCCTCCGCTCCGAACGCGAGCAGGGCATCACCATCGATGTGGCTTACCGCTATTTTCAGACGCCACAACGCAAATTTATCATTGTTGATGCGCCGGGGCACATCCAGTATACCCGCAACATGGTGACGGGCGCTTCGAACTGCCAGTTGGCTATCGTTCTGGTTGATGCCCGTCATGGGGTGGTGGAGCAAACACGCCGGCATTCGCTCATTGCATCGCTGCTGGGCATTCCGCACATTGTGGTGGCGGTGAATAAAATGGATTTGGTTGATTACTCGCAGGATGTTTTCTCCAATATCTGCATCCAGTACGCAGAACTGGCCCAGAAATTATCACTTTCAAAAGACGTTACGTATATCCCACTAAGCGCACTTAACGGCGATAATGTGGTGGATAAATCGGTTCATATGCCGTGGTACGACGGAAAAACGCTGCTGAGCCACCTCGAAGACGTAGCCATCGATCACGACGAAAACCTGACCCACGCCCGTTTTCCGGTGCAGTACGTCATTCGTCCGCAGACGACCGACTTACACGACTACCGGGGTTATGCCGGAAAAATCACAAGTGGTATTTTCCGTAAAGGGGATGCCGTCACGGTACTTCCTTCCGGCGAAACCTCCACGGTCGAAGCCATCGAACTGGCCGAAGCGCACTACGACGAAGCCTTTGCGCCGATGTCGGTCATTCTTCACTTAGCGGACGATGTGGACGTAAGCCGGGGAAATTTGATCGTTAAATCAGACCGTCAGCCTATCGTTAGCCAGAACATCGAAGCCATGCTGTGCTGGATGGATACGAAAGCGCTGAAAGCAGGCAGTAAATACACGCTTCAGCACGGTACGTTCCGCACGCGCTGCGTGGTTCGTGAAATTGTTTACCAACTTAATATCAATACCTACGAAGAGGCTACAGACGTTGATAGTCTAAAGCTGAACGACATTGCTAAAGTCATTCTGAAAACGGCGCAACCCGTTAGTTTTGACCCATATACTCAAAATCGTGTCAATGGCGGTGCCATCCTGATCGACGAAACTTCCAACGTAACGGTAGGCGCGTTGATGCTGCGTGGCGAGGTGGAATAAATTTGTCTGTCGGCATTATTGCTAAAAAATAACCAGGGCAACTATGATCAAGCCTGAAGAATTTCCCTATATCAAATCCTTGCACGTAAACGACTGTTATGCGTACAAGGATTTTGATATTGTGCTACATAATTATCAGCCATTTAGTCATTTGATTTTGACAGGCAAAAATGGCTCTGGGAAAAGTACGATTTTGAAAGCTATAAACAGCCATATTTTAATATGGCGTGGTAGCGTACACCAAAATTTTTTGGTTCAGGTTAATGATCCATCAAAGCACATTGATCGGTTAAAAAGTGCTATAAACCAAAGCACCCTCGTAAAAGGAGAAAAGGCGCAAGACGTAGTAAGGCTTCAGCAAGATCTTGAGCAGCTAGATAGGCTCAGCTTGTATTACAATGTTGAACCAATTAACTTTTGGATTCTTAATAAAAATGTTCTTGTGTACTCTTTCTTATTAGCTAAAAGAGAAAGTAAAGTGACACAAGTCACCACTGTTAGCAAAGAGACTGACTTTGTTAATCAACTGTTGAAAGATGACTCAACACAAAAATTTACAAATCAGTTTAAGCAGTATCTGGTTAACCAAAAAGTTTATCAGGCTTTTGATCAGCTCAACAACAACAAAGAAAAGATTGAACAAACGGAGCGGTTTTTCAGTAAAATAACAGAAACGTTCCGCTCAATTTTTGAAGACAAGGGGCTAGAGTTAGTTTTTGTTCAGGAGAGTTTCGACTTTTATATTCAGCTTTCAGATGGACGCCAGCTTACGTTCGATACATTGTCAGAAGGATTTTCTGCGCTGCTGAGTATTCTGATGGATTTGTTCATGCGCGTCGATTTGATTCGCAAGCAGGTTGGTAACTTTTCGTACAACCCCTGCGGAATCGTTCTGATCGACGAGCCAGAAACCCACCTTCACCTTGAATTACAATACCAGGTTCTACCATTACTAACCAGTCTTTTTCCTAATATTCAGTTTATTGCCGCTACGCACTCACCAGCTATTATTTCGAGCATCAAAAAAGCCACGATTTTTGACCTCACTACGAAAGAAACCGTCACAGATGAAGTGGTCGGAAAGAGCTTTTCTGAATTAATGGTTACGCATTTTGGCCTAGAAAACGAATATTCGCCCATCGCAGATCGAATCATCGAAAAGGTGAATCACGCGATGACCGAGGCTAGCAAAGAAAAACGCCGGGAACTCCTGCAAACGATTTTAGTTGAGAATGAACGATACCTTTCTCCTACTCTCAAAATCGAGTTAGAATCCATTATCCTGCAAAATGCTTAATGCTTGTGATTCAAATTGAGCGAAACCCGAACCCACCCCAATCACTTTCTACTCCCGAAATACAACGGTATCTTGATGATTTAGACGCTTACAAAATTGATCAACAGCTACCAAAAGATCAACAGACACTTTCCAAACCAAAATGTAGTGAGAAATGGCGTGACGCTGACCTCTTTGAAGAATTTGACGCCTGCTTCTTCG
Source organism: Tellurirhabdus bombi (assembly GCF_021484805.1). Lineage (NCBI taxonomy): Bacteria > Pseudomonadati > Bacteroidota > Cytophagia > Cytophagales > Spirosomataceae > Larkinella > Larkinella bombi. Next base: position 2,686,790 of record NZ_CP090557.1, on the reverse strand, counting down.
CGAAATGTTACTTAACTGAGCAGAAGTTCGCTACTTCCTGGTCGATGGACGTGGAGCATTTTGTCTCTCGCCAAGAGCACCCTGACTTAACTTACCAGTGGACAAATCTGTATCCGGCAGAACACGCTGCTAACATGATGAAGCCGCGCACAACTCCGGTTGGCGGCTACCTTGATCCATGCGCTCCAAACGACGCCGTAGAATCCGAACTGCTTTACCATATTGACTTTAATGGCCAAAAAGTCAGCTTTGGCGCTATGAATCCGCTTAATATAAAAGCTATAAATACTGCTAATCTACTCAATCACCTGCACAACGGGACAAGCCATGAGACACAAAAGCGAACGGCTGAACTGCGTTTTGCCATTTATAAAAAGCGCGACGAGGTATTGAATACCATTATCGTCTGGAGAAATGCTCAGGATCAAAACAATGCACAAGCTGAATTTGAAGCACAGACAAAATTACAAGGCTTGTTATCACGGAAAAGCGCCTTTACGATGCTTATGCGTTCCATAAGCGCAGTGCGTATGATGGTGCCACCAGAATTTCTCGACTAATGCGTTCCCTCCTCCCCGGTCTTCTATTTGCCTTGTTGTGGGCTTCTGCCTCAGCCGCCACAAAATTTGGAGTACAATCCGCCGATCCATTAATCTTAGCCAATACCCGCTTTCTGATTGCCGGTAGCCTGATGGGTTTTTATGCGTATGTCCTGCGAAAAAATCCGCTTCCCAAAGGAAAGGAATGGAAACAGCTGACTCTTTTTGCCTTTTTGAATACGACCGTTTATCTGGCCGCCTTTGTGCTGGCCATCAAACAGGTTTCGGCGGGGATTGGCAGTTTATCCACCGCGACGAGTCCGCTCTTTATCACGCTCATTTCAGCAATCTGGCTCAAGCGGCCTCTGCGGTGGTTTGAGTTTGCGGGCGTCGCCTTGGGCTTGGGAGGCGTCACGCTGGCTACGTATCCGCTGCTTCAGGGAAGTTTTGCTACTGTTGAAGGATTGCTCATTCTCCTTGGCGGTATGGTTTCGGTGTCGGTGGCCACGGTGTATTATGCTCGCTGCAACTTCCAGCTTCCCAACATTGTCATCAACGGCTGGCAGGTGGGCATTGGTGGCATTCTGCTGCTGCCTTTTACGGTTGTTTTTGCCGATTGGGGAGCCGCGCACTACGACGGGCGTTTCTGGGCGTCTGTGTTCTGGCTGATTATTCCGGTTTCGGTGGTTGCGCTTCAACTTTGGTTCCACCTGGTCCGGCAGGACGCCGTACGGGCTTCGTTCTGGATGTTCCTCTGCCCCATTTTTGGCTTTGCCTACTCCTCCGTTTTGCTCAATGAACCCATTACCTGGCATACCTACGCGGGAACGTTGTTGGTACTGGCCGGGCTGTATTTAGGGCAGCTAGAGAAGTTCAGGAAACGCGTTTAATGACCCGCGAAAGCTCCTTTTCCACCTAGATTTGGAGCATTTTTCAGGGGCAGGAACAGCTCAAAAAACAATCCTTTTTCAAGCATTAGTTAAGGAGCGAGAAATTCCTTACAACTGATTATTTTTCAGGGCTTTATACATAGAAAAAAGTCGACAGAAAAGAACATTTTTTTAGGCTTTCATGTTATATTTATGTATGAAACAGAGCACTGAAAATACCCAAAATCAGGTTGGTGTGACCATGCAGGTGATACCCGGAACGCAGCTTGAGGAGACGTGGCGGAAATCCATTCCGGCGCAGGTGTTCCTGAACCACTTCTTCGCCATCGATTTCCATATTCAACGCCAAGACGACTTGTTCGATCTGGCACGATTCCCGCTGTTCCAAAGTTTTGAGCCAACAACTACGGAAGAGCAACGGAAAGCTTTAGAGAAGTTACTGCTGAATTGCTGGAGTGCGGAGTATGCTTTGCGGATTACACCTGTTGTCAACGACAACCAGTATTTGCAAAACTCCCTGCACTGGACTTTTCCGCAGGCGTATTATAGCGTTTTATTCGGCGTACGGGCTTTTCTTTTGCTTGCTGGTGAATCGATCAGCAATGAAGAAACAATTCGTCGTCGGGTCGGAAATATGGTTGTGCGTGGTTATTATCCTTCATCGACTGGCTTCTATGCGTCCGGTCCGCTGAATAATTACCGCACGATGCGTTTGCCTTTGGCCAAATCAAAACCCGATTTAACCTTGCCTTCGCGCGAATCAGCCGCCCAAGCCGAAGTTGCCCAATTCCTGAAAACAACCCGCGACCAGCGTATTAAAGCATTGCGCCAAATTATTCAGAAGAACCCCAAGACGGCCTTCAGAAGCGCCAGAACGGGCGAGATTCTGCAAAAGTTTAGCGAAGAACAATATAAACAATTGGGCAAGCAGCTAGGCTATACTACTTATTTTGATATCCTAAGCCGTTTGCGCATTTCGTCAACGAATCGCGAGATTGAACGCTTTGTTGATTCAGAGATCGACGTTCGACTTTTCCACGAGTCGCTGGTTAACATTGTATCGCACCTTAATGCGGTTCACGAAGCGTACATCGCCAAAGCCTTAGGCATTGCCGGGTTTAAACGATTGATTGCCAAACTACCGATTTATTTGCAGGAAGGCTTCTTACGCGATCGCTTGACCAATATCATTGAGCCACTGCTCCTTGATAGCCAGCAAGAGCATCGCTTGGCGGCTTAATGTCTCTTTTTATTTAGTGAAGAACCCCACTCATAAACTGAGTGGGGTTCTTTTTTTGAAAAACCCTGTGCAACATAATAGTCTTTTTATCCTATTTGACAAGAAAAAGCATAAAGCATAAATATTGTACAATAAAAACTCCCTAACGATCAATAGACAAGCTAAAATATTTATAAAATGCCTCTATGACCTTATAAGAGGGCATATTTAATAGATTTTATCTATACAAGATCAACAAAAGCTATATGAGATAATCAATTTTTAGCTTCATATTTGCACTATAGTTAGACATTCGACAACCTGTTATACATCTTATAACTATGAAAAATCAAATTATCTCTGTTGGTTCACAGTTCCCTGAATTCAAGAAACTAGCTGTTGTTTCTATGGAGAAAGGAAACGAGTTTTACGAAATTTCATCAGAAGATCATAAGTCAGCTGGCAAATGGCTGGTTATGTTCTGGTGGCCTAAAGACTTCACATTCGTTTGCCCAACTGAAATCGCTGAATTCAATAAAAAAGCGGAAGATTTCGAAGATCGTGACGCCGTTCTGATCGGTGCTTCAACCGATAGCGAATTTGTTCACCTGGCATGGCGTCAGAACCACGACGATCTGCGTGGTCTGAAATTCCCGATGCTAGCCGATACGTCAAAATCTCTGGCTGAAGAACTGGGTATCCTGGAAGCCAACGAAAAAGTAGCTTACCGCGTAACATACATTGTTGATCCACAAGGCATTGTTCGCTGGGTAGCCGTTAACGACCTGTCTGTAGGCCGCAACGTAAACGAAGTAATTCGTATTCTGGACGCCCTGCAAACGGACGAGCTTTGCCCTTGCAACTGGCAAAAAGGCGAAGCAACCATCAACGCCTAATTTCATCCGATGCAATCAGCGGATGATGGCCTAGATCGCCCATTCGCTGATTGCTCAATTTATACAACACACCATGGTTGCCACAAAAACTGATACTGTCATTTCGCTGTTGACCAATCTGGGCCTGAATACCGATGTGGCCTACCCGGCCCTGGAATCTTTAGGCGACGCTCGTTACCTGCGTGATTTGAAAATCAACGTGGGCAATGTGCTTAACAGCAACCAGAATCTGACGAAGAAAGAATCGCTGTTGCTGGCCTTGTCGGTGGCAGTGAACGAAAAATACCAGCCGTTAACCGATAGTTTCACGAACCTGGCCAAGCAGGAAGGCGCCACTGACGCGGAAGTAGCGGAAGTGTTAGCCTGTACCTCACTGCTAAGTACCAACAACGTGTTTTATCGTTTCCGGCACTTTATCAGCAAAGAGTACTATCAGCAAACCCAGCCTGGCATTCGCATGAGCATCATGATGAATCCGGTTTTGGGTAAAGAATTTTTTGAGCTGGTGAGCTTGGCGGTTTCAGCCGTTAATGGCTGCGAACTTTGCGTTCGTTCGCACGAAGAAAGTGTTCTGAAACACGGTGCTTCCGAAGCGCGCGTCTTCGAAGCGATCCGGGTGGTTTCCGTCATCAAAGGTCTGATTACACTATTGTAGGGAATTTCATCAATATCTAAAAACAAAAGCCACCTTCCGGGGTGGCTTTTCTGTTTTATAAGTTACAATCAATCAGGCTTTCTGCACTAAGTCGGCAATCGTTTCAATCCACAAAGGACTGTCGTTCAGGCTTTCAACCAGTTGCCAGTGCTCACCGCCCTCTTTTTCAAATATTTCTTTATATTCTTCGCCTACTTCGATCGTGGTTTCCAGACAGTCGGCTACAAAGGCAGGCGAGAAAGCCAGCACACTTTTAATGCCTTTTTTGGGTAATTCTTTAATTACCTCATCTGTATAGGGCTTAATCCAGGGATTGTTTCCCAACCGCGACTGGAACGACGTGATGTATTTACCTTCCGGAATACCCAGTTCACGCACCAGCAAACGTGTAGTGGCAAAGCACTGGGCCCGATAGCAATACTGGTTTTGGGCGTGGAGCGTGTCGCAGCAGTCACCCAGACGGCAGACGGTCTTGGTGACATCGCCTTTGAGGATCTGCCGTTCGGGAAGACCGTGATAACTAAACAGAAAATAATCAAATTGGCGCTCTGCCATGTATTTCCGGGCGTTCCGGACAAAGCCTTCAATGAATTTTGGGTGATCAAAGAAAGTGTTCGTAAACTTGATCTGCGGGATAACCTGCCAGTTGGAAATAACGTCCATCACTTTCTCGTAGACCGAACCGGTTGAGGCCGACGCATACTGCGGAAAAAACGGCACCACCACGATTTGAGTCAGTCCCAGCTGCTGAAACTCCGCCAATCCCGCCGGAATGCTCGGGTTCTGGTAGCGCATGGCCAATTTCACGACATATTGATCGCCCAGAAATTTTTGCAATTCCCGCTCCACAATTTGTCCATAATATTTCAATGGGGAACCGTTCTCAGTCCACAATTCCCGGTAGACTTTGGCCGACTTTGGTGCCCGAAACGGCGCGATAATCCCGTTGACCAGAAACGTACGCTGGACCAGCGGAATATCGATTACACGCCCGTCCATCAAAAACTCGCGCAGGTATTTGCGTACATCGGGAACAGAAGGACTGTCGGGCGTACCCAGATTAACCAGCAGCACCCCCGTTTTGCCCGGCGCTTTTATATGAACTCTTGATTCTTGTAAAACAGATGACTCCATAAGTGGAAAACAATAAACGACCGGCCTTGGTTGCGCCGTATTCCATCGTAAGTGCTTGACTCTATAATTAGCGCCTCAAAGGTACGGGTTTTCCCTTTTAGAACTTGTCTATATTATTCATTTATCCATAGATTTTATTTATATTATTCGTAACCTTGCAGCGCGTTCTTCCAAATACCCATTGGTTATTATGACGATTTCCCAGCTTGACTACATTGTTGCCGTTGATACCTACCGGCATTTTGCCACCGCCGCCGAAAATTGCCACGTTACGCAGCCGACACTCAGCATGCAGATTCAAAAACTGGAAGACGAACTCGGTGTCCTAATCTTTGACCGTTCCAAACAGCCTGTGGTCCCCACGGAGACGGGGCAGGCGATTCTGATGCAGGCGCGGGAAGTTTTGCAAGCAGCGCGGCGCATCCCGGAAATTGTCAACGAAGCGATTGAAGAGTATAGCGGAGAACTGCGCATTGGCATCATTCCGACCCTGGCTCCTTACCTCCTACCCTATTTTATCGGTTCGTTTATGGCCAATTATCCGGCTGTTCAGGTACAAATTCAGGAATTGATGACGGAGCAGGCGGTTGAAAAACTCAAAAATGGATTGATTGACGTCGGTATTGTGGTAACGCCGCTGCACGAATCAGGCATCAACGAAATACCCCTTTTCCACGAATCCTTTACGGCTTACGTGGCTGAATCACACCCACTGGCCAGCAAAAAGGAGATTCATTCTGATGATTTACATACCGATGGTCTGTGGCTGCTCAACGAAGGCAACTGCCTGCGCAACCAGGTAATGAACCTCTGCGGCAAAGCGCCCCGCGTAAACGGCAACACCCAGTCGCTTCGGTACGAATCGGGTTCGCTCGAAACCCTCATTAAGTTAATTGACCGACAGGCTGGCTTTACGCTCCTACCGCATCTGGCGACGCTGGACCTGAACGAAACACGCCGTTCGCGTCTCCGCCCGTTTGAATCGCCCCAGCCCGTCCGCGAAGTCAGTCTGATTACGCACCGCAGTTTCCTGAAGCGAAAATTAATCAAGGCCCTGAAAAAAGAAATCATCGCGCACTTGCCCAAAGAACTGCAAAACGACAAAAAACCCGGTCAGGTCGTTAGTACTTTCGATCTGCGACGCTCGGAATAAGTGTATTCAAAAAAAGCCGGACTCTTGTCCGGCTCTCTCCATTAACCTTGGTATTTTAAAACAACGGCTCCCAGCGGCGGAATCGACAGGCGCAAGGAATCGGGTCGTCCGTGCCACTTTTCGGCTTCGGTAGTCAACGGCTCTGGATTCAGTAGGCCACTTCCGAAAAACTCCTTGGCGTCGCTGTTGAATATCTCTTTCCAGACTCCTTCCAGCGGAACCCCAACGCGGTAGTTCAGGCGCGGTGTCGGTGTCATGTTAAGCACGACAACAACTTGTTCTTTGATGCGGGTGCCTTTTCGGGCGAACACAATAATGCTGTTTTCGCGGTCGGAGGTGTCAATCCACTCAAAACCTTCTGGTACGAAACTCTGCTCGTGGAGCGCCAGCTCATTCCGGTACACGTTGTTCAACGCTTTCATGCATTCTTTCATGCCCTGGTGCGGCGCAAAATCCAGCAGGTGCCAGTCGAGACTTCCCTCAAATTTCCATTCCGAGGTCTGCCCAAATTCCCCTCCCATAAACAGCAGCTTGGTGCCTGGATGGGTGAACATATAGGAAAATAGAAGGCGTAAATTGGCAAAGCGTTGCCATTCATCGCCCGGCATTTTGCTTACCAGCGATTTCTTTCCGTATACAACTTCATCGTGCGAAAGGGGCAGCATGAAATTTTCGGAAAAGGCGTAGACCGTACTGAATGTAATTTCTTCCTGGTGCCAGCGGCGGTAATACGGATCACGCTCGAAATAGCGCAGTGTATCGTTCATCCAGCCCATCATCCACTTCATACCGAAGCCTAAGCCGCCCATGAAAGCAGGTCGGGATACGCCCGGGAAAGCCGTTGACTCTTCGGCAATAGTCTGTATTTCAGGGTATTCTTTATATACAGCTTCGTTCAACTCTTTAAGCAGCGAAATCACTTCCAGGTTTTCCCGCCCTCCGAAAATGTTAGGCTCCCATTCTCCGTGATTCCGCGAATAATCGAGGTACAGCATCGACGCCACCGCATCAACCCGCAAGCCATCGATATGGAAACGATCCAGCCAGAACATGGCATTAGAGATCAAAAACGACCGGACTTCGTTGCGGCTATAATTGAAAATATAGCTTTTCCAGTCGGGATGGTAACCCTTGCGCATGTCTGGGTGCTCATACAGGTGCGAGCCATCAAACTCATACAGCCCGTGGGCATCGCCCGGAAAGTGTGAAGGTACCCAGTCCAGGTATACCCCAATATTCTCCTGGTGAAGCCGCTCAACGAGTTCCATAAAGCCCTGCGGTGTTCCGAAACGGCTGCTCGGCGCAAAATAGCCCGTAATCTGATACCCCCACGATGGCGAATAAGGGTACTCCATAACGGGCATAAATTCCACGTGCGTGAAGCCCATTTCTTTCACGTACGGCACCAGCGCGTCCGCAATTTCCTCGTAACTCAGAAAACGACTCGGATTGCTTGGATCACGCCGCCAGGAAGCCAGGTGTACTTCATAAACCGAAAATGGCTTGTTCAACGCGTTGAACTTACCCCGATTGCGAATCCAGTAGTCGTCTTTCCATTCATACCAGGTATCCCACACGACTGAAGCCGTCTGTGGCGGTGTTTCCCAGCGCAGTGCGTACGGATCGCCTTTTTCAAAATGCAGCCCGTTGGCCCCGTGGATGTAGTATTTGTAGACTTCTCCCCGACCAACATGCGGAATAAAACCTTCCCAGATGCCTGAGCTATCCCATCGGACGCTTAACTGATGACTCTGACGATTCCAGCCGTTGAAATTACCAATGACGGATACCGACCGCGCCGACGGTGCCCAGACGGCAAAATAGGTTCCAACAACGCCCACGACTTCCACTACGTGCGAACCTAATTTTTCGTACAAGCGGTAATGTTTCCCGGAACGGAAAAGATGAATGTCAAAATCGGAGAACCGAGTATGGTTCCAAACGGATTTTGACGTGTCCACAAATACGGTTTCCGCCACAACGACTGGTGCTTCTACGCTGGTTTCTGGCGACGTAGGCGCAGCACTTGCTTCAACAGATTCAACGTTTTTCTTCCGCGGCGACGTTTTTTTGGCGGGTGTCGTTTCAGGAATATTATCGGTAGTCGTTTTACGTTTTGCCATCAGCTAGTATTCTAAACTATTTTCTGGTTGATCCAGACTATTTCCTATTTTTTATGAAATAAAACAAAAATGCTGGAATAAATACAGCCCTCCCTTCAACCGGATTGGACAAAGGTGTGAATAAACTCTTTCTCCCCCTACAACTCAATTCTTAATAAATGCATGGGCAGGACGTACGGATCGAGTTCGACATAGTTCCAGGCACCTTTCCAGGTATAATAGGCATCCGTCAGCAGATCATGTACGGTGTATTCTTGCTCCTCCGAGATGCCCAGTTGTCCGATTGGAACCTGAACCATTCCGCCCCGATTGTTATAGGTATCCAGGTTGACGACAATCAGCAGTCGGTTGGCCTCCGTTACTTTTAAATACGCCATCAGGGCATCATCGTCAATGCGGCAGAAAGTCAGATTATTGGTTGTTTGCAAAGCCGCATTTTCCTTCCGCAACCGGTTTACAATGCCAATCAGGTAGCTTAAGCGGTTGTTTCGGTTGCGGTTCCAGTGCCGGATTTCGTATTTTTCGGAGTTCAGGTATTCTTCCTTACCTGGAATGGCTTCGTAAGCCATTAGCTCAAACGAAGGTCCGAAAATACCGTAATTGGCCGACAGCGTGGCCGCCATAAAATACCGGATAAGCGCCTGCGGTTCGTGGCCAGCCTGTAAATTAAACGGATTTATGTCTAGTGTTGCGGGCCAGAAAACAGGCCGGTAATAGGTCTGCATTTCGCTCCACCGCAGCTCATTCACGTATTCCTGTAACTCGTGTTTAGTGTTGCGCCAGATGTAATAGGTACACGACTGGCTAAAACCCCGTTTAGCCAACTGCCGCATGATTTTAGGCATCGTGAACGCCTCAGCCTGAAAGACCAGGTCTGGATACTCTTTTTTTACTTCTCGAATAATCCACTCCCAGAACGCAAAAGGCTTTTGGTCGGCACTCGAAGCCCGAACAATCCGAACACCCCACGAAGCCCAGGTCAGCAGAACCTGCTTCAGACTCAGCCACAAAGCGGCCCAATCTTCCGTCTCGAAATCGAAGGCGTAAATCTCCGGCTCGGCCACACCATTCTGCCCTGCATCAGGTTTTTTAAACCAATTCGGATGTTCTTTCACCCAGGGGTGGTCGGGTGAGCACTGAACCGCAAAATCCAGCGCCACGTCTATTTCGTAGTTGCGGGCAATTTGAATCAGGTGAATAAAATCATCAAGCGTGCCCAACTCGGGATGAATGGCCGTATGTCCACCCAACTCATTCCCAACGCTATACGGGTTACCCGGATCTCCCGCCTGAGCGCCGGACTGGTTGTTCTTGCCCCGCCGACCAGTCACGCCAATTGGGTGAATAGGCGGCAAATAAAGCACGTCAAAACCCAACGCAGCGATACGCGGCAACGCTCGTTCTACCTCCCTGAAGGTTCCGTGTTGCCCCGGCTCTTCGGAAATCGAGCGAGGGAAAAGGCCATACCACGCGCTAAAACCGGCTTTTTGCGGATCTACTTCAACAACTAATTCTTTGTAACGAGCCGCGTATTGCCGTTTGTCAGCTACCCAGGCTTCAATGGTATATATATAGCGTCCGGGGCTTTCCAGTAAGAAGCTTCCCGTCCAGCGGTCATTATCGATAAAAGTCAGGGGCGATTCGATCCACTCCGTATCACCGGCGTGCTTGTACAGCAGCACAGCCGTTAATGGCTCGTGGTTGTCCGTGAAGATGTCCGCTTCGACCACTACCGTTTCTCCCGAAAGTACCTTGATCGGAAAACGCCCGCCATCCAGCTCAGGACTAACCCGCTCAATGACAGCACGAACCTGCCCCGCCTCGTGTTGGATCAGGCTTTCTGTGTTTGATTTCTTTGTCGGACTTTTTCGGGTGGTACGACTCATGGTGATATGCCAGCTTAGCGAAACGCAAGTTAATGGATGCGATAAATGAAAAGAAAGCCCTAACATAAACAACGGGGCTCAGAAAATAGAAAGTTTCTGGCCCCGTTGTTTGTTTTGACTTCTGTGTAATTTATCGTAAAAACTTTATCACGTCTGCTTAGCAGCAAGTATACGTCGGCTCTTATATCCGAATACCCACCGTAACGACGGCACTCCGCCCGTCGGAAGACCAAACGCCCGGACCCGGATAAAAGGTTGGCCGCTTGGTGAAATACTGCTTATTAGCCAGGTTGTTGAGGCTCGCACGAATAGAATATTGCCGGCCAATTCGCCAGGTTGCAGCCAAATCCAGTAAGCCATACGCTGGAACTGGTCCTCTTGCCCCGTTTGCCGTGGCCACGGGCGTGTTCAACGCGTCCGAAAATGTTTTGCCTACGTAGCTGTACAGGATGGTCAAGCTAGCGGTCCGGTGGCGCAGGGTCAACCCATTCCGGCTTGTCCAGACCGGCACCGATTCAACCCGGTTTCCCCGAACCGACCGGTTTTCGTTTCCAGTGGCTACCTGCGCATTGGTGTAACGCGCATCAATGTAGGCCGTTGACGTAAACACATTGACCGACAAGGCTTTTGTCTGAACGATACTGGCTTCGATCAACGCTTCAACGCCCTGGTTCCGGCTATCGCCAATGTTGGTTCTTAGCACGGTCGACGTGCCGGAAGCATCCGTATTCACCAAGGTTCCCAGGCGGTTCCGATACAATAGATCGAACACACTCACGTTGAGGTGAACGCCTTTCCACTGACCGCTAATGCCGAGTTCTGCATTGTACCCAAAAGCATCTTTCAGGTTGTTGTCCACGCGTTCGTAAACCGATGCCGGAATGATGTCCTTGAAAATGACGGGTCTATACGCTTGCGACCAGCCGCCAAACAACCGCAGTTCTGGCGTTAACCGATACTGGGCGCTCACGCCGAGCAAGGCGAACCGGTGCGCAATGTTGTTGGGCAAGTCATTGGCCGGATAATAACTGATGGTACCCCGCATTTTTGTCAGGCCATTCTCAACCCGAATACCGGGCGATACCGACAAACGGGACGTTAAACGAAATTGATTTTCAGCAAATAAGGCGATGTTATTGGTATACAGATGCAGGTCACGGCCCCAACCCGACGGGTCAATACTCAAATCAAAATCGGTTCCTGTGGTGCCTTTTCCTTGCTGCTGGCGGTGCAAATCCGTCGTAATTCCCTGCGCGCCCACCGCCAAGGTAGAGCCGATTCTGCCAATTTGGTAGTGATGCAACAACCGAAGTTCAGTGGTGTAGCTATTAAAATGGTCAATGTCTACCTGACGGCCCCGGTACTGCCCCGTTTGCGGATTGATGATATCCTGCACCGTCGCGAAAGCGTCCAGTTGAACACTGTTGCGAGCACCCAACACCGCCGATGTGGTCCAGCTCAGGTGCGTCCGATCCGAAATCTGCCAGTCCAATTTTATGGATGGCACATAAATATCGGGATTGAAGTAATTCCGGCTGCGGGTTGACTGGCGCGGGTTCTGGTGGAACATGGAATCGGTCAAAGGCCCCGGAATCTGATACACATACGTTGATCGTCCCAGCTCTGCCTGCACTTTCAAGCGGGAAGAAAAGCGATACTCCAGGTGCGCAAATTGAGACTCCGCCTGGGAGCGTGAATTATCGCGGTAGCCTTCGGAGGCGCGTTTGTAGTAGTAGGCGTAGTAGGTCAACTTTCCTACCCGTCCGCCCAGAGCGTTATATGTACTCAACAACCCATAAGACCCTACGGAATTGATGCTTTCAAAACCAACCTTGCGGGTTGTGTCGGCACTTTTGGTCACGTAATTAATCATACCGCCAAACTGCGCTCCGTATTGCAACGATCCCGTTCCACGCACCAATTCCACCCGGTCAATGCTTTCCATCGGCGGCGAATAATGACTCGCCGGATAGCCGTACATATCCGAATTGGTAATGACGGAGTTTTGCCGAATATTCATTTCCCAGGAACGGTGCGGATCCAGTCCTCGCGTGGCCACATTCACCTGATTACCAGCCCCGTCCATGTCGTAGACAAACACACCCGGAATGCGCGCAAATACCTGTCGGGGCGTTTTCTCCGCAATGTTAGCGTCAATGTTAGCTAACCGAACGACCTCGTTCCGCTTACCCGTATTTAGGTACGTGCCGTTGATTTCGGTTAGCTCTTCCGCAATGCGCAGCCGCTTGCCTTCCACGTCCACCTCACTCAGCAATTGCGCCTGTTCAGCCAATTTGAACGTAACCAGTTTGGAACTACTCTCTCCTACGCGCACTGGCTCACGCTGGGTTTCGTAGCCTAAAAAAGAACTTTCGATGGTATACCGTCCCCGTGGCAGGTTAGGAAAAACAAACGTACCCGAAGCGTCCGTTAGCGTTCCCTGACCTGTTTCCAGCAAGCGTATGGCAACACCTTCCAGAGGCACCCACTTCGCATTAAAGACATTGCCTTTTATACTACCCGTAGTCGACTGCCCCACAGAACCACCGGGATGCAAGAACAAGGAAATGAATAAAAGAGAATAAATAAACTTCATCAGTGGTTGTTTACTGTGCAGACCATTTTAGCGTTTCCTGCCCAATGGCAATGCCGCATTTCAAACCAACTTCGCAGTCGCTCCGGAAGTGGATGCCCCCATACAGGCGAGACATAGACGCTTCCTGCGCCATGTTCATCAAACGATCTTTCTCGGCTGGGAATAAACCGCCCAATACGGTAGCCGCCGCACCGGAAAACGTAGAGTGACCCGACGTATAAGCTGGGAAATTAGGAACGCCCGTTGCCGTTTTTATTTTTGGATTGATGGTTGACGGACGCGGATTGAAGTAGTAGTATTTCGCCTCCCAGCAGCAGATTGCCGCATCGAACTCAGCGCTACCTAGCATGGCAAATACCTTGGCGGCTTCCAGATCGTTCATTTTGGCTTTCCAAATCATTTCTGCTGCAATGGCGTTCCAGTGGCCCGGAGGTGTATAAGTTCCCGCGCCATCTGCCCAGAAATGCACAATGCGCGTCTGCTCACGAGTCAGGCTTTGGGCGTAAGACAATACCTCGTCGGCTTCTTTTTTCATTTGCTCAGAATTCGTAGAAGGCGGTGGGCCGGGGCGAAGCTTCGCAATGTCTGCCGCGGACAAAACAAATGACTTTACTTCACCGAAGACAGGCAGCATTGGTGGCCGAGCTGGGGTCTCCAGACTAATCCACGGGCGTTCTCCCTGGGCTTTTATTTTTGTCGCAAAGCCATCCCAAACCGATTTATTTCCACCGGCTTTTCCCGCGTTGTCCGTTTTTGCCCGCGCCACAAACTGCGCGGCAATGGTTTTTCCTAAGGCGTCACCCGCTTCAATGTCGCTCCGAACGGCTTTACCGGCCCACAAAGCGGCAGCTTTCTGCTCGTCTGCTTTAGCTTGTAAATAAACTACTTCACCCGGAAACATCACTTTCATCATTTCCAAAGTCACCGAAGCCAGCACGGCATCTTCCGACGGATAAGATGGCAGATCAGCATTTAAAGGTACCAAAGCGGTTACGGTTGACGCAGTTTTTGTCAACGCGGGACGGTTGTGCGCAAATTTGTGCTTCCAGGCAGCCACTAACGCATCATACTGGGCGATGCTGATGTAACCATACGCCCGGGCGGCATACGGCGGATTGGCAAACGGGAAAAATGGATATGCCAGTGGATTGGCTGCATCCGGAGCAGGATACGTTCCATCTTCTTTCTGGTAAGGAGGCAGGTTATATTTTGCCACCAACTCGCGCATAATCTGATTCCAGCGCAGCACGGCCCCGCCATTCCAGTACCGGATGGCTTCTTTCTGGCTTTCGGTCAATGTTTTCTGAAGCTGCACCACTTCGTCAACTTCTTTCTTGTACGCATCTGAATTTACGGAAGTAGGGGCAGCAATGGCGGCAGCAGCGTGCTGCGTCGGGACTAAAAACGTTTTCCAGTTCCCGCCATCTTTGCTAACAACACTTGGGGCAGTGGGGTCAAAATTTTCCTGTTCAACGACTTTCTCATTGCAGGCATAAAGAAGAAATGATACAAAAATGGCAACTGTTGCCCAAAGGCTTATCGTACGGAATGATGTTTTCATAAAATCAAAAGTTGGTAGGTAGAAGTCAATCAGTGCCGGATGGCATGATGAGTCAGATAGAGAATCGAGCCACCGAACGTGGTGCTTTCGCCCACATTACGACCCGCCAGCGTTGTACCTGCCGAGGCAGTCAGCCCGAAACCTTTCCAGGCTCTTGGCCGAAGCGTAACCATCGCTCCTACTTTAGTAAAATTCATGCGGTTGGAAAGAAACGGCATGTCATTTTTGCGAATATCGGTTCCGCCCAGGGTTGTCATTTTTTCCATGAACCCTTCCAGAATAAACTCCGATTTCATGTAACCCAGACGCGCCGTATAGTCAGCCACATTGGGCATGTCGACCATGTTTGTCCGATGCTGGCGATCCGTATAATAAGCCTCCCGGTCGATTTTGACATTACTGCGGGCAATGTATCCTGCCTGGCCGGTCACGAACCAGCCTTGTTTCAGGCGTAGGTGCAGGATGGTCCGCAGTTGAGCCGTTTTCGACTGAAACCCAATGGATAGGGGCAGAAAATCGGCTACATAATTGGTAGTAGGTATCGAAGCCGCCCCGACAACCGACCAGTCAAAAGCCAGCCCAGAAGCGGGCCGAAGCGAGATAGGCCGAAATTTCAACCCGACGGTGGCATCCTGAAAGCCCTGCATACCCCGCAGCGTTCCAGCCGTAGCGTGGGTCCTTACGTAAGGGAGCATCGCCATGACGTTCAGCCTTTGGCTAATCCCGTAGGTGGCCATTGGCACAACCATCTGTGTACTAACCGTTCCAATGTTAAAGTTTTCGCGGCGAAACGTGCCCTCCCAATAAAATTTCCAGCTGTCGTACGAATAGCCAATGCCTCCGCAAAGCTGGTTTTTGCCCATGTAAATTCCGTCCGTCAGGGTTTGGGCCACAACCGAACGAACACTAATAACCAGAACGGCTATCAATCCGTATATCAATGATTTCATACCTGATTCGTAAATAAAAAAGAGGATTTTGGCGCTTCCTGATACCTACAGAGAAGCGTAGCAAGCCCAGAGTACTTTCAGCAAAGCACAAAGCGCGAGCAACTAAAAATCACAAAATCAGGCTAGTTCAGGAGGTGGGGAATTATGCGCAAGTGTGCAGGATGTGCGGGGATAGACATAGTTGGCAAACAGACTGTTCTCTGACCAGTCAAGCCAAAACAATTGAGTAAGAGTTCGTTGCGGCTGGTAATATTCCTTTACCAGGAGCTTAAGTAGGTTACTGGCTTTTTGGTTACTATTAGACGGCTGATCAAATTGCTCATTCACCAGGGATAATAAATCCTGCTGCCAGAATTCTTTGGCCTTGTTGACGTAGCCGGTGATGTGCAACGTATCCCCGGATAAGCTCATATTGACTACTTCGTAGTATTTTCCCCGGTATGAAAACCCGTCTGGGCTTTTCTGGGTGAGAATGGCTTCATTTGGATGCTGGTAGAGCGGAATATGAAATTCGACCATGCTGTCCGTTGAAGGGTATAAAACGAGTCTTTCCGACAGCTCATGCTCTTCCTGCCACTGCACGCTGAGGAGCACGAAAATCGAGCCCAGCGAGTGGTATAGCAGCAACAAGCACAAAGCAAGAGAAAGGAAACGTTTCATCAATAGCGCCTATCGGAAAATTTTCAATATTCTGACAAAAATATAGATAATATTCCGAGAATTGCAATTCCTTGAGTAATTCCCTTAAGTTTTTTTGCTCTTTAATCAACTTTTAAGGCCTATAGCTTAGGCCGTAACCGCTGGCTCTCCAAGAGCTGTTTTGCGCGAAACGGCCCACAAACCGAGGTACGTAATTAATCCGTTTAGCACCAATCGCTCAAAGCCAAATCGGTAGCCGCCGAACCACTCTGCCGAATGATTATTGATATACAGGGTTAGAAATGGCGAAGCCAGGCATACGAATGGCACCCACCCATCGCGAACAGGACGCTTCGAAAACAGACCAAAAGCATACAGCCCCAGCAACGGCCCGTAGGTATAGCCCGCCAGATCGAAAACCGCCGTTACAACGTCTTGGCTGTTGAGCCGATTGAAAATAATAATGACCACAAAAAACAGCACCGAAAAGCCGATGTGCACCCAATGTTTGATTCGGGCCCGCTCAACTTCCGGGCGGTTTTCTACGTTCATAAAATCCACGCAGAACGAGGTAGTTAGGGCCGTCAGAGCCGAATCAGAGCTGGCGTAGGTAGCCGCCGTGATGCCTAGCAAAAAGGTGATGCCAACAACCATACCGAAATGATCGAGCGCCAGCATGGGATACAAATCATCGGTTTTGGCCGGAATCGCAATGCCTTTAGTATTGGCGTAAATGTAGAGCAGCGCCCCCAACGACAGGAAGAGGAAGACAACAACGGCAAAAGTACCCGTAAACCAGTACATGTTCTTCTGAGCCTCACCAATGTTCTTGCAGGTCAGGTTTTTCTGCATCAGGTCCTGGTCCAGACCCGTCATGACAATGGCGATGAAGATCCCGGAAATAAACTGCTTGAAGAAGTTTTTTGGGTCGTTGGCATCCCAGAAAAAAATCTGGGAGTAGTCACTTTGTGAAATTGTTGATACCATCTCGCCGAAGCCGAGACCCAACTCCCTAGAAATCAGAATGATGGTCAGAATCACCGCCGTTACCAGGAAAGTGGTCTGGAGGGTGTCGGTTACGATGATGGTTTTCACCCCGCCTTTGAACGTGTATAGCCAGATCAGCAGAATGGTGATGGCAACTGACACTTCAAACGGAATACCAAAACTGTTGAAAATGGCAATCTGCAACACCCCAGCGGCAATGTAGAGGCGAATGGCTGAGCCAACCGTTCGGGCTAGTAAAAAGAAAGCGGCTCCGGTTTTGTACGACCAGAACCCAAAGCGTTTTTCCAGATAGCCGTAAATAGAAATCAGGTTCATGCGGTAATACAGCGGCATCAAAACCGTTGCAATGACATAATAACCCACGATATTGCCCAGAATAACCTGAAAGTAAGAAAAGGCTTTGCCACCCACCGCCCCCGGTACCGAGATGAAGGTAACCCCCGATAGCGACGTACCGATCATGGCAAACGCCACTAAATACCAGGGCGTCTGCCGGTTAGCGGTAAAAAACGTGTTCGTATCGGCTCCCCGGGCGGTATACCAGGAAACCACAATGAGCATCGCAAAATAGGCAATCAGAATTGTGAGCGCAATCGACGGATCCATGAATTAAAAAGCAACTTTTAGGCTGAAAAGCGGGTTCTTTATACGTAGGGATCAACCTTTCAGAAGAGGCCTATTTTTCGTAAATTTGCTAAATAAACTTAATTTTAGCTGCAATGCAACCCTTCAAAGAAAACGAGGTAGACGTGCTGGATGAAGTCGTTGAGACAGATGTGTTTAATCTTGTTGTCTTTAATGATGATGTCAATACGTTCGAGCATGTCATTGATACGCTCATGGACGTGTGCGAGCATACACCCGAACAGGCCGAACAATGTACGCTCCTGATTCATTATAAAGGTAAATGCACGGTTAAAAATGGCTCTTGGGAAGAACTGGTCCCTAAACGGAACGAAATCTGCCGCCGTGGTATTTCGGCAGAAGTCTTGAATTAATTAGAAGTCATCAGGTAAGGCTTGTGAGTAACAACACTCACGCTCTTTATTCGGTTACAGATAGTCCTGATTCTTAACCACTAATCGCTTAATTCTCTTGGATTTTCCTTCCAAATTAATAGAAAGTGCGGTTGAAGAGGTCGCCAAGCTGCCGGGTATTGGTAAGAAAACCGCCTTGCGCCTTGTGTTGCACCTGCTCAAACGCGACGAAGAACAAACGCAGCGGCTGGCCGAGACCTTGCAGGCCATGCGCACCAACGTGACCTACTGTCGCAAGTGCCATAACCTGTCGGATGAGGAACTGTGCAGCATCTGCGCTAACCGCAAACGCGATGCCTCGCTCATTTGCGTTGTGGAAGATATTCGCGATGTGCTGGCCATCGAAAATACGGCTCAGTTCAAAGGATTGTACCACGTTTTAGGGGGGATTATTTCGCCCGTTGAAGGCATTGGTCCGAGCGATCTGCACATCGATTCTCTGGTTGAGCGGCTCCGAAGCGACGAAAGCGAACAGGTCCGGGAAGTGATTCTGGCGCTCAGTCCAACCATGGAGGGCGACACGACGGCTTTCTACCTGCAAAAGAAATTACGGCCCTTCAAGGTTAAAATTTCGACCATCGCGCGGGGTGTTCCCATCGGTGGCGATCTGGAATATGCCGACGAAGTTACCCTCGGACGCAGTATTTTAAGTCGAATCGCATACGAGTAACCCTCTTAAAAGAGCCAGCTAAGCTGGCTCTTTTGGTTAAAGCGGCTATGGTTTTCGGGGTGTAAACACCATCACTTTATTTTTTGCGGGTTTTACCGTGCGCAGATACTCATAGATGGCCCCTAAATCGTCTTCTGTCATGTTTGCGTAGAGCGTCCAGGGCATCATGGTGTTAAAACCATCACCCGCTGCTGGTGCCTGATAGGTTGCGGGATCATACATTTTGAAACGACGAATAAAATCCTGTTTTGTCCAGGAGCCAATTCCCGTTTCCTGATCGGGCGTTACATTGGCCGAACGCACGGTTCCACCCGCTAGCTGCATTTCCGTCCCTCCCGAAAAGGCCGCCTTCTTTACCAGCATGCCCATGGTCCGCTTCGTATGGCAGTCGGCACAACCCGCCATCGTAACCAGGTATTTCCCGTATTCAATCCTATTTTTTCGGTCGAGTAGCGTTTGTAAATGCGCTTTGTGCGGCATCATGCGCATGGCCATACGCACAGGTGCGGCAATTTTGGCCGGTGGTGTTGTCCCTTCCACGGGTTCAAGCGTTCGTAAATAAGCAATAACGGCTTTCGCATCGCTCTCGGCCATGTGCGCATAATTCCGGGAAGGCATCATGGGAAAAAGCGGTTTTCCGTTCTTCGAAACGCCCGCCGTAATTGCCAATAATAACTCTTGGTCAGACCAGGCTTTAAGCGCAAAAGGGGTGATATTTTTCCCGTAAACCGTGCCGGGCAATCCCAGCTCTTTGCCAAATTTCTGACCACCTGCACCTAAGGTTCCGGGTACAATGGGACCCGCCAAACGGGTATAATCGCGGCGGGAATGACAATCCATGCAGGCCGCCACATGATTGACAAGGTAACGCCCGCGTTCAATCTCGGCGTCAGATTTTGCCAGCGTAACAGCCCTAATCCGTTCATTTACGGGCGAATACGCTTTTGGGTTAACGCACTGAAGCAGCAGCACTGACACCAGAGCCCAAAGCAGTTTTTGTAACTGTTTCATCAAGAAGAATTAAGTATTTGTTGTTCGGGTAAAGATAGCCGATTGGCCTCTTTTCATTTTAAAGGATTTCGCGAACGGTCAAAAGCAGCTATTTTCTGACAAAAACTCATTTTATTTGTTTCGTAATTAAGTAGGAATTCGTCACATCAAAAAACAACTTCCCCAACATGAATCGCAGTGAGTTTTTAAAATTGGCCTTTGGTAGTGCGTTGACCCTAACCGCTTTTCGCTCGTTAGGTAGCTCAACCCAGCAGGATGGCCCGTTCACGTTGCCTGCTCTCCCCTACAACGCGGGTGCCCTGGAGCCGCACATTGACAAGCAGACGATGGAGATCCACCACGGCAAGCACCACAAAGCGTATGTCGATAATCTGAACAAAGCCGTTGCCGGATCAGCCATGGCCGGTATGTCGATTGACGAGTTGGTGAAGAAAATTGACAGCAGCACGCCGGCAGCGATTCGCAACAACGGTGGTGGCCACTGGAACCATACTTTCTTCTGGAATATTCTTTCGGCAAACGGCGGCAAACAGCCAAGCGGCAACATTGCCGAAGCCATCAACAAAAAATTTGGCTCGTTCGATAAGTTTAAGGAAGAATGGGCGAAAGCCGCTTCAGGCCGCTTTGGTTCAGGCTGGGCCTGGCTGATCGTGAACGGCAAAGAACTGGAAATTGTCTCGACGCCTAATCAAGACAATCCATTGATGGCTTTGGCCGACAAAAAAGGCACACCGGTGTTGGGTCTTGATGTTTGGGAACATGCTTACTACCTAAAATACCAGAACCGTCGTCCTGAATACATCACCGCTTTCTGGAACGTCGTTAACTGGTCGAAGGTCAACGAATTGTACAATGCAGCCCTGAAAGCCTAAACAAAGTTCAGGAAAATTTGCTAAAGAATTTGTGATTAGGTTTGTCACGTCCGTACTACATAATTGGCGTGACAGCCTTATTTTTGTTTATAGAATATATTTTGCCATTAAAATACTAGCCGCACCATGAGCGACATCCTGTATGATGAGATTCCGTCGCTGGATTTAGCCGATTTCACATCTGGCGACCCCGAGCGTAAAGCAAAATTCGTCCGCGATCTCGGCGCGGCCTTTAATAACATCGGATTTATTGCCCTCAAAAACCACGGCTTGACCAACGAACTGACCGACAAGCTTTACGGCTCCGTTCAGGAATTTTTCCAGGCGGAGGATACGCTTAAAAAGAAATACGAACACCCGGAACTTCACGGCCAGCGTGGCTACGTGGGCAAGAACAAAGAGACTGCCAAAGGCTTTAAGGTGGCCGATTTAAAGGAGTTTTACCACATTGGACAGCCTGAACCCATCAACGACATGCCGGATAACGTGTTCCCGGACGAATTTCCTGCTTTCAGGGAATACACGCTGGAAACCTACCGAACGCTCGAAAATGCGGGTAAAATGCTGTTGCAGGCTATTGCGCTTTATCTTGAATTGCCCCAGGATTATTTCGAAAGTAAAGTAAAAAGTGGCGACAGCATCCTGCGGGCCATTCATTATTTCCCCCTGAATCCGGATCTGGTTCCAGACGGTGCCGTTCGGGCGGCGGCGCATGGCGATATCAACCTCATTACGTTGCTGATGGGCGCTTCGGCAGAGGGCCTGGAAGTATTGCGCCGAGACGGCAAATGGATTCCCATTACGGCGCTGCCCGATCAGGTTATCGTGAACGTGGGGGACATGCTCGACCGCTTAACGAACCACAAACTGAAATCAACCATTCACCGCGTTGTGAACCCGCCTCGCGAACGGATGGCGTCTCCCCGCTATTCCATTCCCTTTTTCATGCACCCGCGTGGCGATATGAACCTAAGCTCGCTCGACACCTGCGTAGACAGCGATCACCCGAAACTGTATGCCGATATGACCGCCGGGGAATTTCTGGACGAACGCCTTCGGGAATTAGGATTAAAGAAAGCCTGAGATCATTTATCTATGTTCATTAGCCGTAGTTAGCAGATAAAATTTTGTATCTTTCTGCCAGCTACGGCTTTTTTGCAACACAATTGTTTCTTCTGTCGTCTCCGGTTGTATGAACGCTTATTTACCAACTCTTACACCCCTCGCTCCGGTAAGACGAATTCGCTATATCATTTTCCTGAAAGACGTTCTGATTTTAGCCTGCACCACCTTTGGCGGGCCGCAAGTGCACCTGGCCATGATGCTCGACCGACTGGTGACCAAACGCCGTTACCTGACCGAAGATGAACTGATGGAATTGAATGCTCTCTGTCAGATTTTACCGGGTCCAACATCGACGCAAACCATTACGGCGCTGGGCTTTAAAATTGGTGGGCCAAACCTGGCTTACCTTACACTTTTGGTTTGGTCGCTCCCTGCCGCTCTGGTCATGACCGCTGCCGGAATTGGCATTTATTACTTTCAGAAGAACAACATTCCCCTCACTTTTACGCGCTTTATTCAGCCGATGGCGGTGGGTTTCCTGATCGTTGCCGGTTACCGCATCGCCCGTAAAGTGATCCGAAATCAGATGGATTTGGTACTTGGCGTTGTTTCTGCCCTGGCGGCGTATGCCTTTCCCTCCCCTTTTGTTACGCCTATAGCCATTGTGGCGGGTGGCCTGGTAACAGCCCTAACGTACCAAAAACACCAGGTCATGGAAAAAGCGCCTATTCGCATCCAGTGGGCTAATTTTTTTCTGTGGTTGGGCGTATTTCTAGTAGCTGCCGCTATTGGTGCGGCTACGCGCTGGTTACCAATCCGACTTTTTGAAAACTTTTACCGCAACGGCAGTCTGGTTTTTGGGGGTGGTCAGGTACTTACCCCGATGCTTTACAACGAATTTGTTGAGTTTAAGCATTATTTATCCCGTGAAGAATTTCTGTCGGGTCTGGCACTGGTGCAAACCGTTCCCGGCCCGGTTTTTTCGTTTGCTTCCTACATTGGTGCCCTTTCCATGCGTCATGACGGCCTGAGCGGTCAGCTTATTGGCAGTCTGGCAGCAACCGTCGGTATTTTTCTTCCCGGCACGTTTCTGATTTTCTTTGTTTACCGCTTCTGGAATCAGTTAAAACGGTACCGCCCGGTCCGGGCCTCGCTGGAAGGAATCAACGCCGCCAGCACGGGCCTGACGGCCGCCGCCGCCCTCACGCTTTTCGAACCCATGTCAAGCACCTGGCACTCCGTGCTGATTGTGATTGCTACCATCTTGCTACTGGAATTTTCTAAGCTTCCTCCTTATTTGCTGATTTTAGGCGGGCTCTTGATTGGGTTTATTTTCTGATCCCATCTTTCTCCACGTTTGTCCCAAACTTGCTGTCGTTTGTCCCACTTTATTGCCGAATCGGAGCACCGAGAGTACTTTCGATGCATCAATTAGCCAACTAAACCCGCTATGCAAACGCTTATTGCTCCCTCACCCCTTCCCTTCGAATCCAACGCTTCAACAACCGTTTATCCTAGCCTCCGTCAATCGTGGTGGTTGCTGACGACGCTGATTTTCTGGCAAATTGCCGCGTCGATTCCTTTTGGACTTTTGAAAGTTGTGATCGAAAAAATGGGTTGGTTTTCCCTGGCTGGCCTGCCTGATTTTCTCGTTTACGTAGCCTCATTCGGGCTGACCATCGCTTTCGGCATGCGCAAACGCCGTTCTTCGACGGTTCGGTTGGGAGCGGTTAAAGGCCGTGCTTTCCCGCTGGTGCTGGTGGGTACCATCGCGCTGGCCATTTTGCTGGAACCACTTACGGCCTCGCTACCGGTTCCGGTCTGGATGGAAAAAATTCTGGCTAGTTCGTTCACCAAAAGTGCCATTTGGACAGTTGTGCTGGCCGCGCCCATTCTGGAAGAAGTATTATTTCGGGGCGTTATTCTGGATGGCTTTTTAAAACAATACAACCCTGCCAAAGCCATTGTTTGGTCCGCTGTTTTATTCGGTATTATTCACCTGAATCCGGCGCAGGCTGTTGGTGGCTTTCTCATTGGTCTGGCGCTGGGCTGGCTTTACTACCGGACCCAATCGCTCTGGCTCTGTATTTTCCTGCATTTTGTAAACAATGCGTTAAGCTCAATTCCGCTTCTGTACGAAAACCACCTGGACATGAGCGCCAATCTAACCCGTACCTGGTTGAACAACGATACGATGTACATGGGCCTTCTGGTAGCAACCGCCATTATCGCCTATGTTTGCTATTATTTCCTAAACCGTATTCTGCCGACTCCAAAAACGAAATAGCCTACTTTCCTGGGCCACTGAAGGGTGAACCAGGAAATTCAACTCATTCTAACTCATGCAAAGTTCCTTAGTACCTCCTCAGTCTATCTCTTTTTGGCAACGCGTTCGCCGGGCAGCTCCCCACGAACTGAAAGTGTTTGCCATTCACTATGGGCTCTGGTTGTTTTTGAGTATTCTTTCTGTATTCTCTCTGTTCCTGCTCCCTGCCAAGGATTACGATAAGATGCCCTCTATGGCGCGCTATTTTGCCGATAAATGGAGCTTCATCACGGATTCTATCTTTCTCAACTTCTTGGTTTTACTTCCCGTTCACGGCTGTTATTTTGTCTATCGGCTTATTGTCCGGAAAACCCGCGTCTGGAATATTGTCGCTTTTGGGGCCTTTCTGGTTTTTTATCTTTTCTTTTTGTCTGTATGCGCGGGATTTTACGTGGCTTATACGCACAATCGCGTCACTCAGGAAGAGGCCCTTATCGTTGTCTTTTTTACCTGGGCCTACTCGCTTTTATTTATTGGTATTCGGATCTACCGCCACAACCGCCGCCAGCAGGTGGAACTGCAACGCCAAAAGGCCGAAGCGGAAATCGCCGCCTTGAAATCCCAAGTGAATCCTCACTTCCTGTTCAATACGCTCAATAACCTTTACGGAACGGCACTCACCGGCGACACCAACCGAACCGCCGCCGGCATTGAGCAACTATCGGGTGTCATGCGCCACATGGTTGAAGAGTCAAAACGCGACCGCACGCCAATCCAGAAGGAGATTCAGTTTCTGGAAGATACCGTTGAATTGCACCGCATGCGTTTACCCAAAAGCGATGCCATCAGCGTTCAATCCATCATGGAATGGGACGAGCAACCAGGCCCCAACGGACCCGTTGAGATTGCCCCTTTGCTGCTGGTTTCGTTCGTTGAAAACGCCTTTAAATACGGAATCAGCGTTAGTCAGAACTGTTTTGTGCACATTCAGCTAAACGTGGAACAGGGCCGTCTGCACTTCGTCTGCCAAAACAGCATTGTGGCCGCCAACCGCCTGCAATCCAGCACCGGAACCGGCATCGACAACATCCGACAGCGGCTGCAACTGATTTACCCCAATCGGCACATTCTAAGCCTAACCGAAAAAGACAATGTGTTCCGGGTAGAGCTAACCATCCACCTGTAGCGCTTACTGATAGCCTCTGGCCTGCAACTGGAACAGTTCGGCATACCGTCCCTCCTGGGCTACTAATTCCTGGTGGCTGCCAATTTCCAGTAGCTGGCCACCTTCCAGCACCAAAATGCGGTCAGCCATGCGGACCGTCGAAAAGCGGTGGGAAATGATGACCGATGTTTTCCCTTCGGTCAGGCGGGCAAACCGCTGAAAGACTTCGTATTCCGCGCGGGCATCCAGGGCGGCGGTTGGCTCATCCAGAATAAGCATCTGCGAATCTCGCATGTACGCGCGACCCAGGGCCACTTTTTGCCATTCGCCCCCCGACAATTCGACGCCTTTGCCGAAGTTTCGGCCCAACTGCTGCTCATATCCGCCGGGTAATTTTGCAATTACCGTATCGGCCAGACTGCGCTGGGCGGAGGTTTCAATGCGGGGCTGATTGCTCCGCTCGTCGATATCACCCACCGCAATGTTCACACCCGCCGACATTTTGAACCGAACATAATCCTGAAAAATAACACTGATATTCCGACGCAAATCCAGCAAATCGTAGTCGCGAAGATCGTGGCCATCCAGTAAAATTCGCCCCTCGGCGGGATCATAAAGACGAGCCAGCAGCTTCACCAACGTGGTTTTTCCCGCACCATTTTCACCCACGAGCGCCAGTTTTTCTCCGGGATGCAAGGTAAAGTTCACGTTTCGCAACGCCCAGCGCTCGGAGTTTGTGTATTTAAAGCCAACATTCTCAAATACAAATCCTTCCTGAATTTTAGCGGGAAAAGGCAGCGGTTTGCTGGTCGAATGAATCAGCGGTTTAATCTCAAAAAAATCAAATAAGTCCTGCAAATAAACGGCTTCCTGGGTCAAGCTACTGAATTGCAGCAGAATCCCTTCCATCGACGAGCGCAGTTGCCGAAACGACCCCGCCAGAAACGTCAGATCACCCAGGGAAATCGTGCCGCCAATGGCCCGCGCCACAATCCAGACATAAGCCGCGTAATACCCAACTGTTCCCAGAACGGTAAGCAAGGTCCCCCATCCCGCCCGTCGAATGGACAAAGCGCGATTTTTCAGGTAGTATTCACCTGATAAGTGGCGAAAGCGGTCGATCAGGAAGCTCGATAAGCCGAAAATTTTCACTTCTTTGGCGGTTTCGTCGCTAGCTCCGATGAAGCGTAAGTAATCTAGTTCGCGCCGTTCGGGGGTCCAGCTGCGCGAGAGTGAGTAACTTTTCTGGTTAAAATAGTTATCGCCGAGGAAGGCCGGAATGACCGCCAGCAAAAGCAGGAGCAGCAACCACGGATTGTATACAACCAGACCGGCCCCCAGAAAACCAACCGAAATCAGCTCCTGCACCTGTCCGAAAACGCTGGATAGTAAAATCGACCGACCCGTAGTCTGCCGCCGGGCCCGCTCCAGTTTGTCATAGAAGGTAGCATCCTCAAATTGCTCCAGATCGAGCGTTGCCGCGTGCTCCATGAGGTCGATGGAAATCCGGTTTGTCACCAGATCACCCAATAAACCGTCGATCAGACTCGTCAAGCGACCTAGCGCGGTTGAGAGAAAAGCAAGTCCAAATTCGGCGGCCACCAGTACCCAAATCCACTGGGTATCACCTCCCTTTTGGGTAGACAGCAGCACTACCTCATCAATGATCAGTTTGCCTACGTATAGTGTTAGAGCCGGGATGGCGGCCCGAATCAGCCGAACGGCAGCATTACTGATGAACAGGCCGGGCGATGTTTTCCAAATGATGCGGAAAAAAGCGGGAAGATTACGCAGCGCCGCGAAACGGTCGCGCCAGTTTAATGAAGGATTGTTTTGCTCGGTGTTTTTTCGATTTGAAGATTCCGATTTTGACGGTTTTGACATACTATAAATACACGCGCGAAACCGAATTGGTTCTATTCAAAAAGGGCTACCTTGCCTGCAAAAAATCACCCTGAAAGTCAGCTTATATACGTAGCTGGGGGTGGCCTACCTCCGCATCAGCAGACCTAGAAAACGTTTTGTGCTCTAGAAGAAATAAGTGGGAATAAATAGTAAATTTATCCGGCCTCATTTTTTGCTTCTACAGCCAAAAATCACCGACCTAATCTGTCATTTTATTCAATTTTCCTTAATACCATGAAAAAGAAAGGTTTCTCCGCCGTCTTTGAACGATTTTCAACCTTGGTCACGAAAGCAACGGGCAGTTCAACAGCGTTTTTGCTGGCGTTACTAACGGTCATTATCTGGCTTATTACTGGTCCCATTTTTCATTATTCCGATACCTGGCAGCTGGTTATCAACACGGGTACGACCATCATTACGTTTCTCATGGTTTTTCTGATTCAGAAATCGCAGAATAAGGATTCTATGGCCATCCAACTAAAGCTAAATGAGCTCATTGCCTCTCAGGACGGGGCCAGCAATCGTTTGCTTAACATCGAGGATTTGTCGGAAGAAGAACTGATTACGTTGCACCGTTACTTTACCGTTCTGGTTGAGAAATCGAAGCAGGATCTAAAGCTTACGGCTTCGCACTCCATCGAGGAAGCCGAAGAACGTCACGAAGAAAAATTAGAAGATCAGCGCAAAGACAAAGTTCAGCCAAAGGCGGCTTAATGGATTACCAACTTTTGCTTAAATTCAGGCTTCCAAAGCTTTATCTCCCATGAAAAAACTCCCTTTCCTGCTGGGCCTTTGCCTGGCCTTTCTGAGTAGCTACGCCGATGAGCCAGTTGGGGTGCGCTTTTTCACCGGCCCGTGGAAGGACGTCCTGGCCGAAGCCAAGCGCCAAAACAAACCTATCTTTATCGATATCTACACCACCTGGTGCGGTCCCTGCAAACTCATGTCCAAAGAGGCTTTTCCAGACCCGAAAGTAGCGGAGAAGTTCAATGCGGGATTTGTGAGCTATAAAATTGATGCGGAAAAAGGCGAAGGCATCGGCCTGGCCAAAAAATACAACGTTGAAGGTTATCCCACGTCGCTGTTTGTTAGTGCCAACGGCGATTTAATCTACCGCACATTAGGCTACGGTGGGGTTAAAAAGATGTTGGAAGAAGCCGACAAGGCACTAGAAGCCGCAAAAGACCCGAAACCAATAGCGGTCTGGGAAAAGGAATACAACAGCGGCAAGCGAGATGCCACTTTCCTGGCGGGCTATCTGGCAAAGCGATCCAAAGCAGGACTACCCAGTGGCCCAATTCTGGACGAATATTTAAAAACAGTTCCCGAAGGCGAGTTAACGACACTTGATAACCTGACCATCATGGCTGGTACGGTGGCCTCAACCCGCTCCAAAGCATTCACGGTTTTGCAGGAGCAAATGCCTAAACTGAAGTCCTCGCCGATCGGAACGATGGCACTCCGCAACATGCAGACGGCGGTTTATAACGATCTCAAACAAGCGGCTGAAAACAAAGACGAACAACAGCTGGAAGAAGTAATTGCGCAGAATAAAAAGCTCGTTGTTCATTTCCGCCCGATGACGCCGGAAGCCGTTGACGAAATGGCTAACGAACACCGCATGAATTTTTATTTGAAAACCAAGGATACCGAAAAATTCAGCGCGTTGGCGAGTACGTATGCCGATGGAAAACTCATGACCCAATCGGTTGATGAACTGCGTAAAAAAGATGCGGCTAATTATCAGCGCTTTGAAGATGATATGGCAAAAAGGCCCGAAGCCGAGAAAAAAGGCGAAAATTTTGAGCGCCTGAAAGCGTTTATGAAATCCGCGGAATCAGGGCAGGTAGCCAATAAGCTCAACAGCCTCGCCTGGAATTATTACAACGGCGTAACCGATCCTAAACAACTTAACCAGGCGCTGGCCTGGTCGAAGCGGTCGTTGGATCTGGATGCCAAACCAGCGTTTATGGATACGTATGCGCACCTGCTTCACAAACTAGGCAAAAAAGCCGAAGCGACAAAAGTTCAGGAAGAAGCGATTGCCAAAGCTAAAGCAATAGGCGAAGATAGCACGCAGCTGGAAGAGGAACTGACAAAAATGAAAAGTGGCAAATAAGCCTTCGAGAACCGGATTTTAATCTGGTTCTTTGCATGGTCAAACCAGAAAATTAGTGTAATGACGATTAGCGGTTTTAGTTATATCCGTAACGGATTTGAATACCAGTATCCTTTCCTGCAATCCATTCAGTCTATTCTGCCCATCTGCGATGAATTTGTCATTGCCGTAGGCAATTCCAAAGATGGAACACGGGAAGCAATAGAAGCGCTTAACTCGCCAAAAATCAGAATAGTTGATACCGTTTGGGATGAGCAGTTACGCGTCGGTGGAAAAATTTTTGCTCAACAGTCTAACGTTGCTTTACGGGAATGCAAAGGTGACTGGCTGTTTCATATTCAGGCGGATGAGGTGATTCACGAAGCTGATTTGCCCGTCATTCTAAAAACCATTCAGGAGATTGATAAGAACCCTAAGATTGAGGGCTTGCTTCTGGCTTTTCTGAATTTCTACGGCAGTTATGACTACCTGAATAACACTCGTTATCAGCATAAAAAAGAGGTTCGCGCCTTTCGGAAAGGTCTGAATGTTTTCTCTTACCGAGACTCGCAAGGCTTCCGGAAATACCCATCCTGGGAAGCGTATCAGCAGGGGCACAAGGGCCAGAAACTAGCCGTCCACTATCTGGATAAGCCGGTTTATCACTATAGTTACGTACGCCCTCCCGAGCAGATGAACGAAAAGTCTAAGTTCTTTGAAACGTTCTGGCACGACGATACTTACATTGAGAAAGTATATACGAACAAAAAGGTTTATGACTACTACAACATCGAGCGCGTCAAGCGCTTTGAGGGAACGCACCCCGCCGTCATGCAGGAGGCCGTTCGGAATGGTAGTTATGACTTTGACCCTACGCGTATCAGTAAAAAGCTTCGTCTAAAAGACAAGATTGCTTATTGGATCGAGGACCGGCTACCCATTCGCATTGGCGAATATAAAAACTACCGCCTTATAGAACCCTGATCGCTTATCGGTGCGAGAACAGCAACGGGTTGGGTGTAAAGCGAAAAACAAGTTCATGAACGCTGCGCTGCGGGAAATTCGGATTTTCCGCAGTTCGGCTACTAATGGTGTACCCCACCCGGATATTTCGTGATAGTTCGTATTCCGCCATACCCATGACATAGCTTTGCGTTGCAATCAAGGAGCTGTTGTTTAAGCGGACCGATACGCCCAACCCCAGCTTTTGGTAAAACCAGGCCTTAGCGTTGAGGTCGATGCCAAGCGGCAGGTCAGTCTGCTGCGTAATCAGAATTGAAGGCAATAAAACCACGTTGTCGGCAGGCACCATCTGCCCTCCCACGTGAACGAACAAGGGACGGTTATAACGAATGGGGGAATTGCTACCGGACAAGGATAGTGGACGGTTTACTAGCTCAGGTTTGGAAACCCCCGCCCAGAAATTATCCGACTGGTAGTGTACCCCAACACCAACGCTCGGCAACGCCCGATTGAAGCCCATTCCGGTGCCCGGGTTATAGACCGGCAGAACATTGATTCCTCCCGAACCGCCAAACGATACTTTCCCCCCCGACGGAAGCTTGATGTGATAAGCCAGACTGCCGTAAATACCCGTATTGGAATAAGGACTCATCCGGTCATTCAGAGCCTGCAAACCCAGACCAAGCCCGCCTTGTGCCAGCGAACCATCCGCGCCAAAACTCTGCGTGACCGGAAAGCCCTGAACACCCAACCATTTGCGCCGAAAAATGCCCGTCATCGAAAAAACCTCCCGAACACCCGTATAAGCGGGGTTGATGGTTAACGGATTTGACAAATATTGCGCGTAAAGCACCTCCCGTTGCGCACGGGCGGGGGTAGCGATCAAGGCCAGTGAAAAAAGGCCGAACAGGTATAAAAATCCTTTTTTTATCACGATCATGGGTATAAAAACGAACAGCAAGACGAAAGTAAGGCAGTTTTGGCTAGGTTACATCGAAGTTCAACAAAAAAGCGAATCGCAAAACTGCCATTCGCTTTCTGACGTTAATCACAGACATAGTCTACGTTCACTTTTCTAACCAGAATGCATTAATGCGATTCGCCCGTCTGGACTGATTGCCGCCTTTTTTCAATACTCATCAACATACCGACCTCGCGCAAGTGCGGTGTTTTTTGCGTTAAAACTGGCTCTAAGGTTGGCGGCACCGATTTTTCTTTTTTCCGCTGGAAGCGATAAATATCATCATCAGCCCCACCCCGACGCCGGTTACTACAGAAATAGCCTTTGTGCTGCTGTCCGTCGGTAATAATGCCGAAATCATCTTTGGATGAGTTGATGGGAGCCCCCAGGTTCTGAATTTTTTCGACCACCGCATCGACCGTGAGCTGGGCGTAAAAAATATCCAGCTCCCCCAAACCAGGAAGCCCGTCGGATGAGAAATAAAGATTTCCTGATTCATCCAGAAACGGAAACATCTCGTTGCCTTTTGTATTGATTTTCTCGCCTAGATTTACCGGCTTCGACCAGCGTCCTTTTTCATACCGCGT
The DNA here is from genome assembly GCF_021484805.1 of Tellurirhabdus bombi. Taxonomy (NCBI): domain Bacteria; kingdom Pseudomonadati; phylum Bacteroidota; class Cytophagia; order Cytophagales; family Spirosomataceae; genus Larkinella; species Larkinella bombi. Next base: position 2,654,941 of record NZ_CP090557.1, on the reverse strand, counting down.
TACGTATAAGTCAACTCCTCCGAATCCGCCGGGCATATCCGACGCAAAAATCATCATTTTATCGTCGGCGCTTAGTGTAGGATGTCCGCACGAATAGTCATCGCTGTTGAACGACAATTCCCGTTCTAGCTCCCAGTTTTTTGCACCGTTGCGAGCGGCGTAAATCTTTAACTTCGTAATGCCATCTTTGCTTCCCTTTGTTGAATTGCGGGTGAAATATACGCGGTTGAAATCCTTGGAAAAAGCAACGGGGCCTTCGTGGTATTTGGAGTTTAAGTTCGTACTGAACGGCTTGATTCCAGTAATGGGTTCCTCGATGTAGTTTAGGTTCTGAGGCTGACCAGCAGTACTGCTAAAGCCTACCGTCCGGGAATCATTCGCGGTTGAAGCCGTGTAATTATCCATACCTAATGGACGGATCAGCCGAGTTGGTAGGCTGTTCTCCTTTCGGGACGTTTGCGACGAACTATCACTCAAATCAAATGTTGAGCTTAGATTAGGAATTTGGTAAAGGTCCAGAAACGGCGTATTGTTCCAGCCAAAAACCCGCTTGAGTCCTCCCGCATTCGACCGACTTGAAACAAAGACCACACTATTTTTGTAGTAAGCCGGGCTAAATTCGGCGTTATCCGTATTAAAGGCGAGGGCTTCAATATGGTAATTGCTGGAATCCCGCGTTAGCGAGCTAACATCTTTATACAACTCAGCGAAGACTTTTGCCCGTTGATCATCACCCCGAAACCGCAGGTATTTTTCATAAGCTCCCTGCGATTCCCGGTATTTCCCGTTGCTGGCCAACGCCTGCGCAAAGTACAGATAAAGGTCTGCTTCTTCTTTGTTTATTGCCTGCTCAGTCAGTATCGTCTGGTATATACGTTCGGCACTTTCCATGTCGCGGATCTGCCGATAACTAGTTCCTAGTTTTCTCAGGATAGTTCCCCGCTCCGCTTCGGACAGCAACGAATTGGACAAAGCCTGCTCGTAAAGTTCGATGGCACGACCATACGCCATTTGCCCGAACTGGTGATCTGCCTGCTTAGCCAGCGACTGCGCATTCGCTTTTCCGGATAAGCTTAACAAGACCAGACCACCCCAAAAAATAGTGTATAGCTTCTTCATGCAACCTTAGAAGTAGCGTGGCGTCAGAATCTTGTTTTTGCCGTAACCGAACTCGTAGCGCAGCATAAATTCATGCGAATTCTGTCCGCCAACGGTTCGCAAGTTGTTTAGCATTCGGTCGTAAGCATAGCCTAGCCGTAGCTGATCCGACAACTGAATTTCGACAATTCCCACAATGGCGTCGTTGGTGCTGCCCCCGAACGTATTGAATTGATTGCGCCGGTATGAAACGCCGAGGCCAACCCGGTCGGCGATCCACAAATTTAGGTTGCCATCAAACCCAAGCGGCGAAGACTCCGCATACTTGGCCAGGATGGATGGTTTCAGCTTCAAGGAAGGTCCAAGGCCAATAACAAACCCGGCCATCGCATACGCATGGCGACGCTGTACCGCACGATTGGGGCCAGAATCGTAATCGCTAATTTTGTTTTTAATCAACTGCGGCACTGATACGCCAATATAGGACCGGTCGTTGCTCAGGTAAATACCCGTTCCGAAGTTTGGCAGCACTTTCGCAATATTCTGCGCAAAAGAGGGGTCGTTGGGGTTGCCAGTAGCCACTTCGGCCAGATTCCACCGTAGGCTGACCGCCCCGCCCTGCAAGCCCAGCGCCAGCGTTGAACGTTCGCCTACCTTGATCCGAAAGGCGTAACTGGCAAACGCCCCGGTTTCATTCCATTCGCCAATGCGGTCGTTGTAAAGTTGTAATCCTACCCCAACCCGCTCGCGATTGATGGGCATATCGATGGTAAAGGTAGCCGTTTGCGGAGCCCCTTCAATGCCCCCCCACTGGTTGCGGTAAAGGCCCGTCATGCTCAAGACATCCCGGCTACCGGCATAGGCCGGATTGAGCGCCATCAGGTTGAACATGTACTGCGAAAACATCTTATCCTGTTGCGCCTGCACTCGGCCACTGCCGATCAGCAGGGCCAGTAATAGCAGGGAGGTTCCAATTCCTCGAAGACTTCTGCGTGTCATTTTTATAGCTTTTAGCGGTTAATTGTCATGTATCTCACATACTTGCGGCCATCACTCAGGCGAACGACGTAGAAGTAAGTTCCATCCGGCACGCCGTTCGAGGTCGAGCCAACCAGCGCCCCGGTATTGGACTTCCCATCCCAATCATTCTCGTAATTATCGTTTTTGTAAACGGCATGTCCCCAACGGTTATATACTTCCAGGCTTACGGTTGCACCGTTGGTGTTCTGAATGATGAAGTAATCATTGATGCCATCGCCGTTCGGGGAGAAACCCTCCGGAATAAACAGGACATCACTTCCACTCGGAATAACCAGGGCTGTCGCTACGCTTTCGGTATCGTCCGTTGGGTTGCCATTTCCATTCAGGTCAGGCTCAACGCCTTCGGTTGAGGTATCCTGCACTTTCTGTGTTCCGGCCAATCCTTCGCCCACTACCGTATTTAGGTAAGGTGCCGAACGTCCATCTGTTCTAACCCGAACCGTGATGTAAACCGTATCGGTCTTACCAGCTGCCAGGCGGCTATCCAGGTTAAGAATCCGCGTATCGGAGTCACCATTGAACTGAGGATTTGGTACCAACTCACTGCCTGCGGATACAATTGGTGAACCCGCCATAACAAAGGAAGCACCCGTTGTTGCATTGAATACGTTTTGCGCCAGTGAATCACTCAGTTGTACGTTCGTCAACTCAATCTTGCTGTAGTTCTTTACAACAATCTGGTAGACCACCTTAAAGCTACCATCGCTCATGCGAGCCGTGTCCTTGACGGACAGAGCCACGCCGATATACGGTGTCGTTGATACGCCATTCAGGATGATTAGGGTCGCAAGGCTGTTGTTGCGAGGATCCAGGTCGTTGTCTGGATCAGGATCTGTACCCGATGTTGACGTATCGGCCACCATTACGCCATTTTCCGTATAAGCCAGACCTAACGCGCTGTTATTGAACTGCACTGAATCCGCATTCCGAACATCTACCCGCACAAGGAAAGACACCGTGCGGCTAGTTCGCTTCGGCAGCACACTTAACGAATCATTCAACAACCGAATGAATCCTCCACGTCCCGTATACGTGGTATCGGCCACTAGTCCCGGATCGGTTATGAGCGCAATACGATCTGACACAATTACAGCACCGTGTTTTTCGAAGGTCTCCGACAGGTTATCCTCTACCTGAACTCGTTTCAGATCTGTCGCACCCATGTTTGTGAGTTTGATCGTGTATGGGATATCGTAGACTCCTTCGCTTACTTCAATAGGCAGCCCTACCGACTTAGCCACACCCAACATGGAAGCAGGCAAATCGAAGCGAACTGGCGTTTTGACACTTCCTACCGGCTCGGGATCAATGCCGTTATTTGACACATCGGTTACCAGCGTATCGTTATAAAGGCCAGTTCCGATAACCTGGGTGTAGATAGCTCCTGTAAGTCCATTTGGTTGAATCCGCACGCTTACCAATACACTATCTGTACCGCCCGCTGGCAAATGGCTAGAGGGTAGCAAAATGGTTGGGTTGCTGTCTCCATTGTAATCAGGATTGGGGATTAGCGAACTACCTGCGGCTACCGTTGGCGCCCCAGCCACAGTAAAGCCTGCCGGAGCCGTGATCGACTTAGACAAGGAATCACTTAACTGAACATTGGTCAGATTGGCCGCTCCAAAATTCTTGACGGTAATTTTGTACGTGACCAGATAGCTGCTATCCAGTTCCATGGCCATGTTGACCACCGACAGCGCGACACCCAGTTGCGATTTCGTCATTGATCCGTTCAGTTTGATGGCCGTTGGCGTATCATCGTTGTAAGGATTACCGTCGCCATCCGCATCCGCCACTTCACCTTCAGTAGACACATCGCTAACGGAAATGGTATCCAATTTTGCCGTCAGTTTTGCCTGGTTATAGAACGTCATCAGCGAATCGCTGGTGGAAGCCATATGAACGCTAACCGTCAGAGTAAAGCTCTCCGTTTTCCCTGCTTCTACGCGGCTTGTCGTATCCAGCAGTTGAACGTTACCAGCCATGCCGTTGTAAGTGTTGTTGAGTTTCAGGCTGGTTCCCTGGTTGGCTAAATCGATGGCAGTAACCATGTGCGGCGCAAAGACTTTGCTTAAATCATCCGTTACCTGCACTCCCTTCGCCTCTTTAGGACTATAATTTGTCACATTGAAGACGAAGCCAAAGGTGTAATTCCCATCCGACTGCTTGATGGGCTCCAGCGCTTTTTTCGCCAAACCAACATACATCGGAACGACCGCTGTTGTATCCCGAATGGTTACACTTGCCCGGTTGTTCGTTGTGTCAGGGTCAATCTGATCCAGGTAGGTTATCGATACGTCATTCTTCAGCTCGCCTCGTTTACGAACCCGCGTTTTGTAGAAATATTCACGAATTTCTCCCGGTGCTAGCGATGTAGATAAGGCGACCAGATTGCCCGACGGATTCTTAACGCAATTTCCTTCCGATTCCAGTTCCAGCCCATTAGGCAGTACGTCTACAAAATCTACGTTCGTTGCGGAGCAAGTCCCTTTGTTTCCAACTTTGATGGTATACGTAACCACTTCGCCCACTTTTGGGTAGAGCTTGTCGGCGGTCTTCGCAATATATACATCAGGTCGGCAACTGTCGGCAGCGCAATTGAAGATGTTCACCTTCACCGGGCTACCCGTGCTATAGCAACAATTATTACTCCGCTCAAAGATGTAATAGGTTCCCTGTCCTACCGAATCAGGGCGTAAAACAACGGGCGAGGTAGGTGAAGGTCCGGCGTGGAATTCAAACACTCCACCTTCCGTGCGTGGCTGACTGGTAATTAACTTCAGCAAATTCACCGTTTTACCTGGGCAGTCGTTCCGTGCCAGGCTCGGCACTTGTGGCGGCAGAATTGGCGCACCAATAGAAATCCGCACGGTATCCGATTTCACTGACGTACACCCTTCCGCATCGACCAACTGAACCGAATAAATTCCGCTTGTTTTGGCCTGAATGCTTTGGGTAGTAGCGCCGGTACTCCAAAGATACTTGTAGCCATCCGGGTAAGCCTTTAGTAAAATCGAATCGCCAGCACAAAGCGTTGGGCTATTCTGCATCAGGATTGCTGGTTTCATCGCTACCCCTTTGATGGTCAACTTCATCGACGATTTGGCCGCCTGGCAGGAACCGCTGGCATCCGGATCGTTGGTTGTCAATGTCAAGGTTACAAATCCGGTCTTGACATCCTCCTGAGACGGAATGTACGTGGCATTGACCAAAAGCGCGTTATCGAACGTACCCGTACCGCTGGTTGTCCAGACCGAGCTGGTGGCTGCTCCGCCTATTTTTCCGCTTAGTTTGTATTCCTTAGCCGCGCAAATGGTCGCATCTGTACCGGATACTGCCGTAGCTGGATTAGTGGTGCATGATGGACCACTATTGCAATCGGTCACCTGCACATGAATAATTCCGGCCTCGCTATGACAACCACTAGCTGATTTTTCAAAGACATAGTACATTCCAGATCCAACCGCCGACGGGTTGCCCACCACTGCCGAACTGACCGAATTTTCTGTGTGGAACTCAAACCGACCACCCACCGATGGCTGGCTAGTTACCGCTGCATTCAGATCTACAGTATTAAATGGACAAGCATTTGTTTTAGCAATTGTTACTGGTTTAGAAAGCGGAGGATTAACCAAAATAACTGCTCCGTTCGAAGGCGCGCTCAGGCAGTTGGCAGCCGTCCGGCAAACAGCCGTGTACGTTGTCGAACTCGTCGGTGAAACAATAATCTGATTACCCATTGCACCCGTTGACCAGACAACCGAGCCGCCGTCGCAGGCACTGGCCGTCAAGGTAACGGAGGCTCCCAGACAGATTGTGTTGACCGAGGCCGAAACGGTCGGCGCATTCGGTGTGCCTACTCTGATGGTAAAGCCCGGCGAAGGAGCACTGGCACATGCGCTGGATTCGCACTTGGCCCAGTAATCTGTGTTGTTGGCAGGCTGTACGGTAATGCTTGAACCTGTTGCGCCCGTTGACCAGATGACGGTTCCAGCACAGCCCAGCGCTGTTAAGGTGGTGGTATCACCCGGACAAATCATGGGTTTGGTGGCTACTACGGTCGGCGCATAGATCTCGGTTACGTCAACGCTGATCGGAGCCGATGCTTCGCTGCTGCACAACTCATCCCGCTTGCAGACAGCCGTAAATTGAGTCAGCGCCTGAATGTCGTTTACCGTAATGCTGGTTCCCGTCATCCCGTTTGACCACACTACCGTTGCACCCGTACTGCATGCTGTAGCGGTTAAGGTCACCGAACCACCCCGGCACACGGTCAAGGCCGATGCGCTCGTTATCGGAGCCACTAAATCACAATCGCCTTTTTTCCGCAGCTCAATAACAGTCGGATTACTCAAGCAACCATGTTTACGGCATTGGGCATAATAGCTAGTTGAGGCCGTTGGTGCTACAACGATGCTGGATCCTGTTGCTCCCGTAGACCAGATGATTTGCCCACCTTCGCAACCCACAGCCGTTAGTGTTACCGTTTCACCTTCGTCAAACTCAGTTTTTGACGCGGTTACTATAGGGGCCGCCGGTTCGCCTACAACGACGGTATACGACGGCGAAGGATCACTGGTACAAACAGCCCCTTTACAGACTACTGTATATTCCGTGGTTACGGTTGGCGATACAACAATGCTGGTAGACGTTGCGCCATTAGACCACAACAGCGTTCCTGTACAGCCACTGGCCATTAGGGGCACGCTGTCTCCCGGACAGATTTCATTCTTTGAGCAATTGCACCCGTAGATTTTTGGCGTCGGCGGTGTATTAACCACAATTTTGACAACCGATGGCTGGCTGTTGCACTGCGCCCCCATTTTGCAGGCAGCATAGTAGTCTGTCGTAGCCGTTGGTGATACAACAATGCTTGATCCCGATTCGCCCGTTGACCAGACAATTGTTCCCGCAGCGCAGCCGGAAGCCGTCAGCGTAACATTTGTTCCTTTGCAGATGGCCGTTGTCGAAGCGACAACCGTTGGTTTGGGTGCCGCGCTATTATTGACGTTAACCGCAATGGTATTGGAAGCCGGACTAGTGCAGGAACCTATTTTACAGTTCGCAAAATAATTCGTTGTTTTTCCAGGCATGTCGGCGATGCTGGCACCGATCATCCCGTTCGACCAAATTACGGTTCCGTTGCAGCCTTCAGCGGTGAGTGTAACTTTCTCGCCTGCACAGATTAACGTATTGGTTGTTTTAATAAGTGGTGTAGACGGATTGACAACAACCAGTTGAACCGGGTTCGACATCTCGCTGTTGCACGTACCTACCTTGCAATACGCAGAATAACTGATGTTTGTCGTAGGGTTTACAGACAAGCTTGTTCCCGACGCTCCTGTTGACCAAATGACGGTACCGGCACAATTGGTTGCAGTTAACAGAACATTACCACCTACACAAACTGTATCGGCATTGGCAACAACAGTGGGTATATCAGGCTTCGTCACGGTAATGGCATAATCGCCTGACCGTGGGCTTACGCATGTACCCGATTTGCAAACTACCGAATAGGTGGTTGTCGCAAGCGGCGACACCGAAATACTAGCCGTTGTTTCACCTGTTGACCATACTGGCGTACCTGAACAGTTGGCTACAGTTAAAGTGGCGGCTCCGCCCGGACATATCGCCTGAGTTGAACTAATAATCCGCGGTGTTGCTGGTGGCCCGATATAAATGGTTACTTTCTCGGATGGGTTACTGATGCAATTTCCTAGTCGGCAATTGGCGTAATAGGTTGTTGCTGCAGTCGGTGAAACCAGAATACTCGCACCTGTTACGCCCGTTGACCAGATAATTTTCCCGTCGCAGCCCGTTGCTGTCAGCCGGACTTGGCCACCCACACAGATCGTGTCTGTCTCTGCGGTCACTACGGGCGGCTGCGGGTCATTGACATAAATTGTTTCTGTATTTGATTCTGGACTAAGGCAATTCCCCACCTGGCATTTTGCCGTATAGGTTGTCGTTGCCGTTGGTGTAATCAGGATACTGGCACCGGTTTTTCCATTCGACCAGATAACTGTTCCGGCGCAATTGGCCGCGTGCAATTTGACTTCATCGCCAAGACAAATGTGCGTTACGGCGCAGGTAACCACCGGAGGACTTACATTCAGATCACAATCGCTGCCGGTGTCACAGGCTTTGACCAGCACCGAAGCCGTCACGGCCGTGGCGCTGCACCCCTGAGCATCACGCACCTCCACCGTGTATGACCCCGTAGCCAGACTGCTGGCTGAAGGCACACTCGCACTAGCCCCACTGGCCACAAAACCGTTGGGACCCCGCCACCCATACTGATAGGGAGCTACGCCCCCACTGACCTCGGCCACTAAACCTAAGCTGCTGCCCACACACACGCTGGCACTGCTAGCCCGAGCGGTCACCGCCAGCTGACAAGGCTCGCCCGAGGGACAGGTGGTAGAAGTGATGCTGGTAACAGCACTGGCTGAACACCCCCCCGGCGTGCTGACCACCACACGGTAGCTGCCCCCGGCCAGGGCCTGGGCGTTGGTGAGGCTGGGTTGGGCCAGGGAGCTGCTAAAGCCATTGGGTCCCTGCCAGGCGTAGCTGTAGCCGCCGCTGGGGGTGATGGTGGCTGCCAGCGTGATGGTGCCTTCCTGACACAGCACGCCGTTCACTGTAGAAGTGATACTAACCTGAGGAGAGGCATTGACTATAACTGTGGTAGTGGCGGCACCGCTACAGCCGGTTACTCCACCTACAACTACTGAATAATTTCCAGCTTGGGCACTTGTTACATTTGTTAAAACGGGACTTTGCTGAGTCGATTGAAAGCCATTAGGCCCGCTCCACAAATAGCTACTGGCGCCTGCCGTTGCCGATAACTGCACGCTGCCGCCAACGCAGGCAGGTCCATTGTTTGAAGCCAACGGTTGACTGCCCACTGTCACACTAGTGGAAGCTACGACTGTGCAACCCATGGCATCCGAGACGACCACGCTGTAACTACCCGCGTGGGTGCTGTTTGCAGCTGCAATGGTTGGTTCTTTTTCAGACGAGGTAAATCCGTTAGGACCTTGCCAGCTATATTGATACGAACTGGCATTTCCTGCAACAACGGCTGTTAACGTCAAGGGACTGCCTGTGCAAACGGGCGACGCCTGTATACTAACTGTAGGTTTAGGATAGACCGTAATGCCCACCAAAGCACTAGCACTACAACCCGTATTATCCGTAAGTGTAATTTTATACGTACCACTATTCTGAACGTTGCTTACCACCGCCACCTTCGACGTGGAGCTGAATCCATCTGGTCCGGTCCAAAGATATTGTTGCGCTGATATTGGACTAATTAACGAAACATTCAACGTAATGCTTCCCCCAATGCAGATAGCCGTTGTTGATGCCGAAGCACTGATGGTAGGTTGCGGCTTGACTACTGCTTCCGCAACTGCCGTTCCACTGCATCCATTAGGACCTGTAACCGCCAGGCTGTAGCTTCCAGCCATACTTACTGTAGCGTTCGGTATAGTTACGGTTGGCTGGGTCGAGCTAAAACCATTGGGACCTCGCCATAAATAACTGTTGTAGCTTCCATTAGCCGTTAGCACCAACGTGTTACCCACACAAATCGATGTTGAACTGATTTGCGGATTGCAATCGCTGCCGGTGTCACACGCTTTGACCAGCACCGAAGCCGTCACGGCCGTGGCGCTGCACCCCTGAGCATCACGCACCTCCACCGTGTATGACCCCGTAGCCAGACTGCTGGCTGAAGGCACACTCGCACTAGCCCCACTGGCCACAAAACCGTTAGGACCCCGCCACCCATACTGATAGGGAGCTACGCCCCCACTGACCTCGGCCACTAAACCTAAGCTGCTGCCCACACACACGCTGGCACTGCTAGCCCGAGCGGTCACCGCCAGCTGACAAGGCTCGCCCGAGGGACAGGTGGTAGAAGTGATGCTGGTAACAGCACTGGCTGAACACCCCCCCGGCGTGCTGACCACGACTCGGTAGCTGCCTCCGGCCAGGGCCTGGGCGTTGGTGAGGCTGGGTTGGGCCAGGGAGCTGCTAAAGCCATTGGGTCCCTGCCAGGCGTAGCTGTAGCCGCCGCTGGGGGTGATGGAGGCTGCCAGCGTGATGGTACCTTGCTGACACAGCACGCCGTTCACCGTGGGGCTGATGCTTACTTGAGGCAAGGCATTGACCGTTACAGGTACTGCGGTCCGTTCACTGAGGCAACCCGCAGCGGTAACTGCTTCAGCATAATAGGTGGTAGAACTTCCCGGCAATGCGGTTACGCTTGTACCACTAGTCACTGTGGCAAAAGGCGTTCCCCCTGAGCTTACCGTATACCAACGAATTGTATTTCCTGGTGATGTGGCATTCAATGTGGCAACACTGCCCGCACAGATTGTTGCGCTTTGTGCAGTAATTAAAACTGGATTCAGGCAAGGGCCCGCCACTACCTCGATGGGGCAACAACCGTTGGCTGGGCATTGTCCGCTCGAGGTTACAAACGTGTAAATACCGGGTGCTTTTATCAGTAAAGTCTCACCCGAAGCAACCGCCGTATCAGACGGATATTGGGCCGTAATAGGTTGCCCATTCCGTGACCATTGCGTTCCTGTAAAATTACTGGGAATAGACGCCCTAAACTCATCACCCGGATTCCAGATAATAGGAACGGAGAAGCAGGCTGACCCATAATCATCTTCGGAGATCTTCCAGTTATTTGGCTGTGAATCCAGGTCGCTGCCCTGGGCGGCAATGACTTCAGCAGCGGCAAAATAAACGCCCTCTTGTTCTACTTTCGCCTTTATTTCCAATACTGCCGAATCGCCCGGAGCAATTGTTCCAACGTTCCATTTACCGGACATAGCCCCGAAAGCGAGCGAGCCGCCGCCCCGTAAAACAGTTTGCGTAGTAAACCGCGCACCGCCTGCCAGCAAGCTATCCTGAACGATAATACCATTGGCTGCAACGCCTCCATCATTGCCAACTACAAGCGTAAAAGTAATTATATCGCCTATCTTGGGTTTTTGTGTGCTTATTTTTTTGTACAAGTAAACGTCTGAAGAAGCAGTTGGTGAACTTTGAGCTAGTCCATTCGAGCAGAATATCAGATATAACAGACAAAACTTGATTAACGCAAGTGCCCCTTTTTTAGCAGCAAATAGGGATCTTACATAGCTCATCAATCGCTTAGCCAAACAAATGTAGAAAGCTAATTTGTTGGGTTTAAGGAGAACATCTCCAGGTTCCGAAACAACCTCTAAAGGATATCGATTAATTGTAAATGTTTCCTTCATCTTAATCTGGATTTTGCCGTGACTAACTGTGTTGACTACCAGGCTCATTTATATATGCATAACTGACACAGAAAGCAGATGAAAGTAACCGCAATTTGCACTTTATGAGAGGGTATTTTTTTTGACAGATCACTGGCTAGGTAGCAATTCACTCATGCTCATAAGCATAGGCTTAAGCTACTCAAGCATACCTCTAGAAGGCACTAAACAGAGGTCCAAAATAAAAAAGCCCCAGCCATTGCGGTTGGGGCTTTTTTATTTTGGACCTCTGTTTAGAAATCGTAACCCAAGGTCAAATAAGCAACGGGTTTGTTTACGACGCCATCTTCAACACCCCAGGCATAGTCAAATTTGACATAATAACCGAAAAGCATTGTCCGCGCCCCGGCACCGTAACCGATCAAGAACGGGTTTTTGAAGTTAGTAACTGTTGCGCTAAATGGATTACCCAACTCACGTTTGACCTCTGTATTCAGGCTGTTCTGGCGGTTAAACGGCCCTTTCCCCGACCAGGCTGTACCGATATCTGAGAAGGCAACCAACTGGAAATTTTGCAGGAAATTAGAGGTAACCGGCCCCCGGTGGAAATAGCGGATCAACGGCAAACGTAATTCTGCATTGAGCAGCATGTGGCTGGTTCCTGTTAATCTGCCCAGCGTGAAACCCCGCAAAGGCGCTGCCAAATCCAGGAAGAAGACATCCCGGTTGTCACGTGAAGGGTCTAAAACCAGGGGATTGTTGGTATTATTTCCTTTTGGTGCAACACCAAGCGGAATCCAGTTTTCCATCCCGCCCAACGTAGTCCGTTTTGGCGAACGGCCTGCCGAGTGGCTAAATGAAAGACGACCAGCTAGAATAATGTCGCGGTGCAGCTTTTGGTAGTGCCGCAAATCAAGGCGAACCCGGTTGAATGAAAGATTCCCTGCGGGCTGCTTTCCAGTCTCGGTCCGCTGATACAGGCCCATGTAATTTTCGTAACTCAACTTCAGCCGCGTTCCTTCAATCATGTTCATCCCGTTCAGGGTAGAATTGTCAAAGACGAACTCGCCTCGTAGCCCTCCGTAATCGGCAGATCCTTCACCCTGACCGACAATGTTGATGAAACGCGTAACGGCGTAGAAAGGCGCCACTGTAAATCGGCTGTTCACCGACAGCGGATAAGAAGCCGAAGCCGTTACCTGATTAAAGCGGTATTTTTGGATGAATCCTCCCGGATCGTTAAAAATGGTCTTGCGGTCAACCCGGATGCCATAATCAATGAGATGTTCCAGGTTTTTATACTCGGCAAAAATGTCGCTGTTGCGCAGGTTTGTTGTGATGAATAACCCTGCTTTGATGATGTGATTTTCCAGCAAGTCATTCATGGTTAACGACTGGAAATACCCAAATCCCCGAATCGGGTCAATCCGCCAATCCGAACTAGCATCACTGGCTACAAAAAGGCCCTGGTAATTATAAGGCCCACGGATCGTCACGTTTTCGCGTCGACGACCGCGCGTTGACACAATGGTGGTAGGCGACGTATTCAGGTTGCGGCGTTGCTTGCTTTCCAGCGCTTTTGCCACATCACCATCAAACTCGTAATTATCGGTATTTACTTCTCCAGGTTCCAGTTGCAGGGCCTTCTGCGCAACTGTTTCTGCCGGATCAGGTGATAGTGCCGTACTCGGAGCTGGCGTTACCGGAGCTGTTTTTTCCGTATTATTGATCAGATTGGCTCCGCCTAAGGACGTTGCCCGGCGCGTTGGTTGTGGCTGAAACGTCTGATTCAGGTTAATTTTTGTCCGGAAGCCGATGATTTCACTGCCATTTTGCAAGCGACTGTAGACAAACGCACCCGATGAAGGATTCAGATCATACTTGCGGATGTTTTGGCTCAAAGCGGTGACATATTGCTTTTCTTTCGTCTCTGCATTCATACGAACCAGGTTACGCACACCAAACACGTCGTCCAGGTAATAAATGCTCGACTCGCTGGATGCCAGCGGGCGCGTAGCGATACCCAACGAATCGGTTAGGCGCGTAGCCACATCAGCCCGTGGTGACCCATCATGCAGAAACAGGCTCAGATTATTCGAGATCGTTTTATAGGAGCCTTTATCGACGCCCAAAGAGTCCATCGTACGATTGGAGGCAAAAACGATTTGCCGCGTACGGCCTACAAACTGCGGATAAAGATCATCGTAAAGATCGTTCGTTAACTGCTGAACGGTCCCGCGGCTAATACTAAACAAATAAAGGTCATTTTGCCCACGACGGTCGGCACTGAAAACAAGGCTGGAACCATCGTCAGAAGCATCCATATCCACTACCTGATTGACGCCCCGCACGACCACCCGACGTTGCAATTTGGGTCGTTTGTCCAGGTTGGTATACACATACAGGTAGGTTTTACCTTTTTCATCAGTGAGCACCAATAAGTTATTCCGCTGCCAGGCGACCAGAGGCGTTGTCAACCGAACGTTGGATTCGTCTTGCTTGTAGCCGCCGGTTAGAATGGAAGTCTTTTTTCTCGTGGCAGTATTCACCGTAAAAACTTCAAACTTACCCCGCTTGGCAACTGCGTAGGCAAATTGCGTCTGGTCGGAACTAAGGCGAAGACTGGTTAATTGCGCCGGATCTTTCAGCGTTGAAGCGCTTAACTGAAAGTCATCATTTCCAAACTGGTAGGCATCTGCAATGGGCTTGGCCATACCCGCGTAGTAATCACGCCATTCGCGCAGGAAACGCGAATACGTAATTCCCAACGTACTGGCTACGCTGTTTTTCTCATTCCGAATGATCCGCGTCAGGTTCAGAATGTTGGAAATATTATCCTTTCCATACTTTTCGGCAATGTAATTCCAGATCGACTGGCCAACCCGCCGGGCATCTTCTCCCTCAAGCGTTGAAGGCTGGCGTACAGGCCGGGTTAGCGCGACGTCACGCATGTAATCGTCCATTTCCACGCTCCATCCTTCCGCAATGTAGGAAGCGATTCCTGGCATAAACCACTCAGGTAGGGAAAGAAGCAGGGAGCTCTGTAAAGCATCCTTTAGGCTACCGCCGTAAAGCATGTCATACACAAAGAGCAAGGATACTTCGCGGATAAGTTGCTTTTTGAAACTGATCTGATCACCCGTGAAAGCCAGTTCCAGGCGTGATTTCGACAAATCCAGTTCTTTATCGTTCGAGTAACCCGATACGCTCAGACCAATGTTGCTCTGAGAAAGATCCTGTGGAGAATTATACAGAAAGATCTTAACGCGGTTGTAAGGCGTATACCCCAAAACCTCCGTAATCCGGTCAAATTCAGTCTCGGCATATTGTGCCGCCAGATTAGCAATCGGCTGACCGTCCTGATAAAAATAAATCTCAAAATTGGAGGTTTTAATTACCTTCCAATCAAATGCGCGGTACTGAATTCGGTTGCGTCCAAATTCTACCTGAGAAGGATAATGTTGGGCCACTGCCACCTGCGTTACCAACATTAGCCCGGCAATCCAGCGTATAGGTTGTTTGCCCATAAACAGCAATCTAGTAGTATGATTTACGAACTATGACAATCCAGGTTTTCAATTTTAAGCCGAGAGGCCTGACAAATCGAAAATCATCCGTCATAAATCCAATTTCTTCTGATGGTAATATAACGAAAAGTGACGGCTTATATTCGCCGCTAACTCTAATTCTTTACGCCCTTCCAGATAATCAGCAAACTGATCGGCAAAAAACGGCGCCAGCGACACTCCTTTGGTTCCCAGTCCATTAAAAATAGCGACCGCCGGGTGTTCCGGATGCAAGCCAATGAGAGGCCGCCGGTCTTTAGTCGCCGGACGTATCCCCGCCCGCTGGCCAATAATCCGGTATGGAACCGTCAACAAATCGCGCAGTTTCACTTCTAAAAACTGTTTTCCATCCTCGGTTGTTTCCCAATCCAAATCGTGCCAGGTATAGGTGGCTCCTACCCTACATTTGTTTTCGGCGTAAGGCAGGATAAAAATGCCCTGATTCACGATATTTTGTACCGAATATCCCTCAATTTCTACGTCAAGCACCTGTCCCTTAACCGGATTGTAGGGTAACCAGTCAAAAAATGGATTTTTATTTCCTTCGGGTCCTTCGCAGAAAATGACTTTACGGAACCGTTGGCCGTTCCACTCCACCCCCTCTGCGTCTACTTTTAATTGGTCATACTGAAAAGTAGCTTCAACAAATTGGCCTTTTTCGATGAAATAAGCCCGCACTGCCGTCAGCAAAGCCTTGGTATCAATCCAGCCCGCCTGCGTAACGGTCAGGCCACCGTACGGATTCTTGATGAAGGGTGCATAATCCTCATCGTTAGAATGAGCAGCGACAAAAGGCTCAATCACCGGATCAGCCGTTTGGGCCAGGTAGCTATTCTGTTCTTCGATGGAACGGTAAGGCCGGTAAATGGCCGTGTGGTGCATAAACGAAGCTCCCAGCGCCGTTTCTAATTCTGTGTAGAACTGGTGTAAAAACGGAAAAAGCTGATCGGCCTTCCAAGTACGAACCAGCTTTTTCCCGGTTAATGGATTAAAAATTCCGGCGGCGGCCAGACTGGCCGCGGGTCCGTTCGGATTGCCAACGATCTGTACTGTTTTTCCTTGCTGGTGCAGTCTCCAGGCCAATACAGAGCCGGCAACTCCCTGGCCGACAATCAGATAATCGGCACTCATACAATTTCTTTTTTGAAATGGCCCTGGCGCAGCAGGCTCGAAATTCGCTCGTCTGCTAGCTGGACCACCCACTCAACCTGTTCGTCAATCGTCATGAAAGAAGTATCCAGCAACTTCGCATCTTCGGCGCGCCGAAGCGGACTTTCGCTCCGGGTTGTATCAATATGATCGCGTTTTTTAATGTTTTCCGTGATCTCATCAAGCCCTACCATTTCGCCTTTTTCCAGCAGTTCAATCTGCCGCCGCTGGGCACGAATAAACGAATCGGCCGTCATAAAAACCTTTAATTCCGCATCTGGAAACACTTTCGTGCCAATATCCCGGCCATCCATTACGGCACCGCGTTTTCGGCCTAGCTGCTGCTGTTGCGCCACCAGCGCCCAACGCACTTCTGGAATGGCGCTAACCTCACTCACGGCGTTGGCAATGTAAAGTTTCCGAATTTCTTCTTCTACGTTAAGACCGTTCAGGCAGGTTTCGTTGCGGCCTGTTTTCGCATTGAAATTGAACGTAATATGGATTTTCTCCAACGTTTGCTGTATCGCTTTGGGATTAGTCAGCGGCGTATGGTTCTGAAGAAAGTAAAGCGTAACGGCCCGGTACATGGCACCGGTATCAATGTACGTATAACCCAGCCGCGAGGCTACCTGCTTGGCAGTTGTGCTTTTCCCGCAACTGGAATATCCATCAATGGCAATAATTATTTTAGGCATAAGAAAGAGCTTTGTGCGTTGAGTCATTGTTTCGCCACCAGGCTATCTGATTCACGGCGAGCCAGATACTCTTCGCGCAGCATGGCATAAATGTGTTCATTCAGGTAGCGATTATTTTTTACAGCGGCTTTAATCAACACTGCTTCGGAGCGGAACCCGGCCTGCGTTAGTACACGCATCGATCCGTTGTTCTCCTCTAAGACACAAGCAAACAAACGGTTAATCTGAAAATTCTGAAATATATAATCCACCATGGCGGGTAAGACTTCCGACATGACGCCCCGGCCCCAGTAGTCCTCGCCTAGCCAGTAACCAATCTCGGCATTATACCGGTAAATGTCCTCTTTGATCGTAAAGCCGATGTTACCAACCGCTTTGCCGCCAATTTCAATGGCCAGATTGACCGGATTCTGGTACGAACGATTCATGCGTATCCACGAAGTGGCATCACGCAGTGTATAAGGATTAGGAAAGAAATCGCGGACGCGATCCCAGATTTTGCGGTTGCTGGCTTGTTCGGATAGCGAGTATTCGTCGCCATCACGCCACGGTCGGAGCGTACACGAATGTAGGCGAATAATGGTCACGTGCTGCGGATAGATTTTGTCACAATATAGGACTAAAACTGTACAAACAAGCGGTTGTTTAGCCTGAAGTTAGTTATCCGCCCAAATTGTGTTTTTGGTTATTCTTCTTTCGTCTGTTGTTAATCAGAATACGGAACAAAGTCCTGTCGGGAACGATTTCTGTGAAATCAGGCCTTACTTAACTTTCTTAAACCGGTAAGTAGCCAGTACAGGCAAATGGTCCGAGGTATTTGGCTCGTTCAATACCCGATACCGAACCAGTTCCAGTTCCTGCTCTTTTTTGGTGGCTACGTAGTCAATCCGGGCGCCGGTTCCAACGAGCGTGGGCAGTTGGGCATCCTCACCTGCATCATCCCATTCTTCCTTCATTTTCACAACAATGGGATCGTAAGGATCGGTATTGAAATCGCCCGTTAAGATCACCGGCTGGATGCTGGGAGCCAGCGTTTTTTTCACCGTTGCCATCTGAAGGCCCCGGTTGAAAGGCGATTTCGGGTCGAGTTGCGTGGTGCAAAAGCGAATGGTTCGGCCGTCTGGCAACTCAATATAAGCTTGTAGCAAAATGCGCTGAACCGTTGAATCAGGGTTGGGTAACAGCAACTTATCCGAGGCAATGATAGGAAATCTGGATAAAATTCCCAGTCCGTGCCAACCTCCCTGAAACGGCAAAGCACCACCGAACAAGGGGGTCATGGACACCAGGTTGGCTAATTGCTGGACCTGGTTCCGGTGGAAACTCCGCCGCGTGGCACTATCTACTTCCTGAATAGCAACCAGATCGGGTTTGTACTGACGAATAAGTTGCCCAATTCGAATAAGGTTGTTTCTTCCCTTCGGATTGGCTCCGTGATTAATGTTATAAGACAGAACAGTTATTGTCGTTTGGGCCAGGGTAACCGTTGTGATACACAACGACAAGGCAAGTATTATAAACCTTCTACTCATCAGCTCCTCCTACTTGGTTTCGCCCAAAAATACGAACAACTGCGACTATAGCTTAAAAATTTGGTTCATAAGTACCCATTTTTCGCCCGGGCGGGCCGTCGGCAAGGATTGCTGATAACCCCACATGAGCGTTTCCCACTTCTGAACAACTGGATTTGATGCGTCCATTTCGGCCTTGCGCGCAAACGAAAACGACTCGTCGGTCTCCATAATCATGAACAACCGATTGCCCGTGCGGTATATGTCCATTACCGTAATGCCCGCTGCCTGGATGCTTTCCCGAATTTCCGGCCAAATTCTTTCGTGGTGCTTTTCATATTCAGCAATTAAGATGGGGTCATCTACCAGATCAAGGGCGAAGCAATAGCGCATAGGTTTCGTTTAAAATATAGAATGATAGCAATTTTTTGGTGTACTAGTCAGCCGAGTTCGTCTGAACTTCGGGTTGGTAGCCTTTCCAGCCGAAATAAGCCACCACAAAAAAGCAAAGCAAGGGAACGATATAGGCAATTTTGATATTGCTCTGATCCGAAATATAGCCCATCAAAACCGGAAACAGCGCCCCACCCGCAATGGCCATGACCAGCAGGGATGAACCAAGTTCCGTGTCTTCGCCAAGCTTATCAATACCCAGCGAAAAGATAGTGGCAAACATGATCGATTCGAAGAAAGGTACCGCAAAAATAGCCCATACCGCTATCTCCGAATCCACCGTCATGGCAATGAACAGCAGAAATGCGCTGATCAGCGAGTAAATTGTCAGCAGTTTGTTGGCCGAGATAAAGCGGGTCAGGTAGGTTCCGACGAAGCGACCAATCATGAAAAAGAGCATGGCCCAGCCCAGCCATTCGGCCGCGTCTTTTTCGGGAATATCGCTCGTGAACTTGGCAAAACGAATGAAAAAACTAGTTACGCAGACTTGCGCCCCGATGTAGAAAAACTGAGCAATAACGCCCCATTTCAGGTGCCGGTGCCGCAAAGCCGACTGAATGCTGGATTTCGTTTTCTGCTGGCTTTCGCTGATGCTGGGTAATTTGATCAGCATAAATAAAACGGCCACCGCGACCACCACAATCCCGATAATCAGGTAAGGCAATTTTACCTGGCTCGCTTCGTATTGCAGGTAGCTGTCCAGCGCTTCCGGTGACATAGCGGCCAGTTCGGCCTCGGAATGCTCGATGCCGCTCAGGATGAATTTACCGCCCAGAACTGGGGCCAGAAAAGCCCCCAGCCCATTGAACGACTGGCTAAAATTAAGCCGCGTCGTGGCCGTCTCCGGATTTCCCAGCACAGTTACGTACGGATTTGCTGCCGTTTCGAGAAAGGCGCAACCCGACGCAATAATGAACAAAGCACCCAGAAAGAACGTGTACAGGCGCGTGTCGGCTGCTGGCACAAACAGAAAAGCACCAACGGCGTACATGATCAGACCGATGATAATTCCCCGCTGGTAGCCATACTTTTTCATGACAAAACCCGCCGGTAGTGCCATGATAAAGTACCCCAGATAAACCGCCGAGTCGATCAGAGACGATTGCAAATCTGTTAGCTGGCAGGCTTTTTTCAGGTGCGGAATCAGAATGGGTTCGAGATTATGGACAAAGGCCCATAAAAAAAACAAACTGGTTACCAGCGCAAAAGCCAGCGCATAACTGCCCGTTGAGTTGCTCGCTTTAACCGTGGTAGAAGAAGGAACGGATGCCATTACGTAGTTTAGGTTAAGGGTATTCAGACTAGGTTAGCGCCCGATCCAGGTGCGTATACCCTCCATCGACATGAATCAGCTGCCCGGTCGTATGGCTGGATTTATCGGATAGTAAAAACGCAACCATATTGGCAATTTCTTCGGTGGTTGTCATGCGCTTTTCCAACGGGATTTTCGACACAATCGAAGCCAGCGTTTCTTCCGGGTTAGGCAGGGTTTGAATCCAGCGTTCGTACAAAGGCGTCCAGCTTTCGGCCACAATCACCGCGTTCACCCGGATGCTGTACGGCAGCAATTCAACAGCCCACTCCCGCGTTAGCGCGTTACGGCCACCGTTCGAAGCAGCGTAAGCCGAGGTATTTCCCTGCCCGGTTTCGGCGGTTTTAGAACCAATATTCACAATCGCGCCTTTCGATTCTTTCAGGGCGGGAAGGGCGTGGTGTACGATCAGGTAATAATGCACCAGATTGCGGTGCAGCGATTCCATAAATTTCTCGTATGAACCGCTTTCCAGCCCAACCCCGTCGTTGACACCAGCATTGTTAACGACCCCGTCAATTCGCCCAAATTCAGCCAGGGTTTGCTCGACGGCTTTTTTACATTCTTCGGGCTTGGTCAATTCAGCGACGACCGAAAACGCCCGGCCACCTGCCTTGGTAATCGTGTCGATGGTCCGCTGGTTGTCTTCCGCGTTGCGTCCTACAATGACGACGACGGCACCCTCGGCGGCCAACACCGTCGAAATTCCTTCACCAATGCCCTTGGCACCGCCCGTAACAAGAATAATTTTATCGTTCAGATTTAGATTCATGCGTTTCCTGATGGGCTTTAGCCCCGTTGTTGGTCAGTAGTACTTCTTCAAGATGGGCTAAAGCCCGCTTAACTTAGAGATTATAAAACCGCTCTGCGTTAGCACCAAAAACCTTCCGATGAACTTCGTCGCCCCAGCGTTTGGTGTACTCTTCCAGCATGCCTTTTACCTGCTCATAATCAGCGGCTACCAGGCTTACTGGCCAGTCTGAACCAAACATTAACCGATCCGGTCCGAAGTGTTCAAAAACTACGTCCAGATACGGGTAGAAGTCTTCTTTTTTCCAGTTCTTCCAGTCAGCCTCCGTTACCATGCCCGATACTTTGCAGCTGACATTCGGATGCTTGGCGATCTCGACCATAAAATTTGACCAGGTGTTGATTTTCTGATCTTTGATATATGGTTTTGCTAAATGATCAATTACAAAATTGACTTCCGGGACAGCCCGCACCAGTTGCAAAGCCGCTTTCAGTTGGGTGGGGTAAATCAGAATATCGTACGTCAGGTCAAAAGCCGCCAGTTGGCGCACCCCCCGAATAAATTCCGGGCGAGTCATGAAGTCGTCGGGTTCCGCCTGCACGATATGGCGAATCCCCTTCAGTTCTTCGTACTGCGAAAAATATTCCAGCCGATCATAGACCTTCTCCGACTGCAAGTCAACCCAGCCCACAACGCCTTTTATGAAGCTGTAGGCTTCGGCTAATTTAAGAAGCAATAGGGTTTCGTCCTCCGACTGGGCCGCCTGAACCGCCACGCAGCCGTCGATTCCGTTGGCTTTCAATACAGGCTCCAGATCGGCAGGTAAAAAATCCTGCCGAATTACGGCCATTTCGTCCGTAATCCAGGCATCGCGAACCGGATCGAAGAACCAGAAATGCTGGTGTGAATCAATTGTCATTCCGTGCGGTTAAATTAAAATTACAACTAACTGTCAATCTATTCGGTATAAGCAACGGCGGTTTGTTTCTGGACTCCCAGACCCTCGATTCCCAGCTCAACCACATCACCCGGCTTCAGGTAACGAGGCGGATTGAAGCCCAGCCCCACCCCGGCCGGCGTACCGGTTGAAATCACATCGCCCGGAAGCAAGGTCATGAATTGGCTGATGTAACTCACCAGCGTCGGCACGTCGAAAATCATGTCGTCGGTATTCGAATCCTGTAGCAATTCGCCGTTCAAACGAAGCCAGAGAGGCAAACTATTCGGATTGGGTATTTCATCTTTCGTTACTAAAACCGGCCCGAGCGGCGCAAATGTATCGGCACTTTTGCCTTTCACCCATTGTCCACCGCGCTCAAGCTGAAAAGCCCGTTCGCTATAATCGTTGTGCAGGGCATAACCCGCGATATAGTCAAAGGCCTCCTCTTTAGAAACGTACGTCGCTTTTTTGCCAATAATAATGGCCAGTTCTACTTCCCAATCGGTCTTTTCCGAGCGCTTGGGAATCACCACATTATCGTCTGGGCCGACCAGCGCCGTTGTCGCCTTAAAAAACAGGATCGGCTCTGCCGGAATGGGGGCGTTGGTTTCCGCAGCGTGTTTGGCATAGTTCAATCCGACACACACAATTTTAGACGGACGTTTGATGCAGGATGCTTTCCGAACGCTACCGGGTACCGTTGGGCAGTTTTCAGCATTTACTTCCAGCCATTCAGCCAGCCGTTGCAGGCCGTCTGTCGCAAAGAAAGTTTCGTCGTAATCTTGCCCAAACGCGGATACATCGATGTTGGCTCCCGAAGGTAATACGACGCCAGGACGTTCATTGTCGGTGGTTCCGAAGCGGAAAAGTCTCATACGGTATGAATAGTTATCTAATAGAATGACTTAAAAAGAAAAAACAAAAGGAATTACAAAAACCAGAAGATCAATTATTTAAGCGAATAAAACCTCCGTCCAGCGGATAATCGCAACCGGTGGCAAAACCTGCTTCGTCGGAGCAGAGATACAGGGCCAGCGCCGCAATTTCTTCGGGTTTTGCCATGCGGCCAATCGGCTGAGAAGCAGCCAACTTTGAAAACATTTCTTCTTCTTGCCCTGGATAATTTTTGGCGATAAAACCATCCACGAAAGGCGTATGCACCCGCGCCGGCGAAATGCAGTTGCAGCGAATGTTATGTTTCAGGTAATCTTTGGCCACTGAAAGCGTCATGGTCAGAACGGCTCCTTTGCTCATGGAATAGGCAAACCGATCCGAGATGCCAACGCTGGAAGCTACTGACGCCATGTTCAGAATAACGCCACCGCCGCTAGCTTTCATATGCGGTATGGTCGCGTAAAGGCAATTATACGCTCCCTTTACATTTACATTAAATACCCGATCAAAATCGGCTTCGGTGGTTGTCTCGACCGTCCCGACGTGGGCAATTCCGGCATTATTGACCAAAATATGTACCCGCCCCTGCGACGTAATGCTGTTAATCGTTTCAATCACCTGGGCCTGTTTAGACACATCGACCCCGTGGACCAGCACTGTGGCTCCCTCGGCAGTCAGCCGGTCGGCGGCCATCTGGGCCAGTTCCGCGTTGAGTTC
Source organism: Tellurirhabdus bombi (assembly GCF_021484805.1). Lineage (NCBI taxonomy): Bacteria > Pseudomonadati > Bacteroidota > Cytophagia > Cytophagales > Spirosomataceae > Larkinella > Larkinella bombi. The sequence goes on along the minus strand of NZ_CP090557.1, from coordinate 2,631,554 downwards.
AAGAATATGGACGGTTGCCCCCGCCCGCGCGAAAGTTTCTGAAATAGCCAGCCCAATACCACTGGCCCCACCGGTGATGATGGCGGTTTTTCCGTTAAGTTTAAACATGAATAAAGAGCGAAAGAGTGATTGAGCGAAAGAGTGAAGAATGAAAAAGAAGACCTGATTGCCACTCTTTCACTCTTTATTACTTTCGCTCTTTTCTATATTTACAGGGAAACGCCTCTTTTCCAGGGGATAAAGTCATCCTGCCCAAGCTGCTGGGCTTTGGTCTGGACCTCACCACTCGCTAGTTTGATAACGTACTCGAGCAGTTGCTCTGCGTTCTGCTCAATGGTTTGCGTGCCTTCAATGATGGGGCCGCAGTCGAAATCGATCACATCAGGCATGCGGTTGGCCAGAGCCGTGTTCGTCGCGACTTTAACCACCGGACAGATCGGGTTACCCGTTGGCGTTCCGAGACCCGTTGTGAATAAAATGACATTTGTTCCAGACCCGGCCATTCCGGTTGTGGCCTCGACGTCATTACCCGGCGTGCACAGCAAACTCAAGCCCGGAGCCACGGCGGGTTCCGTATAATTCAGCACGTCGGCCACGGGAGCCATTCCGCCTTTTTTGGCTGCCCCCGCCGATTTAATGGCATCGGTGATCAATCCGTCGCGAATGTTTCCGGGGGATGGGTTCATGTCAAAACCTGACCCAACGGCCTCGGCCTTCGCTGAATAATCCTGCATCAGCGTGATGAACTTCTGGGCTTTTTCGTCTGATGTGGTTCGGTTAATCAGTTCCTGCTCGACGCCGCACAGCTCCGGAAATTCGGCTAGCACGGTTTTTCCACCAACACCCACCAGAATATCAGACAGATGCCCCAGCACCGGATTGGCCGAAAGACCCGAAAATCCATCGGAGCCGCCGCACTTCAGTCCAACCGTTAACTTGCTGATGGGCGCGGGCTGCCGTTCCAGTTTATTGGCTTCGGCGATGGCCAGAAACGTTTCCCGCACCGCCGTTGAAAGCATGGCGTATTCGGTTCCATCTTGCTGTTCATATACCAGAATGGGCTTGTTAAATTTAGGGTTGCGCTTCCGAATTTCCGGCTCCAGCATGGACGCCTGCGTGTGCTGGCAACCCAGGCTCAGCACCGTTACGCCAGCGACATTCGGATTATTGATAAATCCAGCGAACAAACCGCACAATGCCTCCGAGTCCTGCCGCGTGCCACCGCAGCCCATTTCGTGCGTCAGAAACTTGATGCCATCGATATTTTTGAAGGGCCGCTCGACTGGCTTCGAAAATACATTCATGATCGAAGGGTCCGCGAAAGGCTGCATTTTCTTGACCGTAGCCATATCGCCGTGCTGGTACAAATGCAGCATCTCCCGCACCTGATCCCGGTAAATTTCTGGTTGTGAATAGCCTAGCTCGCGTTCAAAAGCATCTTTCAGGATCAGGATATTGCGATTCTCGCAGAAAACCAGCGGAATAACCAGCCAGTAGTTGGCCGTACCTACCTGCCCGTCGGTCCGGTGGTAGCCCAGAAAAGTCCGGTTTTGCCAGTCCGTTACGTCAGGGGGCTGCCAGCTATAGGGTTGCTTTTTGTCGATGCTGTAAGGCTCGGCATCGTGTTTCAGATTAAACGTCGTGATGGGTTCGCCTTTTCGGATGGGCTGCATGGCCCGGCCAACCCGAACCCCGTACATGGTCACGGCGTCGCCTTTCTGTAAGTCTTCGGTAACGAATTTATGCTTCACACCTACCCCAATCGGTAGCTCATAGGTTTCTCCTTCGAAATCAACCTGCTCCCCAGAAGCGAAATTCCGAAGTGCGACAATAACGTTATCGGCGGGGTGCACCTTCAATACTTGATGTTGCATGAGAATCAACGCTGATTTTTATATAGAAAGATAAGAAAAGCCATTTCATCACCGGGGCAATTGAAAAATTTCACCCCTCATGGCTCTTTCAGAATATTCAGTATGCGTACTAGCCAGCGAAATAACAGTTATTTTCGGGCTCCAATGGCATTTTTCTCTGGAAAATTATTTTTTTCGAGTTTCCATTTACTTACTTCCCTGACATCCATGCTCGTTTCTGGTAACCTAATCAACTTATTCGACCGCACCATCCGTTTTGGCCACTTAACGATTGAGCAGGGCCGCATTCACCAAATTACCGAAACTGGCCCCGAACAGCCGGGACAACCTTACCTCCTGCCGGGCTTTGTGGATGCTCACGTGCACATCGAAAGTTCCATGCTGACGCCCGCCCAGTTTGCCCGGCTGGCGGTGGTCCACGGTACGGTCGCTACCGTTTCTGACCCCCACGAGATTGGTAACGTGCTGGGCATAAAAGGCGTCGAATACATGATTGCCGACGGCAAACGCGTCCCATTCAAGTTCTGTTTTGGGGCTCCTTCCTGCGTTCCGGCCACAACTTTTGAAACCGCGGGGGCTACAATTAGCGTCCAGGATGTGGAGCAACTGTTGGGCATGAAAGAAATTGGCTATCTGGCCGAGATGATGAATTTTCCCGGCGTTCTGCATCAGGATGCGGACGTGATGGCGAAAATTGCACTGGCAAAAGCGTTCAACAAACCCGTAGACGGCCATGCTCCTGGCCTGCGCGGCGACGAAGCCCAGCGTTATATGGATGCGGGCATTGAAACGGATCACGAATGTTTTACTTACGAAGAAGGACTCGATAAGGTCCAGCGTGGCATGCACATTTTGATTCGGGAAGGAAGCGCCGCCAAAAACTTCGACGCGCTCATTCCGCTTCTCGCCGATTTCCCCGACAAGATTATGTTCTGCTCCGATGACAAACACCCGGACAACCTGATCGTTGGGCACATCAATGAGCTGGTGCGCCGGGCGTTAGCCAATGGCCAGGAGCTTTTCAACGTTTTGAGAGCTGCCTGCCTGAATCCGGTGCTGCACTACCGCCTGCCCGTTGGCCTTTTGCGGGAGGGCGATCCGGCGGATTTTATCGTCCTCAATAACCTAACCGACTTTGATATTCAACAAACCGTCATCAATGGCGAGACGGTTGCCGAAAACGGCGTGTCGAAGCTGCCCGACCTGCGGAGCGAGCACGTCAACCAATTCAACTGCACCGCTAAAACGCCAACTGATTTTGCGGTTCCTGCCGAAAATGCTGGGGTAATTCGCGTTATTGAAGCACTGGACGGACAGCTGATTACCAATCTGCTCCAGGTCGAGCCCCGGATAGAAAATGGGCTTATCGTTTCTGACCCAGCGCGCGATGTATTGAAAATTACGGTGGTCAATCGCTATCAGGACGCCCCGCCCGCCGTCGCTTTCATCAAAAACTTTGGTTTACAAAAGGGCGCCATTGCCTCATCGGTTGCGCACGACTCCCATAACATCATTGCGGTTGGCTGCGACGACGAGAGTTTATGCATGGCCGTTAACAGCATTATTGCGGCCAAGGGGGGCGTTGGTGCCGTTAGCGCCGATGCAGAACACATTTTGCCGCTTCCCATTGCGGGGTTGATGACCGATGTGGATGGATACGAGGTCGCTAGCCGGTACACCGTTATCGATCAATTTGTGAAAAACGAGTTGAAAAGCACGCTGGCCTCTCCCTTTATGACGCTTTCTTTCATGGCGTTACTGGTTATTCCTTATCTCAAATTAAGCGACAAAGGCCTCTTCGATGGCGGGCGCTTTGCGTTTGTTCCCGTCATTAATTCTGCCGTCTAGGTATAATGCCAAAGTTTTTAATAAAACTTTAATTCTTTTTTGTGTAAAACTTTTGTTTCCTATTTTTTATAAATATTTTTACATCAACAACAATCCCAGTTGTCGTTCCCTTTACCCTTACCTTACCTTTCTTAACCATATGCCTCGCTACCGTACACCGTCCGGAATGGACGAAGAACAGCTCTGGAATCAATTTCGGGGAGGAGATGAAGTAGCATTTGCCCGGTTGTATAAAGAGTATGTTCAGGTCTTGTACCATTATTGTTCCCATTTTACCGCCGACCGGGCACTGATTAAAGATTGCATTCACGATTTGTTTGTTGAGTTGTGGAAACACCGGCAGACCATCGGCCAAACCACCTCGGTTCGTTTTTACCTGATGGCTTCGATTAAACGGAAACTGGTTCGTCACCTAAATGCCGAGCAGAAATTCTGTAGCCAAGATGATCTGATGAATAGCCGGGAATTGCTTCCCAACGCTACTTCATCCTACGAAGCGAGCCTGATTGCCGATGAGGAAGATGGCTACATGAGCAGCTGCGTTACCAAAGCCCTGGATCGCCTGCCACGCCGCCAACGCGAAGCCGTTTATTTGCGTTATTACCAGAATTTGAGCAACGAAGAAATTTCGTCCCTGATGCAGATTAACATTCAGTCAGTCTACAACCTCATTTTCGGCGCGCTCAGCAATTTGAAAAAGCACATCACTCCCGAAAAAGTTATTTTATCGCTGGCAACACTATTTACGCTTAACACGATTTCCTAAACCCTTTCAATTTTTTAACCCATTATTACGTTTGGAAACCATTCAGCCGACGGCTAGTTTCGTTGACTGAATGGTTTTTATTCGTTATGTCTCCTACCACCACACCCCTCCCCGAACGCATGCGCCCACGGACATTAGATGATGTCATTGGGCAACAAAACCTAATCGGACCGAATGGCCCTTTACGACGCGCCATCGAGTCGAACCGCATTCCATCCATTATCCTATGGGGACCACCAGGCGTTGGCAAAACCACCCTGGCTTACCTGATCGCGGAGGCAGCCAAGCGTCCGTTTCACAGCCTTAGTGCCATCAACGCGGGAGTAAAAGACGTGCGGGAAATCATCAACCGACCGGCGGGCCTGTTTCCGCCAATTGTGTTTATCGATGAGATTCACCGCTTTAACAAAAGCCAGCAGGATGCGTTATTGGGGGCCGTCGAACGGGGAAATATCACCTTGATTGGTGCTACGACCGAAAATCCATCTTTCGAGATCAACGCGGCGTTAATTTCCCGGTGTCAGGTTTACATTCTGGAATCGCTGGGTGCGGATGAATTAAAACAACTAGTCGATAAAGCCATTCGGGAAGATGAATACCTGAAAACCAAAACCATTCGTGTGGAGTCGTACGATGCGCTGCTGCGGCTCTCGGGCGGCGATGCGCGCAAGCTGCTCAATCTGCTCGACATTGTGGTTACCAGCGTATACAGCGACGAAATCACCATCAATGACGACGTGGTGACGGCGGTGGCCCAGCGCAACATTGCGCGGTATGACAAGTCTGGCGAGCAGCACTACGACATTATTTCCGCGTTTATCAAGTCCATGCGGGGCAGCGATCCGAATGCGGCGTTGTACTGGATGGCGCGCATGATCCAGGCGGGAGAAGACCCGGAGTTTATTGCCCGTCGTATGCTCATTCTGGCGTCCGAAGATATTGGAAATGCCAATCCAACGGCGCTGATCATGGCCAACAACGCCATGCAGGCGGTTAAGGTACTTGGCTACCCAGAATGCCGAATTGTGCTCTCCCAAGCAGTGATTTATTTAGCCACGTCCCCAAAAAGTAACGCTAGTTACGTGGCCATTGAAGAGGCCCTGGCCCTCGCCGAAAAAACCGCCGATCTGCCGGTTCCGCTGCATCTCCGCAATTCCCCGACCAAGCTCATGAAGCAAATCGGTTACGGGACGAACTACCAATATGCGCACGACTATCCGGGAAATTTTACCCAGCAAAACTTTATGCCGGAAGACCTAAAAGGGAAAAAGCTCTACGATCCCGGCCAAAATGCCCGGGAGGGCGAAATCCGCAAGCAGTTGCAGCGCTGGTGGAATGACTGGTATGAGTATTGAAATGCCAGCTCTGTAAGCTGGCACCTCATTCCTTAGTTAACTTTCAGTAAATCAATTGTAAACACCAGAATTGAATTAGCCGGAATACCTTGCTGGGCTTGCGAACCATAGGCAAAGCTTGGTGGCAAATACAGCGTAATATTTCCGCCCGGCGCGATCAACGGAATACCAGCCTGCCAGCCAACAATCAGTTGGTTTAGTCCAAACGAGACAGCATTCCCACTGTCGAATGTAGTGCCATTGGTTAGCTTGCCAACGTAGTTCACGGATACATTTGAGCAAACCGTTGGCTTTGTCCCCGTACCCGCCGAGTTGATGGTGTAGTAAAACCCTCGATTGTCGGCAGTAGCGTTGATTTTGTTGTCTTCGATGTATTTCTTCAGGGTAGCAACCTCACTATCAGGTGCTTTGGCGGTAATTACGGTATCAGTGCAGGGTGATTTGTCCTGGCAACTGCCCAAAAGGACCGCACAACTAAACAGGGTCAGGATGTATTTCTTCATAATTAAGGTTAAATGCAACGCAAGTTTTAAACGATTTCTCAAAATTACGCTTTTCCCAACTTAACCAACTGCTTACAAAAGCAAAAACCACCGCTTAAGGTGGTTTTTGCTTTTACTCTGTGCTAAATGGATGCTTTATTTAGGAATTTCAGTCAATGGGGGAATATTCCGCTCAAAACCAGCATAGCCTTTATTTTGATTGATGACTCCTTTTGAGTTGCCATCAATGGCGTTTTGTGGAATTGGCCACAGAACGTGGTAAGGGCTTATTTTGTATTCATCCCCGTGGCGCGTTTTTACGCCTTTGTTGTAAAAATTGCTTTTCTCGATGACCCGATCAAAGAAAAAGTTGTTGTCTGAAAAATTGGTCAGACTATACGTTTTTCCGTTGTAAGCGGGTTTACCCGTTTTCGCCAGAATGTAGGCAATCCGGGTTAGCTCGGTTTTACGGGGCTCTTCATAGTACAGCTCGCGAGCGCGTTCGTCCAGAATTGTACCGATGTTGATTTTAGAAGTGGGCAGCGGATCACAACCGGCGCGGGTCCGAACCTGATTCAGGTCGTTGGCGGCGCTGGCGAGATCGCCCTTCCAGAAATGCGCTTCAGCCCGTAGCAAATACGTCTCCGCTAGTCGGAATACATACCAATCGGTGTGACCACCAGCAGGCTGAACACGCTCAGGATCAGGAATAAATATTTTGTAATGCGGCCACGCAAACCAGTTGCGGATCGTGTCGATGGTCAACACGGCTCCCGCCGCGGTGCGCAGTTGCAGGTTTTTACCGTAATACGTATCTCTTCCTTTAATGGCTGGGTTGTTGTACGTCAAATCCTCCATACGCATCCAGTTGCCGGGAGCGTGGCGCAAATCTTTAGCATCATCCCAGACGCTGTTGGTTGAGTACCACGTTGGCCGCAACCGACCAATTCCCCGACCCACTTTAGAAACCTGATCGATTTCGATGTTGTAGGTATCAATGGTTCCCCGGTTACCCGTCGGCGTATTGATGTTGTTGTGCCAGAAAGGAACCGCGTTCCGCATGCTCTGAATACCGCCGTCGAAATTCCCTTCAATCAATAACCGGTCGATGACCAGCATCAGACCCTCCCGGTTGGCTGGCAGGGATTTATTTTCAGGCCGGTGCAAATCCCAGATCACGTTTCGTGTAGCGTCGCTTTGGTTGATCCCGAAGCGCGCTTTCATCAGGCTATGCGTTCCGCCGTCAATGACGTTGCTGGCCGACTTAATCGCATCGTCAAACAAGCCCAGCGCCAGATTCACTTTGGTAAGCAAATGGCTAACCGACCCTTTATTGACCGTTCCTTTCGGCATGACCGCAGGCACCCATTTCTCCGCAAACTCCAGGTCTTCTTTCATTCTTTTCAGAATCACATCACGACTGGTCGTCTGGTAATCCAGTTTGGGCGTATTAACCTCTTCCAGAATCAGAGGGACATCTCCGAACTGATGCGTCAGGCGGTAATACCGGTAAGCGCGGTGAAAATAAGCCATACCAAGAATCTCGTTCTTTTCCTGCTCCGATGCATACTGAGGCTGATCAATGCGGGTGATGGCGGCATTGGCGTATTTAATCCCTTTGTAGCCTTCGCTCCAGTACCAGCCAATCCGGTTATAATCGACCGCATTAAGCTGGGCCGTTGGCGTAATCTGCAAATCCAAATTCTGGGGCGGACCCGATTTATCCGTAGTTCCATCAACCGCTACGTCCGAAAAAACAGCTTCGGTTACAATGGGCGGGTTGTCTCCGTACCATTCGTAACGCATGTTCCGCTCACACGCCACCAACGTAGCCCGTAAACCGTTTGGGTCGTTAAAGGTATTCTCAGGAGCAAAAAAGGACAGGGGTTTGGGTTCCAGCCAGGATTTATCGCAACTGGTCAGTGTGGATGCCAGAACGATAGCGCCCAGGAAAACACCCCGTTTTATATTGATTTTGTAATTATTCATGATTGCTAAAAATGAGTAGGTGGATCATTACAGGGTGATGTCAAGCCCTACCGATATAATTCTTGGTGTTGGAACGTTATTTCCATCATCGTCAGGCTCCGCATCCCAGTAGTTCCAGGTTGGTGCGAAGTAGCCGATGTTCCGGACGGAAGCAAACACTTTCAGATTCTGTACGCTTGCTTTCTGGACCAATGATTTGGGCAAACTGTAGCCCAGCGAAATGTTGTCGAATCGAATAAACGAGCGGTCGCGGTACACGCCAAAACCGCTGGTGCTTCCTTCGCTCGAATACAGACGCGCCCATTCGTTGCTTGGATTGGCTTCGGTCCAGTATGGAAATACATACGAGCTGGTCCGGTCCAGGAAGCCATCCCGATTTTTCGCCTGGTTAAATCCAGCCTTGTGCCCCCAGTACGAGTACATCACAAACGACACATCCAGGTTTTTAAACAGCTTGAACTCGTTGCGCAGGGTCCAGCGGAAGCGCGGATTTCTCCACCCCTGGAACATCTTATCGTCATTGGTGTATTTACCATCCTCGTTTACGTCCCGAATCTTGAAATCACCGGGTTTCACGCCGTATTTGGCGGCCTGGTCTTTTTCAGACGTTTGCCATACGCCATCGACCTTGAAGTCCCAGATTTCATCAATGGAATGGCCAATGAACCAGCGGTTGCTTACGTCATCAATCTCTTTTCCGTTTTCATCGTAGTCTCCATAAAGGTGTACGATTTTATTCCGGTTTAACTGGAGGTTGAATGTCGTCCGCCAGGAGAAGTTCTCCCGATTCATGTTCACCGAGTTCAGGCTAATTTCGAAGCCTCGGTTCTGCACCTCGCCCAGGTTATCCATCACCCAGTCGAAACCAACGACGTTCGGCAAAGAACGCTGAACCAGCAAATCCTTCGTTGACGAATGATAGACTTCAAAAGAGCCATCCAGTCGGTTGTTAAACAGCCCAAAATCAAAGCCCAGGTTCAGGGATGAAGTCCGCTCCCATTTCAGGTTCGGATTCTGCATGCGGTTCACATACAACTGGTTGGCCTGATACACCGTTCCGTCGGGCCGGACATATAAATACTTACCCGTGTTCAAATCAGACAGGGAAACGTAGCGACCAATGTCCCGGTTTCCGTTGCTTCCCCAGGATAACCGGAGTTTACCGTAGTTCATCCAGCTGCTTTTGAAGAATTTCTCGTCCGTAAACACCCAGCCGAGTGCCGCCGAAGAGAACTGAGCGCGTGGGTTCTTTTGCCCGAAAGCCGAATAACCGTCCCGACGCGTGGACAACGTAACCATGTAGCGATCTTTCAACGAATAAAACAAACGGGCCATCAGACCATCGCCGGTGCTGTATTCATCGTTGCTCGTCACCGTTGGGTTTGTACCCGTGCTAATTCCGTGATAGCCCAACACATCGGAAGGCAATAACCCCTTGTTGGTCATGGTATTGTCCCACCGCTGGTATTTCTCCGCGTTGGCGAGCAGCGTTACGTCAAAATTGTGATCTCCAAGGGTTTTGTTCCATTTGATGATGTTATCCACCTGCCAGTAGTACGTTTTGCGCTGCTGGCGGCTAACGCTTCCGCCCGTGGCTGCCCATTCGGCGTGTTTCGAGGATTCGTGGTTATAACGCTCATAAAACTCAAAACGCGGGGTGAAATTGACGCGATACGTAATCCCAAACGGAAGCGTTGCCTGCGCAAATAACGTGGTGTTCAGCGTGGTGATTTTTTGCCGCCGATCGGTGAAACTAGGGGCATAATTCGGGTGATTCCCGCCACTCGCTTCGTTATTCGGACGCCATTTGTAGCTACCATCTTCGTTATATTCAGAACCCCAGGGCGAAAGAATCCGGGCTAGTCCCCAATCGACAGGAACCTGGCTTTCATCGCGATCGGCAAACTGCAACGTGGTTCCAAGGGATAAGAAGCTACTTACTTTACTTTCCAGATTTAGCCGCCCCCGAACGGTTTTGAAGCGGTCGCCGGAAATAATCCCCTTGTTGTCCAGGTAACCCAGCGACATGTAGTAGTTTGTCCCGTCTTTTTTACCGGAAAGGCTGACCGTATGATCCTGCCGCATACCGTTTTGGAACACTTTGTCGTACCAGTTTACACTGCGTCCGGCCTTGTAGTTTTCAATTTCGACGGGCTGTAGGTTCAGGCGCTGCAACCAGATGGTCGTTGGGTCGCCCGATGATCCGTCGTAGGCCAGCCACTGGTCAAGTGTCACACCCGAAGGCAGGTTGTTGGGGTTGTCAAACTGACCTGGCTTATAACTGGTGTTGATGTTTTTCATCACATCGCTCCGCCAGGAAATAAACTCATCTGGTCCCAGAACGGGCTGGTTGCGGGATACGCTTCCAACGCCGGCATTGGTATTGATGTTGATGCGGGGCTTTCCTTCTTCGCCTTTCTTGGTTGTAATCAGAATAACCCCGCTCGCCGCCTTAGCACCGAATACGGCCGCCGAGCTGGCATCTTTCAATACATCGATGGTTTGAATATCGTTGGGGTTAATATCGGATAGCTCTCCGTAGTAAATAGCCCCGTCCAGAACCAGCAATGGACTGGTCGCCGCGTTCAGTGAATTACGCCCCCGCACCAGCAAGCTACCGCCTCCTTTCGCTGACGGTGACATCCCTACGTTCAGACCAGCAACGTTTCCGCGCAGGATGTCCTGAACCGAGTTGGGGTTTTCATTCTCCAGCTTCGTCGTGTTGATTTGCGAAACGGCCCCCGTTAAATCACGCTTTTTCTGCGTTCCGTACCCCACCACAACTACCTCACTCAAGGTTTTCTGATCGCTGCTTAAGGCAATGTCCAGCGTACTTTGGCTTCCAACGATAACCTCCTGCGATACGTAGCCCACCGAGGAGAAGACAAGAACCGCCTTATCGTCAGGCACATTGAGCTTGTAACGGCCTTCTACATCGGTTGTGGTTCCATTCGTCGTGTTTTTAACCACCACAGTAACACCCGGTATTGGTGTATTATCCTCCTTTGATAATACGCGACCTGTTATGGTCTTGTCAGCCAACTGCCTCAGCGTGGGGCTTTCCTTGTAATTTGGCACCGCCCAGGCAGAATTTAGCGGAAACAAGCAAACAGCAAACGCTCCGCTCACAAAAACCCGCCTCCATGTTTGTGTAGACTTCCTTTTCATATAAGTATTGAGATAGCAACTTCTTATAGAAAAGCAGAACCGATTTCTAATTTACTTCTAATCTTTCTTGAAATATAAAAAGTACAAGAAAAGAAGGCTCATATTATTCAAAATATACAGAAAATAATACTACATCCAGAAGCTTTTGTAGTATATTAAACAAAAAGGCGGTCATATGACCGCCTTTTTCACTCAAGCCTAGATTTTTGTTCTATTTGTCCCACCAGAGCGGTGTCGATAAGGCTACCTCGGCTGGTAAATTCGCTCCGTTCTTCGTTGTTTCGCCATTCGGGTAGGCCGCCCGACGGATAAATGTGGGAAGCGCCGCGTTAACTGGCAAACCGAAGTCTTTGTACTTGTAATCGTAGCGCCGGGCATCATTCCAAGCTTCGGGATTCAGGTAGGTAACCACGTATTTTTCCTTGAAAATAAGGTCCAATGTAAGGGTTGCCGCACTGGCACTTACTGCCGGATTAGCCAGATAGCCATCCCGAGCCGCTGCTGCCACGCCGTATTTGTCCATGTTGGCCCGGATTCCGGTCAGATACGCATTATACGCCCGGGCTCTATCGCCCGCTCTAAGGGCCGCTTCCGCTTCGACGAATTTCATTTCTGCGTAGGTCACAATCAGCAGTGGCGAGTTGTCACCCGTAAGCGGTGAATTCAGCGAAATGTACGTTTCGTCCTTAACCGTGTTGTTGCCCCCCACGTTGCCTTGTCCGTTGACCGTTCCTTTGTAATCGTTGTTCACGGTTTTGTCCGTGATTTTCTCAATCCGGGGATCAAAAACGCCGTAGGTTACGCCATTCAGGTGATTGACAAACTGCTCAGACAGCCAGCCGTCCAGGACCAGCGCGGCATTGTTCCGCGCCACCTGCGCCCAGGGGTTCCGCAACAGGAACGACGACATCTGCGCATCGTCGGCATTCGACGTGTAGGATTTGGAAACCGCATCCAGTACGTCGGCGGGCTTGTAGCTGCTTTGTTTGGATACCTTGTTGAGCATCCGTGCCTTGAGGGCATAAGCCGTTTTGATCCAGGCAGCCATATTGCCTTTATGAATCAAATCATTCGCCGCGGAGAGTTTTACCTTCGAATCTGTTTTTGACAGTTCCGCAATGCCTTCGTTCAACAAGGTAAGCGAAGTAGCGTATAACTCTTCCGCCGTATCGTATTTAGGCGTCAGCGTCGTTCCCGTGAATGCATCGGAAAACGGCGCACTGCCAAACACATCGGCAATGAGAGTCAGGTGATACGCAATCATGACATTAGCCACACCCACGTATTCAGACGAGCCCTGCTCCTGGGCTGAGCGCTTCATGTCATACAAATCAGCCATCCCGAAATAAACGGCATCCCAGGTGGACGTATAATCGGTGATCTGGTAGGTATCCGTTGACCCGCCGGAGCCTGGACTGGCCAGATACTGCACAAAATAAGATGTAAAACCGCCTACCCGCTGCGAGTTCAGGGCCGTTTTCTGCGTCGTCGTCGAAAGCAGTGAACTGAGCGGCGCATTGGAAATCAGGCTTGGATTTTGATTAAGTTCAAAGTAATCCTTGCAGCCGCCCATGCCAACCACCAGCAGACCAGTCAGCACCGGGACAATGTATTTATGAGAGAATTTCATGACAATCAAGAGAAATAAGTCCTTAAAAACCAACATTTAACGAGAACAGGAAGCTGCGCACGGCGGGGTACGTAAATCCGCTAAATCCATCAACGTTGCTTCCGCTGTTTGACGAACTTGTTTCAGGATCGTACCCGGTGTACTTGGTCCACAAGGCCAGGTTGTTGCCCGTCAGGCTCATGCGCACATTCTTGATAAACGAATTTTTCAGCAACGACGTCGGCAAACTGTACGATACGCCCACCGAACGGAGCCGCACCCACGAAGCATCTTCGATGAAGTTTTCGGAGACGCCCCGGTGCACATTCCGGTAGAACCCGTTGCCGTAGTTTACGCCATCCGGCCCAACGCCCTGGCCCAGCCAAACCGCTTTGGTATTCGGACTTCCATCGGCCAAAACGCCCTCAAAAACCTTGGTATCGTTGCGATCTTCCGTGTATTTGGCAATTCCGAAGGCCGAGAAGAAGTTTCCTAACTGATTGTACCGATCCTGCCCGATACGCGCGTCTACCAGAGCGGTTACCGAGAAATTGCCGTAGCTCAGGGTGTTAGTAATACCGCCAATCCAGTCCGGTTGTGAATTACCCAACAATTTTTGGGCCGTGCTGATCACCGGGAAGCCGTTGGCACCGATCACAATAGGACGGCTTCTATCCAGCTCAACGGAGGTATTTTCGCTTGGGTTGGCGTAGTAACGCTGGTAGCCTCGTCCATACAAGTTTCCGTAAGCATAACCAGGAATCAGCTTCATCGACACGGTCGAGCTGGAATAACCAAACTGCGAGGCATAGTTAATTTCCGTCAGACCATCGCGCAGACTCAGAATCTTGTTCCGGTTGGCCGAGAAATTCAGATTAACGTCCCAGTTAAATTTCCCGCGCCGAATTGGCGTGGCTCTCAAAATCAGCTCAAGTCCTTTGTTGCGCATCGAGCCCGAGTTAATAGCCGCAACGACGTATCCCGTCGATGAAGTTACATCGACTCGGATAATCTGGTCTTTACTGATGGAGTGGTAGTACGTTAAATCCAGTCCTAAGCGATTTTCCAGAAAACTCATTTCCAGACCGCCTTCGTAGGTATCCGTGAATTCAGGGCGCAGATTCGGGTCGCCGAGCAGGGCACCCCGGGTAAAGCCGGTTGTTCCCGCCGGAAGGTTCGTGTAAGCCGAATAACCCGTAACGGTTGAATACGGAGCCGCATCTTTCCCGATTTTGGCGTAAGAAGCCCGGACTTTACCCATGCTAATCACCGAGGGCAGCTTGAAATGCTGCGAAAAGACATACCCAAGGCTGGCGGATGGATAGAAGAACGAGTTATTCGGTGCCATGAGCGACGAGGTTACGTCATTCCGGCCTGTCAGCGTTAGGAACAGATAATCTTTGTAATCCAGGGTTAATTCTCCGAAAATACCCATCAACCGATAGTCTTCGGCCCCTTGCGTTGGCACCACCGTTTTGGCATTCCGCAGATCGAAGTAGTCATAAACGCTTAGCTCCGTTCCTTCAGCGCCAAAACTCCGAATCCGGCGGTTGTACAGGTCATGTCCAAGACGGAAAGTAGCATTTATGCTTTCCCCTAACTTGGTGTTGGCGCTGGCCGTAAATGTCGAGGTGATGGCTCTGAAATTGGTGTTATACTGATAAACAAAACCCAATCCGTTGTCTTCATACACACGCTCGTTGGCAATTCCCATGGGACCGGGTGCCGTTCTTTTGCGATCTTCCGAGTAGGTATCGATCCCCGCGCGGTAGTTCAGTGTCAGCCAGGATAAGGGTTTGTAGACAAAGTTCATGCCCCCCACCAGTCGGTTCACGTTGTCGGTCAGCTTGTTGGTCATGGCACCATAAAGCGGATTGCCGTTACCGTAGGTTTTATACGTTCCGTCGGCATTCAGGTAATCCCGCACGTCGTAACGCGGCGACCAGTAGCTCAAACTCTCGCTAAAACGGTCGGCATTGTACCGGTCGCCGCCCGAATTGATAAAATTCAGGTTAGCGTTGGTCGTGAACTTCTCGCTGAACTTAACATTCGTATTCAGACGAACCGACAGTTTGTTAAAATCCGTGAATGGAATGACCCCTTCGTGGCGCAAATGACCGATGGACGACAGAAAATTAATCTTGTCGGTACCGCCCGAGAAAGACAGGTTGTTTTGGTATTGCTTACCGGTACTATAGGCATCCTTGAAGTGGTTGTAAAGCTTCTGCGGATGCGTAGGATCGATC
The DNA here is from genome assembly GCF_021484805.1 of Tellurirhabdus bombi. NCBI lineage: Bacteria > Pseudomonadati > Bacteroidota > Cytophagia > Cytophagales > Spirosomataceae > Larkinella > Larkinella bombi. Next base: position 2,616,217 of record NZ_CP090557.1, on the reverse strand, counting down.
TTGATGGCCTCCTCCACGGTTGGTCCCCACGACGGAAAGAAATCCTGCGGATTATAAACACCCGAATAACCAATGGTGTATTTATCCTGTACTTCGGGGTATTTATTAACATTCTCGATGCCGAATGTGCCGCTGTAATTGGCTCGGAAAGCACCGGCCTTTCCTGATTTAGTGGTAATAACAACCACCCCGTTGGCACCCCGCAAGCCATATAATGCCGTTGCTGCTCCTCCTTTCAGGATGTTGATGGTTTCTACATCGTCTGGGTTGATGTCGGCGGCCCGGTTGGACATACCCCGAAGCTCCGCGCCGGAATTAGACGTTCCGGTTGCTGTACTGTTGTCAAATAATACCCCATCAACAACAAAAAGTGGCTGGTTATCCCGCGAGGCATCCAGGGAATTAATCCCACGAATCAGAATCCGCGCGCCCTGCCCGGGTGCTCCGCCGGTGCTGGAAATCGTAACACCTGCTACTTTTCCCTGCAAGGCATTCACCAGATTGGGCTGCCGGTTCTGCACGAGTTCTTCCGAGTTGACATTTTGGGAAGCATAGCCAAGCGCCTTTTTATCGCGGCTAATTCCCAAGGCGGTCACCACCACCTCGTTCAGCATCTTGCTATCCTGTCTCAGGGCTACGTTGATATTCCGGCGATTTTCAACCGTGATTTCCTGCGTTTCAAAACCAATGTAACTGAAGATTAAGACCGTATTTCCCGGATTAACCCGAAGGCTATACTGCCCGTCTGCGTTGGTCAGTGTTCCGGTTGTTGTCCCTTTCACTGATACATTCACCCCCGGTAAAGCAGAGCCCTCACCGGCTACAGATACCATGCCACTCACCTCAATCTGTTGCGCCATTGCCAGCGACGAACAGAGAAGCAGGGCCAATCCTGTGTAGATTCGTAGTAGTTTATTCATAGGTAATTAACTAGGAAGTTAAAGTGAACTAAAGAATTCTAGCTGTAATTTTAGTATTTATTCAAAAATTTGCAATTACCCCGCAATGCCAAATATTATTGCGCTCTATTAACTTCTTAGTCCTAAGCTATTTGGCTACTGACCTTTTTGTAATATAATTTTTAGGCAGGAAGAAATTCCTGCCTTGAACGGCAAATCCAGGAATTTGGAAGGTATATAAGTGGGGATCGAGGCCTATTCAGCTATTGCCAGACTGAATACCAAAAAAAAATCCCCTCAGCAAGAATGTTGAGGGGAATGGGTGCGCCCGAAGAGATTCGAACTCCTATCGTCGGTACCGGAAACCGAAATTCTATCCATTGAACTACGGGCGCTTTTCCGGAGCCTTTCGGCTGTTTCGGGTTGCAAATATGGTGTATCTGGGTTTAAAACGCAACTTTACGTCTTTTTTTTTCTTGCCAAATGATCAATTTATAGCAACCGCATCGCCTCAAAATCACCGATTGCTTTTAGATATAGGAAATGAATCAGTAAGCCATTGACGTTGGTCACCAGCCGATGAGCCTCCTGCATCGTTGCCACAAATGTTACAATGCGCTCAAACTCAGAATCATTTTCCATGTTTTTCTGGTGGAAGGCCATAATCTCCGCGTGCGGCAACTGCTTCTCCACGTAAAAATAATGAATCGCCTCGTCGCTCGTGCCAGTGCTCGGAAACCAGAGCTGCGCATTGAGCTTTGTTAGTTCTTCCGGACGTATGCTCAGCCCGATTTCCTCGCCTACCTCGCGAGCGGCTACTTCCGTGGGGTTATCAGCGGCATCCACCATGCCTGCCGGGTGCTCATACGTTTGCGAGCCGTCGCAAATCCGCCGTTGCCTAACCAGTACAACATACCGTTCGGCGGTTTCAGCGTCGATCAAGACAACCAGCACCACCGCCGCGTGGCCTTTCAGGAAGCAAACCGGGGGAATTTTGTCGCCCTCGGGCGTGTCGGCGTCCACTTCAATCATGGCAAACAGCACATCCCCGTTGTAGCGACGACGGATAAAATGCGTTTTTACATCGTTTATAACCAGGCCATTCGCTTCCATCTGCTTCCGCCAGAACCGGAACTTTGGCGCATCCTCGAGAGCTTCCATGTTAAGTAGAGAGTCATAACGACCGCAAAAAGGCGTCGTTTGTTCGACAAAATAAAATCAAGATCTAGCTGCAAGAATAACTTTTATTGCTTATTTTATCACAATGCTCTTTTCCTGATTGTCTAAATCACGCCTATTTTTTCTATGGAACTCACGGTGAGTACGCCTGCCCTCCTCTTTTCGACGGTTTCGCTGCTTATGATTGCCTTCACCAACCGTTTTCTGGCCATCGCCAGTCTTATCCGGGATTTGCACGAGAAGTTTCAGGCAAAGCCGGACACGGTTTATGTTGGGCAAATCCAGAATCTGCACACCCGCCTGCAACTCATCCGCCTTATTCAAATCATCAGTGTGCTAAGCTTGCTGGTCAGCGCGATCTGTATGCTGGTTATTTTTCAGGGTAGCCAGGAAGCCGCCCGCTGGCTTTTTGCGTCGGCGCTGATCCTGCAAATCGTAGCGCTGGGCGTTTCGGTCGCCGAAATTTCGATCTCTATTAATGCCCTCAAGATTGAACTAAGCGATATGGAAAAAGAACTGGGTCGGCTGAGCTTCGACCGGGCCGCCGCCGCCCGCCTGTTTTCGTTGCGGTCTTCCCGGGGCGAGCGTTCGGAATGATTTAATGAGAGAATGAGCGATTGAGTGAATGAGCGAATAACTAGCCGATTTGCAGCCCATTGTCCCTACGAATGGTCTAAATTAATTAGGCAGAATTAGCTTAGACTACTTATGCGATCAATAATTGACAACCAAGTATTTATTCGCTCATTCACTCATTCGCCATTCACTCTTTGCTTATTGCAGAGCGGCTACACCTGGCAATGTCTTGCCTTCCATGTATTCAAGCAGGGCACCACCACCCGTTGACACGTAGCTAACCCGGTCGCCATAGCCCGCGTTGTTGATGGCCGACGCAGAGTCGCCCCCACCAATTAGCGAGAAGGCCCCGTTTTCTGCCGTGGCTTTCACAACGGCTTCGGCAATGGCGTTGGTTCCTATCGCAAAGTTCGGGAACTCAAAAACGCCCATCGGCCCGTTCCACAGGATCGTTTTGGATTTCGCCACCACATCGGTAAATAGCTTCACGGTTTCCGGACCAATATCCAGCCCTTCCCAACCATCGGGAATTTCGCCCGTTGCGACGGTTTGGCGGTTTGCATCGTTCGAGAAGTCATCCGCGCAGACGTTATCCAGCGGCATGTATATCGTTACGCCTTTTTCTTTGGCCTTTTCAATCAGTTGCAGCGCTAATTCCTGCTTGTCGGCCTCCAGCAATGATTTACCAATTTTACCGCCCTGCGCCTTTGTGAACGTATAGGTCATACCACCCCCGATGATCAGGTTATCCACATTATCCAGCAGGCGCTCGATGATCTGGATTTTATCGGAAATTTTAGCTCCACCCATGATCGCCGTAAAAGGACGCTCGGCATTTTCCAGTACCCGCTGGGCATTGTCCAGCTCGGCCTGCATGACATAACCACAAACCCGGTCGTCAAAAAACTGACCGATTACAGCCGTCGACGCGTGGGCACGGTGGGCGGTTCCAAACGCATCATTTACCCAGACATCACCCAGTTTGGCCAATTTTTCGGCAAAAGCGACATCGCCTTTTTCCTCTTCTTTGTAGAAACGCAGGTTTTCTAGCAGCAATACTTCACCCGGTTGCAACGCTTCCGCCTGCTCTACCGCTGATTCGCCAATGCTGTCGTCGGCAAACTTCACTGATTTCCCCAACATCACCGACAAAGGACTGATCAGGTGTTTGAGGGAATTCTTTTCGTCGGGACCATTTTTGGGGCGACCCAGGTGCGACATCAGGATACAGGCACCCCCATCGTTCAGAATTTTATTGATGGTTGGCAACGTAGCTTTTATACGTGTATCGTCCGTAATTTCGAAGCGTTCGTTTAGAGGGACGTTAAAATCCACCCGAATGAGTGCTTTCTTCCCAGAGAAATTGTACGAATCCAGAGTTTTCATGTAACAGATTTACAACGATAGATGTATTAATTTTCAGCCGAAACTTAGCAGTTTTCCGGCAAACGGCATGTATCCTAGCCTAGCTTATTGATTTTATTCTACTATGACTCCGATAAGTATCATTTCAGTACTTATCACCGGCCCCGCCGCCGCCAAAATCACCTTTGCCGAACTTTAAATCGGTGGACGGATGCGACAGGCTAGTGGAGGCAGACTGAATGATGGTTATTGTTTCCGGGCTTAATAAAAACTCATCCGGCGAGTCTTCATCGGGCGCATCCGTGAACCCATTGTGAGGCTTCCGCAAATACTGAATAAGCACGCCAGCGATGATCATCAGCAAAAATCCGTTTAGAATCAGGTAGGTTTCCAGCGAAAAAATTGGGTAAAAATAACGCCAGGTCGAAAAAGCTGCCGCAATTCCAATGGCGCTCATGATCATCATGGGTCGTTCTTTCTGCCGGAGCCCAACCACGAGTAAGGCAATCGGAACCACAAAAGTCAGAATCCAGAACAGCCACGGTAAGGAAATTTCTGGCGCTTCGGGAAGGCGGCGCTCCAAAAGCCAGTTGTTAACCTGTCGCACGACGAAATAATTGCTACTCATCTGTAAAAGCACCAGAGACAGCCATTCCAGCAAGACAAAATCGTCGGTCCAATAAAGCAGCTCCGGCTTGTTATCAAATCGCCTCGCGACAACATAAACGACCATCGCCAGGGCCATTGCCACAAACGGAAGGATGGTTTTTCCTCCCGGAAGGTCCAGTACAAAGTCAACCATCAGGGTGCACACGGCCAAAAAGGCGGCAAACGTAACGAGCGTATCCCCGTAATACCAGACCGCCAGCAACAAGACAGGCAGGGATACCAGACAATAAAGCCAGAGCGGCTGATTATTTGGCATAAACCCAACCAGACTCGTCACAATCAATCCCGTGGCGATGGCAACCAGGGCATTGTCAACGCCCGAGCGGTAAAAGTTCTTTTGCTTAATCAACAAGCCTAACAACAAGGCCACCACTACCCCGAAGATTAAATTGAACAGGTGAAAGCCAAGTTGGTTTTCGCTGGTATCGATTAGCAGATTCAACAGCAGAAAATAAGCCCCACTGGTAGCCACAATAGTAAAAATGAACAAACCAATATCGAGAAAACCATTCGACTCGTGAAATCCAACCGGATAATGTTCCCCAAGACGCGTTAGTTGAACATCCGAAAGCAAGCCGCGCCGGTGCCAGCGCCCGGCATTCCGGATAATTTCTTTGTTGCGTAACCAGGTTTCTTTGTAAGCTTTCATGGTAGTGGATTATTTCGGTGGCTACCCATCCGCGTGGGCAGTGGCTTCTACAACCGGGGCTAGATTTTCTTCCGGTACGTCAGCAGATAGGCAATCAATCCGATGCCGGTAATAATGGAATAAAGGTAAACCGCTTCGTTTCCCGGCTTCAGGTAGTGGAAAATCAGGTAAGTAACGCCAATATAGCCGTAGAGCGTACTCATCAATAGAAACAGAAACGAATGCTCCTGACGGGCAAAACGGTCGAAACCGAAGCAGGCGACTGCGAGGCCAATGGCGAACAATAGATGATACTCCGTGAAATTAAACAAGCCTGCCAGCAGCGCTACCAGCATCAGGTTACCGGCAAACGTGAGCGTCGTGTTGGTAAAATGCGTCTTGATTCGTTTCTGGTTCAGATACCACGCTCCGCCCAATAGCAGCAGCGCCAGCAACAAGGCCGACAATAAAACGGTCATGTCACGCAAGTTGCCTTTGAAGTAAAACTCCAGGGGCCGGATGGTGACCCCTACCCAGGAGATCAGGGCGGTTAGTCCCAGCGACAAAACGCCCCGGTGGTCGAAGGCGTAAGCTAAGCCCAAAAATAGGACTGCCGGCAGAAACGTCACCAGACCGTAGCGCGTACCAAAAAGATTGTATTGGTACTGCACGTAGCCTTCCAGCGTCAGAAATAACAGACAACTCAGCAACAACGCATAATCCCCAAAGGCCGAGCTGCTTCCCGTCTGTCCCGGCGAATATGGCTTTTTAAACCGGAACGCATACACAAAGCAGGCAATGCACACCACCGTCAGCACGCCCAGCAGGGCATTATGGCCAATTCGATCCAGGTTTTCGTAGATCAATAATCCGCCGCCGGTCGTAAATAACAGAATCCCGATGTACAGCACTACCCGCAATTCCCAATGCACGGAGAATGGTTTTTTCGCCTCTGCATCGCGGATGATTTTTGCCTGTGGTTGGGTAATAATTTGTTCTTTTTCAAGTTCCTGTAAGACCCAGTTGGGGGACATATTGACGCGATTTGTTGTTATTATAGTAACTGCAATGACGTAAAATTTCCGCAGAGCACACCAAAAATCTTTGTATCCGTTTCATCAAAAGAAAGATTTTAATGGCAGGTCAACAGCAAATCGAATTACCTCCTAAATATTACCTGGATTACTTCCGCTACCTGATCGGGTTCGTTCAGCGGATGTATACTCATTTACTCAACGCGGAAGAACAGGCGTTTATCCGCCGTTTTGAAAGCCTAACCGAAGATGCCCAATGCTTGTTTGTTCGGTTTAGCAATCGGCGGGGCGACTTTTTCCGGATTGATAAACTCAGTTACAGAGAAATCGACGAGCTTCCGGCGGCGGTGGGCGAATTATTGCTTAATGGTTTTATCGAGCGACTCAATGCGCACCACGAGCTGATGGGCGACGCCGCGTTGAATGTGTTTACCAAACCGGAACTGCTGGCTTTGCTGCCGCTGGCTCCCGAGGAACTAAAGCCCCTGGCCAAAGAAAAGAAAGAAAACGTAGTGCGTTATGCCCTGCACGAGTTGGCTTTCCCGGAAATCGTGGCTAGCCTGACCGCGCACGAAACGGTGGTGAAAGTAGCGTTTGAGGCCGAAGTGATGATGCTCAAATACTTGTTCTTTGGCAATCGCTCGTCCGACATGACGGAGTTTGTGATTCGCGATTTAGGAAAAGTAAGCTTTGAGCGCTACGATGAATCCAAGCTGACAGCCCGTTTTCTAACTCGGAAAGAGGTCGAGGACAAACTCATGATCTCGCTGACCAACGAAGAATTCCGGGAGTTACAGCACGCGGAAACGCCGCCGGAAGATATTTACAACTGGTTCATGAACTGGAACGAAACTCGCCCCGACCTGGCCGACATTGCCCAGCCGGGTTATGCCAAGCTCGTGACCCGCGTTGGCAGCTACCTCGAGCGGCAGAAAATGCCCGACCAGGCCATGCAGGTGTATCAGTTAACCAACATGGTACCGGCCCGGGAACGGCGCGTTCGGCTCCTCTTCAAATCCGGCCTGGTTGAGGAAGCACTTGCCTTGTGCGACGATATGGCGGTCAGTCCGCAGAACGCTGACGAACGGTATTTTGCCACCGACTTTCGGGAGAAGATTTTGAGTGTGGGCGAGAAAAAGCGCCCCCGCAAGGCCACGACCCGTTTTCTGTCGGATGCCGAAAGCGTGGCGATCCCGGCTGTCTACCGCCACCATGTCGAAGCTGGTGTGATGAATCATTACCTGGAACAGGGCTGGGAAGCGGCTTTCACGGAAAATTACCCCTGGCGTGGGTTGTTCGGGCTGGTATTCTGGGACATTATTTACGATGCCAATGTCTCGGCCATTCACCACCCGCTGCAACGCGCCCCATCTGATTTTTATTCGGTTGATTTTTACCTCAAACGAGAAGAAGCCCTCAAAGGCCGATTAACGGAACTAGCCACCCGGGAGGCGTTTCGGGAGCAGGTCGAAGGCGTTTTCTTCGGAAAATATGGCATCACAAACGTGCTGGTTGACTGGAACGAGGAGCTACTTAGTCTGGCGCACCAGATTATCGATTTGCTGGAACCAGAGCAATTAGGGCTGGTTTTACTGGAAATGTCCCATAACCTGCGGGAACATACGCGCGGTTTCCCGGATCTGCTCATCTGGAATGACGAAGGGAAATACGAATTTATTGAAGTAAAATCACCGACAGATCACCTGGGTTCGCAACAACTTCACTGGCTTCAGTTCTTCCAGACCATTGACGTGAAAGCCCGGGTTTTGCGGGTAGACTGGGCGTGAAAGAGCAGGTCAAAAAAGGGTATCCGATAGATTTTTTACGATTTCTATTAAACCATTTTGGACAGGGCAAATCAAATAGGGAGTTGAAGCAGCAAAAAACAGAGCTAAAATTGGCATGTCGCTGGTTTAGGTGTATTTTTGTTTGCTCAGAGTCTGGAATCTCTACTTCCCTTTGTTTCACTTTTCAGCTTTATAACCTATGAAAAAAACGTTTGGAATGCTTACTGCGGTGCTGGTTGCTGCAGTTGCCTTCAACGCTAATGCCCAAACCAAAATCCCGGATGACATTAATCAATTACTGACAAAAAACACTTGTCTTGCCTGTCATAACCCAGATAACCGCCTGGTTGGACCTGCTTACAAGGACGTAGCCAAGAAAAAGTATACCGACGCTCAGATTGTCGAATTGATTTATGCGCCGAAGCCTGAGCACTGGCCTGGTTATCCTCCAATGGCACCGATGAAACAGGTTCCGAAGGACGATGCGCTTAAAATCGCAAAGTGGATCAATTCATTGGATGCTAGCGCAAAAGCACCTGCGAAGAAAGCAGCTACTACCAAAAAGAAGAGCGCGTAACCGACCAGCGCGTAAAAAATTGGAACGTCCGGCTAATCAACCGGACGTTTTTTTTAAGCTCCTTCGCTAAATATCCGTTGCCGTACCGCTTCGTAGAGCACGACACCCGTCGCGACCGATACGTTCAGGGATTCGACCTGACCAACCAGCGGAATCCGCGCGTGGTGATCGGCGAGCCGCAGCAAATCATCCGAAATTCCGTCTTCTTCCGAACCCATGATGATGGCCGTGGGCCCCGACATATCGACTTCGTAGAGGTAATTATCCGTCTTCTCGGTACAGGCAATTACTTTTAGCCCTGAATCTTTCAGGTATTTAATGGTTTCTTCCAGGTTCACCTCCCGGCTGATAGACACGTGATTGAGTGCCCCCGACGATGTTTTCATGGCATCGGCATTGATCAGGGCAGCGCCCCGCGCCGGGATCACAATTCCCTGAACGCCTGCACACTCTGCCGTCCGGGCGATGGCGCCAAAATTGCGCACATCCGTAATGCGGTCCAGCAACAGAAACAAGGGCACTTTTCCCTGCTCATACACATTCGCAATAACGTTTGATAACTTAACGTACTGGATGGCTGAGATAAAGCAAATAGCTCCCTGGTGGTTCTTGCGGGTAATTCGGTCGAGTCGCTCCGGCGGCACCCGCTGAATGGTTACTTTTCGTTCGAAGGCCAGTTTCTGAATTTCAGGAAAACTGCCGTCTTTCAACAGATAAAGCCGGTCAATGTCTTTACCTGATTTAAGTGTTTCGGTAACCGACTGGATGCCGAACACAAATTCATCCGGTGAACGTTTCGGTTGATCGTTACGCTTCTGATCGTAACGCGGGTTATTTACTCGCGGATTGCGCCTGTTCTCCATGCTTCAACAACGGGATACCAGACGGGTTGATATTCCATATATCGTACCAGTTCATAGTGATCCTCAACAAATTGATTTGGTTTTCTATTAAATGTAAAATTAATTTCCGACACGTTGGCCCGCTGGTTGTAAATCCACACTTCCCGGTCGCGGCTACGCTGCACCCGGTCAGGCGGCCCCAGAACGATGTAAATCATTCCTTTGTCGGTTTTCCAGCCTTCCTTGAAAGATGTAAACAGTCGGTTGGCTTCTTCGACCCGGCTGTAATAAGCCCGGATGGTCCGCCGCGCTACTTCCTGGTTGCCCGCCATCAGGCTAAGCCAGTAACGATCCAGCGCTTTCTTGGCACTCTCCCCTTTGGTCAACTCATTGATTTCCTGAGTTGTGCTCATGTACATCACAGGTTTGATCAATTTTTCAGGACGAGTCATCTTTGGAAAACGCTTGTCTGCAATGACCAGACCAATGCCGTACGCATCGTTGGTATCCGCCATCATCAGGTAAAGCCCTTCGGCTGTTAATACAAACGGTTGATTGGTAGTAATCGTTAAGGTCGAATCCACATTGAGTGACTTAGCCACTGCTTTCGGCGTGGTATTCATCGGCGATGAGGCCGGATCAAACTCGTGGCGGTAGCGAATCATTGTTAACGGACGCGAAGTTCCCATCACGTCGCGAATGATAACTGTGTCATCAACCGTCGCGTAGTTTTTTAATTGCGGAAACCCGGTTTTCGGGTTAAACAACGCATAATGATCGCTCAATCGGGTAGAACGGAACCGGATGGGCAGGTCGTGCAGAACTTTGCGACCATTGTTGGCATCCACAAATTCGGCCAGCATTACACCTATCGGCGCATTTTTCGGCCGGGCTACATCAAAAAAGACGGTTAACGCGCCATCAGCCGTTCCTTGCTTAACCACGTTTTCTTTAGTCAGAATGACATTGCCGTAGCCGAGCCGTTCGCGATTGTTATAATCTGGGTACAGTACATAATTAAGCATGAACCGCGACATCAGATCGTCAACACTAGCATAGTTCAGACCTTTCTGGGTAATGACATTCATGTATACCCGGATCGTTGATGAGTCCTTGTGCAAATAGCGGCTATTGATTGACACAACTTTCCAGTCGGGTGCCGACGAAGCGGGGGTTGAGGCAGGCGGCCTTCCGGCTGTCTGAGCGGTTTCCCGTCCTGATTGCGACCGGCTTCGAGCCATTTCCTTGGCTTTTTTCCCTGAAGCACAGCCCGTCATCAGAGCAATTATCAGTATAAAAACAGGTATCTTCATATTCCGTTAATCAGTCTTTATCAAAACGCATAAATGACTTTGACTGACGTGCCTAAACTGTTTTTTTCGTCTAATTTATACAAAAGAAGTAACTTTACGGGAAATTAATCGCGAGCCCTGCTTACCGGGACTTCCTGACGAACTGTAAAAAAGCATAACCAAATTACAGCGAATCGTGGAATCGACGTAATCAGCGTCCAGACGGCCATGTATAAAACCACTGAAATAACTTCTGCCGAAATCATTTCGGATAACCCTGTTCACCAACGATTGCTGTTTCCCTACGTCGAAGCGGCAAAAATTGTCAGCGGCAACGTGCTGGAAATTGGCTGCGGCTGGGGTCGGGGCCTCGAACTCTTAACCCAGGCAGCAAGTCATTACACTGGTATCGACAAAAACCTGGCCCTGATTGAATCGCTTCAGAAACAATACCCACAGTCTCGTTTTATCCAAGCCAACATTCCGCCCCTCAGCGATTTGCCAGACAATACATTCGATTACATTGTTACGTTTCAAGTCATTGAACACATTGAAAACGATGATCTGTTTGTCAAAGAAGCCCACCGCGTTCTGAAGCCGGGCGGCACCCTGCTGCTGACTACCGTCAATCGCCTTTTCTCGCTGACGCGTAATCCGTGGCATGTCCGCGAATATACCGCCCAGGAATTACAAGCCCTGATTAGCCGTTACTTCCCCACCGTCAAAACCGAAGGCATTCATGGCAATGCCAAAGTGATGGACTACTACGAGCAGAACAAAAAATCGGTCGAGAAGTTTACGCGTTTCGATGTTCTTAATCTGCAATACCGCCTGCCGCGCTGGATGTTACAAATTCCGTACGATATTCTGAACCGCATGAACCGCAACCAGTTGCACGAACAAGGCGGCCTCGCGGCGGAAATTCGGCATACCGATTACGTCAGAAGCGCTAACCCGGCGGGCAGTCTGGACTTTTTTTACATGGCTACGAAATAGCAGCGGCTGGTCAACTCACTTGTTGGCCTGCTTGATGCTTTTGGCAATTTCGTCCCACATTTCGCTCGGCACCTGCTCGAGGTGATTAAACTCGCCGTTTGACAAGACTTCGCCCCCGTCGATGGTGATGCATTCGCCCGTCATGTAGGCTGAATAATCAGACATCAGGTAGGCCGCCAGATTGGCCAGTTCCTGGTGATCGCCAACGCGCTTCAACGGAATTCGGTTGGTCGGGTCCATTATTTTCAAGAGTGGTTCGGGAAACAAGCGGTCCCAGGCTCCTTTGGTGGGGAACGGTCCTGGCGCAATGGCGTTCAGCCGGATGCCGTATTTGGCCCATTCCGCCGCCAGCGACTTAACCATGATCAGCGCGCCCCCTTTGGCGACCGCCGAGGGAACAACATAGCCCGAACCCGTTGTGGCATAGGTCGTTGAAATATTCAACACTGTTCCCGGCAGACCTTTGTCAATCCAGTATTTCCCCACGGCCAGCGTAAAGTAATATGTCCCCCGCAAGACAATATCTACCACCACATCAAACGCCTTATAAGATAAGCGCTCGGTAGGACTAATGAAATTCCCCGCCGAATTATTGAGCAAGCCGTCAATTTGGCCAAAACGGTCGATGGTCTGGGCAATCACGGCTTCAATTTCCTGCGGATTTCGCACGTCACACGCAACCGGAAGCACCTGACCGCCTGTTTCTTCGGCTAACTCTTTGGCGCTTGCTTCCAGCACCGGCAACCGACGGCTACAAATTACAACGTTAGCCCCCAGTTGCAGAAAATACCGCGACATGGATTTGCCAAGCCCCGTTCCGCCACCTGTGACAATGATGGTTTTCCCGTTCAGTGCTCCTTCGCGGAGCATGCCTTCTGTTTTTATCATGTCTTTATTAGTATGCTTGCATACTGCGCAAGTTAAGGGATTAAAACAATATCTTATTTAAAAATTCTTCGAACTCGCGAATTCTTGGATTACACTATTTAAAGGATTAACTATGATTGAAGATTATTTCAACTTGCGGGAAAATAAGTAGAGTTTACTTGATCCCCATAATCCAAGTTCAGATCCATGCATCCCGAAACGCTGGCCATACACAGCAGCTACTACCACGATCAGAACGCCGGTGCAGTGGCACCGCCTATTTACCTGAGTACGACATTTGAGCGCAACGCAGACGGTACATTCCCGCACGAGCTTATTTACGCCCGCATGAACAACCCGAACCGCGAGGCTATTGAAAAAAGCATTGCCGCGTTGGAAGGTGGCCAGGTTGGCATGGCTTTTTCATCGGGCCAGGCGGCGGCCATGTCGATTTTGCAAACCTTACGCCCCGGCGACCATGTGGTGGTGGCGCAGGATACGTACCACGGAACACCCGCCCTGCTGGAAGAAGTTTTTCACCCCTGGGGGCTTACTTACACCCGCACGGACCTGACCAATTTGGAAGCGCTGCGGCTTTCTATCCACGAAAATACGCGTCTGGTCTGGGTTGAAACCCCGTCTAATCCCCTGCTGCGGATCACCGATATTCGCGCTGTGGCAGCTATTGCGCACGAGGCTGGTGCTTACTGCATCTGTGACAACACCTGGGCAACGCCCATCCTGCAAAAACCGATTGAGTTAGGCTGCGATGTGGTTATGCACTCGACAACCAAATATTTTGGTGGACACAGTGATGTAATCAGCGGCGCTTTGGTTTTCAAAGAAGACAACGAGTTGGCCCAACGGGCGCGCCGCATCCAGTCCTTGGGTGGGGCCGTTCCCTCACCGTTTGACTGCTGGCTCATTCTGCGCGGCATCAAAACGCTGGCCACCCGCGTTCGTGCCCAGAGTTCGTCGGCCCAGAAAATAGCCGAAGCCTTAGCTAATCATCCGGCCATCGAAGCGGTTCACTACCCGGGACTGCCCTCCCATCCTGGTCACGAGATTGCGAAAAGCCAGATGACCGATTTTGGTGCCATGCTGTCAATTCAGGTTCGGGGCGGAGCCGAAGCCGCCCTTCAGCTTACGGGCCGTCTGAAACTGTTTACGCGGGCAACGAGCCTCGGTGGCGTCGAAAGTTTGATTGAACACCGCGCTTCGGTCGAAGGACCAAACACGGCAACTCCGCTTAATCTGCTTCGCCTGTCCATCGGCCTGGAGCACCCCGACGATCTGATTGACGATTTACAGCAAGCCCTATAAATAAATGCTGCTGTTAAAGTGTTTTTTTAAGCGACGCTTTAACAGCAGCATGACAACGTTATACGGCCACCGACCAATCGCGCAGGTGCGTAAGCTGCTCACTTAAGGTCCATAATTTCTTCGCGTTGTAGTCGCTGAGAGCGTCCTGATTCGGCGTTAATGGACGGCATTTTTCAAAGTACAAGCCAGTTACTTTTTCAACTTCCGGCGAAGAAGCCAGATAAATAGTGGTCTCAGCGCCTTTTTCAGGACTGATGAAAAAAGGCCGCATTAGCGAAAAGATTGTTGATTGCCAACCACCACCGCCGCCGCCAAAATTCGTCTTAACTGCTCCCGGATGCAAGCTATTGGACGTAATGCCAAAGCCCATCAGGCGGTCAGCCAATTCTCTGGCGAATAAAATATTACAAAGCTTCGAAGCACCATACGCGCCCATGCCGCTGTAAGAAGCAGGCTTGGCCAGTTGATCCAGTTTAAAGCTGCGGTTCCAGCGATATGCCTCCGATGCCACCGTGATGACCCGTGCATTATGGCCTTTTTTCAATAAATCCAGCAGCAAGTTTGTCAGCAGAAAAGGACCCAGGTGATTAGTGGCAAACGTCAATTCGATGCCTTCGGGCGAATATTGCTCTTTGTCGATAAACAAACCGCCGTTGTTAATTAAGACATCCAGACGGTCGTACCGATCAATGACTTCGCGAGCGGCCTGCGCTACTGACTCCTGGCTGGCTAGGTCACACCAGATCAAATCGACACGCCCTGTTTTACTGACGGCCTTGATTTCTTTCCGAACGGGCCGGGCCTTATCCAGATTACGACACAAAAGAATGAGGTCAAAGCCTTTTTTAGCTAATTCAAGGGCAGCTACTTTTCCAATTCCAGAGTTAGCTCCGGTGATCAGACATATTGGTGATGCGTGCATGGTATCTCTTTACGTTCAGGATCTAAACCAAAAGAGCTGGGTAGAGGTTTACAAAGCGAGTGCTATCTTAGTTAACCCATGAAAATCGCGATTATTTCGACTTCTCCCCGCCAACACAGTAATTCCCTGCGGGTTGCCCGCTACATCCGCAATGTGCTGGAAAGCTATAGTCAGTCGGACATTTCGCTCGTTAATTTTGAAGCCTATGATATTCCGTTGGTTGGCCAAAGCAGAGTGAATCGGGATGAGCTGACGCCTTTTCAGCAGGAGTTGGTTGAGGCCT
Source organism: Tellurirhabdus bombi (assembly GCF_021484805.1). Lineage (NCBI taxonomy): Bacteria > Pseudomonadati > Bacteroidota > Cytophagia > Cytophagales > Spirosomataceae > Larkinella > Larkinella bombi. Next base: position 2,600,978 of record NZ_CP090557.1, on the reverse strand, counting down.
GGCGCGAAGCCGATCTGATCTTTTTTACGGTTCCTGAATACAACTGGACAACCAGCCCGCAATTGATTAATACCTTTCACCAGTTAGGGAACGAACCTTTCGCCGATCTGTTTAGCGGTAAAGTTTTCGCTATTGCGGGCGTTTCTACCTTGCGGGGCGGGCGGCAACCAGCCTTGCAGGTGACTACTATTCTTAATGAAATAGTGAGCTATATGATGCTCTATTCTGTTGTATCGCCGCGCATCTGGGAGTCGCACGAAACCGATCAGTTTCTAAATGAAGCAGGGACGCCGCACGGGAATAAATCGTATGACCAGCAGGGACGCGCTTTCGTGGATTACGCCCTCAACATGACCCAGCGATGGCTGGCACCGAATTTGGAGTAGGGAGCCAGACAGCCAGCTCCCTTTTATGTCTACAATAACTCTTTCTCTTTTTGATATAAGCCAACGAGCGTGTTAACCACATAATCGACTTCTTCTTCCGTATTGTATTTGCCAAACGAAAAACGAACCGCGTCGCGGCCTGGATCGCAGCCGGGCAACGCTGCCAGCACGTGCGACCCTATGTTTGTTCCACTTGAACAGGCGCTACCACCCGAAGCCGAAATGCCGGCAATGTCCAGATTGAACAACAACATGTCGCTCAATTCGGAAGCTGGTAGGCTAACATTTAAGACCGTATATAGGCTATTCGCAACGTCGCCCGACATGCCGTTGAACGTTATCCCATCGAGTTTTTCGCGTAACTGACCAATCAGACGGCTTTTCAGGCTTTCGATGTGTCGCCGGTGGCTATCCATGTCGCGGTAAGCAATTTCCAGCGCCTTGGCTAGGCCGACAATGCCGTAAACATTCTCAGTTCCGCCGCGCATGTTGCGTTCCTGCGCACCGCCGTAAATGAACGGATGGATTCGGTTCTTGGCGTTCACGTACAGAAATCCTACCCCCTTCGGGCCGTGAAACTTGTGGCCGGCCCCAACGATAAAATCGACCGAAAGCGCCTGCAAATCATGCCGGTAATGCCCCATTGTTTGCACGGTATCCGAATGAAAAACAGCATTGTATTCTTTACAAAGCGCGCCCACGGCTTCCAGATCGAGCAACGTGGCAATTTCATTATTCCCGTGCATGAGCGATACCAACGTGCGCGGTTGCGAACGAAGCAAGCTTTCCAGATGCGCCAGATCAATACGACCCTTCTCGTCAATATTAACCAGACTCAGCTTGATAGCCCCCTGTTTATCGAGATGCTCCAGCGTGTGCAGAACGGCGTGGTGTTCGAGCGGTGAAGTAATGGCGTGGGTGAGTCCGTAGGTTTCAATGGAGCTCCGGATAGCCGTGTTATCCGCTTCGGTACCCCCGGACGTAAAGAAAATTTCGGCGGGCGATGTATTCAGTAAAGAAGCAACGGTTTTGCGGGCTTTTTCCAGCGCCGACCGCACTTTCCGACCGTGCGAGTGAATGGACGATGGGTTACCGAATTCCTCAGTCATCAGAGGCAGCATGGCCTCCAGAACTGCCGGATCAAGCCGGGTAGTGGCGGCGTTGTCGAAATATACGCGCATGTGAAGTGTATTTATTCTGGTAGCAAATGTACGGATTTGCAGGGGGTTATTCAACGATCTGGCGGTTTTCTCCGGCTCACCAGTCTTAAAGGTTTTCTACCACCTAAGGAGGTGGAGGACCACTCATATAAACCTCTTTTGACTACTTGGCATTACCTAGTACCTTTGAATCAACAATAACAACAAATAACCTAAAAACAGAACACTTAATTTATTTAAAGCCATGACAACGAAGCGATTATACCGCAGTGCATCCGAATCCATGATTGGTGGTGTTGCCGCCGGACTAGCCGATTATTTTAATATCGATAAAGCAGTTGTCCGCCTTCTGTTCGTTTTAGCCATCTTTCTACCCATAAATTTTCCCGTTGTAATAACGTACATTATTTTGTGGATTGCCATGCCAAAAGGCGAACGTTATTTCAAGGCGGAGCCTCATCGGGGACGTGGTTAATCCGTTCATGTCTCTTACTAAAATGCGCGTCTGAGCCGGAAATATTTCCGGCTCTATGCGTTTAAGGGCTGCCGATAAAATCAAGTTAATCGCTGTTCAGTCAGAAACTTAAAAAGTAGTATCGTTTCTCCATAAAGTTCTGTATTTTAGGTTACCCAAATGCTATTCCTAGATACAAAACGGATATGACAGCGTTGAAACGATCTCTCCTCTTCCTGCTGGCACTAACCTCTTTGGCCAGCCACGCGAGTTCTATCCTGATTCCGATGGACGATCGCCAATCCAACCACCTGAAAGCGTACGGAATTGCTTATTACATTCTGAAAGCGGATCTGGATGTCGATTGGCTCTTAAATTATCGGGGCGGCAGCTTTCTGATCAAATACAGCAAAATGCTGGAAAACGAGTGCCGCGTCCGGGGCGTTTCATTTGAAGTCATCTCCGACGGATCGACGGCTTCCATTTTGCAGCAGATCGAAAATCCCGATGTCAACATGGCCGCCGTGAAGCTTCAGAAAGCGGCCAAAATCGTGGTTTATTCGCCCATTAAAGTCAGTCCGTCTGAATTTGAAAATACGGATGCCGTCTTGCTGGTACTGAACTACGCCGAAATTCCGTACGAAGTGGTTTACGATGAAGAAATCCTGAAAGGTGATCTGGCAAAATACGACTGGCTACACCTGCACCACGAAGACTTTACGGGACAGTTTGGGCGCAATACGCGCCGCATGTCTACCGAAGACATCAAAGCCCAGGAATCGATTGCTCAAAAGTTTAATTACCAGAAAGTATCGCAGATGAAGCTGGCTGTTGCCAAAACCATCAAGGGATTCTGCGCGGGTGGTGGCTATTTGTTTGCCATGTGCTCCGGCGCCGAAACCTTCGACATTGCGCTGGCTGCCGAAGGCGTTGATATTGTTGAGAGTACGTACGACGGGGACGGCATCGATCCGGGGGCGCAATCCAAACTGGATTTTACCAAGACGGCTGCCTTCCAGAACTTTACGCTGGACCTTAACGGTTACAACGGCATGTCTTTCTCCGACATCAACGCTTCGAGTCGCTACGGCTGGGATAGTCCTAACGGTTATTTTACGCTATTTAATTTTTCGGCTAAGTGGGACATGATTCCGGCCATGCTCGTTCAGAACCACCAGTCGGTCATCAAGGAATTTCACGGCCAGACCTCTGCTTTTAGCAAGAAAACCGTTAAGTCCAATGTGCTGGTGATGGGCACCAGCCAGTCTTCCGACCGGTATATCTACGGCGAATTGGGCATGGGCCAATGGACGTTTTACGGGGGCCACGATCCAGAAGGCACGCGCGGCGGGGGCTGGCGCATGGCCACCGACCTGAATTTACATCCGCATTCTCCGGGTTACCGGCTCATTTTGAACAATGTTTTGTTTCCTTCTGCCCGAAAGAAAAAACGGAAAACGTAGGTCATTTTTTTACAGCTACTTTGTCTCAACTTTCTCACTTACTAGCCTTTACCTCTTAATGCTTGTCTTATAAATCGCTGATTTAGCGATTATGATTTGGCATAATTTTGGTATATTGCATAAGAAAATAGCTTTCATTGCCCGACGCACGAAGTAGAATCCGTTTTATTTAATTAAAAACAGCATGAATGAACCAGGACGGTCATCGGGAGATATAACCAGGCAAACTAATGCGCCCCCTACCGACCACCAACGCTTATACGATCAATACGGAGCCATGGCTTACGGCGTTATTTTACAGATTATTCCTCAAAAAAAGCTGGCGCAGGAGGTGCTTCTGGAGGTATTTACCTCTCCGCAGCTACCAACTTATGTAAGCGATTCTAAGAATCCGGCCATCCAGATTATCCGATTAACCCGCTCAAAGGCATTAGCCGCCCGCGAAAAAGCAACTGCATTAGGAATTCATTTTTCGGAAGCCACCCTAACAACGAATGAATTCTCACCTGCTTATGTTTTTGATTTATCGTTTAGACAGGGATATAGTTTGGAAGCCATTGCTGAGCAATTAGGCGTTTCAAAACCGGAAGTGTTGAAAGCTATCCGGGAATATATTCACACATTTCGTCAATCTTAATTAAGCAATTAATCACTTGGATACCCGTCAATATATAGATAGTGGGATATTGGAAGCCTACCTCTTAGGGCTAGTTTCGGAAGACGAGCAACAGGAAGTAGAAGTTATGATGGAAGCCTATCCAGAAATTTCTACGGCGCTCAACAACCTTGAAATTATCATTGAAGAGCAGTGTTTGGCCAATGCGGTTCCTCCACCGCCTGGCACTTGGGAAGCTATACAAGCCCGCACCACCGGAAAAGAAATTAAGAAGAGAACGCAACCAGCTGGCAATGGAAAATCGGCACCGCCTGAGCCTGAAAAGCCCGATTACCTGGAGGTTGAAGTAAACAATACGCACATCCAGGTCCATAAGATCTGGCGCCCTATTTTTGTTGTTGTTTTCTTTTTGTCGAAGGTTTTTCTTGCTTTAGCCTTGTATTATTATTTTAAATCAGATAGCCAAAATCAGGAAATTGAACGGCTTAAAACTGAAATTAAGGAAAATAGGGTAAAATAAAGTTAGCCATTTGAGCTTGTCAAAAAAGGGTTGCCTGAGTCATCGGGTGGCCCTTTTTCGATTCGTCTAGGCCCAGATATGATGAAAAAGGGATAGACAAATAAGTTTACAGATAAGTATACATAGCTACAGACCAGCCTCGTACTAGAATATTTTACACCTTCTTTTGAATTTACTGACAAATTATTCTTGGCAAACGCGTTTATACAGGATATAAGTAAGGTCATAAGGAATATAGGCAGTATAAAAATTTATCAATACCTTTGGATAGATAAATTGGTAAATAAGCCTTCTTATGAAAAGAAAATTACTTTTCCTCTTGTTTTTATGCTTTGTGTTCATCTCCTGGGAGGGATTAGCACAAAACAACGCTATTTCGGGCCGAGTAACCTCAGCGGGTGATAACAATGCCTTGCCGGGTGTGAGCGTAGCCGTTAAAGGGACCAATCAGGGAACCACCACCGACGCCGAAGGTCGCTTTACTGTCCAGGCGGCAGCGGGTAAAATTCTGGTATTTAGCTATATCGGCTATACAACTCAGGAAATAACTATTGGAAACGCAACAACCATTGACGTAAGCCTACAGGATGATTCACGAAGCCTGAATGAAGTGGTTGTAACTGCCTTCGGGGTGAAGCAGGAAACACGTGGATTGGGTTACGCTGTTCAGAAGGTGGCTTCTAAAGACATCGTTGAGTCGCAGCAACCCAACATTGTCAATGCACTGCAAGGTAAAGTAGCCGGTGTTCAGGTGACCAACTCAGGCGGCGCACCCGGTGCGTCGGCCATCATGCTGATTCGTGGTGGTACGTCACTGAGTGGAAACAACCAACCACTTTATGTCGTCGATGGAATACCCGTCGACAACACAACGCCGGTCGCTCAAGGTAACCTGAACGCAAGCGCCGCGCCTTCGTCCAACCGCGCTATCGACATCAACCCGGAAGATATTGAAAGTGTCAGCGTCCTGAAAGGGCCAGCGGCAGCGGCCTTGTATGGTCTTCGCGCCGCTTCGGGCGTGGTTGTCATTACCACTAAGAAAGGCTCGGGTGGTAAGGCAAAAATCAATTATTCGAATAGTTTTTCCTTTGATGTTGTCAACCGCTTGCCTGAACTTCAGTCGGTTTATAAACAAGGCGAACAAGGTGCGTTTGATCCAGCTTCGGTAGGCTCCTGGGGGCCTCAATTCGGCGCTAATGAGCCGATTTATGACAACTTCCGCAGTGTTTTTCAAACGGGTTTCACCCAGAAACACGATTTGTCGGTCAGCGGGGGCAACGAGCGCTCTACCTTCTACGCCTCGGCCTCGCGTTTTGCACAGAACGGAATTGTAAAAAATACGGATTTCAACCGGAGTTCATTCCGAATCGCTGCCGATAGCAAAGTAGGCAATAAACTATCGGTAGGTGGTAGTGCCAGCTACATCAAGACGGATCGCCAATACCTCTCACAAGGAAGCGCTAATGGCGTTTTAGGGGCTGTTTACTGGCCCCGGAACGATGACATGACCAATTACCTGAACCCGGACGGCACGCAACGGACCATCGCTGCCAACGATAATCCGCAGTGGACCATCCGCAACAAACCGGTTAATAGTGAGGTTGACCGCATTATTGCCATCGGTAACTTGTCGTATGATCCGTTTAGCTTCCTAAATGTTACGTATCGCTTAGGAACGGACTATTACACGGATAATTTCAAAAGCATTCGGGCGACAGGAACAAAGGTTGTCGGGGAAGAAAAAGGGGCAATTTCGCAATCCTCGGCCAATAACCAGATTACTACCTCAACCTTGTTGGTTACCGCCAAGAAAACATTTGCCGAGAATTTCAACGTTAGTCTAACAGTGGGTAATAACGTGGAAGACTCACGTCGCCAGACGGTTACTTGGTTTGGCCGGAACTTTATCGATCCGAATTTCCCAAGCATCAATAATGTCCTGGAAACCAACCGGACCGTCTCGCAGACCATTAACCGACGGCGGATTATCGGCCTGTTCGGCGACCTGAACTTGGATTGGAAAAGCATTGCCTTCCTGAACTTCCGAGGCCGTAACGACTGGTCGTCTACCCTACCCGTTTCGAATCGTTCGTTTTTTTATCCGGCCATTAGTGGTTCACTTGTTGTTACCGATCTGTTGAAAGAGCTAGGCACCATGTCGGAAAGCGATGTGCTGTCGTTTGCGAAAGTTCGCGCTTCCTGGGCTCGCGTTGGTAAAGATGCACCGGCGCACGTACTGACCTCCACGCTAGCCACAACAACCAACACCTTTACGATTGCGCCGCGTGGCTTTATCTCGAACGTGAATGATTATTTCGGAAATCCGACGCTGCAACCTGAGTTTACGAACTCCATCGAAGTAGGTGCCGACGTACGTTTCTTCCGCAACCGCCTGGGCCTGGACGTTGCTTATTACAAGACAAGCTCCGACAACCAGATTCTGGCCACCCGCACGCCACCTTCGTCCAGTACGTTCCTGGCTTACCTGAACGGCGGTCAGATTGACAACGAAGGAATCGAGTTTCTGGTGACGGTACAGCCCGTTAAGAAGAAAATAGGCTGGTCGCTCGACTTCAATTTTGCGCGGAACCGAGCAACGGTGAGAGACTTACCGGGCACGCTGGACCGGGTCGAATTGTCGGACGCCTGGGTGGCGGGCTCCGTAGCACAGGGAGCGGCTTTCCTGGGTGGTTCGCTGTTTGGCATTAACGGTAACGTCTGGAAACGGAATGCCCAAGGACAGTTACTACTCGATAACAATGGTTATCCGCAGGTTCAGGCAACAATGGCCAATATTGGCGACCGGGCGCCCCGCTGGACGGGTGGCATCACCAACACCCTTACTTACCAAAACCTGTCGCTTTCCTTCCTGATCGACGTTCGGATTGGTGGCCACGTGTATAACGCCACCGAAAACTCGCTTGTTAGCTCCGGGCTTAGCACCAAAACACTGGAGCGCGGCCAGACTCGTGTGTTCGAAGGAATCATTGAATCAACAGGTGAACCAAATACGAAAGAAGTGGCGCTGAATCAGAACTATTACCAGACGTTATACACCAAGCAAGGCTACGATTTTGTGGAAGATGGCGGCTGGTATCGTCTGCGTTACGTGACATTGAATTATGCTTTACCAAAAAGTGTATTGAGCAAAACCCCGATCAGCGGGTTGCAATTCTTCGCAACGGGCCGAAACCTGATCCTGATCACAAAATACTCGGGTATGGACCCGGAAGTATCGGGTAGTGGCGCTGGTGTGGGCGGTTCGGGTTCTTTTGGTTTCGATAACCTGGGTATTCCGGCCACACGCGGCTTTGATTTCGGTTTGAAGTTGACTCTTTAATTGTCGTGAATCCATGAAAAAACTCGTTTCAAAAATACAGTTTCTTGTTCTGGGTACAGTCCTGCTGACATCGTCTTGCAAGGATTATCTGGACGTTAACAAGGACCCCAATAACCCAACGCAGGTGCCGGTTGAAAGCCGTCTGGTTGGGGCCATTACCACCACAAACGGAGCCGCCATGTGGCGCGGTGCCCGAGAAATTACGGGTGTGACGCAATACGGCGTGACCAAACTGACAACGGGCACGAACCGCAATGCCGAAACCTGGCGCTTTACGGCTTCGTATTTTCTGTGGCAGAATGCCTACACGTTTGCGCTACCTAACTGCGTGGATATGACCGTTCTGGGCGAACGCGATGGCTCCCCGCATTTTGTGGGCGCAGGCAAAGTTTTGCAGGCCATCAATTTTAGTTTGCTCACGGATCAGTATGGTTCAATTGTGTTCAGCGATGCGTATGACGGCGTTTCTCAGGTAAAACTGACGCCTAAAATGGACGACCAGCAGACGGTGTATCAGGGTATCGACCGTTTGTTGGATGAAGCGATTGCGGCTTTCAATAACACGAATAATAAAACTGCGCTGAACGCGGGCGGTGGTGATATTATGTATGCCGGTGATGTCGAAAAATGGCGGCGGCTGGCTTGGTCGCTGAAGGCGCGGCAACTGAATCACCTGTCTAAAAAAGGCAGTCTGTACGATCCTAAAAAAATCATCGAAGCGTGTACGAATGGGTTTAACAAGGATGGCATGGACGCCGAATTTGCTTACCTCGCCGGGGCGCAGCAAACCGACGAAAATCCGTGGTTTAGCTGGGGTGGTTTCACGAGCGCGACCGATCCGCGTTATTTTACGTATTCTCAGTTTTTTGTAGACATTCTCACAAAATTCCCAGTTACGGAAACCTCTTTTCAGGATCCACGAATCAGCCGCATCATGGCTCCGGCCCCTTCCGATGGGAAGTACCGTGGTCTGAAGCCGGGCTTAGGCTTGGCCGGTGGTCAGGGTGGAAATGGCCAGTTCAAAAATGAAAACGATTACGGTAAATTCAGCAACAGCGGTTTTTACACCAAAGCGACCTCGCCGTTCCCGTTCATTACCTATTCAGAGGTAAAACTGATTGAAGCCGAAGCGCGTCTGCGCTCGAACGACGTGACGGGTGCGCTGGCCGCGTATGAAGAAGGCGTAAAAGCCAACATGCGGAAACTGGGCGTAACGACTGCCGAAATCAATGCTTACTGGACTGCCCAACTAGCCGACGGACTAGCGGCGCATTTTGCCAACCAGACGCAAGGATTGAGCCACATCATGCGGCAGAAATACATCACGCAGTGCCTGAACCCCGAAACTTGGGTGGATATGCGGCGGATGGATTACAGCCAGGCCATTTACGGTCCAAGTCTGCAACGTCCGGCCAACCTGAACACGGTTATTTTTGACGCCAACAATGCCACCGACTGGATTCAGGCCATGGTGTATGAATCGAACGAGCAGAACCGGAACCCGGAAAACGTGGGTGACAATACGGAGAAAACCCGCTTGAAAACGCCGCTGTGGTGGAATAAGCCTTGATTTATTATTCCTGATTAATCTGAGAAGAGTTACGCCAGTTGATATAGCGTAACTCTTCTCATTTCATCTGTTTTCTCCACTCCAACCAGATCATTTCCAATGGCTATACTAACCCGGCGTATTCTATTCAATAGCTATCTTTTGGGATTTTTCCTGCTGAGTGCATGCGCTTCGGCACCTACGTTCCGCATTATTGACAAACCCATTATTTTCGATGAGGAGCGAAAGCAGCTTTCTCTGGAATACCTCAAGCAACGCCACGGCATTCAGCAGGATGAGCCCTACATCAAACCCAAAATGATTGTGCTGCACTGGACGGCTATCCCAACGCTCGAAAGTTCGTTCGATGCTTTTAACCCTACCTTGCTTCCCGGACGTCCTAATCTCGCTTCGGCGAGTCGGCTTAACGTGTCGGTTCCGTTTCTGGTAGATCGCGACGGCACTATCTTTCGCTTATTGCCAGACACAACCTTCGCCCGGCACTGCATTGGCCTGAACTACTGCGCAATCGGGGTTGAGAACATTGGTAATAACGATTTGACGAAAGCGCAGGTGAAAGCAAACGTTAAACTGGTGCGCTACCTGAAACGGCGCTACGACATCGAATACCTGATTGGACATCACGAATACAAAGACTTTATCGGAACGCCGCTCTGGAAAGAAACGGACCCGAATTACCTGACCGCAAAAACGGACCCGGGCAAACGGTTCATGCGAAAAGTCCGCAAAGAATTGAAAGACTTAAATTTGAAAGGCAGCCCGAGAGCTACCCCTTAAACACAAAAGGTCGCCTATTGGGGCGACCTTTTGTTTGTTGAAATTTATTGTTAATATGGTTGTGCTGGGTGGCCTTTGTCTTCGGCTTCCTGCACGCCTTTGTCGGAGCCTGTCGAACCAATTGGCCCGCTAGAAATCCCGTCTCCGCTCGTACCGCGCAGCCCTTCCGCAACCCGGCGACCGTAATCTTCATCGCACTGGGTGAACAGCTCGATCATTTTATCCTGAATGTGCTTATGCGCTGGTTTCAGCGTATTTACCAGGTTCAAGATTAAATCGTCGCGCTCCCAATCTTCAAACGACCGGTAACGCTCACCCGCCTGCTGGAAGTTGTTTTGCCGATCAATTTTTTCCTTAACCACGTTGCCTGAAACAAACGGCGTGTGATCTTTTCCACTTTTGGGTGCTTCTTTCAGACCACCCAACGTAGACGGTTCGTAATTCACGTGCGGATTCTGACCAGAACCCATATCTACGTGATAGGTCATTTGGCCATCCCGCTGGTTGGTTGCCACGTGGCGCTTCGGCGCGTTGATTGGCAATTGCAGGTAGTTGGCTCCAACGCGGTACCGCTGCGTATCGGAGTACGAAAGCGTCCGTCCCTGCAACATTTTATCGTCCGAGAAGTCAAGTCCATCCACCAGAACACCCGTTCCGAAAGCGGCTTGTTCTACTTCAGCGAAATAGTTAACCGGGTTGCGATCCAGCACCATCCGACCTACCGGCAGGAATGGGAATTGGTCGGTTGGCCATATTTTCGTATCGTCGAGCGGATCGAAATCCAGTTCGGCGTGCTCGTCATCGCTCATGATCTGAACGCAGAATTCCCATTCTGGAAAATTACCCGCTTCGATGGCATCGTATAAATCCTGCGTAGCGTGGTTGAAATTCTTACCCTGGATGCTTTCCGCTTCGGCTTGGGTCAGGTTTTTAATGCCCTGTTTTGGCTCCCAGTGGTATTTCACCAGTACGGCCTCGCCGTCTTCATTCACCCATTTGTATGTATTCACGCCGGAGCCTTGCATCTCCCGGTAGTTCGCCGGAATACCCCAGGGCGAGAACAGGAACGTAATCATGTGCATGGCTTCGGGCGTGCCAGAAATAAAGTCGAAAATCCGCTCGCCATCCTGCCGGTTCGTCACCGGATCGGGCTTGAACGCGTGGACCAGATCAGGAAATTTCACGGCATCCCGAATGAAAAAGACTTTCAGGTTATTGCCTACTAAGTCCCAGTTTCCATCTTCCGTGTAGAACTTCACGGCAAAACCACGCGGATCGCGCAGTGTCTCCGGCGAGTGACCGCCGTGAATTACCGAGGAGAAACGCACAAAAACCGGTGTTTTCTTGCCTTTTTGCTGGAATAATTTGGCCCGTGTATACTTGGAAACGGGTTCGTCACCCACCGTTCCGTAGGCTTCAAAATAACCATGTGCACCAGCTCCGCGCGCGTGTACAACGCGTTCAGGAATGCGCTCACGGTCAAAATGGGTAATTTTTTCGATGAACTGATAGTTTTCCAGTGTAGAGGGTCCACGATTTCCTACTGTCCGTAAGCTTTGGTTGTTCGTGACCGGATGCCCCTGCCGCGTCGTCAGTGTCTGATCACCTTCTCCGTTTTGGCCATTCGATTGGCCGTTGGTTTTTGGGGTTTCTTCCTGCATGGTTTTTCACAGATTAAATTTACACTATTATGTAATGAAGTAACCTGTATAGGACCAAACTGTTTGGCCGTAAAGCGCCTTTTAACTTAGATAAAATCTATCTCTCATCGATTTTATCTAATACTTTAAGCGAACGTGTGTAATGCAGGAATAATTAGATAATAAATTGATAACCGGGCAACAAACAAACAGAGCTAGGTGCTCTACCGCTGAGCTACCCTGAACAAGCCAGGGGCAGGAGTCGAACCTGCGGCCGCCCGAGTGAAAGTCGAAGTAACTCTGTCTTACGGCACCGGTTATCAATTGGGTAAGTAAGGCAACAGGTAGTCAGAGTCGTTTTACAGACGAAGGAGCTCTAACTGACGGCACTTACTTAATGAGGTTGCAGGGTATGTTTTGTTTGAGCTATACCGAAATTTTCGGCAGTAGGGCGTGAACCTACCCCTCTCCTATTACTAGGAGCGCTCTAACCATCGAAGTATCACTGTACTACGACACCTGCAAATAATGAAAACAGGAGTAACAAGCGGGCTGGGCTAGCGGGGCATTTGCGTGCCAGAGTCGAACTGGATAATCTTGCTTCATAAAAGAAGCTACATTATTCCTCCCCTAAGTTTCGAGCGAAGTAACCCAACCCTACGACATCCTGTCATTCCTTATAATTCAATCTGAGCAATATGGCTCAACGCGTCCTGCCCTTCCTCCAAAGCCTGCAAGACGTCAAAGATTTTGTCCGACCAGCCAGCAATCAGAAAAACATCATCCTGCTCCGTTCGCAAAGGCGCCTGACCGTGGCCCGCCAGATCGAATAAATACAACTTGGCGTTGGGGGCGATTTCTTTATATTGCCGCCACTTCGCCGACAGCGTATTGTTTACAGACTGGTTGTATGTTTGGCTATCCCACAGCTGCATATCGGTGAAAAACATCACTTTATCCGCTACGTGACGGCGGCAAATCAAGTCTTCTAACACTAAATAACCATTGGTCGAATACCCAACTTCGCCCTCCCGTCGGTAAAATGCCTCCACATTTTCCAGCACATTATCCGAAGACAGGCTGACCGGTTGCCAGCGGTCGCCAAACATGCCACTCAGCACATTTTTGCATTTTGACTGCAACAGCATCCCCAGCAGCAAACCAATGTCGTACAAAAGCACTTTACTTCTGGCCGACACCGGACTCTGCATCGACCCCGACACGTCGCAGGCGATAACAACCTGTTTATCAGCGTCAAATCCCCGCAGATTGGCCATACTCATCTGAATCGCCTTTTCGAGTGCGTTCAAGACAACGGGTGCATAAACCGGCTGTCTATGTATATCCTCAATCCCTTGTCCAGCAACAGCGATGAAGCGAGCTGGTAATCGCACGCCCTTGATTTCCCGGTAAGCCGCCAGGAACCGAAACGGCAACTGTTTGGATTTTTGCACCGCCTTTTCGTTGGCCAGATAAGCACAGACCTGCCGAAGCGTCTCCGTGTTTACGCCAGCTTCCAGCAGGTTGCGGAGGTTGCGCAAGGTAGCCATGTAGCCCATGCGCTGGCTGCTGACCAGTTCTTCCCACTTCTGCCGGAACGCCTCCGCTTTTTTAGCCGGTGACGGAAATTTTACCTGTCCCAAGGCGCTTAACTCCGTTTCCCAGGTATAAGGCGTCTCCAATGAATCGCTGACGATCTTGTTAAAAATCACCTGCTGTTCTTCGTCTTTCGCTTTGGGGTGAACCAGAAACAAGGCATCGCGCAGCTTAACCGTGGCCGCCCGGTTGTATTTGGCGAACTGGTACTCGTCAAATTTATTAAATGCGGCGGATAAGCCTTTTTGCACCTGCTTCGACAGGCGGTTCAGGCGTTTTACTTCCTTGCGCTCATTGGCCATCTGGTAATAAGCCAGCAGTTCCAGAATTTCGTCCGGGCGCTGGACCACGCGATTAACTGTTTTACTGACCAGGTTATCGCCATTGTGCACCTTGGCCAATTCGCTGGCCAATACCACCGGCGCCGAACGTAAGTACATCTTTTCCCGCACGTAAACCGCCAGTTTGGCAACGAACGCCGGGCTAACTTTCCCAACCAGTTCGCGAATTCGGTTCATGCGCTCGTCTGCCTGTTCGTAGAAGGTCGCGTTCAGCATCGTACTCGCCACCGCCGAATACAGTTCCAGTTCTGGTGTCAACCGAAAGGCTCCGGCTCTCTCGTGGTTGACTGTGCGGGTTTTAAAATACGTGCTAAATTTCATGACCGTTTCGTTTTTACTGCCTTGGTGCTACAAAGGTTTAGTCCAACTGCGCAGCCTTTTTGCGCAGTTCAATTTTTTTTCAGATTTTTTCGAAATTTTTCCAGAAACACCCATGCCCGCCAACCGCAACGCCCTGATTCGCTACAAGATCATCGACAATTGCCTGCGAAATCGCTACCGACAATGGACGCTGGAAGCGCTCATCGACTGCGTTTCGGAGGCTTTGTACGAGTATGAAGGCATGGAGAAAGGCATCAGCCGCCGGACCATCCAGGCAGATCTGCAAATGATGCGCAGCGACAAGCTAGGCTACAATGCACCCATTTTGGTGATTGACAGGAAGTATTACACCTACGCCGATCCGGCCTACAGCATTACGCAAACCCCGCTGACCAATCAGGATTTAAGCCGCATGAACGAGGCAGTGGAAATGTTGAAACAGTTCAAAGGCTTTTCGCATTTTCAGGAACTGAACGAAGTCATTCAGAAGTTAGAGGCACACGTCCACGCCGCTACGGTCCGGCAAACATCCGTCATTGATTTCGAGAAAAATGATGGCTTGAAAGGCCTTTCTTACCTGGATCAGATTTATCAGGCAATCATTCAGAAAAAAGTGCTTTTTCTTACCTACCAGTCGTTCAAGGCCCGGCAGTCAAGCCAGTTTCATTTCCACGCCTGGTGGCTGAAAGAGTTTAAAAACCGCTGGTTTGTAGTAGGGATACAGGCTAATAAATCAGAAATAATGCACCTCGCCCTGGATCGAATTCTAAGCCTAAAGCTGGCCGAAGAACCGGAATTTCTCGCTAACGACGCCTTTTCGCCCGACAGCTACTACCAGCACGTCATCGGCGTCACGGTCAGCCCTCGCATGCGACCGCAGTGCGTCCGTATTCTGGTTAGTCTGCAACATGCGCCCTACGTCGAAACCAAGCCGCTCCACCCTTCCCAGCAGCTTATTGAGCGTCGGGAAGATGGGATCGTGATCGAGATTTGTGTTCAACTGAACCTTGAGCTGGAAAAAGAAATTCTGGGTTTCGGGGAAGGCATGACCGTACTGGCTCCGGCCAGCCTGCGCGCCCGGATACAAGCCCGGCTGGCAACGGCAGCCCGTTTTTACGAACAGCCGTAAAGTTTATGGGGCGAATCGGTAGTGTTTGACCTAAAGTTGCTTTCGTTAATCAGCCGCATTATCCGTATGAGTATGAGCGAACAACCCAACCGCCGCCAGTTTCTTAAGTTGGCTGCCCTGACTCCTTTTCTGCCTGCCGCGAAGCCCGAGCCGGTTCCGCCGCGCCCAATTCATCACAAGCTGAGCTGCAACCTGTACTCGTTCAACCGACCCCTGACTACTGGCCAGATGACGCT
Organism: Tellurirhabdus bombi; assembly: GCF_021484805.1. NCBI lineage: Bacteria > Pseudomonadati > Bacteroidota > Cytophagia > Cytophagales > Spirosomataceae > Larkinella > Larkinella bombi. Next base: position 2,585,429 of record NZ_CP090557.1, on the reverse strand, counting down.
GGAGCAGGTGTTGGAGTTTTGCGCCGACCTGGGTTTCGACGCCGTTGACCCAACCGCCTATTACATTCCAAACTATCCCGCTTTACCCGACGACACTTATATCTATACGCTCAAACGCAAAGCCTTTCGGCTGGGCCTTGACATTAGCGGAACGGGGGTGCGGAATAATTTTTGCCTGCCCGACACCGCCAGCCGGAAGAAAGAAATTGACCTTGTTAAGCAGTGGACGCACTTTGCAGCAAAATTTGACGCGCCGGTACTGCGGGTCTTTTCGGGTCTGGAGGTGCCCAAAGGGCATACCCGCAAAGAGGCCACCAAATGGGTCGTTGACTCGCTCCGGCAATGCGCTGACTACGGAGCCCAGCATGGCGTTATGATCGTACTGCAAAACCACGCCGATTTTATTGAAACCGCCGATCATATCCTGGAAGTTTTACGGCTGGTTGATTCCGACTGGCTGGCGCTTAACCTGGATATTGGCAGCTTCCGCGTAGGCGATCCGTATAAAGAAATAGCGAAAGTAGCCCAACACGCCGCCACCTGGCAAATCAAGGAAAATCTGTACGTTAACGGGCAGGAAGTAGCGACCGACCTGGATAAAATTGTCCGAATCGTGCGGGAGTCAGGCTACCGGGGTTACTTGCCCATCGAAACCCTCGGCCCCGGCGACCCACGGGAAAAGGTGCCCCTCTTTCTGGAAAAAGTGCGGCAGGCCCTGGCGAATGGATAAGCTAGCCGTTTAGTAAACTACACGCAAACCTTTTTTAGATAAACGAACGTTCTTTTATTTTTGCCTACAAGATGCGCATTAGAGACGAAAATAAAGAACTGGCTATTCGGGAGAAAGCGCTCGATATGATTGTGCAGGAAGGCTTTGACGGGCTGAGTATGCACAAACTGGCCAAAGCGGCAGGCGTTTCACCCGCTACGATCTACATTTATTTTAAAGATCGGGAAGACCTGATTGTCCAGATTTACCGGGAAGAAAGCCAGCGCATGACCGAAGCTACCCTGGATGGTTTCGACCCGGCCATGCCTTTCGAAGAAGGACTGCGTATTCAGTGGGTCAACCGGGCCAATTACTGCCTGCGCTACCCGCAGCGGATGCATTTTATGGAACAGATGCGCCACTCGCCTTTTCACGACAAATTCCGACAGGTGGCAGAAAATCCGTTTATCGCAGCCATGAAATCTTTTGTTTGTAACGCCATCAAACGCAAGGAACTGGAAGAACTGCCCCTGGAAGTCTACTGGTCACTTGCTTTTGCCCCGCTCTATCAGCTTATCAAGTTTCACATGTCGCACCGGGGGGAGCCGGGAGCCAATGAATTTACGTTGGATAAAATATTACTCAACAAAACACTGGAGCTGGTTCTGAAGGCCCTCCGCCCCGCTTAAACTACAATCAAACAACAAATGCAAAACACACCATCAACCACTTCGTTCAGTACGTACCACAAAGTGGTCATCGGACTGCTCGCTTTCCTCCAGTTTACGGTCGTGCTGGATTTTATGGTTCTCTCGCCGCTGGGCGCTCAGCTCATGAGTGAACTAAAAATTACAACCGCTCAATTCGGCTGGGTTGTTTCGGGTTATGCCTTCAGCGCCGGAATTGCCGGACTGTTGACCGCCGGTTTTGCCGACCGCTTCGACCGAAAAAAATTACTGCTCTTTTTTTACTCTGGCTTCGTCATCGGCACGTTGCTCTGCGGCCTCGCGCCTGACTACCTCTCGCTGCTCATTGCCCGCATTGTGACCGGTATTTTTGGCGGTGTTATTTCGTCCATCAGCTTTGCCATCATCACCGATTTGTTCGACTGGCAGGTTCGGGGTCGGGTAATGGGTTTTGTCCAGATGTCGTTCGCGGCGAGTCAGGTGCTGGGAATTCCCCTTGGTTTGTACCTGGCTAATCACTTTGGCTGGCATTCGCCTTTTCTGCTCATCGTGGCGCTGAGCATTGGAGCCGGGTTTGTTATTGCGTTTTACCTAAAGCCAATTACCGCCCATTTGCTCTTGAAATCGGACCGAAACCCCTTGCAACACCTCGTTCATACCGTTTCTCAGAAAGCCTATCTGCGCGGATTTGCCGCCACTATTCTGCTCACTACGGGCGGTTTTATGCTGATGCCTTTCGGTAGTGCCTTTTCGATTCATAACCTGGGTATTTCACAAACTGAACTGCCGCTGATCTATCTGGTTACCGGTATTTCTTCCATCATTATGGGTCCGTTAGCGGGAAAACTGAGTGACAAAATTGGCAAATACCCCCTGTTTTTCTATGCCTCCGTGTTGGGCATGATTGTCACCATTGTGTATTGCAATCTGGGGATTACGCCGCTGCCCTGGCTCATTTTACTGAACGTGATTTTGTTCATGGGTGTCACTGCCCGAATGATTTCCTCGTCGGCGCTGATGTCGGGCGTTCCGGAACCCGCCGACCGGGGTGCCTTCATGGGCGTCAATTCATCTGTTCAGCAGCTATCGGGTGGTCTTGCGTCGATTGCGGCCGGATTTATTGTAGTTCAGGCACCAGATGGCACATTGCAGCATTATGATTTGCTGGGCTACATTGTGGCTACCACCACCGCCTTTACGATTTTCATGATGTACTTCATCAACAAGTACGTTACGCAGAAGCAACAAACCGCTCTAAAGAGCGAATCAGTAGTAGGTAGTAAAGAGGTATTTTCCTAATTTCACCCCGATATCTCATACTTCAATCAACACATGCAATTGAGAACTTCTTCTCTTTTTCTGAGCCTGTTGACGCTGTCACTGGGTGCCTGGGCGCAAACCGCTCCTTCACCGCGTTACAACGCCAACGACCGCTTCGAGCAAATGGGTACTATGTTGCCTACGCCCAACACGTACCGCACCGCTTCGGGCTCACCGGGACGCGATTATTTTCAGAACCGCGCCGACTACGACATCAAAGTCGAACTGGACGACGCGAACCAGAAAATTATTGGTTCGGAAATGGTGACGTATTACAACAACTCGCCGGATGTGCTGCCTTATATCTGGTTGCAGGTTGAGCAAAATCTATTCGCTAAAAATTCGGCGGGTAGCCGCAGTCGCACCGGCAGTGTCAATCCCAACGGCATGTCAGCTGCGGCAATGGGAGCCGCGATGGGCCAGGGTGCTGGACGCGATTATGGGTATAACATCACTGCCGTGCGCGACAAAGCGGGTAAGGCGCTGAAATACACCATCAACGAAACCATGATGCGGGTTGAATTGCCTGCTCCGTTGAAGCCGGGGCAAAGCGTATCGTTCGGTGTTGACTGGAATTATGTAATCACGGATTATCGCCGCAGCGGATACGAGTTTTTCCCGAAAGATGGTAATTACAACTACTTCATTGCGCAGTGGTTTCCGCGTTTGGCCGCCTACAACGACGTGAATGGCTGGCAGAACAAGCAGTTCATGGGTCAGGGTGAGTTTACGCTGATTTTCGGGAATTATAAGGTAGCTATTACCGTTCCCAACGACCATATCGTGGCCGCTTCGGGCGAATGCCAGAACTACAAGCAAGTGCTGTCCGGGACGCAATTCCAGCGCTTGCAAAAAGCCGCCAACTCCAAAACGCCCGTTGTGATCGTCACACAGGCTGAAGCCGAAGCCGCCGAGAAAGCCGGGGGTGCGAACGCCAAACCAAGGGGCAAAAAGACCTGGATTTACAAAGCGGATAACGTCCGCGACTTCGCGTTTGCCTCGTCCCGCAAGTTCATTTGGGATGCCATGCAGACCGACGTATACGGTGATGGTAAGAAAATCTGGAGCATGTCCGTTTATCCGAAAGAAGGCAATCCGCTGTGGGGCCAATATTCGACGCGCGTGGTTGAGCATACGCTGAAATCCTACGGTAACCGCACGTTCAAATACCCGTATCCGGTAGCCATTTCCTGTCATGCTACGTCGGGCGGCGGGATGGAATACCCCATGATCAGCTTTAACGGGGGTCGCCCGGAAGCGGATGGAACTTATTCCGAGCGCACCAAAGCGGGCATGATTGGGGTAATTATCCACGAGGTAGGCCACAATTTTTTCCCCATGATTGTCAACTCCGACGAACGGCAGTGGACCTGGATGGATGAGGGGCTGAATAGTTTTTGTGAATATCTGGCGGAAAAAGAATGGGATTACAATTTCCCAACCAGCTACGGCGAACCCCAGGGAATCGTAGACTACATGAAGTCAGACAAGGCGGTTTTGTCGCCCATTATGTCTTCTTCCGATAACGTCATTAGCCTGGGACCCAACGCGTATTCCAAACCGGCGACGGCGCTGAACATCCTGCGGGAAACGGTGATGGGTCGCGAGCTGTTTGATTATGCGTTTAAAGAATATGCCAATCGCTGGGCCTTCAAAAACCCCGAACCCGCCGACTTTTTCCGCACGATGGAAGATGCCTCGGGCGTTGATCTGGACTGGTTCTGGAAAGGCTGGTTCTTTGGTACCGAAGCGGTTGATCAGGACTTGGTAGAAGTGGACTGGTTTCAGGTGAATTCACAGAATCCGGAAATCGTCAAAGCCGAAGCCCGCGCCGAGGCCCAACGCCGCAGCAACACCATCAGCAAGCAGCGCGATGCCGCCACCCAGAAAGAAACGGTGGTTTCGCAGGATACCAGTATGCGGGATTTCTACAACAACTATGACCCCTACAAAGTAACGGAGGCCGACAAGAAGAAATACCAGGAGTATCTGGCCAGCCTGTCGGAAGAAGAACGCAAACTGGCGGAATCAACGCAAAATTTTTACACGCTGACGCTGAAAAATAAAGGCGGTATTCCAATGCCGGTCATTGTTCGGATGCAGTTTGAAGATGGCACCGACTCCGTGGCCCGCTTCCCGGCTGAAATCTGGCGTTTCAACGACCAGCAGGTGCAGAAAGTACTGGCTACGTCGAAGCGCGTGACACAATGGACGCTCGATCCGTTCAAGGAAATTGCCGATATTGATACCGATAATAATGCATTCCCTCGTCAGTCGGAATCAACTCGTTTCCAGTTGTTCAAGCAACAGCAGCGACGTGGAGCCGGAGAGCCTAATCCCATGCAACAGCAACGGAGCACGCAACCTCCCGGCGCCCAAAGCGGCGGCAGAAAAAATTAAGGACGTACGCCCAAAACACAATAGCCGATGGACAGCATAGATTCGCTGTCCATCGGCTATTTTTATTGCTTTTCCTAGCGCTTGGCCCCACCCAGCGCCGCTGACTGGCTGCCCATGTTTTGCACCAGCGTAGCCAACCGGCCACTCAGCGTGTCAATGGCTTTTTTGTAACGAGCTTCCAGATCCGGCAAATTGGCGGTTGATTTTAGCGAAGCTTCGTAGAGAAAACCCGGTAACATCCACGACGCGTAGCCACTATACGGATCAGACGAAGCATATAACGAGCGATACCAGGCCCCAAACGCCATGCCTTTCGGATCAATGAAAGACTGCTCCAGTTGACGCATGGTTTTGTTCAATTCCGCCAATTTGTCGGTTCGTCCCGCTTGCAGATAAGTTTGACGCGCTGTTTCTGCCGCATCCGTATTTTTCTTCAGCTCAGCAACGGCGTTCAGTAATGGTTCGATAGAATACGTGGGTGAATACGTCTTGATGGCTTTTTCCGCCGCTTTCAGGTGCGTCGCCAGATCATTCGCGTACCGCGCTAGATCGTAAGGCAACAAATCGGCATTAGCCAGTCGTAGCGTCATAGTACCAACGACCTGCTCCACCATCGGTCCCATTTTATAAGTCGGGTCGGCAAATTTATCGTAGAAATACAAATCATCGTAGGCCGAGTGATAGAGCGTTGGCCCGCCTGTACCGGCATTCAGCGACGGAATGCCCACGTGCATGTACGGCCCGATGTGGTCGGAACCACCACCCAAGTTGCCAATAATAGGCTCATTCGCGACGGTTGCCGGGGCCGAGGACGCAATCCCGACCGTGCTGCCGCTACGGGGTTTGCTTTGGCCCAGCCAGTGCTGATACACCGTTTTGTTGGAGTCTGGATAGTCAACCGCCTGCGTAGCTTCGATGAGCAGCTTTTTCATGGAGGGCGAAGCACTGGCCCCGAATACGCGCCCCGATACGGCGGCATCGTAGTTCATGTAGGCAACGGCTTTCTGCGTTAGCTCATCCCGAAACTGCTCCGACCATTCTGCCGAACCGATTACGCCAAATTCTTCGGCATCCCAATGGGCTACCTTGATCGTTCGCCGGGGACGCTGGCCCGCCTTGGCGAGTTTACCCAGGGTCTCGGTCATACTTAGCAGCATCGCCGTTCCGCTGTTGGGGTCGGTGGCGCCAAACGACCAGGCATCGTAATGACAGCCCGCAATGATCCACTCGTCCGGAAACTCGGAGCCGGTTAAGGTGCCAACCACTTCGTAAACGCGGGTAATCGCTTTTTCCTGCTTCACCATCAACCGAACTTTCAGGGCGGAGCCGCCTTCCAGCCGGTAGGTGAACGGCAATCCGCCCTGCCAGCCGCCCGGTACGGCCCGCGCTCCGGTCATGCGTTTCATGATCTCGGTGGCCGAACCATACGGAATGGGAGTCACCGGAATTTTATGCAGCGCTACGTCCTTCGGATCCAGCCGTTTAATCTTGGTTTTCCCATCTACGGGCAACGCGGGTTCAAAGGGCGTTAGTGGATCGCCGGTATACGGCACAGTTAGCAGCGACCCGCGCTGAATGACACTTTCACTCGGCTGCGGTCCTTCGGGGAAGGTCAGCCCTTTCGTGTAGCCATTATCCGCCGGATCGGTGTAAATAATCACGCCCGCAGCGCCTGCCGCCTCGGCAAACTGCGCTTTGTAGCCCCGGAAATTGCCCCCGTAACGGGCCATGACAATCTTGCCCTGCACCGAAACGCCCATCGCTTTGAGTTGCTCAAAATCTTCCTTACGTCCGTAATTGGCATAGACCACCTCAGCCGTCACATCGCCCGAACCGGAGTAGGCATTCCAGCCCGGCATAATGCGCGGATCTTTGGCGTATTTGTCCTGCTCAAACAAGAACTCGCGAATGTTCAGCGGCTGCCGGGTCGGCTCGACCAGCTCGACGGCAATCTCTCCGGGGCCTTTGGGCAGGTAAATGTCGTGCGGATAAATATCGACTTGCCAGCCTGCCTTGCGCATGGTTTCGGCAATGTAATCCCGCACTTTTTCGTTTTCTGGCGTTCCCGCTACGTGTGGTGCACTGGCCAATGTTTCCAGATGCTTTTTAAAAGCCGCCGTCGATTGTTGTTTCTTGAATTCTGCTTCTAGTTTTACTTCGGCCGCCTGGCGGTTTGGCGTGAAGCCGGTAAACGTCTGCGCCTGGGCTGCGGAAAAGCACAAGCCCAAAGCCAATGCCTGCCCAACGGTAGCGCGTAAGGTGGTAATTTTCATCTCCATACAGTCTAGGTTTTCTAAGTAACGTCAGTAAAAGATACTGAAAAAGAGGAAGTCATTTTGACGTAACTCCGTAAATTGATACTAATTGCCCTTGGAATCCAGCTTTTACCAAATTGGGAAGTCAGGGCCCTATAATGTAGCTTTGCCTATATACTTTTTACACATGAACCGTCGTCATTTTATTCAACAGTCAGCCGGGGCTAGTCTTGGTCTGATGGTCAATAGCCAGTGGGCCGCTGCCGCCCTCCCTCCAACCTTCCCCGTTGTTCGGACTGCTCCCGACAAGCGTAATTTCACCAGCACTGCCGTCGAACAAACCATCGAGCGGATGAAGAAAACCATCCGCGATCCGGAGCTGGCCTGGCTTTTCGAAAACTGTTTTCCAAATACGCTTGATACCACTGTTCAATTCAAAGAAGCGGGTGGAAAACCCGATACGTTTGTCATTACGGGCGATATTGATGCCATGTGGCTACGCGATAGCACGGCGCAGGTCTGGCCGTATTTGCCGCTGACCAAAAACGATGCTCCTTTGCGCCAGTTGGTTGCCGGGGTAATTCGGCGGCAGTCGCAATGCATCCGCTTCGATCCATACGCCAATGCTTTTTACGCCGACGAAACGCACGAAAGCGAGTGGAAAAAAGACCGCACCGACATGAAACCCGGCCTCCACGAACGAAAATGGGAGCTGGATTCGCTTTGCTACCCAATTCGGCTGGCTTACCATTATTGGCAAACCACGGGCGACACCAGTCCTTTCGACGCGGGCTGGTTGCAAGCCATGCAGAAAGTAGTGCAAACCTGTCGTGAGCAACAACGGAAAACGGATCGCGGACCGTATAAGTTCGGGCGGGAAACGGCCTGGTCGACGGATACGGTTCCGGGCGATGGCTACGGCAATCCAACGCGCCCCGTCGGACTGATTCACAGCATCTTCCGCCCTTCCGACGATGCGACGATTTTCCCATTCCTGGTGCCTTCCAACTGGTTTGCGGTGGTCTCACTGCGGCAGTTAGCTACCATGATTGATAAGATTCAACCCAATCCGGCCCTGTCAAAAGAATGTCGCGCCATGGCCGACGAGGTTGAAGGTGCATTGAAGCAATACGCCGTTTATAACCACCCGAAATACGGAAAAATGTACGCGCTGGAAGTAGATGGGTTTGGAAATCATCTGTTACAAGACGACTCCAACGTGCCCAATCTGATCTCGCTGCCGTACCTGGGCGTGTGTCCACCTACTGATCCTATTTACCGCAATACCCGGCGATTTGCGCTCAGCGCCGACAATCCGTATTATTTTAAAGGCAAAGCCGCCGAAGGAATTGGCAGTCCGCATACACTGGTCAATAATATCTGGACCATGAGCCTGACCATGCGAGCGCTGACTTCTACCGACGATCAGGAAATTCTAACCCAGCTCCGGCAGTTGAAAAACACCCACGCCGGTACGGGCTTTATGCACGAATCGTTCAATCAGGACGACCCGGCAAAATTCACCCGCAAGTGGTTTGCCTGGGCTAATACCCTGTTCGGCGAATTGGTTCTGAAAGTCGCCGCCGAACGTCCTCACCTGCTGAGTAAGCCGTTGTAAACACAATGAGCGGGTATTCTTGAATACCCGCTCATTGATAAATTATATTGTCTGAATGCGTAACCCGTTGCCATACGCATCAAAATTAGACACGTATGCCCGCGCTGACCTGATGCGAAAGACCTGTTTCCCGCACAACCACCTGGCTTTCGAGCAGAGCCTGGGCGTACGATTCGCTCAAGATGCGCTTGGGAGGCAGCCCTTCTCCCAGTTCCGCATCCCATAAGCCAGAGCGGTGCCAATGATCCAGGTTATCCCAGTCGGGACGGTCAATGATGGGATACAGGCAGATGCCCCAAAGTGGCAAACCACGCCGCAGGGTGGCTGCGCACTCGCTGGCTACGTACCGAATCCAGTGCGGTCGGTCTTCACCGGGATGGCTGGTTTCGCTCAGCACAATTGGCTTTCCGTAGCGTTCGTACACTTCCTGAAAAAGACTGCGCAGCGGCCGCCAGCGTGGGTCGTTCCCTTCGTTCGCCCAGGGCAGGAAATGATGGGGCTTGTTTGGCTCCACTACCCATTGGTTATTGTAATAAAAATTCACCCCGATAATATCCACATAGTCAGGCGATCCGCCCAGTTCGGGGCAGGCCCGTCCTGTCAATATATCCATTGCCTGGTACTGGGCGTTATGGGCTTTTTTGGCCCGGGAAATATCCTGGGGTGTGCCTTTCAGCGGCGGCACCATGTTTACCAACGGTTCAGTAGACATAATGCAGATTGTGGGATCGGCTTCCCGTAGGGCAGCTACCCCCTCAATATAAGCCCGCATCAGGTGGTATTTCACGTCCCAGCCCTGCCCTACGCAATAGGGCGACGTGCCGCGAACATCACCGCCCAGCCACGAAATAAAGCTCACTTCATTGATGGGCGTTACGATAAGCACCCCATCGGGGTTAACAGAACGGTAAAACGAAACAAAGGCCCGACAGAGGGCCGCAAAGCGCCGGGCAAACATCGGATGCAAGGGCGTCAGATCGTCCGGATAGCCGAAGTGACATAAATCCCATACCTGCTGAATGCCGTGAGTACGGCCTTTTTCCAGCATTAGTTTAACGGTACTCCAATCGTATTGATAGGCCTTTTTCTCTACTTCACTCCAGCGGATACCCTCCCGAACCGTGTGAATACCAAACGGATGAAGATTTTGGTAATCTTCGTCCAGCATATCCAGGTGGCCGGTAGTTTTCGCCAGATCGACCCGAATACCAAAGCAGTTCTGTTGATCGGTGCATTCGTAGCCGCCCATCCAGAAAGAACGAAACGGATTGGGAGAAGTGTGTTGAATTGAGCGCGTTGCAAGCATTGAGGTGGAAATTTGATCCACAGCCAAGGTAGCTAAAATCGCTGTCCTGTTGCCGCAATTCGCTAGAATAATAGTAAATGGCCTTACAGAAATCAGTCCTCAATAATAGGATTTATCGAATAATACGGCCTAAAATTTAAAAGCCTGACCAAGCCGTTTTTTCGGTTGCTTTTATTCGCATTATAAACCCATTAAATTATGTGTCTAAGAGCTTATATGACTGTTTATTGGTAGACTATTTCATTAATTTTTTATCCTTTTGCAGTCATAACCGAACTTGTACTTTAGCTACATCATTTTTTTGAAAAATCCATACCTGGCCTTACTTGCTACGGCCTGGAAATACGCCCGTCAAGAGAAAGGTCGCTACCTTTTTATTTATTCGCTTTTCATAGCTTCGAACCTGATTGTTGCCCTGCATCCGCTCCTATTTGGCTGGTTTATTAACGCCATCCAGCAGAAAGGAGCCGATGTTCCGACCATTGCGCTCCAGTTTGGCGGTGGCTTCTTACTCCTGAAACTAGCGGAATGGGCCTTCCACGGCCCCGCCCGGATTATGGAACGCGAGCTGGCCTTTAACGTCAGCCGGAATTTTCTAACCGAGCTGTACCACCAAACGTTGCACTTACCCGTTAAGTGGCACAAAGAGCACCACAGCGGCGCTACCATCAACCGCATCCGAAAAGCCTACGAAGCCCTGAAATCGTTTTTTCAGACGGGCTTTGTTTACATGCACACGATTTTCAAGTGTCTTTTTTCGTTCGGAGCGATGCTGTATTTTTCGCCACTTTACGGCTCGACGGGCATTCTGCTCGGCGCGCTAACCGTCTGGGTCATTCTGAAGTTTGACAAACCATTCATTAAAGCTGTTGACGAAACCAACGAACGCGAACACGACTCGTCGTCTATGCTGTTTGATAGCCTTTCCAACATCATTACGGTGATTACGCTGCGGCTCGAAAAGCAGATGGAAGCCGGTATGCTCGGCAAAATCATGCAGGTTTTCCCGCCCTTCCGGCGCAATATCCGCATCAACGAGTGGAAATGGTTTGTGGCCAGCATGCTGATTGGGTTGATTTATGTCGTCGTTACGGCGGGGTACGTACATCAGCATTATACACCGGGGCAGGTCTTTGCCGTGGGCGGTCTGGTTACACTCCTGGGTTATGTCAATCAGTTCACGAGCGTTTTCACGGATGTAGCGTTCCAATATACGCAGATTGTCCAGTATAATACGGACGTGCAAACGGCCCGTAGCATCAGCGAGGCACACAGCCAGCACCACCAGCAGGACAAAGAAGCAGCTTTGGTAAGCAACTGGAAAACCATCGGCATCCGTGGGCTGAACTTTTCGCACCCGACGACGGCCCTTGATGTGAACCGCAAAATGCCGAGCCTGACCGACATCAGCATTCAGATTGAACGCGGTAAACGCATTGCCTTCATTGGTGAAAGCGGCAGCGGAAAAAGTACCCTTCTGACCTTGCTACGCGGTTTGTACCAACCTGAGTTTGTCGAAGAAATCCGCGTGGACGGGCAGCCGGTGGCCAGTCTCAGCCAGATTGCCGATTCGGTGACGCTGTTCCCGCAGGAGCCCGAAATTTTTGAAAACACGGTGGCTTATAACATTACACTAGGCTTGCCGTTCGAAGAGGCGGATGTGTCGCAGGCTTGCGAGACGTCGCGTTTTGCCGATATTGTTGACCGGTTGCCGCTGGGTCTGGAAACGAGTATTCAGGAGAAAGGCGTTAACCTGTCTGGTGGGCAGAAGCAGCGGCTGGCGCTGGCCCGGGGCGTACTGGCCGCCCGTGATAGCGATATTGTCTTACTGGATGAGCCTACCAGCAGCGTGGATCCAAAAACAGAATTTGAAATTTACCACAAAATGCTGGCCCAGTTCTCCAACAAAGCCGTTATTTCAACCCTCCACCGCCTGCACCTGCTGCCGATGTTCGATTACATCTACATTCTGCGCAACGGGCGGGTTGTTGATGAAGGAAGCTTTGTTCACCTGCGTCAGCACAGTATGCTGTTCCAGGAAATGTGGCAGCACCAGCAGGAAACGAAAAGCGAATACCTGGCCGCCTAAATACGATTTATCGGGCAGCATAAAGTTACAGTAGTTTCAAGCCCTATAACTTTATGCTGCCTAATGAATAAATTACTTGGTTATCTCCTTCAACCAGGTTGTCATTGCCTCTAGCGCCTGCGGAGAGAACGTTTCTTCAAGCAAGCCATACTCCTGAATGGAGCCTGTTGTTGACGTCTGAAACAGGTGATTTAAACCGGGGAATGTCTGCGTTTTGAAATTTTTGTTACCGGCCTGGGTCAAGCCTTTTTCGATCGCAGCCAGGTTTTCTACTGCCGATACCTGCATGTCTTTATCGCCGTTGAGGGCCAATACTGGAATGGTCAATTTGGACAATACTGGTGCCGGATCGTACTTAACAATATAATGATACCACTTGGCGCTGGCTGCTTTCGCAAATTCATCGGCCATTTTCTGTCCCGCGGTGCCGGCAACGCCCATCTGCTGCAGGCGTTCCTGCGGCTGGCTTTGCTGCCAGTTTGCCATTGCCAACCGAACATCGGCGGTCAGGTCGGTCTTGCTCATGGGCTGATTGGCAACAGCCTGTAACATCGCTGTCTGCATGCTGGTGAAGTAGCCGATAAATTCTTCATTCAGCATCCCCGAAGCCCGGACGATATCCGCATACTGGCGCTTCAGCAAATCAATTCCTTTTACACCGACACCCGCCAACGATACCAGATACGCTACGTCTTTCGATTGCGTAGCAGCCAGTGGCGCTGTTATGCCCCCTTCGCTGTGCCCAATCAGACCAATCTTCTTTTTCGCAACTTCTGGACGAGTTTTAAGGTAATCAATAGCAGCCAGCGCATCCTGGGCAAAGTCAGCGGCGGTAGACTGGTCGAAATTACCTGTAGTTTGCCCAACGCCCCGGTCATCGACGCGCAATACGGCAAACCCGGCCCGGCTCAGGTGGTCGGCAATTACCCAGAACGGCTTGTGTCCCAGCAGCGTTTCGTCACGATCCTGCGCACCACTGCCCGAGAGCAGCACAACTGTTGGAAAAGGCCCGTTCCCGGTTGGAATGGTCAGCGTACCGCCAAACTGAAGGCTTTTGTCTTTATTGGCAAATGTGACGTTGTCGCTCCGGTAAGGGAAAGGTGGTTTTGGCGTCTGCGGACGGGCGGGTTCGGATATGGCACCCACTCGCTTCAGGGTGAGCGGAGCTTCCATTCCCTGTTGCTTCCAGATGCCGACTGCCGTTTGTTTGTTTCCTTCGAATTTACCCTTGAATACCCCATTGATGGTCTTTGATTCAGCGATCAGACTATCAGCGGTTTCGGACAGGCGGTGGATGGGTATTTTTTTCACGCCCTGATCGGGGCTTTCAAAATGGGCGGCGGGCTGGCGTGTCAGAGAATCCGTATACAGGTGAAGAACCAGTCGGATTGGCCCTAATTGCCCCTGATAAATGCGCTTTTCCTTGCCTGTTTGCGCCTGCACAAAACCGGTGAGTAAGATCAGACCGAGAAGTGATAAATATTTCATGATTTACTGAAAAAGAAGTGAATTTTTACGGCTCAAAGAGACACTAGTTACAAATAAAAACGCCGTAAATTCCCAAAATAGTGATAAGCAGGGATATTTCACGGTTCAACTGACTCAAATGATGATGAATCTCGTCGCGATGGTTAGCCCCGAACAGGCTGTGCAAACCATTCAATCTGGTAACCGTGTTTTTATTCATAGCGTTGCACAAACGCCGCACCGCCTTATTGCTGCTATGGTAGCCAGGGCTGATAGCTTAACTAATGTTGAAGTTTGCCACATCCACACGGAAGGCCATCTCCCCTACTGCGAAGAACAATACGCCGGTATTTTCAAGCCAAACGCTTTTTTCATTGGGGCTAACATGCGGAAACAGGTCAACATGGGCATTGCCGATTATGTCCCGATTTTCCTGAGTGAGATTCCTTTACTCTTTCAACGAAATATTTTACCAATTGATGTAGCCCTGATTCAGGTTTCTCCGCCCGATCAGCACGGATTTTGCTCGCTTGGTCCGTCGGTAGATGTGTCCCTGAGCGCCATTAAAATGGCTAAATACGTGATTGCCCAGATCAACCCCAACGTGCCCCGGACGCACGGCGACGGCATGATTCACGTCAAATCAATTCATGCTGCCATTGACTGCGACGATCCTATTTACGAAATACCAATCAAACCTGTTACGGACACTGAGCAGAAAATTGGCCGCCTCGTGGCCGAACTGGTCGAAGATGGCGCTACGTTGCAGATGGGTATCGGCGGGATTCCAAATGCGGTGCTGGCCGAACTGGTGCATCACCAGAAGCTGGGGATTCATACTGAGATGTTTTCCGATGGCATCATCGACCTGGTGGAACGCGGCGTCGTAACGGGCGAACGCAAAAAAGTCCTGCCTTATAAGCTGGTTTCGTGCTTCGCGATGGGCAGCCGCCGCCTGTACGACTTCATCAACGACAATCCCGGCGTGACGATGAAGGAAGTTTCTTACACCAACGATACCTCCATCATCCGGCGCAATCCGAAAGTGACGGCCATCAACAGCGCCATTGAAGTAGATTTGACGGGTCAGGTGTGCGCCGATACCATTGGAACCTACCAGTATTCGGGCGTTGGCGGGCAGATGGATTTTGTGCGCGGCGCTTCGTTGTCTGAGGGTGGCAAGCCCATTATTGCCCTCCCTTCTGTGACTAAATACGGCGAAAGTAAGATCGTGCCTTTCCTGAAAGAAGGGGCCGGTGTAACCACTACCCGCGCTCACGTTCACTACATCGTAACTGAATATGGCGTGGCGAATCTTTACGGAAAAAATCTCCGTCAACGAGCACACGCCCTTATCCAGATTGCCCATCCTGACCACCGGGAAACGTTAGAAAGACAGGCGCATGAGCGTTTTAGGGTATTTTAATGTCAGATAAACTATTCATTTACAGCCACATACTAAGTTGTTAGTAATTATTTTTGCGGGTTATTCGTAAAAGCCATAAATTCACATTCCTTCCAATTTACGGCCACCGAATGCTGAGGTTTATTTACGTTGCGGCTACGCTTTTATTGTTACTAACAGCTTACCACCCACCGGAGAGATTTGTCACTTCTGCAAAGCCCTTTATAAGTCGTGGTGATTCGGTCCCTCGATTAAATAATACCGCAGTACGCTTAGTCTGGAACGGAAATTTTTCGAATGCCTTCAATCTTTTGCAACGCGCTGGCGCCGCGCGGTCGGTGGATACCATCACGTACAACCAGGCGCTGGTATTAGGTCGGCTGAAACGCTACGAAGAAGCGGAACAGCAGTTACGGTCTGTTCCCAGTTTTCAGCTTTCGGAGGTCAACCAGGGTATTTTTCGCTGTCTGCAAGGCGATCATGCCGCAGGTGTTCAATTGTTGGAAAGCGGTTCTGCGGGTAAAGATCAATCGTCTAAACTGTATTACAACCGGGCGCTCGCTTACCTGAAACTGGATCGTTTGCCCGAAGCCAGCAAAACCATCGACGAAGCCATTCGCCTGCGCGGTAATGAGCCTGTTTATCGCCTCTTGAAAGGCGATGTTTTATTAACGCAGGGCAAACACCGGGAAGCCCTGAGTCAGTATCGTTCCCTGGGAAATCAAAAGGATGTAGCCCGTTTGCTGCCCGTTCGCATCGGTAATTCGCTGCTGGGACTCAAAAAATACGAAGAAGCCGCTACTATTTTTGAGAAATACCTCCAGCAACTCGACCGCACCCATCATTTCTGGGCCTGCTATGGTTTGGCCAGCGCCCGTTACGCCTTGAAGCAGTTTCCGGCAGCCGTTATGCAGTTTCGCCACGCTACGCAATTGGAACCCCAGTCGGCGGCTGCGCACCTGGGTTTGGGACACGCATTCTGTAGTCAACACGATTATAAACAGGCCCGACAGGAATACGAAACTGCTCTTCAGTTAAAGCCCAACAATTCGTACGCGCACCTGGGGCTTGGCGTAGTAAGCTGTAAACAAGGCGCTTACGAAGAATCCCTGGAAGAGTTTGAGAAAGCTGGCGAGGCTTTCAATCCGAAAGATCCGAGTCTGGCCGACTGCTACCTGAGCCGGGGGCTCGCCCAACTGGAAATGGGCAAAAATCAGCTGGCTATGGCTGATTTCCTGACGGCTATTAACCTCAATAAAGACCTGCCAGCCGCTTACGCCGGGGTGAGTGATGTGTACCGGAAAAACGAGAATTTTCTACAGGCAATTCGCTACATGGACAAGGCCGTTAGCCTGGAGCCACAAAACGATAAGTTGTTGACCAACAAGGGTAATCTGTACCTTAAAGTTAGCAATATGGATGAAGCCTACCCAATGTTTATGTGGGCACTCCGACATAACCCGCGCAATGTTAACGCCCTGAACGGCATGGGGGTAGCCCTGCTCGAACGCGATCATATTGAACGGGCCCAAACCTTGTACGACAGCCTCATTTCCCGTGGCCACCACAAAGCTTACCTGTACAACAACCGGGGAATTGTTCGTTCGTATGTGGCCCTGAAGCTGGAAAAAGCAAAGGATTTTCATAACTCCCGGCAGTATTTCTACCGCTCGCTGAAAGATTTTGAAAAAGCCCAGAAACTCGACTCATCGACTAAGTATTACCAGAATAATCTCGGCAATGTCTACAAAAACATGCAAGATTTCGGCAATGCCATTAAGAGTTACGAATCGTATCTGAGTAAGACCGCCATCAACAACATGGGCGTTTTGTTTGCCAGCAACTCGAAAGGAACCATTTCCAAGCATTATTTGAATATTGCGATTGATCTGGATTCGACCAATCAAATCTATCATTACAACCGCTACCGGGTTTTCAATGAATTTTTCAAGGATTCATTGCACACCAACAACGATGTGGCCCGGGCCGGGACACTGGTGCTGACCAACTCGATTAGCGCTAAATACAGCCGGGATGGGTATATCAACATTTACATGTACGATTACGCCTTCGACAAAATCGAATTTCCGGGCGAACACTTTTTCCCGATTCTTCCTGAAAACCCGCCCCATCCTGATTTTCGGCCCATTGATGATTTGCTGATGATGGACATCAAAGCCGAACGCGCAGACAGCCGTGTGTCGCCGCCTATCCAGGTCAAATCCAAACGGATGCCCAAGCCCCGCCGTTCGCGCGCCAACTCCGGCACCGACTGTCCAAAAATTATTTAGCGCTACATCCTTTTCATCTTGTTCTTGAAGGGTCGTAATCAGCCGTATACCTGGCGCGGGTGCGGACTTATTCTTCACATTATTCCTGAAGCTGTTGTATTTTGTTGGTAGAGTAACCCATTTTTTAACGAATAATTGGGTTTATTTATCCTCCACTTGATCTTCAAGCCAGATGAGTAGTCAAAAACTTCGGGAAGATGCCCTGCATTATCACGCCAAAGGCCGCCCCGGAAAAATTGAAGTTGTTCCTTCCAAAGAAACGGCCAACCAGCGCGATCTTTCGTTAGCTTATTCCCCCGGTGTGGCGGAACCTTGCCTCGAAATTGCCGTCGCTCCCGAAAAAGCCTATGATTATACGACCAAAGGAAACCTGGTCGCGGTTATTTCCAACGGGACGGCCGTGCTCGGTCTGGGCAACATCGGCCCCGTTGCTTCCAAGCCGGTAATGGAAGGCAAAAGCTTGCTTTTCAAAATTTACGCCGACATCGATTCTTTTGATATTGAGCTAGATACCAACAATATTGACGAGTTTGTCCGAACCGTAAAAATTCTGGAGCCAACCTTCGGGGCGGTTAACCTGGAAGACATTGCGGCACCGGCCTGCTTCGAAATAGAAACGCGGCTCCGCCAGGAACTCACCATTCCGGTCATGCACGACGACCAGCACGGCACCGCCATTGTTAGCTCAGCCGCCCTGCTCAACGCCCTCGAACTGTCGGGGAAAGACATCAGCCAGATTCGGCTGGTGGCCAACGGAGCCGGAGCCGCCGCCATTGCCTGCCTGAATTTATACGTGGCGTTGGGTTTGCCGCGCGAAAACATTACGGTTTTTGACAAAGATGGTTTGCTGCATACGTCGCGCACAAATCTAGCTGCCAACCAGTATGTCTACGTTACGGATCGTTTTTCAACGGATTGGACCTTAGCCGATGCGCTTCGGGGTGCCGATGTTTTTCTGGGCTTGTCGGTTGGTAATGTCGTCAGTCCGGAAATGGTTGCGTCGATGGCCCCTAACTGCATTGTGTTTGCGATGGCTAACCCCACTCCCGAAATCAGTTATGAAACAGCTACGGCTGCCCGGCCAGACCTGATCATGGCCACCGGACGTTCCGATTACCCGAATCAGGTCAATAATGTGTTGGGCTTCCCCTATATTTTCCGTGGGGCGCTCGACGTGCGTGCCTCCGAAATTAACGAAGCGATGAAGCTGGCCGCCGTGCAGGCGTTGGCTTCGCTGGCCCGAAAAACAGTACCGGAAAGTGTCTACCGCAGCTACGGAACGACTAGCCTATCGTTCGGAAAAACATATATTTTACCCAAACCAACCGACCCCCGCCTACTCACCACCATTGCCCCGGCAGTAGCCCAGGCAGCCATTGAATCGGGCGTGGCTCGAAGAGCGATTACGGATTGGGATGAATACCGCCTGCAATTGTCGCGCCGTCTGGGTCAGGATAATTCACTCATTCGGGGCATTATTGCCCAGGCGCAGGAACGGCCCAAGCGAGTGGTGTTTACGGATGGTGAAAATCTGACGGTTCTACGGGCCGTGCAGGAAGTGCTCGAACAGCGCATTGCGATTCCTATTCTGCTGGGCGACCCCGCCGTTATTCAGCAGGTGATGCAGGAACAGGCTTTGACGTTTTCGGATCAGGTCATCATCATTAACCCAAGAAATAAGGATCAGGCCGACAAACGCGCCGCATACGCCCAGGTTCTCTACGAAAAACGAAAGCGAAAAGGACTAACCTATTCCGATGCTTTGGGCTTGCTGCAACACCGGAATTATTTTGGCGCCGTGATGGTCGAAACGGGCGAGGCCGACGTGTTGATTTCCGGTCTTACCCGCAATTACCCCCAAACCATTCGTCCGGCTTTGCAGGTGATCGGGCGGCAAAAAGGTGTTCGTAAGGTACTGGGAATGTACATTCTGATGAGCCGGTTCGGGCCACTTTTCTTGGCCGATACGACGGTCAACCTAAATCCGACGGTGGACGAAATTGTCGAAATCGCCGAATTGGCAGCCCGGCAGGTCCAGCGTTTGTCGGTGGAGCCCCGCGTGGCACTGCTCTCCTATTCAACCTTTGGCAGTGCGTCGGGCGAAGATGCGACTAAGATGCACGAAGCGTCCGAAATTCTGCGGGCCAAGCACCCGAACCTGATCGTTGATGGAGAAATGCAGGCGCACTTACCGTTCAATCTGGACCTGCTGAAAGAAACGTACCCCTTCTCGCCCCTGGCGCAAACCGGCGCGAACGTGCTGATTTTCCCAAATCTAGCCGCGTCAAACATCGCGTATAACCTCCTAAAAGAAATTGCTCAGATTGAAAAAATAGGCCCGGTTCTGATGGGTCTGAAAAAGCCGATTCACGTCCTGCAATTAGGTAGTACGGTTCGGGAAGTATTCAACATGGTAGCGATTGCGGTGGCCGAACAGTAACGCTCAGAGTTTGAGCTGCTGTTTAAACTGACGCGGACTAATCTGCTCCACCGAACGAAATGCACTGCTAAAATGGGTCAGGCTGTTGAAGCCTGACTCGTAGCAGGCATCGGTAATGGATTTGGCCGGATTGCTAAGCACTTGCTTTGCCAGCCGGATGCGCTCGGTCAGAATAAACTGCACGGGCGACATACCCAATTCGTTCTTGAACAGCCGGAAAAAATGCGATTTAGACAAACAGGCTTTGTTGCATAGCTCGTCAATGGATAGATTGCGCGTCAGATTTTTCCGGATAAAATCAATCACAAACGCCAGTCGATGGGTACTCAGGTACTGTTGCGTCTGGTCCAGCAGCACACTTTTAGCGCGGGTCTGCATGAGCCGAACCACCAGTTCTTTCAGCGAATTGGTAATAAAAAATGGCTTGAAGGAATTGTCATTCCGAAACGTGCGAATGATTTTATCGATCAGTGAATTCATCTCGTAATCATTCCGCAAGTGGTAATTGTTCGCTTCGAGCCGCCACTCCCCCGCTTCCTCCACGAGTGGACATTGCTCATTTAGGGTATTGACCGTCTCTCGAATAAACTCATCCGAAATGGTAAGGGCAATGCAGCGCGTGGGCGTTTGCAGCTCCGCATCGGGAAAATCAATGCGCATGGGCTTATGCGCCGGCAGCATTAGCGACTCTCCCGGCAGGTAATCAAACGGCGTCAGCTCATCAATGTGCATTACTTTTTTTCCCTTCAACATACTGGTTAATACGGGCGCATCGAATTGCAATTCGACCAGTCGGGCACGCTGAAATGTTTCGTAGAGGTGCAGTTCGGCGTTGTCATGACCTAGTGTCAGTTTATTCTCAACCAGACGGTCCAGCCGACCACCAAAGGCATTCACAAGGTGGTTTGCAGAGCTATTTTTGGCATATTTCATAGGGCTTCTGACTTCTTCATCGCGACCAGATGGCGGCAATAAAATGAGAGAATACCGAAACAAAATGAGATTTCGGCGCAACACTTCTTGCACAATATCGGCAAAATTTGTGACTAAATAAACCCAACCAATTGATTATCTACGCTAAACACCTGTCAAATTATGGAAACGATTGAAACCGCAAACCCAGCTCTCGACCGGCCCATGTTCAAGGCTCAGTACGAAAACTACATTGGTGGACAGTGGGTTGCGCCCGTAGACGGAGAATATTTTGAAAACCATTCACCCGTTGATGGCAGCCTGATCAGCCGCGTGGCCCGCTCAAAGGCGGCCGACGTGGAACTGGCGCTGGATGCGGCCCATAAAGCCTTCGAAAGCTGGTCGAGAACGTCGGCCACCGAACGCTCCAACCTCCTGCTGAAAATTGCCGATATTATTGAAGACAACCTGGATTATATTGCCCGCGTCGAAACAATGGAAAACGGAAAGGCGGTCCGCGAGACGATGGCCGCCGACATTCCGCTTTGCGTGGATCACTTTCGGTACTTTGCCGGGGTGATTCGAGCGGAAGAAGGCAGTCTGGCCGAACTGGACAGCACGACCGTTTCGCTGATTATTAAAGAACCGATTGGCGTTGTTGGGCAGATTATTCCCTGGAATTTTCCGCTGCTGATGGCGACCTGGAAGCTGGCTCCGGCCCTGGCGGCGGGCTGCTGCGTGGTGATGAAACCCGCCGAGCAAACGCCTACATCCATTCTGGTGCTGATGGAGTTGCTGGAAGGTGTTCTTCCGGCGGGGGTAATTAACATCGTCAACGGGTTCGGGCCGGAGGCGGGTAAACCCCTCGCGCAATCCAAACGCGTAGCGAAAGTGGCCTTCACGGGCGAAACTACCACGGGCCGCCTGATCATGCAGTATGCTTCGGAAAACCTGATTCCGGTTACGATGGAATTGGGCGGAAAGTCGCCGAATATCTTCATGCCGAGCATCGCCGACGCCGACGACGAGTTTTTTGATAAGTGTGTGGAAGGGGCCGTTCTGTTTGCGCTCAACCAGGGCGAAGTTTGTACCTGTCCATCGCGGCTGCTGGTTCACGAGAGCGTTTACGACCGTTTCATGGAGCGCGTGGTGGAACGGACCAAAGCCATCAAAATGGGCCACCCACTCGATCCGAGCACGATGATGGGCGCGCAGGCTTCTAACGACCAATACGAAAAAATTCTGTCGTACATTGATATTGGCAAGCAAGAAGGGGCCGAAGTGCTAACCGGCGGCGGACCGGCTAACCTCAACAGCGGTTTGGAAAAAGGCTATTACATCCAGCCAACCATTCTGAAGGGGCATAACAAAATGCGGGTCTTCCAGGAAGAAATTTTTGGTCCGGTGGTTTCCGTGACGACCTTCAAAAGCACGGAAGAAGCCGTTCAGATGGCCAACGATACGCTTTACGGACTCGGCGCTGGCTTCTGGACCCGTGATGCCCACGAAATGTATCAGGTTCCGCGGGCCATTCAGGCCGGTCGGGTGTGGGTAAATTGCTACCACCAATATCCGGCCCACGCGCCGTTCGGCGGTTACAAAAAATCGGGCTTTGGTCGCGAAAACCACGCCATGATGCTGAACCACTACCGGCAGACTAAAAACCTACTCATCTCGTACAGCAAATCCAAACTAGGATTTTTTTAAAGAGTGAAAGAGTGAATGGCGAAAGAGCGATCTGGAGTGGTTCCCTCTTTCGCTTTGATCCAGCGCATTGATTTGGCTCTTTGCTGGATCGCTCTTCCACTCTCTACCTTTTCGCTCATTACCGAACCGCTCTTTCATTCTTTATCTCTTTCGCTCTTTATATTTTTTTATATGGTTTCTCTTTCCCGCGTCGATGTGACGGCTGCGGCTGCCGAAGTGATTGATCAACTGCGGAAGCAGCACGGTGAATTGATGTTTCACCAGAGCGGCGGCTGTTGCGACGGATCATCGCCCATGTGTTTTGCCGAGGGTGATTTTCAGATTGGTTCTACGGATGTGCTGCTGGGCCAGGTTCACGGCTGTGACTTCTGGATGGCCGAAGATCAGTTTGAATACTGGAAACATACTCACCTGACTGTCGATGTCACCCCCGGTCGTGGGGCTAGTTTTTCGCTGGAAATTCCGCTGGGTATCCGCTTTATCATTCGCTCCCGCTTGCTGGAAATGGACCAACTAGAGCAATTACCAGCCGTACACGTTGGACCGTTGCCTTAATTACAGTCAACCCTTCTCTAATCAAACGGGTTTAGTTAGGTAGTTAATTAAATACACTTACCTTTAACAACTTAACGTTATGGCTAACAAGGATTTGGAAACGTACGAGGAGATGATTGGCGGAGGCCAGGCGGGTGATAAACAAAGCAACGGCGCCCAAAAAGGCTCCAAAGGAACACGCAGCGGCACGTCCCACAGCAACAGCAATAAAGGTAGCCACAGTGGCGGTGGCTCAACTGGCGGCTCCAAAGGAGGACATAAAAACTAGGCTTATCAAGGCCCTATTTTGAAAGACCGGTAGCGTGCTACCGGTCTTTTTGCTGTTGGCCAGTAACATTCCGCAACTAGAATCTGTTTTCCAGACAGAGGTATTTCCGCTAAAAGTACCATGACGCCTTCTTCGCCAACGATTAATTCCAGTCCTTCTCTGTGGGAGGCTTTTCGCTTTCCGGTTTTTAAAGCTATCTGGCTGGCTGCCTTTGTCTCCAACATCGGTACCTGGATGCAGAACATGGCGGGGGTCTGGTTGCTTACCACACTCTCCGACTCGCAGGTGCTGGTGGCCCTAATGCAAACGGCCACGAGCTTACCCGTCTTTTTGCTTAGCATTCCGGCGGGTGCACTAGCCGATTTGCTGGACCGCCGCAAGCTCCTGATGACCACGCAGGGCTTTATGGCCATCGTCGCCTTTACGTTAGGCATTGTTACGCTGAGTGGGCTGGCCAGTCCGCAACTGGTCCTTTTCTTTACGTTCCTGCTGGGAACGGGGGCCGCCCTGAATGGTCCGGCTTGGCAGTCGGTCACGCCCGAGGTAGTGCCACGACCGATCCTGCCGACGGCGCTTACCCTGAACGGCATTAGCATGAACCTGTCCCGCGCCATTGGTCCCGCCATTGGTGGCCTTGTCATTGCCTATTATTCGCCGGGTTTTGTGTTTATGCTGAATGGCGTTTCGTTTATTGCTACCTTTTTGGTTATTTATCGCTGGCAACGCACTGCTGTAACTGCCACTGCACCGGTTGAAGACTTCTTTACGGCCTTGATTGCTGGTATGCGTTACGTGCGCTATTCGCCTTCGCTGCACGCCATTCTCGTCCGAGCCTTTTCGTTTACGTTTGGGGCCAGCGCCATGTGGGCGTTGCTTTCCCTCGTGGTAGCGCGCAAGTTAAATCTGGAATCCAGTTCGTACGGTCTGATGCTGACCTGGCTGGGAGCGGGTGCCGTTACGGGAGCCTTAGCGCTCAACAAAGTGCGCGAGCGCATCAGCCCCGATCTGCGGGTTATTATTGCGGTTACTATTTTTGCCGGGGTTAATTTCTCGCTTGCTCTGGTCACCTCCGTGTATGTGCTTTACCCCATCATGTTTATCTGCGGCACGGCCTGGCTGCTGGTTATGACCAGCATGAATGTTTCCATTCAGCTGCAACTTCCCAAGTGGGTTCAGGCGCGGGTGCTAAGTATTTACATGCTTATTTTTCAGGGCGGTATGGCCCTGGGCAGTTTGGTTTGGGGTTCGGTTGCCGACCGTTTTGGCTTATCGGTCGCCCTTATGGCGGCGGGAATCTGGCTGCTGTTGTCGTTGCTGCTGGTTATTCCGTTTCGGCTCCCAATGGGCGATTCTCTGGACTTATCCCCCGCCCGCAATTGGCCGCACCCCGCTATCAGTGACCCCATTCGACCGGGGCAGGGACCCGTGGTTATCATGATTGAATACCATGTTCGTTTAGGCGATCGGGATAATTTTCTGCGCGCCATGGAGTCGCTGAAACGGCTGCGATTACGGGATGGTGCCCTTCGTGCGGGCGTCTTTACGGACACCAACAATCCGCTGCGGCAGGTAGAGTTTTTTCTGGTTTCTTCCTGGGATGAGCACCTCCGCCAGCACCAGCGGTTTACGAAAGAAGATCAGCGGATTCAGGATCGTGTTCTTCAATATCATTCCGGCCCCGAATTACCGGTTGTGTCCCATTTTATCAATCAGCCGGAACCAGAAACCGACACGCACGCCGTAGTTGCTACAGCGGGAATGGGCGACCTGGAAGGTTAATCGAGCAACGCGGCATTTCGTCCCTGCAAGCCGCCGGTATGCAACGCCACCACCGTTGAACCCGGTTGAAAATAGCCTTGTCGGGCCAAATCATAAATGCCGTACAGCATTTTACCCGTATAAACCTGCTCAAGCAAAATTCCGTTTTGCCGCTTAAAAAGGCGAATGAAGTCAATCAGTTCTGGCTTGGTGCGCGCATAGCCCCCGAAATGGTAGGCCGTCTGTAAAGAATCGGTTGGCGTTACCCCTTTCAGTGCCGCGAAGCCAATCACCCGCGTTGGTTCAGCCGCTCCGGCTACCAGTCCAGCCAGCGTTCCCCCGGTTCCGACGGGACAGCATATATAATCTGGGGCAGCGCCTAACTGCGCCCTGATTTCAGGTATTACTTCTGCCACGCCGCGCACGGCCAGCTCGTTGGTGCCGCCTTCCGGAAGGTTGTAAAAATCGCCGAACGACTGCCGCAAATCAGCCAGAAATGGGGCTTCATCCTTACGCCGAAACTGTTCGCGCGTGACAAAATGGAGCCGCATTCCCTGCTCACGCGCGTAAGCCAAGGTAGGTGTATCCCGTTCGCGGTGGTCCTCCCCCCGAATAATACCAATCGTTTGGAAACCAAATACTTTCCCCGCTGATGCCACGGCATAGATGTGGTTCGAAAAAGCGCCGCCGTACGTCAACAGCGTGTTCTGGCTAAGGCGGCTCGCTTCCAGCAGGTTGTATTTTAATTTGCGCCATTTATTTCCGGAAACATTCGGATGTAGTTCATCGTCCCGCTTTAGAAATAACCGAATAGAAACCGGTTCTGGAAATGGATTGGGCAGGAACTGAAGCCGCGAGCCAGCAGCCAATGCGAAGAAATCTTCCAACATTTGTAATTTTGCAGCTGAGAACGGTCACTGAACCGTTTCTTTAGCCATTGATTAACTACGGAATGCAAGATACAGCAGAAAATTGGGAGAATGAGCTGGATGGCCTTGACCCCGCAGCGGGCATGGAATCGGATGAGGACGAACTGTACGAACATTACCGGATTGTGGCTGATAAAGGCCAGAGTCTGATTCGTATCGATCAGTTTCTAAAAGACCGTATTCCAAACGCTACCCGCACCAAAATCCAGAACGGGATTGATACCGAATCGGTCAAGGTGAACGGCAAAGTCATCAAGGCGAGTTACAAGCTTAAACCGCTGGATGTCATCACGGTATCACTACCGCATCCGCCGCGTGATACGGAGATTATTCCAGAAAATATTCCGCTTAACATCGTTTACGAAGATGATGATCTGCTGGTGATGAATAAACCCGCTGGCATGGTGGTACACCCCGCGCATGGCAACTGGTCGGGTACGGTCGTTAACGCACTGGTCTATCATTTTCAGCATTTACCAACGCATCGCAATGGCGAGGCGCGTCCCGGTCTGGTTCACCGGATTGATAAAGACACGTCTGGCCTGCTGGTAATTGCCAAAACCGATTACGCCATGACGCACCTAGCCCGGCAGTTTTTCGAGCACACAATTGAGCGAACGTATTACGCCCTGGTGTGGGGCGAACCCAAGGAAGCCGCCGGAACCATCGTTGGCCACCTGGGCCGCAGTGTGCGCGACCGCAAAGTGCAAGTTGTCTACCCTGACGGAAGCCAGGGCAAACACGCCGTTACGCACTACAAAGTCTTGAAAACGTTGCACTATGTCTCGCTGGTGCAGTGCAATCTGGAAACCGGACGGACGCACCAGATTCGGGCGCATATGCAATATTTGGGTAATCCGCTGTTCAACGATGCCATGTACGGCGGCGATCAGATCAAGAAAGGAACCCCCAACGGCTCCTACAAAGCTTTTGTGCAGAATTGCTTTAACCTGATTCCCCGGCAGGCGCTCCACGCTAAGTCACTGGGTTTTATCCATCCCAAGACGAAAGAATGGATGCAGTTCGATTCGGACTTGCCCAGTGATTTTCAGGCGGCACTGGAAAAATGGGAAAGTTACATCGCCAATCGGTAAGGGCTTCGGGAAAGCGTCACTAGGCTGTACCTTTGATCTGCTTTCCCGAAAATTTACCATTTCTTGAAGACAAAAAACACCGCCAGCACGATCAGGGCGAAACCCACTATGTAATTCCACTTTACCTCTTCTTTCAGGTAAAAGACGGCAAACGCGACAAAAACGACCAGACTTATTACCTCCTGCATGGTCTTGAGCTGAAAAGCACTGAACTGGTACGATCCAATTCGATTGGCCGGAACCGCCAGCCAGTATTCGAAGAAAGCGATCAGCCAGCTAATCAGGACAACTTTCCAAAGCGCCTCCTGCTTGAAGCGCAGGTGCCAATACCAGGCCGTTGTCATAAAAAGATTGGACATAACGAGCAAAATGACAGTCCGCATAAATTAAGTTGGAGTAAGGATATAAAGCGGCTAAAAGTGGTGCGAATTTACGCGGATCCGCGAAATAAAAAACCCTTCTCCTCTTGCCGAAGTTAAGGCTTACATGAAGCCTGACTTTGATCTTGATGTTGTTCTTACCCGCGTCGAAGAGGCCATTCGGCCTTACCCGAAAGCCGCCATGTTCGAGTTGACCGAGCGTGGGTATAGCAGTTTATTTGAGCAATTAATTTCCTGCATTATCTCCATTCGGACGTTGGACGAAACGACCATTCCTATATCGGAGCGGCTGTTTGCCGTTGCCCGAACGCCGGAACAGTTTCTTCAACTCGATGCTTCAAGGCTCACCCAACTGCTCTACGGTAGCAGTTACCCCGACCAGAAAGCCGCAACCATGCTCGGCATTGCCCAGCGGACGGTAGACGAATTTGACGGCCAGCTTCCCGCCGATTACGAAACGCTGATTAGTCTGAAAGGCGTTGGTCCCAAGTGTGCCAACCTAGCGCTGGGTGTATCGACGGGCAACGCGGGAATCAGCGTGGATATTCATGTGCACCGCGTCACGAACCGCTGGGGTTTTGTGGAGGCCAGCCAGCCGGAAAAGACCATGCTTCAACTAGAGAAAAAAGTCCCTCGATCGCAGTGGGTTGACATCAACCGGCTTTTGATGCCGTTCGGGAAGCACATTTGCACGGGCACCCTCCCCCATTGCTCCACCTGCCCCGTTCTGACCTGGTGCGAGCAGGTTGGCGTGACGAAGCATCGCTGATTGGAGAACCGGATTTTTGTGTATATTTCTGGTACATCGATTCGCTAAGCCCCATCAACATGACCCTCTCCCGCCGCTCTTTCCTGGCTGCTTCGACGCTGGCCGCTACTCCACTTCTACCCACCCCAAATACACCAGCACCAACGATCCCGGCGGCTCCGCGCATCAAACTGGGCATTTCTTCGTATTCGTACTGGCATTTTAAAACGGCTAAGGTACCTATCGAAATGGTGATCGACGAAGCGGCCAAGCTTGGCGTGGAAGGCGTCGATATTCTGCACCGCCAGATGGAAGGTGAAGACAACGCGTACCTGCAAAAGCTGAAACGGCATGCCTTCCACGCGGGTATCGACCTGATTTGCCTGTCCATCCACCAAGGATTCGTCTACCCGGACGCGGCGGAACGTCAGAAAAACATCGACCATACCATCAAAGGCATTGAAATGGCTTACAAGATGGGCATTCCGTGTATGCGGCTGAATACGGGCCGCTGGAATACCATCAAGTCGTTTGATGAACTGATGGCCAAGCGTGGCATCGAACCCATTTTGCCGGGGCATACGGAAGATGAGGGTTTCAAATGGGTGATCGACAGCATTGAAAAGTGCCTACCTAAAGCTGCCGAGTGCGGCGTGATGCTGGCGCTGGAAAACCACTGGGGTTTGTCGTCAATGCCGGAAGGACTGCTGCGCATTCGCCAAGCGATTGATTCGCCCTGGATGGGGGTTTTGCTCGATACGGGTAATTTCCTGGAAAACCCCTACGACAAACTGGAAAAAGTAGCGCCCCACGCCACGTTCGTTCAAGCCAAAACCTACTACGGCGGCGGGGAGTGGTATTCGCTCGATCTAGACTACAAACGCATTTTCAACCTCCTGCGTAAAGCCAATTACCAGGGTTATTTATCGATTGAATTTGAAGGCAAGGAAGATGCTAAAACCGGCGTGCGAAAAAGTGTGGAACTGATGCGGAACGCTATGATCAGTTAGCCAAGGGGAGAATTAGGGCTGTACTTCCTCGGCTGGCGGCAGCACATCACCAGCTAGCAGAGCGGCTTCGTGCAGAAGTTCCGTGGCTACCAGTTCGTCCGTTACCTCTTCAATGTGTTCGTCGAGGGTTTCGAGCGTTTCCTCCTGGTTTGGCGAATGCGTGGTCATGCCCAGCAGAAGCCGACCGACGTAAAGCAGATTAAGCGAAAGACGAAGTTCGGGCAGAGCGTGGCTGTGGCGCGTTGACGGTTCTGTATTCATAGGCAATGGCAAAACACAAACGTCAATTGCTTCGGTTCCCGGCGGTTTGTGTTCTATTTCTCCTGTAAAGCCTCCTGCAACGCTTTCAAAAAGCGCTCCGGTTCCTGTATGTGCGGAATATGGCCAATGCCGGTCAGTTCAATCAGTTTGCCCGATTTCAATTGCTGAACGATTTTTTTACCAAGCGCCTGATACTGCCCGTGCCGCTCCTGCTCCGACTTAGCCAGCAGTGCTTTGCCAACCACAGTACGGTCTTCCTGACCCAAAATCAATACGGTTGGCATCGCCAAGTTAGCAAATTCGTACACGACGGGCTGTTCGTAAATCATCTGGTAGGTGATGGCATTTGACCAGGCAATAGCCTTGAAATCCGGCGCTCGCAGATCGCTGGCCTGCACCCGGACTAAATCTTCATACTGCGGTTTCCAGATCGGATAGTAACTCTGTTGGTATTTTTTGTAGGACTCATACGAAGCAGTTAGTTCTTTCTGGTACTGCTGCTCAATGGTTTGGAAGGGCACAAAGGTTTTGTAATCTTCCAGGCCAATTGGATTCTCTAGAATCAACTTCTCAACCGTTTGCGGATACATGAGCGAGAAGCGCGTACCCAGCATGCCGCCCATGGAATGCGCCAACACTGTCACTTTAGGAATATTCAAGGTATCTAGCAGCTTTTTTGTGTTGGCCGCCAGCCGGTGAAAACTGTAATGAATGTCGGGGTGCGATGATTTGCCCCAGCCCACCTGATCAGGAATGATGGCCCGGTAGCCATTTTTTGTGAGCCACTGGATTACCCTTTTCCAGTAATACCCATTAAAATTTTTACCGTGTAAGAGCAAAACAACCTTGCCGTTCGGACGCTCAGACCGAACATCCATGTAAGCCATTTTGACAGGCTTCGACTCAATAGTCAGTGGCAAATATTGAACGGGATAAGCATAATTGATTTCGCCGGTATCCTGAGCAACACCACGAGAAACAACGAAAAGAAAAATCAGTAGGTAACTAAAAAAGCGCATTGCATTTCGGTTGGTCTTTGTTCTGCCAACAGAAAAACAAGGCGCTTTGTTGGGCAAATCTGCTTTTTAACCCAGCAGATCAGGCCGTCTTGCCTTGGTTCGCTCCACGGCCTTTTCAAATCGCCACTCATTGATTTTAGCTTCGTGACCCGAAAGCAGAATTTCCGGAATGGCATGACCTTCAAAGTCTGCCGGGCGCGTGTATACGGGCGGCGAGAGTAAATCATCCTGAAACGAATCCGTCAAGGCCGAGGTTTCGTCGGAAATGACCCCCGGAATCAGCCGAATAATGGAGTCAGCAACCACCGCAGCGGGCAATTCGCCACCCGTCAGCACGTAATCACCGATGCTGATTTCTTTCGTGATAAACAACTCCCGCACGCGTTCGTCAACGCCTTTGTAGTGCCCACAAAGAATGAGCAGATTTTTGGCCAGCGAAAGCCGGTTTGCTGTCCGTTGGTCGAAGCGGTCACCGTCCGGCGTCATATAAATAATATCGTCGTAAGAACGTTCCGCCTGCAGAGCCCGGATGCAACGCGCGATGGGTTCAATTTGCATGACCATACCGGCCCCGCCACCAAACATATAGTCGTCGACGCGCTTGTGCTTGTCCGTTGAATAGTCACGCAGATCGTGGATAACCACTTCGACCTGCTGGCTCTGCTGCGCCCGCTGCACGATGGAATGCGCAAAAAAGCTATCCAGCAATTTAGGCAGGCACGTAATAATATCAATCCTCATCGGGGAAAGTTGGTTCGTCGGAATCAATTGGTTCGTCTTCGTCGTCAGGCTGCTCTTTTTTTCCAGCACCTTCTTCCAGGTACAAATCAATCAGACCTTCCGGCAAGCGAACATTCAGGACTTTCTGCTCCCGATCTGCGGTTGTGACAATATCACTGTTTGAGGGAATTAAAATCTCCTGCCCCTGATAATCCATCACAATCAGATCCTGGGTAGACATGCTGTATACGGTCCGTACCGTTCCCAAGTCTCCCATTTTTTCGTCGCGTACCAGAAAACCAACAATTTCGTGGAAGTAGAACGCGCCTTCGTCAAGTTCTTCCAGGTTCTCCAAAGGCAGGTACAGATCGCAATTTATCAGCTTTTGCGCCGCCTCAATCGTGTCTACATCTTCCAGACCGACAATGGCCCGGTTGCGGTGGATCGAAATGGACTCAATAAAGTAAGGCACCAGTTCGCCCCTTACCTCGACCAGTACCGAGTCCAGTTCGTCGTATACATTTGGCACATCCACATCCAGAAAGAACACCAGTTCTCCCTGTACGCCATGTGTTTTTGTTATTTTACCCAGTTGGTAACAATCGTCTTTCGTCACAGCAATTAGATCGCCGCAGCGACCGTTTATTCATTTAGTATACCCTATAAACAACAACTGACGGGAATCCATTCCGCATTGGCAGAACAGACGCCCATCAGTTGTCTAAAGAGGAAATTATGCTTATTCAGCCGCTGTTTCTTCGCCTTCAGAAGCCGCTGGTGCTTCTTCAGTTTCAGCCGCCGGCTCAGGCTCTGGTTCTGGAACGGCGTTCTTTTTAGCGATGGCTTCGGCACGGGCTGCGCTAACTTTCTGCTCAGCTTCCAGACGCGCTTGTTTGTCGCTCGCTTTCTTCTGAGATTTCGTTTCAGCAACACCGGCTTTGCGGCCTTCTTTTTCTTCTTTCCAAGCGTCGAACTTAGTGTCGGCTTGTTCCTGCGTGATGGCACCTTTAAGTACCCCAACTTGCAGGTGTTTTTTCAGCATAACGCCTTCGTGCGACAAAAGGGCACGAGTCGTATCGGTTGGCTGGGCACCTTTCAACAACCAATCAACTGCGCGCTCCGACTTCAGCGTAACGGTAGCAGGATCGGTGTTTGGGTTGTATGACCCAATTTTTTCAATGAATTTACCATCCCGTGGTGATCTGGCGTCGGCTATAACGATGTCGTAGATAGCCAGTTTTTTGCGTCCCCGACGCGATAAACGGATTTTAACTGCCATTGTAGTGGTTTATTTTTCCTGAAGGAACACGTCCCCCAAAACCGGGCGCAAAGTTACTGATTTTTTGATTGTTTACCAACGTGTTTGCCCCATTCCTTCGAAGCTTTTTCGGGAATGCTTCCAGCGTTTGTGCGACCAGAGCCAATCTGACGGGTTTTTGCGGATTGTTTTTTCCAACAAATCCCGGTAGCGATCAATAATTTCGCCTGGTGAAAGCTGCTCGTAAGGCGGTTCAGCAACGGGCCGAAACGTAGCGATGTAATAGCCCCGCCCGACACGCTCCATCTCAATGTAAAAAACCGGATGTTTCAGGCTGCGGGCGAGGCGCTCCGTACCCGGATAAAAGGGGGTTTCCTGGTGTAAAAAATTGGTCCAGTAGCCCATTTCGGGTCTATCGGGAACCTGGTCGGCAACCAGCGCGATGAGGCGAGGTTCGTTTTTCCGGGCAGCAATTTCCCGTAGCAGGCGGTGCATGGGCACAGGTTTTGCGCCAAAAGCAGAGCGGATATACCGCACAATCTTCTCGAATCGTTGGCTAGCCAACGGCTTATAAATGGCGTCAGCTGGCATTCCGTTTAGCACAGCAGCCGAAGGAGCCCACTCCCAATTACACTGGTGAGCCGCCATGATAATTACACTATGCCCCGCTTTCAGGTAGTTTTTCACGACCTCCTCATTGTAAAATGTCACCCGACGGCGCAGCTCACCGACTGAAAAAGCCGGCATCTTGATGGTTTCCACAATGAGGTCGGCCAGATGGCGG
This sequence comes from Tellurirhabdus bombi, assembly GCF_021484805.1. Taxonomy (NCBI): domain Bacteria; kingdom Pseudomonadati; phylum Bacteroidota; class Cytophagia; order Cytophagales; family Spirosomataceae; genus Larkinella; species Larkinella bombi. Next base: position 2,552,040 of record NZ_CP090557.1, on the reverse strand, counting down.
TAGAAGCCCTGCGCAATCTGGTGCCGCTCGGCAGCCGATTTTTCGGGAAAGGAGTTGGCGAGATTTTGCTCAATTACCTTACGGCGATACCTGAAGACACGGGCCAACAAAAAGTACAAGAAGTTACTCAGAATATATAACCAACTGATTGGTAGCTTGGAAAGTAGGCGAAAAAAAAACAGGCTCATTAGAAAATAAAGAACAGCTGGTATACCACTCTATAAAAACGAAATAAAAATTTACCGAAAAAGTTGACTGTTCGACATTTTTCTCGTTATTTGGATTTATAAGATAGAATAACGATTATTGGAAAAGTACCAAGTTAAGCAGTCCATAAATGCCATTCGAATAGAAGCTCATTACTTACCTTGTCTGGCCTATTTTACTGCTATTTATCCTTTCGATACGGTTTGGCTGGAAGCCGCCGAGCATTATGGAAAGCAAAGTTACAGAAATCGCTGTTATGTACGGACAGCTAATGGTGTGGACCGGCTTACAGTTCCGGTTTTGAACGGCACGCACAAACAAGCCATTCGCGATATAAAGATCGATTACCGGCAGTCATGGGCTGAGCAGCAATGGCGATGCCTGGAAACAGCTTACCGCAAAGCCGCTTTTTTTGAGCACTATGCCGAAAATTTTAGAACCGTTTACCAAAAAAAATATACTTTTCTTTTTGATCTGAATGTTGAGATGCTGACAATTTGTCTGCATTCCCTCGGATGGCAAAAATCCCTGAAAATCACCGAAGAATTTGAGAAACAACCGAATAAGGCAGAAGTAGCAGACATGCATGCGTGGATTAGCCCACGTGGCGACGATCAAAGTGGCAGTGTATACCGGCCATTTCCGTACCTTCAGAATTTTGGCAGTGATTTTGTACCTAACTTAAGTCTTATTGATCTGATTTTTTGTCAGGGGCCGCTCGCCAGTGAGATCTTACAATGCTCTCGTTTAGAGTGAACAAACCCGAAAAAAATTTCGTTAGAGTAATAAGACGCAATACGATTTATAGACCCCACAGCGAATGGAAGCTAAATTTTCGAACCGAGTAAAAGAAGTCATCACACTCAGCAGAGAGGAGGCCTTGCGTCTGGGCCATGATTACATTGGCACAGAGCACCTGCTGCTGGGCATGATTCGGGAAGGTGAGGGGGTAGCCGTCGGGCTTTTGAAAAAATTGGGAATTTCTCTGGAAGAATTACGACTAACGATCGAACAAGCCACCAAAGGAACCGCCACCAACAACGTCAAGAATCTGGCTAACATCCCACTGACCCGCCAGTCGGAGAAAGTGTTAAAAATTACGTATCTGGAAGCAAAAATCTTCAAAAGCCCTCTAATTGGTACAGAGCACCTGCTGCTGTCTATTTTGCGGGATGAAGATAACGTGGCTACCCAGATTCTGAACAAGTACAACGTTAACTACGAAGTCATTAAGGAAATGCTGGAATATCAATCATCAGGTACGCGCCCACATATGGGCTCCGAAACCGACGACGATGACGAACGCGGCAGCATGTTTGGTGGAAGTGGTAGTTCTTCGTCGGGGAAAGACCCGAAAGGAGCCGAAAAATCACGTACGCCTGTACTCGATAACTTTGGACGGGACTTAACGAAGCTGGCAGAATTAGGAAAACTTGATCCTATTGTTGGCCGTGAGAAAGAAATCGAGCGTGTTGCTCAGATTCTAAGCCGCCGTAAAAAGAATAACCCAATTCTGATTGGTGAACCAGGCGTTGGTAAGACGGCAATTGCCGAAGGACTTGCCCTGCGTATTGTTCAGAAGAAGGTTTCGCGGGTGCTGTTTGGCAAACGAGTTGTAACTCTTGATCTTGCCTCGCTGGTAGCTGGTACCAAGTACCGTGGTCAGTTTGAAGAGCGGATGAAGGCCGTTATGAACGAGCTGGAAAAATCGCCGGAAGTTATCTTATTCATTGACGAGTTACATACCATTGTTGGCGCTGGTGGAGCTTCCGGCTCGCTGGATGCATCCAACATGTTCAAACCAGCCTTAGCCCGTGGAGATATCCAATGTATTGGTGCTACTACGCTGGACGAATACCGTCAGTATATCGAAAAAGATGGCGCTTTAGCGCGTCGGTTCCAGGTTGTTATGGTGGATGCAACTTCGGTTGAAGAAACCATTGAAATCCTGAACAACATCAAAGATAAGTACGAGGAACACCACCACGTTAACTATACGCCGGAGGCCATCGAAGCAGCCGTTAAGCTGTCAGAACGTTACATTTCTGACCGTTTCCTGCCCGATAAAGCCATCGACGTAATGGATGAAGTTGGTGCCCGCGTACACATCTCTAATATCTCTGTTCCTGAGGATATTCTGAAGCTGGAAGAAAGCATTGAGAATATCAAGAAAGAGAAGAATCAGGTTGTTAAAAGCCAGAAATACGAAGAAGCCGCCCAGCTTCGCGATAAGGAAAAACGCCTGATCGATCAGCTTGACCGTGCTAAGCAAGCGTGGGAAGAAGAAACCAAGAAGAAACGCTATGAGGTTAACGAAGAAAGCGTAGCCGAAGTCGTAGCGATGATGACGGGTATTCCGACAAACCGCGTGGCTACCAACGAAGGAGCCAAATTGCTGAACATGGGCGAACAGCTGAAAGGTCGCGTGATTGGCCAGGACAAAGCCGTTGAGAAACTGGTGAAAGCCATTCAGCGGACGCGGGTTGGTCTGAAAGATCCGAAGAAACCAATTGGCTCGTTTATCTTCCTGGGTCCAACCGGGGTTGGTAAAACCGAGTTAGCCAAAGTGCTCGCTACTTACCTATTCGACAAAGAAGATGCGCTGGTGCGGATCGATATGTCGGAATACATGGAGAAGTTTAGCGTAAGCCGTCTGGTTGGAGCGCCTCCGGGCTACGTTGGTTACGAAGAAGGTGGTCAGTTGACGGAGAAAATCCGCCGGAAGCCTTATTCAGTCGTGCTTTTGGATGAGATCGAAAAAGCACACCCGGATGTGTTTAACATTCTGTTGCAGGTGCTTGACGATGGTATCCTGACCGATGGTTTAGGCCGCCGCGTTGACTTCCGTAATACCATCATCATCATGACGTCGAACATTGGGGTTCGTGACCTGAAAGATTTCGGTACAGGTATTGGTTTTGCGACCAAAGCTAAGTCCGAAAATCAGGATGATGCGATGAAGAGCACTATTCAGAACGCCCTGCGGAAAGCTTTCTCGCCGGAGTTCCTGAACCGTCTGGACGATGTAATCGTGTTTAACTCACTGCAACGTGAAGATATTCACAAGATCATCGACCTCATGCTCGGCAAATTGCTGGGTCGTGTAACCAGCCTCGGCTACAAAGTCGAACTGACGGATAAAGCGAAAGACTTCCTGTCAGAAAAAGGCTACGATCCACAGTATGGTGCTCGTCCTTTGAGCCGTGCCATTCAGAAATACCTCGAAGACCCCGTCGCTGAGGAAATCCTGAAAGGCGATCTTAAAGAAGGCGATGTCATTATGGCTGACTATGACGACAACGGTGAAGCGCTTAACATCTCGGTGAAAAAACAAGAAGAAGTAGCTAACTAATAAGGTTATAGATAAAAAAAAGGCTGGACGTTCGTTCAGCCTTTTTTTGTGCTTTTCATTTTACTGCTGCGGAGGATTGATCATGATGTGAGCGCGGTGGGTTCCGGGATCCATGAGCCAGGGCATACCGGGTGCCTCCGCCTTCAAAGGTAAACCGGTACTCTCGGTAGTCGCGTAAGGGATGTAAACGACATACCGCAAGTAACCGTCTTTCACTTCTCCCGTTGACAAATTGTAATTCTCATCTTTGGCGGAAAAGACATACAGCGTCGTTGGCTGCTTTGGCATTTTTAGCTTACCGGCCTTGGTTTCTTCTTCCCGAATCTGCATAATTTCGTCGGATTTCTTGCCCGCTTTTTGCAATTCACGGCCTCGTTTCATGAAAGGTTCCAGATCACGGTGATAACAGGAAACCGAAAGGCCTTTTTTATCGGGATCATCGGTAAGGCATACCAAATCATTCGAACCTTTTCGAAGCACAACAAACTCTTTTTGAGCGTTATACCCATAAACCAAGGCTCCCTCCCGCTTCTCGGTTGGGGCGGCCAGAAGGGCAGTTTTAATCTGAAGATCAGTACTGGGAAGAGCGGTCTGGGCCGAAGCATTCAGCGCCGTAACCATTAGTAGCACGACCGGAAGAGCAAGGTTTTTCATAAAGATTAGAGGGTTGGATTGATAAGCAACTTAGCGAGTTTTTTTGGGTCGTCAAATGTGGATGACGTTAATCTTTCACGAATTGCCTTTATTAATTTTCTATCTTTATTGCCTGTTACTATTCATTTACTCGTGGCTACTCAAACGCTTTCGGTTTCGTCTTTTAATATGATTCTGTTTGCCGCCCAACAACGCGGCGCTAATCCCAGCGATCTGATTCAGGCCGTTGGTGTCAAACCGGAGCAGCTGGGTGACCCTGATGGCCGGATTCCCATTCCGACAGTACAGGCGCTCTGGCACGAAGCAATTACAGCGACTGGCGATCCTGCCCTTGCCTTGCACATGAGCGAGATGATAAATCCGGCTGCTATTGGTGTGCTGGCCTATGTGATGATGCACTGCCCAACACTGGAAAAAGCACTGGATAAACTTTGCCAGTATCAGGACATTGTTTGTGAGGGTGTGGTTACAAAGATGCAGAAGAGTGGTGATCAGTTCAGCATGGTTCTTCAGATCATTAGCCCAGATATTATTTACCTGGATCACGTGCTTAATTCTGAGCTATCAATTTACCTGGCAGCCATGCGCGCCCTAACCAACCAGCCTGTTGCGGCCAAGGAAATCTCTTTCGCTTATCCCCGCCCACTCGACAGCCGCGAACACGAGCGAATTTTTGCGCCCGCCCGATTGACTTTTGACGCTCCTGAAACCAAAATGATCATGGATGCAAGCTGGCTGGATACGCCCATCTTAAATGCGCATCCCGGCTTGTTCCCGTTGTTTGAACAACGTGCTGAAAACCTGCTTAGTCAACTTCGTACGTCAAATGGGACTACGTTAAAAGTACGCGTTAAAGAGGAAATCATTGAGCTACTAAAAGGAGAAGAGCCTACTTTGGCGGCAGTTGCCGACCGGCTTTCAATGGGCCTTCGGACGCTTCAATTGCACTTAAAGGAAGAAGGAGTTACCTACCAGCAACTCCTGGACGAAGTGCGGCGCGACCTGGCCGAGCAGCACCTCCGCGACTCGCATTTAAGCACAACCGACATTGCCTATTTGCTAGGCTATTCCGAGCCTAGTGTATTTTACCGGTCTTTCAAGAAATGGACAGGTTCAACGCCTGGGGATTATCGGAGTTCCCGCCTGACTTTCCGTCAATCGGCGTAACGGGTTGAAACTGATGACTTAACTGTGTTTCTGCAAACCAGGCTAGCGTATCTGTCATGGCTTTTTCAAGGGGCGTTGGCTGAAAATCAGGGAGCTTTTTACGCAGCTTTTCGTCATCCATCACAACCGTATTTTCAAAAAGATAGAGCATTTCGGTAAGCTCCCGCATCATAGGCGAGAATAGGCCGAGAAAGCGGAATAACAGGGGCGGGTATACTCGCACCTTCAGGGGCTTTCCCGTCAAACGTGTCAGTTTTTCGAAGAACCAGCGAGCGGAAGGCCAGATTTCGCCGCCATAATTCCAAACCTGATACGTTCCCAAAGGTAGCTCCACGGCCTCCTGCATCAATTGTACCATTACTTCAGCGGCATCAGGTGTGTATACGGCCTGATGGGCGATTCGGGCGTTTGCAATCCACGGCATGGCTTTTCCAGTTAGAGCCCCTTCAAAAATAGGCCGTATGCCTTCGTTCAGCACATTAGGACCCCAGAAATCCGGCAACCGCACATTCAGTACGTTACATCGCTCCTTTGTCGCTGCTTCTTTCAACATGGCCTCCAGATCAACGCGCAACTGGCCTTTTCGGGTACACGGGCTTGGCTGGCTCTCTTCCCGAATCGGCGTCTTGCTATTGCCAAAATTGTAGATGTTGCCCGGAAAGACAATCGTCGCTGGCTGGTCAGTGGTGGCGGCAGCCTCAATCACATTGCGCGTTACGGCGTCCATGTTACCGAACCACTCTGGATACGGATAATTGATGCCGTGAAAGATAAAATCTTTACCGACAGCCAGTTGCTTTAACAAGTCTGCATTCTGCGCATCGCCTTCCGCAATGGTTAGCGTAGGCGCGTTAGAAAATAGCTTTTCGGCTTTGCCCCGGTTTCGAACCAGAATCGTGACGGGTAAATTTCTCTGCAATAGATTAACCGTAAAGGCATAGCCTAAACTACCGGTTGCCCCGAGGACAAGCGTACTGAAATAAGTTTTCATGAGTGAATGATTAGGGTGGAAAGGAAACTACTTACCAATAATGTCTAAATGCGTATGCTTGAAGCTATCGGTGTATTTTAATCCGTAGCCAAACAGGCGGTCCATGCTTGAATGCGCAAAAAGGATGCATCCTGCCAGCATCCAGGCTGGGTCCTGCAAAAAGAAGCCCAGGCTGCCAACGATAATGCCCGTTGCTTTATGATGAATTAAATTATAGAGATAGGCGCCCAGGCGGGTGCTTACCAGATAGCCAAGCATGCTTAAATCAGGTACCAGAATTAACGCCGGAAACCACCACCAGGCGTAAGGAAGCTGAGTAAAAATAGCAATTGAGAGGGTAAACTGGGCGAGTTCTTCAATTTTCAGGAGGTTCTTCACGGCTTTTGCTGTTAAAATTCTTATTACAAAAGTCCGCCATAAACACCGGATCGAAGATGACCGGAAATGAAAATGAAGTGACCAAAAACGAAAATCTGACTAAATCAGGGATTAAGCAGCATATACTCTAGTTAATCCCTGATTCTTTGTATTAAAGCTGGGCTACGCTAGCCACTTTTGCAAAATCGTCCCAGAACGACGGGTAGGATTTCGCCACGACGCCCGGCTCTTCAATAATAACCTCCCGCCGCATGGCAACCGGCGCGAAAGCCATGGCCATCCGGTGGTCGTCATACGTATGAATGGACGGAACCGCCGACTCATCCGCCGATGGCAGTTGACGAACTTCGTAGCGTGTATTGGTTTCTACCTCGACTAACTTCGCACCAATTTTTTGCAGTTCGGCCTGAAGTGCTCCTACGCGGTCTGTTTCCTTGATTTTTAGGCTTTCGATGCCCGTCAGCGTCAACAAAACGCCTTTCACGGCGGCCACTACGGCCACGGTCTGGGCCAGATCCGGGCAATCAGTAAAGTCCCAGGCCAGTGATGGCTGGGCCGGAATTTTGGTTAAGCGAACCCCGCCGTTGAAAAAGGTACTTTCAACGCCCAGCGGTCGCATGATGGCTACTATTTCGCTATCTCCCTGCAACGACTGCTCTTTTAAGCCTAGCAGTTCGACTTCGGAACCTTCTTCGGCTAAGGCGACAACGCTGTACCAGTAGCTTGCTCCCGACCAATCGGATTCGACGGCGTAATCGCGGGCGACGTACGGAGTGGCAGGAACGGTAATTGTGTTAGTTGACCAATCGGCCTGGGACTGAACGCCAAAATGCTCCATCTGCTTCAGGGTCATTTCGATGTAAGGCCGCGAACCAACGTCACCTGTTAGTTCGAGCACCAGTCCATCAGGCAGCAACGGCGCAATCATCACCAGTGCAGAAATATATTGGCTACTCACATCCCCCCGAACGGCTACCCGATTCGTATCGCTTTTGTTAAATCCTCGCGTCGTCAGCGGCGGAAAACCTTCGTTGTTCAGGTATTCGATATCGGCGCCCAGTACCCGCAGGGCATCCACCAAAATCCCAATGGGACGCTCACACATGCGGGGTGTACCCGTCAGGGTCTTGTGCTTTCCCGAAACGGCAAAATACGCCGTCAGAAAGCGCATGGTTGTTCCGGCGTCCAGCACATCGGCCACGGGCTCATCAGACTCCAACAGCCGAATCATGGTTTGCGTATCGCGGGCGGCAGAAATATTGTGTAAGTTGGCCTGAAAGCCAGTCAGTGCGTTGATAATCAAAGCCCGATTGCTTTCGCTCTTGGAGGAAGTCAATTGGATCGTCGCCCGGACAGGGCCAGTCGGGGGAGTCAGTTGTACAGCGCTCAATGCCGGAAAGGATTAGTGAATTTCCCGCAAAAGTACCATTCGGGATGCACAATGAATAACGAATCGAAAATAATGCCCGATGAAATTACAAGCCAAACCTCCCCTACCAACGGCTCACTGCCCTTTATTCATTCATTATCAATACGTTTTGAGCACTTTAAGTCTATTATTGCGGTTGATAGGTATACTTATAAAACTCGCTTTATAGCATACGCCACCCAAACCAATCAAAACGCCCGTTGGCACCAGCGCCCTGGTATTAATCTGTCGACTGTTTACAATATCAGCGCCCATAAAAACAACACCCGCCAAGGGCAACATCACAGCTCCAAGCGTTACCCAGGGCAACCGTCGGTACGTATAAACCCGCTCGACCCCATCCAGTCGGAAATGCACCGTTTCCGGCAGAAAATTATTGGAATTTTCTAAAACCAGCGCAAAGGAAGTATCCGTCACCACGCTGATTCGTTCTCTGTACCGGCGTCCGTCGTACCGAAACTTGATTGTCTGACCGGGAAAATAACGATAGCGCCGATAGGGTGACAATGGGCCTGCTTTATCCAAAGCCACATAGCGCGTACCCGGTTTTTTTAGATTCGCGTATTCTGGATTATTACGAATCAGCAACGAATCAATGGATAGCGTATCGGTTGATTGCGCCTGAGTAACAGTAAACAAACAAGAAAAAATAGCAATAAAGAAGAAACTTTTCATCTTTGGTGGCAATGTAAGTGGGTGTGATAGGGATAGTGTCTAAAATTATAACGAATTAAAGAACGAATCGTCATTCAACAATCAGCATTTTTCGGCTTGAGTTTACTAATTCATCCCTACTTTTGGGACTATTATCCTGAATTGTTAATGTCTTGGCGTCCAATTTATAGTTACCTTGGACCCGAAGAATGCCAAAAATGATAAACGCAAATAGCTTAAAAGATTTTACCCGACGGGTTTTTCAGGCCATCGGCTGTTCAGAAACTGATGCTGAACAAGCCGCTACGGTGCTGGTTCAGGCAGATCTTCGGGGCGTCGATTCACACGGTGTAGCGCGGCTGGCGGGTTATGTCCGCTTGTATGATCACGGTCGGCTAAATCCAACGCCCGACGTCCGAATTATTCATGAATCGCCTTCAACAGCCGTAGTAAATGGCGACAAAGGACTTGGCCTGGTGGTTGGTCCGAAAGCAATGCAAATTGCCATCGACAAAGCCCGGGTGGCGGGAACAGGCTGGGTTGCCGTACGCAATTCCAATCACTTTGGCATTGCCGGTTACCACGCCATGCTGGCCCTCGAAAACGACATGATTGGCTGGGCCATGACCAATGCGGCGCCGCTGGTCTCTCCTACTTTTTCGCTGGATAAACTACTGGGTACCAACCCAATCGCTGTTGCGGTTCCGGCGCTCACCCAACCGCCGTTTGTGGCAGACTTTGCAACCACGGCAGTAGCATACGGAAAGCTGGAAATCCTTCAGCGTACAAATCAGGATGCTCCTTTAGGGTGGGCCCAGGACGCTGCCGGACAGCCAACCACCGACGCGCACGCCGTTCGGAACGGCGGTGGCTTGTTACCATTGGGGTCGGATCGGGAGCACGGTAGCCATAAAGGCTATGCCCTTGGTGCGATGGTCGATATTTTTACGGGTGTTTTGTCCGGAGCCAACTACGGCCCCTGGGTTCCGCCGTTTGCCACTGCGGGCTTCATGGCGGCACAGGCGGGTGTTGGCGAAGGAACCGGGCACTTTTTTGGTGCCATGCGCATCGACGCCTTCCGGCCAGCCGATGAATTTAAGCAGCACATGGACCAGTGGATAGCTGCGTTTCGGCAGGCACGCGCCGTTGACGGAAAGCAGGTATTGATTCCGGGCGATCCGGAACGGGAAATGGAGGCAATCCGCGCTGCGGAAGGCATTCCGCTTATTGAACCTGTACTGAAAAGCCTGGAGGAACTGGCCGAAAAACTACGTATTCCATTTATTGCTTAATGATCCTCTGGCTGGACCATTAAGTAAATGAAAAGTAGAGTCCAAAATCTCCAAATAGAATACTGGCTCGTTATTAGTATCTTTGTCGTTTTACCCACAACACACTTAAACACATTTTGTCTGACACATGAAGATAGTGGGGATTTCTGCTTTTTATCATGACTCCGCAGCTGCGATTATTATAGATGGGAAAATCGTAGCGGCCGCTCAGGAAGAACGATTTACCCGCAAAAAACACGACCCCGACTTCCCAACGAATGCACTTCGGTTTTGCCTTCAGTACGGCGGGGTTTCGCTGAAAGACGTAGATGCTGTCGTATTTTACGACAAGCCATTGCTAAAATTTGAGCGTTTGCTGGAAACCTATTACCACTTTGCGCCCAAAGGAGTTCGGTCGTTTATCACGGCTATTCCGGTCTGGATTAAGGAAAAAATGTTCCTGAAACGCCTGATTCGTGAGGAGTTAACCAAAGCTTTTGGTGACGAAGCCAAAGACGTCAAGCTTCTTTTTCCAGAGCACCACCTGTCGCATGCGGCCAGTGCCTTCTATCCATCTCCGTTTGAACGCGCGGCCATTCTGACCGTTGATGGGGTTGGCGAATGGGCAACGGCGTCTATCTGCCTCGGCGATGGAAAAGACATTACCATTCTGAAAGAACTGCGTTTCCCGCATTCACTGGGTCTTTTATACTCTGCTTTTACCTATTTTCTGGGTTTTAAAGTTAATTCAGGCGAATACAAGCTCATGGGCCTTGCCCCCTACGGCGATCCCGCTTCCCCTGATATTGCCCGCTACTGCGACATCATCCGAAACCACATTGTTTCCATCAAAGAAGATGGTTCAGTTTGGCTAAATCAGGAATATTTTGATTACGCCACGGGCTTAAAAATGGTGAATGACGACCAGTGGGAAAAACTGTTTGGCTTTCCCCGCCGGAATCCAGAAGATGAACTGAAAGAACACCACTGCAACCTGGGTCTGGCTATTCAGCAGATTACGGAGGAAGTGATTGTGAAAATGGCTGAAGAAGCCAAGCGCCTGACCGGAGCTAAATACCTGTGCATGGCCGGAGGGGTAGCGCTAAACTGCGTATCCAACGGAAAGCTCCAGAAAGAAGGCGTTTTCGACGAAATATTCATCCAGCCAGCGGCGGGTGATGCGGGTGGCGCTCCCGGCGCAGCCTTAGCGGCTTACCATATTTTCTACGGTAAGGAGCGCGTAGTGAGCAAAGGCCTGGATGGCATGGAAGGTTCTTACCTCGGCCCAACGTTCAGTGATCTGGATGTAGAGCTGATGAGCCGCAAATACGGCGCTGTTTACACGCGTTACGACAATTTTGGCGATCTGGCGAAACAAACCGCCCAGGTTCTGGCCGAAGGAAACGTGGTTGGCTGGATTCAGGGCCGCATGGAGTTTGGACCGCGTGCACTCGGTGGCCGCAGTATTCTGGGCGATCCGCGCAATGCCGAAATGCAGAAAAAACTGAATCTTAAAATCAAGTACCGCGAGTCGTTCCGGCCTTTTGCGCCTTCCGTTCTGGCCGAAGATTGCGAGCAGTATTTTGAGTATAAAGGCGTTTCTCCGTACATGTTGCTGGTGCATCCGGTGGCTAAAAGCCGCCAGAAACCACTTCCGGCAGACTACCATAGCCTGTCGCTACGGGATAAGTTATATCATCTTCGCTCCGACCTGCCTTCTATTACGCACATTGATTACTCTGCCCGGATTCAGACGGTGCATCAGGAAACCAATCCGCGTTATTACCAACTCATTGATGCGTTCAAGCAATTGACTGGCTACGGCGTTATTGTCAATACGAGCTTCAACGTACGGGGCGAACCAATTGTCTGTACGCCTGAGGATGCGTATCGGTGCTTTATGCGGACAGAAATGGATTACCTGGCGGTCGGAAATTTCTTATTTGCCAAGCAAAAACAGCCGCAGTGGCAGGAAAAAGACAACTGGAAAGAAGAATTCGTTTTGGATTAATTTTCTCATTTTATACATTTTCACACTTTAAAGAAATAACCACAAATTCTTCATGGACTTTCTAACGGATTTGTTTCGCTTTATGAAGGAGCGGAAAAAATGGTGGCTGGCACCGATGATTCTGGTGTTGCTCTTGCTAGGCATTATTCTGGTTATTGGAGGTGGTTCTGCTATCGCTCCTTTTATTTATACGCTGTTTTAACATGATGAAGTATCCCAACGAGACGGATGTACTGAAAGCAAATCTTGCCATTGCAACCGGTTTTCTGGCGATCTACCTTTTTACCAACCAGCGATACAGCTGGATGCTATACGTAGCCGTAATTGTCGGGGCAGTAGCCCTGCTGATTCCTGCTTTAAGTCGCTGGGTAGCGTGGATCTGGTTCAAACTGGCCGAAGGCTTGGGTTGGTTTAATTCACGGGTGATTCTGTCGCTGGTCTTTTTTATACTTCTCTTTCCGTTTGCTTTCTTATTTCGTCTTTTTAATAAAACGGGCAACTGGTTTAGCGCCGGTAAAACAGCGAAGTCGGTTTATCAGGAACGAAATCACCAGTATTCGGCGAAAGACCTGGAGGATAGCTGGTAAGGCCCTTTTTATTCGCATTCAACTTGCTTTATAGGTAAGAACCATTAGTCGGCGGTGCCTGCACCGCCGACTTTTTGTATCTTTGCTCATTCAATGACTTGTTTGTATGTCACTTAAAATTAAAAGTGCGATTCTTATTATAGCCACTGTCCTGCTGGCTAGTTTCTCTTTTTATTTCTGGCAGATATTCCGTACTCCAAACCTGCAAACGGGAGAAAACGATGGCGATTTTGCGTTGCTAATTCCGCGCGGAGCCACCTTTGAAACCGTCATGGACTCGTTGAACAAGCACAAAGTCATAAACGATAAAATTTCGTTTGGATTTATGGCCCGATTGCTGAAATACAAAGAGCACGTTAAGTTTGGCCGCTACGTCATCAAGAAGGAAATGAATAACTACGACGCCATTCGTAAATTGCGGGCGGGCGCGCAGGACCCCATGAACATTACCTTCAATAATATCCGCCTTAAAGAAGACCTTATTCAGCGACTGGGCAATAAATTTGAATTTGGCCCTCAAAAACTGGGCGCTCTGCTGAATGATCCCAACGTTTGTGCCAAATATGGCTTCGACACCACCACCATTATGTGTCTGTTTCTGCCAAACACGTATGAGTTCTTCTGGACCGCCACCCCAGAAACCTTCCTGGATCGAATGGGCGATGAATATAAAAAGTTCTGGACGGACGGACGGAAAGCCAAAGCTAAAACCATGAATCTTAGCCAGACTCAGGTGCAAGTACTAGCTTCAATTGTGGAATCAGAAACGAAGAAGGAAGACGAAAAGCCGCGTGTTGCCGGCGTATATTTCAACCGTTTGCAAAAAGGAATGCTGCTCGAAGCAGACCCGACGCTTGTGTTTGCCCACCGCGATTTTTCCATTCGGCGCGTGCTGAACCGACACAAACAGATTGACTCGCCTTACAATACCTATCGTTTTAAAGGTTTGCCTCCAGGCCCGATCAACCTGCCAACGCTGACCTCTATTGATGCCGTCCTGAATCATGAAAACCACGAGTACATCTATTTTGTAGCCCGTGCCGATTTCTCCGGTTATCATACTTTTGCCAAAACCTACTCAGAACACCTTGCCAACGCCCGGATCTACCAGCAGGAGCTAACCAAGCGTAATATTCTTAAATGAGCATCACCAACTGAATAAACGCGGTTTTCAGACTGCTTTTTAAGTTGGTGATGCTCATTCTCCATCGCTTATGTTTATTTACGATGTTCCGCCCGTCCGCGTCCGTTACGCCGATACCGACCAGATGGGTTATGTCTATTACGGAAATTACGCCCGATTTTATGAAATTGGCCGTGTAGAAGCGCTCCGAAGCCTGGGGTTTCATTACAAAGAAATGGAGGCTTCGGGCGTTATGATGCCCGTTTACGAAAACCGCTCACGCTATTTGAAACCCGCCCGTTACGACGATTTATTAACAATTCGGGTGAAAATTAGTGACTTGCCCACGGTGCGTATCGTCTTTCAATATGATATTTACAATGAGCAAGGCGATCATCTGAATGCGGGTGAAACCACGCTTGTGTTTCAAAATTCAGGTACTGGACGGCTTTGCAAGGCACCCCAGGATTTGATTGAAAAGCTCAAACCTTTTTTTGCAGCGACGGTTTAATTAATGAACAAACAGCACAATCGAAAAGTATGTTTGAGCAAGTAATGGGCCTGAAGTTTATGCAGCGTTTTCGGCTAGGGCTGCAAAATAACAAGGCATTTGACTCTAAGCTGAACTGGTACGACTTTCTGAATAGATTCATCGCGAAGTTTCTGGATAATGACACGAATGAGCGCTCTACCTCAGTTGCCTATAGCCTGATCCTTGCTGTATTTCCGTTCATTATCTTCTTATTTACGCTTATTCCGTACATTCCCATCGACAACCTGGAAGACCAGGTTATGGAGTTTATGCGGCAAGTATTACCCGCCACCACCTACGATACGGTCAAGCATACCGTTTTGGATATCATTAGCCGCCCCCGCCAGGGCGTACTGTCTTTTGGTTTTATTCTGGCGGGTTATGCTGCCACGAGCGGCATGGTGTCCCTGATGGCGGCCTTCAACTCTTCGCATACGAGCAAAGAGAGCCGTGGATTTTTCAAAACGCGCCTGATTGCCGTGGGATTGACTTTAACGCTGGTGATTTCGCTGTTTCTGGCTATTGCCATTCTTGTTGTGGGCGGCGTTATTTCGGACTACCTGCGGCAATTTCGCATTTTCGACAATCCTGTTTTTTACACCTTGATCGACCTTGGTCGTTATGTGGTTGTTTTCATCGTCTTTGTGCTGGCTATTGCGATTTTATACCGCTTCGGGCCCGACGCTAACATGAAATGGAAGCTCATCACACCGGGCTCCATTCTTGCCTCTGTATTGATTGTTATCACTACGCTGGGCTTCTCTTATTACGTCTCTAACTTCAGCTCCTACAACAAACTTTATGGCTCCATTGGAACGCTCATTGTGCTCATGGTCTGGATTAATCTGGTTTGCCTGCTGCTAATTCTAGGTTTTGAAATGAATGTTTCTCTCTATAATCACGAGGAAGAAATGCTTCCGAAAGTCAATTCTAAACCAGCTAGTGTTACCTAAAACTCACTGATAGTTAACTCAATTAGCCGACAACTAGTATTCACCTTCGCTCTTTTCCGTTTGCTCAATAGTATACTATTATATCCCTTAATTATTGGTAGTATTGTCTTACAAGGCTTGAATAAAAGTTAGGATTTAGTGGAAAATAGTCTGCCTGATTTTCCGCAAATTATTAGTTATGAGTGTAGAAGCGCCCGTATCCAACTCTCCGGGGTTGTTAGCAGATTATTTATCGTCTGTTCGGCCATTGGTTTCCGTAATCTGCATTAGCTACAATCATGGTTGTTTCATCAAGGCGGCCCTGCAATCGGTGCTTGAGCAAACGTATCCAGCTATTGAGTTGATTGTTATTGATAATGACAGTAAAGACGATACCCGATCTGTAATTCAGGAAGTTATTGATAAAAATCCAAGCATTCAGTTTATTGCCAATGCGGACAATGTAGGGTTATGCAGGGCCTTTAATCAGGGTCTGAAGCAAGCCAAGGGAAAATATGTAATTGATCTCTCGGCGGATGACCTACTGCATCCTAATCGCGTTGAAACGCAGGTTAAAACTTTCGAGCGCCTCCCCTGCGATTACGCCGTTGTTTTTGGCAATGCCGCTTTTATTGACGAAACCGACAATGTAACCGGTTATCATTTCCCAGTTAACCAACAGAAAAACACTACGGTTAAGGTTCCTTCGGGCTGGGTATTTAAGGAAATCTTATCTTCCTATTTCGTCTGTACTCCTACAATGATGATGCGGAAAGATGTACTCGATAGCCTGGGGGGCTACGATGAGTCGCTGGCCTACGAAGATTTTGATTTCTGGGTACGCAGTTCGCGCGATTATCGCTACCAATATATAGACAGCGTTTTGACCAGCAAACGGGTTTTACAAAAATCACTCTCTACCCAGTTTTCCCGCCCAAAAAATAGATTGCTGCAATCGACGCTGGCCGTTTGTTACAAAGCCTTTGACCAGTGCCGCACCGCCGACGAATACAAAGCCTTGGTTGCCCGCCTGCGTTGGTGCATCCGGCAATGCTTTTACGCCCAGCATTTTGAATTAGCCTTCCAGTTTAAAGCTTTACTGGAGTTTATAGAAGAGCCAGACTGGCAAACCAAGCTATTTTTGCAGTTTTGTCGCCTGCGCATTCCAGTTAATAAACTCTATCAGCCTTATTTGCAGTGGCGGATTAGCCGGGAAAAACGCCCCGTCTTTCAGTGAGAGAAGTAACCAAATCGGCACCGAACGAGTTATTTCTCTACGAACATGAATCGATAAACCTATGCCGGCTGAATTTTTGCGGGTTCACCCCGAAACACCAGAAGAACGAAAAATACAGCACATCGTTAAGACATTGCGCGATGGCGGGGTTATTATATACCCTACTGATACCGTCTATGGACTCGGCTGCGATATTCACAACGTACGGGCTGTAGAGCGCATTGCACGAATCAAAGGAATCAAACCCCAAAAGAACGATTTCTCTTTTATTTGCTACGACTTAAGCCACATTGCAGATTATGCCCGTGTTGGTAATCAAGCATTTAAAGTGATGAAACGGCTCTTACCCGGCCCTTTTACTTTCATCCTTGACGCCAGTAACCGCGTGCCTAAGATTCTGCACACCAACAAAAAAACGGTGGGTATCCGGATTCCCAACCACGCGATTCCTCGTCAGATTGTTAAGGAACTCGGCAATCCCATCATTACCACCTCCATTAAGGACGATGATGATATTATTGAATATCCGACTGATCCAGAAGAGATTTTTGAGCGGTTTCAGCACATGGTTGACCTTGTTGTTGACGGAGGCTACGGTGGTAACATAGCTTCTACTATTGTAAATGCAACTACCGATGATTTAGAAATAGTCCGGCAAGGTTTAGGCGAACTTGATATTTAACTAGCTATTTTGGCAAAAACAGGATTTATCATACAAGCAGATACACCAAAGGTGGCGGCCTATTCGTGGCGAATTTTACGCAGGGCGGCTACCAAACTAAAAAATTGCCTAGCTATCAAATAGGAGCCTTTTTATAAAGTTGTCAACTAATCCGACTGAAAAGCTGCGCTAATCCGCAGCTTTTTTTACAACTTGCGATTTAGACAACGTATGATTCCTAATCAATGAAGCACAGCATTATTCACAAAAGTACAACACAATCTTTATGGGCAGTCGGCACGATGCTCACGCTCAGTCTGGCGGGGTGTAGCTCTCAGGGCGCTCAGGAAGCTAGCAAGGACAAGGCCGACTCAACAAAAGACGCTAAAATGGTTGCCGCTGCTTCACCCGAAGAGGCTCCAGCCACGGCCGCAGCCTCCAAATCCGATTCGGTTACGGCCGTCTTTCCAGGTGCCGACACCCTACAGTTTAAAGGAACGTTGCCCGACACAATTCTTCCCAAACACCGCATTTTGGCTTACTACGGGAATCCACACTCCAAGCGTATGGGTATTCTGGGAGAATATCCGAAAGACGAAATGCTCCGTCGCCTGGACAAGGAAGCCAAAAACTGGGAGAAAGCTGACCCGAGTAAGCCTGTTCAGAAGGCACTGCACTTGGTTGCTATTTCTGCCCAGAGCGCTCCCGGTAAAGACGGGAAGTACCGTCTTCGCATGACGAGCAAAACCATCCGGAAAGTCATTAAATGGGGCTCTGATCATGGCGCACTGGTCTTTTTGGACATTCAGGTTGGGTTAGGCAATCTGCAAGACGAGATGGAATACCTGCGTGATTACCTCAAACTTCCGCACGTTCATTTGGGTATAGACCCGGAATTTTCCATGAAAACGGGTGCCAAACCAGGTACTAAAATTGGAACTTACGATGCTGCTGATATAAATGGGGCAGTTCGCTTCCTTTCAGGCATTGCGAAAGAGTATAATCTGCCGCCTAAAATTCTGGTTGTTCATCGTTTTACCCAGCGCATGGTTACCAATTATAAAAACATCAAATTGGACCCTAAAGTTGATATTGTGATTGACATGGATGGCTGGGGACCTCCGGTTCTAAAACGTGATACGTACCGTGATTACATCAAGAAGGAGCCAATTCAATACACCGGTTTCAAATTGTTTTATCACAATGACGTTAAGAAACCACCTCATAAGTTGATGACGCCGGAAGAAGTTCTTACCGAAACGCCACAACCTCTTTACATTCAATACCAGTAGAACGGATCTCCTTAAAAAAGAAAAACCCCGGCTAGATTAGCCGGGGTTTTTCTTTGCTTGATAATTGGATTATCTCGGTTCGCGTGGGTCTGTCCGGAAGCCGGATTGATAGGGCGAGCGAAGCATGTTCTGTGGTACAATTTTGATTTCTACGCGGCGGTTTCGCTGTAGGTTGTCACCGGATGTGTTCGGCGCTACTGGGCGATACTCTCCGTAGTACTCAACCGTTACGCGGCTTGGATCGGTCAATCCAGCGCGGGTCAGGAAGCGCTTGGCTGCTTCGACACGGCGTTTTGATAATTGTACGTTGTAGCCATAAGAAGCACGGTAGTCAGCATGGCCAACCAGAATGATTCCGCAGTTTGTTTTCACATTAAGCAGTTCGATTACTTTCCGCATTACTTCCTGCGAAGCCGGGCGAATCGTTGCCTTATCCGTGTCAAATTCGATGTTGCTGAACAGGGCCTCGCACTCTGGTGTCAATTTTGAACGAAGCAGCGAGCTAATGATGCTATCCAGGTTCATGGCTACACCGGCACCTGATACAACGCTACCAGCGGGTGTGCTTGGTTCTTTGTCGAAAAGATCCGCTACGCCATCATTGTCCGAGTCAGTATACAAACGAGGGTCAACTGGCTTCGGCATGTTTGCTTTCGCAATCGAGTCAGCATCGTTCATGGTTGGGTTGTAAGGCTCCTTAATCAGGTCTTTAGGATCAGCCCAACGCAGGTGATAACGTCCTTTCGAAGCATCATAGATACCATCTTTACCAACCCGAACCGCGTTCCGTCCTAACTTATAAGTCAATGAAAGGCCAAGCGTTGCGAATTTATCCAGTTTGGAAGTTCCTTTGCGGAAGATGAAGATGTTACCCGGATTGTCATTATACGTTGGATCAGAGCTACCAACGGTCATGTCCAGTTTCTCCGTATTAGTAAAGTAGTACGTAAAATCAAGGCCCAAATCCAGGCGCGGTGTTAACTCATAATGTAGCGCCGTTCCGGTTGGAACAACGATTTCCCGCGTGAACCGCGAACCATCGCCTTCCCATTTTCCAGCCGTTTTGGAGCTATAATCGAAGCGGTTATTGCTAAAGCGAATGAGGTTACCAGAAGTCAGGCTATATACGCGGGTATCAAACCACATCTGGCCAACGCCACCATATAAATCCCATTTCCAGCGCTTCAGCTTTTTAGTCCCCATTAGGAGTGATTTCATGTTCACCTGAGCCGTCAGCGTTCCCATCAGGTAGTCAGAGCGGAAATAGGCGTCATAAGTTTCTTTTTTTCCATCCCGTAATTGGCCCGAGCTGAAATTGGCTGATACGCCAAAAAGGTGGGTCAACTGTTTGTTGACAGAAAGTCCGATTGTACCGGTTTGTTTGCCGCTTGGACCCAGTTCAGGAAATGCGCGGTCAGTACCTCTGCTTAGATCGCCAAAAAAGCGCGTTAAGCCGGGCGTAACCGAAACCGACCAGGTGTTCATCTTATACTCTCCTTCGTATGAGCGGTTCTGGGCATGTCCCGGAGCCAAGGTCAACAAGGAAAGCGATAGGGCAACATAAAGG
This sequence comes from Tellurirhabdus bombi, assembly GCF_021484805.1. Lineage (NCBI taxonomy): Bacteria > Pseudomonadati > Bacteroidota > Cytophagia > Cytophagales > Spirosomataceae > Larkinella > Larkinella bombi. The sequence continues at coordinate 2,531,995 of NZ_CP090557.1, read as the reverse complement.
GAAATTTTCTTCATGGAGTTACTCAGGTTTAATTCATTAAGCCTTTTATCTGCAACCGTGTGTGGCCCGGTTACTGCTGGCCTTTAATAACGTAATCGTGTTGTTCGTTTTAGTTTTTGAGTTACAGGCTAATATTAACTATTATTAGTTTTAAACCCAAACTACTTTATTGTGCAACCATCGGCGGAGTAAATCGATAAGCCGGATTCTGTTCATCTGGCACAAGGCCAAACGTCTTATCATTTATCTCGATCCTGAATCGCTCCAGAACTCCATCGACCTACCCGCACCAGCGTCACAAAAAACAGACACGAGGTCTCCTTTCTGTTACAGGAACGAGCCGCTCCCAGTCTGGTGCCTATTTGGTCTTTCAGCCCATAAGGTTTGCCCTGCCCCGTCTGTCACCAGCCGGGCGGTGGGCTCTTACCCCACCATTTCACCCTTACCGATTTCTATTTTCTACAACTGACCCTTCAAATAAACGAGTTATTTTAGTAATCATCTGCTTTAGTTAGACAACGGCGGTATATTTTCTGTGGCACTTTCTGTCATTCCAATCCTTCTGCCGAAGCAAAAGAATTAAAATGCCTTCCTGTTAGGAAGTATGGTGCTCTACGCTGTCCGGACTTTCCTCCCCGAAGTTTCTTTTCAGATCTTCGGAGCGATAAGATAATTTACTCCGCTTAGGTTGCCGTATTGTGGCTACCGCAAAGCTATAAATAGTTGCTTTCTTAAAAAAACCAGTCCTAAAAATCTCGTGTTTTTTCGACTATTTGCTATCCAATAGCCCATAAAACACCGTTAAAGCCCTTCAACCTTTACGTTTACCTGCCCGTTAGCATGAACAACAGCCAGTAAAGCGTCTGCCGTCAGGTATACCTGATCAGGGGTTACTTGGGTGATTTTTCCGTTCAATATAACCCCCTTGGTCACCGAATTGTTTGTTAAACGCGCTTGAAGGGCTTTTTTTGCTTCGTCAATCTGATCACCAACCGGAAAAGTAAGCTGTTTTTCCAGCATACGGGCAAAACTTCCCTGAAGAAGCCAGTTAGCGGCTCGGTACAATACATTGCGCGTATCCAAGTCATAGGTTAGCTCCCGCAGGTAAATAGTACGGGTTTTGGTATCGTAGAAAGGTTGCCCGCGCAAATAGATAACCCCTTCCAGACTGCCCTTTAAATCCGCTTTTACAATCAAATAGTTGTTACTGGGATAAATATCAAGCTTGGTGATGGTGATGCTCCTGCCACCAGGAAAGTCAAATTTTTTCCCGGCAAACTGTTGGTTAGCCAGCGAAACCGCTTCCTGGTAAGACATCTCAGCCAACAGTTGAATTCGGAAATCATCCGGCATTTGCGGACTTAATAATAAATCGGGCAAATCGACGGCAGGTTTGACATCCGGCTTTGCACCCGTTTGCGTCAGTGTGTAGCCTTCCAAACCAACTTTTGAATGAAGCACATTCCCCTTCAACTGAAAAGGTGCCATCAACACCCGCCGGGGCACCACCAGTAGCCAGGTCCGGTATTCTTCCGACAGCAAGTAAGGCTGCCGAACGGTGTTCCAGGCTTGCAGGACCGGCGCTTTCAAATCAATTTTTTCCCGGATCTGCTCGTCCAGCTGCTTCGTTATCTTACCTAGATTTTTATCGATGATCCGGCCAACGATGCTGGTTACCGGTATATCCAATCCGGCTACTTTCATGGTCGGTTTTTTGATCCAATCGTATCCGTCAGCGCTGGTTTGTGTGTTGATACGCCAGTTCGAAGCAATGGAAAATTGCGTTATAAACTTTAAATCCAGACTAAATTCCGTTTCCTGATACCGCGTGAAACCCAGTATATTGACACCTGCTTTGACCCAGATGCGCAAAGGAACATGAAATCGAAACAGATTACTGGTTCCTCCCGTGGTCTGGGCCGTGAGCCGAATGGGCTCCCGTTTCCAGACTTTGGTCATAAACTGGTCGTTGTCGTTATCCGTCAAGCTATTGTCTTCATAAACGAGCCCATTGACCTGCTGATTTAATTGCTGCTCAATTTCAGGCAGACTAATGGCAACCGGTACATTGACAGTAGATAGGAATTTATCGTTCTGAACATCCATTTTCGTAACCGAAGAAGCTTCTTTCGGGGCTTTCGGGTTAGTGGTAGGCTTATTATTGTTGCAACCAACCAGTTGAAAGATCAGTACGAAAAAGCAGCTGATGATCAACGACAGTCGGCAACAGGCATTCCATTGCTTCGATTGGGCAGTTTTTAAGAGTTGGAAACTTACTGGTGCCACCGGTTTATTTAAGCTTAACCTTTGTTGCGCCATAGCCGAACCGCTCCTTCTGCGCATCCTGAAAAAACTGTACGCCAGCGTGCTTGCTTAATCGCCGGTGCAACTCCATGCGCAAAACCCCGTTACCAACCCCGTGAATAAACGTTATATCGTCCATCCCGGCGGCAATGGCATTCTCCAGGCTTTTTTCAAATGTCTTCAACTGCAATTCCAGTAAATCGGCACTGGTACGCTTTCCCTGGCCACCAGGGAGCAAAGCCTCCACGTGCAAGTCTACCGTTGCTGATGGCCGTTCAATGGCAATGGTTTCCGGTTCGCTATTGGGCTCGAACATTTTAGTCCGAATCTCCTGCGGTTCAATGGGCTTGTCGTTGTTCTCTTCGTCCAACTGAAACAGATGTCCGTTGTTATTTAGTACCGGCACCAGCTTTTTGCTCTTATAGAACGACTGCGCCCGAGGCTTTAACCGTTTTACCAGCGGTGGCCGCAACGTAGCTACCCCATTGCGAAACCACAAAGCTTGTACCACAAATGTTGGCCACTCTTCAAATTTTTCGGTTTGGTACAATTGATTTAACTTCAGGTGGGTACGCGCCTTCAGAATCCCGGACTGCAAACCGGTGAAGCGATTGCTTTTTTCCTCCCCAATTGTAAAAGGTAGTTCCCAGTCCGTGTTGTTCACTAAATGAACAGCCATGTCGCGGTCGTTTTGCGGTACAAACGCCAGATAAAATCCTTTATTGGCAACAATGTCCGGACGCGTTGGCGGCTTTTGTGGCTCAAAAACCGATTCGTTACGAAAGCGGAGTGCCTCCATTGGCGACACGACCACAATTTCCGACCGCAGCACGGGAATCCGGAAACCGTCCTCAATTTCCATCTCAACCTGATTGCCGGGCAAAAAACGCGTTACAACGCCTTCTTCACGCCCCCGCAGCATTCTTACTTTATCGCCTATATTCATAATAAACTAGTCAAGATGTGGACTGGAGAAGCGATATTTAAGGCTCCTCCTGCCCTATTAATAGCCCCCAAAATATTTCCGTAACCCCCACTCAATTCCTGCCAGGGCCAGAATCAGGAAAAAAAGCCAGCGTAAGTTAATCAGTTCATTAAGCTGTTCACTGCTGGTAAGGCGCCCCGTCGGTTTCCGATTTTGTAAGTCCGTAGCCAACGATGCGAGTGTCGCCGTGTTGTAAAACTTGCCACCCGTTTGCTGCGAAAGCTGCCGTAATAGCAAGTGATCAGCCGTTGTATTCAGGGCTTCGAGCTGAAGTTCCCGAACAATAAACTCGCCGTTGGCCGTTTCAGTTTTCCCGTTTAGCGAAGCTGTCGCCCGAAACTTATAAACACCGTCGGGTAGATTGCTTACCTCGAAGCGGCTATTGGCCTCGGTTGGTGTATACGTGAATGTGCGGGTAATGGCTTTTTCACTGGTTATTTCCAGGCGAACAGGCCGGTCGTAAAGTCGCTCGTAAATGTCGTTGTACATCTCGGTTTCTAGCGCTACTTTTTCGCCCGTTAAAAACTCGTTGCGGCTCGGATAAACGCGTAGTTTCCGACGGTCTTCCTTAACCGAAATCAACTGCATTACTTTTTGCAGTAGCTCATCGATAATTTCTTGCTTATCGGTTTGGGCAAATTCTTCCAAGCGCCACTCCCAAAGGCCCTCTCCCGCCAGTATAGCCGCCTTTCTCGGCCCCGTCAGGTTTAACGCCAGCAACGGTTTTGAGGTCTTAACACTTCCTACCTGCTGCCAAACCACTACCTGACTGGCCGGTTTCAACTGGTAGTCCCCGAAGGGAACCGAAACGGGCGGCATCCGTTCCAGCAAACCCAGTTTATTGGCGTCCAGATTTAATTGGCGAAAATCGGCATTAAACCGTCCAGCTACTTTATCAAGCTGTCCGCCAGAGGCCGAGATCTGCATGACAGGATTTACCGCGTTCAGCGCCTGTACGCTCGTTTGATTCCCAACAATAAACAAAACTGGAGTTGTTTTAGCCAGTACCCGTTGCACGGTTGGAAGGCCTAAATTTCCATTATCGGGTAATTGATGGAGGATAACCAGGTCGTAAACTTTATCGGGAATGTCTGCATTCCCGGCGTTCAGGATGCGGATATCGAGTTCGTAATTCTGGTTTTTCTCGATAATGCTGCGAATCGCCTTGATGTCTGGATGCGGAGCCAAGGCGAGCAACAGAATTTTTTCTTTCCCGTCGATTACATCAATGTATACATCACGACGGTTGTTACGGGTTGTAAACTCGCCACTTTGCGGGGTTATTTCGGCCACTAAGTGCTGAACACCTTTCTGGGTAGCCGTTGCCTGAAAGTTGACGGATTGAAACGTTTCGGCGCGGTTAAAATTAACCGTTTGCCGACTTAGCTCCCGGCCATTCTGCCGCAGTACAACGGTCGCGCTTTTACCCTGAAACCCATAACTAGCTACGTCGACCTGCACCGGGAACTGATTCCCCAGGTAAGCCAGCCGGTTAGCTACGGCGTCGCGAATCTGAATGTCCCGCTTCGGAATGGTGTCGCCCACTCCCAACGTATGTATTCCGAAATTATAACGACCAAAAGTAGGCGATACGCCCTGGTTGGTAATTCCGTCCGATACCAACACCACATCGGTGAGGTTACGGCCTTCGTAGTTGGAGCGAATGTTATTCAGCAGATCCGACAGGTTCGTGCTTCGCTGGGTAAACTTAACCTGATTCAAGTCCCCATTTACAGTACTGTCCCCCAGCGTTTGTACGGCTACTTCCACGCCCTGGTCGGCCAGTTGCTGCCGAACCTGGTCCAATGCGTTTAGGGTCTGCGTTAGCTGTTCGCGCCCGGCTGCCGTCATTGATTCCGAATTATCGATGGCCAGCACGACCTTCGGTTTTTCGGTTGAGGTGGTCACGCTACGAACCAGTGGATTGATGAGGAGAAAACAAATCACGCTAACAGCCACAAACCGCAAGGCCGCCAACGCGTACTGAATGCGCTTATCCCAATCTTTTCGGTGCTGGTATAAAGCAAATGCATAGGCCGCTCCCGCCGCCAAACAAACTAAAATCCACCAGGGGGAGGATTGAAAATAAAGTTCTGAGCGCATAAAGTTTTAGGGAAACAAAGTCCCAGAGCAGCCCACCAACCAGGGCTTAATCTGATTCGTGGGCCGCTAAGTCACTCTGTCGCGATTCTAAGTTAACATCCCACCATCGACCTGCAACACTTGTCCGGTGATGTAACGGGAAAGATCAGACGCCAGGAAGATGGCACAGTCGGCGACCTCTTCGGGTTGCCCACCGCGTCGGAGCGGAATTGTCTGCTTCCATTCTTCGATGGCTTTTTCATTTAATTCGCCGGTCATTTCTGTTTCAATAAAGCCCGGAGCGATGGCGTTGGCGCGGATATTCCGCGAACCAAGTTCCAACGCAACTGACTTTGTAAACCCAATAATGCCCGACTTGGAGGCGGCGTAGTTGGCTTGTCCGGCATTTCCCCGCAGACCTACTACAGAAGTCAGGTTAATGATCGAACCCGACTTGGCTTTCATCATTGGCTTGATGACGGCTTTGGTCAGGTTGAAGACCGACTTAAGATTAACGTTAATAACGTCGTCCCATTGTTGTTCGGACATCCGCATTAACAATCCATCGCGGGTAATGCCGGCATTATTAATCAAGGTGTCAATTTTTCCAAAATCAGCAACGACCTGAGCGGCCAGCTCTTCGGCGGCAGTGAACACAGAGGCATCGGAGCGATAACCTTTTGCCTTGATGCCAAAAGCGGCTAATTCTGCTTCGAGCGCCTGGCCTTTTTCCACGCTGGAAAGATACGTAAACGCTACATCAGCACCTTCCTGCGCAAAACGAATTGCAATAGCCCGTCCGATGCCGCGTGAGGCTCCAGTTATCAACACCACTTTACCTTGCAATAAACTCATGGGGTCTTATTATTACTAAAAGAAATTAGATGATTAAAATAGTAACCCCAAAATTAACCGTTTGGACGGGGATGACAAAAGTCCCTATCTTTAACCACTATAAATTCCTTACTCTTTAAAAATTGTATATCACCCACAAGATATGAAACGGCTTCTATTTCTGCTACTCTGTCCCCTACTATCATTCGCGCAGCAAATTCATTCGCACAATGATTATGTCAAAGCGGAGCCTTTTTGGGGAGCGTATAATGCCCGTGCAGCTTCCATCGAAGCGGATGTTTTTCTGGTAGACGGGAAGTTGCTCGTTGCGCATACCAAAGAAGAACTAGCTAAAGCGCCAACGCTTGATTCGCTCTACTTAAAGCCAATTGCCCGCCTGTTTGACCAACACAAAAACAAGGTGAGCCCGGATCGGAAGTACATGTTCCAGCTCGTGATTGATGTTAAAGATGATGGTGTTGAGACGCTGAAGAAAATACAAGAGGCTATTGCTCCCTACCGCACCTGTTTTGATCGGGCGCTCAATCCAATGGCCATCCAGTTGATCATCAGCGGTAACCGGCCCGCCGTTGCCGCCTGGGTCGATTACCCAGCCTACCTTCAGTTTGACGGCCGCCCCAACGAAGTCTACGATTCGGAGACCCTGAAGCACGTAGGGCTCATCAGTGATTCGTTTCACAATTATTCGCGCTGGAAAGGCGAAGGAGAATTAACGGATCGGGACCGGGAAACGTTGAAACGCATCATTAAGCGCGCCCACGGCCAAAGTAAACCCATTCGTTTCTGGGCCACACCCGATACGCCTACCGCCTGGAAACAACTCACCCGGCTCGACGTTGATTTTATCAATACCGACCGGGTGAAAGAATGTGCCGAAACGTTAAAATAAGTGGTTATTTATCGATTAACCGTCAGTGTTTCCAGCCTCTTGCTGGCGTCGTTCTTCTTCTTTTTCGCGTCGCTTGCGCTCCCGGCGCTCCTGCCGAAGCTGGCGACGCGTTTTTACAGTATCCGCAGCAGCCGGCGAATTAGGATCTGAACTTTGTTGCTCCGGCGTGACGGTGGCTGGCGCCTCGCGGTCCCGGCCAAATACGCGGCGGAAGAAGCCGTTGATACCGCCCGTGCTCTCGGGCATCTCGCCATCGATATCCGGCTCAAACATCATGGTGCTATCGATCTGGATGCTATCCACCGGTACAATTTGCTGCCGTAACCCTTCCCGCACGCGAACGCCGTAAAAGCCATACGCGCTCGAATCGTAAGGAGTTAAACCACGCTTAGCCATGATGCGGCCAATTAGTTTAAAGTAGCCCCGCAAATAGGTTTTCAGGGATCCATCGGGCGCAAAACGGGTCAGCGCCCGCTTTGGCGAAGGAACCACGTAGGCAAGAAAAATACTTTCCCCGATATCCAGGTTCGAGGCGCTTTTGGCAAAATAATACCGCGAGGCTTCTTCGATGCCGTAGATGTCGCGCCCCCACTCAATGATGTTGAGGTAGACTTCATACATGCGCTCTTTGCTAACAATCCGCTGGTTCTCGAGCAGCCAGACAATCAGGATTTCTTCAAACTTTCGGGAGAGCGTTTTATTCCGGTTCAGGAAAACGTTTTTCACCAGCTGCATGGAAATCGTACTGGCTCCCCGCTTGAATTTTTTCTCTTTAAAGTTGGTCGCGATCGATACCCGGAAGGCTTTTTCGTTGAATCCTTTGTGCGTAAAGAAATTGTAATCTTCGGCAGTCAGAACGGCATTCCGAATGTTGGGCGAGATTTCGTTCAACGGCTTGAATTTCGGATTCTCCGGCCCTACGGTGAACTTCCGAACCAGCTTGCCCTTTTCGTATACTTCGTGCTCGAAGGACCGGTTCATTTTGCCCAGATCTTCTTTTCCGAACTGTATGATTTTGAAATTAGTCGGCGTCATTCCAGCCTCAAACTTCACCGAATCAGGCAGCGAACTATCCAAATGCAGACTCAGGTCATACTTTAACTGACCGCTTACCTTGATGCCTTCCAGTGACTCAAACAGCCCTTGCGGAAACGAATCAAATACATCCTGCGCTTCCTGGGACTCTGTGTGTAACTGAACCTCGTAGATTTTGGTTGGGTAAGTCGTGTATTTGATGAAAGGGTGCGCCGTCGCCTTATTTAATCGAATAGTCGATGAGCTGTCTACACCCAGGTAATTTTCACCAACAAACAGATTGGCATCCATGGCCGCATGGGGAACCACTACATCGCTCAAGGCAACCGCCGGGTGATTAATTCGCAGATTACTAACTGAGCCAGCCCCTTCGATTCGCAACTCCCCGCCTGAACGCTCAACTTCGCGTAGTTCGGCGCCTAAGGTATCGGCCTGCAATTTTAGTTTGTATCGCTCTTCCAGATAAGGCAGTTCAAGCGGTTTTCCATCGGCATAAAGCTGCACATTCGCTTCTTGATCGCCGCCGTTTACCCGACCGTTCAGGTGCCAAACCGCTTCGTTGCCGTTGACACGAATGGTAGACGTTAGCTGTTCGTCGTTGATGATGGCCGATTCGGTCAGGAAACTCATTTGCCGCGTGCTATCCGTTAGCCGTAACTCCAGATTTCCTACGTTCATGTCGGCCGGAATTTTCGACAACAAGTTATCAACCAGATTTCCCGCAACAACCGACAAATCCGTCCGGCGGGAATTTGGGGTTTCTGTTACAACAGCCGAGTCTTTTTCACTGCGTTTTCGCAGAAAATCAACGTTGGTAAGGCTATCACGACGGACCACATTGATCTGGCCATTTTGCAGGTTCAGCGAAGACACGGCCACCTTCCCAACCAGCAGAGGCCAGATACTCACGCCAACTTCCACGCTATCAATCCGTACCAGGCTATCCCGTTCAACGGGTACCACGGCGATGTCTGTAAACGCCACGGTTGCCAGTCCGGTAAAACGCGCGGAGCCAACTGTTACCTGTAAGTCATAATCCCGTTTGGCTTTTCGAATGCCCTTTTCCAGAGCAGCTTTTAGGAGTGCTTCCCGCTTTTGGTAGGCAATACCGCCTGCTACTCCGCCCAGCGTCAATAAGCCAAGCAGTATCCAGCCGGTTATTTTAAGTATTCGTTTTGTTTTAACTTGCATTCTGCCTGATTCAGAGTCCGCAACCAAGTACTTCTATATTTAAAGAATCGCGCAAAAATACAGATTTTGGTTAGAAAAGAGTTGGGTAATTATCCAGCGCCTAGAAATCGAGGTGGCAGTTCCACCATTCTGTGTCAAATCGGGCCTCAAAAGCTTTGTAAAAATTAATGGCCGGGCGGTTCCAATCCAGTACTTGCCACATCATTCCCGTGCAGTCCGACTGCCGCGCTTCCTCCACTGTTTTTTCAAACAAGAGCTTGCCTAAACCCTGACCACGGTGGTTTTCGGTTACAATTATATCTTCCAGATAAAGACGCTTTCCTTTCCAGGTTGAGTAGCGGTAATAATAGAGCGACATGCCCACCACCTTGCCTTCTACTTCTGCCACCAGAACCCCAAAAAGTGGGTGTTCGCCAAACCCATCTTTCAGCATTTGCTCGGGGGTGTTGGTTACCTGTTCCGGGGCTTTTTCGTAAATAGCTAGCTCAGTGACTAGCTCAAACAACTGGGGAACGTCGTCGGGAGTACCTTTTCTAATTTGCATGGATTTTTAAAAGCAAAGATGCTACTTTCGATAGCATCTTTGCGAATTTTAGAGCTGATTTAGCGACTTCGTTTTTTAATACTTCACTATTTTCTGCCTAAACACTTCATCACCAGAGCGGATCTCAACGATGTAAACTCCTGCGGGATAGTGTTGCAGGTTTAGCGGTTGCTCGAATCGGTCTTCGGTTTTCTGGTATTGCTGCCTGATGATTTCTACGCCTGTCAAGGTCCTAACGGAGACGTTTAACTGACCACGCAGCTTATTTCGGAGCGATAAAGTCGCAATGCCATCGCTCGGATTCGGTGTAATGGACAGCTCTTGATCGGCCGTAGGCTCCACCCCCGTTACCGTTCCCGCCCTAACGAAAACGCGGGCCGTGGCCGTGGCTGTACATAGATCCGTCCCCGAACCTGTTACCGTATAAGAACTGGTCTGCGTTGGCCGAACAATCACCTGAGGACCCAGGTTGGAGCTTAGGTTTTCGCCAGCCCAGCTGAAAATACTGGAACCGCGCGCGTTTATCGTCACGGCTGTACCCGGATCGACAAACTGCTCTGAAACAGCCACCTGTACGGAAGGCTTCATGCCCACCTTCGCGGTGATGTCGTGCGCGATGTTCAAGCCCAGACTGTCCCGATTTCGTCCCCACTCATTTTTTGTATTCTGCCGCCAGGAAGTGGCGTTCAACGCTTCGCCGTCTCTGGTGGTCATCAAGGCGACGGTATCACCAGCGGCATACGTCAATTGAATACCAATATGGAATGGCAAGCCACTCAGGGGTACATTTCGGTCGAACGTAATGTTGGTTGGGCGGTTATTCGCCACATCATCCAGAATCACGCGCAAAGGCACTTCCTTTGTTTCCAGAATAGCCCCCGGCCCACTTTGAAAGCCTCGGGCATTCCAGACCACAACGTTGACAATAGCCTCTGTGTTGGCTCCTCTGGCTGCTTTGGCAACCCCAAAACGCAACGAAGCACTACTCAGGTTTACATAGCCCAGATCATTATTGAAAAACTCCGATACGGCTTTTGTTCCTCTGTTATTTTGTCCAGCCACGTAACCCGTTCCATTTGGATAGCGAATTACAGTTCGTGTACCATTAAAATTGGTTTGATCGGTGCACAAGCCAACATTCAGTACTTCAATGTACTGCTCCCGCACGACGGGCTCTGAACGGCCAGCACTATTGGAGGCCACCAGGGTTACCTTGAACTTACCAGGCTGATTGTAAGTCACTACTGGGTTTTGCTCAGATGATGTCGCTGGGGTTCCTCCCTCAAACGTCCACTCCCAAGCTGTCGGGAAATTGGTTGAGAGGTCCGTAAACCGCACCTGTGCACCCAAGAGAATGCGTTGTCGATCGGCCCGGAAGTTGGCAGCAGGCCGTCCGGCTACGGTAATTCCACAGACACTAGAAGTAATCAGGTTAGCCCGCCGAGGGCTAATGTCCATGACGGCCCGAATCCGGGCTTTTTGCCCCATCGTGAAAATATTGAAACAGGCGTCATCGGAATAATCCATGTAGTTCTCCACCATGTTCGTAGTGTTGCAACTAACCCGCCCTTTCTGACACCCATTGCTTGCTGATGCCTGTGTCGGTGTATCATCAACAAAATCGTTTCCACAATTAGAATCTCCCCAGATGTGAATCAATCCCAGCCAGTGGCCCGTTTCATGGGTTAGTGTTCGGCCCAGGTTTTGAGGAGCCCGTAAAACCGGGAAGTTTCCCTTCTCGGAATTACCGAATGCCCAGTAATTAACGACAACACCATCCGTACTGGCAGCTCCACCGTTGGGGGGCATCCCAGTCAAGTTTGATGCACTTGGAAATTGCGCGTAAGCCACCACAATTCCCCCCGATGTCGCTTCGGACAGATCGGTTACCCAGATGTTGTAATATTTTTCAGGATCCCAATACGTGCTTGGCTTTAAAACGCCTTCGATGTCACTCCGCGACCAGCTTGCCCGGTTTCCGTTTACCCGATCAATCCCCCGTTCGGTCATCGTCCGGCCCTGTGGATCAACCGCAGCAAGGCAAAATTCAATCTCAATGTCAGCGCCAACTGGGTTGTCATTATACCCGCGCGTACCTGGTTTCCGACGAAAGTCCTCGTTCAGTGTCTCAAGCTGGGATTGAACCTGGGCCGCGCTGATGTTACGCCCGGATCCAACTGCTTCCCCGTTGTGGACAACGTGCACAACGACGGGAATGGTCAGAACGACTGCCGCCAAACGGCCCGTTTTCTGTAATTTTTGAATCTGATTAACGCGCTCCTGGATGCTTTTCTCAAAATCAGACCGACTCCCCATCTCTGGGTGTCTGATCCGCAAGGCACTGTCCATCTGCATGGTAGCACATTTCTCAATGCTTGGTCGATCCGCAAGCTGCTGCCAGGATGGAAGCTGCTGGGCCACCAATGGCTTAAAAGCCAGAAGAAGGAAAGAAAGGGAAAGAAGTAGTCGTTGGAACATAGTCGTATCTTATCCGAATCGGTTGATTTCCAAGTTACTCTGTTATTAGAAACAGCATCTTTTAAAGTAACCGGAACAACTTATTTTGTCGTAGAATTGAACGTAAAACGGTAGCTGGCGTTGATATCTCCGAAATAATATTCGACCGTCAAGACAGTAGGCGTCAGGTTTTTGATTGTCCAGGGCACTTTTCCCCCTAATACGGGAAGCACAAACTCCAGGTACGCATTTGAATTAACTAAAGCCCAGCTATCTTCAAAAATAACGTCTGGCTCGCTAGGGTCACATTTTGATGCCCCGTTCGTGTATTCAAATTTGTGCTCTGCGTTCGCATAAAAAACGTACTGGTCGTCGGATTCGCAGGCATAATCGAATAATTGACGGGCTGGAATTACCCCCGACGCTACCCCATTATCGATAACCTGGTAGGAAACCAGACTCCAGGCTTTTTTCTCCGTTCCGGTTAGCAATTGCGAATAAGTTGCCGGCGTTGGCTCTATTTTTTCGGAACATCCGGTAAATAAACCCGCTACCAGCAATATCAGCCAAGAAAGGCGTAGTAATTTTTTCATAGTCAATGGAATACGTAATAACCAATGGATAAACTACCCGACTTACTGGGGCGTATAGGTATACGGAATCGTTAGCGTTTGCACCGTGCCGTTATTAAGCGGAACTTTAAACCGTACATTAAGCGTAATTTGTCGCGTTTGCGGGTTCCAAGCCCCTGTTCCCTGTAAGGTATCATAGTTCGTAATCAGTTCCGAATTGACCTGTGGCGGAATCGTCAACGAATTATCGCCGTTGTCAATAAAAGTCAATCGTGGATTGATTGCATTGAACCCGAAGAGAGCGCCTAAACCGATATTCCAGTTAGCAACCGTATAGGTTTTGCAATCGGCACTGTTACTGGTGATGGCAATGCCAGCCAGAGAGGTGGGTTGCCCACGCACGTCCAGAATACTGGAATAGGTTCCGTTTTGCCGCAACCCCGTATAGGTGCCGCTCAACAAGCAATCATCCTGGAGAGTAAAGGTCAGTTTTTTGCCTAACGTCCCCGCAGGCCCTAAGCCTATCTGCAGCGATGATGGCTGAACACCTGTTAGCGTAAATTCCAGCGTCTGCGATTCCAGAATGTTGTTGGCATTATTGATAAGTCTCAGTTTGATCTCCCCAAAACTTTTCTTGGCCGGAATAATGACAGTTCCTTTAGTACCCTCAATGGTATAATCCCTGCCTTCGCGCGCTGATCCGGCAATGGTATAATTTACCGTAATTGCTTCATCCAGCAGCGGGCCAACGTTGTGTACTTTAATAGCAATCGGCTGATTGTAGCTCTCTTTATACGTCAGCGTTGAATCCGTAAACCGAACAAAATAAGGTCCTTCAAACGTCCGGTTCACATCCTGCTCTTCACAAGCGGCTATTCCTATGCCAATTGCCAACAGCATAAATAATCCAAAACCTAATCTTTTATTTCTCATTCTGATTCGCCCCTACGTGGACGCTCCAATTATAATTCTTGATTGATAATAGTATCAGTACCCTGGATTTTGGGCGCCTCTCAACGACGGATTCCGCTGAATTTCACTTTGTGGGATCGGCCAGCGTTCATAGCGGCTGTTCCAGTTGGGCGAGAAAGCAGACATAACGGCTTGCGCTCGGCCCGTCCGTACGAGATCATACCAGCGTTGTCCTTCGAAAGCCAATTCATAGATACGTTCACGCTCTACGGCCAGCAGCACATCCGCCTGATTAGCTGCTGTTACATTAGGCGCTTTGGCCCGGGCTCTTAACACATTTAGATCAGCGACGGCTCCGTTAGCGCCCGTCAAGCGACCTTGCTGCGCTCTGGCTTCGGCGCGAATGAGGTACAGTTCGGCGAGGCGCATCAGCACAATGTTGTTATTATCTTCTGAAGCAGTCCCGTATTTCAATACCGACCATCCGTTGTCGTTACCGCGCTGGTTTTGCGGATTGAAGCCAATCGTTTGCCGCCGCTCCCCAGACTCAGTTGAATTCAGGGTCACGACGAGCTGATCAGTTGGAATCACTTCGCGCCGGCCTACCAACAGGTTATTCAGGGCCGTACTGCTCGTTCCTGGATCATCGGTGAGGGCGTACCCCACTTCCATAATGGACTCGGTAGTAAATTCTTTAACTACCACGTCAACATAATTGGTCAGTAACCGATAAGCCCCTGAGCCAATGACCTGCGTAGCCAACTGCTCGGCCTGGGCCCAGGATTTTTGGTAGAGGTAATACCGCGCCATCAGCGCCCGAGCGGTTAATTTATTGGCATAGGTCGCCAGGTTTGTTGTGGTAGTGGTGCTGGTAACATCCGGCAAATCCTGTTCGGCGGCCTGCAAATCTGCCAGGGCTGCGGCTAGAATATCGGCTTTGGGGCTTTTTGCGATGGTGCGGTTCGTTGCTTGATTGGTTGTTGTTACGCGTGGAATATCGCCATACGTCTCAGCACCAATAAAATAAGCGAATCCACGCAGAAAACGCGCCTCTGCCAGTACCTGGCGGCGCGTTGCCTCCGAGACGCCACTTATGCCGGGAAGGCGTTCTTCAATAAAATTAGCAATGTAAACGGTGCGGTAGATAGCCCCCCACAAACTCGCGACGGCACCATTTGCCGCCGTGATTTGCTTGGTTGCCAATTCCCGGTAATCCGTAAAAGTACCGTTATGCTGAACGTAATCAGCCGTGAAATCTCCCGCAATAATAATCGGCGATGCCATTGACCGATAAGCGCTGTATAACCCAATGCGAACTGGCTCTACGTCCATTGGTTCGTTGAGCACTAATTCATCAACCAACAAATCGACAGGCTGTGGCTCCAAAACGGGCTGGCAGGAAGCCAGCCATAGCAAGGGCATTAATAAGATATATCCAGATAATCGTTTCATAGAAAGGCTATAAATTCAAGGTCACTCCAACCGTCATCATTTTGTATTGCGGCACCGTAAAAAAGTCGATTCCCTGCGCGGTCGTCGAACCATCCAGCGTGCTTACTTCTGGGTCAGGTCCACTGTAGCGGGTCAATGTCCAGAGGTTGGTTCCCGAAGCAAAAATTCGTGCGGTTGATACAATGCGTAATCGTTGTAGGTATTTTTTAGGAATTGCGTAACCGATTGACACGTTTTTAAGACGCAGGTACGACCCATCTTCGATAAAGCGGCTGCTGTGGTAATTGTTGTAGGAGTTCTGATAGACATAGCGCGGAACGCTCGTCATGTCACCCGGATTCTGCCACCGCTCCAGCGCTTTGCGAGACTGGTTATTCTGTAAATCAGCCCCGGTATTCAGCGATGTGGTATTTGAAAAGTTAAGAATCTTGTTGCCGTATGAGGACTGAAAGAATACGCTCAGATCAAAGCCTTTCCAGGAAAAGCGATTGGTAAGCCCACCAAACAATTTGGGTTGAGCGTTGCCAATGACCTGACCATCATCGGGTGAAATCCGTCCGTCGCCGTTTTTGTCATCGTAAATGGCATCGCCCGTAGCCGGATCAACGCCCAGAAACTTCAAGCCCCAGAAGGTTCCTAGCGGCTGCCCTGGCAAAACAACGTTTGTGTTGCTGACGCCATCGGCCGTATAGCCCCGGAACAGCGGTTCGTCGCTGGCCAGTTCTATAACTTTATTTCTATTGTGCGAAATATTAAGATCGGTGCTCCAGCGAAACCCATTTTTGTCAAAATTGACCGTCGATAGCGTCAATTCAAGACCGCGGTTGGATACTTTCCCGATATTTCCCTGTAGCGAGCCAAAACCCGTCGTGAGCGGAATAGGCTCGGCAAACAGCAGGCGATCCGTCAGGTTATCGTAAGCATCCACGGTTAGATTCAGCCGACCATTGAAAAAGGAAGCATCCACACCCACGTTGGCTTCGCGCGTCCGCTCCCATTGCAGGGTTGGGTTGGCCAGCGCCGCCGGCCCTAACCCGGTAGCACCGCTATAGGTAACCGACGACCAAGTTCCTAGAAATTGATAATCTCCAATTCGCTCATTTCCTGTATACCCAAAACTGGCCCGCAGTTTCAAATCGTTCAAGACAGAAGCATCCTTGAGGAACTCCTCCTGCGACAGCCGCCAGCCTAAGGACACGGACGGGAAAAAGCCAAATTGCCGGTCGCGCCCGAAGCGGGAAGAACCATCGTAACGGCCTGTAAACGTGACCAGGTAGCGGTCGTCGTAATCATAGCGAATTTCACCGAAACCCGATAACAAGCCACTTTTTACAACGCTCGAACTTCCGTTATCAACAATACCGGCCGAAGTGATATAGGTGAAATCATCACTTGGAAACAAACGCCCAATAACGTTGGAAGAGCGTTCCTGCCGCTGCAAAACTTCAAACCCTAAAAGCGCATTAAAGCGGTGTTTCTCGGCCAGGTTAAAATTATAAGTTAGGGTATTGGTATTGATAAAGGTCGAATACGTGCCGGAGGAGAAGACCCCGTAGCCGCGTCCACCAACGTTGGATAAATAGCCTCCGATGGCGGTGGCCGATGACTCAAATTGATCTTCGGTTACCTGGTTGTAATCAATACTAAACTTTGAGCGAAAACGCAGATTCTGGAGCAACTCGTATTCTCCATAGATACCACCCAGCATTTTTACCGTATACACATCAAACCGCGGCAGCAATGCCTGCGCTACCGGATTAAAGTTCGGGAAACCTGCGTAATTGGGGTCTCCAGGGCCGTATAATTTCCCCTGCTCATTATAAGGCGCGTAATAAGGCAGGCTTTTCACAGCACCAGAATACACGCCATCCAAAAAGTTATCGCCCTTGATCCGCTTGTTCAAGGTACGTGAAAGCGTCAGATCGGTTCCAAAAGTTAGCGCTGAAGTTGCCTTGTGATCAAACCGTACTTTACCCGACATCCGCGTAAATCGGTTATTCAACTGCACCCCTTCCTCGTCGCGGTAGTTGCCACTGATGTAAAAATTGGTGCGTTCATTTCCTCCGGATGCTGAAAGCTGATATTGTTGATAAACTCCCTGACGCAGCACTTCGTCTACCCAGTTCGTATTTACCCCATCGGTAACACCTCTAATCAGCCCAAGCTGATCGGGGTCCTGGCCTGCGTTGATCACGGCTTCTCGTTGCAGCTCAAGCAACTCACTGGCGTTCAGCAAGTCAGGCTTGCGGACAACTTCCGTAATCCCACGCTGTACATCAGCCGTAAACGTTGTTTTCTGGTTTGCTTTTCCTTTTTTCGTAGTAATGAGTACGACGCCATTGGCCGCCCGCGAGCCGTAGATCGCCTTTGCCGAAGCATCTTTCAGTACCTGAATGGCTTCAATATCGTTGGGGTTGAGCAGGGAAAATGCATTGTCATTCTGCCCACCAAAATCACGCTGAGATAAGAAGCCATCTTCTACGGGTATGCCATCGACAATAAACAAAGGTCGGTTGCTGGCGGAGATGGATGTATTTCCGCGAATACGAACGGTAACCCCCCCGCCCGGTGTTCCTGACGATTGTGAAACCTGTACACCGGCTGCCTGTCCTTGCAGAGCCTGATCAAAACCCGTAACCGGAATGTCTTTGAATTTGTCGGAGGTAACGATTGCAATGGAACCGGTGATGTCTTTCTTCTGGGTAGAATTATAACCCGTGACGACCACCTGGGCCAATTCACTAACCGACTCTTTCATTCGCACATTAACAACTGAACGCGTTCCGACAGTAATTTCCTGCGGAATCAAGCCAATAGAGCTATACGTTAATATGGTTTTATCATCGGGAAGGGTAATGCTGTAATTTCCGTCGGCATCGGTACTAACGCCGTTTGTTGTTCCTTTAACGACCACGTTCACACCCGGTAAGGAGGTTCCATCGGTGTCTGACGTGACTCTACCTGTGACACGGCGATTTTGCGCAAACGCCCAGCCAGGCAGCAAAATAATGAGTACCCAGTAAACAACAATCCGGTAGTGTTTTTTCATGTATACGTATTTAATAAGCAGCCTTTATTTGATTAATACCTACTTTTTCAATCAATCGATGCACCTCGCTTTAACTAATTACTGATTGCCCGAAAATATACACAATAAACGCAACTAACTTATAAAACCATATAATAAAAGCACCCGATTTTCTGAATCGGGTGCTTTTATTAGTTAAATGTATTTAGCCGTGCTGACCACTGCCTGTATGGCTTAATAACCAGGGTTTTGAACCAGCAGGTTATTCGCATCGACCTCACGCTGCGGAATTGGAAATACCAGTTCGGGCGCGTTCCAGGCGTAGGTACCCGTTGAGGCGCGTGTCCGCTTAATATCGTGAATTCGCAGGCCTTCAAAGGCTAGTTCATAAACACGCTCACGCAAAACATCCGCCAACGTTGGAGCAGCAATCGGTGCTACACCCGCCCGCGTACGAACCGCGTTCAGATCCTGTGCCGGCGTTGCACCAACTGTGGTGTTCAAACGCAGGTTTGTTTCAGCCCGCACCAGCAACATTTCGGCTAACCGAATCACCGGAATGTTGGCTCCAAAATCGGTAAACTTGCCCGTATAATACCGGTTCACTCCTTTGTAACCGATATAAAACAGTTCGGTCCGCCGTGCGTCAGTAGCACTATAAGATTCGACAAAAGAGGTATTCACCTGCACATCACCCCGGCCAATGTTCACCCCGTTTATGGGCAAGCTGGCGTAAAGCGTTGTTAAACCATCATTGGCCGAACCTGCATTATTCTGGTCATTCTGCTGAATCTCGAAAATACTTTCCGCGGTATTCCGGTTCCGGAAACCCGCCGTTACCGACGGATTCAGGCGAAAATTGCCCGAACTGATAACCTGGTTGGCAGCGTCGCGTGCTTTTGCGAAATCACTTTGTTGCAAGTATACCCGCGCCAGAAAAGCCTGAGCAGAGAATTTGTCAGCCCGTGTGCCATTATCGGCTGGCAGTAAAGTAGACGCCTTGGTTAAATCATTGATAACCTGGGTGTATACCTGTGCTACCGTATTTCTCGCCGCGGTCTGACCGGCCTGCTCCTGCGTCAGGGTTGCCCGCAAGACCAGCGGTATACCCAAATGGCTATTGTCAGCCGTAGCCCCCCAAGGAAGCGCGTAGTACCGAACCAGTTCAAAGAAAAGGATGCCCCGAATAAAAAGTGCTTCTCCTTCCAACTGCGCTCTTACGTCTTCACTCTGCACTTTGCCTAAGGCTTCCAGTACATTGTTCACCGTATTGATGGCGGCATAAGCGCGCGTCCATGTACGCTCTACATCTGCATTGGTTGTTTGAATGGTTTTCTGGGCTACCTGTCGATAGCTCACAAAGGTTCCCCGCCAGGTGATGTAATTTTCCGCCCCCTGGAGTTCAGATAACAGGTTCAGGTTAGTGCCGTATAAAGCCGGGTTGCCCAAGTGCCCATAGGCACCTATAATGGCACTTTCAATATCCTGTTGATTTTCGAGAGCCGTGCTGGCATCGATTGACTGCGTAGGCTCCAAATTAAGTTTATCATCGCAGGCAGTCATCCCCAGCATTAAGGCAACACTTATGGATAATGCTAATTTTTTCATGTTCGATTTCTTTTCAATAAGCGCTTTTCAGCTAATTGGATCTAAGTCTACTTCATTAAAAGCCAAGGTTGATACCAAATGTCACTGTCCGGCTTTGTGGCGGTGTATAAAAATCGTGACCCAAAGCAACGTTAGCAATTTGCGTCGATGAGTTCGCATATTGCGTTGTTACCTCCGGATCGTAGCCCGTATATTTCGTAAACGTAAACAGGTTCAGCCCCGACACGTATACCCGCGCTGATTGAATAAACGTCTTCTTCAATAACTGGCTTGGAACCGTGTAGCCAAATGAAGCGGTTTTCACGCGCAGAAAGGAACCGTCCTGTACCCAGCGCGACGAAACATCCGTACCGTTGGCTCCATATAAGCGCGCCTGTGGAACACTGGTGATATCACCAGGCTTCTGCCAGCGATTTAATTGATCAACCGTTTGATTGTCAAAGTAGTCAGCAGCAACCGACTGGAACAGACCAGCCACGTTATACAAATCATTGCCCGATACAAACTGCAACAGAACGCTAAAGTCAAAGCCTTTGTAAGACAAGGTGTTCGACAAACCGCCCGTAAAATTCGGGTTGGGATCGCCTACATACTTATTTGGCGCAGCCGCAGGATCGTTCGTTGGCTGTCCATCTTCCCCTTCATAAAGAGCATCACCATTGTCAGGATCTGCACCCAAGAATTTTTTACCGTAGAAAATACCCAACGGCTGTCCTTCGGTTACGTAGCTAAGGAAACGAGAGTTTGGTCGAATCGGAGAAACGTCTAGTTTCAACACTTTATTGCGGTTGAAGGCAATGTTGAAGTTCGTTGACCACCGGAGCGCACCCACCAGGTTTTGAGAAGTTACGCTGAATTCCAGACCGCGGTTACGCAAGCTACCGATGTTACGAGTGATCGTCGTGAAGCCATTGACACCCGGCTGCGGAACGTTCAGCAAGAGATCCTTCGTCACTTTGCTATACACGTCAATCTGTCCATTAATGCGGTTGTTCAGGACACCAAACTCAAGACCTAAATCGAACTGGGTTGATTTTTCCCAACGCAAATCCGGGTTGGCAATTTGTGACGGACGAATACCCGCCTGGTCGGCGTATGGAATGGCAACGTACAGACCCCGTGAATCGAAGTTACCGATTTCGGAGTTACCAGTTACCCCGTAGCTAGCCCGCAATTTAAGTAAGCTAATCACCGGAATATTGTCTTTAATAAACGCCTCTTCGTTCAGAATCCAGCCTGCCGATACCGACGGGAAGAAACCATAGCGGTTGTTTGTCCCAAACCGTGACGAACCATCAACCCGACCTGACACACCAATCAGATAGCGATCCATGTATTTGTAATTCGCCCGGGCTACATAAGAAAGAATGCTGTAACCTGTTTCCGTAGAACTACCACTCAGAATACGGGCCGCACTGGCGATTTTCTGGAACTGATCATTGGGGAAACCGCGGGCTTCTGACGAAAGCGCCTGAAGGGTTTGCTCTTGATAAGTAACCCCGCCAAGCACATCAATATTGTGATTGCCAAACGTTTTCAGATACGACAGGGTGTTGTTAGTCGTCCAGTTCAACGAGCGAGACTGAGCCTGGTAACCATAACCCGTTGGTGCACCATCTTCGGTAATCCGACCCCGGTAGATTTCTTCCTGTAGGTTCAGGAAATCAAACCCGTATTCGCTCCGGAAAGTCAGCCCCGGAACAATCTGATAGGAGCCAAACAGATTCCCAAACATCCGATACGTATTGGCTGTATTCGACGCGTTGGCTAGTTCGATCAGGTTATTGTAATACAGCGTCTGCCGGTTAAACTGGCCAGGATTTGCCGGATCATAAGCCGACTGGATAGGCGGCAACGCGTTCAGCTGCACGGGGTTAGAGAATGCATTATCCCCCGGTGTTTTTTTGTTGATCGTACGGGTCAAAGCCAGACTAGTTCCAATGGTGAACTTCTTGCTAATGGTATGATCCACGTTTAGACGAATGTTGTTCCGCTTAAATTCATTGCCAACTATGATCCCGGTTTGATTATTCAGCGCCCCCGACAGGTTAAAACGAGTTTTCTCATTTCCACCGTTAATGCCGAAGTTAGCCTGATTAACAGCACCCGTCCGGAATGCTTTCTCAGACCAGTTTTCGTTTACGGCTGAATTGATGTCCAAATTCGCGCCCTCAAATTCTTCGGTCGGATCAAGGCCGGAGTTGATAGCGGCCTCGGTGAACAGTTCCTTATACTGAGTGCCGTTCAGGAATTTCCGTAAGCGAGTTGGTCTGCTGATACCTGTATAATAACCAACGGTTACGTTTGTACGTCCGGCTTTACCCCGTTTCGTTGAAATCAGAACAACCCCGTTGCTGGCACGTGATCCATAAATAGCCGAAGCCGAAGCGTCTTTTAGAATCTCGATGGACTCGATATCATTCGGATCAATATCCGCCAGCGGACTAAACAACTCATTGTCAGTCGTATTAACATCCTGAGAAGTAATGGGAATACCGTCCAATACATACAACGGCTCATTACCCGCTGAGATCGAAGCTGCACCCCGTACACGGATTTGCAAGGCAGAACCAAGCCGTCCGCTACCCTGTGTGATTTGTACCCCAGGCGTCCGGCCCTGCAAAGCCGTTTCGAAGGTCTGGACTGGTAAACGGGCAATTTCATCACCTTTAACGGTCACCTGCGAACCGGTCAGATCGCGGCGTTGCTGGGTTCCATACCCAACTACTACCACTTCATTCAGTGACCGCGTGTCATTGGCCAACTGCACATCCAGGGTCGTGCGACTACCCACCGGAAGCTCCTGCGTCACGGTACCGATAAAGCTGAAAATAAGCGTTCCGCCATCCGGTACACCAATCGAATAGTTTCCCGAAGCGTCCGTTTGTGTCCCGCGGTTGGTTCCTTTAACCTGAACCGACACACCCGGCAAAATACTCTGGTCCTCGGCAGAAGTTACCTTCCCGGTTACCTGACGGTCCTGGGCCAAAGCCGGCAACCAGGCTAGCATCACCATCACTACGTTTAGTAATAGTATTTTTCTCATAGATTTAGAATAAGATTAATAAAAAGGATAACTCGGCTAATAGCCTTAACACGCTAACTAGTAAGGATAAATCCTGTACAAAATACGGTAATTTTAACTTACCAGCATACAAACCCTATAAACTTCATTCTAACGAATTTAAGCGCTAACTTATCTTATTCAATTTAAAAAACTCATACCGAACGACTTGCTGCTAACTCATTAACTGGATTACTTATTATTCGGCGTTTCACTCTAAAAACAAGAAATAGGACTTTTTTATCTTTTGTCTTTTTGAAGATGTCTAGTAATTAACCCTGATTCTTACGGAGCCGATGGAGTTGTCAATTTAAATAAGTCAATTTCCATCGTCCGCGTATATTCGTAGCCTACGCGGAAAATCTCGCGGGCTTTCCGCAAATCAAAAACTTCGTAGCGGCATAAGTCCGGTGGCTCTACCAACAGATCACATTTCGTGAGCCGTTCCCGCGTCTTACTGCGGATCGCCAGCATCAGACTTCGCTCCAAAACCCCCTTCACCGAGGTGATCGATTTGTTCGGGTTGGGCGGATTGCAACTGGCACCAATAATAAAATCAACCTTGTTTTCCAGCATTTCTACGGGCATGTTGTTCAGCACCGCGCCGTCTACATACTGCCGATCACCAATCTGGTAAGGCGCAAATATCCCTGGCAGACAGCAGGACGCCACCAGGGGCCGCACCAACTCCCCCTCCTCAAAAACAACGCATTCGCCCGCATTGATGTCGGTGGCCACTACGTGCAATGGAATCTTTAACGCTTCAAAACGGTCTTCTGGTAAATAGGTACGGTACAGGGCTTCGACCCGGTCGAGCTTTAGCAAGCCCATTCGATTAAAAGCAGGACGGACATGGCGGAAAAAGGGCGTTGTAACCACAATTTCCAAAATTTCGTCGGGACTATAGCCCGTAGCCAGCAAAGCGCCAGCCACCGCTCCAGCGCTGGTTCCGGCAATCCGATCAATCTGAACGCCCTGCTCCTGCAAGGCTTTGATAATGCCCAGGTGAGCAATACCACGGGCACCCCCTCCCGATAATACCAAACCAACTGTCATTCTATTCGTTAATATGTCCCGCTTGTCCCAAGTAAATCGGCCAGGCGCCCTTTTTGCTTTATTCTAATTCCTTTTTCCGTACTTTCAACCGTAGCCGCTTCGATGAGCGGATCGTGCTCAAAAATTAGAATCCAGTTCTCGACAGCCGCCTGCCGCAACAGGGTTTCTTTTTCCGCCATGGTTAATAACGGACGCACATCATAACTCATTATCCAGGGCAAGGGTACGTGGGCTGCTGATGGAATCAGATCGGCTGCGTACACGAGCGTCTGGCCGCCAAGCGAGAATTTAGGTAAGACCATTTTTTCCGTGTGCCCGTCAACCTGAATCAACTCAATCTCTCCCTCAGATAAGTTTTCGTTATCCAGAAACCGAAGCTGACCGCTTTCCTGAAGGGGAAGTATGTTTTCCTTTAGAAAGGACGCTTTCTCGCGCGGATTCGGCTCAATGGCCCACTGCCAATGAGCGGCCTGGGTCCAATACGTGGCATTGTCGAAAGTCGGCAGCAACGCCTCCCCTTCCCGCCGAACGGCACCGCCGACGTGATCGAAATGCAGGTGCGTGAGTAAAACGTCCGAAATTTCCTTTTCCGAGTACCCCGCCTTCTGAATGGAACCGATCAGGGAAGCATCTCCGTGGAGGTCATAATGACCAAAAAATTTGGCGTCTTGCTTGTTACCAATCCCGGTATCGACGAGAATTAAACGATTCTGTAGTTCTACCAACAGACAGCGCATCGCCCAGGTACACCGATTCTGGCTATCTGCCGGATTTTGGTTATTCCAAAGTGCCTTGGGAACGACCCCAAACATGGCACCGCCATCCAGTTTAAAAAAACCCGTCTCAATAATTGAAAGCTTCATGAAGAGTTTGTTTAGCGCAGTCCGTAGCTTCTGACTTTGAATAAAGAAAACGTTCGGGAAAGCAGAAACACACAAGGTAATTTTTTGACCAATATTATCGGCTCTTTTGTCGTTATTAATATAAGTATTGCTTGGCAAACCCTCAGGAAGTCTGGTATATCCCTTATATCACTCTTTTTTCGTCTTTTCTATGCCATTGCTGGAGTACGTCAACGTGGCTTTCGGCGTATAAGGTAGAGATAAGACGCTTGGATTGTCGAGACAATTAGGACAGAGAAAAAGCAGCAAAAATCCCTGGACGGGCGGCTCACCGCGTAAATGATTCCGGGGATTTTTCTTTTCCTACCCTCGCTCAAACCGGATAATAAGGTAATTATTTCATTATTTTTATATAAGCAATTACCCCTACTAATACTCGCTTCTTTTTTTAGGCTTTTATTCCAGCTAAATCGATTTATTCTTATCTATAAAAACACATATAGCTTATAAATAATATAATTATTCCAACAAATACTTATAACCATTTAATAAGTACACTTCATTAAATTTCTCCTTATTATTTCCTTTTTCCTACTTTTGGTTACTCTTTAATCAGGCACTTAGTATGAAAACCTTTACTGTAAAAACAAGGAAATATACTCTACATCAGAAGTTACACAGTAGTCTTTTACAAGACCATGCGGATACGCAACGATTGACGTAAGTCAGCTTCATCAATACCACTTCTTCGACATTTCTTAGTTGCCTTTTGTTACTACACCACTTTAAATAGGTTGATACTAGCTGCTATTTTGTTTAGCAGTCTTTTATCTCTAGTTAATAGGTCTATCAAGTATAGCTCTCTGTAGCTACCTGGCGTTATTTTGCCTTTTCTGTACGCATTTTTTTCTGTTCAACCATAATCTCCATTTTTTTATGAAAAAGTTAATTTTTACTGGTGCGGCCCTGCTCATGATGGCCACTGCCTACGCTCAAACAAACACAGCTACGCTCAGCCAATCAGGCACAGGCAATGGAGCCACTCTTAATCAATCAGGTGCGGAACAAGCCGTAACAGTCGTTCAGAATGGGACAGACAATGAGGTGCTGACTAACCAAACCAGTATCTATTCGCAGGAAATTTTTATTTCTCAGACGGGATTAGGAAGCTCTGCTACAGTGAATCAGAATGCTGATGCTGGTCCAAGCAATTTAGTAAACATTACACAAAACGGAACGGGTGCGGGCGGTAACGAAGCCAATGTTAACCAATCCAGCTTCTACACGGTTGCAGCAACGGCTGGCATTTCCCAAGACGGAGAAAACAACAGTGCCACCATTGATCAAAGAGGAACTGGAGCTACTGGTCTTAGCCAAAACAACCAAGCCTACATCTCCCAGGTTGGCGCTAACCATGAAGCAACAATCGCTCAGACAGACGGAGACAATAATTTTGCTGAGATTGTTCAGGAGGGTGATGGCGGAGACGCCTCTATTGCTCAAACAGGCAATGGTAACTATGCTGGTATCTTACAAAGTACTGTCTTTGGGCCTGTAACGGCTGACATTGTTCAAGCTGGGGATGGCAATGAAGCCCTTATCCTGCAGGCTAACAATAATGGCCCTGATAATTCCGCTACAATCACTCAGACTGGTGATGGTAATTATGCTGGCATTAACCAATCCGACTTGTTTACTATAGGATCTACAGCTACTATCACTCAGCTTGGCGATTTTAACGCAGCGGTTATTAATCAGATAGATGCCATTGGAAGTACAGCATCAATTAGCCAGGATGGGAATGACAATATTGCTCAAATTGATCAAACTGGCTTATCAGACTTTAATCTCGCCGAAATTAGCCAAGTTGGAGATAGCCATTTTGCTTATATCCTTCAAACAACTGGTTCTGGAAACGTAGCAACATCTCAACAAACCGGAACTGGTGGCTATGTATATATTTCACAAACGGGTAGTGACAACAATGCATCTGTTGTACAGAGCAACTTGCCTTAGTCTGAATTTCATCTCATAGTAATTAAAACGGCTCCCAGATTTGGGAGCCGTTTTTTGGCTTATGCGTTTTTTTAATCAATTGCCTTCGCTACTTCGAGTTCCTGCGGCTTCTTCGGCTTTACTTTTTTGCCGCTGAAGCGAGCCACAAGCCGGTCAACGACCAGATACATCGACGGCACCACCAGCAGTGTCAACAACATCGAAGAGGTTAGACCACCGATGATTACCCAGGCCATACCGTTTTTTGTCTCAGCACCCGCACCGCTGGCCAGAGCAATTGGCAACATACCCAGAATCATCGCCAGTGTCGTCATCAAGATAGGACGCAGACGTTCTTTACCTGCCTCAATCAGGGCGTGAACTACTTCCTTGCCCTCCGCTTTTAACTGATTGGTAAAGTCAACGATCAGGATGGCGTTTTTCGCAACCAGACCGAGCAACATAATCATACCAACAATCGAGAAAACGGTCAAGCTTTCCATCGTCAGCGCCAGCGCCAGCAATGCACCAACCAGGGCCACCGGAATCGAGAACAAGACGACGAACGGATAGATAACGCTTTCGTACAAAGCTACCATGATGAAATACACCAACAGAATGGCGATTCCTAAAGCTAGCCCCAGACTACCAAAGGCATCCGACTGCTGTTGTAATTGACCCAGATACTGAATGGAAACCCCCTCCGGCAGTTTTTGCTGCGCCATTTTGGTTTGAATATCCGTACCAACCGTTCCGACCGGGCGGCCAACAACCTGCGCGTTGATGGTCACCGACGAAAGCCGGTCAATCCGCTCCAGTACGCTCTCTCCAATTTGCTCCTGTACTTTTGCAAATTGAGACAATTCGAACATTTTGCCCTGGTTGTTTACAAAGGTAAGGCGGCTGATATCCTGGGCATTGGTGCGGTCGAACCGATCCAGGCCAATCAGAATGTCGTATTCATTACCCGCTTGTTTGAACTTCGACTGATCGTTACCCCGGAAGGAGTTTTGCAACGCAAGCCCAACGTCGGCGGCATTGATACCCAACTGGGCCATCTTTTCGCGGTCAAGGTTCACGGTTACTTCCGGCTTCGGATCTTTCACCGAATACTTCACGTCCTGGGTACCCGGCACTGATTTGGTAACATTCAGCACGATAGCTGCTGCTTCCCGAATCTCTTTCAGGTTGGTTCCCTTCACGGCGATCTGGATCGGAGCCTGCGAAGCGCCAACGATACCGACCGGGCTCACCGTTACTTTCGTTCCTGGAATCTGGCCTACTTCTCTCTTTAATAACTGACCAAACTCTTCCGTCGAAATTGTACGCTCTTTTTTATCAATCAATTTTACGTTGATATCCGCGACGTTACTGTTCGAAGCGGTGGCAATACCGCTGCTGGTGTAACCGACGTTTGTAAAGACATTGGTTACTTCCGGGTGCTTCATAATGATCTGCTCCGCCCGTTGCGCCACGGCATTGGTTTGGTAGATCGAAGCCGTTGGTGACAATTCAATATTAACCGCCATCTCGCCCATATCGCTCTGTGGCATGAACGCCCCACCGATGAAACCGGCTGGCACCAGCGCAATTGAGCCTACTAGCAAGGCAATCGTCGCCAGGAAAATATACCGTTTGTGGCCCAACACCCACGCTAACACCCGTCCGTACCATTCCGTTAAGCGGGTAATCATGTTTTCAAACCCGAGGTTCAGACGCCCCCAAAGCGAACTCCGACTCAGCACTTCAATTTTACCGAAGCGCGAAGCCAGCAGCGGCGTCAGCGTAAACGATACCAGTAAGCTCATCAAGGTTGAGAATACAACCACGAGCGCAAACTCACGCAGAATGTTCCCGATCAGACCGCCCGTCATCGCCAGCGGCACGAATACCACGACGTCAACCAGCGTAATCGCAAGGGCCGTAAAGCCAATCTCACTCCGACCATCCAAGGCAGCGGTACGCTTGTCTTTGCCCATTTCGAGGTGGCGGTTGATATTTTCCAGGACCACAATCGAGTCATCGACCAGGATACCTACCACCAGCGAAAGTGCCATCAGAGTCATCAGGTTCAGCGAGAAGCCCATCAGGTACATCAGCGCAAACGTCGGAAT
This sequence comes from Tellurirhabdus bombi, assembly GCF_021484805.1. Taxonomy (NCBI): domain Bacteria; kingdom Pseudomonadati; phylum Bacteroidota; class Cytophagia; order Cytophagales; family Spirosomataceae; genus Larkinella; species Larkinella bombi. Next base: position 2,503,010 of record NZ_CP090557.1, on the reverse strand, counting down.
CATTGACGAAGGCAGCGCCACCAGAACGAACATGGCCGACCGGAAACTGTGCAGGAACAGGAGCATCACCACGGATACAATCACGATAGCCAGCCCCATATCAAACACCACCGCATCTGCCGAAGCCAGTGTATAGACCGACTGGTCAGCGGCAATGTTGAATTTCAGATTGATGTTGCTGTATTGCTTTTCAAGTTGCTTAATCCGATCTTGCGTCAACTGGCTGACCGACACCGCGTTGGCATCCGACTGCTTTTGAATCTGCAAACCGATGGATGGCTGCGCGTTGATGTGGTTGATGGCGGTCGGTTTCGTGGTTGCATCCACGACTTCCGCCACATCTTTCAGCAACACTTCACTCCCGTTGGTCCGGCGGGAAACGATCAGGTTACGCAGGCGGTTCGTTGTCTCAACCGAGGCATCAAAACGAATCGAAAGTTGCGACTCCCGGGTTTCCAACTGACCAGCCGGGTAGCTGGTATTAGCCGCCGCAATGGCCTGCGACACCTGACCAATGGACAGACCGTAGGCACGCAGTTTTTCCTGGTTAACGTTTACCTGAATTTCACGCTCATTCCCACCAATGACGTTCACCTGACCGACTCCGGCTACGTTCGATAGCTGCGGTTTGATGTTATCATCGATCAAATCGTAAAGCGCGGTTGGCGACAGATTCGCCGTTACCCCCATCCGCAAAACCGGCAATTCGTCGGTCGAGAATTTGTTGATAATTGGCCGATCCGCTTCATCAGGTAACAAGTTCAACACCTGCTCTACTTTCCGCTGGGCATCCTGTTGCGCGAGGGTGGTGCTAACGCCGTTTTTCAACTGAACGATAACGATCGAAGCCCCTTCCTGCGACGTTGAGGTCATGCGGTCCAGCCCTTCGAGCGACGACAGAGCGTCCTCAATCCGCTTGGTTACGTTGGTTTCAACCTCATCGGCCGATGCTCCCCGGTAGGTTGTTGCCACGCTGATTACGTTGGCCTCAAACTTGGGTAATAGATTATAAGACAACTGCTGGTAGCTCAATGCACCGAACAAAATCAGTACAGTGAAGACCGTGAGAATCAGCAGCGGTCGTTTGACAGCTATTTCAGATACTGACATGATTTCTTTCCTTATTTTGTGATTTGTACGGGTTTGCCATCACTCAAGTTCAATTGGCCAGTCGTTACCACCTGGTCACCAGCCGTTAAGCCGTCAATCACTTCAATGTTATCGCCAAACTCCCGTCCTACTTTGATTTTGCGTTGTTTCGCGGCGTTGCCTTCAACCACGTATACATACGGGTTCTTGATGCTTTCTACCAGCGCTGAACGCGGAATCTGCAAAGCTTTCTGGTTCGACTGCTGCGAGAAATCGACATTGACAAACGTTCCGGCTTTCAGACCACCGGCACTAGCCAGCGTAATTTCAATCGGGTAATTGTGCTCATCGGTTCCCTGCGGAGCGATATAGGAAATCTGGCCCGTGAACGTTTTTCCGGGGAAAACATCCGCCGTAACTTTCACTGACTGGCCTCTGCGTAACCGGTACACATCGCTTTCGTTAACCAGAACGTTTACTTTTAACCGATTCACATCCAACACAGTACCCAAAACAGTACCCGGAGAAATGTATTCGCCTGGCTCAATGTCTTTCTTCACAATCTGACCGCTGATCGGTGATTTTACGTTCGCATCCTGAATCTGCTTTTTGATCTGCTCAGCCTGGTTAACCGCGCTCTCGTAGTTAAACTTGGTTTCGTTCACCTGAAGTTCTGTCGTTGCGTTTCCCGCTAAAAGCGTGTTATAACGATTCACGTCTTTCTTCAGTTTATCGATGTTCAACTGCGTGGCCTGGAGCGAGAGTTCGCGTAGTTTGTTATCCAACTGTACCAAGATTTTGCCCTGGCTAACCTGCGAGCCCAGATCAAAATTCACCTGCGTTACCCGTCCGGCTGTTGTTGCCGTAATATCAGCAGCTTTGAATGGAATCAGGTTACCGGTTTTAATCAGTTGTTGACTAACCGTGCCTTCCTCAACCCGCGTAACCGTCACCGGAATAGCAACGTTTGTGTTTGTTGGCTGTTTATTTTTCTCATTAATGCTCTTCTTGTTAGAAGCCAGCCGGAAGCCGATAAGCGCAGTAACAGCCAGCAGAGCAACTACAACGATAATGGTTGACTTTTTCATGATTCTTATTCTTCAGTTGAATGCTCAGAGTTGATTATAAAAATTTAACAAAGTACCCTGCGATTGTTCTAAATCCAGCCGGGCCTGATAGAAATTAATGAGGGAATTGATATAGTTCGACTGTGCCTGACGATACGAATTATCGGCATTGATCAGGTCAGTCAATGGTTTTGTACCTTGCTTATATTGTAAGGTTGTGATGTTATACACTTCCTGAGCGAGCTTCACGTTCCGGTCATCGTTCTGAACGTTGGCCTGAGCGCGCTGAATCTGCGATTGGGCATTGTTGAACTGAAGCTGATAAGCCGCCGTGTTCAAACGCTGTTGTTCCTCCTGCGTCAAAACCGTTAGTTTCTGTTGCTGAACCTGCGCATCCCGCTGAAAACCATCGAAGATGGGCACATTTAACCGCAGGCCGATGCTACCAAAACCAAGGAAATTTTTAAACGCATTCTCGAACTGGTTCGCAAAGTTTAGCGTACCGTAATTCGCTGTAAAGTTTAAGGTTGGCAGATAACCGGCCCGTATGCGTTGCAATTGCAGCCGTTGCAGGTCCAGGTTCTTTTCTCCCTGCTGGAACGTAACCAGGTTCTTGGTATCAAACTGGCTTCTCTCCAACGTTGGCGCCACCTTCATCAGCAACGAGTCAGACAGCGTCAGGACTTGGTCTTGTGGCAAACCCATTTGATATTTCAGGCGATTCAAGGCCAGTTCCAGGTCATTTTCGGCCAGCGTTAATTGCGAGCGTGTATTGTTGAAGCTTACTTCCGTATTGGTATAATCCACGGGTTGAATTACGCCGTTGTCGCGTTGCAATTTCAGGACGTTCAGCACTTGCTGAGTTCGTTCCAGATTGTCTTTCAAAAGTCCAATCTGTTGCTGGCTGATAAAGACCTGGTAGTAATTGCTGGCAATGTTATACACAATGTCTTCCCGCGTTTGGCGCGTGTTCAACTCGGCTAGTTGCTGGTTAGGCTTAGCGGCTTTTAAACCCAGCAAGAGCGACCGGTCGTAGATCGGCTGGCTCGCCTGGGCAACGATATTGTTTTGGTATTTCTGACCAAACACAACCCGGATCGGCTCTGGACTCAGCGGTCCCGCCGGGATGATCGATGTTTGCAGTTTGACGTTGTTCGTGAAAGTCGCCGAACCCGATACCTGTGGTAAGTATAATCCTAGTGCCTGCCGGGCCTGCTGATTCGCATTCTCCAACTGATACTGCGCAATCCGTACAGTACCGAAATGTTGTAGGCCATAATCAATACAGCTTTTCAAAGACCAGTTGGTAGGCGCTTGGGCCCAGCCAGGCACCGAAACTGCTAAGGAAAGTAGTGCGAAAAATGCAGCTATCTTTTTCATGATATATAAATAAACAAAGAAAAACTTAAATTGTAGACATATCTACTGTTGACATATCAACAATGCATCTATATAAAAAATCAACTCTCTAGCACGCCAGAGATTTTGCTTAAAACTTTGAGTAATGAAGCGATCTCTTCAGTTGTTAGCTGACTTGTCACCTCTTCATCCATCCGTTTGGCCGTTTCAATCACTTTATTGATAATGGCTTTCCCTGCCGGCGTGAGTTGGATCAGGTTCTTGCGTCGATCGACACTATCGGGTGTTATCCGCAGATAGCCGTCTCGCTCTAAAGTGCGAATTGAGCGCTGTATGCCCGATTTATCACGCTGAAGCATGTTGGCAATATCTTGCTGCGACAATAATTCCTCCGTTGAACAATTCACTACAAAAAGAATTGGTAATTGTTCCAATTGAAGTGAAAAACCTGATTTAGTTAACTCCCGATTCGCTTTGCGGGCAAACGTGTGCGAGACCTGGTTGATGTTGAACACAACCAACTGTCCCATCTGATTAAATATTTTCTCCTTTATGTTCTGCTCCACTGTCGATATCATGGTCACAAATGTAAAGCTTGTTGATATATCAACCAATTTTTTCTGTATTAAGTTTTCTATATTGTGAAAATGATAGGGATTTCCTCCATGAACGGTTTGGAACCTATTCTAACCGGCAAGCTTTACTTAGAATAAAGCCCAAAACTTATTCTCTCATAAATGAGTTGTAGAGTAATCATTCTAATCTTCCTTTAATCTCCAATTGGTACTTCGAAAAAAATATACGTAATTGCTTACGTAATTAGTAACGTTAGTGCTAACATAGTAATGAACAAAGATTTTATTGACGAAATGGAAGAATTAGGCATCACTAGTCGGCTAAGACGGGTAAGCGATGCCATGTCTCACGCGGCTAATTCCTTTTATAAGGGCACAGGAATTGATTTTGAAGCCCGCTGGTTTAGTGTGTTTTATCTTATTGCCAGCAAAGGGCCAATGGGGGTTACCGAAATTGCCGACTTGTTAAGCATTACGCACCCCGCCGTTATTCAGGTAACTAAAGAACTGGAAAACCGTAACCTCATTAGTTCAACCGCCTGCGTGAAAGACTGTCGGAAACGATTACTGGCCATCACCGCAGAAGGGCAGGAACGGATTCAGCAGATCAAACCCTTGATTAACGCTTTTCGGGAGGTGAATCAGCAACTGCTGAATGCGCAATCCTGCAACCTGCTGCTGGCGCTCCGGGAATTTGAAGACCAGCTGGAGACTAAAAGCTATTCAAGACGTTTGCAAGAAGTTCTGACCCACTCTCTTTAATCATCCCCTAACTAAACGATAGCTATCCAATTTACACATCCATGAAACGAATCTTTTACCTGGCCGCTCTGGTGATAAGCGCTCTCCCGCTTTCCACTTTCGCCCAGGCAGTTCCTGATTCCGTCCTGCAACAGGCTACGCTCGATAATTGTATCCAGTATGCCTTGAAAAATCAGCCGGTAATTCGGCAATCCGTCATTGACGAAGCCATTGCCGACCGAACTGTCAAAAGTCGCCTTTCGGCCTGGTATCCACAGATTGGTGGTGCTTACAACCTGCAACACTATCTTCAGTTGCCCGTGACCATCCTGCCGGATTTTACCAATCCGAACTCGGACGTACGGCGGGCCGTCACTACGGGGGTGCCTAATACATCCAGCGTGCAGTTTTCATTTAGCCAGAATATCTTTAACCGGGACGTTTTGCTGGCGAGCCGGACGGGAAGCCTTGTCCGACTACAATCCGGCCAGGTGACGACCAGTAATAAAATCGATCTGGTAGTTAATGTGAGCAAGGCTTATTACGATGTTTTGTTAACGCAAAAACAGGTAGAAATCCTGAATTCCAACATCGTTCGGCTACAACGGAGTTTGCAAGATGCTACCAACCAGTACAAAAGCGGTATTGTTGACAAAACCGACTACCAGCGGGCTACCATTGCGCTGAATACGACGCGGGCGCAGCATAAGCAGTATGTAGAACAGGTTGGCTCTAAATACGAATACCTGAAGCAACTGATGAACTATCCAATTAGTCAGAAGTTGCCGCTTGAATTTGATACGCTGCAACTGGCGCGGGAGGTTGCCTTCGATACACTACAAGGTTTGAATCTGGAAAATCGCATTGAATACCAGCAACTACAAACCCAACGCCAATTGCTTCAGGCCAATGTACGCTATAATCGCTGGGCTTACCTGCCGTCGCTCTCGGCCTTTGGAAACTACAATCTAGTGTTTCAGAACACGGAATTTACGAAACTTTACAGCCAGCGCTTTCCAAATTCGCTGATTGGGGTAACGCTGGCGCTGCCTATTTTCCAGGGTGGCCGCCGCGTCCAGGAAGTGCGGATTGCGGAGCTACAGCTTCAGCGCTCGCAATGGGATGTTACCGCCCTGAAAAATGGCGTTAATTCGGAATACGCGCAGGCCTTGGCTAATTACAAAGGCAACCTGGCTAACCTGAATGCTTTGCAGGAAAACGTGGAGCTGGCACAGGATGTGTACCGTATCATCAGTCTTCAGTACCGCTCAGGAGTCAAAGCTTACCTGGACGTTGTTATTTCGGAATCTGACCTGCGGGCGGCGCAATTGTCGCATCTGAATGCCCTCTACCAGACGCTGAGCAGCAAGCTGGATGTCCAACGAGCATTAGGAACTATTCAATTTTAATACAATTAACTAGTTGAAACTATGAAAAGCGCACCAGGCTTGTCCGAAGTTGCGATATTATCTCTTCTAACGTTGGCGGCCTGCGGAGGCGGCGAACAGAAAGCTGAACAAAAAGCACCACCTCCAACGCCGGTTGCCGTTTATACGGTACAGCGGGAGAACGCTACCTATTATGACCAGTTTCCGGCTACGGTTACTCCTCTAAACGAAGTTGAGATACGTCCTCAGGTGGCCGGATACATTACAGGAATTTTCTTTACCGATGGTCAAAAGGTTTCGAAAGGCCAGAAGCTTTACGAAATTGATCGTCAGCAATATAAAGCTACTTATGATCAGGCTGTTGCCAATCTGAACGCCGCTCAGGCCAATCAGAACCGAGCGCAGAAAGACGCGGATCGGTACAATACCCTGGCGAAGCAGGACGCCATTGCGCGGCAGGTTCTCGATAATGCCGAAGCCGAGCTTCAGTCGACCAAAATGCAGGTCGAAGCAGCCAAAGCCAACGTACGACTGGTTGAGACGAATTTGCGGTATTCCACCATTTACGCTCCTTTTGCAGGCACGATTGGCATTTCGCAGGCTCGTTTAGGGGCAGCCGTGGTTCCAGGATCGACGTTGCTGAATACCATTTCGACCAACAATCCGATGGCGGTTGATATTCAGGTCGACGAAAAACAGATTTCGCGTTTTGCGGCCCTTAATGAGCGCAAACAAACGCCGCGTGATTCTGTTTTTACCCTGCTTCTGCCGGATGGTAGCGTGTATCCGCAAATCGGTTCTATCGGCATTATTGACCGGGCCGTTGATCCGCAAACCGGAACAATTCGCATTCGGATGGTTTTCCCCAATCCGCAAGACCGTTTGAAAGCGGGCTTGAGTGGAACCGCCCGCATTAAAAACAATACGGGTACGCCGCAACTGCTGATTCCGTACAAAGCGGTGACCGAGCAAATGAGTGAATATTTTGTCTTTGTGGCGGATAGCAACAAAGTGTCACAACGGAAAATCACGCTGGGACAACGCATTGCGGACAAAGTGGTGATTAAAGAGGGCCTCCGCGAAAATGAGGTTATCGTGACGGAGGGTATCCAGAAACTGAAAGAAGGTTCGCCGATCCAGGTTGCACCCAATCCTAACGCTGGACAACAAGTTGGTGCACGGTAAACAATAACGTACCTACAGGCAGAAACTGTAGCGCCTGCTAAGGCGATTTATGGCGACTTCTGTACGTACACACCCAATTAAAAAAAGGATATGATTGCCGATATATTCATCAAAAGGCCGGTTACTGCAATTGTTATCTCAATTGTTATTTTACTGGTGGGGGTACTGGCCATATTGAATCTACCGATTAGCCAATATCCCAATATTACGCCGCCTGTCGTTCAGGTCACCGGAACCTACACCGGGGCGGATGCGCAAACGGTGGAGCAAACCGTTGCAACCCCTATTGAAACCCAGGTGAACGGTACACCGGGCATGAGCTACCTCCAGAGCAACAGTACCAGCGATGGCCGGATGAGCATGAACGTTACCTTCGACGTAGGGACGAACGTGGACATTGCCGCCCTGGACGTGCAAAACCGGGTTAGCATTGCCCAGCCCCAACTACCGGAAGAAGTTAGCCGCCTCGGTCTGACCGTTCGGAAACGGAATCCCAGCCTTTTCATGCTGGTGGCACTTTATTCCCCCAATGGTACGCACAACGTATCGTTTATGGATAACTACGCCAACATTTTCATCAAAGATGCCTTGCTGCGGGTTAAAGGAGTTGGCGATATTTTTAGCCGCGCCGACGACTTTAGTATGCGTATCTGGCTGAAACCCGACAAGTTAGCACAGTTTGGCCTGACGTCTGCCGAGGTAATTGCCGCCTTACAGGAGCAAAACCTTCAGGTAGCCGCCGGTTCAGTCGGTGCGCCACCCCAGCAGTCGGTGCAGGCGTTTGAGTTTTCGGTATTTACCAACAGCCGCCTTAGCTCGGAAGAGGAATTTCGGAACATTGTCGTTCGCACGAAGCCTTCGGCGGGTTCGGTTATTTACCTCAAAGACGTGGCCCGGGTGCAACTCGGAAAGTTTTCGTACGCCAGCAACTCGTTTGTCGATGGAAAAAGAGCGTCTTACCTGCTGCTTTACCAATTACCGGGCAGTAACGCCCTGACTACCGCGGAGGGCGTCTACGCCGCCATGGAAGAGCTGAAAAAAACCTTCCCGAAAGACATCGATTACGTCGTTCCGTTTGAGTCGGTTTCGGTAGTCGAGGTGTCGATTGACGAAGTAATTCATACGCTGGTTGAAGCACTCGGACTCGTTATTCTGGTGGTCTTTTTGTTCCTGCAAAGCTGGCGGGCAACGCTTATTCCGATCCTGGCCATTCCGGTTTCGATTCTGGGAACATTTGCCTTTTTCATTCCGCTTGGTTTTACGATCAACACGTTGACCATGTTTGGTTTTGTTCTCGCCATTGGGATTGTGGTGGATGACGCCATTGTGGTGGTTGAGGCCGTGCAGCACTACATGGACACGCAGGGTCTATCGGCCAAGGAAGCTACCCAGAAAGCCATGAAAGACATTTCCGGGCCGGTTATTGCCATTGCCTTGATTCTGGCGGCGGTATTTGTCCCGGTTGGATTTATTCCCGGTATTGTCGGGCGGCTCTATCAGCAGTTTGCCATCACCATCGCGATTTCGGTGTTGATTTCGGCCTTCGTGGCCTTGTCGCTAACCCCGGCCTTGTGTTCGTTGCTGTTGAAGCCCATGCACCTGGACGAAAAATCGAAAGGACTGAACAAGTTCTTTTATAAGTTCAATAAGTGGTTTGAACGGACCGCCAGCTCCTACACGAATGGCGTACGAAGAACCATCAAGGCAACGCCGTATGCGCTGGTCTTTCTGGTGTGTATTTTCGTTGGCACTGGGCTTTTGTTCAAGGCTAAACCCACGGGCTTTATTCCGGGTGAAGATGAGGGTCGTTTGTTCATTACCTACGAAATACCGGAAGCTTCGTCCAGCACCCGCAGTTTGGAAGTGCTGAATAGCATCATGAAGATCCTCAAGGAAGAGCCTTATGTGAATCACTTTGCCGCCTTGGGAGGTCTGAACGCTATTACTTTTGCGTCTAAATCCAACAGCGGTACGGTCTTTACGCAGCTAAAACCCTGGGCCGAGCGGAAGGATCCTTCCATGCAGTTGGAGGCTATTATTCCGCGCCTCCAGCAACGGTTTGCCTCCATCAAGGAAGCCAACGTAGTTGTGGTGTCACCTCCGCCAATTCCGGGCTTGGGGCAGACGGCCGGTTTTACGTTCCAGATTGAGCAACGCGAAACCAACGACGACATCAAAGCCTTCGAAAAGGTGGTGCAGAACTTCCTGGCCGAAGTCAACAAGCGTCCCGAAATCGCCCGCGCCTTTACGTATTTTACGGCCAAGACGCCCGCCTTCCGGGTTGATGTTGACCGGGATAAGGCCAAAAAGCTAGGGATCAACGTGAATGACGTTTACCGAACGATGCAGACTTATCTGGGTAGCGTATACGTTAATGACTTCATTGTCTATGGCCGTAAATTCCGGGTCGTTGCCCAGGCAGATACGCTGTATCGAAACGACATTAGCCAGCTCGGTCAGTATTACGTCCGAAACCAGCAGGGAAACATGCTGCCACTAAGCACGGTAATTACGACGAAACAGATTGAAAATGCGCCGCTTATTTCGCACTACAACCTGTTCAAATCTGTAGAAATTAACGGGAGTCCTAAACCGGGTTACAGTAGTGGACAGGCCATTGACGCCCTGCGGGAAGTAGCCGCTGATGTGCTACCGGCGGGTTACGGTTATGATTTCTCCGGTTTGAGTCGCGAGGAAATTAGCTCAGGCGACAGTACAATCTACATTTTTGGTTTGTCTATTCTGTTCGTCTTTTTGTTCCTGGCTGCGCTCTACGAGAGCTGGTCGGTTCCTTTCTCCGTTATGTTGTCGGTGCCGATTGGGGCTTTTGGGGCCATCCTGGCGCTTTATTTCCTGCCGAAATTAACTAACAACGTATACGCTCAGATTGGTTTGATTACACTGATTGGTCTGGCGGCCAAAAACGCCATTCTGATTGTGGAGTTTGCTAAAGAACGCGTGGACAGCGGGGAGGATGTTTTGAAGGCAACTCTGGAAGCGGTTAACCTGCGTTTACGGCCGATTATCATGACCTCACTGGCCTTTATTTTAGGGGTACTTCCGCTGGCATTTGCCCAGGGAGCCGGGGCCGTTGCGCGTCAAACGCTTGGCTGGACCGTAATTGGAGGTATGCTGGCGGCCACTTCACTGGCCATTTTCATCGTTCCGGTGTTGTATGTAGGCATTACCAAGCTCGCTTATGGCAAAAAAGGTCTGGCGAAAATGAAAAAGCAAAAGCCAGAAGAAGCCGAAGCTTAGCTAAAATAAAATAGATTCATCAAGACGTCACAGAATACGCTAAATAAGAAGCGGTGTTTCTGTGACGTCTTTGCATTATAGCCTAATAGTAAATTTCGGCAACGGCGTTAAAGTTTTTCTTAACTTCGTTACCGATTTCCCATTGTAACAACACAACAAATACGAATGAAGTCCCTGGTACGCGCGCTTCCCAGCTTGATTACTTTTATTTGCCTCAGCAGTTTTCTCTCCCCCCTACAGACAATCGACCGCTTATCGGCCCAAATGACAACCCGCCAGGTTCAGCAGGGTAAATCAGTCACCATCAAGGGAGAGCTTTTCTACCAGCGCAACGGCAACATGATCACGCATTTTTCTTACCCCAAAGAAGTTATTATTCTGGCTAATAAACTGGGCGAAACGCGTATCTACGATCCGAAAGCCAACGCTGTTATGCGGTTTCAAAACGCCATGTTTGGCACCCAAACAACCCAACTAGCGTATTTTCTAACGGGCAGTACGGCGGATATGGGCTTGAATAATATTGGTTTTGTTCAGGAAAAAGTATCGAACAATAAAGGGCTGCTGGTTACGGACTGGAAGCCTAAGGTTGCGGATAAAAAAACGCTGATTCAACGCGTGCGGGTGGTTTATAACGGTACTAATCCGATTTACATGCATTACACCGACGCGAACCAGAAAATCATTCGCAAAGTCTATTATTCGGGTTACCAAACCGTTGGTGAGCGGCCTTTCCCCACATCTACGACTGAAATTATGTACGAAAAGGGGGACTCGACGGTCTCCAAGACAACCTATTCCAACTTTCAGGTCAACCAGCAGGCCAACAGCTCTTACTTCAATTACACCATTCCGGCCAGCGCCAAAATTCAGCAGCCATGATAAAAAGAATGTATCTCCTTTTCATCGGCTGTCTGCTCGCTTTCTCGGGATATAGTCAGACAAGCCAGCAGGACTGGGCACTGGTAGCCGGTAAAGATTTTCATTCCGAGGAGCTTACTTATTACAACCGAGCGGGTAACGACGACAAAGCCCTGCAAAACCGCCGCCAAAGCTGGCTGGCCCAATACAACCCTGTTTCTCTCGCTTTTAAAGGAGCTTTGTTAGGGTATCAGCGACTCATGTCCCAGCAGTTAGCACGGTCTTGTCCCTACGAGATTACCTGCTCGAATTTCAGCAAACAGTCCATCCAACAATTCGGCATTGTGAAAGGCGTTTTCCTGAGTGCGGACCGCATCATGCGCTGCAACCGCATTGGGTTGCTGGATGTCCACCCTCTCAGTATCAACCCGCAAAACGGCACCATTGTCGACTCGCCGAGCCAGTATCAATGAAGGGTTTACAGGTCTATTTTTTAGGGTTTGCCATAGGCGTCAATATGCTTATGGCCGGTCACTTATCGGCTCAGCATACCGAGTTAGTACCCTCCGATTCGGCGTCTATGCCGGAGGAGAATTTCACGCATGAGCTTCGTTTTGCCCAATATCTCACCGATAAAGATGCTTTTGAGGAAGCCATTTTTGTGCTCTCAAACCTTAATTCGCTGACACTTACGGTGCCGCAGCGGGATTCGTTGCGGTATAGTCTCGGCTGGAATGCCTACAGTGCCAAACAGCTTGGACTAGCAAGCCGTAGTTTACTGACGGTTTCCTCTCAGTCGCCGTATTACCTGAAATCGCAGTTTTTTGGTAATTATAGCCGGGCTTTTCAAGGCCAAACTGACTCGGCTTACGCTGCACTTAATCAGTTAACGGTTCCCGACGCGACCCTAAACGAATTGAAAGCGGTGGAACTGGCCGGAATTTCGCTCTTGAAACGGGATTACGACGCTTTCAATCAGCATCGCCAGGGTTTTACCTACGCTTCGTACGCACTCTCCACAGAAGAGAAACGCATGGATGACTATGCCCACAAGCTTCAATCCTTCAAACGTAAATCGCCCGTATTGGCCGGTTTATACAGCGCCGTTGTTCCGGGGCTGGGCAAGATCTACGCCGGAAAAAAAAGACAGGGAATTGCTTCCCTCCTGCCTATCCTGTCGATGGGCCTGTTAACCTACGAAGGCCTGCGGAAAGATGGTGTTAAAAGTGCCCGTTTTATTAGCTTCGGTACGTTGTTTACGGTCTTTTATGTCGGGAATATCTGGGGCAGCGTCCTATCTGTGAAAATCAAACGCAACGAGTTTAACCGCGAGTATGACAACAAGATTCTGTTTGATATGCATATTCCTATGCGTAACCTGTTTCAGTAAGGCACAAACCCGTTGGCTGGCACGAGCGGATTCGCTGCTGGCCCAAAAAGCCTATTTTGAAGCGTCGGTTGCTTATGAGCGTGTGCTTTTTAACAACGCAAGTCCGCAAATTAACTTTCAGGCGGCGCTGGGAAAAACGCAGTGCCTGAAACAACAAAGTCTGTTTGCCAACGCCGTTACGTTCCTGAGTGGGCAACTGGCGGCAGCTTATCCCGATAGTTTGTCGTATCGGTTGCGCTACGAACAAATTCTCTGCGCTTATCTGGCTGGGCAGTTCGAAAATACGTTGTCCACTATTCAGCAATTGACGTATCTGTATCCTGACCAGTCTGCACCGCCCCTTGTGTCTGTCATTCAGATTCTTTCCTTAAATGAGTTGCAGCGCTGGCCCGAAGCCAGTGCCGCTTACCAGCAATTACTGACCTGGCAAGGCATTGATACCACGCAACACCAGCCTTATCAGCAATTACCCAAACTAAAGAGTCAAAAAAAAGCGCAGTGGCTATCTACTTTTTTGCCGGGTGGCGGACAGTTTTACGCGGGTAAACCGGGCGAAGCGTTGCTAAGCATCGCCGTACAGGGAGCGGGTCTTTATTTTGGAATTACCAGTTTTCTGCAAGGCTACTATATCTCAGCCTGGGGCATCGGCGCGGGCCTTTTTGGATCATTTCACATGGGCGGTGTCCGGCGGGCGGAGGTCCTGGTTCAACAGCATAACCAGAAGAAAATCAAATCGTTCAACGAACAGGTTAAAGCCCAGCTCCTCGAAACTGTACACCCATGAAAAAGCCCGGCAGATGACTCCGCCGGGCTTTTTCATTTGAAGCAATTTTATATCCAGCTCTCTCGGTAGCCAAAGACTAGTTTGCCCACATAAAGAACTTCGGGTTATCGATATAAGGAGCCAGATTGTCGTTGTTGATAATCAGAACGATTAAGTCAACCAAGGGCACGATACCGAAAATACCACCGCAAGTCAGAATATAACCTACCCAAGTCAGCGTTTGCGTTCCCAGATATAAACGGTGAATCCCTAAATAACCAACAAATAGGTTCAGCAAAAGGGCTGGGGCAAATTCTTTCGCCTGCACTTTTTTAGCATCACTTAATCCTGATGTCGTTTGCTGGCCTAAGGCCATACTTCCATCAATCGCGGCTAAACTAACGTCTGTGCTCTGCGTAAATAATTGTTCAACTTGCTGATCGTTTACCAGGTACGCTTCGGCGGGGGTTTCAGTAGCAAAAGCAGTGAAGCTACCTACGGTAAGCATCAATAGTAAAAAAAGCTTTTTCATGGAAAAAAAGATGGGTTAAAAATCAGCCTTAAAGATAAAGGTCTTTTCTAAATCCATCCTACAAAAGCCGGCAAACAGCTTCCAGAATTAACTATTCGGCAAGATTTCGGCCTAAAGTTGGCTCTAGACGAGATTGCCAAAAAAAACAGGCTCAGCGACAAATGCCGTTGAGCCTGTTTTTACGCTTGTTGTGGTCTAAATAAATACCTGGTATTGAAGCGTCAGCGACCCCCGTCGTCCAGCCTGCTCCAATGCGTTCCCAGTAGCGCCGAAAATCGGACGATTCTGATAATCTAGGGTCAGTTTAGAATTATGTCCGCGAATTAACCAGTTTACCCCAACGTTGTAAACCCCCATTGATTTAGTCAAGCGCTGGTAGTCGGCTATCTGCGCGGATACGTACGGCATTAAGAGTCCATTTCCGTTCAGCAAGTTCTGAGGCAACAGGTAACCCGCTTGCGCATACCAGACACTACCGGTCCCAAACATGGGAAAACTATTTCCCTGCGTGCCTGACAGTCCGGTTAAGGGTTGCGTTGTGCCGCTGCCGGGATTCATGCTTCCATTGTAACGCAGGTAATTAGAACCGTAATTTGTGTTAAAATAACCTAGATAGGCCGATATGGCCGACCCTTTAGCAGCGTTGAGCGGCATATCCAGATAAGCCGCCAAGGACCACAAATTCATATTTTGATACAGCGTGTCGGCTCCTTCCTGTCGCCACATCGCAGCTTTCTGCGTGATAAACCCACCTTCAATATTGAATACTTTCTTCTTACCCAGATACGTTCCGGTCATGTATCCCGGCGTAACGTGGCTTTCTTTATCGAAAAACTGGTACAAAAATAATCCCTGATACTGCTTTGTATGGCCTTTCTGCGCGAAGGTGGCGTTTGACGACAAGGCGGGCGGCACGGCCCCATTCGTGGCAATTGGGAACGGATCACTGATAGCTACGCGGTAATCAATCGGTCCAACCTGACCACGGGCATACAGACTTAATTTTCGGCTAAATTCATCCGTTTGATCCACGGTTGCCTGCGCGAAAACTGGCACATCCATGGTCATGATTGAACTAACACTGGGGGCCGAGAACCGCGATAGACCGTTGACAATGGTTAGACCGCCACCAATTTTGAGGTAATCCTTGTTCTTAAAAACCGTGTATTCTCCCACGGCGTCATGGAAGAAGGCCTGTATTTTTCGGTTGGAAGGCGTACCAGCGGTATTGTAACCCGGAAAAGCGCTCAGGTAATTAAAGTTATTCATCCCGAACTGAAGATAGATCATCGTGCGGTCATTGATTTGGCCGTACATCTGGATGCGGGTACGGCGCAACCCAATATCAAAGGTCTGGTCTTTTGGCTCGCCGATAACCGTTGTTCCCGGATTGCTTTGGTTCTGACGCAACCAGATCTGGTTCAGGAAAGTAACTTTAAAAAAATGGGTTCCTGATTCGTTCAGATTATACTTAAGTTCATTTTTATCGCCTGCTGGCACAATGGGCTTCTTCTGAGTTTGTTCCGCTACCGGAACCAAAGAATCAGACCGCATGGATGGTTTTTGCTGGCTAAATGCCATTCCATTGACCAACAAAGCAGTTGCAATAAATAAATATCTCATGGGTGTCGAGTTAAAACAATGCCGAATAACGGCAAAAAAAAGACACTCGCTATGCAAGTGTCTTTTTTGTTTCCCAATTATTAACGCTCCGTCCATTCGCAGTCGGGTTGCAGCCATTCCTGACCCGGATCGATAGGCGCTCCATCCGGTGGAGCCAGCGCCGTTCCCGCAGGAATTGTTTCTGGACTGTTTTCGTATTGATTAATTAACCAGCTTAGGTAATCGGTATTGGTTCCGGCATAGCTTTTTATGCGCATAATCGCGTTGTGCGTTGCCAAGCGGACGCCCCCATCAACCTCTTTATCAACAGCGAGTTGCATCAATTGTTCCAACACTTTCTGCTGCACCATCCGGCGAATTTCACCCGCGTAGCTTTTGTCATTTTTCTGGGCGTTATAGGCTTGGCTCTGTCCGTACGTAGCCAGAAGTAACTTGTCTAGAACCTGCGCATACGTGGGCAAATTGCCTGCGGCAAAACCCTGCCGTACCAGTCGGGCACTGCGTTCAGGGTTCAGCAGCAACCGCAACGTCATGCCTGCCGCCGCTTCGGGTGGTCCCAGCGGGTCGAACGTCAGGCCTGTGCGCCGCTTGAAAACTTCGCGCGGGTTGGGACCGAAGCGGTAAGGGCGCGGCGGTATTAGCTTTAGAACCGCATCCGGAACGGCTAAAAACTGCGGGTCCAGCGTTGTCAGTAACGTGGTTAAGGCTTTGTTTTGCTCAGCCGCCGGAACGGGCGCTAAGGCAACCTGGCCATCACCCCGCAACGCGTTCGAATAGCTCATTCCTCCAATCACTTTTGCGGCACCTTCTACCTGGTAGCGGTGGAACATATACATTGGCACGAACACTTCTTCAATCGTGGCCATTGGCGTTCCGGCGGGAATTTTCTTTTCGTTGAAGTTACCCATTACCAGTTTTCGTACCTGCATGACGCGCTGAAGTTCTTCGGTGGCGTTGCTCCCGTTGTCCCACAAGTGCGTTTCCGGGTGAACGCTGCCTTCGGGCCGGGCATCCTGATCGGTCAGGAAAGTCAAGCCTTTGGCGTGCATTTGCTGAACAATCTTGTTCAATTCCTGCTTCTCGTTAGCTCCTTTCGGGAAGTCTTGGTAGCCCCAAATGATCGACCATTTATCATAATCGCCAATCTCTTTCGTATAGGCGTCCGACAAATCGATGCTGGCTCCTTTAATTTTAGCTACCATCGTTGGGTAGTCCATCACCGAGGCCCGATTTTGCGTACTGGCAATGTAATTATGGGGTAATCCCAGCGTATGCCCTACTTCGTGCGCCGCTAACTGCCGCAGCCGAGCCAGCGACATACCCATCATTTCGTTCACGTGGGACGAATCGTTATCAAAATTACCCACCAGACCTTGTGCAATCAGGTAGTCCTGACGGACCCGCAATGAACCCAGCGTTACTTTCCCTTTGATGATTTCCCCCGTGCGCGGATCGATGAGGCTAGCGCCGTACGACCATCCCCGCGTTGATCGATGCACCCACTGAATAACGTTGTACCGGGCATCCATCGGATCGGCATCGGCAGGTAGCAATTTTACCTGAAAAGCGTTCCGGTAGCCCGCCGCTTCGTACGCTTGATTCCACCACGCTGTTCCTTCCATCAAAGCCGAGCGAATGGGTTCGGGTGTGCCCGGATCCAGGTAATAAATGATTGGTTTTACGGGATCACTCACCGCTGCCGATGGGTCTTTCTTTTCCAGACGGTGCCGAGCAATGTAACGCTTTGTAATGGGCTGGCTAACGGGTGTGGCGTAATCAAAGTATTCGATTCCGTTGTAACCAACGCGGGGGTCAAATTCACGCTTCTTGAAACCCGGCCCCGGCAACTGCACAAAAGAATGGTGCTGACGCACCGTTACTGCCGACGGCGTTGGAACTACCTGACGCAAATACCCACCCGGGCTGTCACCAGTTAGCGTAATGGTTACTTCAAATTCTGTGTTCTGCGGAAAATTTTTGGTTCGGGGCAGGTAAATAGCACAACGCGATGGATCCAGTTTAAAAGCCCCCTGCTTGGCCCGGCTAATATCCTGAATAGCACCAACGGCATCTTGCATGAGCATGGGCGTTAAGTCAACCAGTGTTCTGCTGCCTTCTTCCGCCGCAATTTCAAAACCCCACAAAACCGATTCGGCGAAGGATTCAGCGACCGCCCGACGCTCCAGCGAATCATTGGTAATGGCGCGGTAGCGGTAATTAGGTTCAACCATCAGCACTTTTGAGCCGCTGCGCTTGAAACTAACAATGTGCTCGTCGCCGAGACGCCCTCGGTCTAGTCCAATATCATTTGACCCAACTCCCTGAGCTAACGTTGGATAATAAAGAATTTCCGTATCGAACTTGTCAATTTCCAGGTAGATTTTCCCTTTCTTCGCATCCCAGTAAAAAGGAAGATAGCCCGCCTGCTTTTGCATTCCCGATGTGAAAGCAGCGATGGTTTGCGCTTGAGAAAGAACCGGATGAGCGACAAAAAATAAACTGTAAAAAATGAAGAGTAAGCCGATGAAGGTAGATGTTGGGTTACGCATAGGTTTCCTTTGTTTATCACTTAAAGCTACACAAAAAGTGATTTCCTGCGTTTAACCCGCACAGCCTTCCATTAATTTGCGCATTTTGTATTATAAACTCTCCACAAATTACAGTTTTGGAAAGCCTATTCAAGCAAAAATCGTTAAGCTACAGCCTGATAAGCTACAACCTAACGATTTTTGACCGACAATTTCCGAGCTTATTTCAACTCAAAAGTCACTTTGACCTGTGCAGGGATGACAATTTTTTGGGGAAACTCAAAAAGGTTACCGCTATCGGCAGCACTCTTCCCGGCCCGAAGCGACTCGCTGGCAAAAGCCATGGCTACCGGATAGCGACGTCCCAGCGCGGGGTCCGTTTCTTCCGTATCGCGCACGCTTAATACGCCACCCAATGTTCGGCCCGATGCTTTGGCCATCGTTTCGGCTTTGGCACGAGCGACTTCAATGGCTTTTTCCAGCACTTTGTTTTTATTATCGTCTTCCTTCGTCGAACTGAAGGAGGCACTGAAGTTATTGAAACCGCCGCCGATCAAGGTCAATTGCAGTTCTGGATAACGTTTCAGGTCGTTCAGTTTGAAGATAATCTGCTGGTCTGTACCTACTTCTTCCCGACGGCGGCCATCCGGACCGTAGAGGTCTACGTTTTTATGCACATTCAACAAGGAATAGACAATGTCTTTGTCGTCAATTTTAAAATCTTTCAGTAGTTGTACTAATCTTTTTTCGGCGGCTCGGTGCCCTTCGTAGGCCTTTTTGGCATCGGTTGGATCCGTAAAGCGTAGGTTTACCTGCACCCGAACCTGATCGGCGGGCAACTCAAGCGTTGCGTCACCTAGTACCACAATTCTATTCGTTGGTAAATCGGGGGTCGTTGTCTGGGCCTGTGTCATGGTGCTTAAGCCGAATAACATTACTAAAGCAAACAATTTGTTTTGCATAATTCTTAAGAGTTAATGTCCCTGAACCTTTTCAAGGCGGTTGTTAAACCTTAGACCGCTTAAGTAGGCATAGCGTTTAAAGCCAGCTAAAATATTCTGCTTTAACAAAAAAAGCCCCGACTCTCGCCGGGGCTCACACTCTAAAAAGAAAGGTATTTTTATTTATTCTGTCCAGCGATAAGACCAAAGAACTGATCTAGTTTTGGCGTCAAAATAATTTCTGTGCGACGATTCACGCGGCGACCAGCAGAAGTTGTGTTGTCATCTTTTGGTTCAAATTCGCCACGACCGCCAGCCGTCAGACGCTCCGGACGAACCGCAAATTTAGATTGCAGTACCCGCACGACCGAAGTAGCACGCATAACGCTCAAGTCCCAGTTGTCTTTCAGGTAGTCCGTTGAAATCGGGTAAACATCCGTGTGGCCCTGTACCAATACGTCCAGTTCCTTGTGGTCATTTACTACCTGTGCTACTTTGCCCAAAATCAGCTCAGCAGGCTTGTTGACTTCATACCGACCCACTGGAAAGAGCAGTTTATCCGCGATAGAGACGTAAACAACGCCTTTTTTCACTTCTACCTGTACGTCCTGGTCGTTTACATCAGCCAACGAACGTTTCAGATTCATAACCAATGCCAGGTTAATTGAATCTTTTCGTTGTACCGACTGGTTCAGGTTATTCACGTATTTCGTTTGCTCATTCAGCGTCTCCAGTGATTTCCGGATGCTTTCTGCTCCCGATTTACTCACGATTGACAAATCAGACAAACGATCAAGCAGATTCGTGTTGGTTTTTTTCATGTAATCCAACTGATTCTGTAAATCAGCAAGCTGGCTGTTTCTGCTTTGCAAATCGGTATCCTTTGTACCTAATTGTGTACGCAGATCAGCCATCAGTTTATCACAGTCTGCAACAGCTTTCGAACGGGCAGCTTCTAACTCGACAATTTTTGCTTGTGCCTCAGTGAATTTCTTTTTGCTTGCGCACGAAGAGGTCAACATTGATAGCACAGCAAGAGATAACAGGATTTTTTTCATACGCTTTGTAGGCGGGTAGAGAGTTGTATAGGATAAGGAAACAGCTTGCAAGTTACAACTGTCTGGTGAATTCCTCAATTATAAAACCACATTTCCCGCTTATTGACTTTATTATTAAAGACGTATGAATCCTAATTTTAGTATGTAAATCGTAAAACTATCCCAAGTTGACCGGCTGTAATGTTGACTTTTCTTCTGTTTTAGGAACCTTCCCAAGTGCATGAATTATCATTATTACGGCATACTCCAACCGCATCCATCCACTTTCCGACGTCAGGTTTATGCCCATCATAGACCGATTTTTTTTGGACAAAATAGTCAGGTAGGTCATTGAACCGACCAGCAAGGCAGCCATCGTTTTTTTATCTACCCCTTCAGGAAGTGCGATTTTTGTTGTGATGGAAGTCAGCACTTCGTCCAATGCCTTTCTTGTTGCCTCGTTCACGGAATTATCCTCCGCGCTGATGTTCTTTAGTAACTGATAAGCCGGTGGACTCTGCCGAATGTGTCGATACGTATTCAATAAGTCTGCACTGCTCATTCTCTCATCTCCGCACAAGTTGTCGTTTTTCTGCTCCGTCTGACCCGGTATGAAAACTCCCCCTTCCCGGATATAATGAGCCAACAAAGTCTCCAAATTCCCGAAATAGCGATAAATAAGTACTTTGCTGACTCCCGCTTCTTCGGCGATTCGGTTAATTCCCAGTTCCTCCACACCTTTCTCGGAAATTATTTTTGCGACTGCGTTGAGAATGTTCTGGATCGTGTTGGCTTTATTTCGTCGCCTTACAGGATTACAAATGGCATTTTTCATAGATAGAGACGTTTCTTTTAGTTACTAAGTGCTTAATAAAGTATCTAAACATACCTTATAGACCTTTCTCTGGCAAAAAAAGCTAAACCTATTTTGTCATTTGACACACAAAATACATGATTTGATACAAACTAAGGAGCGCTTCATTACTCGTTACCTGGCCAAATCACTATGAAAGTTATCCTGCGAGTTTCTCCATAGTTACAATAGGTTTATCCGTTCTTTGGACATTTTTTAACGAACATTCGTTCTCGCGATTATAACTATACCCATTGTCTGACAAAGGCCAAAGCATGGGTGCCAAAAACAGCGTTGTTGCTTTAAATCCCTGCACTGTTGCAGCCATATTACCCGTTCCTTTGGAAAGATCGGCCTCATTTTCCATCTCAAACGGACCTGTAAAGCCCCGCTCTTTGAGCACATCGCAAAATGCTCGCCAGTCATGGCTATCTGAGCCACCAAAGCCCGGCATCAGGCATTCGTAGTTTTGCCGCGCCCACTCGTGCTCGGGTAGTGGCACACCCGCCCGAGTAGCCAGATCGGCATCAAGCGTTTGCATCGAATACATGCCACCCCAGTAGGTACGTGCTTTGTTGTGTTTATTCCGCGTTGCTTTCACATGAATCCGCTTTAGGCGCGTCATATCCGTTTCCCGAATGACCTCAACGGGATCGGTATGCTGCCAGACATCATGGGACGGATCGTAAATTTCCCCGTGGTTTGGACTTGGAATAAGTTCATAGATCAATTTGCGGGCGGCAAGTACCCCGGTCAGGTTGTTGAAGGTTCCCGTATACGTTGTCGGACGCCAGCCTTCCATTGGGCAGTTTTCGTAGAGAATGGAGACGCCCAAATCTTCGGCATACTTAATAATGGGCTCAAACACCTTTACGTATTCATCCAGATTTTTTTGAAAACCTCCCTCCTGGTTGCCCAATTCGTGGTTGTAGCCCACAAAGGTTCCTACTTTTACGTCGTTCTCGTCACCTCCGAGCAGGTAGGCCATGCGAATAAGGCGTAACAAGTGGTTTTGATTATTGCGCCGCTGAACCGGATCCCCACCAATCAGGTTTTCAAAAGCACCAATCGACAGTTTTAGTCCATGCTTATTAAATTGATCAAGCAGGCGGCTCGCTGAATCGGGGGTAAAGTTCTCGTAATCAAGGTGCGTCGCAATGTGGTCGCTTCGGGTCCCATCGCGACGAAACACACACAAGTCGATGCCTTGCGCACCAATTTCAACCGTTTTTTCAATAAGCTGGTCAAGGGTAAGCGTGGGGAAAGCAGAGCTCATCACCCAAATAGGATTGTTCATGCTGTTTTCTTTTAAAAAATACAGAATAGACTTCTACCCCTAAATACACCTTTAGGGCAAGCCGGGAATTTGCAGTAGTTGATTGGGATTGGGACAAATAGACAGAAACTTTGCCCGGTCAGATAGCGAACAAACGCCCGGAAAATCGCCTTTTAATCCCAGCATATCAGTCATGAGCTGAAAATGCAGGTGTGGCGGCCAATCGCCATTTTCGGGAAAAGGGCCAATTTCGGCTACTTTCTCCCCCGATTTAATGCGTTTGCCTTCGTAAAGTCCGGCTAACGATTCCCGGTTTAGATGGCCGTAGAGCGAGTAAAGCGGTTTTCCTTTCACTTCGTGCTCCAGAATAATGGTCGGACCGTAATCGCCAAAATTGGCATTATCCTGAAAGCTGTGCACGAAGCCATCGAGCGGAGCAAGCACAGGCATTCCCGCTTCTGCCCAAAGGTCAATACCTAGATGAATCACCCTTGGCTCTCGCGCTCCATCCGCTTCTGTCTGCTGAAAATGAGGACTTCGGCGGTAAATAACCCGGTGTTCGTTATAGCCACCTACGCCGACCCGAGCGCCCGCTTTACGCAGCTTATCAAATACATAGCGGTCGAAAGCGCTCGTATCCGTTAGCTCCAAGGTATTGAGGTCAGGATTTTTCTCCGTGAAGTCAAGAATAAGGTACGGGTCTTTGGTAAAGTCAATGGGTAAAATCATCTGAACTGAAATTCCGCGGATTGAATAATTGAAGCGATCTAGTTACAAAAAAATAGCCAATCATTCAATCCACGGCGTTGGACCTAAGCTTTTTGATTGGGGCCGCCAGCGCGGATTTCCTCATTCGCAAATTCGGCATACTGCTCAAAATTCTCCTCGAATAGCTTAGCCAGGTAAGTAGCCTTTTCATCGTAAGCCGCCTGGTCTTTCCAGGTTTCGCGCGGGCTCAAGGCCTCCGACGGCACATCAGGACAGGATTTTGGCATCGCAATGCCAAAAATAGCGTGACTCTGGTATTCCACTTTGGCCAGTTCTCCGTTTAGCGCGGCGGTGATCATAGCCCGCGTGTATGCGAGTTTAATCCGCTCTCCTTCACCATGCGGACCGCCCGTCCAGCCGGTATTAATCAGCCAAACCGACGTTTCTGATTCCGTCATTTTCTCGCCCAGCATTTCAGCGTATTTTGTTGGATGAAGGGGCAGGAAAGCTTCTCCAAAGCAAGGCGAAAACGTCGCTTTAGGCTCTGTGACACCCACTTCCGTACCCGCCACTTTGGCAGTGTAACCGGATAAGAAGTGATACATCGCTTGTCCTTTCGTCAATTTGGAAATCGGCGGCAAAACACCAAAGGCATCGGCGGTCAAAAAGAAGATGTTTCTGGGTACGCCACCCACGGAAGGTTCGCGCGCATTATCGATAAAATGAATTGGGTAAGCCACCCGGGTGTTTTCCGTTTTGGAGCCATCTTCATAATTAATGGTTCGGGTTTCGGGGAAGAATTTTGTATTTTCAACAATGGCTCCATAACGAATGGCGCGGTAGATTTCAGGCTCTTTTTCTTCCGTCAGGTCGATCACTTTTGCGTAGCAACCGCCTTCAAAATTGAACACGCCTTCCTTGGCCCAGCCGTGCTCGTCGTCGCCGATCAGTTGGCGGTTTGGATCGGCAGATAGGGTTGTCTTTCCGGTACCCGACAGGCCAAAGAACACAGCCGTATCTTCTTCCGTTTCTCCAACATTGGCCGAGGCGTGCATCGAAAGGATTTGACGCTCAATGGGCAGTTTGAAATTCAACACGGAGAAAATACCTTTTTTCATCTCGCCCGAATAAGCCGTACCACCGATTAGAATGGTATTCTTTGTCAGATTCAGGATGGAAAAATTCTCCGCTTCGGTGCCATCTTCAGCCGGGTTCGCCTTAAACTCCGGGATACAGATAATGGTAAAGTCCGGGCTAAAGCTGGCCAGTTCCTCTTCGGACGGCCTTAGGAACATGGTATGACAAAACAGATTGTGCCAGGCCAGGGTATTGATTATGCGTACATTAAGTCTGTATTCTGGATTAGCCCCAGCAAATGCATCCCGCACGTAAATCCGCTTATCGACTAGAAAATCCAGCATTTTTTGCGCTAGCTTGTCAAATTTCTCAGGGTCGAAAGGGAAATTGATGTCCCCCCACCAAACGTGCTCTTCCGTTGTTTTGTCCTTGACGATAAAGCGGTCTTTAGGACTCCGACCGGTGAACGCTCCGGTATCGACAACGAGTGCACCCGTGTCGGCCAGTTGGCCTTCACCGTTCAGAATAGCGTGTTCAATCAGTTCTGCCGGGTGCAAATTTTTAAATTGTTCGGCAGCTTTTAGGGTCGTTTCAGAAGAAGCACCTTTTTGCTTCTCGACAGTTTTGGCGTCGGTTATCATGCTGGTTTCTATCTGTTTATTTTTATAAACTAAATGAAACCGCTTTTGGATTAAGAGATCAATCGCCAGCGTCCTGAATGGCTCCCTCTTGCCTCATTTCCGGCACATCCGTTCCTGGCTTTTAACTTAATGAACTGGATTTGTATCTTTACAAACACGTTTATCGTTCTTAACCAAATTTTCTATTGTTAAAATAAATTCAGCAACTAAATCATCTGAATGGAAACAACTACTTCGAACCCCGCTTCTTCATCTGGGCACCCACCGGGACTTTATGTTCTCTTTTTCACCGAAATGTGGGAACGATTCAGTTACTACGGAATGCGGGCCATTCTGATTTTATTTCTGCTGGACAAGGTACGCGGCGGCATGGGACTCTCCGAGTCGGAAAGTGGCGCCATTTATGGCTTATATGTGTCTTCGGTATACTTGCTTTCGCTCCCTGGCGGCTGGCTGGCTGACAATATTCTAGGTCAACGAAAAGCGATCTGGTACGGTGGAATTACAATCATGCTTGGCCATATAGTACTGGCTATCCCGGCGGGGCAGGGCATCTTTTTCTCGGGTCTGGCCCTTGTCGCGCTGGGAACCGGACTTTTGAAACCCAACATCAGCTCGATTGTCAGTGAATTATACCCGGAAGGGGGCGCTCGGCGGGATGCCGCGTTTTCTATTTTTTACATGGGTATTAACATGGGCTCCTTCCTAGGACAGTTTGTTGTTAGCTATCTAGGCGAGAAAGTGAGCTGGCACACAGGCTTTGGCGCTGCAGCAATAGCCATGTTTTTGGGTTTGGTTGCCTACCGCACGCTCGGCCCTAAATACTTACAAGACAAAGGCATGTATCCCAAGGCCAAGGAGAAAGTAGCCACTGAAAACCAACCCCCTAGTAACCAAAAACTTAGTCTGGCATTAATCGTTATCACCATAGCGTTTATCGCGTTTCTGAGCTTTACCGGGACCATTAATTTGTCAACGGCTACCGGCATTGCCCAGGCAATGGGGATTATTATTCCTGCTATTACGGTGATTTATTTCGTCAATATTCTCGTAGCGGGCGGCCTGACGACGGTTGAGAAAAAACGCGTCGGGGTATTGATGATTTTCTTCCTGGGAGCGGCTTTATTCTGGTCAGGTTTTGAACAGGCAGGATCATCGTTGACCATTTTTGCTGACCGTTACACCCAACGTGATTTGGGCGGTTGGGTCATTCCGGCGGGCTGGTTTCAAAATTTTAATCCAGCCTACATCCTGATTTTTGCCGCACCTTTGGCTTCACTCTGGATTTTTCTGGCTAAACGTAACCTAAACCCCGCTACACCGATCAAATTTGGAATCGGGATTATTCTGATGGGCTTAGGCTTCCTGATTATGGTTTTTGCTGCCAATGTGGTCGTGGGAAGTTTACCGGAAGTTGCCAAGGTTTCGGGCGGTTACCTGATCTTCACGTACATGCTTCATACACTCGGCGAGTTATGTTTAAGCCCGGTTGGTCTAAGCGTTTACACGAAACTGGCCCCTAAACAGTACCTAAGCCAATTAATGGGTATCTGGTTTGTTGCGGCTTCCTTTGGCAACCTGATTGCAGGACTTTTTGCCGGTGGTTTCGACGCCGAAAACGTACAGCAAATGCCTGACCTCTTCATGAACGTCGTTAAGTTTGCACTGATTACCGGTGTATTGTTTATCGTACTGGCCAAACCCATTAAAAAATGGATGGGCGGTATTGAATAGTTTTCAAAATGGAAAAAGGAGCTAGTCAGGCTCCTTTTTCCGTTATATTTACCCACCTGCTTTCTTCGCTTTGTAGCCCTTTCCAGTTAGCCAGGCCAGCACTTTATCGCGGTGGTCACCCTGAATCAAAATCTCCCCTTCCTTCGCGGAGCCGCCCGTTCCGCAGGCGTTTTTCAGACTCTTTCCTAAATCAGATAAATCGGCTTCTGTGCCTACAAATCCCTGAACAGCCGTTACGACTTTCCCGCCCCCTTTGCGATCAAGCCAGATTTTCAGGTTTTGCTGGGCAGGTGGTAAGGTTTCGGACTGAGGTTCTTCGTCCGAATTGTATTGAAAATCGGGGTTTGTTGAGTAGACAACACCCGTACGGTTTTTCTTGCTCATCGTTAATTTTTAAATCTAGCTTAAAGAATAACCAGCAGACTTGACGGAACAACTTTTACGCTTATGCTATCCGTCTTTAATTCTATCGGCTCCCCATCGATATGAATCGATAACGGTTTTTCCCCTTTTATGGTTAGGGTCTGAAAACGATTCGTCACTACATGAGGCGACTGGTCTAGTGTTTTGTTGAACAAACGCCAGGCTAGCTTTCCAATCACCTGCTTCGGAAAAGGTTTCAACTGGCAGAGATCCAGCCAGCCGTCGGCAATGTTGGCTTTGGGCGCAATCCAGGCGTTATTGCCAAATTGACCTGCGTTGGCCACCGTCAATGAAAATAGGGTTTGCTCTTCTCCATTGATCCAATACCGCTCGGGTTGGTATCGCCAGAAAGCGCCGTAAGCCACGCGCAGGTAGCTCATTAGCCCTCGTATTGGCTGTTTGGCAAACAAATGGGCAACGTGCGCTTCAAAGCCGGTTCCTGCGGCACAGAAGAAGGTATGCTCGTTTAGCAGGCCGCTGTCAATTAGTACGGGCTTTCCATTCACCGCGCGTTGAATTGCCTGCCGGGGTTGCAAAGGGACACCCAGGTGCCGCGCTAATCCGTTTCCTGAGCCAAGCGGCACAATACCCAGGGCAGTCGGGCGGTGAAGAAGTGCCGAGGCCGTTTCATTAATCGTTCCGTCGCCTCCGATAGCCAGGACACGACTCATCCCCGCCTGCACGGCGCTCCTGGACAGCTCCGTTGCATGGCCTGCTCGCTCCGTTAGCACAGCTTCCGGCGTAAAACCCGCTTCTTTAGCCTGCTTGATCGCGTAATCAATCAGCTGTTTTTTAGCTCCAATGGAAGCTGTTCCTGAAAGAGGATTTACCAGTATGAGTAGGTCGGTGCGCGCCACAATCAGGAAAAAAAGACAAAGAGCAGAACGATGAAAATAACAATAAAGACGTAATACCACCCATCGGAGAATATGTATGGTTTGTATTCTTTGTAAAATTCACGAATTCGTTTCATCGGCCTACCTGATTACCATTTGAAGTTTAGTGTTAAAGCTGTTACTTGTGGGTCATCTCTTCAACATTCCAAATTTCGTGATAATAATGAATACTCTTCGCTTCTTGCTGCTTTTTTGGGTACTTCTTCCGCTTGCAAATGCCAAAGCCCAGTCTGGGCAGGATCGGCGGGCGATTTTAGCCATTCTGGATCGGCAGGTTTCGGATTGGAATGCGGGCAACGTGGATGCTTTTATGAATGGGTACTGGAAGTCGGATTCATTGACCTTTGTTGGCAAGGTAGGCGTTACATACGGCTACCAGGCAACCCTCAACAGTTACAAGAAGCGCTACCCCGACCGGCCATCCATGGGAACGTTGAAATTCGATATCGTTAAAGTGACCTTCCCGGCCAAAAATGTAGCTTATGTAATTGGGCGCTGGCACCTCACCCGCCCCCAGGTTGGCGACGCGGGAGGCTCGTATACGCTCTTGTGGCAAAAAATAAATGGCCGCTGGGTAATTGTCAGCGATCACTCTAGCTAAGGCTTAGCCGTTAACCCGCTCTGGATTTAATAACTTGGGTTCTTTTTTTGAAACGCGGTCGCGCAAATCAGTCATGGGGCGCTCATAGAATTTATACAGCAGCGTAGAAGCTCCAATGACCAATACCCAGAAAAGAGCATATTTGGCCCACCCTATCGACTCGGAAGAAGTTGGAATAGGATCGATGATAAAATTCATGATGAGCGATAGATTCAGCAAGTACATGGAGTAAGAAATCAGGCTGATATGCGTTACCGCCCGGGCAATCCAGCCCCGGCCCGTGCGAATTCCGTCCATCAATGGCAATATCATGACCATGCTTAGCCCCATGAAAGTCGTAAAAAACGAATGCTTATAAAACGCATAGTTGCCCAAAAGCCCATGATTGTAATAAAACGTCAACGACCAGATTGAAGCCGAAAGTGAAAGAAAGGCAATAATCCCAAGACCTAACCAAAAAAGAATTTTGGCCACCGTTCGGTTTTTCCAAAATGCAGCGTGGTAGTGCTTTACGTAAGCGCCTAGAACTCCATACACAATCGCATCAAGCCGAAACAGAACAATGTTGCGCACCTCCTGTTCGCCCAGTTCCTTTGGAATAATAATCGCCCGGTAAAGCCGAATTCCGTTGGCCAGCACCAGAAAAGTAAGAATCAGGCCGAATAAAATCTGTTGCTTGGACAAGCGCCCATTGAGAAATCGGTGGAAAGCCCAGAGCGCAGTTGGAAGCAACAAATAAGCCCACTCCTCAATGGCCAGACTCCAGGACTCAGCGAAGAAACCAGGGGTTGGATGCGTAAAATTTTGCAGGAAGACAAAGTAGGGAGGCAATACATTGCGAAGCGGTGACGAAAAAGCCCCGGTACTTAACTTAAGGGCAATCAGGTTAGCTATAACTATAGCGCCGAGAATGAGGTAGTAGTTAGGTAAAGTGCGGAACCAGCGCCGTGTCCAGAAGTTACGGATGTTTGCGAAAGACCAATCCGCTGACTTTTCGTAGGATTTAATTAAAATACCACCAATCAGAAAGCCGCTCAGTACAAAAAACAATTCGACGCCATCTGGAATAAACGCCCTGAAAAAGCTCCCCTGGTAATATTGTTTAAATGCGACGGATCCGTGGGCGTCAACCACAATAATAATAGCCAGCGCGCGCAGAACATCCAGTCCAAATACGCGGGGTGCCGACTCAGTATCAATAAAAAACAGTCTTTTGAGCATAGAATACATACGAGCAAAACAATTATCTCGTTTTGCTCCGCCTCATTGAAAACCACCTTCCGGGGCCCAAAAGTACGGGAAATCAACCGATATATTAGCGATAAACAAAGCGAATGGTTTTGGCCGGGGATTTATAAGACACTAGCTTTGTCGATTAAACTCATTTAAATCAATGGATATGCCCACTTTTGAGCTAAATGCCGTTCATAAACATCAATTTCGTTTCTCACAAACTGACGTAGAAGAATTTGCGCGAGTTACTGGTGACAATAACCCGCTCCACCTGGACGCCGAATTCGCGGCCCAAACTCCTTTCAAGCGCCCGATTATTCACGGCATGTTGGGAGCCAGTATTTTTACAAAAGTGCTGGGCACCGAGTTTCCAGGATCGGGTTCGGTATACCTTAAACAGACATTAGAATTTTTGCGGCCCATGGTGGTGGATACGGACTACGAAGCCATTTTTACCGTAATCACTTTTAATCCAGACAAGCACATAGCTGAGGTGTTGGGCGAGATAAAAGACGTCCAGACTGGTAAGGTTACCACGCGCGGTGTTGCCACGCTCATGCACCGGGAAAAAGTTGTTTAAATAAAGAAGCCTGGCTCTAGAGCCAGGCTTCTTTATTAGCTGGGTACGGCTAGCTCCTATTCGCCACCTTCAGAGTTCTTTTTATCCTGAACTTCTGCACGAATGTCCTGTGCGAGTGTTTTCAGATCCTGCATCCCCTTACGTACGCGAGTACCCGCAGCCTGGTTGCCTTTTTCATAAAATTTCTCAAAATCGGCTTCCAGCGACATTACCAGATTCTTGATGTCATCAAAACGTGCCATAACAATATGTATGGTTAAAAGGTGTAAAAAGTGCTTAAAACGGCCAGAAAAGGCGTTTTTGGCGAAATATACATATTATATGAAACAGCGCAAGAGATCAGGTAAAAAAAACAATGGAAAAATCCAAAAACTAAGTTTTTCCTTAGCTAACGGTCAAATTTCGCGTGTTTTGGCCCGTTTAGACCGTTGGCGCTATAGCCAGCTCACTTTGGCGGTAATAACCGTCGCTAAGCTTGCGGGCTACCTCCGTAAATGCATTTAGGGTAAATTCTACGTCCTCCAGCGAATGGGCCGCTGTAGGGATGATCCGCAGCATCACAACGCCTTTAGGCACCACCGGATAAACTACAATAGAACAGAAGATGCCGTGGTTTTCGCGCATGTCCCGAACCAGGGCAGACACTTCCGGTACGCCACCTTCGCTTTGCATCAGCACCGGCGTAACGGGCGAAGTCGTATCACCGATATTAAATCCACGGGAACGAAGGCCATCTTGCAGTGCCCGCACGTTTTCCCAGAGTTTCTCGCGGAGTTCAGGCTGGTTTTTGATAATTTCCAGACGCTTCATCGCGCCAACTACATACGGCATCGGCAAGGCTTTCGCGTAGGTCTGCGAGCGCATGTTGTACTTCAGATACATGATGATGTCATGATCTCCGGCGATGAACGCGCCAATTGCCGCCATTGACTTGGCAAATGTGGAGAAGTACAAATCAATGCCATCCTGGCAGCCCTGCAACTCTCCTACGCCGGCACCCGTCGGGCCCATTGTTCCGAAGCCGTGCGCGTCGTCCACCAGCAATTTAAACTCGTATTTTTCTTTGAGAGCAACAATCTCTTTCAGGCAGCCAACTTTACCCGACATCCCGAAAACGCCTTCCGTAACAACCAGAATTCCGCCGCCTTTTTCGGCTGCTTTCTTGGTTGCACGCTGAAGGTTTTTTTCCAGGCTTTCGATATCATTGTGGTTGAACTTGTAATATTCGCCCATTTTGGCTTTGTGCAAACGAATGCCGTCGATTAGACAGGCATGGCACTCAGCATCGTATACAATTACATCACGGTGATCGACCACGGCTTCGATAGCCGACATAACACCCTGATAGCCATAATTAAGCAGGAAGGTATCTTCTTTGCCTACAAATTCCGCCAGGCTCTTTTCCAATTCTTCATGCAGGTCAGAATTTCCTGACATCATCCGAGCGCCCATCGGATACGCCAAGCCCCACTGAGCAGAGGCATCAGCATCGGCTTGCCGAACTTCTGGATGGTTAGCCAGACCGAGGTAATTATTCAAACTCCAGTTCAAGACTTTATTGCCCCGGAATGTCATGTGCGGCCCAAGCTCTCCCTCCAATTTTGGAAAAGCAAAGTAATGGTGGCCTCTCAATTCCCGAGAATAAGAACCGATGGGACCCAGGTTGTTGCGCAATTTCTCGAATAAATCCACTTTATAGCGTGTTTATTAGTTTATTATGAACACCTCAATGTAATAAGTGCAAAAGTACGTGAAATTACGGCAACGACAAACCCCTCCCTGCTATTCACTTTCGTATAATTCAAGGGGCAATCCATCGGGGTCAATAAAGAATGTAAACTTGCGCCCCGTGTGCGAATCGACGCGAATTGCTTCTACTTCAACGCCTTTCGCTTCTAAAAAAAGTTTGGCAGCGGCCACATCAGATACGGCAAAAGCCAGGTGTCGCAACCCGGTTGCTTCGGGCCGTGAGGGCCGGGAAGGCGGATTGGGAAACGAGAACAATTCAATAACATACTGGTCGTTAAGGGCCAGATCCAGCTTGTACGAATCCCGCTCGCTCCGGTAAATTTCCTGAATAATGTTCAAGCCTAGTAGCTCAGTATAGAAGTATTTTGACCGGGCATAATCCGAACAGATAATGGCGATGTGATGAATATTTTTGAGCCCTAGCATTGTTTTTAGCGAATTTTTGGGCGGAAAGTACAAAAAAGAAGCCAGACGCTGGTTGGCGTCTGGCTTCATCAATAAATTCACTCAACTTATTTCTCAGCCGTATACTTAAAGCTGAAGTCTTTAGAATCTAAATTATAGATGATTTTATTTCCGTTAGCATCTCCTACTCGCTCATCATCAAGGAATAAACCATAAGCAGAACCGACTTTCCGTACTTCATATTCGCCAAAATCAGAGACTTGATCTTCCTCTCCTGTGATTTTAAGGGTCACTGCCATCTTAACCTTGTCATCTGCTACCTTACTCAAATTGACTGTTCCAGAAAGCGTTTGCCCCCCTTCTGTATAAGGCAGTCTCTCAATATCAGCAACATCTCCATCAATGTTGTAACTTAAAGACTTTAAGGTGTACTTACCCTCAACAGCAGAAGCTGGACTTTCAGGTGTAACCTTGTCTTTGTCTTTGTTACACGCTGTCAATAGAACCGATAATACGAGGAATAAACCAAGTAACTTTTTCATGAGTATTTGTTGTTTTTTGTGATTGATATTATTTACGGATACAAACCTAAGGCCGTTGGGGTAACTCAATCAACCATCTTTGAGCTACCGGTAGTGAATTCTGGATAAACGGTATTAATGGATTAAATATGGCCTGCTCTATTGATTAATCGAAGAAGTCTTATTTTTGAGCCATGACTACTGCCATCCGAAAACTTTTAGTTGCCAACCGGGGCGAAATCGCCTTGCGCGTCATGCGAACCTGCCGCGAAATGGGCATTCGTACCGTGGCTATTTACAGCGAAGCCGACCGGCTCTCGCCCCATGTGCGCTATGCCGACGAAGCGGTCTGCGTTGGCCCGCCGCCCTCATCGGAGTCATACTTACAGACCGATGTCATTATCGATGTTTGTAAAAAATTAGCGGTGGACGCCATCCATCCGGGTTACGGTTTTCTCTCCGAAAATGCCAATTTTGCCCGCGCAGTTCGGGAGGCTGGCCTCATCTTCGTTGGCCCTTCGCCGGAAGCCATTGAAATGATGGGGAGTAAACTGGGCGCGAAGGCTGCCGTTTCTACCTACAACATCCCGATGGTTCCAGGCACCCCCGACGCCATTAGCGACCGCGAGGCCGCCAAACGCACGGCGGCTGAAATCGGCTATCCTATCCTGATCAAAGCCAGCGCGGGTGGTGGTGGCAAGGGCATGCGGATTGTGCAGATGGAGCAGGAATTTGATGAACAGATGGAACGGGCCGTGAGCGAAGCTATTTCGTCTTTTGGCGATGGTTCTGTCTTTATTGAAAAATACGTCACCTCACCCCGACACGTCGAAATTCAGGTTCTGGGCGATCAGCACGGCAATATTATTCATCTTTTTGAACGGGAATGTTCTGTTCAGCGCCGCCACCAGAAAGTAGTAGAAGAAGCGCCTTCGGCTGTTCTGACGCCGGAAATTCGGGCCGAAATGGGCCGCTGCGCTGTTGACGTAGCGCGCGCCTGCGGCTATTATGGGGCCGGAACGGTAGAGTTTATCGTTGACGATCAGCTGAATTTTTACTTCCTGGAAATGAACACGCGGTTGCAGGTTGAGCACCCGGTAACGGAGCAAATTACCGGCGTCGATCTGGTCAAGCAGATGATTTACATTGCCGAGGGAAAACCATTGACCATTAAACAGGACGAGCTGGAAATTAAAGGACACGCGGTCGAAATCCGGGTGTATGCTGAAGATCCCGCTAACAATTTTCTCCCCGATGTAGGCACCTTGCACACCTACGTGCGTCCACAAGGCAACGGGGTTCGCGTTGACGACGGTTTTGAGCAGGGCATGGCTATTCCGATTTATTACGACCCAATGATTGCCAAACTCATTACGTACGGAGCAACGCGGGAGGAAGCCATTGAAAAAATGATTCGGGCCATTGACGAATACCAGATTTCAGGCGTACAGACAACACTGCCTTTCTGCCGTTTTGTGATGGAACACGAAGCGTTTCGCAGCGGTCAGTTTGACACCCATTTTGTGCAGCGATACTTTACGCCACAGGTGCTCCAGGCGCAGCCGGACGCGACAGAAACCCAATTGGCCGCGACGCTGGCAGCCTGGCTTCTGGACCAACGCAAGCCCAAAGCCGAATCTGCCGCAACGAGTTTGCCTGTGCAGCGTAGCAAATGGAAAGAAAATCGCCTGCGATAAATTTGTAAAAAGGATGATGTATAACAACAAAGTATTTCGCTCGCTGTCCAACACGGATAACGGAGAAGTAAATGAACAAACGCGGTTTCACTACCGGCAGGAAGGCAATACGGTTTGGGCCGAATACAACGGTGGCGACATTGTTCACGGGCATTTGCTGGCAACCGTAAGCCCTAACAATGAACTGGATATGGTGTACCACCACGTAAATCAGGCGGGGCAGTTGATGACCGGGCGTTGCCATTCTACGCCGGAGATTCTCCCCGATGGTCGGATTCGGTTGCATGAACGCTGGCAGTGGACAAGTGGCGATCTGTCCAGCGGCGAATCGACCCTTGAAGAAATTTAAAAGAAGCATCCGCTAAAATCCCAAAAACGTGTTTTTACCAAAGAAAGGCAGGCAGCTTATTTCCCATTTCGTTGTATTTCTCACTCTGCTTCAGGTAGTAGGCTGTGCTTCCCAAAAACCCCTGACTGCCGAAATGGCGTTGCGTACCATCAAAGCGAACAACCTGGAAGAGACCATTAGCCGAAAAGATGAGGTGATGATTGCTTATTCGCTAACGGCCTTTAACAGTCAAAATCAATTGGTTGGAGCTGTCAACAACGCCTGGGGCATTCAGACCATGACGAAGGGAATGTCTACGAACTTGGCCAGCCAGTCGCCCATTCAGCTGGAAATTCCGAAAAACGGCAAGGTTGTGGCGTCGCTGGTACTCATTGAGGTCGATGACTACGAAGCAACCCAGGCATTAATCAAACGCATTCAGCAGGTTAACCAGTGGGTGCAGGTTCCGGCGGGTTTCCTGGCGCTGGCGGTCGAAGCCTTAACGCCCCTGCGTTACGTTACGCTCGGACTGACAGCAGCCGGACTAGGCGTTCAGCTAACCGATCGGCTGGATCAGGACGACTTGCTGGGGCAAAGCAGCGTTGAACTAAAAGACGCTGATTTGCAAAGCAGTAAACAATCCCAGCTGTCTGTTCCTGCCCACTTCACAGGCCAGCACCTGCGCGATTCGTTCGATTATGAACTGGAATACGACATCCGGTTAAAACGAATGCGTGTCCGAGCGAAAGACCGAAAATAAACACGATATTTGTACGTTATTCCAAGTAAGATAATTCCCTGATACCAAAAACGTGAGGCCAGCTTCCGCAACCATTTTCGGATAGATGCTGTTTCTCTTACGTGAATAGGTTATTGATTATGCGTTTAGAATCACCGCGATCTGCTCTGACTCCAACATCGCCATTTGTATTGAAATTTGCTTTTTTAAGCCTGTTACTGAGTGCTTTACTAACAGGCTGTAAATCGTCAACCGCAACAAAAACAGCGACGCCCTCGGAACCCGTTATCCTGAAACTGGGCAACAAAACGTTTACGACAGACGAATTTTTTCAGTCGTTTACTAAAAATCA
Source organism: Tellurirhabdus bombi (assembly GCF_021484805.1). Lineage (NCBI taxonomy): Bacteria > Pseudomonadati > Bacteroidota > Cytophagia > Cytophagales > Spirosomataceae > Larkinella > Larkinella bombi. The sequence continues at coordinate 2,466,860 of NZ_CP090557.1, read as the reverse complement.
GATTTCTGCTGACTCAAGCCGCCGAACCGACATTCGCGAGTACTTTGATCTGTATACCAATCTGAAACTCAAAGTCTTGGCTGCTGAACAGGAAGGCCGCGACACTACGGAAGCTTTTCGGGAAGAACTCGCTACTTACCGCAAACAACTCGGCCAGTCTTATCTCAATGACAAAGCCCTGGTTGAATCGCTCACGTCAGAAGCGTACCAACGGCTTCAGGAAGAAGTGAACGCCTCTCACTTGTTGATTACCGTCCCGGAGGATGCTGCTCCAGCCGATACACTGGCAGCTTATAACACCATTATTGACCTACGGAAAAGAGCCTTAGCGGGCGAAGATTTTGCGGCCTTGGCTCGCCAATATTCGAAAGATCCAACCGCGGCGACGAACGGAGGCAACTTAGGCTACCTTTCTGTTTTTCAGCTAACTTATCCGTTGGAGTCCGCGGCTTACAACACTCCGAATGGGAGTATTTCGGCACCAGTCCGGGCCCGGGCAGGCTATCATTTAATGAAAGTAAACAGCCGCCGGCCAAACCGTGGTCGGGCGCGGGTGGCTCATATTCTAGTTCGGATTACGCCGGGCGCGGGCGATGAAGGCCAGCAAGCCGCCCAGAAACGCATTGATGAAGTCTACAGCCGCCTGCAAAAAGGCGAATCCTTTGATAATTTAGCGCGTGAATATTCTGATGATAAAGATTCGCGCAACACGGGCGGTGTTTTGCCAGTCATTGCTATTGGCGGTCGTCGTTGGGCAGAACCTTTTGAAGATGCCGTTTTCGGTTTGACGACGCCTGGAAGTTATTCCAAACCGATTCAGACGCAGTACGGCTGGCACATTGTTCGGTTGCTGGAGCGTATCCCGACAGAATCGTACGAAGCACTGATGCCTATGTTGCGTCAGAAAGTGGTTACCGATACGCGGGGCGAGGTTATTCGGGAAGCCCTGGCTCAACGCTTGCGGACGCAATATACCGTAACTGAATCGGGTGATGTGCTGAAAAAAGTACTGAATCTGGCCGACAGCAGTCTCACGCAAGGACGCTGGAAAATTCCGGCTCTGGATGCAACGGTTGACCGCAAAACCATCGTACAGGTGAATAAACAAGCGTACACAACGAACGAATTTCTGGATTACGTCTCTCGGCACCAGCAACCCCGCCCCGTGGGTTCGGTAGCTGGCGTGACAATGCAGCGTTTATACCGGAAGTTTGTGGACGATAAATTGGTTGAGCAGGAAGAAAAGAATCTTGAAAATAAGTACCCTGAGTTTCGGGCTTTAATGACTGACATTCGGGACGGCGTCTTGCTGTCGCAGGTGATGGAAACCAACGTTTGGGACAAATCCATGGCGGATTCCTTGGCGCAGCGGCAGCTTTGGGAACAGAACAAAAATAAATACCAATACGATCAACGGGCCATTGCCACGGTGCTGGTTGCTGCCGATAACGAAAGCCTGCAACAAGCGTCTGAGATGCTGGCCAAACGCCCGTACCAGCTTCGCCGGTCGGTAGCCGAGTTGGGGTTTGATGCCAACCAGACAGCCTTAACGTCGAAGTCGCGGGAAGGTCTGTTTGATTTACTGGTGATTTTGATTAAAAACCCGGATTATGTTGTTGAAGTGGCTGGCTCAGCCGATGGCGCTGAACGCGATACGGTTTCGGCAGGTCGGATTCGAAATGTAGTTAATTACCTAACAGCCAATGGCGTGCCTTTGGCGCGAATCATGGAGAAAGACCACGGCAAATTTCGTCCTGGCGTCAAAGGTGAGAAGGCGCGGCGTATCACGTTCCGCTTGTTTTCCAATTCGCGGGCCGATGTGGCGAAGGTGTTGACTGCAAAAAATCCGGCAACGTTGACCTTGCAAGAAGGTATTTTCACAAAGGGGCAGAATCCTTACGTAGACGGTGTAGAGTGGAAAACGGGCAACGCGACTCTGCAACGCGACGGCAAATTTGCGCTGGTGATGATTGAGCGGATTGAGCCGCCCCGTCAGAAAACCTTCGAAGAAGCGCGCGGGGCCGTTATCAACGATTACCAGGTCGTGCTGGAAAAGCAGCTACTTTCCCGCTTACGCCAGCAGTTCCCGGTACAGGCAAACGACGAAGAGGTTCGTAAGCTGGTCAAATAGTCAAAAAAATAACGTAAATTACTGGATTGGTGCTAGAACCAGCCTTGTAAGAATAATTGCACTCGTTCTTTAAATCGCTTATAATTGGAAATAGATTCGGAATTCATACGAATGAAGCACGTTAGAAATACCTTGTTGGGGCTGGTGATCGCACTGGCTGTCTCTGCCTCCCCGGCGTTTTCGCAAAGTAAGGGGACGAGCATTAATAAAATTGTCGCTAAGATTGACAACTATTACGTACTGAAATCAGACCTTGAAAAAGTTGTTGAGCAGTACAAAGAGCAGAACCAGAAAGCACCGACCAAATGTCAGGTCCTGGAAAGCCTGGTTATCAATAAAATGCTCTTGGCTAAGGCGGAAATTGACTCGGTTGTCGTTGAAGACAAAATGATCGATAGCCAGCTCGATGCCCGGATGTCGTACATGGCCCAGCAGTTTGGCTCTGAGAAGAACATTGTTGAAGCCTACGGAAAAAGTCTGGACGCCTTGAAAAATGACGTTCGTCAAGAGGTAAAAGAGCAGATGCTGATGCAACGGATGCAGACGCAAATTACCGACGACGTTAAGATTTCTCCTAGCGAAGTTCGTAGGTTTTTCAATACCATTCCAAAAGACAGTTTGCCTTATATTCCGGCAGAAGCTGAAATTGGCCACATTGTTCGTTTGGCTAAAGTGACCAAAGAGCAGCGCGCTGATTTGCGGAACCGTCTTTTAGCCTTGAAAGCACGGGTTGAAAAAGGAGAAGATTTTGGAAAATTAGCTAAGGAATTCTCGGAAGACGTAGGATCAGCCCAGAAAGACGGCGACCTGGGCTTTGCCAAACGGGGCGCCATGGTTCCCGAATTTGAAGGAGCGGCGCTGAAACTCAAACCGAACGAAATGTCGGATATTGTTGAGTCAGACTATGGTCTTCACCTCATTCAGTTGCTGGAAACACGCGGCGCTGAGTACCACGCTCGTCACATCCTGCTGCGCCCGGATTATAACCGCCTTGACCTGACTGCCCCAACGCGTTATCTAGACAGCCTGCGCAATTTGATTGTGGCAGATACCCTGAAGTTTGCAAAAGCCGCGAAAGAATACTCAGAAGATAAAGCGACCGCCGACGCAGGCGGCATCATTCGCGACCCGAACACCAACAGTGCGCTAATGCCGCTGGATGGCACGATGGATTATACCCTGTTTATGACGCTGGACACCATGAAGGTAGGAACGGTTAGTAAGCCGATGGCGTACCGGATGGAAGATGGCAAAAGTGCTGTTCGTCTGCTCTACTACAAGCGCAAGGTTGAGCCGCATACAGCCAGCCTAAAAGACGATTATGAGAAGATCGCGAACATCGTAATGGGTAACAAAAAGAATAAAGCCATCGACGATTGGTTTAAAAAAGCAGTTGGCGATGTCTACATTAATATTGATCCTGAATTTTCTGGCTGCGAAATCCTGAAAACAGCCCGCACCGAAGGACCTTAATGCCAAACCAGCCATGAAAAGCCTTTAGACTTAGTCTCTTAGTCTTCGCTGCGCCAGCGGCCTGATCATAACTCTTAACTTTTAACTGATTTTTCTGTGGTACAATACAACTCGGATGTTGCGGCTGCTGAGGCCCTGAACGAATCTTATAAGCGGCTGAAAAGCGAAATTTCAAAAGTAGTTATTGGTCAGGATGATACGGTCCGGCTTTTGTTAACAGCCATATTCTGTCAAGGTCATTGTTTGCTGGTCGGTGTACCGGGTTTGGCAAAAACACTGCTTATTCAAACCATTGCCGGGGCGCTTGATCTGAGTTTTAACCGAATTCAGTTCACGCCCGATTTAATGCCTTCTGACATTTTGGGTTCGGAAACGCTTGATCAAAACCGTAGCTTTAAGTTTATCAAAGGCCCTGTTTTTGCGAACATTATCCTAGCCGATGAGATTAACCGGACGCCGCCTAAAACGCAGTCGGCGCTCCTGGAAGCCATGCAGGAGTATTCGGTGACCATTGCTGGGCAGAAATATCCCTTGGGTCGTCCTTTCTTTGTTTTGGCCACTCAAAATCCAATCGAACAGGAAGGAACCTATCCCCTACCCGAGGCGCAGTTAGACCGGTTTATGTTCAATATCTGGCTGGATTACCCTTCGTATCAATCAGAGCTAGACATTGTTCGGAGCACCACTTCCGACGAGCGGTATCAGGTTCAGAAAGTCATTTCTGGCGATGAAATTCAGGCTTTCCAGCATCTGGTTCGCCGGGTTCCGGTTGTGGATAACGTTGTTGAATATGCTGTTAAGCTCGTTCACAAAACCCGCCCTAACACAGAATTGGCCCACCCCGATACCAATCAATACCTGGAATGGGGCGCTGGTCCACGGGCTTCGCAGGCGCTGATTCTGGCGGCTAAGTGCAACGCCTTACTAAATGGCAAATACTCGCCAGATATTGAAGACGTAAAAGCGGTGGCACTTCCTATTCTTCGTCACCGCGTGGTGCGCAACTTTAAGGCTGAGGCGGAAGGCATTACGATTGATCTCCTGATAAAACGCCTTTTATAAATTGATTTAATTATCTAAAAGCCAGCTAGTAAGCTGGCTTTTTTTGTTGGTACATAACTCACTGAATAGTTAACATTGGACCAGTTAGTAAATCCTTAGGAGTTTATCGTATTTTCTTGGATAAATCACATATAATTAGCTGCCTAACGGCTTTCCCAATCATTTTTCCGACTATATCCAGATGATTTTTAACCCTATAGCGCATTTTGCTAGCCAACACCAACGCCTGGCAGCGGCTCTGATTCTCGTCGCCGAATTAAGCAATGCAGCGATTGGTTTAACGGTTGGCAGTGCTCTTCTGGAAGATCAACCGGGCTGGTACCTAAGTTTACTAATTGCTGGTTTAGTTGTCATCCGCCTCTTCTACCGCCAGTATGCTGCAATCCGACTGCTGGATTTAGTTTCTACCCAACGCTTTCAGTTTCAGAAGCAATCTTACACGATTCTGTTTCTAATCAACTTGCTGACCTTTACGGTGGCGGGTGGCATCAGTGGGCGTACTATTGCGCACCCCGAACCGTCAACTAGCGTCGCTAGTAACAGCTTTCGAATCACCTCGGCCAGCAGTCGGCAGGATACGCTTATTCGCCAATCGCCACCAAAGCAAGCGTATAAGCCCGAAGTTGATAAGATAGGCACGCGGCTTGGCTACGTTTTCCTGTTTCTGGCTGGTCTTGGTTTATCGGTGCTTACTGCCGGACTGGCCTGCAACATTGCCTGTGCTGGTCAGGGATTTGCCGCCGTGCTCGTTCTTCTATTGGGCGTGGGCATTTTAGCGGGAGGGATTTATTTTCTGGGACGCGCCATCGACAAAACCATGAAGTTTTATAAAGAAATGGTACCCGCAGAGCGCAGTCGGGAAGGGCGCCGCTTTCTCCGAACTTTACTGGGAACGGTAGCCGCCTTGGCCCTGCTCATCTTTGTTCCCTCCCTATTCAATTGATATCTGTCACTTTTACGTCTGTATGGTAAATTAATATTTTGTCGTTGGCTTCACCAAAGGGCTTCCGATGATCGATTATTCCTTAATTTACAGCCTATGAAATACGTTTATTTGCTGTTTATATTATTCTCTACACTGGTTACTAACGCTTTTTCGCAGCCGACCCAAACCATTCGGGGCCGGGTGGTGGACAAAGAATCCAAATATCCGTTGGTTGGCGTAACCGTTACGTTAGCCGATGTTGACCAGCAAAAATTCGGCACCCTCACGGATTCCCTGGGTCGCTATCGCATTTCCAGTATACCGGTGGGTCGCCGTACCGTTAAGATCTCCCTAATCGGCTACAAAGATGCTTTATTGAATAACATTATCGTCGATGCGGGTCGCGAAACGATTTTAGATGTTGAACTGGAAGAAGCAATCACCGAACTAAGCACCGTGACTGTAAAAGCACAGCGGACGGGTGATGCCCGCAACGAGATGGCTTTAATTTCGGCCCGCCAGTTCACCGTTGATGAAGCGGATCGTTACGCCGGTAGCCGGGGTGAACCAGCGCGGATGGCGTCTAACTTTGCGGGCGTACAAGGCGCCGACGATTCGCGAAATGATATCGTAATTCGCGGAAATTCGCCGATTGGCGTGCTTTGGCGCGTGGAAGGCGTTTCGGTGCCCAATCCCAATCACTTTGCCATTCCGGGCACGACGGGCGGACCCGTGAGTATCATCAGCAATAAAATGCTGGCCAATTCGGACTTTTTTACGGGCGCTTTTCCCGCCGAGTTTGGCAATGGCATTGCGGGCGTTTTCGACCTGCGGCTCCGAAATGGCAACAATGAAAAGCACCAGCGATCGCTGCAATTTGGTTTTCTAGGTACCGAAGGTTCGCTGGAAGGCCCGATTTCCAAAAGCAAAGGCTCGTCTTACTTCGTTTCTTATCGATACGCCAACCTATGGCTGTTTAACAAAATTGGGATTGACATCGGCACACAGGCCGTCCCCACCTACCAGGATGCTTCTTTTCGGCTAAACTTTCCTTTGAAACACGGTGGACGTCTGGCTTTGTGGGGCTTTGGCGGCACCAGTACAATTGACATTCTGGTGAGTGAACAGGAAGTATCCGACCGCAATATTTTTGGGCAGAACGACCGGGATCAATACTACACCGCCAAAATGGGAACGGCCGGGCTTACGTATGAGCAGCCAATCAACCGCCGAACGTTTCTAAAAGCGACCCTTGCCGTTTCAACAAACATTCAGGATTCGAAACACGATTATCTTTTCATTCGCAACGGGCAGGATGGCTTACCGTTAGCGCAGAACAACCGTTTTGTTATTGATTCGCTTCGCCCTATTCTGTCGTATCTTTTTTCTGAAACCAAGACCGCGCTAGCTGCTTCTATCAATCATAAATTCAGTTCCCGGAGCGCCTTGAAAGCCGGTTTGAACACGGATGTTTATCATTTTAATTTCTCCGATAGCGTCCGCCTTGTAACCACCTTACCCAATACGCCGGCTCAGCTAGCACCCTGGACAACGCGCTGGGACGCACGAACAACGGCAGTCCTCCTGCAACCTTACGTGCAATGGCGGTATAACCTCGCGGACCGACTAACCTTAAGTGCTGGTCTAAGCAGTCTGTATTTTTCCCTAAACAAGAACAGTTTTTCGCCCCTTGAACCGCGCGTTGGCCTCGCCTGGGATTTGCCTAAACGCCAGAAGCTGAGCCTGGCCGTAGGCTTGCACAGCCAGATGTTGCCTAGCTACGTTTATTTCTACGATCTCGATCCCCTTTCTATTCCATCTGGCGGATTGCGGGGTGGCCAAATCAATCGGGAGGTTGGTTTCATAAAAAGCTGGCATTACGTCGCGGCCTATGATCGCTTATTGGGCCGCAACATGCGCCTGAAGCTCGAAGCCTACTATCAAAATCTATTTGAGGTACCGATTGAAGCACGGCGTAGTTCGTTTTCAATCCTCAATTCGGGAGCGGCTTTCACGCGGGTATTCCCCGGCACCTTGGTTAACAAAGGGTCAGGCCGAAATTATGGCGCTGAGCTGACACTAGAGAAGTTTTTTAGCGATGGTTACTATTTTCTGCTTACCGGCTCTTTGTTCGACGCTAAATACAAAGGCTCAGACAATGTTTTACGGGACACGGACTTTAACGGGAAATATGCGTTTAATGCCTTATTTGCCAAGGAATTTGTCTTTCGTCAATCGTCGGCTAGAAAACGCAATAGCTTAAATTTAGGCGCTAAAGTCACCGCTATTGGTGGACGCCGTTACGGCCCGGTGGACGAAGCGGCCTCGCAGGCGGCGCAGGAAATTATCTACCAAAGCGATACGCGCAATACCCTTCAATTTCCGGCCTACCGACGGCTTGATTTGAAAGTAGATTATAAAATGAATCGCAATCGGCTTACGCACACCATTGCGGTTGATTTTGTGAATATTCTGGGCATTCAGAACATTCTGACGCTTAGCTATGCGCCGCAACCTGATGGAACATTTATCAAACAAGAATATCAACTAGGATTTCTGCCCGTATTCTTTTACCGAGTTGATTTCTAAGTACCTAAAAACCGCTCCACATCCTGACGCGTATCCAAGTCAATACTTCCCGGCTCAAATTCCACTTCGGCGCAATCGTCCAGGTGTTTTAGAATGACCCATTTAGCTCCCGTATCACCTTCTAAGCTCAGCAATTCTTCGATATAGGCGCGACCGAACAAGGCGGGCACGCCCAGACTGTCGGCGTATTTAGCTGCCACAATCCCCCTATCACTTTCCTGAAAAACATGCATTAGTTGAAGCAGCAAACCGCGATCCACATGCGGTTGATCCGTCAGTAGAAACAAGACGCCATCAATGTCTTTGCTGGTCAAATAAAGAGCTGCCAGCCCTGTTTTAACGGACGTTGACAAGCCCTGCTGCCAGAATGGATTATCGATGATGGTGATGGGTAAATTGCTAAGCTCTGGCGCTACCTGCTGCTTATTCGCCCCTACCACCACTACAACCGGGCGCATTTCGGTATCCAGAGCGGTGTCGACAATCCGCCGAAGTAGCGTCCTACCTTCCCATTTTATGAGTTGCTTTGGGTTTCCGTCCATGCGGCTGGAACTCCCGGCGGCCAAAATAACAATCCCAATTTTCATAGCAAAGGATCAACGACGGTCTGGTAAACAGGCTGATGAATCGGCACCTTTTTATACTTTAACGGCTGTGCCGATGCCTTCCGAAATACGGTCTGTATTTCGGCCACAATTGATAAGGCAATTTCCTGGGGCGTTTCGCTGCCTATATCGAGGCCAACGGGCCAGAAAAGACGTTTTTGATCCTCTTCGTCTACCCACTCCGCCACGTCGGCCAGCAAGGCATCGCCCCGCTTTTTGGGCCCAAGCAAGCCAATGTAGGGAATATCCGTCTGAAGCAATTCCTGCAAAACTACCCGGTCATATTTGTAATTATGCGAGATCAACACCGCCGCCGAATAGGCATCAATGGGAAGCTGAGCCCGTATGTCCTGACGCTGAATCGCGGGCAATGCATCGGCCTCAGCAAAACGCTTGGGTTGCAGGTGAGCCACGCAATCGTCGGTTACCACCACCCGCCAGCCTACTTGCTTGGCCAGCCGAACCAGCGGCACCGCATCGTATCCAGCTCCGAAAACCAGCAACTGAATATCAGGCTTTAGCTCTTCCACAAACAAACCTGCGTCATTGGGCAACGGCGTTTCCAAGGTTACAGGCTGTCGGTCCTGCATCACCTGATCAAGTGTCTCAATCGGGTTTGTCTTATCTTCTGGATCGATGGGCTGAATTAAAACGTCCAGGATGCCATTGCAACCCAGACCGATGCCGAAGTTCTCACCTTCTGGGTCACTGGTATCGTACGTGACAATGCGAGCCTCGCGGCTATTCATCACTTCGCGCGCTTTCCGTAAGGCATCGCCTTCCAGACAGCCGCCGCTAATGGCGCCAATCCACTGGCCATCGTCCGTAATGTACATCCGGGCTCCGGGGCGACGATACCCCGAGCCGTGCAACCCAATAACAGTGGCTAAGGCCGCCCTCCGCTGGCTAAAATCAGTCTGGCGGTAGGTCTTTATGATTTGTTGAAATTCGTTGATCACTTCAGCGTGCGGAAATAGTGAATGTTGAATACGGGTAAAAGCTAATTTACACTATTCTCTGTGATTACTGAATACTTCCACTTTTGTTCATAAAAACTTCTTTAGGATACCCTACTTCGACGAGAAACAGGCCGTTGGCGGGCGCTGATCGTCCGGCCTTCCGCCGATCCCGAGCGAGAATAATTTGCTCAAATTCGTCAACCGTCATGCGCCCCTGCCCTACATCCAGCAAAGTACCCACCAGCGTCCGAACCATTCCATACAAAAACCGATTGGCTTTGATGTGAAAAACCAGATGCGGTCCCTCAACGCGCCATTCCGCCATTTCAATTTTACAGCGGTAATGACTTACACTAGTTCGCACCTTGCTGAAGCTTTCAAAATCAATATACCGCAGCAAAAGGCGGGCGGCTTCGTTCATGCGTTCGATGTCCACTTCATACCGGAATACATACACCAAATCGGCCAGAAACGGACTTTTTTGACGACCTATCCGGTACTGATAATACCTCGAAAAAGCAGTAAAGCGGGCGTTGTCTTCCTCCCGAACAGGAAAAATAGTGTGAATGGCAATGTCGGCCGGTAAAATGCAGTTCAAAGCGTGGAGAAGCTGGCTAGTGAGCTTGATCTCATTGTCCACATCAAAGTGAGCAAACTGCTGGCTCGCATGTACCCCAGCATCCGTACGGCCACTGCCCAGTATGCTAATTGGTTGCTTCAGCATGGTGCTTAACGCACTTTCCAACACCTCCTGCACACTAAGGCCATTGGCTTGCCGCTGCCAACCGTGGTAGTTTGTTCCTTTGTACGAAAGCTCAATAAAATAGCGCATAGGTTAAACTAAAAACGGCGCGGTTCGATCCGCGCCCACACCGTTTTAACTAGTTGAATCTGAATAGCAGTACATCCGCTCTGCTTTGATTAACACTCAAAAATACGGCTTTTCGGTGGAAAAGGGGATATTCCTTATAAAGTCGCTGAGTTTACGGCCATTGTTCAAACTATTCTGTCCCGTACCTTTGCCGTATCCAGCCGATTTGGTCCTTTTCATGAAAAAACCCCTGCTTCTTACGTTCTTTTTTTTCGCTTTTACTTCTGCTTATTGTCAGCAAATTCGCTTTAAACTCAAGGACTACCTCACTTTCCCGCATAGCCGAAACATCCACGGCATATCCGGCATGGAATTTATTCCCGAGCGACAGGAATGGCACTTAGCCGGTGACCGGGGGCAGTATCACGTTTTTCGCCAGTTGCACCAGCCCAGCGACTGGGCCTGCCAATCTGATTCCGTAAGCCGAACAGGATTGTATCTCGAAGCTGTGCGGTACGACGCCGCCACGGATATGTATTATTTCGCCGTTGAAAACGATTCGACCTCCTACGTAGGTTATCGGAAACATGCCATGCCACAGCCTGGCGAAGCTTTCGATCGGCTATCTTTATCCCACTCCATGCCTGCACCCAGTACTAACAAAGGCATTGAAGCGCTAGCCATTACCCCTACTTATTTTTGGGTAGCTCCCGAAGCGGGGTCTGTCGAAGAGGCGACAACAGAGAATACACTGGTTCATTTTTACCGGTACCGCAAAGTGGGCGACAAATTGGTGTTTGATGCGGAATTTGCCTACGACATTGACCGCAACGTCTGTCCGGGTGAAGCGCTGGGCGGAATCTCCGAAATCATTGCCGTTCCTGGTGACGAAACCCGTTTACTCGTACTGGAACGTTGTTTCCAAAACCCAACTGTTACGGTGAAATTATACGAAGCTCGCGTTGACGAGCAAGCCCGGAAGCTCATCAAGATTAAAGACAAACCTGCTTTCGATTTCAACAGCCTGACTGGATTTCGCCCTGATAATCTGGAAAGTATGACCTGGGGAGAAGATAGCGACGGAAAAAAAGTGCTGGTCCTAATGTCTGACGACAACAACAGCAAAGGCCAATGGACGCAGGTTTTGTGGCTGGAAATGCAAAACGACTAGAAAAAAGTTGATCTTTTCTTTCCAATTGTACCTTACTCACAAGCTGTTACCCAAAGTCTCTGGTTTTAAGTAGTTTACCTAACCATATCTCCTTTGGTTTTTGCCATTCAAAGCCATTATTAATTTCCCTTTGTGGTTAAAAAACCATTAACATGTTTGGTTTTTTTAGCGTACGGTCATAGCTTTAAACTTCGTAACTTGACTTGACCGACGATTTAATGATGAGAAAAATGCTCCTGACGGTGCTTTGCGCTGTCTCATTTGGCTTCATTCAAGCTAAGCCTAAGTTAGTTCAACCAACTGTTCTTTCTTCTTCCGTTAGCGATACCACCCAACAGCAAGGCTCTTTCTACGAGCAGATTCCACTAGTCAGTGACCTTATTGGTTTCGCCAAAAAGCACCTCTCTTCCCGCTATCGCTCCGGCGGCAGTTCTCCCCGAGGATTCGATTGTTCTGGTTTTACCCGCTTCTGTTTCAATAAATTTGGTATTCTTCTGCCCCATTCAAGCTCCGCACAGGGTGGCGTTGGCGTAGCGGTTGAAAAAGATGGTGCGCAGCCGGGAGATTTGATTTTCTTCAAAGGCCATAGCCGCCAGGGAAGCCGCATCGGACATGTGGGCCTGATTGTCGAAGTGATTGGCGACCGGATCAAATTTATCCACTCAGCCTGGAATGGCGGCGTTCGCTACGATTGGCTTCACGCTGACTACTACCATAACCGCTTTGTCGGTATCCGGCGCGTAGCCAGCGCAGAAGGATAATCTAGTTAGTTGGGGTTGCTCTTCAGCACGGTTCCTGCTCCTTCAGTAACGGCTTTGTCTAACTCATCCGCGTGGCAGATAATCACGCGCTTGACGCCATTTTCCAGGGCTTTAAACGCGTTATCCAGCTTAGGAATCATGCCTTTGTTGATTACGCCAGTGGCTTTATAATCGGCATAGGAAGCCGGCGTTAACTCAGCAATAACGCTGTCGTCATCATCAGGATTGGACAGAACGCCCTTTTTCTCGAAGCAGTAGACTAGCGTTACCTCGTTGTGCCGCACCATTTCTACCGCAATGGATGAAGCCATTGTATCGGCATTTGTATTCAGGATCGCACCTGTTCGGTCAAAAGTGAGCGGAGCAAAGACAGGCGTTAAGTTCTGGCGCAGAAAGTACTGGATTTGGCCGGAGTTGACTTTTACCACATCCCCCACAAAGCCATAATCAATTTCGCCAATCTCCCGTTTTTTGGAGAGTACCAAACCCGCGTCGGCACCTGTTACCCCAATGGCATTGGTTGAGAGGGCCTGCAATTGAGCAACAATCTGCTTGTTCACCAAACCGCCATAGACCATGGTTACGACATCGAGCATGGGCTGGTCGGTAATGCGACGCCCCTCAACCATGGTGGTTTGCACCCCCAGCTTTTCGGCCACCTGCGTAGCCACCTTTCCACCGCCGTGAATCAGTATCTTGTCGTTTGGCAGGGTATCAAAACCAGTGAGGAAGCGTTTTAAGGCGTCGGAATTGTCAATAACATTCCCGCCTATTTTTATAACAGTGAGGGTATTCATAAGCTTTGTAAAATCTCCGTCAACACAGCCTGCGCCGACCATTCGCGATTGGCAGCTTGTTCAATAACAAGTGATTGCGGGCTATCCAATACTTCATCAGTTACTTTCATGTTCCGGCGCACGGGCAGACAATGCATGAATTTACCGTTATCGGTACGTTCCAATTTATCCATTGTCATCATCCAGGACGAATCCTGCGTCAGTACCTTTCCGTATTGCGTGTAGGAAGACCAGTTTTTACCATAAATGAAATCCGCGCCTTCAAACGCTTCCGCCTGGTTGTGTGTCACGTAGGCATCGCCAACAAATTCGGGGGCTAGCTCATACCCTTCCGGATGGGTTACGACCAGTTCAACATCCCGGTGATTCATCCATTCGCAAAATGAATTGGCAACCGCCTGCGGCAGGGCTTTGAAGTGTGGCAGCCAGGTCAGCACCACCTTTGGGCGTTTTTTCGTTTTAAATTCTTCAATTGTTATGCAGTCCGCCAAAGACTGCAACGGATGGCGCGTTGCTGATTCGAGGTTTACAAGAGGCACGTCCGCGTATTTTTTAAATTGGCTTAATACCTGTTCGCTATAATCTTTTTCCCGATCCTGTAGGCCCGCAAACGCACGAATGCCGATTACGTCGCAGTAACGCCCGATCACCGCCGCGGCTTCTTTAACGTGTTCGGCCTTATCGCCGTTCATGATCACTCCATCTTCCATTTCCAGCCCCCAGCTATCCTGGCCGACGTTCATCACCATGACGTTCATTCCCAGGTTCTGCGCGGCTTTCTGCGTGCTGAGCCGCGTGCGTAAGCTAGAGTTGAAAAAGATTAAACCCATTGTTTTCCGCTGGCCCAGGTGCTGGTTAGCGAAAGGGTTCTGCTTGGCATTCAAACCTTCCTGAATCAGGGAATCAATACTTGTTACGTCTTGAATTGAAAGAAAATCAGTCATCTTTTGGGGCAGATCAGCGCCATTATTACTTCAGGAAACAACTTTCACTTCTTTGCTGAGTGCTTCTAGGAACACATCGGCTTCTTCGATGCGAAGCGCCAAAGAAGGTAACAAACGGAGCGTGTGCTTACCCGCAACACCTGTAAAAATATGATGGTCAAATAAGAGGCTGTTCCGCAAGGTTTCTACCGGGAAATCATACTCGATGCCAATCATCAAACCACGGCCCCGTAGCTCTTTGTAACCGCCAATCTGCTCAATACCTTTCATCAGGTGCTCACCGACTTTGGCCGCGTTGTCAATCAGCGACTCTTCTTTCATGATGTCCAACACGGCAATGGCCGCCCGGCAGGCCAGATGGTTTCCACCAAAGGTAGTTCCGAGCATCCCGTAAGTCGCTTTGAACTTGGGCGAGATGAGCACCCCACCGATTGGGAAGCCATTGCCCATGCCTTTCGCCATGGTAATCAGATCGGGATCGATGCCACTGAATTGATGTGAGAAAAACTGACCAGAACGCCCATAACCGCACTGCACACTATCCAGAATCAGGATGGCTCCTGTTTCATCACAACGGCGGCGGAGAGCTTGCAAAAATTCGTCCGAAGCAACGTTAATCCCGCCTACGCCCTGAATTCCTTCCACAATAACGGCACAGGTTTCGTCGGTGATTCCGTTCTGGGCGGCTTCTACATCGTTGTAAGGCAGAAAAGTAACGTGCTCGTTGTAATTAATCGGCGCAACGATAGCCGGGTTGTCCGTAACGGCCACCGCACCAGCCGTCCGGCCGTGAAATGATTTTTTGAAGGAAACCACTTTGGTCCGGCCATTGTGAAAAGACGCCAGCTTCAGGGCGTTTTCGTTGGCTTCGGCACCCGAATTACACAAAAACAGCGCGTAGTCCGTATAGCCAGATAACGCTCCTAATTTGGTGGCTAATTCTTCCTGCATGGACACCTTCACCGAGTTTGAGTAGAACGAAATCTTACTCAACTGATCGGTCAGAGCCGCCACGTAGTGCGGATGAGTATGCCCTACTGAAATAACCGCGTGGCCACCATACAGGTCCAGATACCGGTCTCCTTTGGTGTCCCACAAATAACTGCCCTGCGCCTTTACCGGCTCAATGTCGTAAAGCGGATATACGTTAAATAGCATCGCTGACTTAAATTATCATGTTCCAGTTCCTTTTAATAACTGGGTGATTCCGTCTAAAATTCCGCAAGTTTACGCATTCCTGCGGTAAATTTTGTTAAAAACAAAAAAAGGAAGCGCATTCGCTTCCTGTCCTCTTGATAAAGTATCCGTTGACGAGTTTCTGGTACCTTAACCCAGTTCAGACATGAATTTCCGGATGATTTTCACGGCCTCTTCCGGCGCTTCTATCATTCCCAGATGGCCCGACGTTTCCAGTACCACAGGCCGGGCGTTTTGTGGCAAATCAAATAAGGCTTCGCTTTTTTCGAAAGGAATTACACTGTCTTCTCTGCCGGCAATGATCAGGACCGGGAAAGAAGCATTTTTCAAAACGCCTGTTCTATCGGGGCGACCGGCAATTGCCTTTACGCCCGCCGCCAGTGCTTCGGCCGGCAAGTTGCTAAATTTTTCAATCAGCACGTCCGTCGCTTCTTGCTTGCTCTTCTTGTAGGAATCGCCCAGCATGTTGGGCATTACCTTTTCAATAAAAACCTTACTCCCCTGCTCTTCCAGCGCCTTGACGTCGCTTTGCCGTTTTTCCTTTTTGGACTCGTCGTCGGCAAACGCTGTCGAATGAAACAACCCCAAACCGAGAATCATCTCCGGATGCTGTTCGGCAAACGCCAGTGCAATGTAGCCCCCCATTGAATGTCCAATGACCACGCAGGAATTAACCTGAGCACCCTGCAAAAGACTATAAAGTCGTTCGGCATAGGCTTCGATGGTTTCATGCTCGGATAAGCGCGAGAAATCCGGCTTGATAATGGAATACTCTCCAGCTAGTTGAGCCACAACATCATCCCAGACCGACGAATCGACGCCGTGACCATGAATGAGCACCAGGGTAGGTTTTGTTTCCATAGTTTTCTTCCCCGTAACGGCGGCCCGTTAAAGTCCCAGGCCGTTTCCAACCTGGGACTTTTATCAAACAATAGATTCTTGATTATCAGGCGACATCCAGCAGGTCAAGCAGGATCAGTACCAAACCGACTACGATACCAATCGATCCTAGCCAGCCAAGACCCGGGATAAAGATCAAGATTAAACCGATGATGGCGATGATTACCCCAAGACGCGTTAAACCACTTACGGCCTGTGCCTTCTTCGTATCTTCCGGTGCGAGGCTCGCCTTAAGTTTTTTATCCATTTTCTTGAGCATCATCCGCTCCATGAAATTGGCTTTTTTCGCCGTAGCTACTTGCTCCGATGCTGCACCCGTTGGTGTAACCGCTGCTTTTTTGCTTGCTTCGGCTAACAGGTTCTGTACGCGGGCAATCCGTTTTTCCAGCTTTTTGCTATCGGCCAGTTTGCCTTCCTTACGAGCGCTTGCTACGGCTTCGTTAAATTGTTTTTCGACTGCTTTTATCTGCTCTTTCTCGGTTGGTTGCGTAGCGGGCTGAGCCACGGCTACGGGAGTTTCGACAGCCGCAATCTGGCTCTCTGCCTGAACCGCTGGTTTTTCTACGGGTGCTTGAGAAACAAAGCGTTCTACAGGCATTTTTTGGTAGGTTGCAACCTGACGGCTACAAGCAGTAAACAAGGTTGTCGTTAGCAATGCATAAACCGACAGTTGGGTAAGCGTTCTCATAGGGGTGACTGGATAGTTAAATATGAAATAATCGTATTTGAAGTCCTAACGCCATAACCCCGTAGTTTGTTAAATCCTTTTTAATAGAAAACCCCGATTTTTTCAAAAAATCGGGGTTTTCGACAATATAAAATTATTTAAATATCAATTAGGCGACTGAGCGGAAGACCTGAAAGGACGATTTACCGAACTTCTCCTGTGCATAATCCAGCGTAACGACGAACTCTTTGATCCCCGCCGATGAAGGCAGTTCAAACATCGCATCGGTAATGATCGACTCACAAATCGACCGCAAACCGCGTGCGCCCAGCTTGTATTCCAGCGCCTGATCAACGATGTAATCCAGGGCAGAGTCGTCCCAGATCAGCTCAATTTCTTCCATCTGGAACAGCTTTTGGTACTGCTTCGTCAGCGCATTTTTAGGCTCGGTAAGGATACGCCGCAGCGCTTCCCGGTTAAGTGGCTCCAGGTGCGTTAAAACAGGCAATCGGCCAATCAATTCGGGAATCAGACCGAACGATTTCAAGTCCTGCGCCGATACGTACCGCATCAGGTGTCCCCGCTCGAGGGAGTCGTGCAGCGGACGAGTTCCGGAAAAGCCCATTGGCCGCGTGTTGATGCGCTTGCCAATGTGGCGATCAATGCCATCAAAAGCCCCTCCGCAAATGAACAGTACGTTCTCGGTATTCAGGGCAATCATTTTCTGGTCGGGGTGCTTGCGACCACCCTGCGGCGGAACGTTTACGACCGAGCCTTCCAGCAATTTCAGCAACGCCTGCTGAACGCCTTCGCCGCTGACGTCGCGCGTGATGGACGGATTATCGGATTTACGGGCTATTTTGTCAATTTCATCAATGTAAACAATACCCCGTTCGGCGTTCTCCAAGTTATAATCGGCAGCCTGTAACAGGCGGGTCAGGATCGTTTCAACGTCTTCACCCACGTAGCCCGCTTCCGTGATTACGGTTGCATCGGCGATACAAAACGGTACTTCCAGCAACTTGGCAATGGTACGAGCCAGGTAAGTTTTACCCGTTCCCGTTTCCCCAACCATGATAATGTTCGATTTTTCAATCTGTACCTCATCGCCCGATTGCGGCTGCATCAGGCGTTTGTAATGGTTATATACTGCCACGGTCATTACCTTTTTGGCTTCGTCCTGGCCAATCACATACTGATCGAGGTATTCTTTCATCGCCAACGGCTTCATCAGATTGAATTTGGGCCGTTCGGTGGAGGTCGATCGTTTAGGGCGGGTTTCTTCCAGCACAACCTGATACCCTTGTTCAATACAATAATTGCAAATGTGGGCATCGATACCCGACAACAGCAACATCACTTCGTTCTTTCGCCGTCCGCAAAATGAGCAACTAATATTTGGCATGTAGCAGTAAAATAACTAACTGTTCTAACGGTTTCTTTACAAGGTATTTTTTGCCGCTGAAGGTTCCGTAAAGGGTGGGATAATTGGCAAAAAAGAACGACCATCCATTCGTTGTCGTCTTACTACAAAGTTATGCTTTTTTTAAGAACCACAGGAATTTAAGCGAAGAACCTTAACGGCTCATTTATGATTCGGCAAGTTATCGCGCCTGAAATCAAGTTTATCAGCTTACCCGGCACTGCTTTATCGACTGATCACAATTTTCTGAACCTGCCGGTCTTTGGCTGTCTGAAGATGTAAAAAATAAAATCCTTCGGGAAGTTCGGCTAAATCAAATCGCTCTATAAACGGTCCGGCTGGGCGCCAAGCCTCCTCCAGAAGCTTTTTAACTTCGCGCCCTTGCGGGTTGAGGAGAACAATCGACAAGGGACCTCCTTCCCTCAATAAATAATCAACCGAAATATCCCTGATAGCCGGATTCGGGTAAACCTGCATCGCCATGGCTTCGTTGCTCCTTTCTTCTCCAGCACTAGCTCGGGCAGCCACGCGACTGCTGGCGGAGGAAAGCACGGTGATGGTGGCCGTTCCGGTCGTGGTGCCGTAACCGCAGGTGTTTCGTACTGCCCGCACCCAGTAGGTCGTTGTCTGCGTCGGTGCATAATTAATCGAAACCTGATTAATTGGCACCGTTATGGGGAAATTTTCACCGCTGCTATTGGTTAGGGTAAGGCTGTATGGCCGGTCGCCCGTGAGCGCAACCGTGAGCGGAGCCGACTGTCCCTGCACAATCGTGGCGTTACCCGAAATGGTGGCGGTAGGCGGTGGACACGAGGTTCGTACGGTAATGGTGGCTGACCCAGAGGTGGTTCCCCGCCCGCACGTATTTCGAATGCCTGAAATCTGGTATGTCGTTGTCGTTGTGGGCGAAACGCTAAGCGTAAACCGATTGATTGTGACGGTCATCGGATAAAATTCGCCGTTGCTGCCCGTTAGGGTCAAACTTAACGGACTCATGCCCGTCAGCATTACATCCAGCGCGGCACCCTGTCCGGGATTGATGGTTGCTCCACCAGAAATGACAGCTGTCGGCGGCGGACACGAGGTGCGCACCGTGATGGTAGCCGTTCCAGAACTCACGCCCGTACCGCAGGCATTTTGTACAGCGGTGACCCAATACGTAGTTGTTTGTGTGGGCGATAAGCTCAGATAAAGCTGATTTTGGTTGGCAGTAAGTGGATATCGTTCGCCGTTGCTCGCGGCCAGTGTCAGGCTCCAAGGCCCACTTTCGGTTAGCGCAATGGCTATTTGCCCCGCCTGTCCGGGATTGATCGTGCCCGTACCTGAAGCAATTGCCGAAGGAAGCTGGCAGTTCTGTCTTAAAGTAACGGCATAATCTTCTGCCTCCCCATTGCCATACAAAAAGCTACAGGGATCGGCAACCGAAGACGGATCTGGGCTTATCAGGTTGGACGTTCGCACCCGCAAGCGGGATGGTCCGGCCGAAAGCGAGGTCGGTACTGTAAACGAAAGCGTCAGGACACTCCCCGACTGCATCCGGGCTTCCGGGGCCAGAATGCGCTCAGAAGCGCTGAAAACACCATCCCGGTTCAAATCAATCCAGACGGCCACATTTTGCTGGCTAACAATCTGGTATTTTCCCGTTAAGGTGATCGAATAGGTGCTGCCAGCCGTCAGGGTAGCCGACTGAATCCGCGTTGAATAATCCGTATAAGAGCCTACCGCAATGCCCGTATTGATGTTGGAAAGTAAGGTCTGCCCCGACTCATCCCGGAGAGTTACGCCGTCGATCCCGTTGTAGGCCGTACTGGTTGAACCCGTGAAAGGCTGGAAATACGCCGGTACACAGTAAACAGTTCCCGGATTGTACTGCACCTGATTACTTAAAGCCTCCGTTCGGGTATTGGCTGGCCGAATCCGGTAATAATAATCGGTATTTGACCTAACATTGGGATCGACAAACCGCCTTTCGGTGGGGACAACACCACCAATAGCGGTAAAGGCATCCGGCGTACTAATTGCTTTTTCGACCAAATATCCCGCTGCATTGCCTGTATTATCCTGCCAAGTCAACACAGCCTGACCGTTGGCCGTCGTTACCGTGAGCGCCGTTGGCGCGGTAGTTGGGCCGGGCGTGAAGGTATAATTTCGATCCGGGCTTGGATTTTGCAACCGGTATGCCAGATAGTCAGCCATGCGCTGGTTCTGACCTGCCGTAAAGCGTGAAGCTGCCGAACGCGAACAGGCCCAACCCGACATTACATTATCCATCATTGGCTGGTATGGGTTTCCCTGAGGATCGAGCACCGTGCCTTTGTACGTGCAGGTTCCATCATCCGAGGAGCTGCCGCCTGGCAAATCCCACGGATCGGCGGGAGTATCACAAAGCTGGTCGCCCGCCGTGGTGCAGTTGGTTCGTGCTACCAATTCTCGCCCCGTCACCGATTCGTAGGGGTGTGCCAGGGAAAAGTGATGGCCAAATTCGTGTGTTAGCAACGCGGGGGATAAATTCGAGGCAGTCAGAAAGACGTGATCACTGCCATAGCCACCATACTCATACCCACCGATGGTGAATCGTCCCGGAATGAAAAGATTGGCCGCCGTTGCCAAACGATAGGTAGTTACCAGCTCGTTATAGTCTGTTTCCCAATTGAAATCGTAAAAGTTGTCGTTGTTGATCAAAGTCGGCGGACCTACCAGAAAAAACTGAATACCGGAGACCAGAAAGCGGGCGTTCATACCGGCAAAGCTACTCAGCAGGCGCGCCACGTCTGCCCCACCGCTCCCGTCACTCCGCCGGATAAAGTGCACTTTCACCGGAACGTAGGTAATGGCTCCGTTAGCTATGCTCTTGGCACTCACACCTTTTAAGCGGGCAATTACGGCGTTTATCTGCTCCTGCTTTTGAGGTGTCTGAGCCGGAGTACCACAATACGATTGAGCCAGTGAGGTTTGTTTAGCTACCAAGTAAATGAGCAACCAAATCCAGTATAGTTTTTTCATAATCTCCTGAGTAAAGTTGAATTCATTTTATCAATTTACTTGTTTGTACAACATATAACAAGATTTGATCAACTTGGTTGCTTACTTGTTGAAAAATAGTCACTATATATTTTCAGTATCCAAAAGTGAATACCCAATAGATTCTGATTTTGCTAAAAAAGTAACAAATGAATTATACAATCTCTGTTTTGAATGGCCCTAAACGCTTGAGGGCAAGACTCTCCCGAATCTTGCCCTCAAGCAACTTTGACTAATAATAGAAACTATACGACCGCTTCCCGGTGAATGATGGCCTGGCGGTCAGGTCCTGTCGAGATAAAGCTAATGGGAATACCAAGCTCAGCTTCCAGAAAATCGATGTAAGCAGCCAGTTCGCCGGGAACTTCATCGAAAGTATGGTAGTTTTCGAGCGTTGTTTTCCAACCTTTAAATTCCTTGTAGATCGGCGTTACATTGGCGTCAATCAAATCGTACGGCAGTTGCTCCGTTACCGTTCCATCCGGAAGCTGGTAATGCGTGCAGACTTTGATGGTATCGAAAATATTCAGTACATCGACTTTCATCATGATTAGCTGCGTTACGCCGTTGATCATGATGACGTATTTCAACGTTGGCAGATCCAGCCATCCGCACCGCCGGGGCCGCCCCGTTGTGGCGCCGAATTCGCGACCTTCAGCCCGCATCCGCTCGCCAGTCTCGTCCGATAGCTCGGTTGGGAAAGGTCCGCTACCCACGCGGGTGCAATACGCTTTGAAAATACCGAATACATCGCCAATCTGACGCGGCGCAATGCCTAGACCGGTGCAGGCTCCCGCCGCCATGGTGCTCGAGCTGGTCACAAATGGATACGATCCGAAATCAATATCCAGCAACGATCCCTGGGCACCTTCGGCCAGAACCTTCTGCCCTGCGGTCAGTGCATCGTTAACATCATACTCGCTATCCACTAACTGAAACTGCTGCATAAATTCGACAGCCGCAAAAAACTCTTCTTCCAGTTGTGGCAAAACGCTCTGGTAATCAAACTGATGATGATCGAGAACCGTTTTATGTGTAGCAACCAGTGTCGCGTATTTATCCCGGAAGTTCACGGATAGAACGTCGCCCACACGCAGTCCCTGCCGGGCTACTTTATCCTGGTAGGTAGGCCCAATACCGCGCAGGGTTGAGCCAATTTTAGCTGCTCCTTTCGCCTGTTCATAGGCCGCATCCAACAAGCGGTGCGTCGGAATGATGATAGACGCCTTCTTGGAGATAAAAAGATTCTGATTCAGGTTCAGATTGTACTTAGCCAGTCCGTCGATTTCCTTTTTAAAAATAATCGGATCAAGCACAACGCCGTTGCCAATGATGTTTTTAATATCCGAACGAAAAATACCCGACGGAATCTGATGCAACACATGTTTGTAGCCATCGAATTCCAGCGTATGTCCGGCATTAGGTCCACCTTGAAAGCGGGCTACTACCTGATACTGCGGCGCCAGTACATCCACAATTTTCCCTTTGCCTTCATCGCCCCATTGAAGGCCCAGTAATACGTCTACCATTTATTTTAAACTGAGATTTAACAGATATAAGCGACTTAACTACGACACTACAGACTCTCCATTAGCTTCCTGCTGTTGAGCCTCTTCAATCATTTGATTGCGATTTTCGCATTTTTCCCGCATGCAGCTCCCGTAAAAAATCAGGGAATGGTGCATAACATTGAATTTCAGCATATCGCCAACCATGCTTTGAATGGTCTGCAAACGTGGATCGCAAAACTCCATTACCTGGTGGCAATCCGTACAAATCAGGTGGTCGTGTTGTTTGTACCCGTACGATTTTTCGTACTGCGCCAGGTTCTTACCAAATTGGTGTTTTGTTACCAAATCGCATTCAACCAATACGTCCAGGGTATTGTAAACCGTAGCCCGGCTCACCTGATATTTTTTATTTTTCATGGAGATGTAGAGCTCATCTACATCAAAATGGTCTTCCCGATTGTATATTTCCTCGAGAATGGCAAAACGTTCGGGGGTTTTCCGAAGGCCTTTGTTTTCCAGATATGCCATGAAAATCTTCTTCGCGGCATCGAGGTTGGCTTGTCTTACTGCAGGCATGATTCCCGTAAGTTTCGGTTTGTAGTTTCGACCGGCTCAGCGACCGGGCAGCTCCGAATTTTGCACTTTCCAGCAACTCGAAACCCGAAACTTTCAATTATTTAGCAAAAATACAATTTTCTTAGTCAAACCGCGCCACTTTAACCACACCGTTCACTTTTTCAAGCTTCCGGATCAGTTCGTCCAGGTGGGCTGTACTATGCACGTATAACTTCAGGTTTCCTTCAAAAATTCCGTCCCGCGTTTCAATCGTGATCGAACGGATGTTGATATGGAGCTCGTTACTAATCACTTTGGTTACGTCGTTGACCAGGCCAAGGCGGTCTGTCCCCGTAATCCGCAGCCCCGCCAGAAACGCCAGATCGCGCTGTGATGTCCATTTGGCTTTAATGATTCGGTTTCCGTGGTTAGACATCAATTCGACCGCGTTGGGGCAGGTTGTCCGGTGAATTTTGATGCCCTCATTGATGGTCACGAAGCCAAAAACGTCATCCCCCGAGATCGGATTGCAACACTTCGCCAGCGTGTAATCAATCTTGTCCATGTCCTCCCCAATGAGCAGCATGTCGGCATCGGCGCGCTCACCGTGAATTCGCTTGAGTTCTTTCTCGAAGGTTTTTCCGTCCTGAATATTATCGGTATTGATTTTATTCAGCCGGTTTTCCTTGTTTTCTTTGGCATCCTTATCCGCTTTAAAGCGTTTCAGCTCCTGGATTTCGATATGCCCTTTACCAATCCGGTAGAAGAAATCATTAACGGTTTTTGAGTTGAAGTAAGCCCGTAGTTGATTCAGCACCTCGTTGTTAACTTCAATCCGCAGAAGCTTCAGCCGTTTGGCGACCATGTCGCGGCCATCCGTTACATACTGCTTATTTTCTTCTTTAATTAAGTCTTTGATCTTGGTTTTGGCCTTCGACGTGACCACAAACCGCAACCAGTCTTCGTTGGGTTTCTGCTTGTTAGAGGTAATAATTTCCACCTGATCGCCGTTATGCAGCACGTGGCTCAAGGGCACCAGCACCGAATTCACTTTGGCAGCCATACAGCGGGCTCCCACCTGCGTGTGGATTTCAAAGGCAAAATCGAGCGCCGTGGCTCCCCGCTGCAATACTTTCAGGTCGCCTTTGGGTGTAAATACAAAAACCTCTTCACTATACAGGTTACTTCGGAAGTCGTCCAGAAACTCAATGGCTCCGGTTTTATCGTTGCTGGCCGTTTCCAGCATATCGCGCACCTGGCTAATCCAGGTTTCAATACCCCGCCCAGTGCTCGTTTCACTTCCTTTGTATTTCCAGTGCGCCGCGTAGCCTTTCTCCGCAATCTCATCCATGCGTTGCGTCCGAATCTGCACCTCCACCCACTGCCCGGCTTTGCTCATGACGGTCGTATGCAACGATTCGTAGCCGTTGGCCCGTGGCGTACTGATCCAGTCTTTAAGCCGATCGGGGTTTGGTTTATAGTGATCGGTAACAATCGAGTAAGCGCGCCAGCACGCCGCTTTTTCCTGTTCTGGTGGCACTTTCAGAATCACCCGAACGGCAAACAAATCATAAATTTCCTCGAACGGCTTTTTCTGTTTGTTCAGCTTGTTCCAGATTGAGTAAATCGATTTGGGACGGCCTTTGACGACAAATGGATAGCTGGTACTTTCCATATCTTCTTCAATGGGCCGAATAAATTGCGAAATAAAACGATCCCGTGAGCTCTTGGTCTCCCGTAGCTTCCGGGCGATGTCTTTGTAGGCAACGGGTTCGGTATACTTCAGGTACAAATCTTCCAGCTCAGATTTTATGGCGTACAGGCCAAGCCGGTGGGCCAGCGGCGCGTAGATATAAATCGTCTCCGAAGCGATTTTCAACTGCTTATCCCGCGGCATTGAGTCCAGCGTCCGCATGTTATGCAAACGGTCGGCCAGTTTCACCAGGATAACCCGGACGTCGTCCGACAGGGTTAGCAGCATTTTTCGGAAATTTTCCGCCTGCTGGGACGTACCGTATTCAAAAATGCCCGAGATTTTCGTCAGGCCATCAATAATCTGTGATACTTTCGTTCCGAAGAGGCGTTCAATGTCCGAAATGGTCATATCCGTATCTTCGACGACATCGTGCAGCAGCGCTGCCACAATGGATGTAGTACCCAATCCGATTTCTTCAACCGCAATTTGCGCAACTGCCAGCGGATGGTAGATATAGGGCTCACCCGATCGCCTGCGCATGGCTTTATGCGCTTCCAGCGACGTATTAAAAGCTTTTTTAATGAGTTTGGCGTCGTTGTCTTTCAACATCGGCTTGGCAGCACGCAACAAGCGCCGGTATCGTTTGAGGATTTCCTTTCGCTCCTGTTCCAGGTCAATAACAGGTTCAACAGTTACATTCATAAGGTGCCCTTCTGGATTGTACTCTAAGCTTGGAAGGTATTACCAATTTAACAAAACCACAACGTCATTCAAAGCTATTTTGCCAAAAAATAAAAGAGGCTTAAGAAAATACTTGTTTATGTGAAATAGAGTTGTACCTTTGCAGCCCGAAACATATTCAAAACAGGCTACCTGATTAGAATAGAAATCGAGCAAATTATCCAGCTACTGGATGCCACTATGCGGGCGTGGCGAAATTGGTAGACGTGCCAGACTTAGGATCTGGTGCCGCAAGGCATGGGGGTTCGAGTCCCTCCGCCCGTACTAACGACAACGAAAGAGTGAAAGAGCGAAAGAGCGAAGCCAATCGCCTTTCATTCTTTCGCTCTTTCACTTTTATAACATAGCGTATCGTGGAAATTGCATTAGATAAGTCGACGGAAACCAATGCTTCGCTGACTATCAAGCTGACGAAGGAAGATTATCAGCCGGAAGTAACCAAAAAGCTAAAGGAATATAGCAAACGGGCTAGCATCAAAGGTTTTCGCCCCGGACACGTTCCGGCCTCGCTCATCCAGAAAATGTATGGCAAAAGTGTTCTGGTGGAAGAAATCAACAACCTGTTGAGCAAAACCGTCAGCAATTATATTCGTGAAAATAAACTTCAGGTAGTAGGCGACCCTCTGCCGGATCGGGACAAGGCCGACCAAATTGATTGGGACAGCCAGTCGGATTTTGAGTTTGTTTATAACCTGGGTATGGCTTCGGATTTTGACGTAGATTTTGCGTCGCTTCCTGCCGTTTCTTCGTTTACCATCGAAGCCGGTGATAAAGAACTGGAAGAAACCATCGATAACCTGCGCAACCAGTTCCATAGCCACGAACACGTTGAGGAAGCCGCCGAAGGCGATATGCTGTACGGCGAACTGAAGCAACTGGGCGGCGAAGGTGCTAACGAAGAAGGTTATGTGCCTTTTGAAACCAAAACGGCGCTGCCGCTGAAGCAAGTTGCTCCTGATGCCCTGGCCCAATTCATCGGTCTGAAAAAGAACGAATCCATTACGTTTGACATCCAGCAGGCCTTTCCTGACGACAAAGCCCGTGCCCACGCTACTGGCCTGAAAGCAGAAGAAGCCGCAGCTTTATCTGGCGAATTTACATTCACCATTGACGATGTTACCCGGAATGTTCCTGCCGAAATCAACGAAGAGTTTTTCGAGAAAGTATTTGGCACTAAAGACGCCGTTGAAAACGAAGAGCAGTTCCGCGAGAAAGTAACGGAAATTATTAAATCCAACTACAACCGCGAAACATCAACGCTGCTGCGCTACGATATCGAGAAAGCGCTGTTGGAAAATATTGAAATCAACCTGCCGGACGCTTTCCTGAAAGACTGGCTTTTGATTACGAACGAAGGAAAAATTACTCCGGAAGAAATCGACCAGCAATACGATGCTTTCACTCGTTCGGTGAAATTGCAATTGATTAAAAACAAAATTGCCGATCAGAACGAAATCAAGGTAGAATTTGCCGACGTACTGGAAGCGACCAAAGGGCTTGTTCGGGAGCAGTTCGGTTTCTACGCTGACAACGAGCAAGTTAACCAGAGTGTTGACCGGATCGCGCAAAATTACCTGATGGACGAAAAAGCGGACAACTATACCAAGATGTTCAACCGCGTATTTGACGATAAAGTAATGGCCTTGATTGAAAGCAAAATTTCAGTTGAACCACAAACCATTACCATCGACGAGTTCAAAGAACGCGCGCAAAATATCCAGCCTGTTCAGGCTTAATTCTTGAAGAGGTTTGACGGTTAAAAGTCGGTGGTAACGCCATCGCACTCTATCCGTCAAACCTCTTTTTATTTAAAACCGATCCGTTCCCGCTCCTGACTTCGGATCGCACTCCAGAGCGCCATTTCTTCGGCTTTCCGTTTCCAGTGCGCTACCTCCAGCCGAAGTTTCTCCAATTCGATTTCCTGTTTTTCGCGTTCCAGTTGCAGCGTTTCCAGTTGATGAAACAAACCGGGGTATAATTCCTGCGGTTGCGGAAGGGCTTCGCCCAATAATTCCTGCATGTTTGTTCCCAGTGCGATGGAAATCTGTTGCAAACGAGATAGCGTTAAATCAGTTTTTCCTCGCTCGATGTCTCCATAAGCGGTCGTCGAAATTCCGAGTATATCGGCCATATTCTCCTGCGAATAGCCTTTTTGTTGACGTAGTTGCCGTATTTGTGCCCCAATGTTCATTGCCTTCTCAAGTAAAACTGATAATATCGCAAGCCGTACTGACTACAATAATAGGAGTAATACAGCATCTTTGTAAAGTAACAATGCCGGGTGGCAGACAGTTCTCTACCCGTTTTGTGAAACCAAGCCCTTTATAATATCGTTGCACTTAAAGTTAAGAAAACAGAAATAGCATGAACTTTGGACAAGAATTCCGCCAGTTTGCCGTCAAGCACATGGGCCTTAATGGGCTGACCGTTGATGGATACGTAAACCACACCGTTGAGAACATGACCCGTTCCGTTATCGAAGAACGGCCAATGAACTTCCGCGAAGTCGACGTGTTTTCGCGGTTGATGGCTGACCGGATCATCTTTATGGGCATGGGTGTTGATGACAATATTGCTAACATCATCGTGGCTCAGCTTCTATTCCTGGAATCAGCGGATCCGAAGAAAGATATCCTGATGTACATCAATAGCCCAGGCGGTTCTGTATACGCAGGTCTGGGAATTTACGACACCATGCAGTACGTTCGTCCTGATGTAGCCACGGTTTGTACCAGCCTGGCCGCTTCGATGGGAGCCGTTCTGCTTTGCGGTGGTGCGGCCGGAAAACGGTCAGCGCTGCCCCACGCCCGCGTTATGATTCACCAGCCATCGGGTGGTGCCCAGGGCCAGTCGGTCGATATCGAAATCACCGCGCGTGAGATTGTGAAGCTCCGCGATGAATTGTATCAGATCCTGGCTGATCACAGTGGCCAGACCAAGGAGCAAATCGAAAAAGATTCTGACCGCGACAAATGGTTCCGTGCCGACGAAGCGAAAGAATACGGTCTGATCGATGAGGTTTTGCGCCGCGATCGCTGAGAAACGCAGATAACAAATGACTAAAAGGCTGGGCAATCGTCCGGCCTTTTTGCTTTATGGAAAGACGTATTTACAGGATAATTGCAGCGCCTGTTGCATTTAATATGTAGCTTTAGGCGTTAATAATTAGGATTAAGCCCTTACTAGTAATCTTCCTAAACAGGATTAATTCATACATAGGAACATGACAGAATCGCTCTTTAATCGCCGTGGCTTTCTGAAGAAAAGTACCCTGGCAACTATGGCCGGGCTGGTAGGTACCAAAATTGCGTTAGCGGAGCAACTGCCAAAAGGTTACCTGCCTTTGGTATTCGACGTAAATCCAATGGCCAGCAAACACAAAGACATGGTGGTCCTGAATGATAAACCGTGGAACGTAGAAGCGCAGGCCCATCTCCTGGACGATGCCGTTACGCCCGCCGACAAAATGTTTATCCGCAACAATGGCCTGATTCCCGAAAAAATCGACGCTGCTACCTGGACGCTAACCATAAACGGCGAATCGGTGAAGGCGCCCAAAACGTATAAACTAAGCGACCTGAAAAAGCGCTTCAAAACCTATACCTACCAGCTGGTTCTCGAATGTGGCGGCAATGGTCGGGCGGGTTATTTTCCGCAAACTGCCGGCAACCAGTGGACTGATGGCGGCATTAGCTGCGCCGAATGGACCGGTGTGCGCTTAAAAGACGTGCTGGCCGACGTTGGAATCAAGGAAGATGCGGTTTACATCGGCTATCACGGCAAAGATTTACACATCAGCCAGGACCCCAACAAAGCGGTTATTTCGCGCGGCGTTCCCATGCGCAAGGCCCTCGAAGACGAAACTCTGCTGGCCTGGGCCATGAATGGCCAGGATATTCCGCTGGTTCACGGCTACCCTCTCCGGCTGGTGGCGGGCGGCTGGCCAGCCTCGGTTTCGGGAAAATGGCTGCATACGATCGCCGTACGCAATAAAGTCCACGATGGAGCCAAGATGACCGGCAAAAGTTATAAAGTACCCATTCATCCCGTCGAGCCGGGTTTTGATCCGCCCGAAAGCGAATTTAAAATCATCGAATCCATGCCCGTGAAGTCGCTGATTACGTTTCCTAAAACGGGCGCTACGCTGGAGCCAGGCCAAACGCTTGCCTTGCGCGGACATGCCTGGGCGGGCGATCGGGCCGTGAAGAAGCTGGAAGTATCTTTCGATTTCGGGGCCACCTGGCAACAGACTAATCTCAAAGCCCCCAAGAACCGCCTGGCGTGGCAGCACTGGAGCACGGAACTTAAATTACCCCAAAAGGGCTATTATGAAATCTGGGCGCGGGCAACCGACGATGCAGGGGTATCGCAACCGATGGTGATGCCACAATGGAATCCGGAAGGATACTGCAACAACGCCTGTCACCGAATCGCCGTGAAAGTTGTCTAATTATTTCTGATTACTGCCAAATGAATACAATAAAGTGGATTCTATGGATTGGCTGTGCAACCTCGGTTTGGCTTTTTCTTTCTGCCTTTGGGCTTAACGAGCCATCCCGCCCAGTTGCCCCTACTCCAACCAGCTTACCCGATAGTCTACAGAAAGATCCTGAAACGGGCCTGATTGTCGATTCGCAGCTGATGTTAGTAAAATCACAATGCACGGCTTGTCATTCCAGTAAGTTAATTTTGCAAAATCGTTTCACGCGTGATGGCTGGAAAGAAAAAATCCGGTGGATGCAGCGCACGCAGAATCTGTGGGACCTGGGCAAGGCCGAACCACCCGTGCTGGATTACCTGGCAAAATATTACGGTCCCGAAGCCAAAACTTTCGACGGTCGTCGCAAACCCGTTCAATCGGTGCAATGGTATAAATTACAATGAGTAAAGAAGCTTACAAATACCTGTTTCAGCAAGAAACGATTTATCGGGTTCCCGAGCCGGAACCGATTATACCCATTATTACCGCAGCGGAACCCCCACCGGCTCCAACCCCACAGATTGTTGTAGAGCCCGAGCAAGCCCCTGCCGCTGAGGTTGCTCCGATTATTACCGAATCGACTCCTGTTCTGCCCGAAGTTACGCAGCCGGTTATTCCGCAGATTAACCAGAAAGTGCTTATTCTGGTCAATGATGATCTGACGCCGAGTGAGCAGATTTTGCT
The DNA here is from genome assembly GCF_021484805.1 of Tellurirhabdus bombi. NCBI lineage: Bacteria > Pseudomonadati > Bacteroidota > Cytophagia > Cytophagales > Spirosomataceae > Larkinella > Larkinella bombi. Next base: position 2,435,757 of record NZ_CP090557.1, on the reverse strand, counting down.
CGAAAACATTCTAAAATCCGTCAACCTTAATCTCGAAGGAGTTGACTTACTGAACTTAACGGGTTCCGGCTTAATCAACCTGCGTCCGGTTTTAGCGAGTAAACGCGTACATCATTTTATTTCGTTTGGCGTTCCGTTCACGGAAATCCGGCTGAATATTACGCTCAATCGCTACGACCCCAAAGAATTAGCCGGTATCACGTTTATGCTGGCCGACCCGCTCTCGGCCATTGAAGCAGATCGGGCGCTGAAACGCCAGTTATGGCTCTCGCTACAGCAGATTTTTCAGAATGCCTGATATTTATTTGATCCTTATTGGTCATGCTGACTCAATGCTTTTTAGGGCTAACAGGTCTGTTTTTTTGGGGCATACAGCTAAATATAGGCAGTTAAGCAATATTTTCGCGACACATTAAGTTTTACGCATATATTTTGTCCTACACCACGCAAACAGTATGGCTTTATTTGATCCCTTAAAAAGTCTTTTCCGGCCTGCTGTTACGCCCCCAGAGCCCGAAAGCTGGGTTCCTGTTCCAGAACGGACAGCCACTCCCCCAGCCCCGAGTGGCCCGGAGCAACCAAGCGTTGCGGCAACGCCCGTCGAGTTTACTTCTGATTATCAGCCCTTGCCCGACGAAGCCCTGCCCGATTGGCTGGAAGATGTGAATTTACTGCGTGATGAAGGCGTTTTATACGGCTTGTCAGAATCGCCACCCGACGAGAAAACACTCATCATCCGTACGTATTTTCAGCGCCAGACCGCCCCTTTAGAGCAGGAAATCGAGCAGCATAACGAGCGAATCGGAGAACTCAATCTCTTTATTGGCGAAAAAGAAGACCGCATTCATTCACTGCGGACCAAACTCGCTCAGTTGGAAGCCCAGCGGCCTGAGGGTGAACACCAGCTTCCCCGGACGCTCATTGGCCTTGCGTTTTCTGTAGTCATGTGTGTCGGCAATTATTACCTGATCGAAGAAACACTGCGCCCCGCCTTCCAGGATAGCCGACCGATTTCGATTGGGCTTTTTCTGGCGGGCATGTTCAGCCTTTTCAACCGCACGTCTGTTTTCCACGAGGCCGGTGCGCGCATGACATTCCGCCGCCTACTGGAAGAAATGGGTTTACCTTTTGCCGCGTCCTTGTTTTTGTTGGTACAGGCTTGGCAAACGCAGTCTGCCGGAAAGGCCATTGCCTTGTCTATTTTCATTTTCTTCTTGTTTCTTTTCGCCGGGAAACTGCTACTAGGTACATTGACCGTGCTTCGAAATGATCTTCGTTTCTGGTCGCAGGGCCGGAAGCTGGAAAGCGAAAAAAAGCACCGTTCAGAAGCTTGGGAAGGAGAAATTCAGCAGCTGACTACCGAAATTGATCAGCTACGCGTGCAGAAATGGCAGGTAATTCCGGTCTTAAACCGTGCCGAAGCAGAGCGCAACCGGGCGAATGCCCGCCGTGATATGCTGATTCACCAGTTTGAAAGTGAGTACAATCTGGCCCGTAGCCTGCGCAATCGCCTAACGGAAGCCCAACGCCGAATCATTCGGGGCGACTAATTGTTATAGCTACTGTGTCATTCTAATCCTCAGTAAAATCCTCATGCCAAACCTTTTCCTGAACAGCTAATTAATTAGGACCAGATGAACGAACAACAGCAGCCCAACAATAGCGGCGACTTTCAGCATGGTTACACCAGCGGCGTTGAGGGAGTAGACCGGCAGACCTACGAAGGCTATTTGTCTAGCCAGGTGAGCGATGAATGGATTGTAGAGCGGGTGGAAGAAAAGCGGGGCGAAATCCGGGAAATCAACCAGACGGTGGCCGAGGCAGCCGAAAAGCGGAAAACGGCCTTTGATCGCTTGCAGGAACACCTGTTGAAAACCAATCTGGCCGCTCAGGAAACCGATAAACTAGAGAAAGACCTAGCAGCGGTAGAAACGGAACGAACAAGCCTCAAAGAGCGGCGGCAATCGGCTTCCTCGGATTATTCGCTGCTGGCCGGATTGATTTTTCTGGCGGCGGGGATCAGCTTCGTGGCGGGTGATTTGATCATCTCCCACGAAATTGTGGCGTACGCCCTTAACATTCGGAATAACGTCGAAGCGTGGATGTTTGCGGTCGGTCTAGCGATGGTTTCGATTCTTCTTAAGCCCGTCTATGACCGACTTATTGAAGAACCTTACGTAAATGAAGCTTCGCCGGAAGCCATTAGGCGCTACGGCTGGTTTAAAACGGGGCTGGCTATCTTGTCTGTCGTTACGCTGATGATTTTGGGTTGGTTCCGATACGAAGCTTACCGGACGGATAAGCTGAAAGAAGCCATCAACAAAAGCATCAAAAACATTCAGCTAAATGCCGTCGATCCGGCAAACCTCAATCCCATAGCGGACCCGGCAACACTGCGGAAAATCGAGCAACAGTTGCAGCAATCCGACGAATTGAACCTGCAATTGGTCAATAGCCCGATGGCCTTGCTGTCGTTTATCCTGAGTGGACTTCTGTTTGCGTTGGCGGGTGCGGTTTGTTTGGGTATTGCCTTGCCGGTTTTGCAAAGCTACTGGTTCCGCTGGCTACAGATTGACCCTCGTTTGTGGCGGCTGAAACGCCGCACCAAGCGGCTCAATAAAGTACATCGGGAAGCCCAGCTTGAATTGTCAAAACAACTGACGCAGAAAAATATTCTGGAGCATGACCTAGACATGCTGCCTTCTATTGACGAGTTGAAAAAGCGGAAGGAACAGTTAATTGGCGAGATCGACCAGTTTCTTTACGAAGCAAAGCTGGCCCGTACCGATAGCCGAATTGCGTCTTTCAATGATGGTTACGAAAAAGGCCACGCCGCGCGGCAAGCGATGACCGATGAAGAGTTTAAGCAGGTTCGGAACGGTTTTTTCACGACCTCCAACCTGGCTAGCAAAGCGCGCTCATCGTCGCCTGAAAGCCCCGCCTCGACGAACTCGCGGGTAGGTAACAACGGGCTGCGGCCCCACCAGGCCATTCGAAAATATGTTTCGGATGATTTTGATAAGGAAATATAAAGTAACTGGCCCGAACATAGCCATTTAGGCCTACGTTCGGGCCAGCCACACGGTATTACTTCATGAGTGAATAATCGGTTGGTTTCATGTAGACCGACTCTACTTTCTCCACAATTTTTCCATTCTTCTCCGATTCGTCACGGGCTTTGATCCAGACCGGATCTTTCCGAAACTCGTCAAATGATTTCTTTCCGGCTTCTTCGCTTTTATGCGCCAGAATATACACCAGTTTTGGCTGCGTAGCGGGGTCTTTTTCCACGGTTGTCCAATAGCCGATGTGGGTCATGCCATGCTTGGAAAACAGTTTAATGGTATGATTCCGAAAGCGGGCTAACACGTCGTTCAGATGATCGGGTGTGGGCGTATAGGTCCGCATCTCAAACGTACGCTCCGGCGACTTCTTGACGGATTTAATCACGGGCGATATGTCCGAAGCAGTCATAAACACCTGATCTACTTTCGCCACCAGCCTGCCGTTTGCTTCTGTTTTCTGTACTACTTCTTTCCAGGCAGGATCACTGCCAAAGGCCTTCCAGGAGGCCTCCCGCGCTTCCCGGCTGGGATAAGCCAGAATATAAATGACATCGTGCTGGCTTGTGTCCGTAGGCGTCCAGTAGCCAATATTTTCCATTCCGTGTTTTTCGAATAGCTTGGTTGTATGCTGCCGGAACCGATCGACAATCGCCTCAAATTTTCCGGGAGCAGCGTGGTAAACCCGGATTTCAAACAAGCGCGTATCGGGTTTGGGAGCTGGTTTTGCCAAAGCCACTCCAGCCAAACACAGAAGCCCCACAAGAGGGCCAATCATCTTTTTCATCTCACAATTTCAGATTAGGTTCTATTTATTAAGTAACAAAAAGAGTTTATTAACAAAACTACTCATTTGTGTAATTGAGTACTTCCTTGTAAATTTCCGGCAACCGTGTATTATTTGGATTATAGTTATATTTACCGAAACAATAATTACATTTTTACCGTACGGCCACATTTAATTTTACTTTACTTATGCTTAGCCGCGTTGCTAATTCCATTTACTGGGTGAATCGCTACCTTGAACGGGCCGAAAATTATGCTCGTTTCATGAGTGTAAATTTTAATCTGGCTTTAGATCTTCCTCCTAACGTAGATGAACAATGGGAGCCACTGCTGATTGCTACGGCCGACAATTTCCTGTTTTATAAGTACTTCGACAAACCAACGCGCGAAAACGTTCTCAACTTCATGACGTTTGATAAGCGAAATCCCAACTCAATCGTTAGCAGCCTCAATTATGCCCGGGAAAACGCCCGGACGGTTCGGGAAACGATTTCGAAGGAGATGTGGGAACAGTTGAACGAACTCTACCTCAACGTCCGCCGCGCCTCCAATAAAATTGACCTGAATCGACTTCAGGATTTTTTAACCGAAGTGCGAATGGGCTGTCAGCTTTACTACGGAATTGTCGACTGTACCATCACGCGCAACGAAGCCTGGCATTTCGGGCGGGTCGGGCGGTTTCTGGAACGGGCCGACAAAACAACACGCTTTCTGGACGTGAAATACTTCACGCTTCTGCCTTCTGTCGAAGCCGTGGGCTCAACAGTTGACCTGATGATCTGGTCGGCGGTGCTTCGGTCTGGTAGCGCCTACAACATGTACCGACAACAGTATCGCATGCTCAACCCAACGACTATCGTGGAATTTTTCATTCTCGATAAGCGCTTTCCTCGCTCGGTGGCCCATTCCATTCGCCAGGCAGAACTTTCCCTTTACGAAATTTCGGGCGTTGCCCTCACCAATGGATACACCAACGAAGCCGAAAAGAAATTGAGTAAACTACGTTCTGAGGTCGAATTTACGGATACAGCCGATATTTTTCGGATGGGTTTGCACCAGTACCTGGATCATTTCCAGACGCGCTGTAATGAAATCGATACTGCTATTTACGAGACGTATTTCAGTTTGAAGCCGGTTGAGAATTAGCCTCGGCAAATACCTGCCCAACCCGCCAAACCTCTTCAAATGTGTTGTATAAAGGTGCCGGAGCGAGCCGGATGCAGTCTGGCTCGCGCCAATCGCCAATGATTCCCTCCTCGACCAAGCGGTTGAATAAGGCTTTGCCGTCTTTCCGAACCAGCAGCGACAACTGACTCCCCCGCTCTGCCGGATTTTCCGGGGTCATGATCTCCAGTGGATAGCCCGACTCTTTCAGAACGGCTTCCAAATAGCCGGTCAATAGCTCACTCTTTCGCCGCAAGGCTTCCATGCTGGCTGCCGCCGTTTGCTGGATGGCGGCCAGATGCACTGCCATCGCCAAAATGGTTGGCGTGCTAACCTGCCAGCCGTCGGCACCGGACATAGGCACAAATCCTTTTTTCATCTCAAATCGCCGGGCCTCTTCGTAGCCCCACCAACCCGCCAGACGGATCAGATTAGCATCGTGGTGCTTTTCGTGCACAAAAACACCCGAAACGCCACCTGGCCCCGAATTCAAGTATTTATACGAACACCAAAACGCGAAATCAACGTCCCAGTCGTGTAAGTGCAGCGGAATATTACCGATGGCATGAGCCAAATCAAAGCCGCAGAGCGCACCCGCTTCGTGGGCTTTCCGGGTAATGGTTGCCATATCAAAAACCTGCCCCGTGTAGTAATGCAACCCGCTCATCATCACCAGCGCCAACGAATCGCGGTGCTCCTCAATGGCGGCCAGAATGTCATCCAAATGCCACGTATAATTACCGGAGCGCGGAAAAACCTCAATCAGCACTTCATCCGGATTATAGCCCCTGGCCTTTATGTGCGTTTCCAGCGCGTACTGATCCGACGGGAAATCGCCGCCAATGGTCAGAATTTTGGTGCGCTGTGCCGTCGGCTGGTAAAAAGACGTCAGCATCAAATGCATATTGATTGTCAGGTTGTTCATGGGACAAACTTCTGAAGGCTCCGCCCCCACAATCTGCGCCAACGGTTCCTTGCAACGCTTGTGCATCGTGTACCACGATTGATCTCCTTCCGAGGTGTCCATGCGATCGAACCAGCCTTCTACCCCGTGCTGTTGCCAGACAGCCAACTCCTGCGCCAAAACGCCCTGAACAGCTTTAGGTTGCAGCCCCAGCGAATTACCACAGAAGTAGATAAGCGGTTGGCCGTCCCGTTCAGGAATGTGAAATTGATCGCGGAATCGCCGGAGTGGATCATTTTTATCCAGTTGTCGCGCAAAATGGAGTGAATTTTCGTAGTTCATCTTTGGCCTATTTATAAAACAAAACTAGACAAAAAAAGCCTTGCCACCGAGAGTATGGGCAGCAAGGCTTTCATATGGTTGTGACTCTTTTAGTGCTTCGCGTCGCTATGCTCCGGAGTCGATTTCTGGCAGCATTTTGGCAGCTTGTCGTGCGCTTTCTGATCCGCTACGACCTCATCCGCATCGTAGCCTATTTTAGCTACCGACGCTTTGATCTTTTCGACATTGGTTTTTTTCGGATTATATTTGACCGTCACCACTTTATCGTCCAGATTCAGCACGGCTCCTTTAATTCCTTTGGTAAAGGCCAGATCGTGTTCAATCCGCTCTTTACACATCTCACATTTGGCCGAAGTTTTCAACTTAACTTCTTTATCATCGTCATTGACAGCCAGCGCGAAAACATTTACGACCATCAGCAACGAGAGGGCTAAACTTAGCAAACGCATTTTCATCGATTAAGTAGATTTATATGGTTAAACAGTTACTATTTCAACGCATTCGGCCCTGCATCATCGGCATCAGGGCGGGCGTCACCCGAAGATAAACCTGACCTGATAACGGCATTTTTCCGTAAATCGTTTCCAATGATTGATCTGGCTTACTGGCGGTTAACTGCGCCCCGGCCACCAGATCGGTAGAAGCAAATCGCACCAGACGGTAGTTCATTCCCAGCGTCAGATTATTGATGGTGAAATGCTGGTGACTTCCCAACTGATCGCCTAAGTCCAATTCAGCAGATGATTTACGGATATTTTCGTAACGACCATACAGCGCAACCCGGTTTAATTGAAGGCTGGTTTCGGCCAGATATGCATTTTCGTTTTCCCCACCGTGCCGGTTCAATCCCCAAACCAAGGCCGACGACACATAGCGGTTGGGATCGCCGCCGAGTGTTTTGCTATGCAGCACTGAAGCCGTAGTTCGGGTTACGTTTTCCCCTGGCTCAATGGCTTCGGGGCTTTTTAGCCATCCCTGCGAAAACTGCAACGCCAGCGAGGGTGCCGGATTAACTGAAAGGCGGTAAGAATAACTGTCAAACCGTGGTTTATCAAAACCAAACCGATTTTCGTTAGGCTCCCGCCCAGTGAAGCTAGACACCTCAACCTTGGCGATTTTATAGCGAAATCCCGCCGTAGCCACGCCAAACGTAATGTGCGTAGCGTCCATCCAGTGATGCCCCAGCGGTGAATCCGGGTTGTTAAACGATGAAATCCGGTGCATAAAGGCCGGTGGACCAAGGGCAGGCTCGCCCGGTAATCCAACATAAACGAAAGCATCGGCGTCGGCGCTAAACGCATGGGCATACCCGACTGACACTTCCGAAAATAAATCGTGCTGGTGCTGGCGATCAACCAGCCGCCGCCCCTGGTAGGTCTCCCCCGACTGAAACAGCAACGGATAACCGCCGTTCGAAACGGTTAACGGGTCAAGCGATACCATCAACTTAAAAGACAGCAAACCGCGTTGGCCAACCGTTCGCTGCGCCATACCCATTGCCCAGTTGGGCGCGTCGAATTCGCTGGCGCGGCCCCGCTTACCCTCATTATTAAAATTCTGATTGGTATGCCGTACAATGACGCTGTAATGCAGCATGTACATCCACGGATGGTTACTTTTTGTTTTCTGATGCCACATGTTCATGTACATCGGTGTCTGATCGGGTAGCCAGGCCGTTCCCGATCCGTTCCGATTCATGGGCAGATTCCGCGAATACAGGTGCGACATCATGCCATGATCCATGTGTTCATGATTCATCCCGGCGTGGTCTTTCGTACCCTGATCCATTCCCTTGGGCCTGGAATGGTCCATTTTCTGGTGGCGACTCGTGTCAGGCGGCGGCGCGGTGGTTTGGTGATGCTGGTGCTGAGCAGCTACAGAGCCACCCAGCATCAACATTCCTGCTATTAAGTATTCCTTCATTTCAGGTATTGGTGTGTTATTTATCTAACTCTCTTTCAAGCATTTGATGCCAACCGGCGGCAGTCATCAGCACAACGGCGACACGCTTCGGCGCAACGTTGGCAATGTTCGTCCTCGTGCGTGGCGCACTCGGCGGCGCAGGTATCGCACACATCCGCGCACAGCACCATAAACTGCATCATGAACGAAGAATCACGGGCGGTCAGGCTCGCGCACATCTTACAGAAGTCGGCACAATCGCGGCAAAGCTTGATGCATTGAGCCATCATTTGCACGTGCTCTTCCTGCAAGCAGGCCGTTACACATTGCTCACAGGCGGCAGCGCAGTCGAAGCACATGGTTACGTGATCGTGGTGTTTTTGCATAGTTTCCATAACGAGAATTGGTTTATAAGTGAATAATTAGTTGACTTCCAGCACAATTTCGTTACGGTAGGGCAAATTTACGGCCTCGCTTTGGGGCTTGCCGTACAGGATTCAGACGATCCTGTATATCATTTTGCGGTTTCGCTATCCGGCGATCCCGTAACGGCATCCAAAGCCGTACGTTGTGGTTGGTCAGACCGCCGAAATTTGCCCGGCGTCATTCCAGCTACCTGGCGAAACTGATTGGATAAGTGCTGTGAGCTGCTGTAACCCAATCGCCAGGCAATTTCACTTAGCGTTAACTCCCCATAAGCCAAATATTCTTTTACCTTCTCGATTTTTTGCGCGATGACAAACTTTTCGATCGTGATGCCTTCCGCATTGGAAAACAGATGACTCAGATAGGAATAATCATAACCCAGTTTTTGCGCCAGATAATCTGACAAATTCTGGTGCTCGGGCCGCTCACGGCGATCGTGGTGAATCTCGTTGATAATGATCGTTTTAATTTGTTGGGTCAAAATCATCCGTCGGTCGTCGAGCAGTTCGAAACCGCTTTGTTCCAACACCCGCCGAATATCCTCCGGCGATACGGTGTCTGGCAACTCCCCGATTTTAACCTCTCCCAGCTCAATCTGCTCCACCTCCAAACCCAGCCTTGTCAGCTCTTCGCGAACGACCCGCTTGCAGCGGTCGCAAACCATGTGTTTGATTAGCAGTTTCATGTTATCGCTTCAGTTTATACCGAAATCCGACGTAAATCATCCGGCCCGTAATGGGTCCCCAGGCACGTCCAGCCGCGTCGAAATCACGTCCAAACGGATTTTCAGCGCCCACAATCGGAGCTGTTTGCCGGAAGCCGCCCAGGTTTTCGCCACCCAGATAAGCATCCCATGTCCGAAAAGTCTTGGTTACCTGCGCATTGATGTTGTAAAAAGACGGCGACAGATCGGTAGGCATGTTCTGATAACTCTCGTGCTCATAGCCTTCGCGCAGGTAAGGAATCCGGCGCGGGCCGTTCCATTGCACGGTAAAATCGAACTTCCATTTGTCATACGGCAGGGCGTAGCCGGCATTGAACAACAACCGGTCGCGACTAATCATCATGCGGGGCAGCAGCACGTTTTCCCCGAAAGGCATCCCCATCGACTGCTTCACATCAAACAACCGATACGCCAGTTTTACTTCCATACGCTTGATGGGATGGTAGTTCAGCTCGGCCTGAAAGCTATTGGAGTAAGAGCGCGCACCGTTCAGGTTGTAGAAATACAGCTCGCGAGGGTGGTCGTTGTCTACGATGAGCTGGTTTTGAAAATCCGTGCGGTAGTAATCGACAATGAACGTTGCTTTCTGCCCGAACAAGGAGAAATCATTCGTCAGACTCAGGCCGTAGTTCCACGAAATTTCCGGCTTTAACCGATCGGCGAAGAACACCGCCCGCGAACTAACCAGATAGCCATAATTTTCGGCCAACGCATTCGGCGTCCGAAAGCCCCGCCCCGCCGAAGCGCGTAGGGACATGCTGGTGTTCAAATCGTACTTCAGGTGCACGCGAGGGTTGAATTGCGTCCCGAACAAGTTATGAAAATCGAGCCGTGCCCCCACTACGGCGGTCAATTTTTCCAAGTATTTGTAAGTATACTCCCCAAAAATCCCCGGTACCGATTCCGTCCGCGTCAGGGTCGTGTCCCGATAGCGCTCGTGGTAATCATCCAGCAAATAACTAATCCCCGTCTTAATACTGTGGTTGGTATTGTCAATAATAGACTGATAAATCAGGTTCCCGTAGAGCGATTGCTGGCGACCCGTGTAGGGTATAAAGCCAAACTGCGAGTTCTGGTCGTGGTACAACGCATTCAGCACTAAGCCTAAGCCTTTGTAGGGCTTTTCGGGGTAAAGCGTAGCCGTTTTAGAGAAAAACTCAATGCGCTTGGTGGCATTAGTGAACGTATAACGCGGTCCGGCAGACGACGTTTCCCGCTTTAATTGGCCTCCTTCGCGGTCTTCAGTCAGCGCCTTAATGCCAAACTGGGTCATGAACCGCTCGCTGGCGTATTTAGCCCGCACAACACCATTATACTGATTATAGAGCGGCAAGTCCATGAAGCCATCGTTGTTTTGATCAAGCTGGTTTTGGAGCGCGCTCCCGTGCCCCAAAAAGCCAACACTCCATTTTTCGGTCAATGGCTTGGACAGGTTTAGATTCGCCTCAACCCGGCCAAAACTGTTGGCATAAGCGTTGACGTACACCCGCTCCCGGGCGTCGGGCTTTTGCAATTCTACGTTGATCTGGCCCAGCATGCCTTCGTAGCCATTCACGACTGAACCAACGCCTTTGCCGATGTCGATGGAAGAAACCCAGGTTCCGGGAATGTAATTCAGACCAAAGGTTGTTGATAGGCCACGAATCGTTGGGATGTTTTCTACGTTCGTCTGGATGTAGTTTCCGCTTAGGCCGAGCATTTGAATCTGCCTGGCTCCCGTCACCGCATCGGCATACGAGACGCTCACCGACGCATTGGTTTCAAAACTTTCTGACAGGTTACAGCAGGCAGCTTTTGCCAGCGTACGGGCCGTAAGCACCTCTGTTTGGATGGGCGAAAGCCGGTCAATCTGCGTTGAAGAACCCGATACAACCACTTCCTGCAAGGTTTTCTCACCGGACAGCGTAACATCCAGCGGCGTTTGCTCCCGAACAGCTATCGTATCCGATTGATAACCGACGTAACTAAAAATTAGCGTGTCGCGTTGGTCCACACGGTCAATATCGTACCGTCCTTCGGCATCCGTCACTACGCCGCTGGTCGTTCCCATCCAGTAGACGTTGACACCAACTAAGGGCTGTTTTTTCCCGTTTGCAGATTCCCAGACGATGCCGGAAATAGTTTGTGTTTGTGATATAGCGGGAATCGATCCCAAAAACAGCGAAAAAGCGAGTAACGCTTTTCTCACCGCTCTTTTATATAGCTTGGAGAAAATCATAATATCGAACGAATAAAGTATAAACTTACAGAAAGCTTCTGCCCGAAAGGCAGCCGTCTGTTACTTAATCGTTACGATTTATAGCAGGAAACTTTGAACAAAAGCCAGCAAATCGCGGCCATGCGGAAGAGGGGGACTTTCAACTTGGACTATCTCGGGTTCTTCCAGAGGAAACAAAATGCCCATTAGCCATTCCGCAAACAGCACTGTCCCATCAATCACCATGTCTGTCACCACCTTGATAAACTTGGCGACCAAATGGCTAATAGATGAGGTGTAGTTGACGTTCTTGAAGTGCTGGTGCTCCTGACAGCAGTCTGTTTTCTTGATGATAGGCTTGTCAATCGGGAACGAGTGCCCTTTTTCAGACGGACAGCCTTTGCAGCTATCTTTCTGAACCGCCAGGTACATTTTTTTACCGCGCATTAGGCATGAGTGCTCAATAAAGCCAAATCCCGTACTGGTAATCAGCACGATACAGGCCATTACAAAGCTCAATATGCGTAATAGGGTGCGTTTCATTATGGGCAAAGGTCTATATTAATAACATCGTAATCAAGTATAAGTTCTTTTGATTTCGTACAACTTCTTTTGATTCAGGGCGGGTAAAGTGCCTAAAAGAAAAAGAGATGAGGAAAACTCCCCATCTCTTTTCAAGCACGACAATAAAATTAATTAATAACCAGGATTCTGCTTCAGGATCGACGTGCCCTGCAAGTCAATCTGAGTTTGCGGAATCGGTAGGTATTCGTTTTTACCGGCTGTAAACGTGGCTCCTGAATACGCATTCGACAGTTTAGGTCGTTCGTAAGCCAGGAAGGCGTTCAGTGCAGGCGCTGCAATGCCCCAGCGAACCAGGTCAAAGAAGCGGTGGCCTTCACCCGATAGTTCCAACTTCCGCTCAAACCGCACCGCAGTCCGGGCTGTTTCTTTGCTGGCGAACGCGCTGGCGGGGTATTGGTTGATTACATATTTGGCCGCTGCTGCGCCATTGTTCATGACAAAACCAGTTGGGTTGGCCGCACGGGCACGTACCAAGTTAGTATACTGACGAGCTTTCTCGAGGCTTCCTACCTCAATTTCAGCTTCAGCGGCCATCAATAGTACATCTGCATAACGAATCAACAGGATGTTGATACCTGTCCAGCCTTTCGTCCAGTTAGAAACGTCGGCAAACTTGCTTTCCTGTGATTTGTAATAGATGTATTTTTTGTTCGTATAAGGACCACCAAACGCCTGATCCCGAATCCAGTCCTGTCCAGGGTGAATGGACCAATCCAGGTAAGGAATGCCACGGCGGCCAATTGAATGGTCAAGGCGCGGATCCAGGTTGCCAGCATCCGGCGTAAATGCATCTTTAGACCCTAAGCTCTGGTCAGTCTTAAGCTGATTGGCACCCGTGTTGTACGAGCCATCCAGCAATGGTAAACCATTCGCATCCGTCCGGAACGAGTTTCCTAATTCGAAGCTAGGCTGGAAGAAACCGCAGCAACCTACAGGACCACTCGTACCGGTGTTGTACGGCCAGTTCAGGTTAAGGTCACCCGAAGCCGCGTCCGAGCTACCAGCATTCGCTACGTTCTGCGTGGAGAAAATGGCTTCTTCGTGGTTCTCATTATCAGCATTAAACACGTTTGCATACTGAGGTACCAGGCCGTATTTCTTGCCGTTGGTCGTTTTACCATTCGCAATGATCAGATCATACAGGGCTTTTGCTTCCGCGTATTTTTTCTCATACATATACGTTCTGGCAAGAGCCGCTGCTGCTGCCCATTTGTTGGCTCTACCAGCCTGGCTCTGCGCTTCTGGCAGGTTTTCGTAAGCAAATTTAAAATCGGCTTCGATTTGTGGCCAGATATCAGCCGTGTTTGGAACCTGCGTTACAGCATTCGTAACCCCAACGATGTAATCTACCTTTTCATCCACATAAGGAACCATGTTAAAGGTCCGCTTTAAATCAAAATAGTAGAATCCACGTAGAAAGCGAGCCTCTCCACCAAGGCGTTTTTTGTCATCTGCAGTTACCGAAGGACCTGCATCAGGTAAAGTACGCAGCAAAGCGTTAGCGCGGCTAACACCCTCGTATAGAGCCTGCCAACGGGCGTTTAGTTCACCGTTTGCGGGCGTAATCAAGTACGTTTGCAGCGGTGTGATGGCGTTGAAGTCACCGGCATTGGAGCCTTTGTTGGCATCGCCGCCCATAATGCTTCCGTACACCCAGTTGGTTGGACTTGCCGTCTGCGAATAGCCTCTACCGTTCAACTGAGCATAAGTTCCGATAAGCAGACCTTCCAGACCAGCTTTGGTGGTTAGGTCAGCATTTTGCAACTGACTAGGCGGCGGAACTTCCAGAAAGGAGTCTTTACACGCTAGCGCAATGAAGGTGAAAAGTAACGTCATCAACGTCCCTTTCGTAATCATTTTTTTCATATCGTAATCTTCTTCGATTAGTATTACTAGTTGGTATGATCAGCCTCGCTTGTTCCGAGCGAGGCTGGCTGTTTTGCTTTTAGAATCCGATGCTCAGACCGGCGTTGTAGCTCCGTGTGATTGGGTAGTTACCAAGATCAAGACCAAAGTTTTGGTCAGCTGCACCACCTACACCCGGATCCAATCCTTTGTATCCAGTAACGGTGAAAAGGTTGTTGGCACCAACAGAGATACGTACACGGCTCATACCGATCCGGCTCAACAAAGGAGCAGGCAGGTTGTAACCGAGCGTCAGGTTTTGCAACCGCAAGAATGAGCCGTTTTCTACGTAGAACGAATTTGGTACCGTGTTGGTACTTTCATTCGAAACATCCTCAAAAATTGGCTGGTCAGTATTCGTGTTCGTTGGCGTCCAAGAATCTCTTACCCGCGCGCTGATGGCTGCTCCCGGGAATGACGGATAGAAGTCGGTATACCATTTCGAGTAGTTGAAAATTTTGCTACCCAACGAAGTATACAGGTATGTTTCCAGGTCAAACCCTTTGTAGTTCAGTTTCAACGTAACACCACCCGTGAATTTCGGAACCGGGCTACCAATGAACGTCCGGTCATCGTTGTTGATCACGCCATCGTTGTTGATGTCAGCATACCGGAAACGACCCAGGCCAGCGCCCGTTTGCTTCGGAGCTCCATCGATTTCTTCCTGGCTATCGAACAAGCCAATTACCTGGTATCCAAAGAACGAGGCGATGCTCTGACCCGGTGCGTTACGCGTTGGCGCTAAGCCCAGACGGTTGGTTGGCGGCGTCAAATCGAAATAAGGAACACCCGGAGCCAAGGCTGTAATCTCGTTTTTCAGGAAGCTACCCGTCAGGTTTACTTCATACCCTACGTCTCCGGCTGCTTTTCCACGCGTGATAACCTGGAAATCAAGACCTTGGTTACGCATGCTGGCAATGTTTACTGAAGGAGCCGTTGCGCGTTGACCGACAACACCAGCGATAGGTACCTGGAACAGAAGGTCTCTGGTATCTTTCCGCCATACGTCCAAAACAACGTCCAGTCGGCCATTCAGGAAACTACCATCAATACCGATGTTTGTTGTTGTACTGGTTTCCCATTTCGCATTGGCATTTCCGATCCGGCTCCGGAAGAAGCCAGGGTCTACGCTTGAGTTTGATCCACCGATGTCGTATGAGTTAGCAATGTTCGACTGGAATAATGTAAACTGGTTGCTTGGGTTAACGTTGTTTGA
Organism: Tellurirhabdus bombi; assembly: GCF_021484805.1. Classification (NCBI taxonomy): domain Bacteria; kingdom Pseudomonadati; phylum Bacteroidota; class Cytophagia; order Cytophagales; family Spirosomataceae; genus Larkinella; species Larkinella bombi. The sequence continues at coordinate 2,420,544 of NZ_CP090557.1, read as the reverse complement.
GTTACCCATTTGTCCCCAGCCACCGCGTACTTTCAGGTCTGTAATGAACGGTACACTTTTCAGGAATTCTTCGCCCGTTAAGCGCCACGCTGCCGAAAGCGCCGGGAATACCCCGTAGCGGTTGTTAGCCCCAAAACGTGATGATCCATCCCGACGAATAACCCCGGTAAAGATGTATTTATCAAGCAGGATGTAATTAACCCGACCAAACATTGAATAGAAGTTAACACCGCTAAACAAATCGCTGTTTACCTGCCGGCCACCCGAAGCGGCTGTGCTGATGCTGGCGTAGTTTGGATCCGTCGAGAATGGATTGATCCCTGAACCGCTCAGGTTACGGCCCTGGCCATCGTTCAAGGCTTCGATACCAGCCAATAAATCAAGGCTGTGGATACCGAATTTCCGGCGATACTGAGCGGTGTTTGTGAACGTCCACGTCAGGGAGTAACCAGCGCCTTCATTGATCTGGAAGCCACGTCCGTTTCCTTCTGCGTTTTCGTAGGTATTGCGGTTCGTTGTTTTGTTATAATAATTGTAGAACGCACCACCAAGGCTGCTCCGAATTGTTAAATCCTGAATAACATCATATTCCAGATAAGCATTTCCGAAAAGACCAACGCCGAAGTTGCGGTTGTTTCTAGCCCCTTCCCGAGCGGCAACCGGGTTGGCCGGGTTGTTAAACCCTTTGGCAGCCGTACCGGCATATCCACCAAACTCGTCATATACTGGGATAATCGGGGCCATCCGGAAAGCCGTCAAGATGTCGCTTTCTTCCTGCGCTAAGTTCTGACCGGCGCTTCCTCCAACCTGACCGGAAGTATTGATGTAGGTTAGCTGTACGTTTTCTCCGAAGCGAAGTTTTTTGTTCTTCAAAACGTCAAATTCCGTGTTAATACGGAGCGAATACCGGTTGAAGTTGTTGTTCAACAGAATACCCGCCTGATTTTGCTGGCCAAAACTTACAAAATAACGGCTGCTCTCGGTTCCGCCTGAAAAGCCGAAGCTTTGACGCAGGATCGGTGCCGAACGCGTGATGGCATCATACCAGTTTGTACCTGCCCGGTTAGCCCGAACAACCTGATAAATACCGCCTAGCGAATTATCAACATTATAGTTAGCGCGTTCTGCAGCCAGGTCAACGCCGCCGGTAACCCCATAGCGATTACCAACCAGAATGTACTCGGGTAGTACCGGCGTATTTCCTGAACCGTACTGGCCATTGGCAATACCCGTGAAGCTTACTGGCTCACCCAAGGCAGTTTGCCGATTCCGAACGGCGTTCCAAGTCCAGTCAGCCTGTTCCTGGGGCGTCAATACTTCCGGTGCCTTGCCTGGATCTGTGAAACCGTAAAGACCATCATACGAAACGGTCAGTTTTTGCGGCGTCCGCTGTCCTTTTTTCGTCGTTACAACAATCACCCCGTTGGCAGCCCGCGCACCATATATAGAAGCGGCAGCCGCATCTTTCAATACGGTTGTGGTTTCGATGTCGTCAGGATTAATAAAGTTGATACCACCGGTAGGAACCCCGTCAACAATATAAAGCGGCTGGTTACCTCCGAATGCACCAAAACCACGCACCCGGATTGTGTTGTTTGCACCCGGCTGACCACTGGCAATAACGGTTACCCCGGCCACGCGACCCTGTAACTGGGTTTCCACGTTTGCCGATGGAACAGCCGCCAAGTCTTTTGCTTTTACGGTGGATACAGCGCCGGTATTGTCGCGTTTGCTGTCCGTTGTATAACCCGTTACGATGACTTCGCTCAAGGCCGTAGCATCTTCCTGAAGACTAATCGTCAGGGTTGACTGTGAGCCCACCGCTACTTCCTGCGTCTTATAACCAATCGCAGAGATAACGAGCACTGGATTACTGGCATTCACTGAGAGCGTAAAATCACCGTTTGCATCCGTAGCCGTTCCGGTAGTCGTTCCCTTCAGCACAACGTTAGCTCCTGGCAACCCCCCTTCAGGGCTGCTAATGCGCCCCGTAATTCGTCGGTCCTGAGCAGAAGCGCTCCCGCACCACAGCACAATTGCTACTACAAAAACAGCCTGAAAGAGCCTGTAGAACATTGCTTTCATAAGGTTAATATTATTAGGTTTTAATTTTGCACTAATTTTATAGCTTTTTAAGATATTTAAAAAATATGTTACTATAGTTCTATCAAAATATACCCTTTCTTCTATCAAATGATACCCTTGGGCCTAATTTCTGAGCCAGTTATTTAGTTTAAATTGCTCAAGTTTACAGTAGCTTAAAATACCTAGTCGACAAACCCTTTCTGTCTGAACAGCCCTGATTTTCAATTCAACTATTTGCCTATTTTTTTGTATTTTAGCCCTCCAATATTTTTAGGTCAATGATACTCCGCCGTTCCCTCTGCTTTTTAACTGTAGCTTTTGTTAGCTGGCTGATTTCTTCTTGCCAGTTCTCGCGTCAATCACTTTTTAGTTTGCTGCCCGCCGACGAAACTGGAATTACGTTTTCCAACCGGGTCACCAGCAACGATACCATGAGTATTCTGAATTTTGAATACATGTATAATGGTGGTGGCGTGGCCCTCGGCGATTTCAACAACGATGGCCTGGAAGATATTTTTTTCTCCGGGAATCAGGTTGCCAACAAGCTTTACCTCAACAAAGGCAACTTTAAATTCGAAGACATTACCGAAAAAGCGGCGGTCGGCGGCAGCGGAAAGTGGTGCTCCGGCGTGATGCTGGTCGATATCAACAACGATGGCTGGATGGATATTTACGTGGCGGCTACGGTAAGCCGAAACGCCGCCATGCGCGAAAATTTGTTGTACGTCAATCAAGGGGCCAGCAACGGAGCCGCGCCGGTTTTCAAGGAAATGGCCAAAGAATACGGCATCGCAGATGACAGCCATACGACCTGCGCCGCCTTTTTCGATTACGACAAAGATGGCGACCTGGATTTATACGTGGTTACCAACACGATTGAGCTTTACCCCAATGCCTACCGGCCTAAAGTAAACGACGGCTCCTCCCCCACCACCGACCGCCTGTACCGCAATGATTTTGACGCGAAGCTTGGTCATCCGGTTTTTACCAACGTCTCCAGACAGGCCCACATTCTGGAAGAAGGCTATGGCTTAGGCATTAACATTACCGACATCAACCGGGACGGCTGGCCTGATGTTTATGTTACCAACGATTACCTGTCGGATGACTTATTATACATTAATAATCAGGACGGGACGTTTACCAACAAAGCCAGCCAAACGTTCAAGCACACCAGTAATACGGCGATGGGCAACGACATCAGCGACATCAACAACGATGGGATGATGGATGTCGTTGTGCTGGATATGTTACCGCAGGACAACTACCGCAAGAAAATGTTCCTGGCGCCCAACAGTTACCAGACCTACCTGAACAACGATGAGTTTGGGTACAACCACCAGTATGTTCGGAATACCTTGCAGCTTAATCAGGGATTTCAGCCCGGTACACGCCAGCCCATTTTCAGCGACATTAGCCTGCTGGCCGACGTGGCCGAAACCGACTGGAGCTGGACACCCATGGTCGTTGATTTTGACCACGATGGACACCGGGATATTATCGTCACGAATGGCTATCCAAAAGACATTATTGACCGCGACTTTATGCAATTCCGGGCCAGTACTTCCTCCGTGGCAACGCAGGAATATATTCTGTCGCAAATCCCGGAAGTGAAGATCAGCAATTACGCCTTTAAAAATAACGGTGATCTGACGTTTAAAGATGCTACCTCGGATTGGGGCCTTCGTTCGCCTTCTTTCTCCAACGGGGCCGCTTACGGAGACCTTGACAACGATGGCGATCTGGATTACGTGGTCAATAACATCAACGACTCCGCCTTTGTCTACCGCAATAATTTAATTGAGCAGAAAAAACCAGACGCCAATTTTCTGCGGGTCAAATTTAAAGGCTCCGACCAAAATAGCATGGGGCTTGGTGCCTGGGTTGAGCTTCGTTACGGTTCCGGTAAGAAACAGGTTTACGAACATACCATTTACCGCGGTTATTTATCGACGGTGGAAAACATGGCTCATTTTGGTCTGGGAACCGAGGCTACCATCGCAGAGATGCGCGTTACCTGGCCGAATGGCAAAGCCCAAACGCTGCGAAACATTAAGGCCAACCAGGTGCTAACCGTGGATATTCGCCAGGCTACCGAAGCCGCGACTTTCCCCACAACTCCATCGGGCCAGTTTTTTCGGGAAGTTACCGATTCGCTGAAATTCAATCTGGTGCATCAGGAACCCGAATACATCGATTTTAATCAGCAAAAGCTTCTTCCTCACAAGTTATCACAATACGCACCGGCGATCTCAGTGGGCGATATCAATGGGGATGGGTTAGACGATATGGTAATGGGTGGTTCTCAGCAAAACGCGACCATGCTGCTGCTGCAATCCAGTTCGGGCACGTTTCAGCAGAAGCCCATTGACAACCGGGGATTGGATAAACAAGAGGAAGACATGGGAACCCTGCTCTTCGATGCCGACGGTGATGGCGATTTGGATTTGTATGTCGCCAGCGGTGGCTCGGAAGGCAACGCCAACACGGATGTTTTTCAGGACCGGCTTTACACCAATGATGGAAAAGGCAACTTTACGCTCGTTGCCAATGCCTTACCGCAAAATTTTACCAGCAAATCCTGCGTCAAAGCGACCGATTTTGACCACGATGGCGATTTGGATTTATTCGTGGGCGGGCGTGTGGTTCCGAACCAATATCCGCGCCCTGTATCCAGCTTTATTCTACGGAATGACTCCAAGGCGGGGCAGGCCAAATTCACGGACGTTACGGCTACGGTTGCCAATGGCTTGCTGAATCTGGGACTGGTTTGCGATGCACTCTGGACCGACGTAGACAACGATGGCTGGCAAGACCTGATGCTGGCGGGCGAGTGGATGCCAATTACGCTTTTACGCAACGAAAAAGGCAAATTTACCGCCCCGACGCCCGTTAGTCTGGGCTCTAGCGCCACTCCATTAAGTGGCTGGTGGAATAGCCTCATCGCTGCCGACTTTGATCAGGACGGAGACATGGATTATATCGCTGGTAATTTTGGGCGCAATTCGCTTAACCGAGCCAGCGAAAAACAGCCGATTTCGGTTTATGCCAAAGACTTTGATAACAACGGCTTTTACGACGCCATTCCCACGGCTTATTTCCCGGATGAGCGGGGCATACGTCGCGAATATCCTTTTCACGGTCGCGAAGACGTTATCAAACAGATGATTTCGATGCGGGGGCGTTTTCCTTACTTCAAGGATTTCGCGATGGCTCCGATGGAGAAATTATTGAAAGAAGAAGAATTAAAAGATGCTATTGTCCTGAAAACCAACTACCTGAATTCGACTTACCTGGAGAATAAGGGTACCGATTCCAATGGCGTTCCTCAATTTGAATTGCATGATCTACCGACCGAGGCCCAGCTAGCGCCCATTTTTGGGATGCTTGCGGATGATTTTGATAAAGATGGCCATATTGATTTGCTCGCCGTTGGCAATGATTTCAGCAATGAAACCTTTACCGGGCGCATGGACGCCCTCAATGGTCTGCTGCTTCGGGGCAATGGCAAAGGCGGGTTTGCGGCCCTGCTTCCTTCAGAAAGCGGCTTCTTTGTGCCGGGAAATGCGAAAGGACTCGCTCGTTTAACGTCTGCCGATGGCTCCCCTCTGATTGTTGCCACGCAAAACCGGGGGCCTGCCAAGTTGTTCCGTTGCCCCAAAGCGGCATATACCTTCCGTCTGCAACCCACGGATGCAGCAGCACTCGTTACATACGCTGGCTCTAAAGGAGCACCCGACCGAAAACAACGCCTGGAATTTGGTTATGGAGAGTCGTTTTTGTCCCAATCAGGCCGGAACGTAACGCTAGGGCCTGATGTGAAATCCGTTGAAGTCATTAATTACAAAGGACAGAAACGCTTGATTCCCTTAAAAGCGCTGGCTAGCAACTAACAAAAAGACCCGCCTTCTGGCGGGTCTTTTCTTACTCGTTCTGAGCAATGACTTCACTCAACGGTCGCAGGTTGGGCGGCAAAGCTGCTTCCTCATCCGTCATATACGGGAAAATATCCAGAATCTTTGTGGTATTTACATCGGTAATTTCAAACGGAATCAGCATGGTTTTCAGGCTCTGCTCCACTCGCTCGTAAGCCTGTTTGGCATTCTCAGCGTTTACCAGCATCATGTTAACGATGCGTTTCTCGCGGCCTTTGTCATCCTCTGTTACGTAAACAACCTTGCATTTATACCAGGTGTCACCGCCTTCCTCAAAATGGAAAACATCCGCCAGACGCATGGGACTGATGGTCGCTACCGAAAAATTAGGCGTATTAGCCGCCACTTCTTTGTACAGTCGGGCTTCGGCATCGGTATACGAAACAGCATCCACCAGATAGGACTCGTTGATTGTCTTCAACTTAACCTGATCTCCCCGGCGGTCCGTAACAATTTCTTCTTTTTGATAACGAATTTTTCCTTGATACCAACTAGGCATTTGGCTGATAAATAATGGATCGCAGCGCAGGCGGCCAACGATCCAGAATGAATAATGAATGAGCTAGACAAAGGTAACTTTTGTGTATTTGTTACGGAAGCAGATAATCAAGTATCTTGCTTTAACGGACACCCCATCAACGTAATCCGACGCTTCGTCAGAACGGCCTTGGCAATCCTTCTGTAGACGTCCAATTTTGCTTCATCGTTTTTTGTGTAGATTTATATGGATACTGTTTTGACCTGGTTACTTGCTGTCGATCTGGCTCCTACCGGGACTGTTCAGCCAGCCGCCGTTAATGCTTATTTTCAACTGGTTATTTTATCAGTTGGTCTGGTCGCGCTGATTACGACCGTTTGGTGGCGGGCCGATATTGCGTCGAATGAAGAAGTTTCCGAAGGCGTAACCATCACGCGCTTCGACCGACTGGAAATCAGCGGTGCCCTGAATGTGCTGGTTACTGCCGGCGTTGAACCGTCGCTCATTACCCGGGGTCCGAAGCAGGTGATCAATGGGCTGCGCATCCGGCAATACGGCAACACCCTGAAAATCAGCCAGCGTTTTCGTTTCTGGCACTGTTCGCGCGATTTACTCCTGACGCTTACAACACCGGACATGCGCAGTGCCGAAATTTCCGGTGCAAATCTGGTGCAATTCAAAGAATTTAAAAACCTGGATATGTTTGATCTGGAAGTAACCGGCGCGTCGAACGTGACGTTTGAGGGCGAACCCGCCTCGATCAACGCCGAACTAACCGGCGCATCCCGCCTCACCATGATCGGGCACAGCAACCATTTAACGGCAGAATTAACCGGGGCATCTTCGCTTCACGCTTTTGACTTCCCGGTTGAACACGCCACCATCGAGTTGACCGGGGCTTGCCAGGCCCATCTGTATGTTCACCAACAGTTGGCCGCCGAAGCAACCGGCGCCAGTCGGATTCAGTACCGTGGCGAACCCATCATTCGCATTCAGAGTGCAGGAGCCAGTTCCATTAATCGGGTCTAAGTCATGAAACCAATTTTTCGCCGCCTCTTTCTGCTCCTGCTATCCGGTTGCGTTTTAGCTGCTATTCTGCTTAAAGTAGATTCACCTTTGTCGATCAGCTTCCGCATTCAGCTTATTTTTCTAGCTCTTGGCGCGGGCTTCATTATCTATCACTCTCTGTCCTGGTCGGTGTTGTACATTGTTAACCGCTCCGCAGAATACCTGACTCCGCAGCAGCTCGTGGCCAGTACCATTACGTCTTCAGTAATCATTGCTGCTGCTGTAGGCGCCACCGCTACGTCTTCCTTACGCTGGTTCTGGGGCATTCAGTCAAGTCTTTTGGATTATGTATTCAATGCGGGATTGCTTGCCTTAATCACTGCCAGTGTGACGGGTGTGTATTCGCTGCGTTTGTTTGTAGGCCGCTGGAAAGCCCTGACCCTCATGGAGGAAGGGCTAAAGCAAGCCGTTCTAAAAGCCGAATTCGATTCGCTAAAAAATCAGGTTAACCCGCACTTTCTCTTTAATTCGCTCAATATTTTAAGCGCCCTGATTCCGGAAGATACGCGCAACGCCGTTCATTTTGTGGAACGTTTGTCAAAAGTTTTTCGCTACAGCCTTCAACACTCCGATCAGAATACGGTCGATATTGCCACCGAACTACGGGTAGCCGAGTCGTATCTGTTTATTCACGAAATGCGCTTCGGTGATAATTTCCACTACGATATTTGCCTCTCAGAAAGCGAGCAGAGCAGGCAAATCATTACGCAAGGCTTGCTGACTTTGCTCGAAAACGTCGTTAAACACAACGAAATTTCGGGCGAAAAACCTTTGCTGATCGAGATTTTTGCCGAAACAGATTACCTGGTCGTCCGAAATAACTACCAGCCAAAAAATCATTTGCAAGTTCAGTCGAGTGGTATTGGTTTGAAAAATTTGCAGAACCGCTATGCTCAACTCAACGACAAGCCGGTGCAGGTCGAAAAAACCGAAGAAACGTACACCGTAAAATTGCCCCTGTTATGAAAATTCTGATTGTTGAAGACGAGCCTCTGGCCGTAAAACGCATTGCCGCGCTGATCAAGGAAGTAGAACCCGAAGCGGAAGTGATTGGCCGCGTGGAAAGCGTGCGGGCCTTTATCCGCTGGTGGAGCCAGCACCAGATTGCCGATACGCCCGATCTTTTACTGATGGATATTCAATTAGCAGATGGCTTGAGTTTTGAAATTTTTCAGCAGATAGACGTCCCGACACCCGTCATTTTCACAACCGCTTACGACGAATATGCGTTAAAGGCGTTCAAAGTCAACAGCGTTGATTATTTATTAAAACCGATTGAGAAAGAGGAGCTTGGCAAAGCCATTCATAAGTACAAAACCCAGCGCGGCAGCGCACCCCAACCAAGCGACCTGACCAAAGTACTGGACGCCTACGGCCTGAAACCGCCAGCCTACAAAAGTCGGTTTTTGCTCCGCCAGGGCGGACGATTTGAAGTCATTGATACGGCGGATATTCTGTACCTCTATGCCGACGAAAAAGTGGTTTTTCTCCTGACCAACCAGAATCGCAAATACATTGTTGACGAAACGCTGGATGAACTGGAAGGCAAGCTGGACCCCAAAGATTTTTGCCGCATTAACCGAAAATACATCACCCACATTTCAGCCATTGAGCGGATTGAACCCCACCTGAATGGCCGCCTCCGCTTGTGGCTCCGGCACCGTCCGGCGGAAGAGGAAATTTATGTCAGCCGGGAGCGGGCCGAGGGCTTTAAAGGCTGGCTCAATAAATAATTGTTTGTATTCAAGCACGTACAAAAAAAGCCGCTCCACAAGTTGGGAGCGGCTTTTCGGTTCTCTTAACCTAAACAATAAGTTTATTTCCTTAACTCTAATTTTACCTAATTTTTAGTCAACTGTCAGAACGCGCGTTACCTCTACGGAAGGCGAAAGGATTTGGAAGTTTTTGGTAACTGTGTGTCCTTTTGTCTCAATAATCAGTTGGTACGTACCGTCTTCCAGATCGCTGATGTCGAGCTTCGTGACCATGTCCGTCTGTTTCTTGCTCATGTTCTGACGATAGAGCAAAGATCCTTTGGCGTTGCGCAGGGATAAATTGGCACAGGCTGACTCGCTTTTGCGGACGCTTACCCAAATTTTGTTGTTTACGGTTTTGAAGGCCGCTACCTCCAGCGCTGCCGCCACGTTTTTCTCGGCGGCAGGTTTAGCATCCTTGGTTTTATTGTCAGCAAACGCCGTTGTTGCAGTCAGCAGGATGGCGGCAATAAACCATTTGATGTTGGACAGGATTGCAGAATTGATGGTGTGAGATTTCATGGTGTTTGTGTATTTGTTGTTGTGTTGTTTACTAATTGACTACATCTCTCTAATGCCAATACTTGTGCCAACCCAAAAACAAATTCACAAAACACTCATTATCAGCCTATTAATTTTTTCGAAAAATCTAAAATTGTACGCTATCGGACACTTTCGTACAGAAGCGGACAATTATGTCCGGCCAGCATAGCCAGAACACCCCTAAAACGCGAAAAGGCGCTCAGCCTTCGCCTAGCGCCTTTCCATAAAGTTGAGTGGACATAATCGGAAAGATATATCAATACATACGAGCCTCTGTTCAATTTAGATTGAAGAAGTCAAAAATAATCTGACTACTGAGATTTGACCGTGATCTCATAAACAAGGGGCGAATAAGGAGGCACAATGTAAAAGCCAGTAGAGCGGTTTGGCGACCCCTGCGCACCATAGCCCCGCGCCGATGGAAAAACGAAGGTGGCTCTATCCCCTACGCGCAGTTTTAGAACGCCTTTATCAATCGCTTCGATTCCCAGTTGGTTGGCACCCGCTTCGAATATTGCATTTTCCCGCACATCAAACGGTTTATTCGTGCGCAGCACCTTTCCCGTAATTGCTACCGTTACGTTCTTTCCACTAACGACCCTCGCACCAGTTCCGCGCTCGGTATAATACACCCGAATGCTATCACTTCCCAGCGAATCGGTGGTGCTTCGTAAGCCATTTGCTCGAAGGTAATCCTGAATCTGCACGGCTTCATTTCTCGATTTCAACAGCCGAACGTCAAAGATAACCGCACTGTATTTTGGAATATTAGCCCGCACGGAGTCGCTGAACGCCAGGTTATTGGGCAGAAATAATCTAGCCCGTTCGCCAACGCGCATTAGCCGCAGCCCTTCATCCAAACCGGGAACCATTACCCCAATCCCGATGGGCAACCGAAGGGCATTATCCGTTGTCACGCTGTCAACGCGGCGAGCTACCGTATTGTCCAGGTAAGAGAGCACATACGTAAACTCTACCTCCTCACCCGTTTGTGGACTTACGGTAGAGCTACTAGGCTCATCAATAATGTAGCGCATGCCCGAGCTGGTCGCCCGAAATTCAGTAGCTAAATTATTAGCAATTAAGTAATTATCTATTTCCTGTATGTTTCTTGCTACCTGCCCTTCAGCCGGATTATCGAAATCATTTTTGCAGGCAAGAAACGCCAGGCCCAGTAAGCCAAACAAGAATAAGGTAGAAAGCTTTGACGCCATGTTCTTCTAAAATTCGTCTTTACAAAATTGACACCTTTTCGGGTATAAACGTTGGAAAATATTTTTTCGGTGAGTGATTTTTTCCAAGCTGGCGAAAAAATAAAGCCGCTGCAGGCAGCAACCGTTCTCCTACGGATTCATGGCGCATAAAAAATGCGGCAAAGCTGTTTTCCAACTCCTTTGCCGCATTTTTGCTCAGCAGGTTAACCGCTGATTAGAGCACCAATCCACTCCGACGCAACATGGCCTGTGGCGACGGCTCACGGCCCCGGAACTTCTTGTAAAGCTCCATCGGCTTCTCGCTACCGCCTTTTTCCAGCACATTCCGACGGAATTTGTCGGCTACTTCCTTATTGAAAATGCCTTTTTCCTTGAACGCTTCGAAGGCATCGGCATCCAGTACTTCCGCCCATTTATAGCTGTAATAGCCTGACGAATAGCCGCCTGCGAAGACGTGCGAGAACGCCGGACTTGTTGCTACGCCCGCCGGAACCGGAATCAAGCTTGTTTTCTGGTCAATTTTCTTCTCCACATCCGCCACCGATTCACCCGTTGGCTGCTGGCTGTGCCAGTACATATCGATCATGCCCAGTTTCACCTGACGCATGGCACCAATTCCGGCCAGGAAGTTCTGGCTAGCGCGAATTTTGTCAATCAGTTCCTGCGGAATGGTTTCGCCGGTTTGGTAATGCTTGGCAAACAGTTTCAACGCTTCCGGCTCGTAGCACCAGTTTTCCATCACCTGTGAAGGCAATTCAACAAAGTCCCAGGCAACGCTCGTACCCGACAGGCTTGAATATTTCCCTTTGGTCAGCATGCCGTGTAAGCCGTGGCCAAATTCGTGAAATAGCGTCGTTACTTCGTTGAAAGTCAAGAGCGAAGGCTTCGTTTCAGTCGGACGTGTGAAGTTACAAACGTTCACTACATGCGGACGGATATCAACTCCATTCAGCATCTCCTGGCTCCGAATACCATTCATCCAGGCCCCGGCGCGCTTGCCCGGACGCGGATGGTAGTCTCCGTAGAAAACCGCTAAAAACTTACCGTTTTCGTCAAATACATCGTAAGCTTTTACCTCCGAATTATAAACCGGAATGTCTTTATTTTCCTTGAAGGTCAGGCCATAAAGCTTATTCGCTACCGTGAAAACGCCATTTAGCACATTGTCCAGTTTGAAATAAGGCTTCAGTGTCTCGTCATCGAGATTATAGCGTTCTTTTTTCAGCTTTTCTGAATAGTAGCCAAAATCCCACATTTCCAGGTTCTGGCCTTTGAAGCCCTGCGATTTTGCGTAGTTGGTCAGGTCGGCCAGCTGGCGCTCAGCAACTGGTTTAGAATGACCCAGCATTTCGTCCAGAAACTCCTTCACCCGGTCGTTGGAACCCGCCATCCGGTCTTCCAGCATGTAATCCGCGTGCGTTTTGTAACCCAACAGTTTAGCGCGGTCGTAGCGCAGCTGCACCAGCCGCTGGATGGTTTGCTCGTTGTTGTTTTTGTTGTTCTGGAAACCGCGTGAGTTGAAAGCCAGATACAATTTTTTGCGCAGCTCGCTATTGTCGGCGTACTGCATGAATGGGCCATAGCTAGGCGCTTGTAGCGTAAACAACCAACCTTCTTTGCCTTTCTGCTTCGCCGTTTGCTTGGCGGCTTCGCGGGCAAATTCAGGCAAGCCAGCCAGGTCTTTCTCGTCCGTAATCAGCAGCTCATATTCGTTGGTTTCGTTCAGAACGTTTTCCCCGAATTTGAGCGATAACTGCGACAGCTCTTTGCTGATTTCCCGGAATTTAGCTTTATCTGCTTCCGACAAATTAGCGCCGTTACGGGCAAATCCTTTGTACGATTTTTCCAGCAACATCTTGTCCTGGCCGTCGAGTTTCAGCTTATCGCGCTGCTCATAAACGGCTTTCACGCGTGCGAACAACTTTTCGTTCAGGGAAATGTCATTGCCGTATTCGGTCAGGAGCGGCGACGCTTCGCGGACGATGCCTTGCAGTTCAGGCGATGTTTCTGAACTATTCAGGTTAAACAATACCGCCGAGACCTTATTCACGTCATCACCCGCCCGCTCTAATGCAACAACGGTATTTTCGAAGGTAGGCTTAGCCGGATTATTGACGATGGCATCAATTTCTTTTTTTCCCCGCACAATCGCTTCTTTCAAAGCGGGCAGGTAGTGTTCGTTCTTTATCAGATTGAACGGTACCGTCTCGTGGGGTGTACGATACGGTTGCAGGAACGGATTCTCACTCATTTTCGCTTGTTGAGCAAATACCGGCTGGGCAAAAGCTACCGGAGTAACTGCCGCCAGCAGGAGTGCCCGACTGGTTAGTTTTTGGAGAGATAACATACAGGTTTGTTGATTGGGTTTCGTTAACTCAATTGTTCACCAATTTTTAGGGTTACTAATTTACCAATAAATTGGGTGAGGATACTAATTTTGGGTTGAGCGGTTGAAAAATCACGCAGATTATGGGAGAAAGCCAGGCTAAACTGTTCTTTACGCCGTTGATTGCAGGCGTAATTTGTTAGTCGGATAAAAAAGTTTTACGCTTCGGTTAATCCTTCTTCACCAAAAACGGGTGGAAACGTACACCATGAATCCGGTTAAACTCCAGAGAGGGAGCCGCGATTTTCTGAAATTGCACCGTTCCGATAAACCGCCGCCACGAGTCATCCAGTGTGCCAATTCGCGAAAGGTCGGCGTCAGGAGAAACGTAAAACTGCCGATAGCGCTCAAATTTCACTTCACGGCCATCTTTGTCAAAAATCTGCGGATTTTCGTGCCCCCCGACCATGCCGCTACCGCTGTAGCCAACCGCCAGATTCAGCCATTTAGGAAACGACGGCCCAACAGGTGCAATTGAGGCGATATTAAATGAAACCCAGTATTGTTGCGCATTGTAATCTTTTAATAACTGAACGCCCGTTGTTTTCCCCAGCACATTGGGGCGGTAAGGCGCGTAGATGCTTTTTCGCCAGCCAAAGCGCATGGTTGCTTTCTGTTCGCCAAATCCGTATTGCTGGCCCATAAAGAGGGCCGTTCCGGTGATGTTAGCCAGCATATCGCCCCTGGAAAATCCCCAGCCTTCGGAATAGCCGTCAAACACTTCGATAGTGCTTTGAAATAAAAGCGCCAGTAACCCGCCCGTCAGCACCGCAGGCCCTTCTCGAACGCCGCTCCATTTCATTAATTCATACCCTCCCCGGGTGAACAGATAGGCCGTAGCAACGTGCCCTACCTTATCCATTTGCAGCCACTCCCGATTGTCATTAAAGCTGTGAAAAGGCACCGATTTTTTGTACCATGCTTTCTTGAGCATGAATAAGGTTACGCCATAAAATACGGTTGTACCTATAATGACCCCCGTCAGCCGCCCACGGTTAAAACTTTCTGGCTGGGGGGTGGTTAACGTGATTGGTGGTTGAGCACGCGTGATCGAAGCCGTTGTCAGGTGGCAGAACCAGCTAATAAGTATCGTATAAATCCAAAACTTCATGCGACAAAGTACGCGAAAACTCCTTTGTCCTGAAAACAGATACCCGTAAACTTCCACCACTACGGGCGGCTTCCTAGCGGAATTTTCGGTGGGACCGAAGCCGGAGTTAAACAGGTAATTATGATAAGGTTCAGCGCTAAAGTTAGGGATGGTTAAGGGCACTGTTCGACAAAACCACGAACTTTTTTCAATAATCCAAGACTTTTCTGACAAGGTGTTCCTTAGGGAACAAGAGTATCACAGATTTTGTATTATTTTGATAATCGACAACGTACTGTCCAATCATGGCTAGAACTAGTAAGTCTATAAAAAGTAACCCCGATGTTGTTCTGATTGGGGCTGGTATTATGAGTGCCACCCTTGGAGTGATGCTGAAAGAACTCCAACCGGACTTGACCATTGAAATTTTTGAACGGCTGGATATGGCCGCCGCTGAGAGTTCCGATGCCTGGAATAATGCCGGAACGGGCCACTCTGCCTTCTGTGAATTAAACTATACGCCCGAAAAAGAAGACGGGTCGATTGATACGGCAAAAGCCATCAAAATTGCGGAATCCTTTGAGGTTTCCAAGCAATTTTGGGCTTATCTGGTCCAGCAGGGTTTCCTGACCGATGCGCCCGATTTCATTCGTCAGATTCCGCACATGAGCTTTGTGTGGGGCGCTGAAAATGTAAATTACCTGCGTAAGCGGTACGAGGCCCTTCAGCAAAGCCCGCTTTTCAAGGGAATGCAATACACCGAAGATAAGGAACAACTCAAAAAGTGGGTTCCGCTGGTGATGGAAGATCGCGATTCGACGCAACCCGTGGCGGCAACCCGCATGGAGATTGGCACCGACGTGAACTTTGGCGCGCTGACGCGGGCCATGTTCTACCGCTTGCAGAGCATGAAAGGCGTGAACATCCACTTTGCCCACGATGTACGCGACATCTGGCGCTCGAAAAGCATGGGTGGCTGGAAAATACGCATTGAAAATACAACGACGAACCAGGTACAGGATGTTCGGACTTCGTTTCTGTTCATTGGTGCCGGTGGCGGTTCATTACGACTGCTGGAGAAAGCTGATATTCCCGAGAGCCGGGGTTACGGTGGTTTCCCGGTCAGTGGCCAATGGCTGAAATGTACCAACCGGGATGTCATTGAACGTCACCAGGCTAAGGTCTATGGAAAAGCTTCCGTTGGTGCGCCTCCTATGTCGGTTCCTCACCTGGATACGCGCATTATTGGGAATCAAAAAGAGCTGCTTTTTGGCCCCTATGCCGGTTTTTCAACGAAATTCCTGAAACACGGATCGTACTTTGATTTGCCAAAATCCATCCAGTTGAGCAACATGGCTCCTATGTTGATGGCTGGGATGCATAACCTTCCGCTGACAAAGTATCTGATTCAACAGGTGATGCAATCGCCGGAAGATCGGCTGGCAGCCCTTCGGGAGTATTTCCCCAACGCCCGGATGGAAGACTGGGAGTTGGAAATTGCCGGCCAACGGGTACAGGTCATCAAAAAAGACGAAGAAGAAGGCGGTGTACTGGAATTTGGTACGGAAGTAGTGAGTGCAGCCGATGGTAGTATTGCGGCCCTGCTGGGTGCTTCGCCGGGTGCTTCGACTGCCGTTTCCATCATGATCGATTTGATGAAGCGCTGTTTTAAAGAACAGATGGCTTCGGCAGAATGGCAGGAGAAATTGAAGCAGATGATTCCATCTTACGGAATATCAATCGCCAACAATCCACCGCTGATTGATGAGCTTAGAGCCCAGACAAGTGAAGTTCTGGGACTGGATGTTGCCGTTTATACGACGGACGATAACTAAAATTTTTGGGTCATCGGATGATTGGTAAATTATCTGATGACCCAAAAATAAAATGAGATTATACGTTGATGTCGCCAACCATATCTTCTGGCTTCACCCATTCGTTAAACTCGTCCTCAGTCAGGTACCCCAGCTTAATGGCCGTTTCTTTCAGTGTTGACCCTTCACGGTGCGCCGTCTGGGCAATTTCAGCCGCTTTGTAGTAACCAATTTTCGTATTCAGAGCCGTAACCAGCATCAACGAATTGTTAACGTGCTTGGTAATGTTCTCCTCAATCGGACGGATACCTTCTGCACATTTGTCATTGAACGACACGCAAACATCCCCAATCAGGCGGGCTGAGTGTAGGAAGTTGTAGATCATCACGGGTTTGAATACGTTCAGCTCAAAATGTCCCATTGAGCCACCTATATTAATCGCCACGTCGTTGCCTAGCACCTGCGCAGCTACCATGGTCATCGCTTCGCACTGCGTTGGGTTCACCTTACCCGGCATAATGGACGAACCAGGCTCATTATCGGGAATGAAGATCTCCCCGATTCCGGCGCGTGGTCCTGACGACAGCATCCGAATGTCGTTGCCTATTTTCATGAGGCTAACCGCTACCGTTTTTAAAGCTCCGTGGGCTTCCACAATAGCGTCGTGGGCAGCGAGGGCTTCAAATTTGTTTTCGGCGGTAACGAACGGCAAACCCGTCAGGTCGGCAATGTGTTTCGCTACGTTTTCCGAATAGCTGGGCGGTGTATTGATGCCCGTTCCAACCGCCGTTCCGCCCAGAGCTAGTTCCGAAAGGTGGGCCAGCGAATTGTTGATGGCCCGCAAGCCGTGGTTTAACTGCGAAACGTATCCCGAAAACTCCTGACCCAACGTCAAGGGCGTTGCATCCATGAAGTGCGTCCGGCCAATTTTGACCACGTTCTTAAACTCTTTCGCCTTGGCATCCAGCGTATTGCGCAGCTTCTCAATGCCCGGAATCGTTACTTCGATCAGGATTTTATAAGCCGCAATGTGCATCGCCGTTGGAAACGTGTCATTCGACGACTGCGACTTGTTCACATCATCATTGGGATGCAACGCTTTTTTCTCGTCCGTTAATTGACCGCCTTGCAGCACGTGAGCGCGGTAGGCAACCACCTCGTTGACGTTCATATTCGACTGCGTTCCTGAGCCAGTCTGCCAAACCACCAGTGGAAACTGATCATCTAACTTACCTTCCAGAACCTCGTCGCAGGCCTGCCCGATCAGGTCCGACTTTTCCTGTGGTAATACACCGGCGTCCAGGTTCGTCAGGGCAGCGGCTTTCTTCAGATAAGCAAATGCCCGGATGATTTCGCGGGGCATTTTATTAATATCCTGGGCAATTTTGAAATTTTCAATAGAGCGCTGGGTTTGCGCGCCCCAGTAGACATGAGCAGGCACTTGTACCTGGCCCATTGTGTCTTTTTCAATGCGGTATTCCATTGTTGGAGACGTTTACGTTGGAGGTTAGCTCCGTTCGAGCGAACGAATGGCTAATCGTTTCGACGTCAAAGGTAGAACAGAACGCTAAATTTATCTTTCTGTGTGACGCGATTGCGCTGCATTTTGGCGAATTTTAATTCATTGAAACCCCAGGCTCCCGCCCGAGCCCTTTGCTGAATTGGTCTCTTTTTTATTATTTCTTTTAACTAAGACGACTTTACTGATTACTACGTTAAATCCTATTTGTCCATCAATTCGCTCTGTCCCTATACGTTAACGGATACCTGAGACTTATTTGATTCTTTACATGTGACAAAATCGGGCTTTTGGCATCTAAACAGGGTGATGATTTTTCACGGTCTGATCCGTCATCCTATTCAAAAATTACAAATTATGTATCTTTTTTATCCGTTTTATCCTGATCATGAGCGAATTAGTAATTTGATCGAGACCCATCGAGAAACGAGAAACAGGCTGAAAGAATTAAGAAATATCGGACGACAATATTTGTTGAAAGAATTGGAGCTCTCCCGTTTAGAGGATAAGTTACGCCTTCAGATTGCTCAGCCCAATCGTAAGAAAAAGCAAGAATCAGTATCGCAACTGGAAGAAAAAATTCAGATGATTCGGCACCACGAACTCCCGGTTATGACGTTTTACCGCACCGAGATGCGGCAAAAAACAGCGTACATCCGGCAGTTAGAAAAAGAAATCCGGCAATTGCTTTCCTGCTATAGTTTCCGTCACCCAAATTAACATTACCTGGTTTAAAACGTATAATTACCCAACAAGCGAAGGGTGCTGCCTGATCAGGCAGCACCCTTCGCTTGTTGGGCCTTTTTTTCAAGCCTACCGATTACGAAAAGAAGTTGAAAAAAGTTACCTTTCTTTCGGATTTCTAGTATGTTTACTGGCCTTCAACCGCTTGCTTTATGTTGTTCAATAGTGGTGCTTTTGTCGTACTAGCCGTAACTACGTTTGTTTTTTATTACCTCCCTATTGCCAGAAAATGGCAGCTTTCTATTTTAATTATTTCCAGTTTAACTTTCTACGCCTACAACCAGCCTGATTTACTGACGCTCCTACTCTTATCGGTTTCTCTTAATATCGTTGCTAGTTATTTGGTTGTTTATGGCTCCCCTAGCCGGCAGAAATTTCACGCAACCTGGGGTGTAGTCGGCAATCTGCTTATTCTGCTTTTTTTCAAATACAGCCCACTCATCGGAGGCACTTTTTTCGGTTCGTATAATCCGGTAGGTTCTTTTCTGATGAGTATTCCGCTGCCGATTGGTATTTCTTTTTTCACTTTTCAGGGCATTAGTCTGGTGATCGACACCTATACCGCCCGAGATAAATCGGAGTTTCGCTCCTATATTGCCCGAAACCTCTACCAGCATGCCGAACGCGTTTTGTTTTTCAAGGCCTTTTTTCCGCAGCTCGTCTCCGGCCCGATTGTTAAAGCGCACTATTTTCTCCCCCAAATTCAGCCAAAATACCTGAAAGATATTCGCTGGGAGTACTGTTTCCGGACTCTGGTAATGGGGTATTTTCTCAAAATGGTCATTGCTGATAACTTGAAAGACCATACAGCTTATATTGCTTATCCCTTTTTTGAAAGCTTCTCATCGTTGACCTTGGTCGCATTGCTGTTTGGCTACTCCATGCAGATTTTCGCTGACTTTGCGGGCTACTCACTCATCGCCCTGGGGTTTGCAGGGCTGTTTGGCTATCAATTCCCGACCAATTTTAACTATCCTTATATCGCTGCTTCTTTTTCGGATTTTTGGCGGCGTTGGCACATTTCGCTCTCTAGTTTTTTGCGCGAGTATTTGTACATTCCTCTGGGCGGCAACCGAAAGGGGCCCCTCCGAACCTACGCTAACCTGATGATTACGATGGTTTTGGGCGGTTTATGGCACGGAGCGGCCTGGAGTTATGCCATCTGGGGATTGGCGCACGGTCTGGCGCTGGCGCTGGAACGGCTGCTGTCTGATAAAGTACGTTCTCCGTTGCTTCGTCTGCATCCCGTTCTAAAAGGCACGATGGTCTTTTGTTTTGTTTCTTTGGCATGGCTCTTGTTCAAGCTTCCTGAGTTCAATCAGGCGCTGGCTTACCTGCGGGCCATTGCTACCAATACGCATCGCCCCCACGACGGCCTGATTATCAGTTTCATCATGATCTATTCGACACCCGTTGTTCTGTATCATTTTCGTGCCTTAGTGCGCGAGCGGGTGGCCTCTTATGACCAGCCTCGGTGGGACTATGCCTTGTATGGTTTTTTACTTTTCTTGATTATTACCAATAGTGGTTCTAGTGATTCATTCATTTATTTCCAGTTCTAATGGTTGGAAAAGCTCTACTCGTCACCTTTTTTCTTCTCTTAGGCTATGGACTGCTCATCGAGCGGTACCAAAAGAAAATTCAGCGCACGGCCCAAACCATCGGGCAGCGTAATCTGGTCAAAGGAGAGGAGTATCTTTTTGAAGCCAGTTCCTGGGCTGATACCGTCATTCTCGGTTCGTCCATGAGTGAAATGCTGCTTTCCGAGCAGCCGTCGAAGCATCGGTATAACCTGGCCATGCCGGGTTTGTCGGCCCATGAGGGGCTACAGCTGATGCAGCTGGCGAAGCACATTCCCCGTGTTTTGCTGATCGAAATTAACACGCTCGTCAAGGTTCAAAAGCTCTCCTTGATGGACGAGTTCAAACAACCTGCTACATTGCGTCTGAAGCAGTATCTTCCCTTTACCCGCCAAAAATACCAGCCTGCCGGTGTGCTGAAAGCGGTTCTCCGTGATTGGTTTGGTACGCCTACGACACCTGCGATGGTTGTTAGCGCGCCCGACTCGGCCTTGCTGCAAAAAGGATTTCGAGCTTATGGGCCTTTTATTAAACCCCTTCCGCCCGATTCGGTTTTTCGGCAGACCTTTACCCAGCTCCGCCAGACGCTGGACAAATTTCATCGCCGGGGAACGCGCATTATTTTTTATGAAATGCCTAATCACCCTGTTATTCAGAGCATTCCGCTAGCGCAAAAAACGCGGCAATTTGTTCAGATTTTTTTCAACGCTCCGGGATATCATCGAGTTGCCTTGCCGCACGAAATCTACCAAACCTCCGACGGAGTTCATCTATTACCCCCAGAGACGGTTCGTTACAGCGTCTTTCTGAACCATCAATTAGCTCAGTTACCACACCAGCTGCAATTAGCCCAAAGCAAAATGGATTGACCTATAAAACCGGAATTGGATTGCGGTGGTCGTCAATGGCAACAAACGTAAAAGCACCCGTGATGGCTTTTTTGCGGATTTCACTATACATTTCCTCCACATAAATATCAACCTGCACCTGCAAGCTGGTTCGGCCAATGGTGTGCACTTTTGCAATCAGCTCAATAAAAGTGCCGCTGGGAATGGGCTGCTGAAAACTAATTTTTTCGGAGCTGACCGTCACCATCTTTTTCCGGCTGAAACGCGTGGCGCAGATAAAAGCCGCTTCATCCATCCATTGCAGCGCCGTACCGCCAAAAAGGGTGTCATGGTGATTGGTGGTGTTGGGAAAAACCATCTTGAACAGATGGGTTACAGAGCGCTCAATCCGCTCCTGAACGGGATTCATGTCAGTTGTATTCGGTACCATATTCTTATCACAGCGGTCTATTTTTGTAAGACCCACCGCCACAAAAGTACGTCCATTTAACTGATTCCGCACGTTTACCGCTCCTCAAGCGGTTCACCTCAGTAGGGCCATTGCCTTTTCAAACACTTTATCATTGCTCACGGCGTAACCATTTGTTTCCGAAGCGTTGCCTTTCACTGCTCTGGCTTTCAGGAGCATCATGTACCCAAAACTGTTACCTTTAACCGCATGAATCCACTACTGGCCCTTGTTCAGCAGCTTAGCCCCTTATCGGCCGAAAGTCAACGGGCGTTTGAGCAGATTATTCGCTTTGACCGCTTCCCCAAAAATACCGAACTGCTGTCCATCGGGGCCGTCTCCCGCCATCTCTACTTTATTCATCGGGGATTGGCGCGGGTTTTCTATTACAAAGAAGACATCGACGTTACGGATTATTTTGCGGTTGATAATCAGTTTATTGGTGCCGTAGCCAGCCTTTTTACCGGTGCACCTTCCAACAAAGGCATTCAGGTTCTGGAAGATTCCGAGGTTTATTATTTAAACAATGTCGATTTTGAGCAACTGGCCGATAAACACCACGACTTGGAACGAGTTGCCCGAAAACTGGCCGTTTTTGGCTTTCTGGAATCACAAAGCCGGCTGGAAAGCCTCCAGTTTCTGAGTGCCAAAGAACGTTATCAGGAGTTAAACCGCCAGTACCCTGGCCTAACAAATCGCGCGCCGCTAAAATACATCGCCTCCTATCTGGGCATTACCCAGGTTAGCCTCAGCAGAATTCGCGCTGAGCTCTGATTTTTTAACATTTGTAAAAAGATCTTTCCGTATCTGCCTGCACTTTTGCACCAAGCAAAAAACAACAGATACGCATGAAAACAGTCATCATTGGAGCCGGAATCGGCGGACTTTGTACCGCCATCGCCCTACAGAAAATAGGAATTGAGGCCGATATTTACGAAGCGTCTCCCGTTATAAAGCCCGTCGGGGCCGGCCTGGGGCTCGCCGCCAACGCCATCAAAGCCTTCCAAAAAATTGGCATTGCCAACGAAGTGATGGAGGCGGGCCGATTTCTCGCTACGTTTTCTATTCTCGATCAACAAGGGCGCGTTATTACCCAAACCGATAGCCTGGCCGTTAGTCAACGCTATGGACTTGATAACTTCACCATCCACCGGGCAGACCTCCACCGCATTTTACTGAATCACCTGGATTCGCGCCGCATCTTTACCAACAAAAGGGCGGTTTCCATTGAACAGCTTGGCTCGCAGACCAGTATTCTGTTTCAGGATGGTACAACCTGCCTCGCCGACCGCCTGATCGTGGCCGATGGCATCCACTCTCCCATTCGCCAGCAGCTTCGGCCCGATGCCAAACCGCGTTACGCGGGCTATACGTGCTGGCGGGCCGTTGTTGATAACAGTCAGCTAAACATTCAGGAAGCCACTGAAACGTGGGGAACTGCCGGACGAATTGGCTTTGTTCCACTGGCGAATAATCAGTTATACTGGTTTGCCTGCGTAAACGCGCCACAGCAAGACGCGCGCCTGAAACAATTTAGTGTTAAAGACCTACAGCACCATTTTCGAGGCTATCACCACCCGGTCGCTGCGGTTCTGGAGCAGACGCGCAATGAGCAATTGTTGCATAATGACATTATTGACCTGGCCCCGCTGTCTCAGTACGCTTATGGAACTATTCTGTTGCTAGGCGATGCGGCTCACGCCACCACGCCCAACATGGGGCAAGGGGCCTGTCAGGCCATTGAAGATGCGGCGGTGCTGGCCGATGAACTTAGAAACGAAGCGAATACGGCGGTGGCTTTTAAGCGATTTGAGCAACGGCGGCTGGACCGAACTCATTTTATCGTCAATCAATCGCGGCGAATTGGCCAGGTTGCGCAGTTGGAAAACCGTTTTTTAGCCTCACTGCGGAATGGATTAATGCGTTTGCTGCCGCCCAAAGTGAATGAGCAACAACTAGAAAAACTGTATACGGTCGATTTTTAGGCTTCTCCTGGATGGGGCTACTTTCCCATCCAGGAAATCACCTCCTACATACCACTGAATTCCAACACTTTAGTAAAAAACTTACAAAGTTCTTTATTTATTTCTTGCATCGAATTACCTGAGCCTGTATGTTTGTTTAAAATTAGTCTAAATAAGATCACAGACCAAAACTTGATCATTTCTAGACAAACGGTCTACCAACTGACAAGCATGACTAAAACTAGATAACATAAAACATTAAGCCCTGTGTACCATGCAGATTCAACGAAGTCTACCGCGAATTACCTGTTTCTGGACACAGGCACAATTTACTCACCGACCCACGCCATAACACCATGAATACCTGTCAGCCAAAAATACTCATCAGCCAGGACGGTTTTTGCATTGCTCAATGCCAACATTGCCAGCGCATTGGCCTTACGTTCCGAAATCTCCTGATAGGCTTTGAACAAACGGAGTTTCTGGATTTGTGCCAGACAGTAAGTAGGGTAAATTTTGATGAATCATCAACCGTTTTTCCGGGTGGGCAACTGCAACTGGTGATAAATACAGGTCACCCGGACATTCAGTTTATGCTGTCGCGCCAGGAGTTCACCACGTTTAGCTCGGGGCTTTCGCAGGCTTCGCGCCGGATTGAAATGCAGCAATTGTTGAAAATACAGTCGAACTGACCCAGCAGATACAGAATAACTAAGCTAGGACACGCATGGAACACGAACATCGGTTACGAACACTAACAGAGCGGGAAAACGGTTACATTGGCTATTGCGCAGGCTGCCAGAGCTATAATGTAGCTTATAAAAATTCGCTGTTTGTCTTGCAGGAGTCTGAATTTTCGTGTTACCGCCAGGTTTTGGTAAGTCGTGTCGGCATGCGACCCTTTTTCACGACTCACGGGAAAGAATGGCTTTTGAAGACCCCTATGCTCAACTATTTTCTGCTGCTTACCGACGAGGAAATTGACGAGGTAGTAGCCATGATGGACGAAGCCAGCCTGCTTCGGGAAGTTGCTCAGATTCTGCAAACACCAATCGAAAAAAAACGCCATGAAGACCTTTAACGAGTCAAGCGGAACAATCGAAATTCTGTATCAGGGCGCTCCCCTAACGCTGAGTCTAAACGACGTCGATACGTTGCTCAATTTCAGCCTTCACCCGCGCTGGTCAGCGTTTTATCAGATTGGGCTTCTGGATGTGCGGGATACGTGCGTGCGGACTGTTTTCCAGGGCAG
Organism: Tellurirhabdus bombi; assembly: GCF_021484805.1. Classification (NCBI taxonomy): domain Bacteria; kingdom Pseudomonadati; phylum Bacteroidota; class Cytophagia; order Cytophagales; family Spirosomataceae; genus Larkinella; species Larkinella bombi. The sequence continues at coordinate 2,395,822 of NZ_CP090557.1, read as the reverse complement.
AAGGCTATCCATAACTCTTAAAGAGTTTGAAGAACTGCGGCAGGAGCTACTTGCCTTTTTCTTAAAAACAGATTGATTATCAACAAAAAACAACGACTTTAAATATAATTCATAGGTTAAATACAAGAAAGGACCCGGTTTTTGACCGGTTCCTTTTTATTCTTTCAGACAATTCTCATGCATGAAACAAACGCATTAATTGCCACGGCCAGGGCCAAACTGGAAGATCATCTGCTGACGAAGGGATTTCGGCGGTCGGCGGAACGCTTTGCGATTTTAGACGAGGTTTATTCACGAAACGACCATTTCGACGCCGAAGATTTATACCAGGCCATGCAGCAAAAAGCGTATCCCGTTAGCCGGGCAACGGTTTACAACACGTTGGATGTGCTCGTCGACTGCGGCCTCGTGCGTCGCAACCAGTTTGGTGAGGGCGACAGCATAAAAAGCCGTTTTGAGAAAGCACTGGGTCGGCAGCAACACGCTCATTTGATTTGCACAACCTGCCACCAGGTAAAGGAGTTTTGCGACCCCCGCCTGCACCTGATTAAAACCAACGTTGGTGATACGATGCAGTTTCAGGTCGAGTCGCACTCGCTGGTCTTTTACGGCGAATGCGAAGAATGCACGGCCAAGTCCCAATCACCCACCACCGATTCTACTATTTTATAAAGAAAGTCTATTTACTCAACGTTCCTTTCGCCACGCCGCAGGGCATTCACCAGCAGGTGAGCCCTGCGCGTTGGCTCTGGCAGCCGATATCCGCCGTCGCAACGCAGGGTTAAATCGATGGCCGTCTCCAGATCAATCAAGTGCCCGGGCGAAATATAGACCGGATTAACCTTGTTTTTCGTCCGTAGCGCAGCGCCAATCAGCTCCCGGTAGTGCGTCATCGGCGACCACGAACCTCGCTCCGGCGCGGGCTCCTCGTACTTTCCCACCAGTACTGATTTTCCGCAGCCAAAAGTGGGCCTGTTCAGAAACAAACCTGCGTGTGAGGCAATACCGATGCGGCGGGGGTGCGCAATACCGTGACCGTCGAACATCACCACATCCGGCTCGGACCGTAGCTTTTGCCAGGCCATCAGCAGAGACGGAATCTCCCGAAAAGACAGCAGCCCCGGCACGTACGGAAATTCCGTTTCGCTAACGACACCCGCTTCCTCCACCACTTCCAGCGTTGACAGCCGCAACACCACAATACCGGCATAAACGGTCGTCTCGTATTTGTTAAACGAAATATCACAGCCTGCAATAAGCTCCGGCGGCTTCGTCAACGGGGTAATTTTAATTTGTGAACGCAGCTCCTTTTGCAACGCAACGGCCTCCGCAGGCGTCACTGTCCACGTATGTAACTCCTGATAATTAGCCATTTAGCTTTTTATGCTTGGGTATGGTAAAATTCTATTCTGTTCTACAGGGCTTATATATTAGAAAAACCTTATAAATTTATTAGAAAATAACCCAGCCATTCTAATATGTTGAAAGAGGCCCATGCAGTTGAAACCCCTAAGGACGAGGTTTTCAGGGAAGAAATTCAGAAAGTATCTGATTTTAAGTTCGGAACGACGGTTGCCAATGTCTTTGATGACATGGTAAATCGCTCTGTGCCTTTTTACGAAGAGTTTCAGCGCATGTTGGGTGAATTGACCGCCGATCATGCCCAGCCCGGAACCGATGTTTACGATTTAGGCTGCTCTACGGGTACTACGCTGATTCATATGGACAGCCTGGTGGACAACAATATCCGGTTTATTGGCATTGACGACTCCCGGCAAATGCTGGATAAATGCGACCGTAAGCTGCGCGAATTTGGCTTTACCCGCCCTTTCGAGCTACGCGTTGCCGATTTGAACCAGCGCGTTGAGGTGAGCAATGCGTCGGTGGTTGTTTTGTGTCTGACTCTACAGTTTGTTCGCCCGCTTTACCGCGAGAAGCTGCTAAAAAACATCTACGACGGTCTGGTGCCGGGCGGTGCGTTGCTCCTGGTCGAAAAGATTTTGGCGGAAGACAGCAACATGAACCGCGACTTCATCAAATATTATTACGACATGAAGCGGCGCCATCAGTACAGCGAAATGGAAATTGCCCAAAAACGGGAAGCCCTCGAAAACGTCCTGATCCCCTACAAGCAATCCGAAAACATTCTGATGCTCCGTGATACGGGTTTTGAGACGATTGAAACTTTCTTTAAATGGTATAATTTCTCTGGCATTATTGCGGTAAAAAAACCGGCTTAATTCATGATTCCAATTGGTAATTTTTTCTTTAAGTACCGAAACGTATTATTCATCTTTCTTTACTTAGCCCTGTTCATTCCTTCCCCGCCCCTTTTTTCCGCCGCCAATTTTGGTCCTACGTATTACATCTGGCCGATCGCTCTGGGTTTGCTCATCACCGTTACGGGGCAGCTCGTTCGGGGTGCAACCATTGGGCTGGCCTACATTGTGCGGGGTGGACGCGATAAAAAAGTATACGCCGATCATCTGGTAACGGAAGGAATTTTCAACCATTGCCGCAATCCGTTGTATGTTGGTAATATCCTGATGCTGGCGGGCGTGGGCGTTTTGGCAAATTCGCTGCTGTATGTCGGTGTCTTTATTCCTTTGTTTTTATTCATCTACCAGGCCATTGTACTGGCGGAAGAAAACTTTCTGCGGGGCAAATTTGGTCCTTCTTTCGATGCTTATTGCCAACGCGTTCACCGCTGGTTTCCGAGCTTGAGTGGTTTGGGAAATACATTTTCGGGCATGCACTTTAACTGGCGGCGCTGGATTTTGAAAGAATACAACACCCAGTTTGTCTGGCTTACGGGGATCACGCTCATCATTTTGCTGAAATACGATGAAGTTACCAGCAATGATCCTGCGGTACGCAACACGGCCCTGGCGATCATCCTGCCTTTGTTGCTGTTGATCTACCTTCTGGTACGTTACCTGAAAAAATCGGGTAAAATGACTGATAAAATCCCATCATGATTATTTAAAACGCCAACGCCGCAGCAATTGCGGCGTTGGCGTTTTGAACTACTTCCCTTTAGTGTTTTTTTCCTTTTCCTTCTCTTTGGCCAGCTCTGCCTTCTGGTCTTCACGTAGCGTTGGGTATTTGATGCCTAGCTGCTCCAGATACGTTTTATACTTTGTCGGATCGTAGTAATATTTCTTCAGTTCCGGCTTGTATTTCGTCATGATCTCCTTGTTCAGGTAAACAGCGGGAACCTCTTTTGGAGAGATGAGCGGCGTATATTTAATGTCTTTAGTCTGCTCATTTTTGTAATAATCCCAGGCATTTTTGATGATTTCAGGCTTCATCAGCATATCCAGAAGGGTCATGGCTTCCACTTTGGCACCAGCAACCACGCCTTTGTGCGCAATGGGCGTCGCCATCGAAATGGCGTTGGACCAGTGGTGCCCCGGCAGCCCCGGAATATTCGACGGGTACCGCAAAACCACCGTTGGCAGCGACCACGATATGTCAGCAATGTCGTCGGAGCCACCGCCCATCGACGTCATGGCCTGCCCTCCCATCATCACGGTCGGTGCCGTAGACGGTTTTAGCGAATCGAGTTTCATGGCCAGCCCTTCCACTTTCGGCGCCTGCAATTCTTTCTGCGATGCTTTGGCCAGCATCTGGTCTTCTTCCGACCAGGTCGGCAAGCCTACCTTCAGAATGTTCTCATTCATGGCTTCGGCAATGGGTCGGTTGAAATGCCCCGGCCAGGCTGAACCCAGAATTTCGTACGTAAATTTCGTGTCGGTCATCAGGGCGGCACCTTCCGCAATTTTGACGCCGGTTTCGTAGAGCTTTTTGATTTTTGGGTACGAGCGTTCGCGGAAATAATACCAGACCGCTGCTTTAGAAGGTACGACATTGGGCTGGTCGCCGCCGTCCGAAATGACGTAGTGGGAGCGCTGGGTCAGCTCGAGGTGTTCACGGCGGAAATTCCAGCCAATGTTCATCAACTCCACGGCGTCCAACGCGCTTTTACCCCGCCAGGGAGCCCCCGCCGCGTGGGCCGCCTGCCCTTCAAAGTTGAATTTTACCGATACCAGACCGTTGTTCCCCGCATCACCATGCGACACGGCCAGGTTGTTGCCAACGTGGGTAAAAATACAGGCATCCACATCTTTAAAGTAGCCGTCACGCACATAAAACGCCTTTGCTCCCACGAGTTCTTCCGCCACGCCCGGCCATAACATTAGCGTTCCTGACAATTTCTCGCGTTCCATGATCTGCTTGACCACCAGCGCCGACACAATGTTGAGCGCCTGCCCGGAATTGTGCCCTTCGCCGTGACCCGGTGCGCCTTCTACCAACGGGTCATGGTAGGCAACGCCCGGTTTTTGGCTGGCTTTGGGAATACAGTCGACATCGGAGCCGATCGCAATAACCGGCTTGCCACTCCCCCAGGTCGCAATCCAGGCGGTTGGCATGTTGGAAATTCCTTTTTCGACTTTAAAGCCTTCCTTTTCCAGCAGCGTGGTCAGGTATTTGAACGTTTCTTCCTCCTGAAAGCCCAGCTCCGAAAAACTAAAAAGCATGTCGTTGATCTGCTGCGCCAGGTCTTTGCGCTTATCTACTTCAGCCAGGGCTTCTCGTTTTAGTTTTTCTAGTCGGGTATTGTCCAGCTTATTCCCGGCTTTTGGCTTTTTTGATTGCGCCAAAACCAACGTGGGGACCACAATCAGGCAAAGCAAGATTTTTGTAAATTTTTTCATCGAATAACCAAATTTTATACTAACATTAGTTTATTGACTTGCTAAATATAAGGAGTAGCGCGCATAAGCCATTCTTTTTCATCGGCGATAGGTTGTTTATTAAATGACTATATCCTAAAAATTTCGTCCTTCTTTCCTAATAATCCGCTTTCGTTTTCCTGAAACGCCATTCTTGGCTACCTTTGCCTTTAATTTCCCGTATTGTTTCACCGATTGATAACTAACACACAATGGCGAAAATTAAAGTGGCGAATCCAGTTGTTGAGCTGGATGGCGACGAAATGACCCGAATCATTTGGAAGTTCATTAAAGACAAGTTGATTCTCCCCTACATCGACGTTGATATTAAATATTATGACCTTGGCGTTGAATACCGTGATGAGACGAATGACCAGGTAACAGTTGATGCTGCCAATGCCATTCGAGAATATGGTGTCGGTATTAAATGCGCGACGATCACGCCTGATGAAGATCGCGTGAAAGAATTCAACCTGAAGCAAATGTGGAAATCGCCAAACGGTACAATCCGGAACATTCTGGATGGTACGGTTTTCCGCGAGCCCATCGTTATCAACAATGTTCCTCGTCTAGTTACAAACTGGTCGGCTCCGATCATCGTGGGTCGGCACGCTTTTGGTGACCAGTACCGTGCTACTGACTTTATCGTACCGGGCAAAGGCAAGCTGACGATGAAGTTTGAAGGCGAAGACGGAACCGTTCAGGAATACGAGGTATACCAGTTCAAAGGAGCGGGTGTAGCGATGGGTATGTATAACGTGGACGAGTCAATTCGCGGTTTTGCGCAGGCTTGTTTCAACATGGCGCTGCAAAAAGGCTGGCCGTTGTACCTCTCGACGAAAAACACGATCCTGAAAAAATACGACGGTCGTTTCAAAGATATTTTCCAGGAGATCTACGAAAACGAATTCAAAGCCAAAGGAGTCCATTACGAACACCGTCTGATTGACGACATGGTGGCTTCAGCGCTGAAATGGGAAGGTAACTTCGTATGGGCGTGCAAAAACTATGATGGTGACGTTCAGTCGGATACAGTTGCTCAAGGCTTTGGTTCACTCGGTCTGATGACGTCGGTACTGGTTACGCCAGACGGCAAAACGATGGAAGCCGAAGCGGCCCACGGAACCGTTACGCGCCACTACCGCGAGCACCAGAAAGGTAACCCAACGTCGACGAACCCAATCGCTTCGATTTTTGCCTGGACGCGTGGTCTGGCTTTCCGGGGTAAACTGGACGAAAACCAGCCCCTGATCGACTTCTGCCAAGCGCTGGAGCAAGTTTGTATCGAAACGGTAGAAAGCGGCAAAATGACCAAAGATTTGGCCCTTTCTGCGTATCCAGCCGGCACGAAACTGGTGGCAGGTGAGCACTACCTGAACACAGAAGACTTCCTGGAAGCACTGGATCAAAACCTGAAAACGAAGTTAGCGTAAGCCACTTTGTTTCCCATAAAAAATGCCGCCTTGAAACAGGGCGGCATTTTTTATGCCTTATTAATGAGAGACTATACTCTCCTCAACGGTACAAAACCGAAAGCGGGATGACTGGATGGCGGTAGGATACGCCAGCGCCGCCGCATAGTCTGTGGCAACCAGGCAGGTACTCACGCACAAATCGCTGGTTGAACCCAGTAAATCACCAGCTAGGCTATGCTCGCCCTCCAGCGAGGGAATTTGGGCGAAATCATCATCAATGCCCTTGCCCGTCGCCTTCACTAGTGCTTCTTTTCGTGTCCAGAGTTGGTAAAATGCCCCCGCAGGGTCCGCGCTTGCTTCGATTGCCTGCTGTTCTTCCAGGCCAAAACTATGGGTGACTACCTCCTGAAAAACAAACGAAGGATTTATTTTTTCGATGTCCACGCCCACACTATGCTTAGCCAGCGCCATTAAGATCCAATCGCCCGAATGTGATACGCTGTAATGCACGGCTGGAAAATCCCTAAGCATCGGTTTTTGGTTAGCCCCAACTACCAACTGAATTTCCTTGTGGGGCTGGCCAGTGTGCATTCCCAGAAGGACTCTTAGCACGCCTCGGGAAATAACAAACCGTTGCCTGTCCGCATCCTGGTGATACCGTTGTGCGCGCGCGATTTCTTCGTCCCGCAAAAGCGGTTGCAAAGCAGAAATCAGGGGAACGAAGCGAGAAAGTTGCACGCGGAAAAGCACTAGTTCATCGCTATCGGTGTATGGGCGAAACGGTTCCCAATTAATCGCTGGCAGTACCTGACAGAACACAGTGATGAATTTCATGCAGCCTCAGCTATTATCCAGCGCATCCTGTAAAATTCGGGCAAATTCTTTGTCGTTGGGTGGCTGCAACATCACACTGTGATCGCCCGGAACCTCGTGAATACGAACGCCTTGCAACGCGTACTCTTTCCAGCCAAGGTATTCAAAATCATCGACGAAGTAAGGCCGTTCCTGCGCCCGAAACAGATCAATTACGCCATCGTAGGGCACCATTTTATAGTTACGCAGGGCAGCGTTGTACTTTTCAATCAGGCTGTCCATGAAGCTGAAAATGCTCTCTCCTTCCGGCTTCGCTTCCGCCTTGATGCCCGCCGATTCCAACAGATTTTTAAACTGGCGCTCAAAGTAATCCTGCTGGTATTTGATCGTTGACGAAGGATCTTCACTGAACGATTTAGATATCCAGAGCATTTTGTAAAACTGCCGGACAATCTTTTTATTCAATTTTCCGATGGGCGAACTTTGGGTATTTACTTCGTTGGCGTTTGTATCGAACATGGCCAGCATTTTTACTTCTTTACCCATTTTTTTCAGTTGCTGGGCCATTTCCATCGCCACGTAGCCCCCAAACGAGTAACCAGCCAGCGCATACGGACCCGCCGGATTCTGGCGAATTATTTCGCTATTGTAAAAAGCGGCAATCGCTTCAATCGTTTCCAGCGGTTCATCCGTTCCATCCAATCCTTTGGCCTGTAGGCCGTAAACGGGCTGATCAGCTTCCATTTGGTTGGCTAATCCATAGAAGGTCAATACATTCAGGCCGTTCCCATGAACGAGATAAATAGGCGTTTTGCTACCCGATGGTTTAATGGGCACCAGTGATTTGTACTGCGTTTTTTGTTCCTCGACGCTAAGCAGCGAGGCTAGTTTCTGAATGGTCGAATATTCAAACAAAGTGGATAAGGGCAGGCGCTTTTTCGTTGCTTTCTCCAGGCGGGCCATCACCTGAACCGCAATCATGGAATGCCCACCCAATTCGAAGAAATCATCCTGAATATCAATCCCATCTTTCCCTAATTCCTCTACCCAGATGGCTTTTACCAGCTTTTCCATTTCGGTCAATGGAACCGCTTTTTCAAGGGAATTAGACTGGTTTCCAGACGTTGGCTTGGGCAGTGCGTTCCGATCTACCTTGCCGTTTGGCGTTACCGGCAGCTTCGCCAGATTCACAAAATCAGAAGGGACCATGTAACTGGGCAATGCTTCTCTTAGTTGCGCTTTCCAAGTAGCCGCTTCCGCCTTGAACTCCACTTCTGCGAGTGCTTTTTTACTGACGACATAAGCCACTAAACGCTGATCCCCGGGCCGGTCTTCCCGAGCTAGTACAACGGCTTCTTTGGCGTTTCCTTTGGTGACTAGTAAATGTTCAATTTCGCCCGGCTCGATGCGATATCCACGAACTTTGATCTGCTGGTCGATTCGGCCCAGGCAGTGAATTTCGCCCGTGGCGGTGAACTTACCCAGATCACCCGTGCGGTACATGAGTCCGGTGCCAAACGGGTTCTTAACAAATTTCTGTTCATTCAGCTCAGGGCGGTTCAGGTACCCCCGCGCCACGCCATCGCCCGCAATGTAGATTTCGCCAACGACGCCTTCCAGCAAAGGTTTTTCCTGTTCATCCAGGATGTACACCTGCGTGTTGTGGATGGGTCGGCCAATGGTGATGATTTCATCTTCCCGCAAAATCTGCTTCCCGGTCGAATAAATCGTCGTTTCGGTAGGCCCGTACATGTTCCAGAGCGATTCACAGCGGGCGGTCAGCTTTTCCGCCAAATCCTTCGACATGGGTTCCCCGCAGCACAGCACCTTTACCGGCAACTTCTGCTCCCAGCCCGCCGCCAGCATCATTTTCCAGGTTACGGGCGTGGCCTGCATAATCGAAATTTGCTGTTCGTCAATGGCTTGCACCAGAGCGCGACCGTCTTTAGCTGTTTCAGCATCGGCCAGAACAACCGTAGCGCCAACGAGCAAAGGCAAATAAAGTTCCAGTCCTGCGATGTCAAACGAAACAGTCGTTACGGCCAGCAAGCGATCTTCCTTGCTAATTCCCGGCATGGAAATCATGCTGTGCAGCAGATTAACCAAATTTCGGTGTTCAATCAAGACGCCTTTGGGCTTCCCTGTCGAACCGGAAGTGTACAGAATGTAAGCCAGATCATGGCCCGCCACGACCCGATTCGGATTTTTTGGCGTATCTTCTTTTGTTTCAGACAGGATATTTTCAACTAAAACTTCAGTAGCCCGGCTTTCCAACCGACCCTGGTATTTTTTGGAAGTAAGCAGCATTTTAGCGCCCGAATCCTCCATCATGAACGCGATGCGGTCTTGCGGATAGTCCGGGTCTAGCGGAACGTAAGCGGCCCCCGCTTTCAGAATGGCCAGCAGCGCGATAAGCAGCTCCGGCGAACGATCCAGCACCAGCCCAATCACATCACCAACCTCCACGCCTTCTGCCAAAAGGTAGTGCGCTAGTTGATTCGCCCTGGTGTTTAGCTCCTGATAACTCATCGACTTGTCTTTAAAAACCAAGGCCGTTTTATCGGGATAACGAGCTGCTGTCTGGGCAATTAACTGGTGAACAGGCGTATTTTTTGGGTAACTAGCCTGCGTCTTATTCCATTCGTCTAATTTTTCAAACAGTTCAACCTGATCCGTAAACTCAATCGCTTCGAGAATGACCAACGGGTCAGTTACAATCGCCCGGAGTACCGCCTCGAAGCTATCCATCATCCGACTGATGGTGCTGGCTTTGAACAACTGCGTGTTGTATGACCACTCCAGAACCGGGGCCTGCTCAGCCCCGTTGATATTTAAAAACAGGTCAAAGTTTTCGTACTCTCTGGGGTTACTGATCAGCGCGTGTTCCAGCCCGTAAAAGGCAACGCCATCGCCTAAACCCATATCAATGTTGAACACCACCGGCACCATCGGCACCCGCGAGGCATTCCGGGTTAACGGCAATTTTTTAAGCAGGCGTCCGAACGTAAGTTGCTGGTGCTCATAGGCGTCGAAAATTTCGCTTTTGCGCTGCTTTAGAAAATCGAGAAAACGTAAATTCTTTTGGGCCTTGCTCCGTAGCGGCAGCAAATTCACACAATGACCCACCAAACGGTAATTTCCCGTGGCCGATTGCCCCGCCGTGGGCAACCCCACAATAATGTCTTCCTGGCCCGTCAAGCGCTGCAAAAATACCTCAAACGCGGCCACAAGCGTTGTCACAAAGCTACAACCGGCTTTTACACCAACCTTTTTTATGGCCTGCGCCAACTCTTTGTCCAACACAAAATCAAGGCGCTTGCTTTTGAAAGTGCGTAAGTGAGGTCGCGCAAAATCGGTGGGTAAACTCAATTCGGGCACCGCATCCTGGTATTGCTTCAACCAAAATGCCTCAATGTGCTGGTATTCTTCGCTTTGGGCAAACTGAATCTGCTCCTGGGCGTAGGCACTGATTTGCTCGGCTTCGGGCAAATTGGGGAAAATTCCCTTTGCGTAAGCCGAATAAAAGGCGCTCAAATCTTGCAGCATCAGCCCCAACGACCAGCCATCAGCAACGATGTGGTGTACCGTCAGGACAAAATGATGTTCTTCTTCCGACAGTTTGCTCAAGCCAGCCTTGCACAAAGGGCCATTTTGCAAATCGAACACATGCAAGGCATCCTGCATGACATAATTCTGAATCAATTGCTCTTTCTTCGAAGCAACTTTAGCCGAAATATCCTGAAACGCAATGGGCAGAAATAGGTCTTTAAAAATACAGAGTTGCTGGCCGTCCGCACTGAACGCGGAGCGGAGCGCCTCGTGTCGTTGAATAAGCGACTGAAAAGCCTGTTCCAGAGCAAACCTATTCAAAAGTCCTTTAAGACGAATTGTAACAGACTCATTATAAGCCCTGTTAGCGTCATCGCCGCCCAAAATACAGGAAGTCCAGATTTCCAGTTGTGGCTCAATGGTTGGTGTTAAACGTACCATTTCCGGACCCGCAAAAGGATCAAAATCAACTTCTGTGAGTGTAAGTTTAGGATACGTATCAACCATTGTTGTCTATTTTATCTCAACCTTCAAATATTTACCGGGCTGATCGGGATTTACAATAAACCAGGCCGGATTGCCCGCTGCATCTCTTCCCAACCGAGCTCCTTCTACTGGCGGTTTGTTCGGGATCAACTGAGCCTTGGCGGGCGCTTCGCGAACCGGTTTGGCTTCGAAAAAACCAACCTCTATCATTTCATCCACACTTTTGATGAATGAGCTGATCACAAAGTCGATTTCGTCGACGGTATGTGCTTCGGTCATAAAGCAAGGAAAGCCGTCCCAAATATGAATTCCTTTTTCGCGCAGCAAAGTAAACAATAACTCACTGTACGGAATCTCTTTGTTCATTTTAAGCTTCCAGAGCGAGCCAAATTGTGCAATAAAGAAAGGCAACTGGCGGCGCTCAAAATCAGCGTTCAGGGCATCGGCTAGTCTTTCGGCTTTTCGGGTAAGGCTTTTTTGCAGTTCCGGCCCCTGTGCTTTCATGTGTTCCAGAGACGCCTTGCTGGCTGCCAGAGCGAGCGGATGACGAACGAATGTACCCGCAAAATAGGTCACCCCTACTTCGGGAAATGATGCGTCACCGTACTGCCAAAAACCGCCATCCAGCGCGTCCATGAAGCTTTTCTTGCCCGCAATGGCGCCGATGGACAGACCTCCGCCAATCACTTTGCCATACGACGCCAGATCGGCGTCGATTCCGAAGAGCGCCTGGGCTCCACCGGGATGCATGCGAAATCCGGTAATAACTTCGTCGAAAATCAGGGCCGTTCCCGACGCTTCCGTGATTTCGCGGACTTTTTTCAGGAAGTCAACCGGGCGAAATTCAGGCCGACGACTTTGCACCGGCTCCACTAAGACGGCGGCTAACTCGTGCGCCCTTTCCCGAATAATGGTTAGCGATTCTTCGGTTCCATAATCCAGAATCAGCATGTTTTGTACGGCTTCTGGCATAATGCCCGGAGCCGCCGGGAAAGACTTCAATTTCTTCGTTCCCCGCACAATCACCTCATCCACAATGCCGTGATAAGAGCCCGAAAAAGCCACAATCAGCGAACGCCCCGTTACCGTGCGGGCAATGCGCATGGTTCCCAGCACCGCTTCTGAACCGGTATTACACAAGGCCGCCCGATCAAAATTTGTGAACTCGCAGATTAGTTTGCTTACATCGCCCGCCAGATCGTGCTGCGGCCCTACTTCAAAGCCTTTTTCTACCTGATCGTGCAGGGCATCTTTGATGAAGTCCGGCTGGTAGCCGAACAGGTTGGAACCGAAGCCACTCAGTACGTCAATGTATTCATTGCCATCCATATCCCACAGCCGACTTCCCTTCGACTTGTTGACTACCAGCGGATAAACTAATTCTTTGGTCAGCGGCCTGAAGCCCGACACAACCCGGGGGTCAGCCATGTGCTCCCGATGCTCCTGCGCGTAGTTTTTGCTCGCGCTAGTTTTCTGGTTATATCGTTGCGTCAGTTCCTGAATAAACTGGTGCTGTTTTGGACTTAAATCCGTCGATTGACGCTCGATGCGGGCGGTAGCTCCGAATGGCTTTTTAATTTCAATCGCTTCTTCCGGCGTCAAATCAGCCACTTTGGGTAGATTCGGCTTTCCGTTTGCGGATGTTGGACCCATCGACATTGCTGGTGCCGGGGCGTGTTGTATTGTCGGTGCGGCTGGTACAGAAAGCATGGCCCCAGGTGTGCTTTGAGCTATTCCCTGCCCTTGAATCAGCGTAATTTGCTTCGATAGGAGTTCCAGTTGTTGCGCAATCAGACTCAGCGCCAGATTACCACCCGGCTGCACGGCAAGGTCACCTTGCGGCATCAAATCAGCTGCTCCAGAATGACTAACAACCAGCTGAACAGGCGGCGCTTGCGGCGCAGGAACTGGTGCTGGCTGGTACGCTTCGGCAGGTAAATGCTGGTCGAGGTAGTCGGCCAGTAAATCGAGCGTTGCGTATTCTTCGTTTAGCTGCCGGAACGTAATCGGCAGGCCAAACTCTTTTTTGAATGTCAGGGCAAGCTGGGTAATCAGCAGTGAATCCAGACCTATTTCTAGAAAACTCATGTCAGGAGTGACCCGATCCATCTCAATCCCGGATGCATTTTCCAGTATTTCCTTGATTTTATTGATCAGATTCCCTTTTCTCATAACACTGTTTTCAAATGGACTTTCAACGGCTAATTGGACGGAAGCTTCCGGTTTAACGGACAAAGGTACAGATTCGATCTGGACAGTTTTGGGCGCTGGCTCCACCCAGCAACGTTTTTTGTCGAATGAATAGGTGGGCAGCTTTAGTTTAATCCGCTGCTGGTTTTCGTAAAATTTCTGCCAGTCAGGCCTTACACCCGCCAACCAGAGATGTCCCAGAGCTTTCAGAATAGACTGGTATTCGGTCTGATGGCCCTTTGTATTTTCCAAACTGGCTAATATGGTTGCCGGACGGCTTCCTGTCTGCTGCCGGGCGAGCGTTGATGTTACCGTTCCTGGCCCTACTTCCAACAGAAGTGGATTATCCTGGCCGAAAATCGTTTCCAGCGCATCGGAAAAGCGAACAGTCATTCGAAGGTGTTTGGCCCAGTAGCTCGGATCAGTAGCCTGAGCATCGGTTAACCAATCACCACTAACGGTTGAAACAATCGGCTTTTGCGGACGTTTTAGCGGTACTTGCCGAACAACGGCTTCAAAATCGGCAACGATGGAATCCATCATGGCGGAATGAAAAGCGTGGCTGGTCAGCAAAACCCGATTGGGAACGCCCGAAGCAGCCAAGGTTTTAACAAAAGCGCTAATGGCTTCGTCTGGCCCCGCTACCACACATAAATTAGGGCTGTTGATGGCCGCTATGGACAGGGTTTCGGGTAATATCGCCAATAATCGACGGGCTTCCAACCGAACCGACAACATGCTTCCTTCAGGCAGATCGCTCACCATCCGGGCGCGCGTTGCAATGAGCTTTAGCGCATCCGGTAAGGTAAAGACTCCCGCCAGGTGAGCCGCCACAAATTCGCCGATGCTATGGCCACAGAAAACAGTTGGTTCAACGCCCCAACTCATCCATAATTTGGTCAGTGCATATTCTGTAACGAACAAAGCGGGTTGCGTATAGCGCGTGTTTTTAAGCTGCTCTTCTGCCGCCAAACCACTAACTTCGGGATAAAGCACAAAGCGGATGTCTGGCGACTGCTGATTGAGTAACAAACGTGCACACTCGTCAACGGCCTGCCGATAGACGGCTTCGTTTTCGTACAGATCGCGTCCCATATTGAGGTACTGCGAACCCTGACCCGGAAATAAAAAGACAACCTCACCCGGGCTTTCGGTGAGTTTTTTTGCGGTCGATAAAGCGGTGGTATCGGTTAGTAAATTAGCGATCAATTCCGTTTCATCCGCCGCTATCACAAATCGGCGCTCATTGAAATCAGCCCGGTTGGTTTGCAGTGTATAGGCAATATCCGCTAGGTTACGAGGGTTATTTTTTCGGACATATTCCGCTAAGGCATGGGCGTATGCCTCCCGACTCGCTTCGGTTCTAGCCGACCAGGTAAATAGCTGCAAAGGCCGCCCTGGCCATGAGGCTGGCTCTGCATTTTCGTATTCTTCCAAAACGACGTGCACATTGGTACCGCCAACACCAAACGAACTTACCCCTGCGCGACGAACTGATTCTGACAGCCAGTCGCTTAGCTGCGTATTTACGTAGAATGGACTATTGGCAAAATCAATGGCCGGATTGGGTTTCTTAAAGCCCAGCGAGGCCGGAATTTGCCTGTGATGCAAGACCAATGCCGTTTTAATCAGACCGGCCACGCCCGCCGCCTGCGTCAGGTGGCCCATGTTGCTTTTGATGGAACCGATGGCGCAAAACTGCTTTCGCGCCTGTTCGCCAAAAGCCATCGTCAGGCCTTCCATTTCGATGGGATCACCCAGGGGAGTTGCCGTGCCATGCGCTTCTACATACTGGATCGTTGCCGGATCGATCTGGGCGTCGGTCAGCGCATGAACAATCGCCCCGGCCTGCCCTTCCGCGTTAGGAGCGGTAAAACTGCCTTTGCCTCCCCCATCGTTGTTTACCCCAACGCCTTTGATGACGGCATAAATAACGTCGCCATCCCGCTTGGCAGCTTCCAGGCTTTTTAACAACACCACTCCGGCACCATCGCTAAAAACAGTGCCCTGCGCTTCAGCATCGAATGAGCGGCAATGTCCATCGCCGCTCAGCATCGCACCGTCCTGATACAGATAGCCGCTGTTGATCGGAGCTGTGATGCTGGCTCCACCCGCCAACGCTAGGTCACATTGGCCATTTCGAATGCTTTCTACCGCCTGCGCGATAGCCAGTAGAGACGTCGAACAAGCCGAATAAACGCTGACCGCTGGCCCTCTCAGGTTCAACTGGTACGCAGTACGGGAAGCGATGTAATCTTTCTCATTCAGCGTCGATACCTGAAAACCACCAATCTGATCAACCAATTGTGGGTTTTGCAGAACGTTATTCAAGTAATACGTATTATTTCCGCAACCCGCATAAACGCCAATAGACCCGCTATAGGTCTGAGGGACGTAGCCTGTTTGCTCCAAGGCTTCCCAGGCGATTTCCAGAAAGATGCGCTGCTGCGGGTCCATCAACTCAGCCAGCTTGGGATTCAGGCCGAAAAAGGCATAATCGAATTGATCAGCATCTGCGATAATGCCTCTGGCTTTTACATAAGTCGGATCATTTTTTACCGCATCCGGAACCGATGGATCGAGTTCATCATCTGCAAAAAACCGGGTTGTTTCCCGGCCTTCCTTGAGCAACTCCCACAATTCTTCAATCGAATTGGCCCCCGGAAAACGTCCCGCCATGCTAATCACAGCAACGTCATCGCCTTTTGCTTTCTGACGATTTCGTTGTGTATGGTGGCTGGGTAATGCACTTTTTTGGGTTAAATACTGCGCAATGCCCGTTACAGTGGGGTACTGGTACAGTTTGGTGATGGGTAGTATGTAATTAAACCGGCTTTTCAGCGCGGCCACTGTTTTTTGGGCCAGCAACGAATTTCCACCTAATTCAAAAAAGTTGTCGTCTAAACCTACCTTATCGATTCCGAGCAGGTCGATCCAGATTTCAGCCAGGTTTTTCTCCGGCTCAGTTACTGGTTTTCGGTAGATCGTCCCCAGGTCAGCCCGTTTTGCTTCGGGAGCCGGCAGGGCCTTTTTATCCACTTTCCCGCTGCTGGTTTTCGGAAAATCGTCCATCCAGACAAAAGCCGACGGGATCATGTAATCCGGGACTTTCTGCTCCAATTCCTTCCGCACGGCCAGGCTGTCTTTGTGCTGGTTATCCGAAACCAGATACGCCACCAGTTGCTTTTCGCCTCCCCGCTCGCGTGCCACCACAACCGCCTGTTTTACGCCATTGAACGCATTGAGAATCACTTCAATCTCGCCCAACTCAATGCGGTATCCCCGAATTTTTACCTGATCGTCTTTGCGACCTAAGAACTCAATATTCCCGTCGGGCAGGTAACGGGCCAGATCACCCGTTCGATAAATTCGAGTTGGCTCGCCTTCGGGGCTTGTCCAATGCACAAACTTCTCCGCCGTTAGCTCAGGCTTGTGCAGATAGCCATCTGCCAGACTGTCGCCCGCAACGCAAAGCTCGCCAATCTCGCCCGCTGGCAACGGGTTCAGGTTTTCGTCGGTAATGTAAATGGTTGTGTTATCGATCGGTATCCCGATGGTTGGCAGCAGTGGCCAATCGTTAGGGTCACCTTCCAGCGTTAGTTGAGTTACAACGTGGCACTCGGTAGGCCCATACTGGTTATATAAAATGCAATCCGGCAAAGCCGAGAAAAAGGCAATTAGCTGAGGAGTAATTTTTAGTTGTTCCCCCGCCGTCATGATTTCCTCTAAACAAGCCGGGAACCGCTGCGCACTCACGGCTGCTTCCGCCAGATACTGAAGCGCCACAAAAGGGACATACAGCCGATTAACTGAATTTTTGTCAATAAAATGAAGAAGGTTGGCCAGGTCCAGCCGCAACTCTTCCTTGATCAACACCAGCGTACCGCCCGATAGGAAGGTATCGAAAAACTCCAGAAACGAAGCGTCAAAGCTCAGCGGAGCGAAGTGTAGGGTCCGGGTTCCAACGCCAGCTCTCGAGTGCTTACGCTGCCACCGCAAAAGATTGACCAGCGGACGGTGGCCCATGCTAACCCCTTTGGGCTTTCCGGTAGAACCTGACGTATACAGCACATACCCTGTATCGAATTGTTTATCAACCGTTTTCCCCGTATAACCGGTATAGTTAAAATTGTCGTCGGAAGCCAACACGGCGAGGTCCACCTTTTCGAAAAGGGACACTTCTTCGGAGCGTGTGAGGCAGAGATCCACCCGGGAGTCGGAAATTAATTCCTGCAAGCGGGCAGCGGGGTATTTCGGATCAAGCGGCAGGTAGGCCTTACCAGCTTTAAGGATGGCCAGCACGCTAATCACCATTTCCAGGCTGCGCGATGTGCTTACCCCAATTAACTCAGCGTCGGGCCGATGGTGAAGAATAGCCTGGCTAAGGCCGTTCGCTTTATCGTTTAATTCTTTATAAGTTACAGACTTTTCTCCGAACACAAGGGCCGTCCGGTGATAATGCTCCGGAATAACCTGTTCAACCAGTTGATGTATAAACAAAGGATTGTACCCATCTTTATCTAGTTCATGTTCAGAAGAAAAAGCCATTCTTTTAGTTGTTTTCTGGCAATCAAAACCAATGCTGGTAACGCCGGGATTACGTTGTATGATAATTAGACCCTTTCCGGTTTTTTTAACGCTGTGTTACCTTCTAACACATAAAAACAAGGAATTCTCGTAATTACGCTTATCTTTCTCTTTATCAAGTAGCTGAAGACAATCTAGGCAAATATAATTAGTCATTCTTTCCTTACTCAGATTCTGAACTAATTAAATAATATATTATGACTCTTGACTGACAAATAGTGTCACTCAAAAAATTTGTTTTTTTTCGGTAACCTATTCAAAGCTTGCTGTTTATATAATTAATTCGTTTATCCATATAAGCCTTAGACATCAGCTATTCCCATGAAAACAATCCTTGTCAATCTGCTAGCGCTGACATTGCTGAGTGCGTCCTGCGAGAAAAACCCAACGGGCGATCAGGTAACTCTTAGCTCGGAGTGTCCTTCTTACAATGAGTGGCAAAAAGCGGCAGACCTAACCCAGGTTCCGGGAACTGTCATTAACGAAAGTGACACGTCAAAAAGCAGCACCTGGATGTATATTCAGGCTGGTGATAACAAGCGTTATTTTGCCTGCAACCTGCCTGCTTCGGTGCAGAAAACCGGAACACGCGTTATTTTTGATGCGGTCGAATTTATGCCCCCGCCCAACGTTCGGCTGGCGGGTATACCCATCAAACTGACCCGGCTTCAGGTTTTAAAATAGGTGCGGGATAGTCTTTCCAGCTTGAAATCCATATTTTAGGCGCCAGATTTGTCTTATTCCTCCTATGCGATTTCTTCTGGCTTCTTTGCTTACGCTCACGGTCTTGACAGCCTGGGCGCAGAAAGGCATTCTTGTTACAAACCTTCGCTGCGAAAATCAAGCGAATCCACTCGGCATCGACGTGGCGCAACCCCGGCTTGGCTGGCAAATCAGCAGCTCGGCTCGGAAATCACCAATTCGGGAGATTGAACAGCAGTCGTACCAGATTCTGGTTGCCTCAACGCCGGAAAAACTGGCGGCCAACGAGGGCGATTTGTGGGACTCGGGCGTGGTTAAAAGCGAGCAATCTGTGTTTATACCCTACGGCGGAAAGCCCCTGGAAAGCCGCCGGGCCTGTTACTGGAAAGTAAACGTAAAGACCATGAAAGATACCGAGGTCTGGAGCGAACCTGCCTCCTGGACAATGGGTCTTTTGCGGCCTTCCGACTGGTCGGCCAAGTGGACCGGCCTGGATTCTTCTTTCGCCTGGGAAAAGCCAAAGGACGTTTTCACCCGCGTTGCAGCGCGGTATTTCCGGAAAGAAGCCGATCTGCCAAAAAAAATCCGCAAAGCAACCGCCTACGTCAGTGGACTCGGCGTGTACGAACTGTATCTCAACAGCCGCAAAGTCGGGGACGCCGTGCTGGCTCCGGCTCCAACCGATTACAACAAACGTATTTTTTACAATACCTACGACGTAACCAACTACCTCAAGCAGGGACGCAACGCACTGGGAATGCTGCTCGGCAACGGACGTTTCTATACTTTACGCTGGGGTTACAAAGAGTTACCAGAAATTGCGCACTATGGCTTCCCCAAAATGCGTCTGCAAATCGAAGTGACGTACGAGGATGGCAGCACGGAGCGCCTGATCTCCGATGAATCCTGGAAAGTAACCGCCGCCGGTCCCATTGTTGCCAACAACGAATTTGACGGGGAAGAATACGACGCCACCAAAGAACTAAGCGGCTGGGAAACGGCTGGTTACAACGATAGCCAATGGCTAAAAGCCCAACTTGTTTCCGTACCCAGTCAGGTATTGGAAAGCCAGCCTACGCCCCCGATTCGGGTGACGGAGACCCTGAAGGCACAGGCAATTAAGGAAGTAAAGCCGGACACGTTCATCGTTGATCTGGGCCAGAATCTGGTTGGCTGGGCACGTTTGCACGTCAGGGGGCCACGTGGCACAAAAGTGACGCTTCGCTTTGCCGAGCGTGTCAACGAAGATGGGACTTTGTACCTGGATAATTTGCGGTCGGCCAAAGTAACCGATGTGTATACGCTTAAAGGAGACGGCGAGGAAGTCTGGGAACCCCGGTTTGTGTACCACGGCTTCCGCTACGTCGAAATTACGGGCTTCCCCGGCACGCCGACCGTGAACAGTCTGGAAGGCCGGGTGGTGCACGACGACCTGCCCATTGTTGGCTCGTTTGCTTCGTCCAATTCGTTGCTGAATCAGCTTTATAAAAATGCCTTCTGGGGGATTCGCGGCAATTACCGGGGTATGCCGACCGACTGTCCACAACGCGATGAGCGCATGGGCTGGCTCGGCGACCGCGCTATCGGATCGAAAGGTGAAAGTTTTGTTTTTGGTCACCATGACCTGTACGCCAAATGGCTGACCGATATTGAAGATGCCCAGCTCGAAAGCGGCAGCATCCCCGACGTAGCGCCCGCCTACTGGAAAATGTATTCTGATAACATGACCTGGCCCGCAGCTTATATCATCATTGCCAACATGTTATACGAGCAGTACGGCGATGATGTGCCCATCCGCAAGCATTATCCATCCATGAAAAAATGGCTGACCCACATGCGTACCAAGTACATGAAAGACTACATCATGACCAAGGATACGTACGGTGACTGGTGCATGCCCCCCGAATCGCCGGAGCTGATTCACTCCCAGGATCCAAAGCGCAAAACGGATGGCACTTTTCTGGGAACGGCTTTCTACTACAACATGCTCACCATCATGGAGCAGTTCGCGGAAATCACGGGAAATTCAGCCGATAAACGGGAGTTTGCCGAGTTGGCGGGACACGTCAAAAAAGCCTTTAACGATAAATTCCTGAACAGAGATCGGCAGTTTTACTCAAACAATACGGCTACGGCCAATTTATTTGCGCTGGCTTACGGCCTGGCCCCCGAGGAACTGCGAAGCGGCGTTTTTGAACAATTGGTTGAGCGAACCACGGTTGAGCACAAGGGCCACATCAGTACGGGTCTGGTGGGTGCCCAGTGGCTTATGCGAACCCTCAGCGATAATGGCCGGCCCGACCTGGCGTACCGCATTGCGACCAATACCGACTACCCAAGCTGGGGATACATGATCCAAAACGGAGCGACAACCATCTGGGAGCTTTGGAACGGCAATACGGCCAATCCGGCCATGAATTCGGGAAACCACGTCATGCTTCTTGGCGATTTAATTATCTGGATGTACGAAAATCTGGCGGGCATCAAAGCGGAAGAACCGGGCTTTAAGCGCATCATCATGAAACCAACGATAACCGGTGATCTCACCAGCGTAACTTCCTCGTTTGAATCGTTTCACGGACGCATTGGCAGCGAATGGGAACGCAAGGGCGGCAAGTTCAACTGGAAAGTAACGGTTCCGGGTAACACCCGAGCGACCCTTTATATTCCGGCTACCGATCAGAAAGCGGTTCGGGAAGGACGCAGTCAGGCTTCTTTGGCTCCAGGCGTCCGCTTTGTCAAGATGGAAGGAGGCAATGCCGTCTTTGAGGTAACATCCGGCGCATATAATTTCCGGGTAAAATAAATCCAGGCCCCTATCAAGCGTGGCCCAGATTTATTTTAAAAGCTATTTATGTCTGAAAATCAGTTTTTAATCGTTATTCTCATAAACCCACTCTTTGCTTCCGGCCTTTTCGCCTAACTGGAAGCAGCGGCGGCAGCGGGCTTCGTAGCTATCGGTTTCGCCCAGCAATACTTTTTCTTTGGAAGTCACCAGCCGGTAGGAATAACTCGCAATGTCGCCGCAGACCACGCAAATGGCGTGTACCTTCGTTACGTATTCTGCGATGGCCATCAACTGCGGCATACAGCCAAAAGGCTTGCCTTCAAAATCCATGTCCAGCCCGGCGAGAATAACCCGTTTTCCGCTGTTAGCAAGGAGATTACAAACTTCCAGTAATTCTTTATCATCGAAGAACTGCGCCTCGTCGATCCCCACAACTTCACTATCGCCCGCCAGCTCGAAGATCTGCTGGGCCGACTGCACGGGCCGGGACTGGATAACGCTGTCGTTGTGCGAGACAATATTCATCTCGTGGTAGCGCGTATCGATGGCAGGCTTGAAAATCTGCACGGATAATTTAGCAATAAAGGCGCGGTTAAGCCGTCGGATAAGCTCTTCTGTTTTGCCCGAAAACATAGACCCGCAAATAACCTCAATCCAACCCGTCCGCAAGTGCGGTGGTTCTCTTCGCCGACTTGGCTCAATAAACATAGGCTATGCTCGTTTCAGTGGTTGATGAAACTCAATGACGCTGATTTCAAATGGCATTCTTTTTGGTAGGCACGGAATAAACCTGATCCTGATAATTTTATCCAATACCCACAAGATTCATTCTGAAACCTATATCTTTACAAAGCAACGAGATTTTGTTATGTCGAACAAGTTCAATTCATCTTCTCTCTCCGAATATAGTAAGTCATACGCCCGTAAAATAGCTGGTGATTTTTTTGCTACCCATACCGTTATCTCGGGTCAGGAATTGTTAAAATTATCCCCTATTGGGCAAGTTAATTTATTTGTCATTAGTACTTTATCCGAAAAATGGCGTGCTGATGCCGAACGCTTCCGCAGTCCTTTTTTTGATTTTGAAAACCCCGAAGTTCAGCAGGCCTTGCAGGCTTTTATGAACACGGTTTCGCAGCATATTTGTATGCGGCGGGAACACCTCGAACCCCTGCTGGCAGATGCTACCCGCAAGACCCTGACGTTGCTGTTCGACCCACGGAATTACTTCGATGAAGCCCTCCGCAACCAGCCTGATTTTATGCTGACGGCGGAGGCCGTTCGGAACCTGAACCGCTATACCCAAATTAATAAGTTTGTTCCGACAGCGTTGGAGGAGCGCATGAAAGGCAAGGATTTCATTTACGTGAATCACGCCCTGAACGTACTGGATGAGATCATGACGCAGCGCTCCCGCGAACTCGAAAAGCCGGATAAATACATCGCGCAGTTTTCCGAAAAAGTGTTGCTCGACCAGTCGGTATTGCTTCGTAAATCGGCACCAGACTACCATCCGCAGCCACCGCTGGCTCCCGTAGCCAATCGTTCGTTCTTTGAAACCGATCTGGAAAACAACAATTCCGAAAAGGCAGCGCCAACGTTTCAGCCTAGCCCGGTTGTTTCCGAAACGCTGAGTTCTGGCTCGTCGGGCGGGGCGCTTTTTCTGGGCAATTCGTCGTCCACGGAGCCGTCTTCGCCTTCGATGCAAACAAGTCATGCGTCCACCCGGATTGAAACAACGCACCATACGCCCGATATTCCGTCGGCACCCCAGACCGACGACGAAGCCCCAACGGGACCACCTACCATCGGCGAATCGTTTTACCGGGCTCCAATTGAAAGCATTTCGAAAAGCATTTCGCTGAACCAGAAATTTATGTTCATCAACCAGCTTTTCAACGGAAACGCCAATTCATACAATCAGGCCATCGAAGAGCTGGACCGCGCTTCTACCTACGACCAGGCCCGCGACCTGATTTCGTACCGTTATGCAGCCCAGTACATGTGGGACATGAGCAGCGACGAAGTAGCCATGTTGATCGAAATTTTAAAAAGACGGTTTTCACTTTGATTTTCGGACAATACCTAGATCTTTTTGTAAAAAAATGCTATTACACCGAATAGCATTTTTTTATGTTTTATCTTTATTCATCAGATGATATGATGAATAAGGACACCACTTTATTAAAGCGCTACAGCCTGGCCGATGCTGTCGTTCATAATCTCCAGCAACAAATCACTTCGGGTCAATATACGGTTGGCGACAAGTTACCTACTGAACCGGAGTTGATGCTTCAGTTCGGCGTTGGCCGTTCGACCATTCGGGAGGCGATCCGAATGCTAGCTAATAGCGGGCTGGTGCGTGTACAGCAGGGTCTGGGCACGTTTGTCGAATTGCGGCAAAACGCCATTGAGCCTTTTCAGCAAAGTTTGCAACGCGCGGAAGGCGACGACCTCAACGAGGTGCGTCAGTTATTGGAGCTGAAAATTGCGGAAAAAGCGGCCTCGAATCGCACAGAAGAAGACATTCAGTTGATGAAGCACTACCTGCAAAAGCGGCACGAAGCGGCTCTGCAAAACAAGCCGGAGGAATGCATCGAAGCGGATATTGAATTTCACATTACGCTCGCAAGGGCCGCGAAAAACGAGGTTTTGGTCGATTTGTACAAAATTATTGCCAACAAAATGAAGAAATCCTTCATGGCCGTCTTTATCACCACCGAGACGCTGCTGAGCAAACAAAGCCTGCACACGGCGCTTTTGCAAAGCATTATCGACCAGAACCCGCAGAAAGCCTGGTATTGGGCCGCTAAGATTACGGGGCAAATTCGTTAACTTTTAGGAGCAATCATCAGATGATATGATGTATTCTGGAAAAAATTGGGTTTTATTCAATTAGAGGGGTTCATAGAGGGAAAGCTGCACTTAAAACCATACAACCAGGTTAGTTGAGTTATGAATTTAATACGATCCGCGTTACGTAAGCCAATTACAATTCTGGTTTTGGTAGCCAGCCTGTTTTTTTTCGGGATCAATGCCGTTCGCAACATCAAGATTGACATTTTCCCGAACCTGAATCTGCCGGTTATTTACATTTCTCAACCGTTTGGGGGGTATACGCCCAATCAGATGGAGTCTTTTTTCGGGAAACAATACGTAAACCTTCTGCTTTATGTATCCGGGGTAAAAAGCATTGAGACGAAAAATATTCAGGGCTTGACGCTGCTCAAGTTGACCTTTTACGAAGGGACCAACATGGCCCAGGCCGCCGCCGAAGTTACAGCTTATTCAAATCGGGCGCAGGCTATCTTTCCGCCGGGCTCGCAGCCGCCTTTCATTCTGCGTTTTGATGCGTCGACCCTGCCCGTCGGCCAGTTGGTTTTGAGCAGTCCCAAACGCACCAACAACGAATTACAGGATTTAGCCAACGTCTATATTCGCTCCGGGTTTAGTGCTATCCCGGGATTGGTGGCTCCCGCTCCTTTTGGCGGTAACTCCCGAACCATCGTGATCAAGGCTGATCCGGCTTTGCTGCGCTCACACAACCTGACGCCCGATCAATTGGTAGCCGCCCTGCGGATTAACAACCAGGCCAGTCCCGCCGGAAACGTGCGGATTGGCGATTTGAATTATTTTACACCGGCTAATACAACCATCCAGAATCTCAAAGATTTTGAGAGTATTCCGCTGTATACCGGATCGGTGCAAAACCTTTACCTGCGCGATGTGGCCACGGTTGAAGACGGGGCAGACATCACGGCGGGTTACGTGCTAGTCAATGGCAAACGGTCGGTTTACCTGCCCATCACCAAATCGGCGGACGCCTCGACCTGGGAGGTGGTGCAAAACCTGAAAGCGGCCCTCCCCCGCTTCCAGTCCCTGCTGCCCGAAGATGTTACGCTAACGTATACATTCGACCAGTCCGTATACGTGATTAATGCGGTCGAAAGTCTCCTGACTGAAGGCGCAATCGGAGCTATTTTGACCGGTTTGATGGTCTTGCTTTTTTTAGGTGATGCCCGCGGCGCCTTAATTGTTATCATCACCATTCCGACCTGTATTATTTCCGGGGTTTTGTTCCTTTCGCTATTTGGGCAAACCATCAACATCATGACCTTGAGTGGGCTTTCGCTTGCCATCGGGATTCTGGTCGATGAATCTACGGTAACGATTGAAAACATCCACCAGCACCTGGACATGGGAAAACCCAAGGCCGTCGCCATTTGGGACGCCTGTAAGGAAATTGCCTTTTCCAAGTTGCTCATTTTGTTCTGTATTCTGGCGGTATTTGCTCCGGCTTTCACCATGACGGGTATTCCGGGTGCCTTGTTCCTGCCGCTTGCACTGGCGATTGGTTTCTCCATGATCACGTCCTACCTGATGTCTCAAACGCTGGTTCCGGTCTTGGCCAACTGGATGATGAAAGAACATAAGCACAGCAAGCAGAAAACGGCGGTGGCGCACAATGCTTCGGCTAACGGTAAGCTATTCAAAACCAACGGCGTTACGGCAGCTAATGGAAACGGCCACGAACCACACGATATCCTCACGGAAAGAGAGATCCAAGCTAATCGGGTAGATCTCAACAACGACGGAAAAATCAGCTTTTTTGAACGGGTACGCGCGCGTTTTGTGCGTTTCGTGGAGCGGATGTTGCCTTATCGAAGATCAATTGTTCTAATCTACGTAGCTGTCGGATTGGGCATTGCGGCACTGCTGATTACCACCATTGGCCGGGACGTGTTGCCCCGGGGTAATGCGGGACAGTTTCAGGTTCGGTTGCGCTCTCCGGATGGCACCCGACTGGAAAGAACCGAAACAACGATGCTGAAAGCCATCGGCGTGCTGAATGAACTGGTAGGTAAAGAAAATGTGGAAATTACGTCGGCCATGGTGGGGATGCACGGAGCCCAGTTCTCGACCAGTCCTATTTACCTGTTCATGGCGGGTCCGCAGGAGGGCGTGGTGCAGGTCAGCTTGAAACACGATTACCACGTGGACATGGACGAGCTGAAAGATAAATACCGCGCTCGCATGAAAGAAGCGCTGCCCGACGTTAAGCTTTCTTTCGAGCCGATTGAGCTTACCGACAAAATTCTTAGTCAGGGGTCGCCCACGCCGATTGAGGTCAAAATTTCAGGAAAGAATAAACAACAGAACGAGGAATACGCCAATAAGATCATTGCCAAACTAAACCAGATTTCGTATCTGCGGGATGTTCAGATTGGTCAGGCAACGAAATACCCAACCATTAACGTCACCATTGACCGAACAAGGGCGGCTCAGTTGGGAACGGATATTTCGGCAATTTCACGTTCGCTGACGGCCTCTACTTCTTCGTCCCGCTACACGGAGAAAAGCGTCTGGATTGATCCAAAATCCGGGCAGAGCTACAGCGTGCAGGTGCAGATACCTGAAAACCAGATGACCAGCGTCAATGATGTAGGTGAGATTCCTATTTTACCCAATACTAATCGCCCGGTTTTGAGTGATGTAGCCACCATCCAGAAAGGAACCACTTACGGCGAAAACGACAACCTGGGCGCAATTCCTGTCTTGTCCGTGACAGCTAACATGAGCGACATGGACCTTGGCACCGCCGCCACAGACGTACAGAAAGCTGTCGATTCGCTGGGTGAGCTTCCACGCGGTTTGACGATCAAAGTAACGGGACTTACTCAGGTCCTGAACGAAACGCTGGATAGCCTGCAAACGGGACTTTTAACCGCAATTGTGGTTATCTTCCTGATGTTAGCAGCTAATTTTCAGTCCTTTAAAGTTTCACTGGTCGTTTTGTGTACCGTTCCAGCCGTGTTGGTCGGTTCGCTGGCCCTGCTGATGCTGACCGGCTCAACGCTTAATCTGCAATCTTACATGGGCATGATTATGTCCGTGGGGGTTTCCATTTCCAACGCCGTTCTGCTGGTCACCAACGCGGAAGAACTACGGATGCGAAACGGCGACGCGCTGCTCTCGGCCAAAGAATCGGCTTCCCTCCGGCTCCGGCCCATCCTGATGACCAGCGTAGCCATGGTGGTTGGTATGATTCCGATGGCGTCCGGTTTGGGCGAGGGTGGCTCGCAGGCGGCCCCGCTGGGACGTGCTGTAATTGGTGGCTTGATTGCCTCTACGTTTGCGGCCTTGTACATTTTACCGCTGGCATTTGCCTGGGTTCAAGAAAAAACCACAACCGATTCAGTATCACTGGATCCTGAAGATAAAGAAAGTAAATACTACTCGCCATCGTCTTATGAAACGATCAACTCATAAATCCTTGTTCAGTTTGCTGGCTGTTGCTGGTAGCTTATTTATTGCGAGTGCCTTAACTAGCTGTCATTCGTCTGACAGTAAAGCGGAGACAAAGGAGACAACCGAAGCTCCTGCTCCGACGGAAGTATTTGCTTTACAACGGGGTAAATTGGCTTCGTCCCTGCAAATTCCGGGTGAATTGGTCGCTTTTCGCGATGTTGATATGTACGCCAAGGTGAGTGGATTCATTAAATCACTGCACGCCGATGTCGGTTCGGAAGTAAAAAAAGGGCAACTGCTGGCCTTGGCCGAAGCCCCGGAATTGAACGCGCAACAGGCATCCGCCCAGTCGAAACTGAAAGCGCAGGAAGCCCTCTACATCGCTAGCAAAGCCAGTTACGATCGCGTGTTCGAAGCGAGCAAGCTAACTGGTGCAGTATCGAAAAACGACATTGATCAGGCACTGGCCAGACGCAATGCCGACATGGCCCAGCTAGAAGCAGCAAAAGCCTCTTACCGGGAAGTTTCTGACCTGAAAAAATACCTGGAAATTCGCGCACCCTACGACGGAATTATCAGCGTTCGTAACGTGAGCACGGGAGCTTACGTGGGCCCGTCGGGGAAAGGCTCCGAGTTGCCGCTGTTCGTGCTGACCGAGCAACGAAGACTGCGTTTGGTGATATCGGTTCCAGAAGCCTACACGGGTTATATCAACCTGAACAACGAGGTTAGCTTTAGCGTCAAAGCGTTTCCCGACCAGAAATTTACCGGAAAAGTAAAGCGTCAGTCGGGTGCGCTGGACAAACGCCTGCGCTCGGAACGGGTAGAAGTAGATGTCACCAACGACAATAAAAAGCTACTGCCGGGTATGATTGCCGAAGTTAATATTCCGCTACCGACTAAGGATAACACGTTTATTGTGCCAAAATCAGCGGTGGTCAATTCGTCAACGGGTGTTTTTGTAATTCGGATTACGAATCAGAAAGCAGAGTGGGTTCCGGTAAAAAAAGGGCTGGAAGCAGACAACAAAGTTGAAATATTTGGCGATTTGAAAGAAGGCGATCAGCTTATTACCGAATCTACCGAAGAAATTCGGAATGGTTCACCAATCGCCTCTGTCAAAAAGACCGCCTGATTCAGGCTTGTTATTTTCGTTTGGCTGCCACCACGTGCTCTTGTGCTGGCAGCTCTTTTACGTTAAGTTCTTTTTCCTGCTGTTCCACATAAACCGCATAATCAGCCGGTTCAATTTTAATCCCGTATAGGTTGGCGTAAGCCTGGGTAAACTCGGCCCCAAAGTAGAGAATAGCGGCAGTATAGTAAATCCAGACCAGAATGACGATTAACGCGCCGGCAGCCCCGTACGTTGAGCCGGTACTGGTCGTTTCGATGTAAATGCCAATCAAATAGCGACCAACCATAAACAGACCAGCCGTAAAGATAGCCCCCCAGCGAACATCTTTCCAGGCGATCTTGGCATCGGGCAGCACCTTGAAAATAACCCCAAACAGCACAGCGATTACCCCAAAGCTAATAGCGACATTAAGCGCTTCCACAAAAATAACGGCAATATCAGGGAATAAACGGGTCAAACGGTCATTTAACGCCAGAATCAATCCATTAATGATCAACGAAACGACCAGTAAAAAACCAAGGCTTACGATCAACGAAGAAGATAAAAGCCGGTCTTTCAATAGCTTAACCCAACCTCTTTTTGGTTTAGCTTTGACCCGCCAGATCATGTTGATCGAATCCTGAATCTCAATGAAAATACTGGTGGCACCAATAATCAGCGTAACAATCCCGGAAATAAGCGCAACGTTGGTTTTCCCCGAAAGCTCCACGCTTTTCAGCATGTCCTGTACCTGTTTGGCCCCTTCGTTCCCAACCAGGCCATTAATCTGCGAAAAAACTTGTCCGCGGATGGCTTCTTCTCCGTAGAAAATACTGGTCAGAGAAATAAGCAGCACCAGCAAAGGAGCCAGCGAGAAAACCGTGTAATACGCCAGGGCAGCACTCAGCTTGAGGCCGCGGTCGTCCATAAAGCCATTAAAAGAGGCCAGTAGCAACGTCCAGGCATCTTTGAAAAAGCGTTTAAATTTATTTTGTTCCATCAGGTCGTGTGAAAAGGTTCGTACTTAGCTAGCAACCAATAAACTAATGTGCTAAGGCGTTGTTTGTTATTTCTGCGCAACGACACCGAATGCTCACTTCTCCTGGAACAGATAGTAATTAAGTTATGCTATTGATAATGTTGGCCTTATACGTTTAAAACTCTCACTTGGCCGATAATTGCTCAATCTCACTGAATAAGGTTCGGAAGCAGTTGGCCGCTGTATTTTCGCCTTCTTCCGTGTTCTTTTTCCGACCGTAAAATTCATCCAGAAAAGACTCCGCTCCCGACCAAACCGTCTGAATCACACCCTGGAAACGCTCCTTCATGGGCTTCGTTGCCGCCGCCCTGAATTTCACCACGTCCTGCACCTGCGTGACAGCATTTTTGGGATTACGCCACGGGCACGTTGCAACCTTTAGGCCTTTCATGGCAAAATAAACCGGCGTCTGGTCCGGGCGTTCGTAGTGCCAATCGCAAATCATGACGTCTTTGGGAATCAGATCAATGGCGCGGTGCGTATTGTTCATGCTGGCTTCCCACATGCCAATTCCGGTTGTTTTACCGTCCAGGAGCCGGTCGCCCCAGATCCACAAAGCGCGGTTTTTCTGGGCCAGATGATCACGGATGGTTTTCACTTCACCGGCAAACAGTTCGGCCTTATCGCGCCCCGAACAACGCGGACATTTGTCGTCTCCGATGTAAAATACTTCGTCCATACCCGCATGAAACGCATCGGCTTCGAAAGCGTCGCATACTTCATCAACCAGCTCAAAAACAATGGGATGCACTTCCGGATGCAGCGGACAATAGCTTTTGCAATACAGCCCGTCGGCGTTGGGCCAAACGTATTTTTCCGGCATCTTCACGTGGGGCGTCTCGTCAAGGTGGGGATAAACACGCAGCAGATTATGCGTTTGGTTGGCCCAGGATTGATGCCCTAGTAGATTAATCTGCGGAATAAGCCGGATGTTGTTTTTCTGACAAACCTTAACCAGCTTTTTCACGTCCTTTTTCGACAGCGTATTTTTGTCTCTTAGTTCCGGATGGCTCTTGTATTCGTAGTTGAAATCCACCCGCAAAATCAGGGTGTTCACTTTTCGGGGGGCCAGCTCCTGGTCGATAAAGGTGATGAAACCATCTAAATTCTGCGATTGCGGAGCGCCAATGCAAAAGCCGCGCACGGGCAGCAAACTGTCGGGATGCGTCTGAGCGCCCGCCCATCCGTACAAAAAGAAGGAGCAGGCGATCAGCCACGTTTTAAGAAGATTCATAAGTAAGGGTTTAGGAAAGATGTTACTCTATCACGCGCACTTTCAGCAGGCTACCGGCGTGTACCTTGTGCGTTGCTTTCTGGAAATCAGCTTCGTTTGCGTTGGGAATGCTGGGCACAAATTTCTGCGGATTTCGGTCGAACAAAGGGAACATGGAGCTTTGTACCTGCACCATTACTCGGTGGCCTTTTTTGAACGTGTGCAAAATATCAATCAGCTCGTAATTAACGGCGGTAACTTCACCGGGCTTGAAAGGCTTCGGTTTCGCCCGATCCTCCCGGAATTTTCCGCGAAACCCATCGTGCCGTACTAGTTGCTGAAAGTTACTCATTTTCTGTCCTTTGGCCGTGTTAGGGTTATCTTTCGCGTCGCCGGGATACACGTCAATGAGCTTGACAATCCAGTCGGCATCCGTACCCGTGGTAGACACTTTCAGATTTGCCAGGATATTGCCCGCCAGCGTAATGTCTTTATCCAGCACCTCCGTTTGAAACACCAGCACATCGGGACGGCGGGCCGCAAAACGCTGGTCTTCTACCATGTAATCGGCGTTCATGTCTATTGAAATCGTCTGCGTAAAAGGAACCGGGCGGGCGGGGTCAGAGACAAACGCGTCGAAACCGGTGTTCTTGGCTGGCGCCTCGAAAGACAGCTTTCCACCCGGCAGCAGGTACAGGCTTTTTTCCGCCGCCGCTTTGGGTGGCCAGGCATCAAAATTGCGCCACTTGTTGGTCCCCGTTTCAAAAATCTGAGCCTCGGGGAATTTAGCGTCGCCCTCGCCTTTCAGAAAATAGCCGAAAAATTTCCGCTCAATATTTTCCTGAAAATACGGTCCTGTTTTCGAGCCAAAATTAACGCTACCGAGTTTGTCACCTTCGCTGTTCCAGCCGCCATGCGTCCACGGGCCAGCCACCAGAATGTTGTAAATACCCGGATTTTGCTTTTCAATCGCTTCGTAAGTCTTGAAAATGCCGTGCAAATCTTCGGCATCGTACCAGCCACCGACAATCATCACCGCGTGTTTGATGCCTTTCAGGTGCGGCAGAATATTTCGCGACCGCCAAAATTCGTCGTTATTCGGATGCTCTAGATTAGCCGTCCAATAAGGATCTTTTCCACCGTAAAACTCCGGTTTTTGCGAGTTTTTCAACGGGCCAAGCTTTAGAAAGAAGTCGTAGCCATCTTCCGTTCCGTAATTAAACTCCGTCGTGGCTGGTTTGCTGGTCGGCGTGCCGTCGGTACGGTTCGTAAAAAATGGATAAAAATTGAAATTATGCGGAATCAGGAAAACGCCGTTGTGGTAACTATCGTCCCGCCACAAATCAGCCATGGGTGCCTGCGGAGAAGATGCTACCAGCGCCGGATGGCCGCTCAATGCCCCCGCCGACGCGTAAAAACCAGGGTAGCTAATGCCCCACTGCCCAACTTTGCCGTTGTTGTTGGGAATATTTTTGGTAAGCCACTCGACGGTATCGTACGTATCCGTGCTTTCGTCCAGGTCTTTGGGCGATTTTTTTACGTCAATGTGCGGCGTCATTTCCTGAAAAACACCCTCGCTCATCCACCGGCCACGAACGTCCTGATACGCGAAAATATACTTATCCTTCATCAGCAATTCTGAAGGCCCAAGACGCCGGGGAAAGGCATCTGTACCGTAAGGCCGGCACGAATACGGCGTCCGCTGCATCAGAATTGGGTACTTCTTTTCGGGAGTCGCATCTTTTGGTACGTAGACCGCCGTAAAGAGCTTGGTACCATCCCGCATCGGGATCTGGTATTCAAATTTGGTGTAATTTTCTTTAATGAATGGATTGGCAGGAGGAGCCTGCGCGGCACCGAGATACGTGATGCCGAGTAACAGCAAAAGCAATAATTTTGATTTCATGGAGAAATGAAGCGTTGTCGGTAGCAAAGCTAAAAAAGAAATGCTTCCGCGCTTTATTTCCCTTTTTTCTTCTCCCCTTTCGCTTCGTTTCCACCCGCCTGTACGGGCAAGTTGCGTACACGTTTCCCACTGGCCCGGTAAATCGCATTGACCAGCGCGGCGGCGGTCGGTCCTTGCGCGGCCTCACCCGCACCAAGAGGGCTTTCTGTCGGGCGATTGATGACTTCCACCTCTACCAGCGGTACATCGCGGAACCGAAAAATTGGGTATGAATACCAGTCACGACTACTGATGTGATGCTGGTCAAAAAGCACTTCTTCCTGCAACGTCCAGCTAGCGGCCTGCACCATGCCGCCCTCGGTTTGGTTTTTAATGCCGTCCAGATTAATGACCTCCCCCGCATCAATCACCGACCACATCTTGACTACCTGTACCACCCCTGTTTTTGGATCAACGGCTACCTTGGCGGCAATCGCACAGTAAGCAGCCACGTTTTTGTAGCGGGAAAAAGCATAGCCAATCCCCTCGTTTTTGGCCACTTTTTCCCGGCGGGTCAACTCCCCTAACTTCTCAATCGCTTCGATAGCCCGCTTATCGGTGAGGTGCGCGATCCGAAACGCCAGGGGATCTTTACCCGCCTTTTCCGCCAACTCATCCATAAACGATTCAATGGCAAATACGTTTCCGTAGGCGCCCAGACTGCGTAGCGCCGATACGCGCAGCGGACCTTCAAAAAAATGAGCGTCTACTTTCAGGTTTGGAATGGCATAATACGGTTCTGAGTTGCGGTAAGCACCACCACTATAGCCCGAAGAAGAAGCCGGAAAACTTTTTTTGAGGTAACGAGCTACCAGTAAATTGCCGGGATCGCCGCCGGGCCGCGTGCTGTGTGAATCCGACCAAACGGCGTATTTCCAATGGGTTATCTTTCCCGTGGCGTCCAACCGGGCCTCTACCTCCGCCTCCATCGCGCTGCCGTATGGCTCCCAGGCGTGCTCTTCCTCCCGCGACCATTGCAACCGAACGTGTTTGCCGGGATAGGCCAAGGCTAGCAAAGCGGCTTCGGCGGCTACGTCGTCCGCGCCATTATGCCCATAACAACCCGAACCGGGCACGCCCTTGATGTGAATCGATTCGGTTGGCAGGTCCAGCATTTTCTTCAAGGCTTCCCGCAGGGGATAAACGCCCTGGCTATGCGTCCAGATGTGTAGTTTTTGGTCTTCGTACAGGGCAACGGCGCACGATGGTCCAATTGAGCCGTGCATCTGATAAGGCCTGAAATAACTGGCTTTTAACGAATTACCGGATACTTCGTCAACCGAAGCCACGTTTCCTTGCTCTTTGACCGATCTGGTTTTGACGGGTAAATTTTTGATGTAGGCGGCTAGATTCTGCCCGCTCGGTAGCGGCTTCGGCGTAGACCACTTTGTCTGTTGCCTGGCAGATAGTTGTGCCTGCATGGCTTCGTATTCTTCCGCCGCGATGATGCCCACAAAAGACCCGTTAATCACCGTTTTTAAAATGCCGGGAACGGCCTGCCTGAGCTTTGCTTCATCGACCGAAATAAGCTTAGCATCGTAAGCGGGCGGGCGCACGATACGGGCGTGTACCATCCCCGGAAACCGCAAATCCTGCACATAAACCGGTTCGGCCCGTACCATCCGCTCAATGTCCTGCCGGGGAATGGCTTTGCCTACCCAGCGATAGGCCGTTTTGGGCTTTAGCGTAACGGGTAGTTTCACGTCGCCTTCCAGTTGCTTTCCGCCGAGTAGCTGCGCAAAAGTCAGTTGTTCTTTTCCGTCCGTTTTCGTGATTTTCCCGTCCTTAATCTGAAGCGTGTTTGCTGGAATATTCCAGTGCTTGGCGGCTAAATCAAGCAACTTTTGCCGGGCTGTAGCTGCAGCGTAGCGCACCGACATCGCGCTGTTTTCAATCGATCCGCTACCCGCCGTGTAACCTTCGTGGGGCGTACGGCCCGTTTCGGCCAGATGTACTTCCACCTGCATTAAATCCAGATCCAGTTCATCGGCGGCGACCTGCGCAATGGCCGTACGAATGCCTTGTCCCAACTCCATTTTCCCGGTTAAGACGCGCACCCGACCGTCGGCCAGTATCTCCAGCCAGGCGTTAATTTGCGGCTGATTTTTTAGACCTCCCGGTACTTCATCCTCAATAACTGATTGATTAGCTTCTGAAAACGTATTATTTAACAACGAAAAACCAATGGTCAGACACCCGGCTTCTTTCAGGAAAGTTCTACGGGAGGAAACGGTCACTTTTCTCATCGGGAGGTGAAGTTTGGTCAGGGATTGAGTTCTTTGGCTGCTTCCGCGATGGCACGCATAACGCGCGGTTGGACGCTACAACGGCACAAAACCCGTTGCATTCCTTCCCGAATGGCGGCCTCGTCGGGCTTTTTATTTTCCATCAACAGCGACACGGCCGAGATCACCATTCCGTTGAGGCAATATCCACACTGAGCCGCCTGTTGGTGCACAAAAGCTTTCTGCACTGGATGCAGCTGGCCATTTTTGGTAAGCCCTTCCAGCGTAACGATTTTTTTCGCCGTCACGGTCGACACCGGAATCAGGCAACTGGGAGCCGCCTTGCCGTCCAGCAGCACCATGCAGGCCCCACATTGCTCCAGACCGCAGCCGTATTTCGGTCCGTTTAGTTCCAGCTTATTCCGCAGCACGTACAACAAAGGCGTTGCCGGGTCAATTTGAACCGTGTGGTCCTTTCCGTTTACGTGGATGGTTACGTCCGTTTTGCTCATCCTGCTCTTCTTTCGGTATAGCTTTAAAACGTTGTTAACGCCATAATGTTGAATGACGAAAGTAGTATCCAGACCGCTAACAAAATCATTATCAGAGAGAAGCACCAAAATATACAGAGATTCTTTTTTTGATTTACCTTAGGCTTCCATTTAGTAGAACTCATGAAACACTATCTACCTCTTCTTCTACTTTTCCTGGCGGCCTGCCAGCCCTCCGACAAAGTCGATACTGATTTTACCGCCTTATCCGACGAATACCTCACGGTTTACATGGATAATAATCCACAAACAGCAGTTTATTTAGGTTTGCATGAATACGACAGTAAACTTGTTGTCCCGACGCAGGCGAATATTGCCCGCCGCCTGAGTCAACTTCAACACTACGATTCCGCCTTTGCCAAACTGGATACCAGCCAGCTTTCGCCTGATTTAAAAATCGATTATAAATTGCTGACGGCAGCCATCAAAAACGACATTTACAGCATTGTTGACCGCAAAGTCTACGAAAATCCGCTGAATTATAGTGTGGCTTTTAACTCTTACATTGAACGCAACTTTGCCCCCGCCGAAGAACGGTTGAAATCAGCCGTAGCGCTAGCAAAACAGGTTCCGGCTTATTACGAGGCTGCCAAGAAAAACATCGGTCCCAGCCCGGCCCGCGAGTGGGTGGACCTGGCCATTGAAAGCGCACGGGGCAGCTCCCAATACATCAAATCGGACGTTATCAGCGCTTTTTCGGGCATTAAAAACCCCGCTTTGCAGCAGGAATTGAACCAAACGATGCAGGCCGCCGCTCAGGCATCCGACGCTTTTGCGGATTACCTGACCCAGAACGTGCTACCGACTGCCAAAGGGTCGTTTGCCATTGGGCTGAGTAATTACAAAAAAATGCTACGCTATAACGAATTGCTGGAAATTGATCCCGACAGCATTCTGGCGATGGGTATGCACCAGATCGAGAAGGAAAAAGCCGAATTTGCAGCAGCGGCCAAAGTAATCGATCCAAGTAAAACTCCCGCCGCCGTTTTTCAAACCCTCCAGGACGAACACCCAACCGCCGACAGTCTGATTGACGACACGCGGCAGCAATGCGAGAAAATCCGGCAGTTTTTACTGGATAAACAAATCATCAGCATCCCTTCGGAAGTGCGGGCAACGGTAACCAAAACGCCCGAAAGCATGGTGGGAGCTACCGCCGCCATGAACACGCCGGGCCCTTTTGAAAAGCCAACCGCGTCTGAGGCTTATTACTACATCACGCTTCCCCGCAAAACCTGGAGCGCCAAAGAAAGCGAAGAGTGGCTGCGGCAATTCAATCGCTACGTGACCGAAATTGTCACCATTCACGAAGCGTATCCGGGTCATTATGTGCAATTTCTGCACCTCAACGCTTCCAAGGCCAGCAAGATTCGGAAGATTTTTTCCAGTTACGCCTTCGTCGAGGGTTGGGCGCATTACACCGAACAAATGATGCTGGAAGAAGGCTTCGGAGCAACCGATCCAGTCACTGCCGCCAAATACAAAATGGCGCAACTTTCTGAGTCTCTGCTGCGCTACTGCCGCCTGGTGAGTTCCATTCAGGAGCATACACACGGTTGGAGCGTGCAGCAATCGACGAAATTCTTCATGGATAATTGTTATTACGCCGAAAAACCCGCCTACGAAGAAGCTCGGCGCGGTACGTTTGATCCGGGTTACCTGTCCTACTCTCTGGGTAAGCTTCAGATTCTGGCACTGCGCGACGAGATTAAGAAAAAGCAGGGCGACCGTTTCAAGCTAAAAACGTTTCATGACGCCTTGCTAGCTCAGGGAATGCCACCGGTCAGCATGATCCGGGAAGTCCTGCTGCGCGAATAGTCAAACACATTTTGCCTACTCCGTTAGTTATTCGTTTAGGGCTTCCGAATAAACCACCCCAAGGATCCCAAACGCAGAATGCAGAAATTTGATGTTGTTGTCATCGGTACTGGCTCCGCCGGCAAAGGCGCGGCGGATCAGTTACATGAAGGAGGGAAAACTGTTGCCATCATTGATAAGCAACCCTTCGGAGGGACCTGCTCCCAACGCGGTTGCGATCCTAAAAAAATACTGGTAGGAGCCGCCGAAATCGTGGCTCGTTCGGAAGAATTGAGCCAGAAAGGAATTGCAGCGGTTGCCTCCATCGATTGGCCAGCCCTGATTCGTTATAAAAAGACATTTACAGACCCTATCCCGGAGAAAACCGAAGCCAGCTTTGCTAAAACGGGCATCAAAAGCTTCCACGGCACCGCTTCGTTTCTTTCGGCCAATACCATACAGGTCGGCGATACGCAGCTGGAAGCCGATTATTTCGTGATTGCCAGCGGGTCGCACCCTGCGCTGCTGGATATTCCGGGCGAGGAGCTTTTGATTGACAGCACCGGTTTCATGGAACTGAAAGAACTCCCCGACCGCATCGTCCTGGTTGGTGGTGGCTATATCGCATTTGAATTTGCGCACGTAGCTGCCCGAGCCGGTGCCCACGTCACAATCGTTCACCGAGGCGAATTACCCCTGGAAGGCTTCGATCCAGATTTGGTAAAATTGCTGGTTAAGGCAACGCAAGGGCTGGGCATTCAGGTGCTACTAAACGCTAAAGTCACTGAAATTAAAGGCGAAGCGGGCCAATTTTCCGTTTTGGTTCGGCAGGACGATAAAGATCAGGTAATTGATACGCGTCTGGTGGTACACGCCGCTGGCCGTCCACCCGATTTAAAAGACCTGGCGGTTGAAAAAGCGGGCGTTGACGCTACGAAAAAGGGCGTGACGGTCAATCCGTACATGCAGAGTGTATCCAATCCTACGATTTACGCTTGCGGTGATGCAGCCGACCGGGGACTGCCGCTGTCACCTCTGGCTTCGCAGGAAGCCAGGCTTGTCGCTACGAATATTCTGGAGGGGAACCAGCAAAAATTTCCGGAGGAGGCTATTCCGTCCGTTGTTTTCACCCTGCCTCCCCTAGCTACAGTTGGCCTATCCGAAGAAAAAGCCCGCGAGCAAGGCAAAAAAGTCAAGGTACTGTTTCAGGAAACGACTGATTGGTATACTTCCAAACGAATCAACGAACCGGCTTCGGGCTTTAAAATCCTGATTGAGGAAGAGTCTGATCTGATCGTGGGGGCGCATTTGCTGGGAAGCAACAGCGATGAATTAATCAATATTTTCACGCTGGCCATCAACCAACGCATTCCGGCCAGCACCCTGGCCAGCACCATTTTTGCATACCCAACCCGCGCTTCGGATCTGAGTCACATGCTCCGATAAAATCTTGAAAATTAACACACAATAACTCAACTAACTTTATGATTTTCACCTATGTAAACGCGGCTAAAATGGGCGTTTTAGCCGGAATGCGCAGCATGATGGCACCTGCTTTTGCCAGCCAGCAACTGATTGAACAAAGTGCCGGAGCTAATCCGAGTGGCCTTGTTCGCTTTTTTAGCTCACCCATTGCGGCAAACGCTTTCAAAGTCATGGCGGCAGGCGAAGTATTTGGCGATAAACTTCCTTTTGCTTCCGATCGCATCGAGCCAAAGGTGCTAGTAGGACGCATTGCTTCCGGGGCCATCTGCGGAGCCGTGGTTGCTGAACTGGACGGAAAGAAAGCGGCTATCGGTGCAGTCATCGGTGGTCTGGCCGCCATCGCCAGTTCTTACGCCTTTTTCTACTTACGCACGAAGTTAACGGAGAAGCAGGGAATCCCAGACCCTTATCTGGCGCTGGTCGAAGATGCCGCGACCTTTGGGCTGGGTATGCAAACCATACGAAGCAAAAATTAGCCTTTGCGTTTCGACCGGGATCGAAGGTGAATTTCAGGTATTCTTAAAAAATTCACCTTCACCCTGCCGGAAGGTATTTTCGGCTGATGCTGCCATTTGCAAGCGCGTAACGGGCAAGCTTTCCGGATAATTTTCGCGGAGAAATACAATAACGTTTTCCCGAATGTAACACCGTAAATCAAAGCCTTCACCCGAATTGCGGGTTGACGTAAGCACGCGTATTTCGATGCAAGTCGGCTTCGTATCGGTGACCTGAACGACGCACACTTCCCGATCCCACAAAGGATTATTTTCGACTAATTCCTTCACCTTCGCTCTCACCTGATCGACGGGCACGTTATAATCGAGGTAAAACATGGACGAACCCAGCACGGAAGCCTGCGAGCGCGTCCAGTTCTGAAAAGGTTTTTCGATAAAATACGTAATCGGCAAAATCAACCGGCGGCGATCCCACAAACGCACCACGACATTGGTCAGGTTGATTTCTTCGATACGGCCCCACTCCTGCTCAGCCACCACCACATCATCAACCCGGATTTGTTGGGTAAAGGCAATCTGAATGCCCGCCAATAAGTTCGCAATGGTACGTTGTGCCGCAAAACCAATCATGACCGAGGCAATCCCGGCGGAGGTCAGAAAGCTCAATCCAATTTTGCGTCCGCCATTGAACGTCAGCAACATAATCGAAAAGCCAATCACCACCACCGCAATCGAAAGCAGTTGCCGGATAAACTGAATTTGCGTAACAAATTTACGGAGGTGCAGATTGACGTCGTTGGCCGTATCGTAGCGCCGGATAATCAACCGCTCGGCGACCTTCATCAGCTGAACAACCAGCCAGGTCGTGGCGATAACAAACGCAATCTCGGCTATTTTCGACGCATATGGATAGCGTTGGAATGCCCGCTCCTGAACGTTAGTGATGATGAGAAAAAAGAGCGAAGGGACAAAAAAGTAAAAAGCAGACCGAATGTGTTGCCGCAATAAGCCCAAAACTTCAGCATTCCGCCGACGCAAAACGAGCTTTACAATTTGAGCCACTATAAAATTGACCAGCAGTCCGGCTGCGACCGAAATTGCCAGTAAAATCCAGCCCGAAAGTTTTCGGTTATGCCGCAACCAGCGGTCAATTTCCGGTCCTAGTTGCTCTATGTTGTTCCAAAAGTCCGTCCAAGTCATGTCTATCAAAAAGGTGGTTTATTAATAAATCCTTTTCAACAGAGAATTGTTGGAAAGGCTATAGCAGCACGGGCTTGATCACTTTACCGTGCACATCCGTTAGCCGATAGCGTCGGCCCTGGTGTTTGAAGATGAGTTTCTCGTGATCGACGCCCATCAGGTGCAGCAGCGTAGCCTGGAAATCATGCACATGAACGGGATTTTGAATGATATTATACCCAAATTCGTCGGTCTCTCCGTACACCATGCTTTTCCGAATACCTGCTCCGGCCATCCAGACCGTAAAGCAACGCGGGTGGTGATCACGACCGTAATTTTCTTTCGATAACTTGCCCTGGGAATAGTTTGTCCGGCCAAATTCGCCGCCCCAAATCACCAGCGTTTCATCCAGCAGACCACGCTGCTTCAAATCCATCACCAAAGCTGCCGACGCCTGATCGACGCTTTTGGCCTGAATCTTTATATCGTTCGGCAAGTTTCCGTGCTGATCCCAACCCTGGTGGTAAAGTTGGACAAACTTGACGTCTTTTTCAATCAATTTTCGGGCTAATAGGCAATTGGCCGCAAACGTCCCCGGCTTCCGCGAGTCAGGTCCGTAAAGATCAAAGATGTATTGAGGCTCCTTGCCAATATCCAGCGTTTCGGGCACCGAAGTTTGCATTCGATACGCCATTTCATACTGCGCCATGCGGTTATTGATCTCTGGATCAAGGACATGCTTGTACTGCTCCTGATGCATTTTAGCCAGGTAATCCAGCATCCGGCGGCGACTGGTTTTGTCAATTCCGGGTGGGTTGTTGAGGTAGAAAACCGGGTCGGGACCGGAGCGAAAAACGACGCCCTGATGCACAGAGGGCAAAAAGCCATTGCTCCATAATTTGGCATAAAGGGGCTGATCGCCATCCCGGCCTTTGGAAAGCAGCACCACAAAAGCCGGCATGTTCTGATTATCCGACCCAAGCCCGTAGCTCACCCACGAACCAAACGAAGGCCGCCCGCCCTGCTGCGAACCCGTCTGGAAAAAAGTAACCGCCGGATCGTGGTTGATCGCATCGGTATGTAATGTGCGGATAAAGCATAATTCGTCCACAATTTTAGACGTATAAGGCAGTAACTCACTGACCCACATCCGGCTATGGCCGTGTTGCGCAAAACGAAACTTCGAAGCAGCCAGCGGAAACCGGCTCTGTCCGGCGGTCATTCCCGTCAGGCGCTGGCCCTTCCGAATGGATTCCGGCAGGTCCTGCCCCCACATCGTTTCCAGCTTGGGTTTGTAGTCGAATAAGTCCAGTTGCGATGGCGCTCCGCTCTGAAACAGGTAGATAATTCGCTTCACTTTCGGCGGAAAATGCGGTTTCCCCAAAGCGCCGCTTTCACCTGGTTTTGTCCCGCCCGCAAACAGGTCTTTAGGGTTCAGCAGGGAGGCCAACGCCAATGTACCGATACCGGCACTGGCACGCCCCAAAAAATTACGCCGACTTAACTGGTCGTGTATTTCGTCCTGAAGATCAGCCATCTACTTGTTGTTTTATCGCTTAATGATTGCTTCATCAAAATTCATAATGGTACTCGCCACCACGGTCCAGGCAGCCAGCTCAGGAGCCGGAAGCCGAGTTTTTAAAGGGTATTCGCCAACGGCTACTAAGTCTTTCGCTCGTTTCTTATCTCTCTTAAAATCAGCCAGTTCTTCTTCATATAATTGCTGCATCAGCGCGATTTCTTGCGAACGTCCCGCCCGACTGATCACCGATTTAAACAGGAAATTGATGTTTTCTTTTGCTTCTTTTTCCTGCGACAGCTGCTGGGCCAGCACCCGCGCGGCCTCTACCAATTGTGGATCATTAAGTGTAACCAATGCCTGCAAAGGGGTCGATGTTTTTTGCCGCCGGACAATGCAGAAATGCCGCTCCGACGCATCAAAATTGAGCATCATGGGCGGTGGTGATGAGCGTTTCCAGAATGTATACATCGACCGTCGGTACAAACTGTCGTTGTGGCTTTGTACGTATTTTGTGGCGTTGCGGGTGGCTAAGGCTTCCCAGATGCCAGCGGGCTGGTAGGGATAAACGCTACCGCCCCCGACTTTGCGAGTTAAGAGTCCGCTGGCCGCTAAAGCCACATCGCGCACCTGCTCCGCCGACAGGCGGTAACTCGGCCCCCGCGACAGGTAAGTATTGTCGAAATCTTTTTCCCGAACGGCATCCGAAACCGCTGACGACTGCCGGTAGGTAGCCGACATGACAATCTGTTTATGCAACGCTTTCATGTTCCAGGGCGATGTGCCGCCACCCCCCTCGCGAAACTGAATGGCCAGGTAATCCAGTAATTCGGGATGCGAAGGCAAGGCCCCCTGATTCCCGAAATCGTCGCTTGATTTTACCAGACCCTGCCCAAAATACTGCTGCCAAACCCGATTCACGATCACGCGCGCAAACAGCGGATTATTCTTACTCAGTACCCATTTGGCCAGCCCCAGCCGATTGCGGGGAAACTCGGCGGGCATTGTTCCAAACGCCGACAAGGTTGCCGGTTTAACTTCTTCGCCGGGCGCATCGTAAGCGCCCCGTTTGAGCAGAAACGTTTTGCGGGGCGTCCTGCGCTCGCGCATCACCATCACCTGATCGGCGTTGGTGTACAGCATCAATTCGTCACCGCGAAGCTGCATGGTTTTTTTATGCGCCGCGCGGTAAGTCGTGTCAACAACCGTTACGTAGAAATTGTACAGCCCAGCTCGTTGGGCAGGAGTTCGTTTCGGAGCGGGTGTTCGCAAAGCCGCCGACAAGGCATCCGGTTGCCCGGCCAACTGGGGCATTTCCAGAGAAGTTAGGCAACGGTCGTAAATGCGGAGTTCATCGACGGCAATGTTCTTGTAGAAATAATCGTGCATGCGGCCAATGTAAAACGGATGCTGCGCCCAGTGCGTCCAGTCTTTTCCGTAGATAATGCTGTGTTTCAGGTTATCGGTAATGATTTTGGTACGGGCGGGCTGACCGTTCAGGTACAGCGACAAGCCCTTCGCCTGGCCTGAACCATCGTACGTAAAAGCGACCTGAAACCACTTTTTAACCGGTACTTTGTCAATCGTTTCGATATCCAGCGCATTGTCCGGCCAGACGTGGCTAAGGGTAACTTTCAACCGCCCGTCCTTCAGCAAATCAAGCTGATAGCCCCGTTGGCCGTCCATGGGTCCCGTGGTGCGCCCCAAAAGCGTTGCTTCCGTTCCCAACTGCGCCAGATTAAACCAACTACTGATCGTAAAAGGCTGATTCTGTTCAAATACCGCGAAGTCGAATGGGAGTTGAATCTGGCTGTCGCCCGGTAGAAAACGCGCTTTGCCAAAACGTCCCGGCACACTTTGGGCATATTTTTCGGGGTCGCCACCCAGTCGGGCGGGGAGCGTGTCATTCACCGAATTAACAAAAAGATTGCGCGGATCTTTATCTAGTTCGGCTTTCATTTTTCGCTTCGCTACGGACTTCTCTGGCTTGGGCGCTGGCTTTTTCCGCTTGGTTTCCTCCTGTTTCCGCCGGGCTTCTTCCCGCTTACTTTTTTCCTCTTCGGCTTTGGTCCAGGCAGCGTAGTCCAACGGATCGGCTTCATCAAATGAGTAATGCGCAATTAAACCCGTCGTTATGGCCGAAGGCAAACTTTGCTCTGCCTGCCCTATCCATTGACTGAATCGGCGCTGGTAATCAGGACGATTTGGTAAGAGATCTGCTTGTAATGGCTTTAATTTCTGATGGATAAAACGAAGCTTTTCTTCGGCTTCCCGAGATGTTAGCGTGATGGTCGGGGCGGCCTC
The DNA here is from genome assembly GCF_021484805.1 of Tellurirhabdus bombi. NCBI lineage: Bacteria > Pseudomonadati > Bacteroidota > Cytophagia > Cytophagales > Spirosomataceae > Larkinella > Larkinella bombi. The sequence continues at coordinate 2,351,481 of NZ_CP090557.1, read as the reverse complement.
CCCGTTATACGGAATCTGCCCCCGGTCGTTGTTGCTGTTAAAAAAAGCGAATAACGAGAAGTAATCTTTTTGGCTAATGGGATCGTATTTGTGGTCGTGGCAACGCGCGCACTCGACGGTCAATCCCAGCATGGCCTTCCCGAACGTATTAGTTCGATCCGCGACGTATTCCACGCGGTATTCCTCGTCCACAATGCCTCCTTCCTGGCTTTGCTGGTGATTCCGGTTAAAGGCCGTGGCGATGAGTATATCCCGGGCCTTTTCCGGCTGCGCGGGCTTCGGCAGCATGTCGCCCGCCAGTTGCCACGTAATGAACTGATCGTAAGGTAAGTTCTGGTTGTATGCTTTAATGACCCAATCGCGGTAAGGCCACATGGTACGCATGCCATCGTCCTGATACCCGTGGGTGTCGGCATACCGTGCCACATCGAGCCATTCCGCCGCCTGCCGTTCGCCGTACTGCGGGCTGTATAGCAAACGGTTCACTACTTTCTCGTACGCATTGGGCGACTGGTCAGCCAGAAACGCATCGACCTCTGCCGGGCTGGGCGGCAAACCCGTCAAATCCAGCGTAACCCGCCGCAGCAGCATCGCTTTGTCCGCTTCCGCAGCGTGTTTCAGGCCTTTTTCTTCCAGCTTTTTGAGCACAAATTGGTCAATGTCATTGCGCACCCACTGCTTTTCTTTGACTTCCGGTAAGGCGGGTTTTTCGGGCTTGACCAGCGACCAGTGCGGCTTATATTCTGCTCCCTGCTCGATCCACCGCACCAAAATGGCTTTCTCCTCAGCGGTTAAGGTCAGGTTGGATTCTGGCGTAGGCATCCGATAATCTGGATCGTTGCTGACAATGCGGTGGTAAAGCTCACTCTTGGCTAAATTTTCCGGGACGATGGCTCGTTTGCCACTTTCGGCTAAGGCTTCGTAAGCCCCTTCGGGCGTATCCAGCCGCAGACCAGCCTGTTGCTTGGCTTTATCGGGGCCGTGGCAGGCGAAGCAGCGATCCGACAGAATGGGTTTTACGTGCAGGTTATAATCAACTTTTTCGGGCAGTTGCTGTTCCACCGCCAGAATTTCGGCGGGCTTTTCGACCCGGCTGCATGAGGTCCAGCTAAAGGCAAGAAGCGTGACTCCCGCCAGAAAAAGCCGAGTAGCAAGCCAATGATTCATAGGTTAGGTAAGGAATAGTCAACTTGTCAGGCAATTGCCTAGCAGCTACTAAGTTAACTCATTATCCCAATTAATCCCAAAAACGTCCTATTTTGTTCCTTTAGCTTTTGATGCTGCTGAATCGGCTGGTTTGATAAAATCCGCGATGCTATTTTCTGCCAATCCCGTATTGACCTCTACCGAATTGTTCGCTTTTCTCAGGGCCTCCACGCCCGCTTCGGTCACTTTTGTTTGCCAGATATAAAGACTTTTCAACGCTTTCAGGTTACTTAGGTTACTCATTCCCGCATCAGTAATGGCTGTTCCATAGAGATTTAAATACTCCAGATACGGCAGTCCGGTCAAAGTTTTTAGCCCCGCATCAGTAATTTTGGTTTGCTCCAGGTGCAGTTTCTGAAGATTTTTCAATTGGGAAATCTGGCTCATGGCCGCGTCCGTAATCGGCGTATTCCCCAGCTTCAACCAGACAATCTGTTCTTTTAAGGGAAGCAGCAACGCGGCTTGGGCATCGTTAAAAGATCGGGCATTTACCGCGCTTACTTCCAGCAGATGCTGGTCTTTGGCTAAAGGCATAACCAGTAAGCCGGCCTTTTTTAGCGCCTCAATTGCTTTGGCGTCCGGGGCGGCCACCTTTAAAGCCAGTACCGGTGACTCGGTTGGCCCGTTTGTTTTCGCAGAACTACCATCCGGCGCATTCCCACCACCCAAAGCAGCCAACGCAGGTTTCACGTCGTCGGTTATTTTCAAATCCGCCACTCTTTTGTTGAACGAAGCCCCTTCGTTAATCCACCAGGTGAGCAATGTAAGTTGGCTTTCTGTGAGTTGGGTTTTGCCTTTGGGCGGCATGTGCTGGTCGTCTTCCAGCGGCAACAGACAAACCTTAATCAGTTCGCTATCAACGGCTTTCCCCGCTACCAGCACGGGACCGTCTTCACTGCCTTTTTGAATCATTTCCGGCGTATCCAACCGCAAATCCGCTTTCGATTTTTCGGCGTTATGGCACTGAATACAGCGGCTTTTCAAAATTGGACCCACAATTTGCTCGTATACCAAGGCCTGATTCACATCGGTAATGGCTGGCATAGCCACTTCTTTTTCGGGCCGGGGCGGGATGCCTGCCAGTGAGCGCAGTGGTTCGGGCGTATGCTGGGTCAGGTAGTCGGAGCCGTGGGTAAGTGCCCCGCCCAAGTGTCCGGTGGATAGCAGTAACAGCAACGAAACGCCCAGCGCGGGCAGGTACAGCAATTGTCCAAACGAAATTTTATGACTCCATTTTTCGTATTTGGCGGCCCAGGCAACCCACGAGAACAGAGCCACCCCAATCCCCTGCCATTTGTGGCTTTCCAGCGTTTCTTCCTCGTAACCACCAGTTAAGGAAAGCAGATACCCAAAAATACAGGCCAGCGTTGCGCTCACCGCCGACCAGAACAAAATCAGGGTAACGGTGTGCGACGCCACCCGTTGCCGACGCGTCAGCCGGTCAATTTCCAGCAGTCCCGCAATCAGGAGAAAACCAATCGGCAGGTGGACAATCAACGGGTGAAAATGTCCGAAAAACAAGGCCCATTCCGACGGTGCTGCGACGGCGGCCTGCAACAACAAAATTTTCATAAGGGTCTAGGAAAAGGCACTATTTTCTAGGACGAGCTTAGGTTATTACGACAATTCCAGGAAGGGCTCAGCGTTAATGTACCGCTCTTCCACTTCCCACATTCGGTCACGAATCAACTCAAAAACCTGTCGCCACAAAGCCCGATTATTCACCCAGAATGCTTCATCGATGGAAAGCACACTTTGTAAAAGATCGCCGGGGTAAAAATCTCCTTCAACAAACAGATTCTGCTGAAGCTTTTCAATGGCTAGCGGCACCAGATAGGGTAACGAAATACGCTGGCTGATCAGAATACGCACATCTTCTGCCGTAAAGCGGGCCAAAGGCGTTTTGCGCAGCGCGTGTGTTTTCTGCACGGTGTCACTGGCAAAATCCGGCTCGTCCCAGCTTGTTGCTTCTAACTCTTCGAGCGTTTTTTCACGCCAATTCCCCTCCATAGCCGGCTTATTTTTGCGCGTTAGCAATGTTTCCGGCTGCCGCTCCGCTGCCTAGTAAGATCTGTCCCGGGCGCTGGTTGTTATGCTTGCTATTTTCCACAACCGGAACCCCGTTTACCAGAATGTACGAAAATCCTTTTGAATACGCATGGGGCGCTTCGTAGGTAGCCGCATCCCCAACCGTTTTTTCGTCAAAGATCACAATATCAGCGGCGTAGTCTGGTTTTAGCAAACCCCGGTCGGCCAGCCGGAAACGCTGGGCAGGCAAGGAAGTCATGCGCCGAACGGCATCTTCTAGCGGAATAACGGCTTTCTCCCGCACATAGCGACCCAGCACGCGGGCGTTGGTGCCGTATCCGCGCGGGTGGGGCATGTTAGAGCCAAACTTCGCGACTCCGGCGTCGGACGCAATCATGGTATTAGGGTACCGCAGAATGTTCGCGACATCTACCTCCGACATGGTGTGGTAAACCATCTGGATGCGCTTCATGTCGGCTTTTTCCATCAATTCCATCACTAGATCGGCCTCCGTAGCCGCGTTCGATTTTCGGCCTAATTTCTGATTAATCGCCGAAATGCTCATGCCGTTGTAAGTCGTGTCGGGGGCATAATACGCCACCACGGCGTAGTCGTAGCTCTTGCGATTGTTTTTTTTGAGCGAAGCCAGCATCTCCTTCCGAATTTTGACGCGGGTTTCCGAATCCCGGAAGCGGGCCAACACCATCGAGTCGCTATCAGCCAGCGCCCACGAGGGAACAATGCTAGCCAGCGAAGTACTCGAAGCAGTGTACGGGTATTGATCAATGGTTACGTCCATACCTTCCCGCCGGGCGGCTTCAACCAGAGCAATCGTTTCCGAGCTAGTGCCCCAAATCGGCTTACTGGCTACCTTGAAGTGCGAAATTTCGACGGGAATACCGGCCTCGCGGCTAATATGAATGGCCTCTTCGATGGCTGCTTTAACGTTCTCGCCTTCATCGCGAATGTGGGACGCGTAAACGCCCCCGTACCGGGCGGCTACTTTGGCCAGATTCACCACTTCGGGCGTTTTGGCGTAGGTTCCCGGCGTATAAATCAAGCCCGTCGATAGGCCGACTGCCCCATCTTTCATGGCTTGCGCAACCAGCACTTCCATTTCCGCCTGTTCTTTGACCGTTGGATCGCGGAAGGCCGTTTTCATCACTTTGAAACGAACGGTATTGTGCCCTACCATCGCGGCCAGATTGGGTGTAATGCCTTTTAACCGCAGCGAGTCAAAAAACATTTTCAGGTTGGTTGCCGAGCTGCCACAGTTGCCCGTTACCAAGGTAGTGACCCCGTCGTAAATGAAATTTTCAGCACCGGGACGCTCTTCCAGGCTGCCTTCCACGTGCGTATGCACATCGATGAACCCAGGCGCTACGACTTGGCCTTTGGCGTCGATCACCGCTTTGGCACTGGTCGCAGGAATTTGTCCGATCTGCGCCACCTTGCCCGCTTTTATACCCAGGTCGGCGTAATACCAGGGGTTTCCTGTTCCATCTACGATTCGGCCATTTTTAATAACGAGATCATACGTTTGGGCGTAAGACGTAAAACTGATTAGAGCAAGCAGGTAGATGACGTGTTTCATGCGGTCGTGCGTTTACTTGTAGCTGATGAAATCTTACAGCTATAAATATACTGTTTTCAGGCTAAAACTGGCGTTATCACCTTGCCTGCCACGTCGGTCAGGCGGAAAGGCCGCCCCTGAAACTGGTAGGTAAGTTTCTCGTGATCAAAGCCTAGCAAATGTAAAATAGTAGCTTGTAAATCGTGAATATGTACTTTGTCTTTTACTCCGTAATAGCCAATGTCGTCCGTTTCTCCGAAACTAAAGCCTTTCTTAACGCCACCGCCCGCCATCCAGACCGTAAAGGCTTCGAGGTGATGGTCCCGACCCATAAACGGCAACGTCTGGCCATCGCGGTTTTCCTGCATGGGGGTCCGGCCAAACTCGCCGCCCCAAACCACCAGCGTTTCATCGAGTAAACCGCGCTGTTTCAAATCGTTCAGCAGGGCTGCCACCGCCTGATCCGACTCCTTGCACTTATCCCGAAGCCCTATTTCAATGGCTCCGTCGGAGCTGGTTCCGTGTGTATCCCAACCCCAATCGAATAACTGCACGAAGCGAACACCCCGCTCCACCAACCGCCGTGCCAGCAGGCAGTTCCGCGCGAACGACCCTTTGTTGGGATCAACGCCGTACATATCCAGCAGGTATTGCGGCTCGCCTTTTAAATCCATTGCATCAGGCACCGACATCTGCATCCGGAACGCCATCTCGTATTGCGAAATCCGCGTCAGAATTTCCGGGTCTTTTACGTCATTGTATTGCTGCTGGTTGATTTCGGTAATAGCATCAATCGTTTGTTTGCGAATATCGCGGCTCATGCCGTCCGGGTTCGAGACGTACAACACCGGATCACCGTCGGTACGGCATTGGACGCCCTGGTAAACCGTTGGCAGAAAGCCACTTCCCCAGATAGATTTGCCCGCGTCGGGTTGCTTGCCGCCGGACGCCAATACGATAAAACCCGGCAAATCGTCGTTTTCGGAGCCAAGCCCGTACGTCACCCATGACCCAATGCTGGGCCGTCCCAGACGCGCACTGCCCGTGTGCATCAGCAACTGCGCCGGCGCGTGATTAAATTGGTCGGTATACATGGCTTTCAGGAACGTTACCTCATCCGCCACGTTCTGAAAATGGGGCAAATAATCCGACACCCAGGCTCCCGACTGGCCATATTGCGCAAACTTTCCCTGTGGCCCCAGCATTTTGGGTACGCCCCGGATAAACGCGAATTTTTTCCCTTCCAGCAATTCCTGCGGACAGTCTTTGCCATTGTATTTGACCAGTTCGGGCTTATAATCAAAGAGTTCCAGCTGCGAAGGTGACCCAGCCATGTGGATGTAAATTACCTGCTTTGCTTTGGGGGTAAACAGCGACGAACGGGGTGTCATGGGCGCTCCGGCAGCCTGACCAGCCGCCACTGCTGCGCTGCCCTTGTCGGATTTATCCAGAAAACCACAGCTTCCCAACACCGACCCCATAGCCATAGCCCCGAGACCCGTGGAACAAGTATGCAAAAAATGCCGCCGCGTTTCGCGTTGCAGGGCAGCTTGTTGGAGTTCTTTCAGCAGGTTGTTCATCATTACTCTTTCGTAAGTACCTCGTCCAGATTCAAAATGGTATTCGCCGTAACTGTCAGGGCCGCCATTTCTGGAGCCGCGCCCGAACAAGCCATTAATTTGTCGGCACTCGCCCGATTTTCCCGGTATTCTTTTTCGGTGTTTCGATACAGGCGAGCCAGAACCGCTAATTTTTTAGGTGTTAAATCGCGCAGCATGACCCGTCGAAAACCCGCCTGAATTTTTTGTTCCGGTGTTTTACCGCCCTGCTGCATCACTCCCGCCAGCTTTCGGGCCACGTCAATGTAAACGGTATCATTCAGGGTGACCAGTGCCTGTAGCGGCGTATTGGTACGGAGGCGGCGCAACTGGCAAAACTCCCGGCTCGGACTATCAAACGTGATCATCGACGGATACGGGGCCGTACGTTTCCAGTAGGTATACAGCGCCCGACGGTAGCGGTCTTCGCCCTCGCTTAGTTTCCAGCTTGCCCCATCGTACGGCGATTGCCAGATGCCCGCCGGTTGGGGTGGCATGACGCTGGGGCCGTACATCTTCGGACTGAGCAAGCCACTGACCGCCAGCGCCTGATCCCGCACTTGTTCGGCGCTCAACCGCACGCGCGGTCCCCGGGCCAGCCAGCGGTTGAAAGGATCTTCAGCGATTAATGCCGGCGTGGCTTCCGAGCGTTGGCGGTAGGTTGCCGATAACACCAGCCTTTTCAACAGCTTTTTCACCGACCACTGATCGGTTGTGCTAAACTCCACAGCTAGAAAATCCAGCAGTTCGCGGTGCGTAGGTTGTATTCCCTGGGTTCCAAAATCTTCGACCGTTTCGACGATGCCCGTTCCGAAAAGCTGCTCCCAAAAGCGGTTTACTGCTACGCGGGCCGTCAGCGGGTTGTCCGGTCGCACCATCCAACGGGCCAGACCCAGGCGGTTGCGTGGCTCCTGCGGCGACAAGGCGGGAAGCGATTTAGGTACATCGGGCTGCACTTGTTTTCCTTTTACCAGCCAGTTACCGCGCTCAAAAATTGTTGTTTTTCGGGCCAAGTCGCCTTTCCCTTCATACAGGATCGGTGTTGTTTCGACGCTGGCGTTCAGCACCTGGCTCAGCTTTTGTTCCACCTCACTCAGCAACGAACCGTCTTTACTTTCGCTTCCTGGAAATGCTGGCCGGAACGACACCCATTTTACCATCACCCATTCTTTGGGCTGTTTGGGGCTATCCAGCGTCAGGTAAAGATGATGGCGTCCCTTGAGTTCGGGCAGGGCATAGATGACCACGGTATCTTTCCAGGCGTTGCCGGTTTTAGGCACAGGCAAGGTCAACACAGCGGGGCCCGTCGGGCTGTCCTGCCGAAGCGTGACAACGGCTTTGTCGGCGTTTGTTCCCCAGGCCATTACCAGTCGATTGGCGCCGGTCAGGTCAACATGCTTGATGCGCGTTGAACCGCCGTGCTGAAAACCGAAAAACTTGGCATCCAGCAGAGAAGCGTTTACGTACTGGTCAAAGTCGTGTGAATTTATTTTTGGCTCTGTTACCCGAATAAAATCCATCCACTCCCGAACCTGTTGCTGATTTTTCGTGTGGCTGGTCAGCCAGGTTTGCAATTCAGCTACTTTAATGGAGTCTTTGTCTTTGTAAAACCGCAAGGTGGGCGTTTCGCTTTGCACATCCTCGTCGCGGGTATTGTTGAAAAAGGCGAGGTATTTGTAGTATTCATCGTGCACAAACGGATCGTAGGGGTGGCTATGGCACTGCACGCACGAAAAAGTCGTCCCCTGAAAAACATCCCAGGTGGTATTGACCCGATCCAGCAGGGCCGCCACGCGAAACTCCTCGTCCACCGTACCGCCCTCATCGTTGTTCATGGTGTTCCGGTGAAAGCCGGTTGCTATGAGTTGGTCGTCCGTTCGGTCGGGGAGCAAATCGCCCGCCAGTTGCTCAATGGCAAACTGGTCGAAAGGCTTGTCCTCGTTAAAGGCTTTAATGAGCCAGTCCCGGTAACGCCATATTTTCCGGCCGCCGTCCCGTTCGTAGCCTTTCGTGTCGGCGTAGCGGGCCAGATCAAGCCAGAGGGCCGTCCAGCGCTCCCCGTAGGCGGGCAAAGCCAGCAACCGATCCACCACTTTTTCGTAGGCATTCGGCGATTGATCCGCCACGAAATCCGCTACTTCCTGCTCCGTGGGCGGTAAGCCCGTCAGATCGAGAGCAACGCGGCGCAGCAACGTGGCCCGGTCCGCTTCGGGCGATGGTTTTAGCTTTTGCTCCCGCAGTTTATTCAGCACAAAATAATCGATCTCGTTTTTAATCCATGCATGGTCTTCGTGTTCAGTCCAGCCCAGGCGGCTCCAAAACGTTCCGATTTTAGGTAGTTCCGGTTTTTCGGCGGGAGTATAAGCCCAGTGATCGCCCCATTCAGCGCCCTGATCGATCCATTTTTTGAGTAACTCAATTTCTTCTTCTTTCAGCGGGGGAGCGTCCAGCGGCATTCGTTCGTCGGGATTGTCCAACGTCAAACGGCGGATCATTTCGCTGGCGGCGGCATCGCCGGGAATGATGGCCGACTTGCCGGATTTGGTGGGAGCCAGCGCTTCGTGTTTGAAAAGCAGCGAAAAACCTTCGGCCTTTTTTACGCCGCCATGACAGGCAATGCAGTTTTTGTTAAGGAGTGGTTTTATCTGGGTATTGAAATCTACCTTCTCCTCGAAAACGCCTAAAAAGGAGGACAAGGCAATTGCTAAGATTGCACCAATCGCTAAAACTGTTATCCATCTTAGACCCATATCGAAATCAAGGCTTTCTCGTCAAAACAGGAATACCCCAAATTTACCTTTTTTTAATACAAAAACCCGAAATTGCACTTTTTTAGACCTAACACGTACTATTTTCGTGAGGCACCTTTTAGTAATTTTTAAATTTTTTTAAAATAAAACAGTTGGGTATCCGCCGAACAATCCGCAATTTTGAATTATCAATTTGCTTCGCAATCAAAAAACAGCACCATTTGCTATGATCTCCGAACCTTCTGTCCTCAATAATGCTGGTCAGGAAATTTCTTCTGCACACACGGGTGAGCCTATGCAACAGGCCATTACCTACGAAAAAATTCCGACCAATATTTATGCCGACGCCAAAGCTGCCTCTCGCGCTGTAGCTAAGGAAATTGCTGAACTCATTCGGACTAAGCAGCGCGAGAACAAGCCTTGCGTTCTGGGTCTGGCAACCGGATCTTCCCCAAAAACGGTTTATGCCGAACTGATCCGTATCCACCGGGAAGAAGGGCTGAGCTTTCGGAATGTCATTTCGTTCAACCTGGATGAATATTACCCGATGGAGCCTGATTCGCTCCAGAGCTATGTTCGGTTCATGAAGGAACAATTGTTCGATCACGTTGATATTCCGGCGGACGCTTATTTTCTTCCCGACGGCACAACGCCTTACAACCAGATTGCCGAATTCGGACGGTCGTACGAGGAAAAAATCGAAGCCATGGGTGGCCTTGATTTTCAGTTGTTGGGTATCGGGGGGAACGGCCACATTGGTTTCAACGAACCAGGTTCGCTCCAGAACTCCAAAACGCGTCTGATGATGCTTGACCACTCCACGCGGGCAGCAGCAGCGGGCGACTTCGGTAGCCTGACCAAAGTACCGAAAAAGGCCATCACGATGGGTGTCTCGTCGATTTTGAAGGCCCGCCGCGTGGTGCTACTGGCCTGGGGCGAGCGCAAAGCACCCGTTATCAGAGCTGCCGTTGAAGATACCGTAACGGAACAAGTGCCTGCTTCTTATCTCCAGTTACACCCGAATTGCCTCTTTGTAATTGACGAAGCGGCGGCTTCGGAGCTAACCCGGATGAAAGCTCCCTGGTTGGTAGATACGGTGGCCTGGGACAATAAAATGATCAAAAAGGCGGTGACGCACCTGTCATTGACGCTGGGCAAGCCAATTTTGAAACTGACTAACAAAGATTACAACGATAACGGAATGAGCGACTTACTGGCGCAGGTTGGCCAGGCGTACGAACTCAACATCGATGTCTTTAATAAACTTCAGCATACCATCACGGGCTGGCCGGGTGGCAAACCCAACGCTGACGATACCAACCGTCCCGAACGGAAATTACCCGCGCAGAAACGCTGCCTGATTTTTAGTCCGCACCCAGATGACGACATCATCTCGATGGGTGGAACCTTCCAGCGGCTGCACGACCAGGGCCACGAAGTACACGTGGGTTACCAAACATCGGGGAACATTGCCGTTGCCGATGACGAAGCCCTGCGCTTTGCGGACTACGTGGTTGACTTTAACAAGCAATTTGGTATTGACAGCCCGGAAGCCAACCGTATTTTTCAGGATGCGGCGGCCTCGCTGCGGACGAAGAAAGACAGCGAGATGGATACGGCCGAAGTGCGGTATGTCAAAGGATTAATTCGGCGCGGCGAAGCGAAATCGACCTGTCGTTTTGTAGGCATTCCGGTCGAAAACGCGCATTTCCTGAACATGCCTTTCTACGAAACGGGTAAGGTTGAGAAAAAGCCCCTGGGTGAAGATGATATTCTGGCGGTGATGAACCTGATCGAACAGATCAAACCGCATCAAATCTACGCCGCCGGTGACCTGGCCGATCCGCACGGTACGCACAAAGTGTGTCTGGATGCCATCATCGAAGCGGTTCGTCGGCTGAAGGCGTCGGGTGCTGATTTTATGCAGGATTGCTGGGTATGGCTTTACCGCGGTGCCTGGGCCGAGTGGGATATTCACGAAATTGAGATGGCCGTTCCGATGTCGCCTGATCAGTTGATGCGCAAGCGGTTGGGTATCTTCAAACACCAGTCGCAGAAGGACGGCGTTGTCTACCAAGGCACCGACTCCCGCGAATTCTGGCAACGCGCCGAAGAACGCAACCGGGGTACGGCTGAGTTGTATAACCGCCTGGGTCTGGCCGAATACGAAGCCATGGAGGCGTTTGTACGCTGGAAATTTTAAGTTTACATAAGTCTTTTGAAAGCGGCGTAGAGAAGAAACCTTCTTTGCGCCGCTTTTTTAGTTTAAAATTTCGCGCCGCTTTCCAACCTTTCTCCGGCCATTTTGCCCTTTAGAGCGGAACCTTAAAACCAACCTATGTTCCGTGTGTCCGTGCCACCCGAACTTTCCGAACGCGAGCTTGTTGAACGTTGCCAAATCCATGACCGAATGGCTCAACGCTTACTTTTTGAGCGGTATAAAAAGGCTATGTTTACCAAGGCTTTTCGCATTTTAAATGATTACGACCATGCCAATGACGCTTTGCAGGATGCCTTTGTCGAGGTATTTCGCAGCCTATCTTCATATCGTTTTCAGTCAACGCTTGGTGCCTGGATCAAGACCATCGTTGTTCGGCAGGCGCTGCGTAAACTGAAACGGGAAAGCCGTTTTGAAACGCTTTCGCCCGAGCTGCACGACCAGCCCCTGCACCTCCCCGACCAGCTTACCGGTGAAGTCCTTGACCGCGTTATCCGGTCGCTGCCCGATGGCGCCCGCGCTGTTTTTCTGCTTATCGAAGTAGAAGGCTATTCGCACAAGGAGGTAGCGACGTTACTGGACACTTCGGAAAGAACGTCCAAATCACAACTGAACTACTTTTTCTTGTTCCCTCACAGAGCCTGTTGGCTCAATCGCGCGATTCGGTCCGAACCGAATACAGCGAAGAAAACCCGGACTCTTCGCGGCAAAAAATGCGGGAAGCTTTCCGGTACATCACCCGGACAAGCGTTGAAGAGAAGACACTTATCAAGGCTGGATTAAGCATTCCTCTTCCTATTCCAGCGGGCGCTCCCGGCATTTACTATGGCTACGGAATGGAAGCGGGCATTGAGCAAAAATTATCCCCTAGCTTTTCCGTTCAGGCTTTAATAATTGGGCGTCACTACCGGGGAGGTGATTTACGTAAAGAAACGGTTTTGGAAATGCCAGTTTCACTTCGGTATTACTATTCCATCAAAAAACGAATGCGAAAAGGGTTAAGTGCCAACAATTTTTCCAATAATTACGTCGGCTTACAAACCGAAAATATTCTGTATGGGTACGGGCGTTATGAAGGAGATTTATTTGGCCTGAGAAAAAGCACAAAGACTTTCGAGATGCTTAACGCGCTATCCGTTCAATGGGGTATGCAACGTCGGCTTGGGCGTTATAGCTATTTTGATGTAAACTTCACACTCCCTATTCTTCCCACGATAAACCGATTGAAAGTGCCTGCCTTTTATACACCTATCGGAGTAAATATTAAGCTGGGGCTAGGTTGGTAGTCCCATAAATCGATCTCAAAAGCCTGCATTTCAAATGGGATGCGGGCTTTTTTGTTGCCTCGAAAAATATTGTCAAACAGGGCACTTTCCGTATATTGGCCGACTAACCCTTGCCCCTATGAAACCAGATTTAGTCTTTCTCATTGCTAATACAATCGTCCTCCCCCAATGGCTGATTATGGTGGTGGCCCCGCGCTGGCAACCCACAAAATGGCTCATTCGTTACCTGCCTATTCCGGCTCTGCTCGCTTTATTGTATATTTATTACCTGATCAATGGCATCGGTAACTTCGACTACCAATCGTTCAATACACTGGCTGGCCTTAGAGCGGCGTTTAGCAGCGACGAAACCATGCTGGCTGGCTGGATTCATTACCTGGCGTTCGATCTGGTAACCGGTAGCTGGATTTTGCAAAGCAGCCAGCGCCGAAAAGTGCCACACATTGTTATTATTCCGTGCCTGTTGCTTTGTTTTTTACTAGGACCGGTTGGCTTTCTGCTTTACTGGCCTATTCGCTTAAAAACCCGGCGCTCGTCCTCATCCCGTCACGAAGAAGATTAACGTTATGAAAAAATATAGTCTACTTATTGTTTCCCTGCTCACCGTTTCGCTGGCATCGGCCCAGTCGCTGTTGTGGAAAGTGTCGGGTAATGAGCTAAAACAGCCTTCCTACCTGTTCGGGACGTACCATATCCTGAAAGACAGTTACCTCGACGGAACGCCTAAAGTCAAAAAAGCGTACCAGCAGGCGCAGGGCGTTGTGGTTGAAACAACGGTTGATTCATCGGCTATGCTCCAGATGGCCATGCAGGCTATGATGTTCGATAACAGCCTCCGTAAGCTGATTTCGCCGGAAGATTACGAACTGGTTGCGAAGGAATTCCGAGCCTCAACGGGTATTGATCTGGCCATGTTCGACCAGATCAAGCCAGTTTATACAGCCATGATGCTCAGCATGGCCCAAATAGAGAAAGAATCGGATACGTTACGGAAATTTACCGGTTTACCCCTGGATCTATTTTTCGCCAGTGACGGTCAGAAACAGGGCAAAAGCATTACACCGCTGGAAACGATGGAGGAACAAATGGGCTTTCTGCTCAACCACGACTCCATTGATAAACAGGCCGAGCAACTCGTTCAGATTGTCAAAGACAAACGTGAAATGCAACACTCTTCAAAACGCATCACCGACCTTTACCTCAAAGAAGATCTGGCAGGCATGTGGAAGATGAATGAAGAATACAGCCAGAAATACGGCGATACGGCCTATCTGGTAGACAAACGCAACGAAAACTGGCTCAAACGGCTGCCTGCCTTGATGGCTTCCAAACCACTTTTTGTAGCCGTCGGTGCGCTTCACCTGCCTGGTCCTAATGGCCTGATCGAGTTGCTACGCAAGGCCGGTTATACGGTTGAGCCGCAGTTAAACTGACGCTTATTCCTTATTTTGCTGCTCAATAACGGCAATCATGTCCTGAAGCACTTTCTGCTCTTCCGGATCGCTCTGCGGGTAGCTGGTTTTCAGATTTTTCAGCTCTTCGAGCATAATTTTGGCCACAATGAGACGCATGTTCTTTTTGTCGTCGGCAGGAATGATGTACCAGGGTAGTTTTTCCGTTGCCGTTTTCCCGATAGCTTCCTCGTAGGCGTTGGTATACTGGTTCCAGTAGCCCCGTTCTTCCACGTCCTGTCGGTTAAATTTCCAGTTTTTGGACTCGTTTTTAATGCGGCTGATGAGGCGTTTTCCCTGTTCTTCCTTCGAGACGTGCAGGAAAAACTTCACGGTCGGAAAGCCGTTGCGGTGCAGGTATTTTTCTACATTGCGAATGTCTTTGTAGCGGCGCTTCCAGATTTTTTCGCTGTCCATCCATTCGTCTGGCAGATACTGGCTATGCAGAATTTTGGGATGCACTTTTACCGCCAGTACTTCTTCGTAATAAGATCGGTTGAAAACGCCGATAGTCCCCCGCTCTGGCAACCGAACCAGACAGCGCCACATAAAATCGCGTTCGAGTTCCTGGCTGGAAGGCTGCTTGAAAGAATGCACCCGTATTCCCGCTGGATTTACGCCGGAAAACACCCGCTGAATGGTCCCGTCCTTGCCAGCGGCATCCCTTGCCTGGAAGACCGCCAGGAGTCCGTAGCGGTTGTGGGCATACATACGCTCCTGTAAATCACTAATTTCCGTAACCGTTAGGCGCAGTAATTCCTCATATTCTTCGTTTGATTCATAAAGGCTGTCGATCTCGGTATCCCATTTGTTGAGGGAAATTGGCTCGCGACCCGTGTAGCGAAACGAGTCGAGATTTAGGTCAAAAAATGTGTCTTTCGTATTCACAGTGCTCAATAAACTTTCTGGAAAAAGGATATGTTATACAGTTATAAAACTAACCAGAAAATCAAACTAATGGTTATTCCTTCGCTCTGGAAAAGCATTACCGCATGGACATTGGCGTTGCTGCCGGCTCTGTCACTGACTTCATGCGCGCAAAACAATAACTCAGCAGCTACGGCTAAAACTAAACTTATGAATACAGAAAAAATCACCTCCATGGAGGGGCTGGAAAAAGCGACTTTCGGGACGGGCTGCTTCTGGTGTACGGAAGCTATGTTTGAATCGCTGGACGGTGTTCTTTCAGCGACTTCAGGCTACGAAGGTGGCGAAACCAAAAATCCAACGTATAAAGAAGTCTGCTCGGGCGAAACAGGTCACGCCGAGTGCGTTGAGGTTGTTTTTGATCCTAAAAAAGTTACTTACGCTGAACTGCTGGAAGCGTTTTTCCGCAGCCACGACCCAACGCAATTCAATCGCCAGGGCGCTGACGTGGGCACGCAATACCGCTCCGTCGTTTTCTTCCACAATGAAGAGCAAAAACGGCTGGCACAAACGGCTAAAGACGAATTGAATAAATCGGAAGCGTATAACCGGCCTATCGTGACGGAAATCAGTGCGGCCAGCACGTTTTACCCCGCCGAGGATTATCACCAGAATTATTACGCGAACAACCCCGAGCAAGGGTACTGTTCGTTCGTGATTGCTCCGAAGCTGGACAAATTTAAAAAAGTGTTCAAAGAGAAATTGAAAGGGGCGAATAAAGAAGTAGCCAAACACGAATAAAACGCAGAATGGGGCCTGAAAAGGCCCTTTTTTGTTGGTATCCGTCTGAATCGTCGCTTAGTTCGTTGGCAGATAAATACTGAAGGTCGCTCCCTGGTTAGGCGCACTATCTGCTTTGATATAGCCCTGGTGATTCTCAATCACCTTTTTGACAATAGCCAGACCTATTCCTGTTCCCGGATAGGTATTCTTGCCGTGCAACCGCTGAAAAGCCCCAAAAATTCGTTCGGAATACTGGGCGCTAAACCCAATCCCATTGTCAGCAACCTGAATTAAGCAAAAGTGGTTTTGATGCCCTGGCGGCTGATAATCAGGAGGCAATTCATGGCGGGCAACCGTCTGGCGACTGAGCTGGATTACGGGTGAAACGCCAGACTGGGCAAATTTGAGGGAATTGCTCAATAAATTTTGAAAAACCTGCCCCAATTGCATGGAGTCAGCAGGCACCTGCCCTAAATCGGAAACGGTTATGCGCGTTCCTGTTTCATCAATCATCAATTCCAAAGCGCTGATGGCTTCAGCAACAATCTGGTTCAGATCCTGTACCTGAAACGTTTCTGTTGGCACGGTCAGCCGCGAGTAGGTCAATAAGTCCCGCAGCAGCGTAGACATGCGGCTAGCCGACGAAGCCATACGCTCAACAAACTGCTGTCCCTGTTCGTCCAGAACGGAGGCATAGTGCATCGCCAGCAGGTTACCAAACTGTTGAATTTTTCGGAGCGGCTCCTGCAAATCGTGACTGGCGATGTACGCAAACTGTTGCAGGTTCTCATTCAGACGGTTGAGGGCGTGGTTACTCATCCCCAACTCAGCATTGGTTTGTGCTAGCTGCTCATTAGCGGCCTTTAGAAGCTGCTGCGTTTGCTTTTGCGTCGTAAGATCGGTGAGAATAATGCTCAAGCAGGGCCCTTCATCGAGGGCTAGAGGCGTCGCGGATAACAAACACGGAACGCGCACGCTACGTTGCCGAATCATCAGCTCGACTTTACTGAAAGACTCCCAGCTTTGACGAAAGAAATTGTCGTAAATAGCCTGACTCTCCTCGTCAACCAGTGACTCAAACGTGGTTCCTATAACCGACGACAGAGGCTGGTCCACCATCGCGGCAAAGGTGGAATTTCCATACAGAATCAAGCCCTGTTCGTTCACCGTAACGGCCCCCTCGTGCATGGTTTCAATAAAAACCCGGTAGGTTTGATCCGCCGTTTTCAGCGTATAAAGCTCATGGCCTTGCTCTCCCTGCACGACCAGGGCATCTACTTGCCCGGACCGAATGGCTTGGATTGTATCAGTAGCCTCTTCTAACTGAATCCGCAACTGTTCGTTCTCGGTGGCCAGTTGTTGGTACGTTTTAGCTGGTTCCATCCGCGTATAAGCCTAATCCAGTTAGAACCCGTTTTGTATCAGACATGTCACCAATCAACCGACGCCGGGGGTGGGGAGAATATTTTACCAATAAAGGCAGGGCAATCAATTGTTCCTCACTGGCCAGCTGCCCCTGCTGGTGGACATCAATAATTTCCAATGAATAGCGCCCACTCAGATACATATCGCATATTTGTTTAATGTTGGTGATTGCCCGGGCCGAATTAGGCGAGGCTCCTACCACAAACAAACGTAATACATACGGTTCTAGATCATCATCTAGATTTCCCTGCGATATATCTGATGGCTCCATTAGTTTATTTTTGAGTGGACCGGATGTCTAAGCCAACCAACACCTTTTCTTCATTGGATAAATCGCCGATGATCTTGCGAATCGGCTCTGGAACCTTTTTAACTAATGTCGGAACAGCCAGGATCTGGTCACCAGCAGCCAACTGGGGTTTTACCAAAAGATCGATTACTTCAATAACATAACGATCTTTTAAATGTTGCTCGCAATATCTCTTTAAGTTGTTTAGAGCGGTAACCGATTTGGTTGTTTTACCAGCAATATAGAGTCGCAGCTCCCATATAGCTTCTTTTTCTTCTAAGTCGTCCATTTATTTTTAAATTAGTAAGGAGCCTGGATAGCTGCCTATAATTCATTGTGCCGGTTGCGGATCATCTGTTCCCGGTTGCGTTCTAAAATTTCGTTGCGCAGCTCTTCGTCCACGAAGGTTTTGTTTAGCTCTTCCTGGACCGACTCAAACTCTTCCCGCAAGCTGGCAATTTTGGATTCCAGCACCAACCGCTTGCGATCGATCTCCCGGTCTTTGCGACTAACGGCATGACCCCGCAATTCAACCCCCGCTACCTGCTGCAACTGCTGTGCTTCCCGAGCCGAGCCCGTCAGGACGCCCTCCGGTCCTAAGTACACATCCACCAGATCCAGCCCTTTGTCGCTAATGACAAACTCACGAATTTGGTTCGAGTGTCTCATCCCCCGCGACTTAATCACGTAAAGTCCCCGATTTCGCTCGCCGTTGTGCTCAATATCTTTGACCAGCAACCAGGCGTCCACCAGTGATGAAACGCCTTCATCCGTTTGCTCATTCACCAGCGTATTCAAGGACAAAGCCGTTAAAAGCAGCGTAATCTGCTCGGTTTGCAGGAAGTCAATCAGGCGTATGAGCATCGAACGAACTTCGCTTATAGCACCCACCGTAATCAAGTTTGTCATCGGGTCAATAACGACCGCGTGCGGCTTGAACTCCTTTATAAGCTTGTGAATGGTTAGCAGGTGCATCTCCAAGCCGTTTAGCGTCGGGCGGGATGCGTGGAAGCGAAGCAAATTCTGGTCCACATGCGCTTGCAAATCAATGCCGATGGAACGCATGTTCCGCGTAATCTGCTGGGATGATTCTTCAAAGGCAAAATACAGGCACCGTTGCTGACGCTGGCAAATAGAATGCGCAAAGCTGGCCGCCAGACTCGTTTTACCCGTCCCCGCCGTGCCCGAAACCAGAATGCTGCTTCCTTTGAAAAAGCCTTTACCGCCTAGCATCCTGTCCAGAGCCGGAATGCCAGACGAAACGCGTTCGTCGGTTACGTTATGGTCCAGCGTTAACGAGGTGACCGGCAAGACCGATATTCCATCTTCATCAATCAGAAAAGGATATTCATTGGTGCCGTGTACCGAACCCCGGTACTTGACAATGCGGAAAAGCCGGGTCGAAATTTTATTGCTAATGCGGTGGTCGAGTAGGATAACACAGTCTGAAACGTATTCTTCCAGTCCGTTTCGCGTTAGGGTTCCTTCGCCTTTCTCACCGGTAATTATGGTCGTAACGCCTTTGTCTTTCAGCCAGGTAAACAAGCGTCGGAGTTCACTCCGTATAATGCTCTGGTTGGTTAAGTTGGCAAATAGGTTTTCAATGGTATCGAGTACAACTCGCTTCGCACCAATGCTGTCAATGGCGTAGCCCAGGCGGATGAATAATCCATCTAGGTCGTAGTCTCCAGTTTCTTCAATTTCGCTCGCATCAACATGAACATATTCAAGCTTAATGCGTTGTTTCTCTTGAAGCTGGTTTAAATCAAAGCCAAGTGACGCCACGTTCGCCGCTATCTCTTCAGCTTTTTCTTCAAAAGCAACGAAGACGCCGGGTTCGTCAAATTCAGTGGCCCCCCGTACAATAAATTCGATGGAGAACAGCGTTTTTCCGCAGCCAGTCCCGCCGCAAATCAAGGTAGGACGCCCTTTGGGTAACCCACCGCCCGTAATTTCATCGAGTCCCGAAATACCAGTTTGAGTTTTAGGCAATGCCGGAAGTGACGATTTATCCTTGTTAGCTACGGTCTCGCTCATTGATGCTGATAACAATTAAGGTCTTATTGACAAGAGGAATGGGCCTTTGTGATAGGCTCGGATTGAGTCAAGGGAGCTAAGTTACAAGGTTAAAGGTTAAGATGAAAAAGATCACCGAAATAGTCGCTACGACCTGCATTTACTTCGGCAAAAGCTACTTTAAATAGTTACACTCTTAATTAGTATTTAAAGATTTATAAACGGTCTTTTTTTAGCAATCGGCATGGTTTTTGACCCGCAGGTTTTCACTACAATCAATCCGTTTTCTCTCTTAATCTCTCTGAAAACACATGGTAACTAGCTCCGAAATACAGCGTCCTGCTTTGTCATCCAACTTTCTGACGCGCTTCATTCTTACCCTGAAAGGAACAGAAATTTACTTTTCTTACATTACTCAGTTTGTCCAGGCTGGCAACCCGCTGGCTCCCTCCGACCGGCGCTTCCTCACCCAGTATTTGGTTCGGCGCGGCTCGCATCCAATGGCCCTTCAGCGCAGTTCGGATGAGTGGTTGGTAACAATCATCAATAAATTACGTGAGCCGGTCGCTAACTAAGACCTGCTTCGGCACTTTTCAGGCTGTTCGCAATCGGACTGCCTCTGTACGCTTGCGGACAAACGACTCTTCTGTTTAATTAACAATTCACTGTCTATCAATTACTTAATTTAGATGGCATGAAGATTGAGCGCTTCTACATGAACGCCTCACGCTCAAGACCATGCTTCAAAATTACATCAAAATTGCCTGGCGAAACCTGATTCGCAACCGCGCCTTTGCCGCCATTAATATTACTGGGCTGGCTATCGGCCTGGCAACTTGTTTGCTAATTAGCTTATTTGTGCTAGATGAAATAAGCTTCGACCGATTCCACGAAAAAGCAAACCGCATTGTTCGCGTTGTTTTCCGAGGGACGGTGCAGGGCGGCAAAATGAATGAATCGCACGTAATGCCTCCCGTTGCCCGAACGCTCCAAGCCAATTATCCCGAGGTTGAGCAAGCCACGCGGCTTCGCCAGGGCGGGATGCCGCACTATCTCGTCGGTAATAAGCTTTTCAACGAGGAAAGCATGGCTTTTGCCGACTCTAACCTGTTTGAGGTATTCAGTTTTCCGCTGCTTCGGGGCGATTCAAAAACGGCATTGACCCAACCCAATACGGTTGTTCTTACAAAATCGACGGCGCTGAAGCTGTTCGGGCGGGACGATGTGCTGGGGCAAACCATCCTCACCAAAGGAGGCAATACGCCGCTGACCGTGACGGGCGTCATGGATGAAATCCCCGCAAATTCGCACTTTCATTTTGACGTTTTTACCTCAATGGCGAGTTTACCCGAGGCCCAATCTCCCTCCTGGATGACGTCTGAATTTTTCACCTATCTGGTCCTGCCCGAAGGTTACAGTTACAAACAACTGGAAGTCAAATTGCCGCAGATGGTCAGGAAGTACATGGGTCCGCAGATTGAGACAGCTTTTGGCATGGACTACGCGCAATTCCAAAAAAAAGGCAATGACATTGGATTATTTCTGCAACCGCTAACTGATATTCACCTCCACTCTGATTCGCCTTATGACCTGGAAGCTGCCGGTAACATTCAGTATGTCTACCTGTTTGGGGCTGTTGCGGTGTTTATCCTGCTGATTGCCAGCATTAATTTTATGAACCTGTCAACCGCCGGGGCGTCCAGGCGCGCCAAAGAAGTGGGCATCCGCAAGGTGATGGGTTCGGTACGGCTGGAACTGGCTTTTCAATTCCTGATCGAATCGCTGCTCCTAACGGCCATCGCCATGCTCGTAGCCCTGGCACTGGTTTATGCAGCCCTGCCACTTTTCAATGATTTATCCGGTAAAACGCTGGTATTTAGCTTTGTAGATGTACCCTGGCTGCTGCCTGGTTTGTTGCTATTCGGTTTGTTGGTTGGGCTGCTGGCGGGTAGTTATCCGGCGTTTTTTCTGGCCTCGTTTAAGCCCGTTGCAGTCTTGAAAGGACGTTTTAATTCCGGCAAAAATAGCATTGGCCTGCGAAGTGGTCTGGTTGTTTTTCAATTTTTCATTTCGGTCATGCTGATGGTAGGTACTACGGTTGTTTATCAGCAACTTGACTATATTCAGAACAAAAAACTTGGCTACGACAAAGACCAGGTTCTGGTGCTATCGAATACGTGGGCGCTGGGCCAGAAAGAAGAGGTTTTCCGCGATTTGCTCTTGCAGGATCCTCGCGTGATCAATGTAAGCCATTCAGGGTATTTGCCCGCTGGACCGAGTAATAACAATAACTTTTTTGTCTATCCCGACAACAACGCTACGCAGTTGGTCAAAACGCTGCGTTACGACGTTGATTACAATTACATTCCTACTCTGGGCATGGAAGTCGTTGCGGGCCGGAATTTCTCCAAATCCTTCGGAACCGATTCAACGGCGGTAATTATCAACGAAACGGCGGCCAAAACATTCGGCTGGAACGGCCATGCGCTGAACCGCACCATTACTCGCCCTAATAGCGAAGGCACGAAAACAACTTACCAGGTTGTTGGCGTCGTGAAGGATTTTCACTTTCGGTCGTTGCACGAACGGATTACGCCCCTGGTTATGGTGCTAGGCAAAAACCCCGGAACGCTGATCGCCAAAGTCAAAACCCGCGACATTGCTGGGTTACTGGCTTCGGTCAAAAAACAATGGGTGGGTTTTAAAACTGACCAGCCTTTCTCCTACTCTTTTCTGAATGAGCGGTTTATGAAAACCTACGAATCCGAACAGAAAATTGGTCAGATTCTGGGAATCTTCTCCGGCCTGACGATTTTCGTGGCCTGTCTCGGTCTGCTGGGATTAGCGATCTTTACTGCCGAACGCCGCAAAAAAGAAATTGGCGTTCGCAAAGTTCTGGGGGCTTCCGTGGGCAGCATTGTGGGCTTGCTTTCCAAAGAATTCGTCAGATTGGTCCTGATTGCCATTGCGCTGGCCTCGCCTATCGCCTGGTATGCAATGGATAAGTGGTTACAGGCATTTGAATACAAAATTAACGTTGCCTGGTGGATGTTTGCCCTGGCTGGTTCCCTGGCTATTGCCGTGGCTCTGCTAACCATTAGCTTTCAGTCCATTAAAGCCGCCCTTACCGACCCGGTGAGAAGTCTACGCGCGGAGTAAGCCTTCAGGAAGTAGGCTACTGACAAGTATCAGTTTGTAGCCTATCTTCCATCAGGAAACAGGATTTGGGTCGGGAGTAGCTTTGCTATTCTCACATTTAGCTGTATCTCCTGATGAAATTATTAGAAAATAAAGTAGCGCTCATAACCGGGGCAGGTTCTGGAATTGGAAAAGCCATTGCCCACTTGTTTGCTGCCGAAGCTGCCTGTGTTCTCTTAACGGATATTTACCCGGAAACCCTTGAAGCCGTAGTTCTGGAAATTGGACAAAACAGCGAAGTTGTAAGCAGTCTAGTCGCTGATATTTCTCACGAAAAGGATATCGACCAACTCTTTGATGAAGTCCTAAAACGCTGGGGTAGACTGGATATTCTGGTGAATAACGCGGGCGTGATGGACGATTTTACCCCCGTTGCCGATGTCAGCAACGCTCTTTGGAACCAGGTTATAGGGGTTAATCTGACTGGTCCTTTTTACAGTTGCCGCAAAGCCATTCCGATTATGTTGAAGCAAGGTGCCGGGGTTATCCTCAACGTAGCTTCCATCGGTGGACTATACGGCGGTCGGGCTGGGGCAGCGTATACAGCTTCGAAACACGGGTTGATCGGTTTAACCAAAAACATTGGTTACCAGTATGCGCCGAAAGGAATTCGCTGCAACGCCATTGCACCTGGTGGCGTAAGTACCAACATCATGCAGAATGCCCGTGTCAACCCATTCGGTTTTGAACGAATGAGTGCTGGCGCAGCCAACAACATTCGCACGGCACAAGCGGCTGAAATTGCAGAACTCGCCTTGTTTTTAGCTTCCGATAAAGCCAGTTTTCTCAATGGCACCACCGTTACTGCCGATGGTGGGTGGACTGCTTATTGATTTGCCTACCACAGAATATTCATGATCCCATTCCATCAAAATCAACCGTTCATGGACTAGAAACGCCCCTCATTTCTATAAATGCATTGCCTGCTATTCAGAAAGCAGATAATTTCGGCTGTTCATCACAATCCTTACTTACAACGAATGGAACAATTATTCTCAGCCGAGTCACTCGTCAGCTTACTAACCCTGACCTTTCTGGAGATTGTACTAGGCATTGACAACATTATTTTTATTTCCATTGCGGCCAACAAACTGGCCGCGGGCGATCAACCCAAAGCGCGGAACATCGGTTTGGTTTTGGCCATGATTTTTCGTGTTGCTCTGTTGTTTGGAATTTCAGTCTTGATTTCGCTCAGCAAGCCATTTGCTCACCTGAACTTGGGCTGGCTCGACGCTGCCCCAACGGGCCAAAGCATTATTCTGTTTATTGGCGGGCTGTTTCTTCTTTACAAGGCAACCTCTGAAATCCACCACAAGCTGGAAGGGGACGGTGACGAAGAGGACATCGACAAACCTGGCACCAAAGCAGGGGCTACCGTCGGCAGCGTTGTCACACAAATTGCCGTCATCAACGTCGTCTTTTCCATCGACTCTATTCTTACCGCCGTTGGCCTGACGCAAAACATAACGGTGATGATTGTTGCCGTTGTTTTATCGGTATTAATTATGATGTTTTTTGCGGGACCAGTTGGCAAATTTGTGAACGAACACCCTAGTATTCAGATGTTAGGATTGGCGTTTCTGATCATGATTGGTTTCATGCTCATTGCGGAAGGCGCTCACCTGGCCGAGGTTGTATTGCTTGATGCGCACATCGGTGCCGTACCAAAGGGATATTTGTATTTTGCCATTGCCTTCTCCCTGCTGGTAGAATTCCTGAATATGCGCCTGCGGAAGAAAAAACAGCCGGTTCAGCTCCGTGGATACGAACAAAGAGCAAATCAGGAAGGACTTATTTAATTACGGGTATAATGGTGTTTCAGCCGTGGGGTAACAATCGCAGCCACGGCTGAAACACTGCTTTTATTTCGCTCCCTGATCGGCCACGGCAATCAAGTTCACCAATCCGGCCTCGTCGCTGGCATTGAACTCTTTCGATGCCTTTTCCAGCTCGCTTTTTTTGTCAGGAAAGGCGCTTAAGACCGATTTTCGATTCCGCTGAATGCGTCGGAGTGACCCATCGGACTTGTTTATAAAGTAAAGTTCCTGCTTAGCAAAGGTCTTGGTCGTAGTAGCTGAGTTATAAGCTTTTGACTCATTCATGCTTATTTTTAATTGCTTAAGCA
Organism: Tellurirhabdus bombi; assembly: GCF_021484805.1. Classification (NCBI taxonomy): domain Bacteria; kingdom Pseudomonadati; phylum Bacteroidota; class Cytophagia; order Cytophagales; family Spirosomataceae; genus Larkinella; species Larkinella bombi. The sequence continues at coordinate 2,326,668 of NZ_CP090557.1, read as the reverse complement.
GCTTAACGGAGCCATCGTACAGCACCTGGTAGTAAGTTGCGGGCGTGTTGCCATTGGTTGCCGCAAAACCATTCTTGAATCGTAGGGTATCAGACCCGCTCAGGATTTTGAATTCGCGTAATTCGCGGGGATTCATCCGAAAAGTCTTCTCGTTTTGCTGATATTCGACTTCCCCACCATAGGCATCAAAGCGAACCTGGCTATTTGGATACGCTTTTCCTTTACTAGAGATAAGAAGGCCAGGTTTCCAGGCCTCGTCCAGATACGGAGATCCTTGCACGTCCACGTACTTGTTTTCCCGCAACACCTGACCATTGATGTCGGTCATGTAAATCTGGGCCATAGCAACCGGATGAGCCAGCCCAATGATACTCGTAATCAAAAAGAGTTTACCCCATTTCATAAAACTGATTTGTATAGCCTATTTTGAAAACTGTCCTTTTCAAAGATAGGGAATTGTCCAATATCCGAACGGTTTTTTCGTACCTTTGCCGTTCCTGTAACTGATTTTCTCTGCGCCTTGCAACTTGCTGACCAGCTCCATATTATTCTTCGTAGCTTATCCGGCTTTCGCCCCGAAGTCTTTCTGATTAGCGCTATTGCCTTGGTTGTTGTCGCCGATTTGGTTTGGCTGCGCCGGAATCCAGTTACCCACCAACGTATTTTGTTTAGTCTGAGTATAGGTGCCGTTTTGATCGCTGGTGCTTTGGTCTTCGACCAGTTTCAACGAGAGAACGGATTTTTGTTTGATACCCTGCTCTACCTGGATAATCAGGCGGTTTTCTTCAAGCTCATCGTTACGTTGGCTACCCTGATCGCTCTGGTTCACGCCTGGGTTTTGCCCTCGAAAAGTACCCCGCTCGATTGGCTCCCGATTTTGCTCTCGCTGCTACTTGGTCTTTATTTAATGACCATGTCAGTTAATTTACTGATGGTTTATTTAAGTATCGAAGTAGTTTCCATTAGTTCCTATTTGCTTACTGCGCTGTCTGCCAGCCGGAAAGCGTCGGAGGGCGGTATAAAATACCTTTTGTTTGGGGCCGTGAGTTCGGCTATTATGCTTTACGGCATCTCCCTGCTCTACGGGCTAACCGGCACCCTCGATCTAAGCAGCTCCCTCATGGAAGTCGAACTGGCGAAAAATACGGCTTACGTAGTTTATGTGGCAGGTTTCCTGACCATTGCAGGAATCTTGTTTAAGCTTTCACTGGTGCCTTTTCATATCTGGACACCGGACGTTTACGAAGCAGCCCCTACCCCTATCGTCTCGTTTTTTTCTGTAGCACCCAAAGCAGCGGCCTTACTGGTCCTGATGCGATTACTTACCGCTTTGCCCGCTGACTTTCAGACGCCAATGGCGGTTATTTCGCTGGCTAGTATTACGTTAGGGAATTTATCGGCGCTTTGGCAAACTGACGCTAAACGTCTGCTCGCGTATTCAACCATTGCCCACGCCGGTTTTCTGCTGGTTGGTCTGGTAGCCTTCAACGAGGTTGGTTTTGAAGCAACTACGTTTTATGTAGCGACTTACTTGTTCATCAATATGGCTGCTTTTGTGCTTCTTGATTTGTTAGCCCAGCCGCAAAAGGGTGAGTTGCAATTGCAGGATTTACAAGGACTTGGCTCCCAATACCCGCTCCTAAGCCTTGCTCTGACCGTTGTTGCCATTGCTTTGACCGGTCTTCCCCCCACGGTTGGCTTTACGGCAAAGCTGCTGGTTTTTTCGGCCCTCTGGGAAGCCTTCCAGCAGACGGGCAATAGCTGGCTGGTTGCCTTGTTTGCCATTGGGTTATTAAACGCCGTTGTTTCGTTATTCTATTACCTGAAACTTCCTTTCCTTCTGTATTTCCGGGCACGTATTTCGGATAATACTGCGAGTGAAGCCGTTTTAATTACCCCGGTTTCCCACCGCTCAGGCACTATTTTGGCGCTTTTATTAACGATTCCAATTCTGCTCTTTTTCTTTCAGCCCAATTGGCTAGCCCGTTGGATCGCTTCCTTCTAATCTTCTGATTGCGACAGGCATATGTTTTATGGCATTTAGCTCGATTGATCAGGTAACATTTAATATTAATTAAAATACCAGTAAAAGTAGATCGGCAAAAGGCTAGGCGTTCATCTTTTCTTAACTTTGCCTTCATCTTCTTCGAACGAAAAGACATATCCACTCGTTTACAATCTATCAACCAAAAAATCTGGCATGAGCGACGCGATTAAGCATGAGTGCGGCATTGCTCTCATTCGGCTCCGCAAACCGTATCAATATTACATCGATAAATACGGAACCCCCCTCTACGGTAGTAACAAGCTATACCTACTAATGGAAAAACAAGTGAACCGGGGCCAGGATGGAGCCGGGGTCGCTAATATAAAAATCGACGTGCCACCGGGACACCGCTACATTAGTCGATACCGTTCAGTAGAAAGCCAACCTGTGGCCGATATTTTCGGCAAAATCAGCAAGAAATTCAAGAAAGCGCTTAAGAAAAACAAAGACAAAGCCTTGGACGGCCAGTGGCTACAGGAAAATGTAGCATTCACGGGCGAAGTCTGGCTGGGTCACCTGCGTTACGGTACGCACGGCGCTAACGATATTGAAAACTGTCACCCTATGCTTCGTCAGAACAACTGGCGTAGCCGGAACCTGGTTGTGGCGGGGAACTTCAACATGACCAATGTTGACACCCTGTTCGATAAACTCGTTTCGCTGGGCCAGCACCCGAAAGACAAGGTGGATACGGTGACGGTTATGGAGAAGATCGGGCACTTCCTGGACGAAGAAAACCAGCGCGTGTTTGACCGCTTCAAAGGTATTTACGAGAATCCTGACCTGTCCGACATCATTGAGGATAACATGGATTTTCAACGTGTTCTGCACCGCTCCTGCCGCGATTTCGACGGCGGTTACGCCATGGCGGGCATGACTGGTCACGGCTCAGCGTTTGTCGCCCGCGATCCGGCGGGTATCCGCCCTGCCTACTACTATGCTGACGATGAGGTAGTTGTGGTAGCGTCGGAAAAGCCAGCCATCAAAACGGCATTCAACATCGATTATAGCCAGATTCAGGAAATCAAACCGGGCCACGCCCTGATTGTTGATAAGTACGGCGAATACGATGAATACCAGTTTGTCGAACCGATTGAGAAACGTTCGTGTAGCTTCGAGCGTATTTATTTCTCCCGCGCTACTGATCCAGATATTTACAACGAGCGGAAAATGCTGGGTAAACTGCTGATCCCGCAAATCCTGCAAGAAATTGATTACGATCTGGAGAATACCGTTTTCTCATACATCCCGAATACCGCCGAGACAGCTTTCTTTGGCATGGTGGAAGGAATTGAGGAGTATCTCTCCCAGCAACGGAAACGGGCTATTATGGAAGGTGGCCTGAACAGCGAAGAACTTGACCGGCTGTTGTCTTTCCGGCCTCGTATCGAAAAGCTGGTTGCCAAGGATGTCAAGCTCCGTACCTTCATCACGAACGATGCTCACCGCAACGACATGGTGTCGCACGTATACGATACCACTTTTGAGGTCATCAAGAAAGGGGTTGACAATGTAGTTGTCATCGACGATTCGATTGTTCGGGGTACTACCTTGGAAAAGAGCATTCTGAAAATGCTGGATCGCCTCGGTCCTAAGAAAGTGGTCATTGTCTCTTCAGCGCCGCAGATTCGCTTCCCGGATTGTTACGGCATCGATATGTCAAAGATGAAGGAGTTTGTGGCTTTCCGGGCAACGCAGCAATTGCTGAAAGAACGAGGTCTGGAAAACCGGGTTGACGAAGTATATGCGCAATGTGTAGCCGCCATTGAATCGGGTAATGCTGCGAATGAAAACTACGTTAAAGCCCTGTACGATCCGTTTACGCACGAAGACATCTCGCAGAAAGTGGCTGAAATTGTGACGCCTAAAGGCATGAATGCCGACGTTTCAGTGATCTTCCAAACGGTTGAAAACTTACGCCGTGCTTGTCCGAACCATACGGGAGACTGGTATTTCACGGGTAATTACCCAACGCCCGGTGGCAACAAGGTAGTTAATAAAGCGTTTGTCAATTTTGTGGAAGGCAAAGTAGTGCGGGCTTATTAATCGCTGCTACTTTAAGAATATACTTGGTAACTCCGCAAACCTTGCTGGTTTGCGGAGTTTTGTTTTTCTATAGGTAGAAGCGTAAAATAGCACTACTACACGTCCAGCGCGAATCGAATTTACTTATCAAAAATTTAGCTGGCTTCTGCTATCGCCCCGCATGTTTGCGTAAATTTGGGATATGCGAATTCCTGAAGAAACCATCGAACGCATCCGACAATCGGCTGACATCATTGAGGTGATTGGCGATTACGTCTCGTTGAAAAAACGCGGCCAGAACTGGATTGCCTGCTGTCCGTTTCATCACGAGAAAAGCCCTTCGTTCAGCGTTTCGCCCGTTCGGCAAATCTATAAATGTTTCGGTTGTGGCAAAGCGGGTGATCCCGTCCGGTTTGTCATGGACATCGAGAACATAAGTTACCCGGAAGCCCTTCGTTTTCTGGCCAAGAAATACGCCATTGAAATTGCGGAACAGGAGGTTTCGCCGGAAGAGCTCCTTCGCCAGAACGAACGCGAAAGTCTATACATCGTTCTTAATTTCGCCAAAGATTTTTACAAGCATTACCTGCTCGAAACAGAGGAAGGGCAAAGCATTGGTTTAAGTTATTTCCGCGAACGGGGATTTCTCGACGATACTGTCCAAGCGTTTGAACTAGGCCACAGCCCCGACCAATGGGATGCGCTCCTGCAAGCTGCCGTGCAAAAAGGCTATCAGGCCGACTTGCTGGAAAAAGCCGGTTTGGTTTTATCGAAAGAAGGTAGTACGACGCGCCAGTACGACCGTTTCCGAAGTCGGGTTATTTTTCCGATTCACAATGTATCGGGACGAGTCATTGCCTTCGGAGCGCGGATTCTGAAGACGGATAAAACGCAAAAAGGAGCCCAGCCTAAATACATTAACTCACCAGAAACAGAAGTATACCACAAGAGCCAGGTGCTCTACGGTATTTTTCAAGCCAAACAGGCAATTCGACAGGAAGATGTCTGTTACCTGACGGAAGGGTACACGGACGTGTTATCGCTCTACCAGGCCGGCATAAAAAACGTAGTTGCTTCTTCAGGGACCTCATTAACCATTGAGCAGATTCGACTCATTAGCCGGTTCACGCAAAACATTACGATCCTTTACGATGGGGATGCGGCGGGCATTAAGGCAGCCCTGCGTGGACTGGATATGGTACTGGAAGAAGGCCTAAACGTTAGCGTGGCTACTTTCCCGGATGGCGACGACCCGGATAGTTATGTACGTAAAGTCGGGACTGCCGTGTTCAAGGAACACCTACAGCAGCATACGCACGATTTCATAACATTTAAGACAGACATGCTGCTACGCGATGCGGGAGATAATCCTTTCAAGCGGGCGGAGGTTATTTCGGAAGTAGTTCAGAGTATTTCCAAGATTCCGGATGCAATTAAGCGGCAGGTCTTTTTTCAGAAAACGGCCCGTCAGCTTCAGATTGACGAGCAAACGCTGATTTCTGAAAGTAACAAACTACTGCGAAAACAGCAGGACCAGCCCCAACGCCAGGGACGTGACCAACCTAAAACGGACAGCGCGGTTTCGGGCAATGCGATCGATAATTTATTGGAGAGCGCTTTTGGCGACGACCCTGTTCTTACTGAGTCCACACCGGCGCTTGTCCCTAAGAAGACAGCGCAAAAAAACCATTCCCCGCTTTATCAGCACGAAGAGGAGTGCATTCGGTTGTTGCTGAACTACGGCCCGGTTGAACTTGAGCCAACCATCTCACTATGCCACTATATTTTGAGCGAGCTAGGGTCAATGGAGTTTACCACTGCTTTGCTCCAGGAAATGCTTGCCGAAATTCAGCAGGGTTTTGCTAATACCGAAATTCGAGGTGCTGATTACTTCCTGCGACATACCAATCAGGAATACGTTCAGCAGGCTATTCATTTGGTTACCCAGCGTTACCATCTGAGTGATGGGTGGGTCAAACACGAAATTTTTGTCCCTACGGAGATAGACAAACTTGCTGATGCGGCTTATACGAACATTTTGCGGCTAAAAAAAGCAACGGCTGAGACCAAAATGGCGACGCTCAAAGTAAAAATTGTAGAGGCGACGGACTCTGAAGAAATGGATAGCCTGATGAAAGACTACATGCACTTTAAACGAATTGACATGGAAATCTCTCAACTATTAGGCACTGTTTACTCTGGCTAGCCAGAAAATAATAATTCCTTCTTTTTAACCCCTGCGCAAGGAGTAAAAAGAAGGAATTAAACATATAAAAATCAATCAACAAACTACTAATTAAGCATTTACGGTGCTTAAAGTAGATATTTTCTTTACGAAGCGACGTAAAGTATCCTGACTAACAGGAATAGATAAATATTTGTTGATATGGTTGACGGCTTGTTGTGGTTGGCGAGGATAGTAATTCATTGCTTTCATCACCTGCTCAACATGATATGCGTTCTCTGGATTCAGTTTTGGCTTCAGTCCACGACCTGGTTTGTCTTCCAGACCCATCATACGGCCTTTCTCCCAGCGGTTCAACCAGTTATAGATGCTACGGCGATCTACTTCGAAGACTTCCATCAATTCAGATACGGAAAGTCCGTGGTAGCTATAAAGCACACACTGGCAGCGCTTTTTGAAAGCTGCGTTAGCTGTTTCGCGAATGGCTTTTCTGAGTTGTTCTACTTCTTCGGCTGCGAGATTTTGAATGTTGCGCATTGCTGTGTTGAGTAACTTTTATGATTTTTTATAATTCTTTTCCTGAATCGTTAAGTGAAACTAGCTCCTCATTTATTAATTGTAAAGTTACTTTGCGTGAAATGACCAATATGCTGCGTGAAATGACCATTTTTCTCTGCGGTTTATGCGCAAAACGCCGCAAAAAGGCTAAAAAAGTTGTTATACCCCTTTACGTACCGACCATACACTGATTTTGCTTCGTATAGTGCCTGCCGTTAAATTTTTGGTTATTTCACGCACAAAAATGGTCATTTCAGACGTGACCGATTGACATTTATAGGAGTCTACCTGTACTTTATGAGTACCTACTGTTAGTATCTGGTACGAATAACATATTTAATCAACTTGATAAATCATGAAAGGCGTAACAGGAACAGAGGGATCGGTAAACCCAAAATTTGCACTAAAAAAAAAGGACTTTTCTATTTTGGTCGCGCAGGCGGAACTCTTCAATTGCGAGGTTCTTTGCCAGCTTCTAAAACAGCAAGGTTATAATGTGGTGGGCAAAGCGGTTGAAATGGAAGATACATTGCAGCAGATCCGCGTTAAACGTCCAGAATGCGTTATTCTGGAATCGGAGATTTCCGGCCAACAAAGCGTCGATGCACTCCGGCAAGCTCAGGATGACAATAAACGCACTAAGTTTATCCTTTATACAAGTAAACCTGATATGCGTTTGATGGCAACTGCTTTACAAATGGGCTTTTTTGGGTTTCTATACGCTAAGGATGGACTTGAGGAGCTTTATAAGTGCTTTCAGACTATTGACAACGGAGGTTATTACTATAGCCCAGGCTTTCTTACACTGCTGAAAAACTACGGTATGAATATTCTAACGGAGGATAAAAAACAGCAATTAAATAAACTCAGCAAGCGGGAAAAGGAAATTTTGCGGCTTGTTTCAGACGGACATACGGGTGGTGAAATTGCCGACCGCCTGTCTATCAGTTATCGAACCTTAGCCAATCACAAGACGAATATCGCCCAGAAGTTAGATCTGGAAAGCTGCCGGCATTTAACCCGCTACGGCGTTGGTGTACGAGATTACCTGCAATGACCTAACCTATATATATACCATCAGGCCAGGTCAACTCCGGGCTCTGATCCCTGAAAATAGCCAAGGCGGTTGCGGAACTCCTGCAACCGCGCTTTAGGCATATCAATCTCATCGTTGGCAGGCGTCTGCATGCGAATAATGTATTTGCCTTTTTCCCAGTAAGCATAACTGGCAACATAACTTAGATTAATAATACAATCGCGGCGGACTCGGAAGAACTGATCAGGATTTAACTCCTCGCCGAGTTCCTGCATATTTTTATTAATAGAAAAACGTCCACTAGGGTGTACCACGGAGTAAGATCGATCCTGCGTATCAAACCAGAAGCACTCCTGAACGGGAAGTAATATTTCGCCCTGGTTGCTTTTCGCCCGTACATGCGTCAGTGCGGTTCGGGTAGGATCAGAGGGCAAAACTGCCACGGGTTCTACTGGCGCAGTTTTCCGGTTCTTTTGTTTAGCCCGGTAATCAATAAAGTCAACGATCAATGAACTATTGAGCGATACATAACCCATGATCAATACCGGAATCAGATATATTATGTAAATCCGAAACGTAAATGTCCCGAGTAGGTAATTCTGAATATACCAGTTGAACTGATAGTTAGGAAAGCGCTCCAGTAAGTAGCGGATTGTCTGCGTAATCGGGTTAAAAATAAAAAAGGCCAGTAGCAGGACTGGCAACATCCGCAGTTGGTAATTCAGAACTGATTTTACCGTTAACGATACTTTTTTCAGATTCAGAATATCGTGTGCCAAATCCAGCGTCAACAACAGAATATATAGCGTTGTGACTTCTGGCAAAAGAAGCCCTCGGACGATTTCCCATAGATAATTAAAGCCGCCCCCAAAGAAATTAACTCTTTCAATTTTGCTAGGATAGGCAAACATCCAGCTGAAGCCCTCAAAAATGAGCGCAGCAACAAGCAAAACGCTGATGCATTTAAAGGGTTTTTTTAATAAAGATCGGTTGATAACCAACTCCTGCATGGTGCCGATTTATTACTTATCGTATAGCTTCTTCGTAATTAAGAGACAATAATAGTAAATAGTTACTACTCTTACCATTAAAATTGGTTAATTCCTTCCATTGAATCCCCTCCCCTGGCGACCTAATTTTGTATTGTCAATCAGGCACAAGCACCCGGGTTAACGCGCTGAGCGACAATCGACATCTTAGAAAAAAACAATCATCTATCACAATCTTGAATCGCCATGAAAAAGAACTTTGCACTCAAAGCCGCTAAGCAATTACTGAACAACCCTGTAGTATCATTCGCATCAAAAAACGAGCAAAACGACCACCTGCGTTTGACCGGTAAAGACAAAGAGCAAATCTGCTGCGAATGGATGCCTCAATTCACAGTTACGATCTCTGGTTTACAAACAGCATAATTACTGACGCGATATGAAACGCTTCGTGCAACAATATCGGAAGGAACTGGGTCTCTGCCGGCAACGGTTTGAGGCCCTGGACCTCACCCAGGAGAAAGGATACCTTTTTAAGTTTACTACCTTCTCGGCTAACCTCCAGAATGTTCTGCCCGAAATTCCAAGAGAAAAGCACGAAGCTTTGTTTCAGGAATTGCTGCTTCAGCAAATCTACACAACTTTCGATCAGCAATTTATCACAGCTAATGATCTGATCAAAGTTACCGGGCCAGCCAAGGAAATCATGGCGAAGCAAAAGGTAAATATTTACTGCACGTTTCACCTGGGTTCCTATCGTTTGCTGACCTCTTATCTCTACCGAAACGGCGTTAACTGCGCCCTCATGATCGGGAGTAGAGCCTATCAGGAACAGGGTGCTTCTATTATGGACACAATTCAGCGTCTGCAACAGAAACACAACCTGACGAATACCTTCCGCCTGCTGGATGCCGAGCAAACGTCCTCAACCCTGCAAGTCCTGCGGGAACTACGGGCCGGCACCTCCCTGATCATTTACCTCGACGGACTTACCTCAACGACGGGTATTAACCGTAAGGAAGACAAAGAATTACAAGTTCGCCTCGGCCAACAACAGGTCTGGGCACGAAAAGGTGTAGGTTTCCTCTCGCATATTTCGCAGGTGCCTATTGTCCCGGTATTCAGTTACCGCAACAAAGACCTTAGCAACGTACTGGCTTTTGAAGAGCCAATCGATGCCAGTAACTTTCCTGACCGTGAGGATTATTGCCAGCACAGCTTACAAAGCGTCTACAATCATTTCTCGATTTACCTGAAGAAGTACCCTGCACAGTGGGAAGGCTGGACCTACATCCACAGCTTTCTGGACGCCCAGCAACTGGAGCAAGTCACTACGGTTCCCTCCTACCAGGCTAAAAACTCCAGACGCGTTGCCTTTAACCAGGAGCGCTACGCCATTTGCGATCTGGATGAGGCACCCATTTTGTTTGACCGCCGCCTGTACGTTACCTACGAAATTACCCCCGACCTACGCGATTTTCTGCTTCAACTTAGCAGCATCGCCTCTCCGGAAGATGTACTCGGAAGTGACATGTACCAGGACTTGCTTTCCAAGCAGATAATTGCCTGAAAATAATTGAATAAATGCAAAAGGCCAGCGAATGCTGGCCTTTTGCATTTATTCAATAAAATATTTGACCTAGCTCAGACAAGGCTTTAACGAATAGAATGATACCAATAAATAGTATTATACTTAAGTCACGAACCAGTTAACATAAGCATAACATACTAAATATCAAATAATTAGGCAAAGACTCGAAATTTTCGAATCAGGACTTATTATTTAATTTTTTTACAATATAGATTGGCTTCTCAAGGAAATTACTATATATTTGAACAGGAATAGTTACCTAGTAGGCGTTGAATAGTTGGATTTATTCGGGTTGAAAAGTAAAATATTTCTGCATTCTACACCGTACACCTAAGTATTTCCATTCGTAACAAGGTTTTTTGGCATTAATTCTGAATTAAAAAAGCGTACAGCAAATGCCATACGCTTCGATCAAGCTAGAAAAGCCTAAAAAAAAGACTACCTCTTTAAGATGTAGTCGTAGTTGTCAGAGTTTCGGTGGGTAGTACGACCCCCGGAAAATGCATCTGAAGAATATGAAAAATTTTTGCCAGGGTTCCATCCCGCTGCCAGCGCCGAAAACGGTCGTAAACAGTTTTCCAGGAACCGTAGCGCTCGGGTAAATCCCGCCAGGGCGCACCGGAATTGAGAATCCACAGGATTCCATTTAAAGACTGGCGATGGGAGCGCCACGGACGGCCGGGACGATTATTGGTAGGTAGACTATCTTTAATCTTTTCCCACTGAGCATCGGTTAACTCATACTTACGCATTGTGCAGACAGGTAAATAATAGTATAGAATAAAAACTATTATGGTTTCAAACAACGGAATAAACGATACGTGCTATTGAGCCAGTAAATCATTCATTCGCAAATAGGCATTTGTCTGATAAAAACACAGATCGAAAATAGGAAAATATTTCTGCAACTCCTAATGGTTTTACTAAAACCTTAGCGTCCGGTAAGGTCGGAGAAAGCAGCCCTGATTTGATTAAGACTCAGGAAGCCCAGTATCGGTCACCAAAAAGTAAATTAGATTATACGGTTAATAGTACATTATGAACAGTCTGCGTTGGTTCTTACTCAGTGGTTTAATTGCTTGTTTTGCCTCATGTGTGTCTTCCAAGAAAGTGGCTTACTTTCAAGATCTTTCTGCGGATTCAAGCGCACAAAGTATCGCTTTGACCAGCCCTTATACTCCAACCATTAAAGCAGGTGATATTTTAACTGTTCAAGTCAGTAGCTTAAATCCTGAGGCGACAACTTTCTTTAATCCTTATACGACGCTTAGCACCCAACAAAGTGCAGCAACTGGAACAGCAACTCCGGCTTCACCGATTGGCTATCTGGTTAGCGCCGATGGAAACATTGAGTTGCCCTTACTAGGAAAAGTAGTCGTCAATAACCTAACAACGGTGCAGGCAGCAGATCGAATTAGAGACCTACTCAAAAAATACCTGAAAGAACCAACGGTTAACGTTCGAAATTCTAATTTTCGTATTTCGGTAATAGGAGAAGTAAGTCGACCATCCATGTTTACAATCCCAAACGAGCAGATTACTTTACTTGAAGCCTTGGCCCTTGCGGGAGATATACCGATCTCAGGCCGACGCGATAATGTCTTGCTAATTCGGGAGGAAGGGGGCCAGCGAAAATTTATTCGCTTGGATCTGACGGGACGTGATCTGTTTAAATCCCCCTATTATTACATGCACCCTAATGACGTTCTGTATGTAGAGCCTAGTAAAGTGCGTATTGCCAGCAATGAACGGTTTTACCAAATAACGCCCATTATTTTAAGTGCTGCTTCTGTTTTATCGATTGTTTTAATACGCCTTTTATAATACCGCCCATATGACTAACAACAACTATTCGTACGTTCCTTATCAGATTGCGGACCAGAGCGGTCCCAATTTACGGGCCATTTTAATGCGGTATGTTCGTCATTGGAAATGGTTCCTCTTGTCGATAGGACTGTTTTTGGTAGGCGCTTATGTTTACTTGATGTACCAGCCGCCCATCTACAAAACGCATGCAACCTTATTGATTAAGGACGAAAGTAAAGGGCCGGATAGCGAACAAGCCCTCAAGGAGCTTGACCTCTTTGCCCCTAAAAAGGTGATTGAGAATGAAATTGAAATCTTAAAGTCCTATACGTTGATGGATCGGGTGGTTAAACACCTTGATCTGGACATTCAGTATTTTCAGGAGACATCAGTAGGTAAACGGGAGATTTTTGATGCCTCTCCGATCCGGCTTGTTATTGAAAAGGCTAACTCCACTTTATACCAAGCTCCATTAGAGATTGGATTTTCTTCAGCAAAGGCGGTAACGATCAATGAGCAGGTATACCCAATCAATCAAAGTGTTGAAACACCCTATGGCCGCCTTCGTATCTTTACCCCTCGCCCACTGACTAATACGCAGGAAGCGATTATTATTCAGGTTAAGCCACATGCTTCTGCCGTGGCAGCCTATATGAAAAACCTCAAAATAGAAGCAGTTAGTAAGGCCTCGACAGTTTTGACGCTAACGCTACTCGATGCAGTTCCTCATAAAGCGGAACTAGTACTGAATCAATTAATCGAAGAATACAACAAAGCAGCTTTGGTTGATAAAAATCGGGTTGCTGCCAATACGCTGGATTTTATTGAAGACCGGATTGGATTAATTTCTGGGGAGCTAAATTCCGTAGAAAAAGACGTTGAGTCGTACAAATCAAACCAAGGCATTACAGACCTAAGTGTTCAGGCTGAAACTTTTTTGACAACGGTTCAAGCCAATGATGCCCGACTTAATGAAGTTAACATTCAATTGGGTTCTTTGACGGATATTGAGCGTTACGTGCGGGGAAAAGCGGCAGAACGAGGTACGGTTCCAACTACCCTTGGATTGAACGATGCAACACTCCTATCCTTAATTGGTAAAATCAATGAGCTAGAGCTGCAACGAGATCTATTAGCGCGGACGACACCGGATGACAACCCGATTTTACAATCCTTAGATAGTCAGATTAAAGCTACTAAATCCAGTATTTCGGAAAACATCCAGACGATGAAAGAAGTATTAATGACTTCCAAACGTCAGTTAGTCGCCAAAAATAGCCAGTTAGAAGGCCAAATTCGGACGGTTCCCCGGAAGGAGCGGGCTCTTTTGAACATTACGCGGCAACAGGCAATTAAAAACAATTTGTATACGTACCTACTCGAAAAGCGCGAAGAAACGGCGCTATCTTATGCTTCTGCCGTTTCGGATAGCCGAACCATTGATGCAGCGCGTACAGGAGGTACTCCAGTACAGCCAGTACGTCAAACAATTTACTTAATGTTCGGTGTCTTAGGCTTCTTACTGCCCATCGGCGTTATCATGGCTAAGGAAGCACTTAACAACCGGGTAGTGCGCCGATCAGATATTGAAGATACGACGCAGGTTCCTATTTTAGGTGAGATCCTGAACAACTCCAGCAAGGAGGTTTTAGTATTTACACCCCAAAGCCGATCGGTAATTGCTGAGCAAATCCGCTCTTTGCGGACCAATCTCCAATTTTTACGGAGTAACCCTACAGCTTCGCAGGTATTGTTATTTACATCCAGCATCAGCGGCGAAGGAAAATCGTTCTTATCACTTAACCTAGGAGCGAGTTTATCGCTGGTCGGACATGCTACCGTGATTCTGGAAATGGATCTACGGAAACCAAAACTGCATGCCCAATTAGGAATAGAGACAGGAATAGGATTGAGTAACTACCTCATTGGTGAAGCATCGCTAAAAGATATCGTTCAGAGTGTTCCTGGTTATCCGAACTATAAAATTATAACGAGTGGTCCGTTGCCTCCGAATCCGTCTGAATTATTAAGCGGACCTCGCCTGGAGCAATTGTTCAAAGAGCTACGCGAAGAATTTGCGTATGTGATTGTTGACTCCCCGCCAATTGGCTTGGTAACCGATTCACAATTGCTAGCATCACACGCCGATGCAACCCTGTATGTAGTACGCCATAATGTTACGCCTAAAAACTCGCTAAAAATGATTGATGCGCTCTATAAAGAGCAGCGTTTTCAAAAGCTAAATGTCATTTTAAATGGCGTAGAAGAAGGTGATTCCTACTACTATAGCTACGGAAGCGGGGGGTACTACGAAGCAACACCTAAGAAAAAATCCTTGCGCTTGGGAGGCAAAGCTTAAATTATTGAAAGTAAAAATAGGAGGAATTTCCTCCTATTTCATCAACGTATATAAAAACTAAGGCGCTACAAGTTATGGTCGATTTTATTCAACCTAATTCGTCGTATCTACCAGCACGTAGAGGATTTACGCAAAAGACTTACTTTGCGACGAAGCGCGTGTGCGATATCCTGTTTTCGGTTCTAGTCACGGTTTTCATTTTATCCTGGTTAATTCCACTCATTGGTTTATTGATACGCCTGGAATCTCGGGGGCCAATCTTGTTTATTCAGATGCGAACAGGGCAAAATAACATGGCCTTTCCGTGTCTGAAGTTTCGGACGATGAAATACAACAAGAATGCGCACTTTGAGCAGGCCCGGCGCCAAGATCCACGAGTAACACGTATAGGTGCTTTTTTACGGAAGACAAATCTAGATGAGCTTCCTCAATTCTTGAATGTTCTAGTTGGTCAGATGAGTGTAGTGGGACCCCGCCCCCATGCGGTTCAACACGACGCCCAATTTCAACACATCATCCCAAATTACATTCAGCGTTACTCTGCAAAACCGGGGATTACAGGTTTATCGCAAGCACGAGGTTTAAGAGGTGAAACGGGGCTTCAGGAAATGGAACACCGCTTACGATTGGACCTGTGGTACATTCAAAAACAAACACCTTGGCTAGATATAAAAATTTGCTGGTGGACTGTGGAGAGAATGTTAAAAGGGGATGAAAAGGCGTGTTAAGAACGAAGGCAAATACTATAAAACTCTTGTTTATCTATAATCAAAAACATGTTTTTTATATTAGGCTAATTTTATTTTTATGAAAGCCTTGACTCAACAACTATTGCAAGATTCATCAAACAATAAGATATTTCAATGGATTAAGCTTTTATCAGTAACAGGAGGAGTACAAATCATTGTTCAGGGTACAAGTTTATTAGGAGGTATTTTAGTAATACGATTACTATCGACAGAGGAATACGCCTTTTATACACTTGCAAATACAATGTTAGGAACAATGACAGTACTAGCTGATAGTGGCATATCAATTGGCGTTATGTCTCAAGGTGGAAAAGTATGGCAAAGCAAGAAAGAATTAGGAGTTGTTTTAGCAACAGGCTTAAATTTGCGGTCGAGATTTGCTTTAGCAAGCCTTGTTGTCTCAATACCAATTTTAATTTTTTTGCTGCAAAATCAGGGGGCTGATCTGAAAACTACTTTCCTAATCGTCTTTTCATTAATACCGGCTTTCTTTGCTGCACTATCAGATTCAATACTTAGTATCGTTCCCAAATTACATCAAGACATAATACGGTTACAGAAGAACCAGCTTGGTGTTAGTATTCTAAGGCTTGCTATAATTGTGATTTCATTATTAGCATTTCCGTTAACCTTTGTAGCCTTGCTAGCAAATGGAATTCCAAGAATATATGGCAATTTTTCATTAAAGAAAATTGCCTTTTTAAATGCAGATAAAAACCAAAAGCCGAGTCCATACATAAGAAAAGATATTTTAAGAATAATCAAAAGGAAACTGCCAGAATCAATTTATTATTGTTTCTCAGGCCAAATTACTATTTGGTTAGTATCACTATTTGGAACTACTGCAGCACTAGCAAGTTTAGGAGCGCTTGGGCGGCTGGGTATGACACTTACTGTTATCTCAGTATTAATTAATACATTGTTTTCTCCGAGATTTGCTCGCTTGCCTGAAATTAAGGAAGTCTTATATAAACATGCGATACTTGTTATTATAGGCTTAACTACATTATCACTTCTCATCATATATGTAACGCATATATTTTCATCACAAATATTATGGATAATTGGCACTGAATATAGCAATCTTCATGTCGAGCTTGTATTAAGTATAATAGCCGCTTGCTTAAATTTATTTATAGGTTGTCTATTTGCATTAAACACAAGCAGGGGTTGGATAATCAATCCCTACATGTACATACTAGTAAACGTTATAAGTATTGTTCTCTCCCTCTCATTATTTGATATTTCAACCTTAACTAATGTTTTAAATTTCAACATCTTTATATCAAGTGTACAAAGCCTAATTTTAATTTATTATCTATTTTATAAAATAAATAAGGCCAATTAATTATTAGAATATCTTACTTCAAAGAAAATTCTTGTATTTCCATCATTTTATCCAAAGAACCTGTTTATTTATTTGCTTGAGAATGTTTTAGTAATTGGTTTAATTTTCTTAAATTTTTACTATTCCTCATTTTTTCAAGGCGTAGTTACCAAATCCCTATGGTTTGCTCATATTAATACCCAACGAAATTTATTTTCTTGAATAATTATGCAATTAAGCGTAATAATACCAACATATAAACG
Source organism: Tellurirhabdus bombi (assembly GCF_021484805.1). NCBI lineage: Bacteria > Pseudomonadati > Bacteroidota > Cytophagia > Cytophagales > Spirosomataceae > Larkinella > Larkinella bombi. The sequence goes on along the minus strand of NZ_CP090557.1, from coordinate 2,309,733 downwards.
ATCAAGAGATCTTGAAAGATTACTTAACTCTTTGAGCACGCAAGATTTAGCTATATACGAAGTTATAATTGTTGTTGGACCAGGAGACCAAGAGAGTTTAGGAATAGCCCAAAGTTGGAAATTAAAGTTACAGGGGTTAAAGATTTTGGAGGCCCAAAAGCCAAGTTTAGTTCATTCACTAAATTTAGGGCTTGCTCAAATAAGTGGCGAAATTGTTTGTCTACTAGACGATGATGTATTCCTACCTAATGACTGGTCAAAAAAAATCAGTAATGCATATCAATTGAATTCTGATTATGGTGCTTACGGAGGAGTTGACAGATTACAAATAGAAGGAGATGAAGCACTCTCAAACCCTAGTTTAGCTACTCATGTAGGGGTTTTTAGATGGAATGGCCTTATAGGCAATCACCATAGAGGATCTTTATATTCTCCAGCAAACGTAGATGTATTAAAAGGAGTTAATTTATCTTTTAGAAAATCGGCATTAGACAAGCTTGTAGTCGATTTGAAGCTCGAAAGTCAAGGTGCGGAAGTTTGCACGGAGATTGATATTTGCCAGAGAATCAAAAAGAATAATTATAAAGTAATTTACGATAATAATAACTATCTGCTTCATTACGCATCTCCTCGAACGAGCAGCGATAATAGGACCAATATATTTGCTTATACAATACCTAAAAGGTTATTTAACCAGGCGTATGTTTATGCTAAATATAGAACAGTTTATGATATTTTATTCTTCTTTATCCATACAACATTTATTGGGTCTAGATACCAACCAGGATTCCTATGGTCTTTAATACTATTTAAACAGCACGGCCTAAACGTTTTGAAATTACCTTTAGTACATGCGGGCTCTATTTTGCGAGGTTTTAGTGATGGCTTCAAACGTAGATAAAAAAACACATTAAACGCCATTTCAAAACATATATTTTAACATTAATTTAAAAATAAGGTACCTTATGAAAAAGCCAGTTATTTTAGTTACGGGCTCATCTGGATTAATAGGTTCAGAAGTTTGTATGTACTTCTCAAAAGAAGCAGGATATACAGTTCATGGAATTGATAATAATCAAAGAGCCGTTTTTTTTGGTCCTCAGGGAGATACTCGGTGGAATCAGCTAAGATTACAGGACGAAATAAAGAATTTTGCGCATCATGAGATTGATATACGTGATAGAAAGGGCATACTTGAATTATTAAAAGAGATAAAGCCATCAGTTATAGTACATACAGCTGCGCAACCATCTCATGATCGTGCTGCTGCAATACCTTTTGACGATTTTGATACAAATGCTGTAGGTACGTTAAATTTACTTGAAGCTGCAAGACAAGTATGTCCTGAATCTCCTTTCATACATATGTCTACTAATAAAGTGTATGGAGATGCACCTAATAACATAGCCTTAAAAGAATTAGATACTCGTTGGGACTATGACGATGAATACTACACCAATGGTATATCCGAAAACTTTACCATAGATCAGTCTAAACATTCGATTTTTGGAGCCTCAAAAGTAGCTGCAGATGTAATGGTACAAGAATATGGCCGTTATTTTGGGATACCGACCTGCTGTTTAAGAGGAGGGTGCTTAACGGGGCCTAATCACTCCGGCGTTGAGCTACATGGTTTTTTATCATATCTCGTAAAATGTAACCTTGAAGGCAAAGAATATAAAATATACGGATATAAAGGAAAGCAAGTAAGAGACAATATACATTCTCTTGATGTAGCCATGTTCATGCATGCATTTGTACAAAATCCAAGATGTGGAGAAGTTTATAATTTAGGAGGCGGTAAAGAAAATAGTACTTCAATAATAGAAGCCTTCAAAATCACTGAGCAATTCACAGGTAAAGAACAAATATATTCCTACATAGACCAAAATAGAGCAGGAGACCATATCTGCTATTATTCTGACCTAAGCAAGATGCGTAATCATTACCCGACTTGGAATATTACTCAAACTCTATCATCGACAATCAGCCAAATTGTTGACGCTTGGAAAATAAGAAATTGACAGCAATAAATGTATCAAAGCCCATAAAAGGATGAGAAAAATATGTCTATTTACTGCGCATTCACCTCTTGGCGGCGGCGGCGGCGTCATACTAAGAAGTCTCGTCGAAAATATTGAAGGAGTTTCAATTTCTTGGAAATATCTAGCTGAGAATGTAGCTAAAGGTTACGAAAGTGGATATTGGGGCCGCAACTTTATGGGTGGCAGCTTAGTTAAAGACCTTTGGCTAACAAGTAATATGTTGATGGGTAATACCTGTGCACCAATAGACCAACTAGTTAAGCAACTTTTAGAAGTCGACTGTGATGCATATTGGATCATTTCTCATAATGAAGGTCTTAGAGTTGCATTTGAACTAGCTCGTGTCCAAAGTGCAAGACCTGTACATTTAACTGTGCATGATGACTGGGCAGGTGCACTCTGTGTAAGATCTATTAGATATCGCTTGTTTAAAAGCTGGGCAAAAAAATTGACCATTGCAGCTTTAAAGCAAGTAACTTCTTTTGATGTAATTAGTAGCGGCATGCAAACTTATTATTTAAAACTAAGTGGAAAGACTGGTGAAATATGCCACAGATACTTGCCATCTAAGGCCCTCATTAAACATAAGCAAATTCAGGAAAGCGATCCCTTTGCAATAGTTGCTGGTCATATTGGTTCTGTATATAGCAAAGCAGACTTTATAAATTTTCTAAAGTTATTTAAAGAATTTGCTAACTCGAAGGGAAAACAGCCTGTAATGAACATGTGGGGATGTCATTTGACCCTAAATGACATCCCTAGCATCTTTCGATCAATTGTGCACTTTAAACCCGGCCTACCCGAGGGACAAGTTATTCCTGAACTTGCAAAATGTGATTTTGTATATTCAATGTATCCAATGAATAAATCACTTAAAATTTTCTCAGAAACTAGTTTACCAACAAAGCTAACAAGTTATGTACAAGCAAGTAGGCCTATTTTTGGCCATTGCCCATTGGATAGCACATTAGCTAAATTTATTGAAATAAGTAAAACTGGTGTTGTATGGTCATCTCAGAAAAGAGAAATTGGGATCGAAGAGTTAGAAAAACTAACTAATTTACATATTCATCCAGATCAATGGATCATGACGAGAGATACATATTTCGGAGAAAGCAACCTCAATACAATGCTCAAAGTATTTTTAGAAAAGCAAGAATTACAAGATTAAAAGTTAACTTGACGAATAAGTAATTATTTTAACATATGTAATAGTTTAACTATATGTACATTTTATTTATCAGGATAAATACTTGCCAACCAGTATTTTATAAAATATTAAAATATAACAAACCCGATAATAACAGTCTAGTTTTTAAGTTGTCTTAACTATCAAATTTTAATCTATTAAATGAAACTTATATTATCTCATCCTACAGGTAATGCTAACTTAAAAGCCACCGCTAAAGGCTTGGTTGAGGCAGACATGCTATATGAATTCTATACCAGTATGGCATCCTTCTCTGGATCGATAATACATTATTTAGGACACCTAGGTCCTTTAAAAGAATTAAATAGAAGAGAATTTGACCCAAGATTACAACCATATACTAAAACATGGCCATGGCGTGAGATGGGAAGGCAAATTTCTTCTAAGTTAAAGTGGCAAAGCCTTGTTGAGCATGAAAAAGGTATTTTCTCTATTGACGAAGTTTATAAAAGTATAGACAAACATGTAGCAAACCAGTTACCCCGTCTAAATAAAGGCACTATCAGTTCTATTTATGCGTATGAGGATGAGGCTCTTCATTCTTTTCAAAGTGCAAAACATCACGACATTAAGTGCTTATATGATTTACCTATTGGTTATTGGAAAGCTGCTCGGCGCTTATTACTGTCCGAAAAAGAGCTTCGTCCAGAATGGGCATCTACCTTAACTGGTTTTAGGGATTCAGAAAATAAATTAGCCCGTAAAGATAAAGAGTTAGCCTTAGCTGATCATATTTTTGTAGCAAGTACCTTTACAAAAGAAACTCTGAAAGAGTATTCAGGTCCTTTAGCTCCAATTTCTATTATTCCATATGGCTTTCCAGAAGTAGCCACTTTAAAGCATTACACTTCTTTAACTAACCGCCCTTTAAAGCTACTTTTTGTTGGAGGGCTATCGCAACGCAAAGGAATTGCTAATTTATTTGAAGCTGTAGACTACTTTGATAAGCGAGTAGAACTAACTGTAGTAGGCAACAAAGCTGTACCAGATTGTGCACCTCTTAACAAGGCTCTAATAAAACATCGATGGATACCAAGTTTGCCACATCATAAGATCTTAGCTTTGATGAAGGAACATGATATATTTGTATTTCCGTCCTTATTTGAAGGTTTTGGGCTTGTTATAACAGAAGCCATGTCACAAGGGACTCCTGTTATTACGACTGAGCGTACTGCAGGTCCAGACTTAATTACTAATGACGAAAATGGGTGGTTGATTCAGGCTGGAAATACTGAAGCGCTGAAAATAGCTATTGAAAAAATATTATCTAAGCCTACTATGGTTGCTCAAGTTGGCAAAGCGGCCTTACATACTGCGAAGCAAAGACCATGGAGTGCTTATGGCCATGAGCTTACAAATAGCATCAAATCTATTATCAAATAGAACGAGCTTGATTATGGCCTTACCTATTCAAAATACTAAGAGCTTTTCAGCTCATTATATATCTATTGCTTTATTAAGAAATAGCCAAAACATTGCCTTTTTAAAAAAAGGTATCTGGCTCTACTTCTTTTTACTTATTTTTGAAGGAGCGCTCCGTAAATGGTTTCTACCCGGCCTGGCAACTCCTTTATTACTTGTACGTGACCCAATTGCGATATGGCTGTTTTTTTTGGCTTATAAGAATAATTTATTTAGAAGTAATGGCTATATTTTTTGTGCGCTGTTAATTACTATTGTATCGCTAGTTACTACAATACTTTTTGGCCATGGTAATCTTACTGTAGCTATTTATGGGGCTCGCATCATGCTCATACAATTTCCCTTTCTTTTTCTTATAGGACAGATTTTCACATTTTATGATGTTCTAAAAATAGGAAAAGTTTTATTATGGATTACTATTCCTATGACAATTTTGATAGCTTCACAATTTTACAGTCCACAATCAGCCTGGGTAAATCGAGGTATTGGAGGTGATATGGAAGGAGCAGGCTTTAGCGGTGCAATGGGATACTTTAGGCCACCAGGTACTTTTTCTTTTACAAATGGCTTAGTCTCTTTTTACGGGTTAGCTGCTGCCTTTATTTTTTATTTCTGGTTGGATAGTTCAAAACAAGTAAAAAAGATATTATTATACACTGCTACGGCTTGCCTTTTAGCAGCTATTCCTTTGTCTATAAGCCGCACTGTTTTATTTGAAGTAGTTATTTCAATTCTGTTTACACTATTTATCGCATCTCGCAAGCCAAAGTATTTGCTTCGTATTGTAGGAGCAGTAATTGGTGTTTTATTGTTTTTTGTATTACTCTCAAATCTAAGTTTTTTTCAAACTTCAATATTAGCTTTTGCAGACCGGTTTACTTCTGCCAATGAAAATGAAGGAGGACTTGAAGGCGTTTTTCTAGATCGTTTTTTAGGTGGAATGGTTGGTGCAATTCTTGAGATTGATGCTGAAACTTCTTTTTGGGGGCAAGGTATAGGAATGGGTACGAACGCTGGTGCTACGTTAATGACAGGTAAACAAGTTTTCTTAATATCGGAAACAGAGTGGGGAAGACTTATTGGCGAAATGGGTATTTTGCTTGGAGTAGGAGCTGTAATACTAAGAACTATTTTAACCTATCAGATTAGTTATTCTGCTTACAAAGCAATTAAAAAAGAAAACTATTTACCTTGGCTTATATTAAGTTTTGCATTCATAAATGTTTTACAAGGCCAATGGGCGCAGCCCACAAGTTTAGGATTTGCTATTTTCTCAGGAGGTCTTGTTCTCGCGGCCTTAAAAAAATAGATGAAAGATGATTTAAATCGGAAGCTTGCTTTTATGTAGACTTAGCAGATCATCATTTACATTTCCTGAGCGTATTATAAATAATATAATGAAATTTATACTTATAGGAAATTACCCACCGGATAGACAGGAAAGCATGAAAAAGTTTACTCACATGCTTAATTCTGGTATCCAAGAGGCAGGGCTTCAATCCGATATATGGCTACCTGTTGTTTTATTTAGTTTCTTCACAAAATCTACTAATGCTGGTATAGGCAAATGGTTGGGCTATATAGATAAATGGATTCTTTTTCCCATAATCTTACGTTGGCGCTTGTTAAATAAAAATTATAATAACCAGAATGTCCACTTTCATGTATGTGACCATTCCAACTCGCCTTATCTAAAGTATTTACCGAATAATCGTGCAGGTATTACCTGCCACGATGTGCTAGCTATTAGAGGTGCGCTAGGGTACCCTGATGCCTATTGCACAGCGTCAAGATTTGGAAAGATCCTTCAAAATTGGATCTTACATCATCTCTCAAGGGCAAAAGTGCTTGCTTCTGTTTCTCATTTTACTTTAAGGCAATTAGATGAGCTTGATACCAATAAGACAAATTCGTCCAAAAATTGGTGTGTAATTCATAATGCGTTCAACGATAAATTTGCACCATTAGATAAACAAAAGGTGAATGCTTTGCTCAAAAAAGCTGGACTTTTTGATGGAGTTCCTTACATACTTCATGTTGGATCAAGGTTACCTCGCAAAAATCGCAAAATGTTAATTGATATGCTTGATTCACTTGGCGATAACTGGAATGGAGCCGTTTGTTTCGCTGGACAAGCTCTTGATAAAGAATTGATTGATCACGCTATTTCTTTAAATTTACAAAAGCGTATAATTTCAATAATTAAACCTGATCATGAAACATTAGTAGCGCTTTATAATGGCTGCGAGGCGTTTATTTTCCCCTCCTTTTCCGAGGGTTTCGGTTGGCCAGTCATTGAAGCCCAAGCCTGTGGAACGCCTGTTATTGCGAGTGATGTAGATCCAATGCCTGAAGTTAGTGGAGGAGCAGCACTTCACGCTAATCCAAATGACCCTCAAGCATTTGCAAACGCTTTTCTTTCCCTCAAAGACGAGGCATTGAAGACAAAACTCATAGAAAAGGGGTTTGAAAATATCCATCGATTTACACCGGCCAGCATGATCGAATCCTACCTTTTGCTTCACGGTTTAAAAAAAACTTAGTTTGAATATGCTTTTTAAAATAATTACCCTTTTTCTTCCATGGGCTATAAAACGGCATACCTTAAAGTGGTGGTTTAATTATGAAATTGCACCGAGCGCATATATTGGACTTGCATGGGTATTTCCTAAAAAACTTATAATGGCTCCAGGGACAAGAATTGATCATTTTAACGTTGCTATCCATCTCGATAAAATAGAAATGCAAAAGGAAGCAAGGATAGGAAGAGGCAATTGGATTACTGGCTTTCCTACAAAAAGTAATTCTCTTCATTTTAAGCATCAACCTAACCGGCAGGCAAAACTATGGTTAGGCGAGTTTGCAGCTATTACTAAAAACCACCATTTAGATTGTACAAATAGCATTGAGATTGGTCGGTTCGCTACAATTGCAGGTTATAATTCACAGTTCCTTACACATTCAATAAATGTTATTGAAAATCGACAGGATAGCGAACCAATTTTTATTGGTGAGTATGCATTTGTTGGGACAAATGTAGTTATTTTAGGAGGTGCTGTACTGCCACCCTATTCAGTCCTTGGCGCTAAATCTTTACTGAATAAATCACATTCAACGGAATGGACCTTGTATGGTGGTGTACCTGCAAAAGCAATTCAAGAAATTCCTCGGGATGCAAAGTACTTTAACCGGCTTGATGGCTTTGTATATTAGTATTCTTACTTATTGGAAATTATATATAAATGAATCTCCTCCACGTAATTGCCAGTATGGACCCCAAGCAAGGTGGAGTAAGTCAGGCAGTACGGACAATGATTTTTGGCCTAGCTCATTTGGGAATTAACAATGAGGTAGTCAGCTTAGATGGCGCTGAAATAAAGTCGCCTGAGGAATCAATTAGCTTACACACGCTTGGAAAGGGAAAAGGCCCATGGGTATATAATGCAAAGCTTTTCCCTTGGCTTATTGAGAATTTCTCCAGATTTGATGCGGTGATTGTTCATGGATTATGGCTGTACCCTAGCTATGCTGTACGACAAGCCATTCAGAAATTAAACGATTTACAACAAACTAATCGAAAGGAAAAAAGTGAAGCCCCAAAGGTATTTATTATGCCTCACGGCATGCTTGACCCTTATTTTCAGCGGGCTGCCGGCAGGCAATTAAAGGCTTTGCGAAATACGGCTTATTGGCAGTTGATTGAACATAAAGTAGTTAATGACGCTGATGGTACCCTGTTTACTTGTGAGCAGGAGCGCCAGCTTGCAAACAAACCTTTTAAGCCTTATCGGCCCAAGCGCGAGTTTGTAATAGGCTTAGGTGTGGAACAGCCTCCGGCTAATATAGCTACAATGAAGAAAGCTTTTCAGGAAAAATGCCCTGAGCTAGGCGATTCACCTTACTTTCTTTTTTTGAGCCGTATTCATCAGAAAAAAGGAGTTGACTTATTAATTAAGGCTTATAAAAATGTAGTCAACAGTATTGAGCCTAAAAATCAACCTATAATACCTAGACTGGTCATTGCTGGTCCTGGTTTAGATACTCCCTACGGCCAGCAAATAAACCGTTTAGTCAAAGAAGAACTCGCTCTCGGAGATTGTGTTTTTTTTACAGACATGCTCTCTGGCGACGCTAAATGGGGCGCTTTTTATGGCTGTGAAGCCTTTGTGCTTCCAAGCCATCAGGAAAATTTCGGTATCGCTGTGGTAGAAGCGATGGCATGTGGCAAGCCTGTACTGATTTCTAATCAGGTTAATATCTGGCAGGAAATTGAATCTGGTCAAGGGGGTATTGTCGAACCAGACTCATTAGAAGGGACTCAACAAGCGCTAACTAAATGGTTGACGCTCTCTTCTTCAGCAAAAATTTTGATGGGACAAAAAGCAGAAAGTTGTTTCAACGAAAAGTTTTCGATTGTCCCCTCCGCTCAACGATTACTTGATGCACTAAGAGCTTAATTTTTACGCAACGTTAGTAAAACTGAAATGCATGCACAATCAGGATACATTTACGGGTCCTTCCTTTTCGCTTAAAAACCGCATAGGACGATTAATATGGGGACTAGTTTCTATTTTTTTATTTCGCCTTTCTCCTAAACCTCTTCATGCCTGGCGGTCTTTTTTGCTTCGCTGCTTTGGAGCAAAGGTAGGACGCGGTGTTCATGTCTATCCCGGCGTCAAAGTGTGGGCTCCCTGGAATCTCGTTCTTGATGATGAATGCGGTATTGCCAACGGAGCTATTTTGTATTCACAGGGAAAAATTACGATAGGGCAGCGTGCTGTTATATCGCAAGGAGCGCACATTTGTGCCGGTACGCATGATTATACCCAGCCAGGTTTTCCATTGATTACAATGCCCATTCAAATTGGGGCCCATGCCTGGGTAGCTGCCGAAGCTTTTGTACATCCTGGCGTTAGTATAGGGGATGGCTGCGTTGTTGGTGCTCGGTCTGTAGTGACTAAAAGCATGCCTCCATGGATGGTTTGCGCGGGCCACCCTTGTAAACCACTGAAAGAACGGACTATGGTATCCAGTCTGGAGAAGGTTCTTTGATCGCTTACCTTCCGTTAGAATTACATTATCACGTTTATATGGCTCTTGATCTCACCATTGCTATTCCTGTTCGAAATGAAGAGAAGAATCTACCCGGGTGCCTTTCGGCAATTGGGACTGATTTGGCTCGTCATGTGGTCGTAATTGACTCTGGAAGTACAGATAGGACGAAAGAAATTGCGACTAACTGGGGGGCTAGTGTTATTGATTTTGTTTGGGATGGCAAATTTCCAAAAAAGCGAAACTGGTTTTTGAGAAATCATACTCCCACAACAAAATGGGTGCTGTTTTTAGATGCAGATGAATATTTAACTGCTGACTTTAAAATTGAACTTCGCAGAGCCCTTGAGCGGGATGATGTGGTAGGCTTCTGGTTAAGCTATACCATCTACTTTCTCGGAAAACGCTTAAAGGGCGGATATCCCCTACGAAAACTAGCTCTTTTTAAAGTTGGAGCGGGTGAATACGAGCGGATTGACGAGGAAAAATGGAGCAAGTTAGACATGGAAGTACATGAACATCCTGTCCTCATTGGAAGTGTAGGCGTCATTCAAAGCAAAATTGACCATCAGGATTTTCGGGGCGTCTCTCATTATGTGATTAAACACGACGATTATGCCAGTTGGGAAGCAGCACGCTTCGTTAAATCAGCGGCAAATGCCCGAGTTGCTGACCAATGGACTTGGAAACAACGTCTGAAATACCGCCTAATGCGTACGCCGTTGATTGGACCAGCCTATTTTTGCGGAAGCTTTTTTCTAATGGGAGGGTTCCGAGATGGTGCAAGAGGCTTATCCTTTGCCCTGCTTAAAACAGCTTATTTTACCCAGGTTTATTGCAAAATTCGCGAGAAAGAAATCAGCGAAGAATCTTGAGGAAATGCGAATACTAATATACGGCATCAACTATTCACCAGAACTGACAGGAATCGGCAAATACACCGGAGAAATGGGTGCCTGGTTAGCTCAACAGGGACACCAGGTGAGCGTGGTTACTGCCATGCCCTACTATCCAGAGTGGAAAATCCATCAAGCGTATAAAGGAAAGTGGTGGCACACGGAGCTGATTGATGGTGTAAAGGTTTATCGCTGTCCTCTGTATGTTCCTGAAAAGGTGAGTTCAGTAAAACGAATTATTCATGAAGCTTCTTTTCTAGCGGGTCTTTTCCCTGTCTGGCTGAAGACCTTGTTTCAGAAAAAATATGACGTTGTTATTTGCCTCTCCCCCCCCTTCCACTTAGGATTTTTCCCTTTACTTTATACCAAACTTCGCGGGTCAAAGCTCATCACTCATGTTCAGGATCTGCAAGTAGATGCAGCCAAGGACCTGGGTATGATTAAAAACGAGCGTTTTCTCAATGCAATGTTCAGCGCCGAGCGGTATTTGTTAAAAAGTAGCGCTGCCGTATCGACCATCAGTTTGGGAATGCAACGAAAATTGGAAAATAAAGGCATCTCACTTTCGAAACTTATTCGCTTTCCCAATTGGGTCGATGAAAAGATGATTCGACCACTCGCAAAAGAGCAATCCTTACGCCGTGAGTTCGGGTTGAACCAGGATGCTAAGGTTATTCTCTATTCAGGAAACCTAGGTGAGAAACAAGGGCTGGAATTGATTATTGACGTGGCTACTCAATTTAGAGGTCGTCCAGATGTTTACTTTTTGATTGTTGGTTCCGGAGGCGGAGAAGCTAAATTAAAAAGCCTGGTAGTTGATGCACAACTAACGAACGTGCTCTTTTTCCCTTTGCAACCTTACGAAAAACTATCGGCTTTACTGGCCACAGCCGACTTGCATTTAGTATTGCAAAAAGGCTCTGCCTCTGACTTAGTAATGCCCTCTAAATTAACCGGTATTCTAGCAGCCGGGGGTTGTGCCATCGTTACCGCGAATCCGGGCACATCGCTCTATGACGTGATTGATACCCACAAAGCAGGTATTTTGATTGAGCCAGAATCTGTACAGGCTCTTAAAGCAGGTATTGAAAGAGCTTTAGTAAGTGATTTGACCGTCTACCGTACTAATGCTCGTACTTATGCAGAGAAATTCCTCAGTAAAGAAAGTATTCTTAAAGATTTTGAGCAGCAATTAATTCAACTTGTGCGAGTTCATTAACCAGCTTACTATATACTTCCGTACTTTTTAGCGCATTCTCTACACAATTGTCCCTCTTTAGGCGTTGATATGCCCCAGAACGACATAATTTTAGACCAGGTGCTACTTAGATGAGTTGGCTTTATCAATTTGATTGCACCATCAATATAATGGACATGCTCATTCGAATACCATTGGTCTTCCGATTCGCTGATTTTGTAGGGGTACTTTTCTATTTGATATATACCGGCTCGAATAACGCCCTGTTCACAGTAAATAAAATTCGCTAACTCATTAGAAGCTACTTGTTTACGGCAGCTTGGGCATTGCTTAAACCCTCTTTCTTGGTCAGGATTTCTAGTAACAAGACTTACATTCAGCATATGAAGCGCGATATTCTTAAGATGACAGCGAAAAGAATCAGCAAATAATTTTTCCGCTTTTTGATCATACGAAATAAGTCATTTTGCCACATATAATTTATTAAAAACTTATTAATATTAGTTAAATATACTTAGTTGCTCCTGTCAAAAATACACGTAGTTATTACAGGGTATTCTTACAAGAGTAGCTCATACAACATATGTCAGATATAAAGATTTGAACGAAGAATTAGAAATCGATTAGAATCAGCTTAATTTTTTACTATTATACTTTTACAATCAAGCTACTAAAATATATATCTGAGAAAGGATTTTTTCGGTCATAATCAGATAATAACTCTTTAATATATAAGTGTTTATGCAAATTTATATCTATGAAATTTTTTCTACAGGTTTAAAAAATAGCTTTGTAATCATTTGGTAGATAATAAAATAGTTATATTTTTATTCCTATAATACAACCTTAAATAAGGCTGAGTAAGGTGCCAGTTACTTACAAGTTGCCTTTTATTAGGTAGTACCACTCAGCGGAACACTATCCTTCATGAATATTTTACGTGTTATCGCAAGCATGGACCCATCCACAGGCGGGCCATGCCAGGGCATTCGGAACTCTATTTCTGCTCTAAAAGAAGTAGGCATTCAAAACGAAGTTGTGAGCCTAGATGACCCTTCTGTTGCCTTCCCGATCAAGGATGCATTTCCCATTCATAAGCTTGGGCCTAGTAAAAAACCCTGGAACCATAGTCCTAAGTTAGCCCCTTGGCTTCTCGACAATCTAGGGCGCTTTGATGCTGTCATTGTACATGGCTTATGGCAGTATCACAGTTATGCTACCCAGAAAGCCGTTCAGACCTTTCGTAGACAGTCCAAAAGAAATCAACAGGAAAAAAGCAAAATGCCTAAGCTTTTTGTCATGCCGCACGGCATGCTTGATCCTTATTTCCAGCGTGCACCAGGCCGAAAATTAAAAGCTATTCGCAACTGGGTTTATTGGAAGCTCATTGAAGCACGCGTTGTAAACCAGGCGGATGGTTTGTTCTTCACGTGCGAAGAGGAATTACGTCTGGCTCGGACGACCTTTAACCCCTATCACCCTAAGAAGGAAATTAATGTTGGCTACGGAGTACCTGAGCCTAAGCTCTGCACACCTGCCTTATTGGAAGCTTTTTTGAATAAACTACCTGTTTTGCGAGGACAGCCTTATTTCTTGTTTCTTAGCCGGCTTCACGACAAAAAAGGGGTAGATCTACTTATCAATGCTTATGCGGATGTAGTTGAGAAAACTACAAAACTAAGTTCTATTTCTGATGCAAAAGTCTCAACAGATACTCATAATTCTTTCCCAAGACTTGTTATTGCTGGTCCCGGTAAGGAGACTCCCTACGGTCAGAAATTACAGGATCTAGTTAATAGCAATCCACAAATTAGCGACAAGGTATTTTTTCCGGGGATGCTTACCGGGGATGATAAATGGAGCGCTTTCTATGGGTGTGAAGCCTTTGTTTTACCCAGTCATCAGGAGAACTTTGGCATTTCGGTTGTAGAAGCATTGGCTTGTGGCAAACCCGTCTTGATTTCTGACCAGATAAATATATGGCGCGAGATCGATTCTTTCAAGGGGGGAATTGTGCAGCCAGATACGCAGGTAGGCACCACTCAATTGTTAGATAACTGGTTAAACCTCGCTAAAACAGAAGAACTTGTTATGGGCAGACAGGCGCGAGCAACGTATGAATCTTACTTTGCTATTGAGCCAGCGGCCAACCGATTGGTTGAAGCCATTGCTACTAACTGATAGCAGCAATGGTAAGACTCATTATCCCGTTAAGTTTAGTTATTACCATACTTTTCGAAGTCCTATATAGCCTCCCAAGGCATCGTGAAATAGGCCACCTTTATCAAGCGAAACAGCGGCTTGCACTTCAGAACCACCTAGAAAAGCAATAGGGATACCCGTACGGATTACGCCTGAAAATTGGTCTCTTTTTCCACCTCGAAAATAGCCAAAATTCTCACTAACTGACAAACGCATGTCCAGCGAAATTCCAGAGGAAAATTCACCCATCAAAGCCGCGTGATACACTTTAATTGTATTATTGCTAATCATGCGGTCTTGCCTAGAGCCATAGAGATCCTGGCGTGTATCGTTCCAACGAGAGATAAACGGCGTACCGATTACGCGTTGCCCTCTTGCCCAACCATCAATATACTGGCCATGGTTAAAGTATTCATCGCCCTCATATTTTCCGGGTACGCTATTGAGACGATTCATTGTGGTCAAATACTCAAATGTAACTTGACGTACTCTAAATGTACGGATAGGCGTCATCTTCGTATTCTTACTTCTCAAGCCATATAAACCATCTGGGAAATTAAGAAAAACCAGTCCTGATTTATCTTCAAAAGGATGTTGATGATAGACTAATACATTCCAGCCTTTTAAATCAACATCAATCCCAAAATCAAGTGACCCTAGATGATTGCCTATTTGATTTAGTGAATCGACAGAAGAGTATCCTTCTCCTCCAGGTGTCTTAGCTACTACTAATCGTAAATAATCCTGAAATGAAGAAGCAAATTTTCCGCTTCCATTCATTGTCCACTCTCTTCTAACGTAATTTGAGCGGCCTCCCCACTGCACATTGTGTACAACACCTCCGTATAATCTTACTTTCCAATTAGGTTTGCCAATTCGCCCGAATAATGTCTTCTGATGCAAAAAAGAACCCTGCACAGAATCCGTATTCGGAAACCAGCCATGCGCATATAAAAAATTAACGGAGATAATCCCTTTTGTAAACCCTAAAGGCACAAATCCATTCGTTCCAATTTGCACTTTGGTAATCGGCATGGCGTTCTGCGACCAGGAGTAAAAACCTGAAGAAAGCGTTGAATCGCCCAGCCCAATAATCTCTCGCCTTCTGCCCGCATAGGCATAAAACTTTCCAATTCCCGCCATAGCATATGCCTCTGGCAACAATACCTGGCTTTTCTGCGCTACATTCCCCACGGCATAGGCTCCATATTTCACAAACCATCTGTTGTGTTGGGCGGAGCTGTCGGGCCGCCATTCGCCTTGGGTTCCTAATCGTAAAGTACCAACCGGAGCTGTTAAGGGAACAATGCCGTATTGATTGGCCCGCAACCAGAACGGCATGCGCTTACTGGAAGACACAAAAGCACCTACTTCCGCTGAATAACTGGACGTAAAATGAGTGTTACTTTGCGCGAAAAGGGTATTGACACTGAGAAGAATAAGGACAAAAAGAATGCTGGGGCGCATGGTGTTCCGTTGAGAAATTAAAACCTCTGCCCTACTAAAGTTGGCACTTCGTAAGACAGAGGTAAAAATAAGAATTGGGATAATACCAACCTACTCGAAATAATTCAATACCTGGTGGCCGCCTTCAACCAGAAGCTGGTCACGACGGAAAAGGGCTACGTCGGCAGAAACCATGTCTTTCACCAGGGCTTGCAGATCGTATTTTGGTTTCCAGCCCAGCTTAGTCATGGCTTTCGTTGGATCGCCCAGCAAGAGGTCCACTTCCGTCGGGCGGAAATAACGCTCATCAATGCAAAGCACTTCCTTGCCAATTTCAACCGGATAATCTGGATTGCTGGCACTTACCACAATCGCTCTTTCATGAACGCCTTCCCCTTCGAAAGCTAACTCAACGCCGATTTCGGCAAAAGCCAGGCGTACAAAATCCCGAATGCTGGTTGTAATGCCCGTAGCAATCACAAAATCTTCGGGTTTTTCCTGCTGGAGGATCAGCCACATCGCTTCGACATAGTCTTTAGCGTGGCCCCAGTCGCGCAGAGAATCGATGTTCCCCAGGTATACTTTGTCCTGTAAGCCTAAACCGATCCGCGCTACTGCCCGAGTAATCTTACGCGTTACAAAGGTTTCGCCCCGTAGCGGTGATTCGTGGTTAAAAAGGATACCGTTGCAGGCGTACATGTTGTAGGCTTCGCGGTAGTTTACCGTAATCCAGTAGCCGTATAATTTTGCCACGGCATAAGGAGAACGCGGGTAAAATGGCGTTTCTTCGGACTGCGCGTGTCCCTGTACCCCGCCGTATAACTCCGACGTGGATGCCTGATAAATCCGGGTTTTTTCGGTCAGACCTAATAGCCGAACGGCTTCCAGAATCCGTAGCGTTCCAATTCCATCGACTTGGGCCGTGTATTCAGGCTCATCGAAGCTTACCCGCACATGCGACATAGCCCCGAGGTTATAAATTTCGTCGGGCTGTACTTCCTGGATAATCCGGATGATGTTGGTCGAGTCGGATAAATCCCCGTAATGCAATTTAAGCCGTACGTTTTTTTCGTGCGGATCTTCGTAGAGGTGATCAATCCGCTGGGTATTGAACAAGGAGCTCCGGCGTTTGATGCCGTGCACTTCGTAGCCTTTTTCCAATAATAACTCGGTCAGATACGCGCCATCCTGGCCGGTAGTACCGGTAATCAGTGCTTTTTTCATTAAATGGTTTGTTTTATTTCTTCTCCAATTGCCTCGCGGCCAATGCTGTAATAGGTATATCCTTGTTCTTTAATCTGGTCTAATTCGTAGACGTTTCGGCCATCAAAAATGACTTTATTCTTTAAGAGCAGATTCATTTTGCCAAAATCGGGCGTGCGGAACAGGGGCCACTCGGTCATAATCACCAGGGCGTCGGCATCGTCCAGGGCGGCATAGGAGGTGTGTGCATATGTGATCTGGTTGCCTAAAATGTTCCGCACGTTATCCATTGCTTCTGGATCGTAAACGGTGATTTTAGCTCCTTCGGCCAGCAGTGCCCGGATGTTTTCGAGGGCAGGTGCTTCACGTATGTCGTCGGTATAGGGTTTAAACGCCAAGCCCCATATGGCGAGGATTTTCCCTTTCAGATCACCGCCAAAATGGGCTTTGATCAGCGGCAGTAGCTTCGTTTTCTGGTCACTATTAACCGCCATGACGGAATTCAGCAGGCGGAAATCGTAGTCGTATTCCTGGGCGGTTTTAGCCAGCGCCTGAACATCTTTCGGAAAACAGCTTCCACCGTAGCCTATGCCCGCAAACAGAAAGCGCTTTCCAATCCGGCTATCGGTTCCAATGCCTCGACGAATGTCATCGACATTAGCGCCCACTTTTTCGCAAAGGTTGGCAATTTCGTTCATGAACGTAATCTTGGTTGCCAGAAACGCGTTGGCCGCGTATTTGGTCATCTCTGCCGAGCGTTCGTCCATGAAAATAATGGGGTTTCCTTGGCGTACCAGCGGCGCGTAGAGTTTGTTCATCACGGCTTTGGCCCGCTCCGACCGGGTGCCGATCACTACGCGGTCCGGCTTCATGAAGTCTTCAACGGCAACGCCTTCGCGCAAAAATTCGGGATTGGATACTACGTCGAAGTCTACCTGCGCACTGAGGGAAATGTATTCGGCTACTTTTTCGGCGGTTCCCACCGGAACCGTGCTCTTATCAATAACAACGGCGTATTCTTTTAACAATTGACCCAGATCGCCGGCTACTTTCAAGATGTATTTCAAATCCGCTGAGCCATCTTCCCCCGGAGGTGTCGGCAAGGCCAGAAAAATGACCTCCGCTCCTTCGATGCCCTCGGCCAGATTGGTCGTGAATTTCAGGCGGCCTTCCGCCGTGTTACGGTTAAACAACACATCCAGACCTGGTTCGTAGATGGGAATGATGCCGTTATTAAGCTTTTCGACTTTCCGGCTGTCAATATCGACGCAAATTACCTGATTACCAGTTTCGGCAAAACAAGTACCGGTTACAAGACCCACGTAACCGGTACCTACTACTGCAATCTTCATAAAATAAGTTGGTTGTTTAGTAGATACCCATAACTAATCACTGACGACTATCAACGTTTAGGATTTTTGCTATGTAACCGAAATCAAAAAGTAGACTATTTTTTGGCAACAGTTTCTTAGAATAATCAGTTAAACATAGGCATTGAAAATGAGTTTGGAAACAGTTTTTGCACTATTTTACTGACTGGTCAGCATTTTCTTTTAAAAATCCAACAAATAATCAATTGCGTAACAATCCTTTTAAGTGTCTATAAGACAGCTTAATAGAAACCCTCTTCCTCTGGTTTTTTTGCAGAAAAAGGATATTATTTCTTGTTTCTTTTGTGCGTAGATACCTGATTATTCTAAGATCAGCAGAAAAAAATAACGCTAATTATCAGACAAAAATAAGATAGAAAAAGAGTTCTTAGAGATCACAAAGAAGCGTTTAGAAATGTTTTTCCGCCCATAATAGCAGATTCTTTTGCCGAAATTAACTGCTTCATTTTCTCCGCATCGCGCACCCGGTGCATGTCCGTTCCCAGAAAATCAATCATCCCATGTTCGAGGAAATAACGCGCCTGTTGCTGCGCCCGCGAACCGTACTGGCCATAGAGCGATAAAATATTCAGTTGGAGCAGGCAACCCTGATCGCGCAGGTTCTTGATGCGTTCGGGATGGTCTTTCAGATACGAGTAGCGCTCGGGATGCGCCAGAATGGGCCGGTAGCCCCGCGTCATCATCTGGAAAACCAGGTCTTCGAGGTTTAGCGGAGGAACGGCGAACGAAAGCTCAAAGAGTAAGTAATTGGAGCCAAAGGTTAGTAAGTCGCCTTTATGCAGCAGCGCCATAAAATACTCATCCAGCAAATACTCCGCAGCAGCCTCAATTTCAATAGTCAGGCCGTGTTCTTTAGCCGCCGCCTGGACTTCGGCAACGCCTTGGCGAATAACCGCCGAGGTATTTGGGTACATGTCCTGAATGACGTGTGGCGTCGTGACTACTTTTCGATAGCCCAGATTCTGTAACTGAGTCAGCGCTTCCAGGGCTGTTTCCATATCAGGTACGCCATCGTCAATTCCCGGGATCAAGTGTGAATGCATATCAACGCCTACAAAGCCATAATCAGTCAGTGCAGGCTGTTTTTTCCGGGTAAAAAATGAAAACATAGTGTGAATAGATAGCCTATAAAGTCTAATACTAAGTAATTAAAACCGAATATTACCAATAATCTATTTACGAGTTTTGCCTCGCTCTAGATTGTGCCGTTACCTCGCTTATTTTCGCCGCCGCGCCTCTAATTCCTGGCGCAGCAGGTCATTCGTCTGCTGTAGTAAAGCAACGCGCTCATTAAGCTGAAAAAGAAGGAATTCCATGTTGCGTAAACGCTCGTCGAGGGTAATAGCTGCCGAAGGGGTCTGCGGCAGTGTGCGAAACATCATGCCTTCTCCGCGTAATAACCAATCGGCATTCACCTGCGGGTAGGCTACCAGAATTTTCTGTAATGTCTCGTATCGTGGTTTTAATCGGCCATGCAAAATGTGATACACTTTCTCGCCACGCTTCTCACCGAGTTGCCGGGCAAATTCCAGCACGCTCACATCCAGCATTTCGATCAACTGTTGCAGCCGGTCTCCAATTTCCATAAGCAGGCAACCTTTTTTACATAAAACTATGTATTTTATGCAAGCGACTAAGAGAGCTTAATGAATGCCGAAATTAGCCGCTTTAGGGCCTTTTTACAGGCATTTTTTCGTTATTTCCCGTTCGCTAAGATCTGGCTTAGTCTGACTGAAAACTTCGTAAAAACCGCTAGGATTTTTACACAAAAGTATGTATTTTTAATAGTTCGATCAAGCCCTTATAAAAGGCAAAAGGGGCTGCAAAGCCGCCCCCTGTCCGAACAGTAAACAACAAATACTAATGAACATACAAAAAAACAACACATCAGCCGGAAATCAAAGCGGTTTGGAACTTAAAGTATATCAGAAAGTTCAGGAAACTATGGAACAGCTCGTGAATATCCCGTCAACTGCCCGCTATAAATACCTGGAAGGGCATCCCCGCCAGTATCGTTTCGATGCTAAAGAAGGGGTTTTCAACATCAACGGAACCGAGAAATTAGGCCGTACGCTGACTTTTCAGCCGATTGCCTGGCGAATTTTTTCGGATAACATCCTGAACATGGGAACGAAGAACTGGGCCGAAATTTTTTTTATTGACGATAAGGCCTGCCTTTCAGCTATTTTATTTCACGGCTATTCAGTCGATAATATTTTTCGCCTAATCGAGCCGCTCTTCTACGACGACCTGACGCTAGCGGATGTAGTTATCACGGCGGAAGCGGAAAAGAAAGAGAATACCAAAATTCAGCCTAAGGGTGTTTACTACATCTCGACATTTAGCTATAAACTGGCCGAGCCAGAACAAACCAAAACGCTGAAGGCATTTGCCGAAAGCAACAGGATTTTCCGCCAAGAAACCCTAACGGATATGGCGAACGTCAAAACGGCTTACAATTATTACAACCCTTTTGCCAACCTCACGGAACAGGAATTAGCCAGCGTTGGCCGGGCTTAACACCAGCAACCTATGGATTATTGCAGCATCCCGCGCGTGTCAAATTCTGATTTGACACGCTTACAGGAAGAATATCTGGGCCGGGGAACGGCTCCTTCGGCGCGTTTTGCCGCCAATAACTCGAATGCCGTTCGGGAAAGTACGGACCGCCAAAGCGTTGGCCGGGCTTTTCGCCATCATCTGGTCGGTCCTGAGTCGGTGGGCAGCGTTATTCAACAATTGTTACCGGATATGGCATTTAGTAAAACGGCCGAGCTAGAGCCCTTAATGCCACTGCTACGCCGCGATTCGTTTTGCAAGCGCTACCTTCAACTGGCCGAGCAAAATGGAGCGCAACAAAATGCGATTCAAGGCACCGCGCAACGCAACCGGATTGTTTTGTTTACGGAGCCAATGACCGAAGTGGCGTGCAAGGCTCGTCTGGATGTCGTTTATACAAGCGCTCAGCGACAAAATGCACTGATCATTGACTTTAAAACGACTTCGGCACAGAGCCAGAGCCAGTTTTTGCAAAGCTGCTATGATTATGATTATGACCGTCAGGCAGCTTACTATCTTGACGCGCTGCGTTTTGCGGAAGGCCGGGGAAATCAACGTGGCGAATGGAGCCAGACGCGTCATTTTCGCTTTGTACTGGTTGGGATTCAGAAACAGGAACCTAATCGCCTTTTTGCGGTCGATGCCACGGCCATACCGGAGTTTATTGACTACGGTCGGAAGAAATACCGGTTCTGGCTCCGGAAATGGCAGGAGCGCGAACAAGAGCAAATGTGGTTAAAGGCCTCTTAACGCCTTTGCTTCTCATCAATCCTTACTCGTTATTCCTTATGAACACTGAAATTCCTTATATATCGTCTAATCCAGCTTTCGAATGGGGTACGGATGGCCACGTTTTGTGGATGGAAGAACTGGATAGCTTTGGTAATTTGATTGCTAATCTGGGAACGGCTCTATCGCAGATTGCTTTCGCCATCGAATTGCAAACCGGTTGGGACCACCGCACAGACGGGCACACCTACCATCCGTTGTACGGCTATCGAATTTTGCTCCGCGACGCGACGGGAATCTGGTACGCGGTTCAACTGGATGGCGCAGGAAAACTCAATGGCCTGGTGCCACTTGAAGAACTGGATTATGAGATTGCCTACGACAAGGTGATGTGGATCGATTAAACACAAAAAAAGCAGCCTTAAAAGCTGCTTTTTTTGTGTCCTATTGGGTTTCTTCGAGGGGCGTAAAGTCTTTGAATATTCGTTTAAGCGCTTTGTCGGTGGCTTCTTTTTTGTTCTCCCAGCCAGCATCCAGTTCTAGAGCAACTAATCCTGATAAACTCATTGATGCGCGAAACTCATCCAGCCTCTTCACAAATTCCCGTTCCCGCCGGGTTGACTTCAAAGCAAATTCCCGGGCAAAAACATCGCCTTTGTTTTGTACCTCACTTTTCTTGCTCATCACGTAATTAAAACGGTCGAGCAGGTCTTTCATTGATTTACCAACTACTTCGGTTGCTTCCAGCGTTCCCATCGTCATGACGGCGGTTCCACCCACTGCCGAGACATAGCGAAGGTTAGTCTGCACGTTCGGATTTTTATTGTTCGCCGCCACGGTGGGTGTTACGCCCGTTACGGCACCCAGCGAGGCATTCACCATCGAGCGATTCCGCTTGCCGCGTTTTGCTTTCCGGTAGCTGCGCTTCAATTCGTTTTCCTTTTCCTGCAATTGCTCCAGTAAATTCCAAGCGCTCACGATAGCCTGCCGGTATTGAATGTAATAATACCGATCTTTCTCGGCCTCATTCACCGCATTACAAACCACAAAATTAATCTTCCGCTCCTGCCGGTTCTGAGCTTTGTCGAGCGCGTAAAACACAATCTGAAACGAAAGCGAATCAAGCGGATCTTTCACAAAGTCGTAACCTGGCGTCCAGACAAACTCGTATTGAGTCGGCGTATTTTTGATCAGAGTTGATTTTGGCACCTGCAAATTCTCAGACAGAAAATCGAACGTGGCAATGTCATCATCACCATTTGGGTCACTCAGGTAAAACTTCAGGTTGATGGTGGCATTCTCTTTAATCTTCACTTTGGAGTATTCCGGTACCACGTTGATTTCGGGCGGCAAATCCATCTGGGTTACTTCTACCTTCAAGCGCCCTTTGGTACGGGCTTTTGTTGGCTGATCTTCTACCCAAAATTCGATGTATTGCGGTTTTTCTTTCAGCTTGTTAAACTGATTGAGGGATAACTGCCAGGTTACTTCACCCTGTGCTGACATCTTGAAATTTTCCGGCATCTGGTCCGTAATCGGAATAAATACAAGTGGGTCGCCATCTTCATCCCGGATGGAATTGGAATCTATTTTATACGAATTCTGGGTTTTGTAACGCACATAAAAAGGCCGTAGATCACCAACCAACGGCGGGCGGTTGACGTGTTGCACTTTAAATTCGACCAATTGAGTAGCGCGCTCACCCGTTTTGGTTTGAACTTCAAAAATGACGGGAACCACTTTATTCATGGCGGTCCGGTCGGCGAGGTCATAGCCGGGGGTCCAACGAAATCGTCCCGTTGAGTCAAGTACCATGCCATCGGCCTTGCCTTCGGAAATGCTGAATAATAGGGTGTCTGTTTTAGGACCAACTGCTTTTAAAGTAAACTCAATGGTACGCCCTTCTGAAACTGTATTCCAATTAGGTTGCTGGGGTAGAACTATTTGAAGAGACTTGCTTTCCTGAGCGATGCTCCAGCTTACGGTGAAAAACAGCAATAGGATTAATAGCAATGTCGTTTGCCGCATAATGGATTAAGCCAATCTATTGTTTTATTGGTAACGTAAAATTAGTAGTTAGATTTTACGATTAAATCAAGCAAGCTTAGATTTCCCAAAATAGCACAACAAATATTAGTTATTTGCACTTTTTCGATTCGCGAAATCAAGTAGAATAGCTCACAAATAAAAATAACGCCAACATACTGAGCATGTTGGCGTTATCAAAATTAAACTGCCCTTTCAATAAGATTTGGACAGGCCTTTAGGCAATTAATTCTTTTTCTTAGGTGCCGGTGTTGACTGAGCCGGTGTCGCTGGCTTAGTGCTGCTTGACGTTGATGTGCCCGCAGCCGGTGTTGCTGCTGCACCAGGAGCTGGCGGCGTTACACCCATTTTCTTGAATACCAGGTCTGTAATGTCCGACTCTTTTGTTGCGTACAACAAAATAGGCAGCGTTCCCTGACCAGCGTCAAGGTTGAAAACATGCGTAAAGCTATTGTCCTTCGCTACGGCATCAATGTTCGTCTGAATTTTCTGCATCACAGGATTTACCAATGTCTGGTATTTCTTCTGCAATGACTCTTCTGAGTTGCGTTGGAACTCCTGAATGCTTTGTTGCAGCGTTTGCAGTTCTTTCTCGCGATCCGCTTTGATAACGTCTGTCATCTGGGCAGCGCCTTTTTCGTAGACACCCAGCTTATCCTGAAACTCTTTCACTTTAGCATTATAGGCATTGCCTAGCTGAGTCCGCTGGATATCAAGCTGGTTTTGAATGTCTTTAAATTCCGGCATTCCTGCCAAAATATAATCAATGTTAGTATAGCCAATTTTAACAGTTGCCGGGGCAGCAGTTGTGGCGGCTTCCTGTGCTTGTGCCTTTACCTGACCTGCTCCCAACATTAGCACTGCTGCCAGTGCAAGGATGAATGTATTCTTCATTCTGACTTTAGTTATTTAGGTTTTTGCGTTGGTTTTGTATTTGTTTTTGGTTCTCCCGCTGGCGGTGTCACGTTATCAGCCGTTCTAGAACTTTTCTGATCGATACTTAGTCCCAGCTCTTCCATCACGTAGTCACTATAATCGTGACGGGGATCGGTATAAAGCATCACAAAATCGCTGGCTTTATCGAACATAAAGTTCAGCTTTTTTTGAATCGCTACTTTTTCAATGGCCCGATTGACTACTTCCATAACGGGTTTCATCAAATCTTTTTTCTTCTGATACAAGAGGCCTTCGTACCCAAAAACCCTATTGTTATATTCCCGGGCTTCCCGCTCTTTGTCGCTGATGATTCGTTGACGATCGCGCTTCATTTCTTCGGTCAGCAGGATTTCCTCGGCATTGTAAGATTTCTGTAATTTTTCAATTTCAGTGTACTTATCCTGGATATCTTTCGACCACTTATCCGCAAACTTATCGATCTCTGTCAGAGCCTTTTGGTATTCCGGCATCTTGCTGGTAATGAAGTCCGTGTCCACATAACCAAACTTCTGTGCCTGTGCTGGCAAAAGTCCCCAAAGAGACAGCAAAGTTACTAAAACTAGATTTTTTTTCATATCCGCCTGGCCTTTTTTTGCTTATAGCCGAGCAACAATCCCTTGAGAATCAATAACGTTTTCAAGCAGCTTGCCGTTCCCGTTTACAACGAAATACCAGATTCCTTATTATCTAATTTGCTGTCCGATTGTGAAGTGGAACTGACCACCAGGACCTTTTTGCGCTCCTGGATTCTTATCAAATCCATATCCGTAATCAATACCAATCAAGCCAAATGCAGGCATGAAAATCCGGGCACCGATCCCCGCCGACCGTTTCAGGTCAAACGGATTGTAGTACTTAAAGTCACCCCAGTTGTTCCCTGCTTCCAGGAAGCTCAAAACAAAGATGGTTGCCGACGGATTTAAGGACACAGGATAGCGAAGCTCCATCACAAATTTATTGTAAACAACCCCACCCCGTTGCCGGTCGTTGGCGTCTGGCATTACATTGTAACGACCCGTATAAACACTCCGGTCATCGTAGCCACGTAGACCGATAATATCCTGAGCCAGTGCAAATTGACCTGTTCCAGCCAGACCCGAACCACCCAGTACGAAGCGTTCAAATGGACTGTAATCTGCTTTCGGACTGTAGCGCCCCAAGAAGCCCATGTGAGCCCGGGCGTTCATAACCAGCTTTCCGGTAACCGTGGCAAACCAGCTTGCATCGAACATCCATTTGTGGTATTCAACCCATTTGTAACGCTCGTTCAAATCACGGCTTAGCGGCTTATTGCGGAACAACGAGTAAGGCGGCGTTAGGGACGAACTCAACGAGAACGAAGACCCTGAACGCGGGAACTGCGGGTTATCGATGCTATTCCGCGCTAGCGTAGTATTAAACAAGAAGCTGTTTGATGTTCCATTGTTGAACTCCTGTCCAGTTTCCGCATCTCTAATATAAAATAGGTTTAGCCGATCCAAGCCGTAACGTTGGTAAGTCAACGAGTTGCTCAGGGTAAAAAAGTCATCCGGGAAACGAAGGCGACGGCCCAGCGAAAGCGAGATACTGGTGTTGTTATACGCTCCAAACGCAGTTGCGTTCCGTAGAGAATTACCCGTTCTGTAGATACTAAATTGGTCGAATTGCCGGAAAATAGTGTGGCTCACACCAATTGAAAATGCGTTCGGTTTTTTTCCACCTAACCAAGGCTCTGTAAACGTCAATGAATAAGTCTGGAATTGCCGTCCGTTAGCCTGGAAACGCAACGCTAGTTTCTGTCCGTCACCCGCCGGAAGTGGCTTCCAGGCGCTCAAGTTGGTGATATTTTTGGCCGAGAAGTTATTGAATACCAAGCCTAAAGTACCGACAAAACCCACGAATCCACCCCAACCACCGGATAACTCAATCTGATCGGAAGGTTTTTCCTCAACGGTATATTCAATATCAACCGTTCCATCAGGTTGCGGCACCGGCACAATTCCAATTTTCTCCGGATCGAAATAGCCGAGCGTCGCTAATTCGCGTTGCGTCCGAATGATGTCGGTTTTGCTAAATTTCTGTCCGGGTAACGTCCGAATCTCGCGAAGCACAACGTGGTCGCTAGTTTTAGTATTCCCGTTAAGTACAATTTTGTTAATGGTAGCCTGTTTTCCCTCAAAAATCCGGAACTCAAGGTCAACCGAGTCACCTTCTACACTTTTAATAACGTCTTCGGCATTGTAGTACAGATAACCCCGGTCCATGTATACGGAACTTAAGTCCGCGCCCGGAATACCGCCTTTACGTCGTTCGATTTCTTCTTTGCTGTAGATATCACCTTTTTTCAGCCCCAATACCTGGGTCAGCTCTTCGGCAGTATACAGGTAGTTGCCCGTCCAGGTAATATCCCGAATGTAATATTTATTGCCTTCATCAATGTTCATCACGATGTTGACACTTTTGCCATCAAAAGCATAAACAGAGTCAAACGTAACGATGGCATCCCGGTAACCTTCCTTGTTGTAGTATTCGATTACCTTTCCTTTATCCTCCTCAAATTTCTTCGGAATAAATTTCGAAGGCGTAAACAAACGACCAAAGCGAGCTTGCTTGGTGCCCTTCATTTTTAGCCGGATTTTAGACTCTTCAATCTCTTCCCGGCCTTGAATCTCAATGTTATGAATCTTAACTTTTGGCCCTTTTTCAATCAGCACACGCATGGCGGCATAATTTCGGGCGCTGTCCGTCGAAACCGTCGTGATTTGCACTTTTGTGTTTAGAAAGCCTTTTTCAACAAAGAATTTCTTTACACTCAACTGCGTATTTTTGATAATTGTGCTGGAAACCAGACGCCCCAGGTTCAACTTTACTTTATCTTTCAGTGCGTCCTGCTCGCCTTTGCGAATACCCAGAAAATCAACCTTGTATAAACGCGGTTGCTCTTTGATTTCAACATTCAGGTGAATCTGGTCACCTTCCACTTTTGTAGCCAACAGTTCAACATCTTCCAGCAAGCCCGATTGCATGAGCTTCCGGATGGCGCTGTTGACGTTTTCACCGGGAATGCGAATTTTATCCCCTACTTTCAGACCCGTGAGTGATAAAAGCGAATTGGGATCCAGGTATTTGTTTCCGCTAACGGTCAATCCTGCAATTTCATATTCCTTTGGATCGGCGTAGTTAACATCGATAACTTCAGCGCTTGCCGAGCCACGCCCCACCCCTACACCAATTCCTGGCCGAACCTGCGCCCGAACAGTCAATGATGTAACAGAAAGCAACGCACAAACGGCGACCGTAGTTGCCAATTGCCAGCTTCTAATCAAAACGGTAGATTTCAATTCCTTGAATTTTGTTAGTATACTATTACTAATGACCCTTCTTTTGGGAAAATCGTTGCAGGATCAACGCGGCGGTCAGTTACTTGACCAATTGCTCACTGATCTTGCCAAATCGGCGTTCGCGTCCCTGATAAGTCAGGATAGCTTCCCAAAGGTGTGGTTTGCGGAAATCGGGCCAGAATACGTCGTTAATAACATACAATTCGGCGTAAGCCAGTTGCCAAAGCATGAAGTTACTGATGCGATGATCGCCCCCTGTGCGAATCATTAAATCCACATTGGCAATTCCTTCAGTTGCCAACGCTTGGTTAAACAGGTCTTCATCGATCTGATCCGGCGTCAGTGTTCCGTTTTTCACTTGCTGGGCCAGTTTCTTGGTGGCCTCAACAATATCCCACTTTCCACTGTAGCTCAATGCCAGAATCAAGTTCAACCCTGTATTGCCTTCAGTTAGTTGAATGGCTTCTTCCAGTTCAGCCCGACAGGCACGCGGCAGACTCGTCGTATCACCGATGGTAGTCAAGCGCACGTTATTTTCGGTCAAGGTTGGAATTTCGGCCCGAATTGTATGCACTAAAAGTTGCATTAGTGCATCAATTTCAAATTTTGGCCTTCCCCAGTTTTCTGTTGAGAAAGTATAGAGAGTCAGGTGTTTAATACCTAGTTCTGCGCAACCTTCTGTTGCTTCCCTAACTGCTTTGATGGCATTCCGGTGACCAAATACCCGTGCAGCGCCCTGCCGTTTTGCCCAGCGTCCGTTTCCGTCCATAATAACGGCAATGTGTTGGGGCAGATTGCTCAGGTCAATGAGTTCTTTCATCCAGCCGGATTCGTTTTAACAAACTTTAACAAAAACGGCCCAACGTTCCGGGCTCGTTCATAATCAGGGTGCAAGTTACATAAAAGCGTATGTTTTTAAAAGGGCGAAAAGCGGTAAGGAGTAAAGGATTTAGAATAATCAGTCTCTTGGCGCTCTTATTTGCCAATTCGCTTAAATCTTTAACGCTTTTATAATTCCATCAGGCTCTTCAAGTTGTCGTTGTACGTACTGCCGGTTTGGAGCTGGCTGCTTTTCTTGTCGCGCAGCACAATTAGGTACTTTCCGCTGAAATACCGTTGAATTTCTTTGATAAACCGGGAATTGACCAGCACTGCCCGGCTGATTCGCACAAATGTATCGGGGAGCTTTTCTTCGAGAGTGGTAATGGTGTAGGTGGTCAGGTATTGCTGTCCGTCGTGCGTGTGCAACAAAACGTACTTGTCTTCGGCTTCGAAAAAGGCGATATCCGCCAGCGGAATTAGCAAGATTCGGTCGCCGGATTTCACCGAAATGGCGTGTAATTCTTTCTTAGGCTTGAACAGTTCCAGCAAATGCCGCAGATCGGGCACGGCACCCGTCGGAGCGGGTTGTGCTTTCCGGAGCCTTTCGACCGTTTTAGTCAGTCGCTCCGGTTCTACCGGCTTTAGCAAATAATCAATGGAATTTTCTTCAAAGGCCCGAACGGCATAATCATCGTAGGCGGTGGCAAAAACCACCAGGGGCAAAAATGAAAGCTTCGCCAGCATTTCGAAGCCATTCAGTCCGGGCATTTCAATATCCAGAAAAATCAGATCAGGCCGTAGCGTTTCAACGGCGGTCACGCCTTCGATGCCGTTTCCGGCTTCGCCCACAATAGCGAACGTATCGCTATGCTGACTTAACAAGCGGCGCAGTCGTTTAAGGGCCAGCGGTTCATCATCAATCAGTAAGGTACGAAGCGGGAATTGCGAGGCCATTGGGGTTTTGGAAATAAACGTTGTTCTCTGATTGGTCAGGTTACGAAAGTGTTGGTTCTGTCTTCACATTGGAACGAGTAATCGCTTGCGGAAGTTGGTCAGTCAATCGCTCAAACTTAATGCATATGACAATTTCTTTACCGGGTTGATTGCGCACCAGCAACCGGGCATCGTCTCCGTAAAGCAACCGCAGTTTGTCCTGGATGCTTTGCAGACCATAGCCCGCCACCAACTCTTCCGGAAAGGCTGGCCCGTTGTCGTGGATGCAGAACCTCAGCCATTCTCCTTCCTGCTCAATCCGCAGGATAATCGCCCCCGGCCCAGCCACTTTCGAAATGCCGTGTTTAATGGCGTTTTCCACCAGCGGCTGAAGCAGAAACTGAGGAATCTGCACGTGATTCCACGCTTTTTCGGCCAGATCAATGCGATACGACAAACGGTCTCCGAAGCGCACCTGTTCGACGTCCAGATAGGTCTGCACCATCTCCAACTCATTGGCCAGCGAATTGAAGTACTGGTTTTTCATGCCCGTTGTGTAGCGAAATAGCTTGGACAATAACAAAACCATTTGCTCCGCCCGATCGGGATCGTCATGCACCAGACTGGCAATGGAATTCAGGGAGTTATGCAGAAAGTGCGGGTTAATCTTCGCTTGCAGGGCTTCCAGTTCGGCGCGGGTTTTCGACTGTTCCAAATGTAATAGCTGGTACTCCTGCTCGGTAATTTTTTTGGTGATGGTTTGGGCGCGCTGCTGAAAGTAATAAAAGATATTGGACACCAGCAACGGGGCGAGCATATACGCCCATTTGCCCCCGCTCGTCATGTCGTTTTCCGACGTTGATTGTACCTTTTCCAGCAGCCAGAAACGCCAGAGTAACCCGTTAGTAACCGTAACCGAGACAATCACCACTAGCGATAAATACAAATGCCGTTTCCATAGCCTTCCGGCAGGTTGGTTTCTTGTTCCAAACACAAAGCAGGCAACGATAACCACTACGGCGTTTGAGAAGTTGCTAATCAACACCGCCGTAAAAACCTGGCTCTGTGGGCTTTGCAACGTGGTTATCTGTAGCGTAAAATAAATAACCCCACTGACTCCGTACACCATCATCATGCAAACCAGTACGGAGAGAAACCAGCCCTCCCAGCCCTGCCGGAATATTTTTTGGTATGCATTCATTGTCTTCTTCAGTTAAGGTTTCGATCCTTGATTTACTGGCCTGCACACTGTTTCATCGCATACTTGGTTTCTTCTGCTCCCCAGTTAGGATGAATACGGGTTGTTGCTTTGAAGGTAGCAAATTTTTCGGCGGCTTTCTGCAACAGCGGACAAGCGACCTTTTTACCACCGCCGTATTGCTCTGGCTTATACAAGAGCGATTGCCCCTGAAGGTAGTAAATACGGGGATTTTCGGCGTTTTTAGCGGTCGCTTTGTCTAGGGCAGTCTGGTAGATATCGCCGTATTTTTGCCACCGATTCTGCGGATCGACCGCTAGCCGTGCACCAGCCAGTTGCGCCTGTAACACCATCAGTTCGTCGTTATCGGGTTGCTGCTTAAGGGCTTTCTCGAAAAAGGCATCGGCTTTGTCCAGAAAAGCGTCTTTTTTGGCGGCGTCCTGCTCTTTGTACGCCATGATGGAATACGTATACGCTGACCAGTAATTAGGTAACCACTCGTTGGCTTCGGCCCCACCGATGCGCTCAAACTGGCTGGCCGACTGCAATAAATCGTCCTTTGAGGCCATAAAATTTACCTTGGCGATGGCGCTTTCCATGGCCTTCACGTACTTATCCTGCTGGGCATACGCTTGCTTGAAAAGTCCTAAGGCAATGGTCACAAAGAGGATGAGGCGTTTCATAATTGGATTTGGTTTATGAGTGAAAACTGGGTAAACTGATTGTTATAATTGTTGCTTAATTAATTCTGGATCAATGGGTTTACGGGTTAAGCTCAAGGCCATTCCGGCAAAGAAGAACTGATTGAAGGGCGGCACTATGGCGAATTTTTGACGACCATCGGGCGTGTATCGGTAGCCGTATATGTTGCGTGTACCCAACAGATTCTCGGCGGAAGCGTAGAGAACCAGAAACTTACGGGGCAACGCTTTGATGTAACTCATGTTTACGCTTAGGTTGCTATAAGGTCGGGTTCGGTCGGCCAGAAATTGATCCCCTCCCGGATTATAGTAAGGCCGACCACTAGCCAGTGAATACGTAGCGCCAACGTTCAGGCCCAGCGCAGGAATAAATTTCTTAAAGACCAGATTCAGCGTGTGGGTAGCCGCAAAGGTGGGCGTGGCTTTAACAGGATAGTTGCGGAACAGGCGTTTTGTATCCAGAAATGAATACGAAATCCAGTAATCGACGTTCTTAAACGTCTGCTTATCCCGCCAGAACAGGTCAAAACCGCGCGCGTAACCGTGACCGCTGTTGTTGGTGCGGTAGCTCGGTAGACGGTATAGACCCGGATCGTAAATGCCGCCTGTATTTTCACGGACTAGTTTCCGGTAATCTTTGTAGAAAGTTTCTACCCGAAAGGTTCGGCTATCACGAATATGCTGGTAGTTCAGTATCAAGTGATTGGCCTGTTCAAACCGTAAATTGGAATTGCTCAGCAAGTACGTTTGCTCGGGCGTCTGAAAAAACTGACCGGCGGCCAGCGAGACTTGTCCGTAAGCATCGGTTTTGTAAGCCATTGACAGACGGGGGCCGAGGTTCGTCCGGCCAATAACAGAGGCCTGTTCGCCGCGTAACCCAATCCGAACGGCTAATTTGCGCGTAAAAAAAGCTTCAGTTTCGACAAAAGCAGCTGAATACCAATCCCGGAATGAACCACCCCAGATGCTATATTGATTCAGGTAGGCATACC
Organism: Tellurirhabdus bombi; assembly: GCF_021484805.1. NCBI lineage: Bacteria > Pseudomonadati > Bacteroidota > Cytophagia > Cytophagales > Spirosomataceae > Larkinella > Larkinella bombi. The sequence goes on along the minus strand of NZ_CP090557.1, from coordinate 2,277,432 downwards.
GATGCAATTCGGCTCCGGCCAGCAGCGACACTTTATGGCTGATCGTACGAGTCAGCACAGCCCTAGCCTGCACGCGTTGCTCCTGCGTCCGTGCCTGGGTGGTGTCAATGCTCAGTCGGTCGCGATTATAGCTATAGCTCAAGCCAGTCTGCAACGCCCAGCGGCCTTCGTTCCAGGTTGTTTGATAAGTAGTTAAGGTAAGTACATTCTGGTTCCTAACCGTAAAGGATGAGGGTCGGTAGTCGCTCGTAAAGTTCCGAAACTCAATGGCCTGGTGGCCCATTGATACATCCGTATAGTGCTTCAACAAGCCGTGTTTGCCGAGAGGTTGCGTCAAAATAACCGACGTTCCGCCTGCTTCGGGCGCATGAATCCAGTTGATATTCTGTTTCAACAAACTAAACAAAGGATTCAGGTTTGTATAACTGGCAGAAACGGTCAGTCGCTCTTTTTTGAAGGCAGTTAAGCTCACTCCCGACGCGTTCAGGCCAATGCTTACGCCATCGTTATCCTCGGCTTTGTCTTTGGTACTCAGCGAAAGAACCGAAGACAGGGCCTGGCCATACTGCGCCGAATAGCCGCCCGTACTGAATGAGGTTCCCTTGAACAGGAAAGGGGAAAAACGGCTGCGCTGGGCCACATCGGGTCCGCCACTTGTGAATGGATTCTGGATAGACAGGCCGTCAATTAGGGTTCGGGTTTCGGAGGCCGCCCCACCCCGCACGAACAAGCCCGTTTGATCGCCAACCCGCTGGGCTCCCGGCAAAAGCTGCATTACTGACACAATATCGGCACCTCCGCTGGCGGTTGTGACAATATCCAATGGTTTCAGGATGGTCTGGCGTTTTTCGTCGCTTGCTTCAAAAGCACCCGCCGTGATGACAACCGTATTGAGCAAAGTGGCCGACTCCTGAAGCTTGATGATTAGCTGAAGACTCGGTTGCGTTAGTTTGATTTTTTGCTCAAATGGGTCGTATCCAATAAAACTAACGACAACTGTAGCCGTATCTTTCTGATCGGTTTGGAAACTAAATGCACCCGCTGCATCGGTATTAGCCCCGTCGTAGGAACCTTTAATGAAGATATTGGCACCCGGCAAGCCGACGCCCTTTCGGTCGGTTACTTTGCCGCTTAGGGTCGTTTGCGCCCAGGCTACCTGGGTGAAGAGAACAGCAATATAGAGGAGTACTTGTCGATTCATGGCGGATAGTCTTCGAGCCGTTTAATGAGTCAAAGCTATCCGCCATGCCGACGAATCAGGAGTCTTTTCCGACAAACAACTAGTATGGGCGCGTGAAGTCGGTTAATTCACGGATGATTTCTCAGGTAGCTTAAATCGGCTTTAACACCAGATTCCGCCAGCGCACTTTGATGCCCCCGCCGTCGTGGATTTGCAAAGCCACCGAACCGTCTGCTTTTCCGATTTTTTCGTCTTTCAGGTCCACCATTAGTTGGCCATTGAGCCAGGTTTGCGTCCGGTCGCCTTCCACCCGAATCCGCATCTTATTCCATTCACCTGCTTTCAGAATCGTTTCTTTTTCATCGGGAATCTTTACGAGCCAGCCACGTCCGTACGATTCGTAAATGCCGCCCGTATCGTGATTAGGCGGGGCAACTTCGACCTGCCAGCCCGTTATTTTCGTTCCGTCAATGGTTGAGCGATAAAAGACGCCGCTGTTGCCATTGGCTTCCTGCTTAAATTCCAACGTTAAATCGAAGTTTTTGTAAAACTGGTCGGTGGCCAGATAGCCATATCCTTTGTCGGGGCCGCTTTCGCAGATCAGTTCGCCATCGGCAACATACCATTTTTCCGTCCCATAGACTTTCCAGCCACTCAGGTCTTTTCCATTGAACAATTTAATTTTTTTGGTAGGAGCGATAAATCCCAAACCTACTAATAACAGCAAGGCAAGCGCTAGTGGTGCTTTTTTCATTTGATTAAGGGGTTCTTCTAGACAAAAAACAGCTTACTTTCTATACTATTGTTTCAACAAAATCATTTATACAGTAGTTGATCCGTCAAACAACCGTGATGTTGATTATCATTCAATATTACAACATCCTTGTTTTTATAACCATTCTTATCTTATCCAGCTTATGAAAAAAAATTATTCTGCACTGAGTTTTTTGCAAAAGCCCTTTCTGTTTCTGTTGTCTCTGGTGGTTTTGGCGGGTGCAATGAGCAGTTGTGGCGATAAAGACGAGGCCGAACCCAAATCAGTAGCGGACGTTATTGTCGAAAATAGTGATTTTAGTCTGCTATCAGCAGCCGTGACAAGAGCCGGAATGGGTGATGCTTTGCGGGGTGGTACGCTCACTGTTTTTGCCCCAACCAACGCCGCTTTTCAGGCCGCAGGTTACGCCGATGCGGCAGCCATCAATGCATTGCCCGTCGAGCAGCTAAGAGCCATTATTCAGTACCACGTCTTGAACGGTCGCGTGACGGTAACCGATATTCCGGGAAGTTCAGGCAACCAGCCTCAGGCAGTTCAGACGGCGCAGGGCGGCACGGCTTATTTGTACAAAGGCAGTGATAACAGCCTTTTCATGAATGGGGCGGCAGTCGTTCAGGCCGATATGCAAGTGGCTAATGGCATTATTCATACCATTTCCCGGCTGCTGATGCCACCGCCAACCACCAATGGCACTATCTTAGGCGTTATTGCCGGCAATCCAAACCTTACCTTGCTGAATGCTGCGGTACAACGCATTGCCACAGCGCCGGCAAACGCGTCGCTGGTGGCTCAACTAACTAACGCCAGCCAGGCTTTCACCGTTTTTGCTCCGACCGACGCGGCTTTCCAGGCAGCTAATTACGCTAATGTGGCAGCGATCAATGCCGCTCCTATTCCCACGCTGACGGCTGTTTTGTCTAATCACATTGTAGCGGGCCGCCTGTTTTCCAACAGTTTAACGACTGGAAACCTTACATCTGTAGGAAACGGACAGTTGACCTTGACTTCCGGAGCGAATGGAGTGACAGTTAGAAGCAGAGGCATTACCACCGCCGCTAATGTAACAAGCCCCAACGGAGTTGGTACCAATGGTGTTGTCCACGTTGTTGACCGCGTACTGGTTCCTTAGCACTTTAATTTAATAACGAAAGCCCCCTCGGCAGGTAACGAATTACCTGCCAAGGGGGCTTTCTGGTTTCTGGCGGTTTACACAAAAATGGCTTCGTTATGTGCCATTATTTCTTCCTCAGTGGCGTTATACTGCTTTTCCATGACGAAGCCGTGTTCAATCAGGAAACGCAGGTTGAATTTTCGTACCATGCCGTGATTGGGAAGCAAAGGACTTTCAACGTGCTGAATGGCGTAGTTTGGGTAGTAGCTTCGGACCTCGTTGGGGGCAATGCTAAACGGAGCGGTTGCCATTGACGGCGCATATTCCAGCGTATTGAGAAAATACAGCGTTCCGGGCTGCGTTAATTCTTCAATTTTGTCCAGGTACAGCAACCGCATTGGGTAAGGAAGGGCCACCAGCGACGCCCGGTCGTAAACGACATCTACATGGCCAATTTCCTGCGTCGTCAGCGAAAAGAGATCACAGCAATAAATGGTAATGTTTCGCGAGATGTAGGCATTTCCTGCCTTCTGAAAAGTCAAATTGTTCTCCTGAAAGAATTGAAGAACCGCTTTTTCGACTACTTCAACGCCAATCACCCGGTCTGCAAACTGACTGAAATACAGCATATCGACCGATTTTCCGCAGAGCGGCACCAAAATCGTTTTCTCTGTAATTCGCCTTGGTGTCAGGTACTTCAGTACGTAAGGGTGGATGTCGCGGCGGTGAAAGCTCGTGTAAGCGCCCTCCAATTCCCACGATTTAGTCCAAAATTGCGTTTCCATTTAGTATTTGTTGTATGGTGTGGATATGTATTCTTTATGGTGTGGATTAACAATGCAAAATTGGCCAATTGTATGTTGTGCTGGTAGAGTGAATGTACCGGATTTGAAGAATGCGTAATAAAACGGTATTTGCCAAACTTATACACGGGATTCTACGTATCACTGATCAAGTACTCATCTTTCTACTTGTTTATAAATCATGTTTTCTAAGCTACTTATTGGACTCGCCATCCTGATTGCCATCTTGTTGATCGTAGGAATTATTGGCGGTTATCTTGTTTCTGCCCCGCGCTACTCCGGTCCTGTTACCGATCATTTTGATGGAAAAACGTTTCGGAATCTGAACGGTCAGGAAGCCAAAGGTTTCCGCGAAGCGATTGCCTGGACGATCAGCCGCAAGCAAATGCCCTGGGAAGATTACCGCAACGGGCAGCCCGCCACCCCGCCCCCAGCCCGCGTTACCGGAAAAGATGTGCGAGTTACATTTGTCAATCACTCCACCGTTCTGATGCAGTTCGACGGCTTGAATGTGCTTACTGATCCGGTCTGGTATACCCGCACAAGCCCTTTCCAGTGGGTTGGCCCGAAACGGCATACGGCTCCCGGCGTTTCACTAAACGATTTGCCTAAAATTGACATTATTCTTCTAAGCCATAATCACTGGGATCACCTGGATATTGGCACGTTCAAAACGTTGTGCCAACGCGACCAACCGAAGGTATACTGTACCTTGGGCGTTAAGACTTTCCTGGAAGAGCAAGGCTGCCAGAATATTTCTGAGATGGATTGGAACCAGTCTATAGCGTATAATTCATCCACCAAAGTGCATTGTGTTCCGGCGCAGCATTTTTCGGGCCGGGGTTTGTTTGACCGCAATGCAACGCTTTGGGCTGGTTTTGTTATTCAAAGTGCCGTAGCCGGAAACGTTTACTTTGCCGGAGATTCAGGCTACGGAGCCTTTTTTAAGCAGATCGGGCAGCAGTTTGGTCCACTGCGTCTGGCCCTGATTCCTATTGGGGCTTACAAACCCGAGTGGTTCATGTCGCCCATCCACTGTTCTCCTGCCGAAGCGGTGCAGATTCATCAAGATGTCCGTTCGGAGCACAGCATCGGCATTCACTTTGGCACCTTTGCTTTGGCCGACGACGGGGAGAACGAGCCTGTCAACGAGTTAAACGAAGCCCTGCGCCAAAAAGGGTTAAGTCTCGAAAATTTCCGCACCCTCAAAGAAGGCGGCAGCACCTTAATTCCTTAAATTTTTGCTATTGGTTACAACGGTTTCGAACGCTAGCGGGTCTATTCTACGTTATATTCAAAAATTATAATCACTTACTCTATGTTTATCAAAAATTTGCGGATGGTGGGGGTTGGTCTTTTACTAACTAGCTTATACTCTTGCTCATTCGATTCCCTGGATGCGGATAAAGGAAAGCCTGAGGAGAATAACGCCCGTATTCAAGAGCACATTACGCAGAATAACTTAACCGGAAAGGTAAAACCAACCACAACCGGACTGTACTACTATATCGCAACCCCAACCACATCGGCTAATGCTAAATCGCCCAAATTAGGCGAAGAGGTTGAGTTCACGTATGTATTGTCTTTGTTGAATGGCCAAAAAGTAGATAGTGCAACAACCACCCGACCGGTGTATGTTCCGTTTGGCCTCGGTGCCGTTGTGCCGGGTCTGGAAGAAGGGTTGAGCCTGATGAAGGAAGGCGAGACCAGCGTTTTGCTGATGCCTTATTACATTGGTTATGGCAGCGCCGACAAAAAAGATAGCTCAGGACGCGTGCTGATTCCGGCTTATACACCCATTCGGTTTGATGTAAAACTGGTTAGTTCGCGTTCCGAAGATCAGCAAATTGAAGAATATGTACAGAAACAAGGCCTAACCGTAAATGCTGCGGATAAACTTGCCAGCGGTGTCCGTGTTGTGCGGAATCCAGCGGCTCCCGGCACAGGAGAAACGCTACGCGGTGGACAAAACGTTACGGTTAATTATACGGGGAAACTGCTGCGTACTGGCAAAGTATTCGATAGTAACTCTAAAGGAACCTTCAAGTTTACACTTGGCTCGTCTCAGACAATTCCTGGTTTCAACGAAGGCATTAGCCGTCTCAAAAAAGGCGAAAAAGCGACTCTTATTTTCCCGTCAACGGTTGCTTACGGCAACCAGGGAAGCCACGCAAACGGTAACTACATCATCCCTCCTTACTCGCCGCTTCGGTTCGACGTAGAGGTTGTAGATGCCCAGTAAAGAGTAGCAAATTTTCAGTTCTTAGTTAGACTATTAGCATTCATAAGCTTCAGCGATCAGATAAGGTGATGGGTAAGCCCGGTAAAAAGGCTTATTTCTCTTCTTCTCTGATCGCTTTTTTTGTGTTTCATCTTGGTTTAGCCCTTGTATTCCAACGCGAAAAATTGTTATTTTGCGGGTCAAATTTGTGTCAAAAAAAACATGGCGTTAATTAACAAGATCAGAGAAAAGTCAGGCGTTGCGGTGGCAGTCATTGCCATCAGTTTGATTTTGTTTATTGTAGGAGGCGATTTACTTGGAAACCAAGCTCTTTTCGGTGGCAGAGACCAAAACGTTGGTGAAATTGCCGGACAGGACATAAGCTATCAGGAGTACAACGCAAAAGTCGATGAGGCTCGCGCAGCCTTTGAGCAACAATCTGGCCGTCCAGCCACAGAACAAGACCTTGCTCAGATTCGGGATCAAGCCTGGAATCAGTTTATTATGGACATTGCCTACCAGGAGCAATTCGATAAACTAGGCATTAAAGTTACGCCAGACGAATTAGCTGATATGGTACAGGGTAACTACATCAGCCCTGCAATACGCCAGACCTTTACAAACCCCCAAACGGGTGTTTTTGACAAAAACGTCGTCATTAACTACCTAAAGAACTTCAAAAGCCTGCCCGCAGAACAGCAACAGGCCTGGGTGAATTTTGAGAAAAACCTGAGCGCCGACCGGATGCGTACCAAGTACGAAAACCTGCTGCGTATGTCTGTTTACGCCACTACGGCCGAAGCGAAGAAAGAATACGAAGCTCAGAACAGCCGTGCCGACGTTAAGTTTCTCTACGTTCCTTACTACACCATTTCTGACACAACAGTTAAAGTAACGGATTCGCAGCTACAGGACTACCTAGATAAGCACAAGGACGAATACAAAGGCTACAACAGCCGTACTATTCAGTACGTTACGTTCTCCATTGCTTCGTCAAAAGACGATAGCTCTGCGCTATATAACCAGATTAAATCTCTGGCGCGCGGACTGGCTTCAGCAACCAATGACTCTTCGTACGCTCAAATGAACTCGGATGTTCGGGTGCCTCTTTACCTGACGGCGGGCGAAATGCCAGAACAACTCCGGGCGTCGATTCCGACCTTTACGCCGGGCGGCGTGTATGGTCCTTTCAAGGAAAATAATACGTACTTCATTTACAAATACGGTGGTTCGAAGAAAGATACCAACTTTACGGTTCGGGCCAGCCACATTCTGATCCGGGCAGCCGGTCAGGGAGATTCAGCAAAAGCAGACGCTCGTCAGCGGGCTGAAGCCATTCTGAAGCAAATTCAGGGCGGTGCCGATTTCGCCGCTTTAGCGCGGCAAAACAGCGCCGATGGTTCTGCTCAATTAGGAGGCGATCTGGGTTACTTCAAAAATAACGGCCAGATGGTGAAGCCATTTGAATCAGCCATCTTTGGATTTAACGGCGTAGGACTTATCCCACGCGTTGTCGAAACTGATTTCGGTTACCACATCATTAAGGTAACAGAACCAAAAACGAACACCCTGTATCGGATCGCGGCCATTGGTAAAGAGATTGCCCCAAGCCAGGTAACCCGTGATGAAGTTTACCGGAAAGCGGATCAATTTGCCGTTGAAAGCAAATCAAAAGAAGACTTTGACAAAAACGTTAAAGAAGATAAATCGCTGGTAGTTGCCACGGCTGAGCGTGTTCCTGAAAATGCCACAAACGTGAACGCATTGGCTAGCGCCCGTGAGTTGGTACGCTGGGCATTTGACAAAGACACCGACATCGGTGATGTATCGAAAGCTATCGAAATCGGTGATCAATACGTAGTAGCTGTTGTAACTGGCAAAACGTCTGACGATAAAGTAAGTGTTGATGACTTCCGCCAAGAGCTGACCCAGCAAGTGCGTAACCAACTGAAAGGCGAACAGATCATTCAGAAATTGGGTACTGTATCGGGTACGCTCGAAGCCGCTGCGCAGAAATACGGCGCCGGTGCACTGGTTGAAACAGTAACGGATGTTAACATGGCAAATGGCTTCCTGAAATCAGCAGGTATTGATCCGGTTGCCGTTGGTAAAGCCTTTGGCCTGAAGGCTGGCAAACGCTCGAAGCCTTTCGCAGGTGAGTCTGGCGTTCTAATCATGGAAACGACCAAGCTGACTCCGGCAGCCAATGTGGCAGATTATGCCATCTACAAAAACATGGTTCAGCAGAATCAGGCATCACGGGCTAGTTTCTACATCAACGAAGCCATTCGTGAAGAAGCCAAGATTAAAGATAACCGGGCTAGATTCTATTAATCGTTTTAGTCTAGCGACACAAAAAAACCTCCGTTGAGAACGGAGGTTTTTTTGTGCACTTTTCGAGCGGTTTACGCGCTGCTTTTCAAAAAGGCGATGAGCTTTGCAAAAGCAATTCCTCGGTGGCTAATCGTTCCCTTCTCATCCATTGGCATTTCTGCAAACGTACGGTCGTAGCCGAGGGGTTGGAAAAGCGGATCGTAACCAAACCCACCAGTTCCTCTTGGCTCCGTCAGAATTTCGCCTCTGACGATGCCTTCAAAGTCGTGGTAAACACCATCGAGGGCTAATGTAATTACGGTTCGAAACTGCGCCTGGCGGTTCTTTTTTCCTTCGAGATTGGCAAGTAGCCGTTTCATATTTGCTGCGGCGCTTCGTTCCTCACCGGCATATCGGGCAGAATAAACACCAGGTTCGCCATTCAACGCATCTACTTCCAGACCTGTGTCATCGGCAAAACAGGAAACCTGGTAGTTTTCCCAGATATATTCCGCTTTTTGATTGGCATTCCCGGCAATCGTATCGCGGGTTTCAGGTATTTCTTCGGCGCAGCCAATCTCTTTCAGGGTTTTCAAGGTGAAATTATCGCCTAGCAAAGCACTTATCTCTTCTAATTTATGGCGGTTATTGGTAGCAAAACAAAGTGTCATGTGGGTTTGAGTTTTCTACAAAAATGAAAAAAGCCGCACAAATTGAGCGGCTTTTCAAAAAGATTCTCATTTATTTTACTGCGCCCTCACTACTTCAACGTCGAAAGCCAGAGGCGAATACGTTGGAATGGGGACGGGACCGTTGCTACTTCCTACTTCTCCGTAACCGATAGCCGAAGGAAGAACCCAAATCGCTTTCTCCCCTTCTTTCATTTTAACAATGGCTTCTTCCCAAGCCTTAATAACTTGGCCTTCACCTACTTTGAAAGAGTATGTACCTGCTGTATTTGAATCAAACTGGGTACCATTCAACAAACGACCCGTATATTTTACATATACCGTCTGACCGGTTTTTACTTGCGCCGAATCAGGATACGTTTTTGTCATTGCCACCCGCAAACCCGTACTGGTTTTTTCAACGTTTGTCAATTTCTGAGCCGTTACGTAATCGTTAATCTGCTCGTCTTCTGTCCGCACGTTTATTACGCGCACATCGTAACGAGCGGGCGAAAATGCGGGCAAAAGTAGATTGCCCTGGTTCTGGTTCTGCAAATTAAAGGGCATTAGCAGGGTAGCCCGCTCCCCTTCTTTCAGCATCAACAAACCCTCGTACAACCCGATTGGATAAGGCTGGTTTGCACCTCCTGTCCGGTAGTAAAAATAATCGTTGCTGATAATTGTTCCCGGGGTGGTAGTCACGGAACTATCCACAACGACACCATCCAGGCGACTTTTCACGTACAGAAACTGAACCTGATCACCAACTTTGGGCACCTGTCCATTCGCATTAGCCTGCGTTATGGTATAGTAAAGTCCACTTGCCGTCTGCTGGGTCTGCAGTTTTTGGTCGTTTATATAAGCTTCAATGTCGGCTCTGTTTTCGCGGAGCTTGCGACTGTTGTATGCTTCCCCTGCATCCGGCTGACAAGAGATCTGCATGGCTGCCAAAGCAAACATGGCGACTACAGTACCTTGTTTCCATAATCCGTTCATAGCATTTAGAAAGAATAAGTATTCCGTATCTCTTATAACAACGAACCCGACACGTCAATCGTATCGGGTTCGCAGGGATCAATTCTAGAATTATCTACCGCCTGGAGCCATACCCGGAGCCTGGGCCGCTGCGCCTTTCTTCACGTCAACAACTTCGACATCAAACATGATCACGGCATTGGGTGGAATAACGCCACCCGCACCTTTGTCACCGTACGCCAGTGGCGAAGGAATGATAATGGTACCTTTACCGCCTTTGCTAAACTGCGTCAAACCTTCTTCCCAGCCTGGAATGGCCATGCCAGCTCCTAAGGGGAAATCAACCCCGGCTGCCGACTGCGGGTTGTTATTTGAGCTATCGAACACTTTGCCGTCCAACAGTTTACCTGTGTATTTCACTTTTACGACATCGCCTTTGGCGGCGTTAGCTCCGCTACCAGCCTGGTTTACAACGTAATATACACCCAAAGCCGTTTTCTTCGTTGCCAGTTTGTTTTTGGCTACGTAGTCCGTGATGATTTTGTCATCAACGCCTTTTTGTTTTTCCTGCTGGGCAGCCTGGGCCTTCGTAAATTCTTCTTCTGACTGAACGTCAACCACTTTTACTGTAAAGGCGATATCTGATCCTTTGGCAATGCCTGGAGGCGGTGCCTGCATTGATTTAGAGAACAAGGAGTCCGAGTTAACGTAAAAGGTCGCGCTGTCGTTTTTGCTCAGCATCGCCAAACCTTCTTCGAAACTTCCTTTGAACGGAGCTACCTGAAGGATCAGTTTCATCGGCGTTCCTTCTTTTTGCGTATCCCGCAAAACGGAATCCGTGCTGTTTTTCAGTTTCAGGTGAATAGACATTACATCACCCACTTTGGCTTTCCGGGTATCCTCGTCGTCTTCGTGTATTTGATATTTCAAACCTGTTTCAGAAACCTGCACACGGTTTTGATTACAAGCTACCAGCACAGTCCCTATCCCTAGTAAACTCAGTTTGGCAATCGATTTCAGATTCATAAAAGAAAAAATGACGGGTTAGATCCCGTATGTTAGATGGTTATTTTATACAGTTTCGAGTAATTGTTCCTGATAAAGAGGAAGGACTTCAAGGAGTTTTGCTTCGGTTTCTTTCAGCGTCATTTTGGTGCGGCCACCAGAAGCATTTTTATGGCCTCCCCCTTCAAAATGGCGGCAAGCCAGCTCACGCACCGAAAAGTCACCGACAGACCGCAAGGACATCTTAATTTCATCACCCCGATCAATCAGAATGGCAGCCATTACCACTCCTTCTACCGACAAGGCATAGTTAACCATCCCTTCCGTGTCACCAGCTTTCGAGCGGAATCGCTTTAATTCATCTGCGGTAATGGTGATGTAAGCTGCTTTGTATTGAGGTAATACTACCAGTTTTTCGTTCAGGATGTACCCTAGGAAACGCAGTTTATCAATTGAGACATTGTCGTAAATGCGGCGATGGATGGGATTTACCTCAATGCCCGTATCCAGCAGCGCTGCTGCTACCCGGTGTACGTCGCCCGTTGTGCTGGCGTGCCGGAACGAGCCCGTATCGGTCATGATACCCGCATAGAGGCATTCGGCCATGGGAATATCAACCAGATCTGCATCGCCCAGTTGATCTATTAGGCGGTAGATTAATTCAGCCGTTGCCGCCGCTTTGGAATCCCAGTACATGAAGTCGGCAAAACCTTCGGGTTCCAGGTGGTGATCAATAATGACCTTCCGCGCCCTAGCCTGCCGTACCAGCGGCTCCATATCCCGGATCCGGCTTAGTGCAGAAAAATCCAGGCAGAAAATAACGTCGGCCTCCGCGATTAAACGCGTGACGGCTACCCGGCTTTTTTCTTCAAATGCAATAACTTCATCGTTACCGCTCATCCATTTCAGGTTATCTGGATAATCGGTTGGAGTCACAACGGTTACCCGATGGCCTTTCTTTTTCAGATAACCCGCCAGTCCCAGCGACGAGCCAAGGGCATCGGCATCGGGATTTTGGTGCGTTGTAATAAAAATTGTCTGCGGCTTCTGAACTAAGTCGCGGATCGCCTCAATATCTTGCATTTTCAAAATAATAACCCGGTTCGCTTACCGCTGGCTTCAATCGTCAAAAGTACGAAGATTTTTCCGTAAAGTTACTTTACGCAACCGTACACTACGCCTTCTCCCCGGTTAAATAACATTGATTTTATGGGCTTTATAACAGAAAGTCTTTAATTTCGCGCATAGGATACGCAGTCCTATCCATATTTGCCTATTTACAGAATGACCACAAATCGCACGTACACAATGATTAAGCCTGATGCCGTTGCAGAAGGCCATACCGGAGCTATTATCAAACTTATTGAAGAAGCCGGATTTCGGGTTGTTGCCATTAAAAAAGTCCACCTGACACCTGCCCAGGCTGGTCAGTTTTACGCTGTTCACCAAGAGCGTCCTTTTTACAATGACCTGTGCAAGTATATGTCTTCAGGCCCCATTGTCCCAATGATTCTGGAAAAAGACAATGCCGTAGCTGACTTCCGGACCCTGATCGGGGCAACGAACCCAGCCCAGGCTGCCGAAGGAACCATTCGTAAATTATTTGCGAAATCAATTGAATCAAATGCCATTCACGGTTCTGACTCAGACGAAAACGCGAAAATCGAAGGTGACTTTTTCTTTGCCGGCATTGAGCAGTTCTAATTAAAAAGGCAAGGTTATGGAGTACCAGCTACTTGCTTGCTCTGTAACTTTGCCGCTTTACCAATGCTCTCGTAGTACTGGCAGAAATGCGTCAAGGGACACTGGTTGCATTTAGGCGAGCGGGCGATACAGATGTAACGTCCGTGCAGAATCAGCCAATGGTGTGCTTTCGGGACGTACTCAATGGGAGTATATTTCATTAGCCCTTTCTCAACAGCCAAGGGTGTTGTGGCCGTTTTAGGCACTAGCCCCAATCGATGCGACACCCGAAAAACGTGCGTATCGACAGCCATTGTCGGCTGGTTGTAGACAATTGATGTGATGACATTGGCCGTTTTTCGGCCAACACCCGGCATTTTTTGCAAATCCTCCGCTCGAGCAGGTACTTCTCCCCCAAATTCTTCCGTCAGGATCTTTGCCATACCAACCAAGTGTTTGGCTTTGTTATTCGGGTAAGAAACGCTCCGAATGTACGAAAACACTTCTTCTACAGAAGCGGCGGCCAGCGATTCTGGTTCGGGAAATCGTTCGAACAGCGCCGGTGAAATCTGGTTGATCCGCTTATCCGTACACTGGGCCGACAAAATAACCGCCACCAGCAGTTCATACGGATTGCTGAAATGCAGTTCGGTTTTAGGCTCGGGAAAATGGGTTGTGAAGTATTCCAGGAACAGACGAAAGCGCTCTTTCTTTTGCATGGCGCAAATATAATTTCTGGCGTCTGTGTCAGCGATTCCCCTGGCCTGATTTTTTGTCAGGCAGGGCTGTCACTAACACAGACGTCTGGAAACAAGAAACCCATCACAGCCTCTTGACCTCAGGCGGATGGGTTTGCAGAATACGTACTTGAGTAATTCAAAATGTTTTGAATGGAGCGGTCGGATGGCTGTCGCTCAATTTTGTTCATCAGGAGCTTTATCTCTAAAGTATCCAGATAAAAAGCCATCAGATCCGGCTCAGCCATCAAAGCATCTTCGATCAGAAAATTCTCTTCGACGGTCGTTTCTTCATAGACGTACCGGATTACGTCATCGTTGGTAAAAGTTTTTATCATAATAGGGCGAACGTTTGCTTAGCTGCTTACGCAAATTAATCAAAGCATAACGCATTCTCCCCAATGCTGTATTGATACTGACTCCGGTTGCATCGGCAATTTCTTGGAAACTCATTTCCTCGTAATGCCGCATAATCAACACCTGCCGTTGCTGCTCGGGCAGCCGCTGAATCAGTTCACGTAAGTGCTCATGTGTTTCCTGCCGGATCTGCAAAGACTCAATGGAATCCTCCGCAAATTCAAGAGTATTAAACACATTACTCCCGTCTTCGAACACTACATTGGGGTAGCGTTTATCTCTTCTGAAATAATCGATAGCGAGGTTATGAGCAATCCGTATGACCCAGGGTAGAAATTTTCCTTCTTCGTTGTACTTGCCCGATTTGAGCGTTTCCACAGCCTTAATAAATGTGTCCTGCATTAGGTCTTCGGCTACATACTGATCCTTAACAATCAGATAGATAGTCGTATACACTCGAGACTTATGGCGCTGAACAAGTTTTTCAAAGGCCTTTTCGTTACCACGGATATACAGGGATATAAGCTCACTGTCGCTTACCTGCAATTTGTCCATTTTCAGAATATATTAAGGTAACGTAGAGAGTTCTTGCGATAGTGTATGGCCTCCGTTTTTTTTTGTAGTGAGAATTACTCTTCTTCAAAGATAACATATTTTCGGTATATTTTGCAAGGGCTAGGAAAATTTTTATGCAAGATTTTGACCTCTCAGTGTACTTTTTTACTGTTTTTCGATTGAAAATCACTTTTAACGAGGTTCCGGCCCATACTGACTTATTCAACGAAAAAATAGTATTTAATTTTAACGCACTATACAACAGACCCAACAACCAGGCTAAGGGTTTAAATAATTAGAAAAAAAATAATCTTCCCTCCTGCCATTTTAGTTCTAAGAGTTCAACTGGCTTATAAAGTCACTGATTTTTATAAATTGTATTACAAAAATTTACATGTATAAACACCTGTTTTTTGACCTTGACCATACGTTATGGGACTTTGATCGTAACTCGACAGAGACGCTGCAAGAAATTTATGAATCATTTCGGCTTGTCGACTGCGGCGTGGCATCGGTGGACGATTTTAGCCGGCATTTTTTGCAGATCAACCGGTTTTTGTGGACTGAATTTGACAACAACCGCGTAACCCATGCCGATATCCGCCAGCGCCGGTTTAAAATGGTTTTTGAAGCCTTAAGTCTTAGTGACTATTCCATCTGCGATGACCTGAATGAGTCGTACTTGAGCATCTTGCCCCGCAAAGCGCACTTGATTGAATCGACAATGGACGTGCTTGATCATTTAAAGGGCCGCTATCACCTTCATATTATTACCAATGGCTTCGATGAAATCCAGACGCTCAAAATGAGTAGCTCGGGCATTACTGACTATTTCGAGCACATCATCACCAACCAGAAAGCCAATGCCAAAAAACCGGATCCGCTTATTTTTGAATTTGCGTTGAACGTGACAGAGGCATCGCTTGGAGAAAGCCTGATGATTGGAGATAACTACGACGCGGATGTGCTGGGCGCTATCCGGGCGGGTATGGATGTTGTCTACTATAATCCGGCGCAGCTTCCGGTAGAAGCGGAGCAGCCAACGTATGAGATAAGTCATTTGAAAGAACTGATTGCCATTTTATAGATCATTTACCGGATGGATTTTTTAAACGCTACCGCCCTGATTACCGGAGGAGCTTCTGGTCTCGGCGAAGCCACCGTGCGTCTTTTTCACGAACAAGGTGCCAATGTAGTTATCGTTGACCTGAACGAAGAACGGGGAAAAGCGCTGGCTACCGAGTTAGGCCCCAAAGTCCGGTTTGTTCGTACGGACGTTACCAGCGAAACCGACGTTCAGGCGGCCGTTGATCTGGCCATGCAGGAATTTGGTTACTTATCGATCACCGTCAACTGTGCCGGTATTGCCGAAGCCAGGAAAACCATTGGAAAGGTAGATGGCCTTTACGGACCTCATTCCCTGGCGGCTTTCGAAAAAACCATCAAAATTAACCTCATTGGCACCTTCAACGTCATTCGTCTGGCGGCTTTTGCGATGGAAAAGAACACGCCCAATACCGAAGGAGAACGCGGTGTCATTATCAATACCGCTTCCGCTGCGGCTTTTGACGGACAGATTGGTCAGGTAGCTTATGCAGCGTCAAAAGGCGGTATTGTGAGCATGACTTTACCCATTGCGCGGGATCTGGCCCGAACGGGCATTCGGGTTATGACCATCGCACCCGGTCTGTTTGAAACTCCCCTCCTCCTGGGTCTGCCCGAAGAAGCCCGCCTTTCGCTGGGCCAGCAGGTGCCGTTTCCGTCGCGGTTGGGTCGCCCGCAGGAGTATGCGCTGCTGGCAAAATCCATTGTGGAAAACCCAATGCTCAATGGCGAAGTGATCCGGCTGGATGGTGCCATCCGCATGGCTCCGAAATAAATTCGATTATCCAGAAAATTTTTACAAAATCCGACTTACCTTTTTTGAGGCCAATTGATAAAGTATCGAAACCTAAATACTTTAGCTATGCCTCCTCTAAATACGCCCTGGGTCGAATCTCCTTTTTTTCTACAGGAACTGGAAGAATCAGCTTACAGCCCGGAAACCAAAGTGCTGCTTCAACAGTATGCTGAAGATGGCTATGTCGTTATTGATCCTGAAATCGACGAAAAGGTCCTTACAGAAGTACGTGATAGCCTCAAACCCACTTTTCAGGATCATGGGACCAACCGTTTGCAGGACGCCTGGAAATACAATGAAGCCGTAAAAAAGATTGCGTCGGCTCCGAAAGTCATGCAGGTATTGACGATGCTCTACCGTCGGCAGCCTGTTCCTTTCCAAACCCTCAACTTCAGTACGGGCAGCCAGCAGCGCACGCACAGCGATTCCATCCATTTTAACTCGATCCCGGAGCGGTTTCTGGCCGGCGTCTGGGTTGCTTTGGAAGATATTCATGACGGAAATGGGCCGCTTCACTATTATCCCAAAAGCCACAAACTTCCTTTTTACGACCTGTCTATATTGGGCTTAAAAGGCTCGGCTAGCACGTCGATGGAAGAGATGCTGGCTAGTTATTACGCTCGTTATGAAGATTTTATTGCTGAGCTGGTAGCCAAGAAAAAGCTGGAGAAACGCGTATTAAATCTCAAAAAAGGCCAGGCTATGATCTGGTCAGCCAACCTGCTGCATGGCGGAGAGCCGATTACGCAGGCAGGTAGCACCCGGTATACGCAAGTCAACCATTATTATTTTTCCGACTGTGCTTATTACCGCCCGATGCTAACCGATATGGCCCTCGAACGCATCTCCATTCAGAAAGTAACCAATATCGCTACGGGTCAGGAAGTTAAGAGTAAATATCTCAATACCTCCATTAATCATATTGGCTACGCCTACAAGCTGTATCTGCCGGGCAATATCATGCGCACGCTGGTCCCATCTGGCGTACGTCGTTGGGTAAAACAAATCACCAATCGATAGGTCGGCATGGACTCTTTCAGGGCATCAAGCGCCGGAGCGAAGCTTTCGCCTCGTCTTGTCTATCTTTTGCTGGTCCATACGTTACCGCAGCAATGCCGGCGCCTGATTGAGCGTCTGCAAAGTTCGGCGAGTACTTTTTGGGTACACGTGGATGCCAAAAGCGACCAGTCTGTTTTTTGTCGCGAGCTACAGGGGCTTCCTGTTCGATTCGTGCAAAAACGCTATCATGCCCAATGGGGACGCTATACGTTCGTTGAGGCGAAATTAGCAGGTATTCAGGAAATTATCGACAGCCAACAGCTTTTTGATCAGCTTATTATCCTGAGTGGTCAGGATTACCCGCTCGTTAGCTCTGAAGCGATTAGCACCCATTTTAGCGCCTACCCCAATTGCAGTTTTGTGCATCATGTGCCCATTACGCAGCTCGAAGCAAACATGCACGATCGGGTTAGCAAATACCATTTTTATCTGCCTCTTAACCGGGCGATTATTTATCCGTACGACAACGGAGGCTGGTTAAAAAAGAGAATTAATGCAGCAATCAGACTTTCGGGACAATTTCCCCTACCCCGCCCAGCCCTCCTTGGCTACCCGTTTTATTTTGGCTCCAACTGGGTCCGCCTGAGCTGGAAAGCAACCAACTACTTGCTCAAAAAAGTGGCCAGCTTTCCAGAAATAGCCACCTTTTTCAGGCGAACGCTGGTTTCAGATGAATTCTTTTTTCAGACGCTTTTGCTCAACGCCAGCGAAGAAGAACGCGGAATTATCATCAACTCCAACTGCACGTTCACCCACTGGAACCGTCCACCCGAAGCCTACCAAACGCCTCTGTCTATGAACGACTTAGAGAGTTCACTAACTTCCCAATGCCTGTTTGCCCGAAAATTTAACGAGCTCTATGACAAAAAACTACTGACCTGGCTGGATCAACATCATAATTAGCTAGACCAGCGCCTACCATTAACACTGCTTGATTCATTACTCCCTTGTGACGACCTTTTATGCTTACTAAAATCTATACCGAATACATCATTTCAGGTTCAGCCAAGGTCAGGCTACCACGCGCAGTTCCCACCCCAACGCTTTCGGTGGTTCTGCCCTGCCTCAATGAAGCCGAAACCCTAAAAACGTGTATCCTCAAAATTCAACAAACCTTTTTTGAAAATAATATTCAAGGAGAAATTATCATCGCAGACAACGGCAGTACGGATGATTCACAGGCCATTGCTTTACGCTGCGGCGCTCGCTTGGTGTCAGTGCATAAAAAAGGCTACGGAAACACTCTGCAAGGGGGAATCATGGCTGCCAGAGGCCAATACATCATCATGGGCGCTGCCGACGACTCTTACAATTTTTTTGAACTCCCTCGTTTGCTGGAGCAGCTTGAAGCAGGCTACACCCTGGTGATAGGAAACCGGTTTAAAGGCGGCATCGCCAAGCAAGCAATGCCGTTGCTTCACAGATACTTAGGCAATCCAATGCTGTCGTTTATAGGCCGGCTTTTTTACAACATTCAAATTGGCGATTTCCACTGTGGCCTGCGGGGTTTTCACAAAAAGGAGTACGAGCGCTGGAACCTGAGGTCCCCAGGCACGGAATTTGCCAGCGAAATGGTGGTAAAAGCCTCCCTAAATCAGGCTAAGATTACGGAAGTTCCGGTAACGCTCTCCCGCAACGGACGTTCCCGTGCTCCCCAACTTCGCACCTGGCAGGACGGATGGCGTCATCTGCATTTTCTGCTCGTATACAGCCCTCGCTGGTTGTTTATTATTCCGGGTATTCTAATCAGCGTTTTAGGCTTGTTGATCTGCCTTTGGCTGCTGCCCCATACGCCGGAAATTCGCCAAATTCAGTTCGATATCCATTTCATGCTGGTTGGAGCGGTTGCCCTCATTATTGGCTTACAACTTATTGCCCTAGGGCTTATCAGTCACATTAACGGAGCGATTACAACTGTTTTTCCCAAACGCCGCTGGACCGAACAGGTAACTAAACCCTCTTTTATCAATAAAATGATTTTTGGCGGCCTTTCATTTCTCCTGCTCGGTGGACTTGGCCTAGTGTACAGTTTTCAGATCTGGGAAGAAACTTCTTTCGGTCGTTTGGATCCTCAATATATGCTTCGTGTTCTGATTCCTTTTATTCTGCTTTTGACCATCGGCGTTCAGTTAATCTCTACTGGCTTTATGATCAGCATTTTATCAGGACACAAGCGTTAATGAGTTAATGCATTACAGTGCTACTTTTATGCCAAATCAACGATGGGTTGCGTTTTTTATACTGGCTGTGCTCTACGCGCTGGTTTATTGGGCTAAGGACGGTCTGGCAGGCTGGATTGCCCTGCTGAATATCCTTCTTCTGGGAAAAGTCCACGTAGCCTGGGATAAATACTTGTTACCGACCATTGTAACGCTTTGGGTTTTGGCGCTTTTTGCCCATCCGAAAATGCAGCGTTCCAAAGCGCTTCGAAGGCAACCGATCATTCCGTTTCTACCACACGAACCCATTAATCAAAAGTAACGCCACCCTTAATGAAACAACCTGTATCTTTCGATGGCACTGACTTGTCAGCAAAGTATTCCTAAATGTCTCATTTTAACTATACCGATAATCATACTCTTTACTATGCCCTGCGCCAGCATGACGAATCTGCTTTTGACTACGTCTATGACCAGTTGCTTGGGCCATTTACCCATTGGGTATATACCCATAACGGCTCCGAAATGGACGCCGAAGACGCCTTTCAAAAAGGATTAGAAAGCTTTCTGATTAACCTGGAAAATGGACGGTATCAGTTTCAGGCAACAACTAAAGTAACTAGCGTTATTTTTGATTATAGCAAAAAAGTGTGGATTAACGAAGTAAAGTCAGCCCGGCGGACCAAGAACAGTAACCTGACGGAAAGCATTCAGCCAGTCGACGATGCCGATCTACAGGCTAATCTTGAGCGGGCAGAGTTAGTACAAACGGTGCGGGCTGCGCTCAACCAACTTAAAGGAGATTGCAAAAACCTCATTGAATGGTTTTATATCGATGAATTATCACTACGCGAGATTGCAGAAAAATTGGGCTTAAAAGAAAACTCTACGAAAGCGAAACGCTACGATTGTACCGAAAAGCTAAAAGAATTCTATTTGCAACTGGCTAAACGACAAGGTTCATGAAACTGACACCTGAACAATATGAACTTATCGAAGCCTATTTAAATGGGCAACTTTCGGCGGCAGACCAAAAGGACTTAGAGCATGAAATCCAGGCGAATGCCGAACTCGCCGCCGAAATGCAGACTCAACGCGACCTGCGGGTAGGGCTACGAACTATAACCATTCAAAATCGAGTGCAGGCGGCGCTCAAACGCTATAAAGAACGCAAATCAGCTGAAAATAAGCCTCCGGTAATACCCCTCAACTCCCAGCCAAAGGCGAGAAGCATCGATTACCGCCGCTGGCTTACCGCCGCTTCAGCCGTGCTGATTCTGGGCTTTTCGACCATTTGGATTTGGCACCAGCAGGAAAAGAGAGCAAACTCCGCCCTGCTGGATAATTACATGCCTGATGCGGCGGCTTTCGACACCAAAAATTTTCCTTCCGCACTCAATCAAACCAGTAAGAACGATTTGCAGAAAGGCCTTCAATCCTACCGGAAGGGTAATTATGACGAAGCCATCGGGCAATTAAGAAAACTCTCGCCGGATCGGTCAACCAGCTCTGTTGTAAACTATTACTTAGGCCTTAGTCACTTGTCGAGGGGCGAAACAAACAAAGCCATTCTGTATCTGGAAAAAGCCAGCAATAGCCCCCAAGCCCAAATTCGCCAAAAAGCAATCTGGTATCTGGCAATGGCGCACCTTAAAAGTGGCAACAAAGCAAAGGCAAAACCGATCCTGGAACGAGTCCGCCGCGATGCTACAAATCCTTTCTATAAACAAGCCAACTCCTTGTGGGACAAGCTTTTTTAACGATAATTGAATAATAATAAAATTAATCACCTATACACCTAGTAATTTATTTGTGTATCTTTCTAGGTTCTTTTATGGATTCTCCATCATGGTTCCAAGCTAAACCGTAACAATGAAAACAGCTTTACATCTTCTTTTTTACTCATTCATTTTTTTGGTTATCGGCTGCTCTTTCGAAGATCTGCCCGACCGTAAAAACCGCCGTGCCTGCCAGCAGCCAACCGCTTCGATTGCCACGACGGTAGATGCCAGCGATTACCGTGCTTATACCATAAGCCTGACGAATAGTAGTGGTGATATCGAAACTGTCGAATGGCAGATAGGCACCTCATCAGAAACCCATAAGCCGACCGAAGCGTTTAAGGTAAATTTCGCGCAACCAGGCACTTACACCATCAAGGCTACCTTGAAAAACAGCTGTAACTTAAACACTACAGTTGAAACCTCCGTTGTTGTTTCGGCCTCCAACCCGACCGTTGCAACGGTTAGCACCGACAGCATTGGCACCACAATGGCAAACGTTTCCATCAATATTACCAAGGTGGGGAACGGCGCGATTACGGAATACGGCGTTTACTACTCAGAAGACCCTAATGTCAACCCTGGCCCCGATACAGGAATAGAAAAAGTGACGGGCAATCCCGCTTTAAATACCCGATTGACCATCCGCCTGAAAAACCTGAAAGTTGGCAAAAAATACCACTACCGCGCCTATGCCCGCAACTCGGTGAATGGCGAAGGCCGAGGCGATGTTCTGTCCTTGACCACCCGTAATATCGCCGCCGTTACTACCTGGATTAAAACCATTGGCGGCTCTGGTACAGAGGTTGGCTATTACGTTTTACCCAATGCAACCGGCTACCTGATTGCGGGAAATACTGGTTCCTCCAATGGAGACATGAAAAACGCCAGTAAAGGAAGTTACGACGGCTGGGTGGCTCAGCTTGACTTTTCCGGTACGATCATCTGGCAGGAAACATATGGCGGGAGCGGCGATGATGTGTTCCGTTACGTTCAGCAAACCCCAGATGGTAATTATCTGCTGATGGGTAACACGTCTTCAACTACTGGCGATGTGGGCAGCAATAAAGGCGATTATGACGCCTGGGTTGTAAAAATTAATCCGTCCGGTGGTATAATCTGGAAAAATTCATT
The DNA here is from genome assembly GCF_021484805.1 of Tellurirhabdus bombi. NCBI lineage: Bacteria > Pseudomonadati > Bacteroidota > Cytophagia > Cytophagales > Spirosomataceae > Larkinella > Larkinella bombi. Next base: position 2,255,016 of record NZ_CP090557.1, on the reverse strand, counting down.
TGGTACAGCCAATCGTGATTTTGCTTACTCCGGTGTTGTCACACCAAGTGGCGATCTTTTACTAGTAGGTGAAACGCTCACAAGCGGTGTACCCAGAGCATGGGTACGAAAAATATCCTCTTCAGGCAATGAGTTATTGGCCTACAACTGGACTAATTCGCCAAGCTCCGTCTGGAAACACATATTTTCTCCTACTCCAGGTAGCTATTTGCTTTCTGGTGCTCAGACGGTATCGGTTAATAAGTTTAATTTATGGACAGCTAAGTTTGATTCCGACAACAACTGGGCCAATCCAACCTGGCAATCGACTCCAGGCGGAATCTATGATGACGTTGGCTACTGGTCCGTTGCATCTACGGATGGTGGTATCTTCACCGCAGGTATCAATACAGCCGGAGTGGATGAACTAGGAACATGGGCACCCAACTTGTTTGCTGTGAAACATAAACCTAGCGGTAGTGAAGACTGGCAGAAGATCTATGGTGGTACGCGCGAAGAATTTGTCTACTCTGTGGCTAACTCAACAGATGGCGGTTACACTATTGTTGGCTACACTCAATCAGTCAATGGTGATATCAGTAACAACAAAGGAGGTAATGACCTTTGGCTAATCAAACTAGATGCCAGTGGTCAAAAAACGTCGCTTAATCGAACCATCGGCGGCAGTGGTAACGAAACAGGTCACTGTATCCAGCCAACCCCAGATGGCGGATATATTATTGTTGGTTTTACAACCTCTTCCGATGGCGATATTAGAACGAATAGGGGTGGCGAGGATATCTTGATCATTAAAACTGACAGTGAGGGGAATTTTAGGCAGTAGTGACACCAACAAAAAAGCCTTCCTGAATTGGGAAGGTTTTTTTGTTTAATGCTGCTTTTTAGTGCGTGTAGCGTAAACTCAACCCAATTCCCGAGCTGGCTGGTTTCAAGGCAAACCCTTTCTCTTTTTTAGGTTTATGAACCAGGAGATATACCTCGGCAAGCACAGCAGCAGCGGCCACGCCCAGACAGGCTTTGTAAACACTTCGTTTTCCTCTGGCTTTCTCGGCCTCACTATACGCCTTACTCCAGCGGTCATAATCTGCATCAGAATTGATAATGCCAGTGTTATCCGGATCCACTTCAGCATTGACTTTTTTCAGGTTATCCAAACTAGTCTGGTATTGGCTTTGTAGCTGGTAAGCATAAAAGCCAGCCCCTAAACCCACTAGCGCGGTGCCCACTTTCAACGCGACCCGACGGGATGGACGCGGCGTTTCGATAACTGGCTCTTTTGATGATGGTTGGACAACAGGCTCTGTGACTTTCTGGCTCGGCTTCTGCTGCGCTAAGAACTGCTTGCTATTTTCCACTTGAATCAGCAATAGGTCTTTTTTCTCGGCATGTTTCAGCGCTTCTTCGTAGTGTTTAATTGCGCCGGCGTACTCTTTGGCGGCGTATAATTTGTTCCCTTCGTTACTCCAGTAATCGGTCAACGTACTTTTAATAATGGGGTCGGCGGGATTGAGAGCCAGAATTTCCTGGTAGGTTGTTACAGCATCGCTAGCCTTTTGCTGACTCAGTAAGTCACTGGCTTTTTGGCGCAGCTCTATTATTTTATTGCAAAGCTGAATTCGTTCCGTGGCGTATTTATCCTGGGCAAAACCCGGCACTTCCAGACAGTTTTCGTATTGGCCTTTAGCGCGGTCGTAATTCCCCTGCGCAAAAAAATCATTGCCCCGCTTTTTGTAGCGGTCATACTCCTCATCCACTTTATAGTGAACATCCACCAATGATTTCGCCTGTGTCCCTTTGACAAACCCTACTGAAAGTAAGGCAATTAATAAAACAATGTAATGTTTCTTCATAGAAAATCGTTACGGTACAAGTTTAATAATAGCTTATTGGTTCCGTTCACACTCCCGGATCTTTTGCTCAACTTCTTTTGTACTTTGCAGCGCCTGAGCCACCTGGTACCAGGCCTTGGCCCCTTCGTAGTCCTCACGCCCAAAAATACGGTTTGCTTTGGCCAGATACTCGCTGTACGAAGCCGTGGCTTTGTCTATTGATAACCCATGCTTCTCGGCTAATTGCCTGGCTTGTGTGAAAACGCCTATCGCATCGGCTTTCCGATTTTCTTTATTTACTGCTTTCAGGCCCTTCTCAATCAGTTCGTTATACTCATCCTGAATTTTAATCCGCAATAAACGTTCGTCCTCTTTCCGTTTTGCCTCGGCTTCAGCAAGCACTTTCGCCTGAGCAAGCGCCATTTCTTTTTCTTTCTTGGCCAGGTCTTCAACCGGTTTGTTAAGCGGTGTTACAGCCTCGATTGTTTTGGTTGATTCCGAAGCTTTGGAATTATTGGTTGGCTTAATTTCCGGGCTTTTTGGCTCTGGCTTTGGCTTACCAACCGGTAGTGCTGCAACCACGACTGGAGCTTCCGGTTTAGAAGCAGGCTTTTTTAAGTTGAAGAAAGTGTAACCGACCACTAAGCCTGCAACGGTAATTGTGGCCGCTATGTATGGCTGTTTAGGCCACCAATCTCTTTTTTTCACTAGTTGGAGCGCAGTGACTTGTCCGCCGCTGGCGGGCGTGAGCACTGCCGTATCGAATAAATCGGTAACCTCCTGATCCTGTTGCGGGGCTGGAACAAAAATATCAGTTTCCTCCAAAACAGGCGCTCTCGGCGTTTCATGCACCTTCAAATTGCCTTCCCGCTTGTCAGGTGGTGCGTCAAATTCGTTGGCAGTCTGTTTGGAAGGGCTGGCTTCTGAAAGTATCAAGTTCTTAGGCGGTAAAACATGGACACCATCCAGTAAATTAAGTAGCTCTTCGGCCTTCCGAGCGCGCTTTCGGATGTCTTTGACCAAGCACCGGCGAATGAGGGTTTGGTAAGGTTCTGGAATGGTTTGAAGGCGCGCAGGCAACGAAACGGATACGATTTTTAATTCAATCTCCCGTTTAACAGCCTGCTCACTCAAAGCTTTTGTATCGGCGACAAATGGTTTTTCACCCGTAAAAAGCTCGTAAACAATGACGCCAAAGGCCCACAAGTCCAGGTTGAAGCTAACCATATTGCCTTCTATTTGCTCGGGTGCTTTGTACGAAGGGGTTCCTCGACCGTCACTGAGTTCGAAATCAGAGCTATCCATTTCGTCCTGATGGACGAGTTTACTTAAACCAAAATCAGCAATTTTTGGCACAAGCCGACCCTGGTTATCCCTTGAAATCAAAATATTGGCCGGTTTGAAATCCCGGTGAATAATCCGATGCAGATGCAGGTGTTGCAAGCCCTTCAGAATACCCCGAACAATGTCTTCCTTATGGGAAAGCTGGAGCGTGTTTTGCTTCATTAACATCGCTAAATTCCCATCTGGGTAGTATTTCATGATGGCAAAATCAACGACGCCGGTGTCCGTTTCCAGCCGGTAACAGGTATCGTAGCGGGCAATGTTGGTCTGACGAGGCACCCGCTGCGCCAACTCAACTTCTGCTTTTAACGACTTAGAATCATCTCCTTTAAATTCGCTAATTTTAACGGCTACCCATTCAGTCTCAAGCTGGTCTTCCACCCTCACGACTTTTCCATACGAGCCGCTCCCCAACAAAAAAGCTTCGTTGTGGGGACGAATTGGATACCGTTTACGAAAGTTCTGAAACGTAGAGATTTTTTCCATACTCTCTCAAAGATAGGACATCGGCAGATCGTCTGAAAATTTCCCGTAAAACACAGGGGCCTGCCGAAGCGGAGTATTCTTACGAACGCGAGGCGCTACGTAGTGATACAGTTCCTGAATCGTTACAATTTTGTCCCGGTTGGTATCGGCCTGCCCCGATAAACCGTGCAGCAGGTAGTACGAAAATACACCGCCCCCTAACCTTTTGGCTTCGGAAGAAAGCTGGCTATTACGCGATGACAAAATCATGACTGAGTTTTCGGTTTTGGTATGCGTTTCTTCGACTAAAGGCGACGTTTGTAGTCGGACGGCACGCATGGCCCCGGCCATACAAGCATCAATAATACAGATTTTCGTGGTAGCTGATGACGTCCGGAAAGCTTGTTTTAGGGCGTGATAGGTTAATAAACCCCTGGCTTGCGTTCCGGCTTCGTAGGTTTCACACCCTTTGCTGTTCCCATGTCCGGAAAAGAAAAACAAGATCCGGTCGCTTGCACCCGCCCGACGAAAAAGGGCCAGCGCCTCGCTAAGATTTCGTTGAGTAGCGTTTTTATTGCTTAAAAAGCGAATCTGACTAGCCGCTACCCGACCTCCCTGACGACTTTGCAGGTAGGTCATGAAACGTCGGGCATCATCTTCCGCATAACGCAGATCGCCGGTTCTGTCTGTTAGTTGCTGATAATCAGAAATTCCCACGACAACGGCATACGTTTTCCCATCAGGTTGTTTAAAGCCCTGACAAGCGACCAGAAATAGCACACATAAATACCGTATTCCCTGTATCCAGTCCATAGCACCCATTATTCCTGCACTACACGCAGCAAGTAGCCCGAATAATTGTCTTTGGTCTGGTTGTGACAAACGGCCAGTAATTCGGCCAATTTTTCCTGCTCTAAACCATCTCCAGCCAGAATACCCACCAGGCGTTCATCCGATAAATTTTCCAGAACACCATCTGTACACAGGAAGAAATAATCGCCCGGCAAGACATCCGTTAAGTGGGTTATGTCAGGCATGGATACTGTCTCGCGGGTGCTGCCTGTCTGCGCAACAACAGCGCGACTGAGCCGATTGCGCCAGGGATGGGTTTTTGCTTGTTCAGCCGTAATAATTCCGGCCGCAACCATGTCGTTAACCTGCTTGTGATCAATGCTTTGAAACAAAATTTGTTGCTGCCGAATGTGGTAAATACGACTATCACCGATATGCACAGCTGTAGCACCCTCGTCATGAAATTGCAGCAAGGCCAGGGTAGTTCCCATGCGGTTAACCAGCGGATGCGCCCGGCAATAATCAACCAGGTGCTGGTGGGCCCGCTGAAGCGCCTCGCCTATCGACTTTTCATCCATTCGAGCTGCACCAATAGAGCTAGCTATGGCCTGTGCCACAATCCGGCTGGCTTCTTCTCCTTTGTCCGCCCCGCCTATTCCATCGCAAACCAGGAACAACCGATCTTTAGCAGATGCTTTACCGATTTCGGGATAGATATAATCCTGATTGTTAGCCCGTTTTCCCAGCTCGGAAAAGGCAAGTGGCCAATCAAGGTGCGTTTTCGTAGGTGTTATTCGTAGGTTCATTGGGTACTGTCCGGATCAGAAAAAGCCGTTATCTGATAGGTTTCCAACATGATTTTAGGAATTATGTAGGCCTCCAAACGAAAGCTGTCCGCACCGCCCAGCCTGATAATTCCTCCGTAGGGCACATCAATTTGTTCGTTTTCGCGGAGGGCTGTGCCGGCCAGGAAAGTTCCATTCAAACTTCCACGATGTTGCCTGGTAACGGGATCTGTGGTTCCATCCTGAAGGCGGTAACGTAGCAGCCCAGTCCATTTATCAAAGCTTACGTCCAGCGTGCAGTGCCGCCGGCTAATGAAGCACTTTCCCTGGTGCATAAACCGGTCAACAACCACCGTGCACTCCGTCGATAAGCCGATCACGTTCAAACCAAATTGAAGCGGATAGACCACCGGCGTCGCGCTTTCTGTATAAATTAATTGTCCAAAAGAGGGCAAACCCGCTGTGATGCTCGGATCATAATAGCTCTGCGTCAACAGTTTATTGACGTAGCCGCAGCCCGGATGTTTACAAGTGATTTCTCCCCGCTCCCGGTCGGAGGCTTTCACCATAACCATCTGCCGACAGCCTCCGCAATGAATCAGGGTATTTTTAAATGCGTGCATTGCGTTCAAAGATTATTTTCTTCGGCAGCATGATTATTATAATCTGGATCCGAAGTCGTCTCATCGTCCACATCATCGAATTTATGAGCAACGAAGAATGAAGTATCTTCTGTGTCATTGTCTGGCACCAAAGCTCCGGGCCCGTAAAGCTGGTTTTCCAACCCGTTCAGACCTTGCTCAAAGTCCTCATTCGAAAGGTGCAAAGGATGGGCGATGCGTTCTGTTTTAAGCACTTTCTGGCTCAGCGTATCGTAGACAAACGCGGTGTCAAGGCCGCCATCTCCCTGCTGATCAACCAATATAATTTCCCGATCATGGCCCCCCGGCAAAACCACCATGTCTACAATGCCGTCGAAGTCATCATCAATCCCAATTACCCGGTGCCCATTTACCAAAGCATCCATCATGATGGGCTCGATAGGGTCAGGCTCCACGCGAACGGTTTGATCGGTGTAAGGTTTGAAGCCCAGATCCGTTAAATATTCCTGCCGCTGGGCCAGCGAAAGGGAGTTCCACTCTTCTTTGTAATAGGTGTTGTACGTTTGTCCCTGCCAGACAAAAACGCCCCCGGGGCCTGCCTCCGCGCGAGCCGCATTAAATGCATCGTTGAACGACATTTTCTGGTTGACATGCGCGATCTGAATATCCCGATTTGGGTGCACCGTTCCGCCTTCAACGGGCATAGTCGTATCGTGTTCCAGAACTAGTTCAGGTTGCCCCTTGGCTAAAGGCCGTAGATTTTCAGAGTCTGTTCCGTGCAGGTTGGGCGTTTCGGTAATCTGCGAAATACCCCAGGCCAGGGTTGACGCCCCAACGAGTACCGACGCCGTCATAATCACCCCTCTTTTTTTAGCTGTAAATGGAGCGTGTGTTGTGGGGATTGAGGAATCTTGCGCGAAATAGTCAGTAAAGTCGTTCTGTGTTGCCATAGTTTTAATGAGCCGATCTGTTTATTGCTTTATCAAGCAAACCAGTAAAAAGTAAGGGATCAGGCTGGATTATTTTACCCAGATAGCTTTGCATTTGGAACAACTCTTCTGGCGCGCCAACGAATTCCACTCCCGGTTCCCAAATGGATCGCGGCAGTTTGGATTAGGACAGCGGTAAATCTCTCGGTATTCTCTATCTAATATTTCTATTTTTTCTTCGGTAGAAAGGATGGTCGAACTAAGCGTGGGGATAAGCATGCCTAATCCGGCGCTGGATAGTATTTGCAGCACTGGCAACGTTCCTCCGCTGGTCAATATGGCGCTAACCCCAATTGCTGAAGAAAGAATAACGCTTCCCATCCGAATCATCTTTTCACGATTGCGGCAGCCTTTGCGCAGCTCTGGGTATTGCTCATGCACTACTTTCAAAGCTTGAAATGTCTGAGTAATATCCTGGGAACTATTGTCTTCCCGAAGCAGGTCTGCAACAACTAAAGCACTAGTTGCCAGGAAAATATGATCTTCTGGACTAACGATTTTACGGGAGGTACGAAATCCGTTTACAAACGTACCGTGTTTGCTTTCCAGATCTTCCAGTAAAAAATTATGCGGAGAAAGCTGCGTCAGTTGAGCGTGGTAACGACTGATTTTTTCGTTCGCCAGTACAATCCGATTGTCTGAATTCCGCCCGATGGAATAAGTGACTGACGAATGCTGCGACAGCGCAGTTTCCAGGATTGTTTGGAGTTTACTCAGACTCATAAGGGTATGCACAAACCATTGCTAACCAGAAAATACCAAGCAAAATAAAAATAGATGGCTTCTGTTCCAAGTGGGTAGTGCCGGATTTCAAAAATTATTCGTTGCGCGACAAGCGCAGATGCCTTACTAGCCACCAGCACACACTGGCGGAAAGAACGCAGAGGCCCAGACAGAGGGTCCACAAAGTAGCAAAGCCGTATCGCTCCACAACCTGCGATCCATAAACCGGAGCCGTAATCTGGGCGACGGCGTAGGCCATTGAGTACAGAGCCAGGTACTGCCCCCGATTTTGGGCGCTGGCTCGCTCTACCGCAAACGTCTGCATGAAGGGCATCGCCAGCATCTCACCCACCGTAACCAGCAAGACCGAAACTAACACCAAACCCGGCCACTGCCCACCGTTTAAGAGCCAGAATGACAGCCCGACCAGCAAAATTCCGTAGGGAATAACTTTAATTTTCTGCGTTCCATACCGCTTCTCAATGCTGTATACCAGGGCCATTTCTACGGCGACAATCAGCAGGCCATTCAGGGTCATCAGCAGGCCAATCTGCGTTTCGTCCAAATGCAGAACCTGCTTGTAGTACAGAGTCGCCATGCTGAACAACTGCATAAAAACAATGGCGAACAGCACCGTGGATACCAGAAAAAGCAGGAATAACCGGTCGCGGTAAGGCGATGTGGTAACCGCTGCGCCTTCGTCTTGCGACAATTTAACCGAACGGGTAGTTTCAGCGCTGGGAGGCAGAAAAAACCGTAAAACCAACGCGGCAAAAACGCAGGTCAGTCCATCCGCCCAGAACAGTAATTTATAATCAATACCCGCCAGATAGCCACCGATGCCGCCGCCAAATGACCAACCGAGATTGATCGCCAGTCGATTAAGTGAATACGCCCGTGTTCGGTTTTCGGGTAAGCTGTAGTGCGCAATGGCCGACGAATTGGCCGGACGAAAAGCATCGCCCAGCAAGGTGTAGATGAAAACGGTTCCGCACATGGTGTAAAAACCGTCGATGAATTGCAGAAGAATCAGAAAGAAGCCGGAAATAAGTAAACTCAAAAACTGGACGTAATAAAATCCAATCCGGTCCGACAACCAACCTCCCAGAAACGTACCTGCCAGCGCGCCCGTGCCATAGACCGCCATCACAATACCCGCCTCTTTGACGCTGTAGTGCAGGTGTTGCGTTAGATACAGCGTGAGGTAGGGCAAGACCATCGTACCGCTGCGGTTGATGAGCATTACCCCAGACAAGAGCCAAATGGAGGGCGACAACCCCCGGTAAGCATCGCGATAAATGCGTAGACTTTGACGAATCATGCCTCAAAGGTCGGATGCTGATGATCAATAACAAAGAATGGCTTAGCAAACGTCTTTTCCCTTTATGTGACCATTTTCTCTTGTCCGCAAATGTACGTAGGGCGTCCGTTTACGGACAAACAAGCGCCTAACTTCATTGTAATTACCTAATATATAGCTAAGTATGTATTCTGGTATAGCATTTGGACTTATATTTTGGCCAATGATCAACTGGTTATTGTACACCCAGATTTAACCTGCTGCTTTTCTATGTTCCTAAACTATCTCAGAATTGCGCTGCGGAATTTACGCACCCAAACGACCTACTCGTTTATCAATTTGTTTGGTCTGGCGGTTGGTGTAGCCAGTTGTTTGCTGATTGTTCTTTTCGTGAAAGATGAGCTGGCATATGACCGGTTTTTGCCCAACGCGGAGCGAATTTATCAAGTCAATACATCCGGTAATTTTGGCGGAAGTGACTTTACGGCCAGTAGCTCGCCCACGCCCGCGGGCAAAACGCTGGTCCGCGAATTTCCCGAAATTGAGACCTATACGCGCACTTTTCAGCCTACCGACGCCGTGGTACAACGCGAAAAATTGGGCAAAATCGAGCATTCCTTTACCGAACCAAACATCATGGCGGTGGACTCCAATTTTCTGGATGTATTCCGCTTTCGGCTGGTAGCCGGGAATCCTGCAACCTGCTTGCTTGAGCCTAATTCACTGGTTCTGACAAACCGCATGGCCCAGAAATATTTTGGGAAGCAGGACGCAATGGGGCAAGTTTTACGGGTTGATAAACAGCCCTTTAAAGTAACGGCTATTCTGGCCGACGTCCCTTCCCAATCCTCGGTTAAGTTTGATTTCCTGACGCCCATGAAAACCTACAGCGTGGTGCAATACTTCGACTGGAGCTGGGTGTGGCTGAATGTGGCCACCTACGTTCGGCTGAACGAGAACGTGGCTAGCCAGCCTGGTCAGGTGCAGGCGCTGGGTGCTAAGCTACCGGGCATGGTCAAAAAATACGCGGAAACGACCTTTAAGCGCATTGGCCAGCCCGAGTTCCTGACGAAAGGAGGCCGCTGGGAGCTACAGCTTCAACCGCTGACGAAAGTGCACCTGCACTCGAGCGAAGTCATGACCTCCTACACCAATTTGGGCGACCGTAAACAGGTCATGACGTTCTCGGTAGTCGCCGTTTTTATCATTATTCTGGCCTGCGTGAATTTCATGAATTTGTCGACCGCCCGCTCCGTCAAAAGGGCCAAGGAAGTCGGCGTTCGGAAAGTACTAGGCTCCTACAAAAGCACGCTTGTTGGCCAGTTTCTGACCGAATCCCTGCTTTATAGCCTGGCGGCAACTACCCTGGGCATTGGTCTGGTCCTGCTGACGTTGCCCTTTTTTAATCAATTGGCCAGCAAGAATTTTACCACGCAGAGTCTGCTCACGCCCGACATTTTAAGCCTGATTGGCGCACTGGTCCTGGTGGTTGGGCTGCTGGCAGGTAGTTACCCCGCGTTTTACCTGACCTCTTTCAACCCAGTTCAAACGCTCAAAAACGGCATCCTAAAGACTTCCCTGGCCCACCGGCTAATTCGAAACGGGCTGGTCGTCTTCCAGTTTTCCGTATCAACGGCGCTTATCATCGGCACGATTGTGGTGTTCAGTCAGTTGCGTTTTGCGCAGAACAAAGAGCTGGGTCTCAACAAGGAAAATGTACTGGTGATTCGCAACGCAAACCGCCTCGGAACGAATGGCGAAGCATTCCGGCAGGAACTGACCCGCTCGGCGGAAGTCATCAACGCCAGCATTTCGTCCAGTGTTCCGCTACAGGGTGGCTTTGGCGATTTCTACAATCCAGTGGCAAGGGGGGAAAAACAGGTTGCGAAAGACCTCGCTCTCTATTCGTTTATGACCGATTATCAGCTTGTCCCGACGCTAGGACTTAAATTGGTGCAGGGGCGAAATTTTTCCGAAGCTTTCTCCGACTCGCTCTCCGTAATCCTGAACGAAACGGCAGTCAAACAGATTGGCTGGAAAAACCCGATTGGCCAAACACTGATCTATCCCGGCGGCGACATGCAACCTTATAAAGTGATTGGTGTCATGAAGGATTTTGACATGGAATCGGTGCGCTCAGCCATGGTGCCTTTTGCGCTGTTTCATACTTCTTCCAAATCATACGAAGTGCCTAATTCTTACCTGGTTGTACGTCTCCGGGCGGGGCAACTTGAACCGGCTCTCAAAAAGATTGAGGCCCAGTGGAAACACTTTTCGCCCGATACGCCGCTTGATTATACATTTCTGGATAATGAATTTAGCAATGCTTACCGCACGGATCAGCAAACAGGTCGGGTGTTCGGCATCTTTACAACGCTGGCCATCTTTATTGCCTGTCTGGGACTTTTTGGACTAACCACTTTCGCCGCCGAACAGCGCACCAAAGAAATCGGGGTACGGAAGGTGCTGGGTGCTTCCGTTTCCAACATTGTGGCCCTGCTTTCCAAAGACTTTCTCAAACTCGTTTTGATCGCCATTATCTTGGCTATTCCGCTGGCCTGGTACGTTATGAATCGCTGGCTGGAAGATTTTGCCTATAAAATTGACATCAGTTGGTGGATATTTGCCCTGGCTGGTAGTATGGCGGTGCTGATTGCGTTTGCGACAGTCAGTTTCCAGAGCATCAAAGCGGCCCTGATGAATCCGGTAAAAAGCTTAAAAAACGAATAAGTAACAAGCGTGAAATTAAGCCCGTAAGCCAGGTACCCTACGGGCTTAATTTCGCTATAAATGAATCCAGCGCATCAAACTCCAACGACTAAATAACAAATGCTACGTAACTATTTCACCACCGCCTTCCGCAACCTTCGGCGAAACTGGAATTATTCAGTTCTGAACATCGCCGGGCTTTCTTTGGGATTAACGTGCTGTTTGCTCCTTTTTGTGTCTATTCGCTACGAACTTAGCTTTGATCGCCACCACAGCCAGGCTGATCAAACGTTTCGTTTGGTAACCCATTACCAGTCAGCGAATTTTGATGGCTTCAACGTAGGCATGCCGATGCCTGTCATCAGTGCCTTGCGGAGTGATTTCCCGGAGCTGAAAAAAAACGTTACCCTCGTTACAAGCCTGAATAATATCGTCGCCACAAAGGTGAACGGACAGATTAAGAAGTTTCAGGAAGAATCCGATAACTTGGCTTTTATCGAGCCTGAATATTTCAACATCTTCGATTACACCTGGTTGAAAGGCAGCCCGGCAACGTCTTTGCAAAATCCAAATTCGGTGGTCTTGACGGAGGCGATGGCACAAAAATATTTCGGCTCTGCCAACCCCATTGGCAAAATACTCCGGGTTGCCAACCGAATGGATTTCACCGTTACGGGCCTCGTCGCCACGCCACCGGTAACGACTGATTTTCCGTTTGGCATTATGCTTTCCTTCGCTTCTTTGAAGGAATACGGCCCCAATACCGATTGGGAAGACTGGCATTCATCTTACAGTGGAGCACAAATCTACATGGTTCTGCCTAAGTCGCTTTCGGCCCAACAAGTAGAAGGACAACTGGTTGCCTTCAGCCAAAAGTACAAAAGTCCCGAGGAGGCACGCGAAGAAACGTTTGAGCTTCAACCCTTGAAAGACATTCATTTTGCCACTAAGATGAGCATTTACAGCGAGCGTTCGGTGGGTAAAGAGCTGATTTGGGCCATGGGCCTGATTGGTTTGTTTATCCTCATTACGGCTTGCGTAAACTTCATCAACATGGCAACCGCACAAGCTCTTCGGCGGGCCAAAGAAGTGGGCGTGCGCAAGGTTCTTGGCAGCTCGCGGATGCAGCTAGTCCGTCAATTTTTGGGTGAAACTGCTTTTCTGACTAGCTGCGCCTTGGTGCTATCGCTGTTACTGGCCCAACTTTCTATTCCCTACGTGGCGGACCTGATGAACATCAAGCCGGAGAGTTTTTCACTAACGGAGCCACTTGTGATTGGTTTTCTCTTTTTGCTGGCTTGTCTTACGACGCTGTTGGCCGGCTTTTATCCGGCGTTGGTCTTGTCGGGTTATCAGCCCGCTCTGGCCCTGAAAGGCAAATTGAAAACGGGAAAAACCGGCCAGCTTTCGCTACGACGAGCTTTGATCGTTCTTCAGTTTACTATTTCGCAAACCCTGGTTATTGGCACCATTATCGTGTATAACCAGATGGAGTATTTTCGCTCAGCGGATCTGGGTTTTACCAAAGAGGCCATCTTCACCTTACCAATCCCCGACAAAAATTCGGCAAAGCTATCGGCCTTAAAAGCCAAATTAGCGACATACCCGGCTATTCAGTCGTTGAGTTATGGCATGTCTGCACCTTCTGCTAATGGCAACTGGAAATCCAGTTTTCGCCTGGGTAATGCAGACAAAGAAGCTGATTTTGGGGTTGTGATGCGCCCCGCCGACACGGCTTATGTGCGTACTTACGGGCTTAAACTAATTGCTGGCCGGATGTATCAGTCTGCCGACACCATGCGCGAAGTCATTGTCAATGAGACTTTTGTGGAACGAATGAATTTCAAAAATCCACAGCAGGCTCTCGGACAGCTGATTAGGCTTGGCGCAGATAGTCCAAAGCTGCCTATCGTCGGTGTTGTAAAAGACTTCAACACGTTTTCCCTGCACCGGAAGACGGAACCCTGCTTGCTTTCGTCCTACAGGGATAATTATAGTAGCCTGGGCGTTCGTCTAAATACCCGTTCGGGGGGAATAGGTAATCTAAATCAGCTCATTAGCCAGATTGAGAAAGATTGGACCGCTACATTTCCCGATCATTTATTCAAATACCAATTTGTTGACGCGCAATTGGCCAAATTCTACGAGAGCGAAGAACGGATGTTCCAGCTTTTTAAACTCCTCGCTTCGATTGCCATTTTTATCGGTTGTTTGGGCCTCTACGGTGTAGTGGCCTACATGGCCGAAGCCCGCACCAAAGAGGTCGGAATCCGGAAAGTGCTGGGCGCTTCGGTCGCTAGCATCTTCGGTCTTTTCTCGTTGGATTTTGTCAAATTGGTGGTGATTGGCTTCGTGCTGGCATCGCCGCTAGCCTGGTATGTCATGAGCGACTGGCTCGAAGACTTTGCCTATAAAATTGATATTAAGTGGTGGATGTTTGGTCTGGCCGGTCTGCTTGCCGTGAGTATAGCCCTGCTGACAGTAAGCTTCCAAAGCATCAGAGCAGCCACCCGAAATCCAGTGAAGAGCCTGCGGGCTGAATAAGAAAGCAGCCTATCCAGCACGGCAGTGATACCGTGCTGGTTTTGTTCTTACCAGCCGATGTATCCTTCGGGCGTAATACCATTCAACCGAATATAGCAGATAGCCTGCCCCCGGTGATGGATAATGTGATTTTCCAGGGCGTAGAAAACCCGCCATTTGGGCATTTCCTCACCCGCGTAGTTCTCTGTTTCCAGCAGTGCTTTGTCCGGTAAACCCGTCATGGTTTGTTTTACCCAGTCGTAAAACTTCTGAATATCAGTTGCCAGCGCGGCTTTCGTTAGCTTATTCCAATATTCGTTTGTTTTGCCCTCGTACGGATTTTTCAGGTCTAGCCGACCAGCCAACTGAGCCGCCGTAAAAACAATGCAATGCACAAATTGCGTGCGAAAACTAAACGATTCGGGCGTATAACGGTAATCCAAACGCTCTTCGGGTATCTGGTTGAACACCGTCAGGGTATATTGGCAGGAACGATCCCAGGCAGCAGCAAACTCCGCCCGAATATCCCGCGCCAAGTCCGCTTGCGCAGTGGTCACCGTTGGCAATGTTACGGCTCCGGCCAATATAGTTTTTAACGCGTTTTTACGATTCATGCAATGGCAAGGCTATCTTTCTTGCAAATAACGCATTATTATCAATTACTTATCGCTTATTTATAACAATTCCACATAATAATAAAGTGTAGTTACTGCGCAATCTTTTTTCTAAACCCCATGCAACTATCGGCTGTGTTTAAACATCATCCAGTTACCACAAAGACAACAACACTATGAAATTTCTCCAAAACACCTTTCTCGCAACGGCCGTATTTGCTGCCAGCGGTGCCTTCGCCCAGTCGTCGAACGAGCAGCCTTATAAAACGCAAAATTTCTCCGGTAACTATAATAACGTCCGCGTTCAGACTTCGGGCGGCAGCATTACCGTAGAAGGCAGCCAAAATAGCGGTGCTAAAGTTGAGATGTACGTTCGTGCCAACAACGGTAACGACCGGCTTAGCCAGTCTGAGCTTGAAGATCGATTAAGAGACTACGACATTTCAATTACTACCGAAGGCAACACCGTTGTCGCCACAGCCAAACGGCATCAAAACAATCAGGACTGGAAGCGTTCTGTAAGCATTGCCTTCAAGGTATTTGTTCCCCGCACCATAGCGACTGACCTGAAAACCAGTGGTGGTAGCATCCGCATTTCCCACCTCAATGGGCAGCAGAATTTCCAGACCAGCGGCGGCAGCCTGCACCTGGTAGACATAGAAGGAACCGTTCGGGGCCGGACTTCAGGAGGAAGTATCCATCTCGACGATTGCCGCAAAGACATCGAGCTAACCACCAGCGGCGGCTCTATCCACGCCAAAAACTCGAGCGGAGATCTGCGCCTGAAAACCAGCGGAGGCAGCATCCATCTGCAAGATTTGAAAGGCATGATTCAGGCTCGTACGAGCGGCGGAAGCGTCAACGTGGATGGCGCCGATGGCGAACTGATGGCCAGCACATCCGGTGGTAGCATTCGCCTCCGCGACATTACGGGCAGCATTCGGGCAGAAACCAGCGCGGGCGGTATTGACGCCGACATTCGGAAACTGGGCGAATTTCTGCGGTTATCTACTTCAGCGGGCAGCGTTCGGGTGAACTTACCAATGGATAAAGGCATGGACATTGAACTGCGCGGCAACCGCGTAGCAACTGGCGCCCTCCGTAGCTTCGATGGTACTATGGAAAAAGACCATGTTCGGGGCCGCCTTAACGGTGGTGGCGTTCCGGTTCAGATTTCAGCCGGAAGCGGCAACGTGTATGTAAACCAGTAACGTCGAAATAAATCTTTGTTGAGCTTCTGCGGGAAACCAGAATTCTGGTTTCCCGCGCGTATTTTAGGCCCACCCAACCGCTTATAGCTGACCTGTTCACAAGCGGACAAACCCTGTCCATATTCGGACAAAACCCCGCTTTAATTTTTAGGTAATAAACTATTCTTCAGCTATTTACTTTTGTTGGCACGTCCGTTGTTTTAGTGTATGCAGTCATAAACAGGACGTGCATATGATTCGTAATTACCTCAAAATAGCCTTTCGGAACCTTTGGAAAAATCGCCTGACCACCGCCATCAACGTAGTCGGTCTGGCGGTTGCTTTTGGGAGTAGCGTTCTTCTTTTTCTAACAGCCTGGTTTGAGTGGTCTTACGACGAATTTCACACGAATGCCAACCAGATTTTCCGCACTTATTCCGTTAGCAACGATCCCGAAGGCGTCAGCAAATCGGAGACGATGCCCTTTCCCCTGGTCCCCACGTTAAAGCAGGAGTTTCCAGAAGTCGAGAAGGCCGCCCGCATCATGTGGGGATCGAGCGTTATTCAATACGGTGACAAGCAACTGCGGAAACAGGTTCGTTGCACAGACGCCGATTTTCTGGAGATGTTTTCGTTCCCCTTAAAGCAGGGAAGCTCACAAACGGCTCTGAATAGCCTCAGTAGCCTTGTTATCAGCGAAAACACAGCAAATGATATTTTTGGCAACGCCAGTCCTATGGGTAAAACAGTCCGGATTGGCTCCAATGGCGTCTGGAAAGATTACGTCGTGACGGGTGTGGTAGCCGATGCGCCTAAAAATTCGACCATTGAATACGATGCCTTCATTCGGATTGAAAATTCACCCAGTTACGCCGAAGGCAAAGGGCGCTGGGACCAGGCCAACCACGAAGTTTTTGTTAAGCTGCGCCCTGATGTAGACCAGGCAACGATGGAAAAGCGGTTACGGCCCTTTACTGCGAAATATTACCAGCAGAACATACGCGAAATGAAGCAGAACGGCGCTAAGCCCGACAGCCAGGGCGAGTTGTTCAGCTTGCGGTTGCAACCGCTGCTCGATGTCCACCTCGATACGCAAAAAGTAGAAGGCTCGGGCACGGAACAGCTTTATGTCTACACACTGGTGCTGATTGGCCTGTTTATCCTGGCCATTGCCGGTATCAACTACGTAAATTTATCGCTGGCACGCATTTTCACGCGGGCTAAGGAAGTGGGCGTTCGTAAAACGCTTGGTGCCCTGCCCCGCCAGTTATTTGTTCAACTCTGGAGCGAATCGGTCTTGACGTGCCTTGCAGGATTGGCTTTCGGATTGCTCCTGGTTAGCTTGCTGCTGCCCGCCTATAACACCCTTTTCAAGTCCGGCCTGACGCTTGCGTTGATTTATAGCCCGGCTTCGTTGCTAGTGATTCTGGGAGGTTTTCTAGCCATAACCTTGCTGACTGGCGGCTATCCGGCAGTGGCATTAACCCGCTTCAATATTGTAACCGTTCTGAAGGGAAAGTTATCTCCCCAAAAGCCAGGAGCACTGCGCAACTCCCTGATTGTGGCACAATTTGCCCTAGCCTGTTTACTCATCACCTGCACGTTGGTTATTTTGCAACAGCTTCGTTACCTGCGGGATAAACCGCTGGGCTTCGACGAAGAGCAAGTCATTAGCATTCCCGTTGGAAACGACAACGATGGCAATGCACTCCTTACTCTGATGCGCACTCGATTGGCCACGAATCCAAACGTTTTGGGCGTAACCGGAACAGGCGTTAACCTGGGTCGTGGCCGCGACGGAAGCAGTTCACGAAGTATTTCGGGCTTCATGCACAAAGGTCACGAAGTAGCTACCGATTGGGTGCGCGTCGATTACGATTACCTAAAAACACTCGGCATCAAACTGCTGGCTGGCCGGGAGTTTAGCCCTCAATACGCAACGGACTCGGTTTCCTCGGTGATTATTTCGGCTAGCATGGCTAAAGCGCTGGATGAGAAAACGCCGGTTGGAGCCCGCTTCCAAACCGATAGCGGCGGGGTTTATTACCAGGTTATTGGCGTTATTCCGGATATTCATTTGTATGCTCTCCACCAGAAGGTTAAGCCCATCACCATGCACATCCAGCGGCGGGATGACCTCGACTACATTCTGGTTCGGGTAACGCGTCAAAACATGGTTTCCACGATGGATCAGTTGAAGGCGCTGTACAAAGAGCTGGCTCCACGGTCGGAGTTTATGGCTTCGTTTCTGAGCGAAAATACCGACCGCTGGTACAAACGGGAAGAGCGATTATCAACGATTTTCAGCATTGCCGCCGCCATTACTGTTGTACTGTCGTGCATGGGCTTGTTTGCCATTGCGCTCCTAACCATTGAGCAACGGACTAAAGAAATTGGCATCCGGAAAGTACTGGGAGCCTCCGTTCCAGGAATTGTTGCGTTGCTTTCGCAGAGCTTTCTTAAATTGGTTTTTCTTTCTATTATCTTGGCTTCGCCGGTTGCGTGGTATGCCATCGACAAGTGGTTACAGGATTTTGCCTATAGAATCGATGTTCCTTGGTGGGTTTTCCTGCTATCGGGTAGTCTGGCCATTCTGATCGCCTTGTTAACCGTTAGCTTCCATAGCGTCAAAGCGGCGCTGATGAATCCAGTGAAGAGTTTACGAAGTGAATAATAGCTCCGGTTCTAACCCATATTTACCTGATCCTTACAACCATGATCCGCAACTATTTTAAAATCGCTCTTCGTAACCTCTGGAAACACAAGCTGTTTTCGTTCATTAATATCTTTGGACTAGCAGCGGGCATTATGGTCTGTCTGGTGGCGCTAACGCACATCAAAGGCGCGTACGACTACGATGATTTCCACCCCAACCGGGAGCGCATTTACCGCGTTCTGACCGATGTTACCGATCAGGGGAATAATCGTTCTTTGTTTGCCTCCTCTCCCATTCCGCTGGCTGGCGAATTGAAGAGCGGCTATGATTTCGTCGAATCCACCGCGCGCGTTATTCGGCATTACGGCGAAATTGACGTTAGCCACAAACGCTTTAATAACCTGCTGCTGCGGGCCGTTGATCCTTCTTTCTTTTCCATTTTTGGGTTTAAATTACGGCAGGGTCAATACGCCACCGAACCGAAAACGGCAGTCCTCAGCCCGAAAACAGCGGAACGCCTTTTTGGTAAAGCCAGCCCCATTGGTCAGACCCTACAGCACAGCAGCTTAGGCGCGTTTACGGTGGTGGGTGTTGTCGATGATGCGTTTAATCAATCGCATTTACGGTTTGATCTGTTGGTTGCCATGCCGCCCGCTTCTTTCACAGAGCAGTCGGCAAACGACTGGCGCGACTACCGAACAGCTTATACATACGTGCTTTTAAAACCCGGAACACCGGCAGACTTACTTCAAAAGGCCGTTACGTCGGTAAGCAATCGCGTTACGCAGGGCCTGCAACTGCATCCGGCCAACAGACCCAACGAAGGCGACAAGGACTACACGTTTCTTACCCAGGCGCTTACGAATTTTTCTCCCGCGCGTCAGCAATTGTACAACGGCACCCACGAGCCTGATCGCATCGCCTTGACTATTGAGATGGGAGTCTGTTTACTTACCTTGTTGCTGGCCGGTTTTAATTACGTCAACTTAACGCTGGCCCGCTCGCTCAGTCGGGCGCGGGAAGTGGGTATCCGCAAGGTGGTTGGTGCCTTGCGCTGGCAGCTCATGGGGCAATTCATGGCGGAATCCCTAATCCTGTCCTTATTCTCATTGGGGCTGTCCTATGCCATGTTACAGATCGTGAAGCCGATGGCAGCCATCCAACAATGGTTTATTGGTGGCGTTCGGGAAGATGGTCGGCTCTGGCTTATCTTTATTGCTTTTAGTCTATTCACGGGTTTGGTGGCGGGCCTCATTCCGGCGCGGGTACTCTCTGGTTTCCAGCCAGCAATGGTCTTACGAAGCCAGACAGGCTTGCGGGTTCTACGTGGCATCTCTCTGCGTAAGAGCCTGATTGTTATTCAGTTTGCTCTGACACTAACCGCCGTGATTCTGTTGGTAACCATGACTCGGCAACAGCGCTACATGGCCAATGCTGATTATGGGTTCCGGCGTGATGGTGTACTAAACATTCCGCTGCACGATGTTCCTGTACAGCGATTAGCCAATGAATTGGCCAAAATTTCGGGCGTTGAGGGCGTTTCTCCCCTGTCGATCATGCTGGGCGACCACGGTGGTGATGGTGCCATCGTCCGGCGGCAACGGTCAGCCGACGACTCTTCCGCATCTTTTGTGATCGCGGCCGATGCTGGTTTTGTGCCCACCATGCAATTAACGCTGGCTGCCGGACAGAATCTGCCGCAAACGCATACCGATTCGGCTAGTCGCCTGGTACTGATCAACGAAGAGGCCGTACGAAAATTTGGTCTGGACGATGCGCGTGCCGCCGTTGGGCAAACCATCTGGCTCAATAACAACGAGGAAGTTCAGGTTGCTGGTGTACTCAAAGACTTTCAGTATACCACCTTTGCCTGGTCGATTAAGCCGCTAATTGTGCGTTATTCCCCCGATCGCTTTCGCTACGTTAACGTGGCTGTAGCCAGAGGGTCCGAAGAAAATGTGCTGGCGGCAACCCGGCAGATTTGGAAGCAGCTTCATCGCTACGGTTCGTTTGATGGCCAATGGTATGATACGTATCTGGAAGACCGCCACGGACATTACGAAGATTTGCATGTGCTGCTCCTGCTGATTGGACTGGCTCTGTCCATTGCGTGTCTGGGCTTGTTGGGTATGGTGATTTATACGACTGAAACCCGCATTAAAGAGATTGGTATTCGCAAAGTAATGGGCGCGCAGGTTAGTCAGATTAGCTGGTTGCTGTCTTGGGATTTTGTGCGGCTGTTGATCATTGCGGGTGTGATTGCCTTGCCGTCGGGGTATTTTATCGGCAACTTTTTTATACGAAATTTTGCCTACCACGTTGACATCGGCTTCGAAACACTGGGACTATGTTTTGGCCTGATGCTAATTATTGGTAGTTTGACCATTGGAATTAAAACCTACCGGGCGGCACAGGCCAATCCGGCGGATAGTTTACGAAGTGAATAATTAAAAGACATTTATACATAAATTTTATGATTGTACTGAATAACGTCTCCAAATACTATCCCGTTGGTTTTGGCCGCAATTACGTGCTACGGAATGTATCACTTGAAATTAAGGAGGGAGAATTTGTGTCGATCATGGGGCCGTCTGGTTCGGGCAAATCAACCCTGCTGCATATTCTGGGCTTGTTAGAAGAGCCTTCCGAAGGAGAGTATCTTTTCCTGGATCAACCCGTTCAGAAGCTATCGGAGAAGCGCCGGACTGACCTGCACCGCAACCACATTGGTTTTGTGTTTCAGGCTTACCACCTGATTGACGAACTAACGGTGTATGAAAACATCGAAACGCCATTGCTTTACAAAGGCTTATCGGGTTCCGAACGCAAAAGCCGCGTTGCCGACCTGCTCGACCGATTCAACATTGTAGGCAAAAAAGATCTTTTCCCGAGCCAGTTGTCGGGTGGTCAGCAACAGTTGGTCGGAATTGCCCGCGCCATTGCTGCCCAGCCCCGGGTTATTTTCGCGGATGAACCAACCGGAAATCTTCATTCCGACCAGGCAAAAGAGATTATGGAACTGTTCAAGAAATTGAACAAAGAAGACGGCGTAACCATCGTACAGGTGACGCACTCGGAAGTAAACGCGGAATACGGCAACCGAGTTCTGCACCTGAAAGATGGCTGGCTAGAATCTTCCGAGACGAAGCTGAGTCAACAGGATGCCTAGCGGGTTTTCGTCGGACATCACCCAGGGAAACGGATTGTTCACGAGCGGACTGTCTACGCTTCGGAACCATTGAACACCGGCGGCATTGGTACAAAAAACGGCTTCGGCCTCGCTCAACGCCTCGGGTTTGTACAATCCCTGGTGAATCGGAAGACCGAGCTGTTGTCCCAGACGAAGGATTTGTTTCCGCATGATTCCATCGATACAGCCCGTTTGCAACGAAGGCGTATAGATGGTCTGGTTCTTGTACCAAAACAGGTTTGAGGCCAGGCATTCGCTTAGATTTCCGTCGGTGTCGAGTAAAATCACGTCGTCAACGCCCTGTTCCAGCCTTGCCATACCGGCGAGTACGTAGGGCAGGGCATTAACGGTTTTGTAGGCCGAAACGGGGGTAAGGTTTAACCGAAAATCCTCGAAAATGCCTACTTTTTCTTTCTCTGTCACGGAGAAAGGCTGACCAGGGCGGGTAGTAATCAGGTAATCGATTTCATGCCGGGTAGGTGTATAAAGGCCACCGGGTTTACGCCAGACCTGTAGCTTGATGTAGATGGGTTGGTTACCCGCTCCGTTTTGGTCCAGCAGTTGGAAAATAATTTGGTAAATCCGCTCTTCGGAAAATTGCGTAGGTGCAATCATACGTAAGGCGTGCATGCCGCGACTGAGCCGGTCGAAATGATCAGACCAGTACCAAAGTTTGCCCGCTTCATACCGAATGGTTTCAAACAAACCATCTCCGTATTGAAATGCCCGGTTTGTAAACGAAAGTTCTCCCCCATTCTGTGGTAGGACATCACCATTATAAACCGCGTTGGTTCGTATATTCACCGCTTATACAAAAAAGAATAGTCAGACCACAAGATAGTTTTTAACATTGAAGATGAAAAGCGTAGCCATGATGAAGACAATGGTTTATCAGTTTCTGCGTAGAGGAGTAGGGTTAATGAGTTTTGTGGCCGTAAATGCCGCATTTGCTCAGACAACAGTGCAGAACCAACCTGCTGAACGATACTCTCTTAAGCAGTGTATCGAAATTGCTTTGCAGAATAACCTTCAGATTCGGCAGCAGCAATTAAATGTGCAGAACAACAGCCTGTCCCTGCAACAGGCAAAGCTCAACCGCTATCCGAACGCAAACTTATTCGCGAATCAGGCTTTTAATGGGGGTTATAGCATTGACCAGGCCTCCAACGAATTTGTTAACCAGACGTTCCGATCAAACAATTTCCAGGCCTCTTCTACCCTAACCATTTTCAATGGTTTTGCGCTCCAAAATGCCGTCAAACAAAGTAAGCTGTCGCTAGAGGCATCGCAGCAAAATTTGTTTGCAACCCAGAATACGATCTCAATTACAGTAGTCCAAAATTACCTGAATGTCCTAACGTATACAGAGCAGTTGGAAATTGCCCGTCGGCAAGTAGAGGCGTCCCGTTCTCAGGAAGAGCGGACCCAAAAGCTGGTTAGTGCGGGTACATTAGCCGAAGCCGATTTATACACCATTCGGGCGCAGGTAGCTAACGACCAGCTAGCCATTGTAAATGCCCAAAACAACGTAGACTTGGCGAAACTGGCTTTGTTGCAGGCCATGAACATTCCGTCGGGAACACCCGCTCCCAGAGAAGTGGAAGTAGAACGGTATCAACTTGACGATCCTTCTGTTGCGGCGTATCCATCGACAGCGCAGCAGGTTTACGAAACGGCTTTGCAGTTTATGCCGGACGTGAAAGCCTCTGATTTGCAGGTTAGAGCGGATGCAATGGGTGTGCAGGTAGCTAAAAGCCGCTTGTATCCTACCCTTTCGGTTAATGGTAGCTTAAACTCCGTCTATTCGAACACAGGTTTCCGCCGGGTAGTTAGTGCGCTACAGGAGCCGAGACGAACGGAAAACTTTGTAATTGTCGATAACAATCCATATCCGGTATTCTCAACTGATCCTATATTTACTGCCGTTCCGACTACTTTTGGCCAACAGATCCGAAATAATTTCAACCGGTCATTGGTGTTTAGCCTGAATATTCCCATTTTTAATTATTCGAGAAACCGGAACTTAGTCACATCGGCCATTATTACCCAGAAGTCATCCGAAATTACGGCGGATAACACACGCTTGACGCTACGGCAGAACATCGAAACAGCGTATACCAACATGCTGGCTGCTTCCAATCGGTACCAGGCTACGCAAATTCAGGTAGAGTCTTTCGCCCAGGCATTCAGAGCGGCGGAGAGCCGTTTTAATGCCGGTGCTTTTAATTCCGTCGATTACAACATCGCCAAAACCAATTTGGATAAATCGCGGGCTGATCTGGTGCAGGCGAAATACGATTATATTTTCCGGACTAAAATCTTAGATTTCTACCAGAACCGCCCTTTAACATTTTAAGGTGATTAGGTGGTTGGACGAAATAAATCATTAGTCAGGCAATCCATATTTTTTTGTTTTATTTGCCAAATAACTTGAATTCTCCAATTACCTAAGCAATAATGAAGCGTAAATCAAATCGTATCTGGTGGATTCTGGGTGGTATTGTCGTGCTACTCATTGCCGGCCTAGTAGGCGCCAAACAAGCTGGCTTGATTGGCCAGACCAAACCGACAGAAGTTGACTTTGCGGCAGTTAAAAGAGCCGACATTATCGAACGTGTTAGCGCTTCCGGACGCGTTCAGCCGGAAGTTGAAGTAAAAATAAGCCCGGACGTTTCTGGTGAAATTATTGGGCTGTATGTCGCGGAAGGTGATTCGGTGAAGCAAGGACAGTTGTTAGTCAAAATTCGACCAGACAACTACGAATCCCTCCTGGCCCGCGCCCGCGCTACGGTGAACTCCAGTCGGGCCCAGTACGAGCAGTCGAAAGCGCTGGTTTCTCAGTCGGAAGCACGCCTTGTTCGCGCCAAGGCCAATTATGAACGCCAGCGTAAACTGTTGGCCGAAAAAGTAATTCCAACGTCTGATTTTGAGCAGGCTGAGGCTGACTATAACGTTGCCAAACAGGATGTAGAATCCGCGCAGGCAAACGTTCGAGCAGCTCAGTTTAACATTCAGGGTGCTGATGCCAGCTTGCGGGATGCTAACGAGAACCTGCGGAAAACGACCATCTATGCGCCCGTGAACGGAACGGTTTCCAAGTTAAATATTGAGTTGGGTGAGCGCGTGGTAGGTACATCGCAAATGGCGGGTACGGAAATCATGCGGATCGCTAACCTTAATAATATGGAAGTTCGGGTTAACGTCAACGAAAACGATATTGTCCGGGTTAGTCTGGGCGATTCGGTTGATATCGACGTAGACTCGTACTCCACTACCGGCCGCAAGTTCAAAGGGCTCGTTACCGAAATTGCGAACACCGCCAACGGTTTGGGTAGTAGCACCTCCGCGGCCAGTGCTTCGCTGTCAACTGATGCCGTTACGGAGTTTGAAGTGCGTATCAAAGTTTTGAATAGCTCATACAAAGATTTACTGACGCAGAAAGGTCGAAAAACATCGCCCCTCAAACCGGGTATGACCGCTTCGGTGGAAGTGATTACCGAACGGAAAACCAAAGTGCTGGCCATTCCGATTGCGGCGGTTACTACGCGGGGAGCGGCGCAGGAAGCCATGAATGCCACGCCTAACCAGGAGGGCAATAACAACAAACCCGAGGAGTCAAAAGCTGCGCCGGCCAAGAAAGAGGAAATCAAGGAAATCGTTTTTGTCAACGAAAATGGGAAGGCGGTTCAGCGGGAAGTTAAAACGGGCATCAGTGATTTCGAAAACATTGAAATTGTTTCTGGCTTGAAAGAAGGCGATCAAATTGTCTCGGGGCCCTTCATAGCGGTCTCGAAAAAGCTGAACAGCGGCGATGCGATTGCCAAACGCGATCCGAATAAGAATAAAAAGCCTGAGAAAGAAGCTGAAAACTGATACAACTAGTGAGTTTACAGGCTTTATCTATGTAGCATAAGCTGACCGGAAAATAAGCGGTAGCAGCTAGCGAACGAAGAGCAGGAAAAGAGAAACGAGGCGAACAGGAAATAATCCTTTTTGCTTTTCCTTTCTCCTTTCCTGCTTTCTTCTTTTTTTTACTCCATGAATCAACCCGCTCGAATAACGGTCGTAGGAGGAGGTAGCTGGGCCACCGCTCTCATTAAAATGCTTTCGGAAAGTAATGTGCAGATTCGCTGGTGGATGCGAAGCAAAACCGACGCCGACCACATCAAAAAATTTCATCACAATCCGAGTTACCTCAGCGACGTTCAGATTAGCTCGCGCAAGGTGCGGGTCTGTATGAAGATCAAGGAAGCCTTGCGGGATAGTCAGTACGTTATTCTAGCCGTACCTGCGGCCTTCGTCAGCGAAGCATTGAAAGGATTAAAAGCCGAAAATTTCGCGGATAAGTGCATTGTATCGGCCATCAAAGGCATGGTTCCCGAAAAGAATGTGCTGGTGACCGATTGGATGGAGCAGGAGTTCGACGTTCCAGCGCAAAAACTGGCGGTCATCGCGGGTCCTTGCCACGCCGAAGAAGTAGCGCTGGAAAAGCATTCCTACCTAACTATTGCCTCAACCGGCCTTGACTGCGCCGCCAGCGTAGCCGAACTGCTGAGCTGCCGGTTTGTTCAGGCCTCTCCCATCGATGATATTTACGGGGTTGAGTATTGCGCCGTCATGAAGAACATCATTGCCCTCGCCTGCGGAATCACCCACGGTTTGGGCTTCGGTGATAATTTTCAGGCTGTTTTGGTGTCCAATGCCATGCAGGAAATCAAGCGGTTTGTCGATGCTATTTATCCCAAACACCGTGATTTAAGTGGTTCGGCCTACCTGGGTGATTTGCTGGTAACGGCTTACTCTCCCTTCAGCCGGAATCGTACGTTTGGCCACCTGATCGGGCGCGGCTACAGCGTGCAGTCGGCCCAAATGGAAATGAACATGATTGCCGAAGGCTACTACGCGGCAAAAAGCATTCACGTCATCAATCAGCATTACAAAGTCGATATGCCAATCACGAATATGGTTTATAATATTCTCTACGAGAAAGCGTCGCCTGTTGCCGAGACAAGTGCGTTAAGGGCGCTTCTTAAATAAAGATTCCAATTGGCTCAGGTACTTACAATTGAGCCAATTGGTACAAAACGGCCATCCGAACGGCAACGCCGTTTTCAACCTGATCGAGGATAATGCTGTGGTGGGAATCTGCCGCGTCGGAGGTTAATTCCACGCCGCGATTGATCGGGCCGGGGTGCATCAATACAATGGGCCGGTCCAGCTCGTCCAGCAATTTTTTGCTAATCCCAAAATACAGCGAGTATTCCCGCAGCGAAGGAAAGTATTTGATCTGCATCCGCTCCAACTGAATGCGCAATACATTGGCTACGTCACACCATTGCAACGCTTCCCGGACATTGTGCGATATTTTCACACCTAACGCAGAAATGTATTTGGGTATCAGGGTTGTTGGCCCACATACCATCACCTCTGCCCCTTGCTTCTGTAGGCAAAAAATATTCGATAAGGCCACGCGGGAGTGCAGAATATCACCGATGATGGCCACGCGTTTTCCGGCCACGTCCCCTAGTTTTTGCCGGATCGAAAAAGAATCAAGCAGGGCTTGCGTGGGGTGTTCGTGCGTTCCGTCACCCGCATTAACCACATTGGCCGCAATGCGGGTCGACAGGTAATGCGGAGCGCCCGGGCTGCTATGGCGCATCACAATCATATCAACTTTCATCGCCAGGATATTATTGACCGTATCCAGCAATGTTTCCCCTTTTTTGACGGAGCTTCCCGAGGCCGAAAAATTAACGACATCCGCCGAAAGACGCTTTTCCGCCAATTCAAAAGAAAGCCGCGTCCGCGTTGAATTCTCGAAGAAAACGTTCGCAATCGTCACATCGCGCAGCGAAGGCACTTTTTTAATGGGGCGGTTGATGACTTCTTTGAACTGACCCGCCGTTTCCAGAATAAGCTGGATATCATTTTCGGTCAGGTTTTTAATACCCAGCAGGTGTCGAACGCTGAGATGTTGCATAACGAATAGCAGAGGAAAGTTTTGCAAAGATAGCCAAGCGACTCTTACTCAAAAATTACGCACGCTTAAAAAACAATTCTTCTCTTTCCAAAAGCATTCGTTTACCTTGATAAACAGTTCTCAAGAACGGTTCTTTAACCTAGTTAATGCACCATGTTTCAGTCACTTATACGCTTTGTCGGGCGATTATATGCGCTAATTTGGTCCTTCATTATAATTGCGTTTCTTGCTTTTGTCGCTTGGCTACTCTGGCATTTTTATGGGGAAGCCCGACTCGACAGGCAATTTACCGAAGCAGGAGAACGGGTTCGGGTGCAAGTCAAGGCAGTCGATTCGGAGCGACGCACCTGGTTTGACCTGGGCCAAAGCGTTTACCTTTCGTTCGATTACAAAAATAAACGCTACACTACCCGCTATGTTTTTGACACAACCTGGGCAAACGAAGGCGACTATATTCAGTTGCTTTACCACCCGCAAGTAGACGAATTTCGACAAGTGCCAACGGTACAAAAGGCTAACTCGTCCCGCCTTGTTTCGCGTTTGATTCGTTGGAGTTCTCTTCACACGCTCAGTACCGAACACAAAATGCTGGGCGGGTTCCTGTTCATTCTTCTTTTTCTTTTCTTCTACGCAGGCGGCGTGGTAGTTGGCCTGACCGGCTGGACTTTTCCCCAGCAGATTGCCCGCTTTACTTTGTTGCTTGCTCTGGGCGCAGCGGCCTTGTTTTTTACCTACGAAACCGTGACTTACTACCGGTATTACCAGCGCATTCGGGTTAATGGAAAGCCCATGGAGGTAACCGTTCTGGAAACAGACCGCCACAGCGTTGGCCATAGTCGGAGCAGCAGCTTCAAGCAGTACAATTACGAAGTTGTTTTTCGCTATCAAAACCAGGAAAGAGTGGCCCCCATTACCGAAGATGAATACGATGTTTTAAAGCCCCAAAGCCGGTTGCGGGTGCTCCACGACGAGGCACTGGATGACTTTATGTCGGCCACTTATCCCGGCGATTACCTGAAAATCCTGGTGCCTTTATTCTTCTGGATCCTTTTTATTATTCTCTGGTGGAATACTTTTTTTAAGTCCAGAAGCAAATATTCTCGCTAGTTGGCAAACAATTACGGTTGGTTTTGGAGTAGTACACAAATGGACGTCCTATCTGAGAAAAAGCAACCTGTTGTTACGTTTACCATCTTGCGGTATTCTTTACGCTACCGATACCGGGCTTTTGCCAACATGGGACGCTGGATTTGGCAACCTTTCCAAACGAAAGGACTCGGCTTTCAAAAATTGATGGGAAGTGGGAAAAGCTTTGGTTTGATACCTGATTTCTCAACCTATGTATTTTTGGCCGTTTGGGATACGCCCGAAGCAGCCCGCCAATTTTTTACCTCGGCTGCCTGGAGCCAGTATGTAACAGGCACTACTGAAACAGGGACACTATGGTTGCAGCCGCTTCGCTCGCATGGCAGTTGGGACGGTAGCGATCCTTTCCCGAAAGGCCAACCCATCGCAGCGCAGGATGCTGCTAAACCCATTCTGGTCCTCACGCGTGCGACCATCCGCACGGGTGCTTTACTCGATTTCTGGCGGTATGTTCCACAGGCACGTGCGCACTTAAAAAAGCACGACTCCGCCTTACTCTTTGCTATTGGCGTTGGAGAAAAGCCTGTTGTTCAGCAGTGTACAATAAGTATCTGGAACGATCCTAAAGTCATTGAACAATTTGCTTACCGGCAAAGCGGCCATAAAGAAATTGTTCAACGCACAAGAACAAAACGCTGGTATAAAGAAGAGTTATTTGCGCGTTTTGTCGTAATCGATAGTGAAGGGTTTTTCGCTAACATTCTGGATCAAACGAAGCAAAAAATCTTTACCGAAACGAATTAGATGAAGTGAAAAGCGGCTACCAGGCGCGTAACCAGGGCATACCGCTACGAATATATTTGTCCAGTGGCTTCTGCGCGAGCAGATTAAATTGCTTTTCAACAGCACTGGATGAAACAGTGGCCTTTTTTTTGTTCTTTTCCTTATACAACTCATCACCCATCATGCAATTGATGAGAAAATAGCGGTCGTAATTCATATGTTTTCGAAAGGGAGCGTGTTATATCTATCCAAAATTGCTAATAACAAGCCAATCTTACAACGCATTCAGTAGATTTTAATAAGACTTTAACCCTCTTTTAACAAACGGCTGACTAGTGGTTAAACCTTGACAATCAAGCATTAAAGTAACCATTCTGCACAAATAGTAAACTTACAAGAACTGAGTAACCGGTAAGTCGATTAATGGTTTTTAATATCGCTTATTTTCTAGCAAAAAAACACCAGGTGCTTGTCGCCAACGCTCCTGAAAATCAGGGGGCGTAGGGCTGACAGCCCGGAAAAAAGACCCCAGTAATACATCTAAATCACCATCCTGATCAACATCGGCCGCCTTTATGGTTAACCAGCGGCCCTGGTCTGAACCGGCGAAGGTTTGAGGCGCAAATTTCAGATTTCCCTTGTTCTCAAAATAAACAAAATTCTCCAGCGGCTTCTGGGCAAAGTCCGGAAAAAAGGCAATAGTCGCAAAATCAATATCACCGTCACCGTCAAAATCCCCGGCCTGGCTTTGAGTCGCGCCGTACAGGGGATAAAACCAGGCTTG
Organism: Tellurirhabdus bombi; assembly: GCF_021484805.1. NCBI lineage: Bacteria > Pseudomonadati > Bacteroidota > Cytophagia > Cytophagales > Spirosomataceae > Larkinella > Larkinella bombi. Next base: position 2,224,672 of record NZ_CP090557.1, on the reverse strand, counting down.
TTTGAAGCGGAAATGGCCGTCATTCTGGTAGATACGAATTCCGTGGTAAGGCTTCAGCGCATACGAATAGTCGGCATTGTCGCCATTGGTATAAATCAAATCTTCATCCCCATCCTGGTCTATATCAGCCAGTTCGAAATAACTGGACCCGTATACCGGCGGAAAGCGCAAAACCGTTTCTTTCCGAAACGAAGTGCCATTTTTTTCATTGTAGTAAATAGCTACCTGCTCGTCGCCCTGCGTCAACAAGACAACAAGATCCGGCCACCCATCCCGATTCACATCCCGAACAACAACGCGCCGCGCTCCCGGAACTGCCTCTAATACATGCTCCTGGTAGGTATTCGCTTTTCGTTCAAACCAGCTTAATTTTCCGGTCAGGTGTCCAAATTGGCAAACAACCATATCCTCCTGCCCATCTCGGTTGAAGTCGGCAAAGGCGGCGTCAACCGGACGATGCAGTTTGGGCACGACAACGGCCAGCTTTGGCGTTTTATTTGCCCGCTGTACGGACATCCAGCTTCCGACAGAATCGTCATTGGGGTCCATGATGCCCATACTCAGCAGATCAACCTGTCCGCCCCGACGCGCCTGAATACTGGCCGCTGCGCTACCTACCGACACTGAATCAAGCCCCTGTAGCTTCGGACTGAGCCAGTAAACCAAACCCCGTCGGTTACTCAAAATGATTTCCTGCGCGCTCGAATCGAACCCAATACCCGTTATCAGTGCTTCCAGAGGTTGCTTGGGCTTGTGTACCTGAAACAGGGGCAGAGCAACCGCAATGGCTGATTTGGCCGCTTGACGGGGCAATTCCTTCGGCGCGTTTTCCAGGTAATACCGCACTAACTTTAGCCAATCCGCCCGCGCCAAGACTGGCTGAGCGGGAAAAACGCCCATTTTAATCCCGTGCTGGTAGTCTTCCTGTTCAGTCATCTGGTTGGCCAGTGAAGCGGTATCCGACAGAATGCCCAACCGCAGTCCCATTTTGGGCAGAATTTTTGTTTCCCAAAGCTGTTTTGGCAGTAAATTCGGCTCAGGAAATTGGTGACAGCTGGCGCAATAGGTCTTGGCCAAGTCTTTACCGGACAATTGCGCTGCATCTTGCGTTTGTCCACAGCCAATGAATAGTAAACCGCAGGCAGCCCCGATAAAGAAGTAAACAATAAGTAATTGGTAAGAAAAATGAGGAAGGCAAATTCTCATTGGGCGGGTTTAGCTATTTTTACCGAAATATACGATTCAATTTCTGATTATTCCCGCGCTCTACTTCTGACTCATGACCTGCATTCTCGGCGTCGATATTGGTACCACAAATGTTAAATGCCTCGCTTTTAGCCCTCAGAATGGCTCAATTATCGCCCAGTCATCGGCTCCCGTAACGACTTATTACCCCGAAACCGGCTATTGCGAACAGTTGATTACCGAAGTCTGGCAAGCCTTTCGTCAGGTTGTTGATGAAGTTTGCCTGGAAGTAAGTCAACATCAGATTACTATCGAAGCCATCGGATTTAGTGCTGGTATGCATAGCATGTTGGCGGTAGACGCCGCTGGTAAGCCTTTAACCAATGTATTGATTTGGTCTGATAACCGCTCGGAAACGCAGGTTGAGCGCCTGAAAGAAGAGCAACCAGAACTGGTTCGCGACTTATACCATCATACAGGAATTCCTGTCCATCCAATGGCCCCTTTCTGCAAATTACTTTGGTTTCGCGATCAGCAGCCGGAGGTGTTGGACAAAACGGATAAAATTATTTCCATCAAGGAATATCTCTGGCACCAACTAACTGGCTTATACCAAATTGACTATTCCATTGCCACGGCGACCGGCCTGTTTGACGCGACTTCGCTGACTTGGTATACGCCTGCCTTGAACCAGATTGGCATCCAAACCGACCAGCTTTCTGAGCCTGTCCCAACCACCCACATCGTTACCTACCACAAAGCCTCTGCTCTCTCGGAAACGGAGTTGCCCGATGGTGTCCGGCTGGTGATTGGCGCCTCGGATGGTTGTCTGGCAAACCTGGGAGCTGGGGCCATCGAGTCGGGCATTACTACCATCACCATTGGAACGAGCGGTGCCATCCGGCAAACCTGCTCGCAGCCCCTGCGCGATCCACAGGCACGCCTGTTTAGCTATATCCTGGACGCAGACGAGCGTAGTCCGTATTACATTGTCGGTGGCCCTACCAACAACGGTGCCAACGTCCTCCAGTGGCTTTCTGAACACCTGACGAAACAGGAAACCGAAGAGGTCTTGCACGAAGCGGCCACGATTCCGGCGGGCTCCGAAGGGTTGCTGTTTTTGCCTTACCTGCAAGGCGAGCGGGCGCCGCTTTGGGATGCCCACGCCAAGGGCGCTTACCTGAACGTTTCCTGGCTACATACACGGGCGCATTTTGCCCGGGCGGCTCTCGAAGGCGTCTTGTTCAACCTGCTTCGCATTCAAACGCTGCTCGCTCAACATACAGGGCCAACCCGCGTTATTCATGCGAACGGCGGATTTGCCCAATCGGATGAATGGGTGCAAATGATGGCCGATATTTTTGGGGTTCCCGTTCGGTTGAATGACAGCAACGAAAGCGGTTCAATTGGCGCTATCTTACTGACTATGAAAGCCATTGGCACCACGCAAACCATTCAGGAAACGATGCATTTCGTGCAATTTGGACGGACATTCAAACCTGATCCAGCTTGTCACGAGGTCTATCAAAAAGCGTATCAGGCCTTTGAGAAAGCCCTGCCTTCCTGAATCTAAGGCAGAATTTCGCCCTCTTTTCCAACTAAACGAGCCCGCTGGGGCTCTTCTTTAAAACGATTAATTATGCAACGAATACTAAGTTATTGCTGGGTTTTGTGTTTCCTGATTGGCTGCGACCGTAATGTTGACGCGAAAGAAGAATTGGTTACCATACTCTCGTACGATAGCAGCACAACTCCCTGCGGCACATCCTGGACTTTAAAAGGCGAAAAGGGAAACTTACGCGCGCTGAATGTCCCGACGGAATTTCAGCAAAATAACCTAACAGTCTGGGTTCGCTACGAAAAATCGGTTGCGCAACGGTCACTGGACAATCCGCAGTGTGGTTTCATTCGGTTAACGTCTATCCGTCGCCAATAAGCAAACGAAATCCCAAACCTGACGAGTTTCATCCCAAACCTATTGGACTTGGTCCCACTTCGTTGTCGGCCCGGTGGGTGGCGTTTACTTTTGATGCATCGATTGACAGACAAGCATCCTGTTTCAACTCATCAGACATCAAAAAGCATGATACGCCCGACACAAAACCTGACCATGTCCTCATTTAACGCCCAGATTTACGGATTCCTCGCTTTTCTGGTTGGTTTTCCTGCGCTTCTAGCCCCTTTTTACTGGATGTGGGGATTGGATAAGTCACGGCTTATGTCCTCGCCAACGATGTACGTGTTAATCATCGTTGTTCTGTTTGCCGGTGTTGTTCTCCACGAATTAATTCACGGTCTGACCGCAATCTGGCACGGTGGAGTTTCCTGGCGGCAGGTTAAATTTGGCGTACAATGGAAAAGCCTTACGCCCTACTGCCATAGCGTTGTGCCGATGCGGGCAGGTCAATACCGCCTGGTTGTGTTAATGCCGCTGATTGTGATGGGCCTCGCTCCGTATGCCGCCGCTTTGTTTTTCAATAACATCGGTTTGCTGGCGTTTGGGACTTTCTTCACCCTGGCCGCCGCGGGTGACCTAATGATCATCTGGCTTATGCGTAATTTACGTTCAGATGAGCAGGTGCAGGATCACCCTACAAAAGTTGGCCTACTGATTACTGCCTGATAATAAAAGGCGGACTACTTAGAAGCGGTAGTCCGACTGAACTGTTTAAGCCGGACGCGTTCCTCCGAATCCTGAATCAGTTCGGTCAGTCGCTTTTGTTTCGTTACTTCCTGTTTGGCACTCATTACCCACCAGATAGCCGCTTTCCGGTACGATGGGGCCTGGGTGTTAAACCAGGTCCACGCCGCCTCATTTTGCCGAAAAGTAGCCTCCGCAATTGCATCCAGTTGAACGGAATCCTGCTCAAAAGAATATACTTTCGACTTTGATTCTTCCCGCTTTTCAAAAGCAGCTAGTCCCGCCGGAGCCATAAGTCCCAGACTGGAAAGATCTTGCACCTTCTTGATGTTAACGGCGCTCCAGATGCTTTTCGCTTTACGCGGTGTAAACCGAATCATGTAACTGGTTTCATCAATGGATCTCCGAACACCGTCAATCCACCCGAAACAGATGGCTTCGTCAACGGACTCCGACCAGGTTATACTGGCTTTTCCCGCCCCAACTTTATAGAATCCAACCAATAATTCCGTTTCCTTCTCGTGATTTTCCATAAACCACGCCCTCAATTCCGACTGGGTAGTAAAAAACGTTGGTGTCATTTTGAAAGCAACAAGGTTTAAACAGCGCTTTTTTAGACCGGAAAAATACGCATTGATAAGCGAATATTTGCCTAACTTTTTGGGCCGCTTACGGATTAAAACCGTTTAGTTGTTGTGTTCAATTCCTAATAAAATGGCAACAAAGCTTCATTTAACCGGAAAAGACCTTCGTCGAATTGGCTATCCAGAAGGCAAAGTAATCAGCATTGCGCTTGCCGTTATGCAGCAAAACTTCAAGCATACAAAGCAGCAAGAAGCCATAGACCTGCTTCAAAAAGTGCTGGAAAATCCAGAAGATTATATTCACAATGCAACCCTGAGTAAAATCGCTGCCGAACTGGTCGAGAAGCCAGCTAATGCCGGCAAACCTTATGTGGAAATCCCTCTGAATGAAGAGCGAAAAGAATATACGGTTTTTGGGGCTGATCACATCGAAGCGGGGGCCATCAATCAAATGGAAGTTGCCATGCGGTTGCCCATTACGGCGGCGGGAGCCTTGATGCCGGATGCGCATCAAGGGTACGGGTTGCCCATTGGAGGCGTGCTAGCCGCCGAAAACGCGGTGATTCCCTTTGGGGTTGGCGTCGATATTGGCTGCCGGATGTGCCTGAGTATTTATGATTTACCCGCCCAGCTCGTGCACAGCGATGTAAGCCGTCTGAAAAATATTCTGCAACGCGAGACCCTGTTTGGGGCAGGGCAGGAATTTTCCAAACCAATGGATGACGAGGTCCTGGCCCGAAAAGCGTTTCAGGAAATTCCGCTTCTGCGTAGCCTGCATCATAAGGCCGTTCGGCAGATTGGCACCTCGGGCTCCGGCAATCACTTCGCCGAATTCGGTATTGTCGAAATTACGGCATCGAATCAGGATGACGATGACTTTAAGGTTCCACCGGGCACCTATCTGGCGCTCTTGTCGCATTCGGGTTCGCGCGGATTAGGTGCGTCCATCGCGGATCATTTCACGAAATTGGCCATGCACAAAACGCCTCTGCCCCGCGAGGCAAAACACCTGGCCTGGCTGTCGCTGGATTCAGAAGAAGGGCAACAATACTGGCTTAGCATGAATCTGGCCGGAGATTACGCGTCGGCCTGTCACCACCAGATTCACCGCAAAGTAGCGCGCGCGCTGGGTGAAAACCCGCTTAAAATGGTTGAAAATCACCATAATTTCGCCTGGAAGGAAATGCACGAAGGCCGGGAATTGATTGTGCATCGCAAAGGTGCTACACCCGCTGGGAAAGGCGTCTTGGGGGTTATTCCGGGGTCGATGACGCAGCCGGGGTTTATCGTTCAGGGAAAGGGCGAAGCAACTGCACTCGATTCAGCCTCGCACGGAGCAGGACGGCGCATGTCGCGAACAGCGGCCAAAAACAGCATTACGCATTCGCAGATGAACGCTGCCCTCAAAGAACAGGGAATCACTTTGATCGGTGGCGGTCTCGACGAAGCTCCGATGGCTTATAAAGACATTAACCAGGTCATGAGTTTTCAGCAAAATCTGGTGGATGTTCTCGGAACGTTCCAGCCCCAGATTGTACGCATGGACTCATAAACATCGGATGGGTTATGACCCATCCGATGATTCTTTTTTAGTGACCGCCTCCGTAAGCCGGCTTGTCTAAGTCCGGCTTGTCCGTATTGCGGTTTGGGTGCGTCTGACGTACCCCATCCAGGTTATCATTTTCGTCCAGGTAGTTCTCCTCGATCTCGGTAATTGGCACTTCCGGAATTTCTTCATCCGGCAGCTCACTACCAACTCCACCCTTTGCATCGCCAGACTGATCGGCCAGTCCAGCTGGTGATATAGCTTGTTTTGCTCTGATTTGGTCTTCTTTCGATTGATCTTCCATAACGCAATTGATTTTATTATGCATATAGTAACTCGCTAAGGCATGGGTTGTTTACGGGAGTCAGGTTATGGGGAGAAAAGAATTTGCTTCTGGTCACGTTGCGTTTTGGTCCCGCTTATCCGAAACTAGTCTCTAAAAACCGAGCCGAGCCGTAAATTGCACCCAAAACCAATCGCTCTTTTTGAAACCATGAAAAAATCCATCCTTACGCTGGTGCTGGCCCTTGGCCTCGGCTCACTTAGCTACGCCCAGATTCAAACGCCCCAACCCAGCCCAGCGGCTTCAGTTTCGCAGGTGGTTGGACTCTCTAAAGTTTCGGTTAACTACAGCCGCCCCTCACTGAAAGGCCGGAAAATGTTTGGCGAACAGCTCCCTTACGGCAAAGTCTGGCGGACGGGAGCCAACCAGGCCACTAAACTTACATTTTCGGAAGATATGCTCGTGAACGGGCAAAACGTAGCGGCTGGTTCCTACGCCTTGTTCACCATTCCCAACCCGACCGAGTGGACTGTTATTTTGAGCAAAAGCGCCAATTCGTTTGGTTCGTTTGAGTATAAGCCCGAAAATGATGTTCTCCGTTTTACGGTAAAGCCAACCAAACTAACGACGCCTGCCGAAGCCTTCACGATTGAATTTACCGATTTTACGGCTACCAAAGCCATGCTGGCGCTGCGCTGGGAAAACGTAGAAGTCAAATTTCCGATGGAGAACAATCCAGACGAAAAAATTATGGCGCAGATCAAGGAGCAAACGGCCAATCCAGCCGCCAAGTCAGACGTGTTTTTTGCCGCTGCTGACTATTATTACCAGAACAACCGTGACTTGAAACAAGCCCACGAATGGGCCAGCAAAGTCATTGAAACTCAGAAAGAATACTGGACGTATTACCTGCGCGGAAAGATTGCCGCCAAAATGGGAGACTGCAAGTCGGCCAGAGCCGATGCCACTGCCGGTCTGGAGTTAGCCAAGAAAGCCGGTGATGATGCCTACATTACCAACCACCAGCGAATTCTGGCCGAGTGCAAGTAAGATTAAAATGCAATGAATAATGGGCTCTGAACCCCTAAAAGTGACCTTTGCGGTACCTTGGTTCATTGCTCATTATTCATTACCAGCGTATCTTGCGCCTCTGTTTTGACCCCTAACTATGTTTGTTGAAGCCATTGAGCGAATAAGTACATTTTTACGGCCCATTCTGACAATCAGCCGCGCCTACGGCGGTAGCATAATTAACCGGACCAGCTCAACCCTGTTTTTTGTGAATGAATTCGGTTGCGCCATTACCTGCAAGCACGTTGCCGAAAGCCTCATCAATCCTGAAAAATATCGTCAGAATCACCTCAACTTCCTGGGTGAGCGTCAGTCGATTTTGCGGGATAAACAGTTCGATCGCAAACTGGTTGACTTAGAGAAAAAATACGATTTGAAGCCCGGAACGATCGTTCAGCTTCGCCATAAATTTCCGAATACGGTTGACAGTGAAGAACCCGCTTTTGAGCTGCACATGCACCCCACATACGATCTGGCCATTATCCAGTTTTTGGGGTATAAACAGATTCAGTATAATTCGCACGCCGTTTTTCTGAAAGACAGCCGGAAGATCAAGCCAGGAAAATCACTGTGCCGGTTGGGTTATCCCTTTCCTGAATTCAAGAATCACCAATACAACAAAGAAAAAGACGAAATTGAATGGAACACGGAAGGGCGCTCCAATACGCCTTATTTTCCGGTAGATGGTATCGTGACCCGCTTACGCACGGATAACAATGGGGTGCTTTCGAGCGTTGAAATGAGTACACCGGGCCTCCCTGGTCAGAGCGGCGGTCCGCTTTTCGATACCAACGGCACTGTCTACGGCCTGCAAAGTGCCACCCGTCACCTGCATTTGAAGCTCGACGTGGTGGATGAGGAAGTGATTATCAATGGCCGGAAAACAATTGTCTCCAATTATCCGTTTCTGAACGTCGGAGAATGCATACACGTTGATGTCATCAAGCAATTTTTGCGCGAAAAAGGCATTAAATTTTATGAAGAGTAAACCACCTCAGAACACCGTCTGAGACTGGCATTTGTAACTTGTACTTGAAGAGGATATGATTTCACAATTAACGGCCTACTCGTTGGAAACCATTACAGAATCAGCCATCTATCTGCTAAAACGCCTGATTGCAACGCCGTCTTTCAGCCGCGAAGAAGCAAAAACTGCCCAGCTGATCGAGCAGTTTTTCCAGGAACACGGTATTCCTTACAAACGAACCAAAAATAACATCTGGACGCACAATCGTTATTTCGATCCGGCCAAGCCAACGATTCTGCTGAACTCTCACCACGACACGGTGAAACCCAATCCTTCCTGGAAACTCGATCCGTTCAAACCGCTCGAACGCGAAGGAAAACTGTATGGTCTGGGTAGCAACGATGCCGGCGGTTGTCTGGTGTCGCTTATCGCCGCCTTCTGCCATTTTTATAAAAAGCAGGATATGGCTTATAACCTGATCCTGGCGGCTACGGCTGAAGAAGAAATTTCGGGCCGCGAAGGGCTGGAACTCATTCTGCCCGAGATGCCTCCCATCAGCTTTGCCATTGTGGGCGAACCAACCCAGATGCACCTGGCTATTGCCGAAAAAGGCTTGCTGGTGCTTGACTGCGTAGCGCACGGAAAATCGGGACACGCGGCCCGCAACGAAGGCGAAAATGCCATCTACAAAGCCCTGAAAGACATCGAATGGATTACGAATTATCAGTTTCCAAAAGTGTCGCCCACGCTGGGACCCATCAAAATGTCCGTGACGGTGATCAATGCTGGTTCGCAGCACAACGTGGTGCCCGATGCGTGCAGCTTTACCATTGACGTTCGGGCCACCGAGCAATACACCCTGGAAGAGATTGTTGAAACCATTCAGCGTCACATTCAATCGGAAGTCAAGCCGCGCTCAATTCGGCTGAAACCGTCGAGTATTCCGGAGGATCACCCCATCGTGAAGGCCGGAATCTGGCTGGGCCGGGAGACCTACGGCTCGCCCACCACCTCCGACCAGGCGCTGCTCGACTGTCCTTCGCTGAAATGCGGTCCGGGCCATTCGGAGCGTTCGCATACGGCCGATGAATTTATTTATTTGCGGGAAATTGAACAGGGCGTCGAATTGTATATTCGTATGCTGGAGCAAGTTCTGTAACTAGCCGAAACACTAAAACAAACACTATGTCTCTCTATCCACTCACGTTTGAAACCATTTTCAAAGACAAAATCTGGGGCGGCCAGAAAATTAAAACGGTTCTCGGAAAAGATTTTTCTCCCCTGCCCAACTGCGGCGAAACCTGGGAAATTTCGGGCGTGGAGGGCAACGTCTCCGTGGTGAAAGAAGGAGCGCTAAAAGGCCAAAGTCTGGAAGCGCTTCTGGCTGAACACAAAGGGGATCTGGTGGGAGCGCATGTTTACGAAAAATTCGGCGACACCTTTCCCCTGCTGGTGAAGTTCATCGATGCCAACGACGATCTGTCGATTCAGGTACACCCGAACGACGAACTGGCGAAAAAACGGCATAACAGCTTCGGAAAAACCGAAATGTGGTATATCCTTCAGGCCGACGAAGGGGCTGAGCTGAACTCGGGTTTTAACCGGGAAGTGAGCCGCGAAGAATACATCAAAGCAGTGGAAGAAAATACCTTGCCCGATATCCTGAACATGGAGAAAGTCGAGGAAGGTGATGTATTTTTTCTGCCCGCAGGCCGCGTTCACTACATCGGTAAGGGTTGCTTGCTGGCCGAAATTCAGCAAACCTCCGACATTACCTACCGCATCTACGATTTTGACCGGAAAGACGATAAAGGCCAGACGCGGGAACTGCACACCGAACTCGCCGTCGACGCCATTGATTACAAACATTACGACGATTACAAAACCCACTACGAATCGCGGCTGAACCAGAGTGTCAATGCGGTTAGTTGTCCGTATTTCACGACCAATGTGATCCATTTTGATCAGGAAGTGATGCACGACTATGCCCACATCGATTCGTTTGTGATTCTGGTCTGCGTCGGGGGCGGTGTCACCATCCAGGCCGAAGGGGCTCAAACCAGTTTGCGCACGGGTGAATGCGCTCTTATCCCCGCCGCCATCAAGCAAATCACCCTGATTCCAGATGGTGAGATGACGTTGCTGGAGTCGTATGTTCCGTAAGCAATATGGCGATTTTATATTACCTTTTTGCGTTTCTGACCGGGGTGGCCAACAGCACTCAATCGGGGGTTAATTCTCAGCTCCGGCAAGGACTGTCCAATCCCCTACTAGCGGCCGTCGGCTCTTTTGCCATTGGTTTTTTCTCGCTTATTGGTCTTCAACTAATCATTGGTGGTCCAATACCAACGCTCGAAGCGGTCCGGCAAATTAGCTGGTGGAAATGGACGGGTGGCCTGCTAGGCGCGTTCTACATCGTTACGGTTATTGTGGCCGTCCCGCGCGTTGGCGTAGCCAGCCTGCTTTGCCTGAGCATCGCTGGCCAGCTCATTGCGGCCGTTATCTACGATCATTATGGCCTGATGGGGTTCGTGCAGCATTCAGCTAATGGCTGGCGACTTCTGGGCGTAGTACTCGTTCTTGTGGGTGCCATACTGGTGGTTAAAAACTGATTCTACCATAGACTTTGGTCCGTGAACACAAACCGCATCTGTCTTGTTGACGGACTAAAGTCTATGGTTTTATGATTCGATACCGCTTCTACCCAACCTTGCTGAATACCTTTTCCCGTTACCTGAACGGAGCCAATTTTGGGGCTCAGCAACTGCTCGATACCATTAACCGCGTTCCAAGCCCAACCACTGTTGCGCAGGAACGAGGCACCCGTTTTGAAGATGCCGTTGTCAAAGGTGAGGGCGAAGAGCAGTTCAGCGTTGACATTCTGCAAAAAATCCGCAAGCTTCTCCCCCGCCCCATCGTCGAAACCCAGGTGTACTGCACGTACCAGATCGATGATGTTCTGTTTTATGGCTATGTCGATCTGATCGGTAAGTTCAAAGCTGTTGATATTAAAACCACGGCGTCCTACCAGCCCAACCGCTTCGTGCACAACCACCAGAATCTGTACCTCCACGCCCTGAAAAAACGCGGCATTCGCCTAATGGAATACCTGATTACCGACTTCAAGGATGTTTACGTGGAAAGTTATTCGCTCACGCATCCAATTGAAAAGCAGATGGAAGAGATCCGGTTGTTCAAGCAATTTCTGGAAGAGCACCGGGAGCTGATCACCGACAAAAAGATTTTTGCTGCTCCCGACGCTAGCCAGTAGCCAGCCGCAAACCGGGTAGATTATGCTTTTTCCAGACTTTAGTAAACGCTGCAATTAACCAACCGCGCTCATGAAAAAAGCATCTTTTGCCTTACTCAATCTGCTGTTTCTGGCTGCCTTTATCGCACCTGAAAAGGACAAGTGGGTTTCTCTCTTTAACGGGAAAGATTTCTCCGGCTGGACCATCCGGGGTGAAAAAGTGAAGAATGACTACCGCATTGAAAACGGCGAGATTGTGGGCACTTCCAAACCCAATTCGCAGAACACGTTTTTGTGTACGGATAGGAATTACGATGATTTTGTTCTGGAGCTGGAGGCCAAGATGGACACCGCCATGAATTCGGGGATTCAGTTTCGGAGCCAGAGTCTACCCTCCTACAAAAATGGGCGCGTACACGGCTACCAGGCCGAAATCGACGCCTCTACCCGGGCCTGGAGCGGTGGCCTGTACGACGAAGCCCGGCGGGCCTGGCTGGTTAACCTCAAAGACAATCCGGCCGGTCAAAAAGCGTATAAAAAGCACGACTGGAATAAATACCGCATCGAAGCCTGGGGGAAATCTGTCAAAATATTCCTGAACGGCGTAAAAACCACCGATTATACCGATACACTGGCAACCACCGGCTTTATTGCCCTGCAAGTACACGGCACTAAGGTAGAGCGTCCAATGGAAGTGCGCTGGCGGAATATTCGGTTGATGGAACTCACCAAAAAATAGCTTCTTTTCTGGTTGGGCCTATAAAGCGCCCAACCAGAAAAGGCCACCTTATTCGCTCCGTAGACTCTTCACCGGATTAATTAAAGCGGCCTTGATGCTTTGGAGACTCACCGTCAGCAACGTTACGACTACAACCAGCAGCCCCGCCAGCGCAAAAATCCACCACGCCAGGTCAATGCGGTAAGCGAACCCTTTTAGCCAGTCGTTCATGACCCACCACGCGAGCGGCGAGGCTATAACCAGAGACGCCACAACCAGCAGAACAAAATCCCGCGACAAGAGCCCGACGATGCTGCCAACCGACGCGCCCAGCACTTTGCGAATGCCGATTTCCTTAGTTTTCTGCTGCGTTACTAGTGCCACCAGTCCGTACAAACCAAGGCAGGAAATCAAGATAGCCAGACCGGCAAAATAGCCAATGAGCTTGCCAAATCGCTGCTCGCGCTCATACAGACGCTCGATGGTCTGATCCAGAAATTCATACGCAAATTCTTTTTCCGGGAAATACCGATCCCACTCTTTTTGAATCACCTTAATAGTTTCAGCGCTGTTCTGGGTGTTTATCTTGATGGAAAACAGCCTTAATAAGGGCTGATCGATGGTCAGCAACATGCCTTCGATGGGATTTTGCAGCGATTGGTTATGAAAATCTTTCAGTACTCCGACAATTTTGCCCTGCTTGCCTTCCAGATTGAGCGACTTCCCAACGGCTTCCGCCGCCGTTTTCCAGCCTAATTGTTTGACCCCCGTCTCGTTGATCAGAAAACCCTCCGTTTTATCGGTCGGGAAATCTTCAGACAGATCCCGCCCTGCTACGAATTTAAGACCGTACGTCTGGGCAAAATTAAAATCTACGCCCATCGCTCCAATGAACAGCAGATCATCGCTGGTACGGCCTTCCGGTACCACATTGCGCCGAACCGACCCGGCTCCCATGCCCCCCGTTGATAAGGTAACCTGCTGAATCTGCGGGTTTTTCAGCAAAATATCCCGGAACGTCCTCAGACGATAATACGTGCTGTCGGTTCGATTCGCGAATACATTGGTAATTTTTTCGTTTCGAGTATTGGCCGTGATAATAAAGTCTTTTTTAAACCCCAACGGCTGGTTCTGCACGTAGCGCAACTGCTGAAACGTAACCAAAGCACCGATAATCAAGGCAATGGAAGCCACAAACTGCACGCCAAGCAGTAATTGACGCACGGCCCCACCCTTGGCCTTACGGCTTATAAAACTTCCTTTCAACGTGGCGATGGGCTGAAAACCGGATACAAAAAAGGCGGGGTAACTACCGGAAAGCAGCCCCGTCAGCAGCGCAATTCCAACAAAGGCAGCCACAAACCAGCCGTCATTCAGGACGTAACCTAGCGTAAATTGCTTGCCGGTCAGGTTGTTCAGAGCGGGTAATAACAGCGCAATTGCCACAAAAGTCAGAGCCAACGCAATGAAACTCAACAGCATGGATTCACCCAAAAATTGCGCAATTAACTGCTTTTTTTCGCTGCCCAATACTTTTCGAATGCCCACCTCCTTCGCCCGTTTCAGCGACCGCGCCGTTGACAGATTCACGAAGTTGATGCAGGCGATTAGCAGCGTAATCAAGGCAATACCGACAAAAATGTACAGATAAGTCAGGCTGCCCGGTGCTTCGGGGGTGTTCTGCGCGTCGGACCGAAGGTGAAAATCCTTCATGGCTTCCAGCTTATACACAATGTCTTTCGCCAATTCTTTATCGGCATGAGTCATCAAAAACTGCGGAAAACGCGCATTCACTGTCTCTGGCGAACGGCCCGGTCGGAGCAGAACATACGTATAGCCGTGCGAAATGACCCAATTTTGCGGAAGATTTTGGCGGGCCGTTTCGCTTTCCGTCGCGAACATGGTCTCATAATTAGCCAGCAAATCCAGGTGGATATGCGAGTTATCCGGGAATTTATCCACCACGCCCGTCACCCGCAACGGGTGCTTCCCTTCGTAAAGCAGCGTTTTTCCCAACGGATTTTCAGACCCGAAATACTTGGCGGCAATTTCGTCGGTGATAACCACGGTGAACTTGTCTTTCAGCGCCGTACGCGGATCGCCCTGCCGGAACTGGAACGAGAAAATATCCAATAGGGTCGAGTCTCCGAAGAAGAAACGCTCTTCATCGAATTTGAGCGGATTTTCATGCCGTTGGTTAGGCACTTCAATGGTGGCGCTGCTGCGGTATACACGCGCTGATCTTTCGATTTCCGAGAAGGCTTCCGTCAGCAAAGGCGAGACCGGCGGCGGGGTTAATGCCAGCGGTTCCGTTAGTCCCGCGAATTTCGGCAGGTACGTAATCCGGTAGATGCGGTCGTATTTTTTCTGGAAGGTATCGTAGCTCAATTCATGCCGCACAAACAAGACGATCAAACAGCAGCAGGTAAGCCCAACGGTGAGGCCTGTAATGTTGATCGCCGAAAAGCCTTTCTGCCTGATTAGGTTTCGATACGCAATTTTAAGATAGTTCTTGAGCATATGCCGTGTGTAGGTATAGTAGGTGGTAGATTTCAGATTTAATAGAAACAAACCAGATTTCCTCTATTCGGCCTTCAGGCTTTTCACGGGATTTGTCAACGCGGCTTTGACGCTCTGAAAGCTCACGGTTACAAACGCAATGACAACGGCCAGAACACCCGCCAGTGCAAAGACCCACCAGCTAATTTCGACCCGGTAGGCAAAATCTTCCAGCCAGCGATTCATGGCGAACCACGCCAGCGGCGACGCGATAACGATGGCAATGAGCACCAGCTTCAGGAAATCACCGGAGAGGAGCAAAATGATATTTGGCACCGAGGCACCCAACACCTTTCGAACGCCAATCTCCTTCGTGCGACTCTCGGCGGTAAAGGCCGCCAGCCCAAACAAGCCCAGACAGGCAATAACAATCGATATCACCGCGAAGATGGTGAACAATTGGCTGGTCTTCTGTTCACTTTCGTACAAGGACTCAAAACGATCGTCCAGAAACGTGTACGTAAAAGGGGCAGGCGGATTAAAGGCGGCCCATTGCTGCTTGAACGAAGCCACCAGCTCCGCAACGTCCGTGGCTTTGACTTTTACCAGAATCGCCCCAGAATTGCGCATGGATAACATCACCAGCGGCGCAATTTTTTGCCGGGTAGATGTGTAATGAAAGTCCTTCACCACGCCAACGATGGTAAACTCCCTTTGCCCGGAACGAACAATCTTTTTACCGATGGGGCTGGTTTTTCCCAGACCTAATTCGCGAACAGCCGTTTCGTTGATGATGGCCGCTGCCGTATCGCTCAAAAATTCTTTCGAAAGAAACCGTCCTGCTTTCAATTGTATGCCCAAAGTAGCGAGGTAGTCCTCATCTACCCGGTAAACACCCGTCTGAATTTCGGCGCGCTGCTCGTTGCCCTGCTCTCGTTTCGCGTAAATCTGCGTGCCTTCCGTGCCGCTGCCCAGACCTACCGGAACATTTCCCGAAACACTCGCCTGAATGACGCGACTATCTCCGAGCAGTTGCTGTTTGAATACTTTTTCATTCTGACCCAGCATGTAGGAATCCTGAATCACCAAAACCTGGTCTTTGTCATACCCGACCGTTTTATTCTGCATGAAATGCAATTGCTGGTAAGCCACCGTTGTGGCGATGATCAACGTCCCGGAAATGGCAAACTGAAAGACAACCAGGCCACTTCGTAACGCACTGCGCCGACTCGCCTGTAAGGTGGACCCGCCTTTCAAAACCGCCGTGATTTTGGATAGCGAAAGCAAAAAAGCCGGATAAGCCCCTGCCAGGACCCCCACGCCAAGGCCAAAGACCAACATCAAAACGAGATTTCGTACCGACAACAGGCTAGGGAGCAGAATTTCTTTCCCGGCCAGTTGATTGAAATAAGGCAACAACAGACTACTGGCCAGCACGGCGAGCAGCAGGGCCAGAAACGTAAGCAAAATGGATTCGAGCAGGAACTGGTTAATCAACTGCGCCTTGACCGAACCCATTACCTTTCGGATCCCAATTTCTTTAGCGCGTCCCGCAGCACTGGCCGTCGATAAGTTGGTAAAATTGACAATCGCCAGGAGCAGAATAAAAACGGCCAGAATGCTGAAAATATAAACCGAATTAATATTGCCATTTGCCGCCAGTTCGAACTTCGAAGCAGAATGCAGGTGAATGTCCGTCAACGGCAGGAGAAAAAAGCGAAACGTATTGACCGACTTTTGGGCTTCGGCCAGACTGACGCCCATATCGCGCTGTATTTCTGGAACCACGTGCTTGGCCACCAATTGCGGAAATTTGGCTTCCAGTTTTGCCGGATCTGCGTTTTTATCCAGAACGATGTACGTGTAAAATCCAACGTTACTCCAGGTAGGTTGCCGCTGGCCCAGATCAGCCGTACTCAAAAAAGCATCGAAGTGAAAATGCGTGTTGCCGGGAATTTTTTCGATGACGCCCGTCACTTTACGAACCTCTTCACTTTTCCCAAACAGGATTGCTTTACCCAGCGCGGGGCCATTTCCAAAATATTTTTGCGCAAATGCTCTGGTAACGACAATTGACCCCGGTTCCCTGAGTGCCGTTTTGCGATCGCCCTCCGACAGCGGAAGCGAGAAGATTTCCAGAAAGTTGGAATCAACAAAGGCGATGGTTTTTTCCTTAAACTGCTTATCTTCGTAACGCATGAAAACGTCTCCCCTCGGCAACAGACGAGTAACATTCTGCACCTCCGGGAAAGCCTCCTTTATGCCCGGGCCAACTGCCCCGTCTACATTCGAAAAATCAGTTACGCTCTCATTTTCAGTTAGGTGTAATTCAACTCGGTAAATCTGCTCCGCCTGAGCTGGATACCGATCATAACTCAACTCATCCGTTACAAAGGCAGCAATCAGGATACAGCACGTCAAACCAACGGCTAGTCCAACGACGTTGATGAACGAGAAAATCTTGCTCTTCATCAAGTTTCGCCAGGCAATTTTGAAGTAGTTACGTAGCATTTGTTGTTTAGTTGTTTAGATCTGTTCGGATAAATAAAGTACTATGGCAATAAAGAATCCGGTAGCCGACTATTTATTCCGTCTTGAGGCTTTTCACTGGGTTCGTCAGGGCCGCTTTTACCGACTGGAAACTAACGGTAGCCAAGGCAACCAGCATAACGACAAAGAGAGGCACGACAAAGACCCACCAGGGCTGATCGACCCGGAAGGCGTAACTCTGTAGCCACTGGCTAATGGCATACCAGGCCAACGGCGTGGCAATGACGGAGCTAACAAGGACCAGAACGGCAAAATCTTTGTACAGCAACCGCAGGATTTCGCCGACCGACGCGCCCAGCACTTTCCGAATGCCGATTTCTTTGGTCCGCTGCATCGTCGTGAACGAAGCCAGCCCGAATAGACCGAGACAGGCCACCAGAATCGCCAACGCGGTGAAAAAGCCGAACACTTGTCCGAATCGCTGATCGGCGCGGTATTGATCATTAAAATGCTGGTCCAGGAAAAAGTATTCAAACGGGTTTCCGGGGAAAAATTGATTCCAGGCACTTTTCAGGGTGGAAACCATCTGAGCGGATTGACCGGCCATCATTTTAACGGAAAAATAGCCTTTTACATCCGGGATGAGCCGCAGAATCAGCGGTTCGTAAGCTTCCCGCAAAGACTGCTGGTGGAAATTATCCACCACCCCGACCAGCGTAAAGGTTTCCCCCCAGAAATCAATCTGCTTGCCAATCGCCTCTTCGGGTTTGTCGAAGCCTAGTTGTTTCACGGCCATTTTGTTAAAAATGAGTGCTTTCGGATCGGAGCCGAATTCTTTGGCAAAATTTCGTCCGCTAATAAGTTTTAACCCATATGTTTTCAAGTAGTCATAATCAACTCCGATAACCCGGTATTGGCTGCTACGTTCAGTTCCGAGCACCTTAATTCCACCCGCGTTCCAGATAACCGGCTGGCCGGGAATGGTGGTAGAGGCTGAAACGCTGCGAATGGCTGCAAAGCGGGTTAGCTCTTCTTTAAACGCCTGCATCTGCTGCAAATACGTCGAATCGTTGCTTACCAGAGGTGGCCTGATAATCAGGGTCTGTTCAATGTCTAGCCCCAGCTTTTGGGCCCGCATAAACTGAATCTGGCGAAAAACAGCCAGCGTTCCTACCAGCAAAAACAGCGAAGCGGCAAACTGAAGCACAACCAGTGATTTTCGGAGCAAAATTCCCTGACGCGCGTTGGCGACCTTGCCTTTTAGCACTTCAACCGGCTTGAAGCCCGACAAAACAAAGGCCGGATAAAGCCCCGACAGGAAAGTCCCCAGCAGGAAAAGGGCCGACAAAGAAAGCCAGAACGTTCCGTTTTCGAGCAGGGAAAGGGTTAGCTGCTGGCCCGACAAATCGTTAAAAATGGGAATGCCTAAAGCGACGATTCCTAGCGCCAACAAAACGGCAATGGCGTTGAGTACGGCCGACTCGGTAATAAATTGAGTGATCAACTGGCTCCGCAACGAACCAACTGCTTTCCGCACGCCCACCTCTTTGGCCCGATTGAGCGCCCGCGCCGTAGCCAGATTGATGTAATTAACCCAGGCAATAACGATGATGAAAAAAGCGATTCCTAGCAGTAAATAGACCGTTTGTCCATCACCGTTGGTTTCGGCCTCCATCATCAGGTGCGAATACAAATGAATATCGCGCAGCGGCTGTAGCTGATACGACACCGACGTATGCGTTTGGGTCGGCTCGTTGTCGATCAACTTTTTCACCAGACCCGGAAACTTGGCTTCAAGCGCCTGGGCATTTGCACTGGGCTTCAGGAGAAGATAGGTTAAACAGCCGTCCCAATCCCAGGCTTCGTCGGGCTTACTGTCCTTCCCTGCCTGCGTTATGAATGTCGCGTAGGAAATCAAATAATCCGCTTTCAGATGCGTATTAGCGGGCATGTCCTCATAAACACCCGTTACTTCAAAAGCCTCCCGGTTATTCAGCCGAACGGCTTTCCCGACTGCATTCTCAGTTCCGAACAAACGCTGCGCCGCCGACTTGGCGAGAACAAGGGTGTAGGGTTTTTCCAGGGCGACTTTAGGATTACCAGCCACAAGTGGGTAGGAAAATACGGAAAAGAACGACGGACTGGCAATAAACCCTTTTTCAAGCTTGATGTTTTTATGCTTATAATCAGCCATCAATGACTGTTGCTGAATAAGCTTGACGTAATCCTCCACTTCGGGAAAAGCATCCTTGAACGAATTTCCCACCGCGTAGGCACCGGCAGCCCATTGTGTGCTCAATTTTCCTTCCTCATACCGATTCTGCTGGACGCGGTAAATCCGGGCGCTTTTTGCGTGAAACTTGTCATAACTTAGCTCAAAGACCACGTATTGCAGAATCAGCAGACAAGCGGCAATGCCAATGGCTAAGCCCGTAATGTTGATGATTGAAAAGGCTCTGTGCCGAATCAGGTTTCGAAAAGCAACCGTAAAGTAGTTAAGCAGCATGGAGGGAAGAAGATTAGTGTGGACGCGATAAGAGCAACTTCCCAAATCTTATACCACAAAAAATACATCCCTAACTATCAGCATATTAACAAACTAAAAACAAACAAAACTGTCCGCAAACGGACGATTTTTCGGCCATTTGCGGACAGGACTTCTGTCGGAAATTAAGCGACTTATTTACTCTGTTTTAAGACTTTTCACCGGATTCAGTAAGGCCGTTTTTATCGTTTGCAAACTAACGAGCCCTGCCGTTAGCAAAACCAGGACAACCGCGACTAAAGCGAAGGGCTGCCAGCTTATTTCCTGGCGGTAAGCAAACCGCGAAAGCCAGTTGTTCAGCAGCCAGTAGGCCAGCGGCCAGGCAATCAGGTTGGCCACGATGATTACCGAAACAAATTCCCGCAGAAACAGCCCGATGATGTGCGGAACCGAAGCACCCAGTACTTTCCTGATCCCGATTTCCTTGGTCCGCTGCGTGACGTTCAGCGAAACCAATCCCAATACACCCAGCAACACAATAATTAACGCCAGCGCGGTTGCCAGACGGGCCGCCGCGCGTAGCTGTGTTTCGGTCTGGTAAAGTTTCTGCAGGGTGTCATCCATGAATTTATATTCAAATGGAGCGTCGGGGAATGTTTTTGTCCACTCCTGCTGCACCGCGCTGATCGTCTCCGGTATCCGGTCAGCCTCCAGCTTGAAAGATAGGTACCGGTAAATAGTAGACGTTCGAACATCGAAGAAAGCCAACGGCTGAATGGCATCGCGCAGGGAGCTAAAATGAAAGTTTTGCACCACACCACTCACAGTGGCACTGCCCATTCCCGCGAGCCGCACCCGCTTGCCCAAGGCGTCCACCGGTTTTTTCCAGCCCAGCGCACGGGCGGCGGCCTCGTTCAGTACAATGCGATCCTGGTCGTACGTTTTCCCAAAAAACTGACCGGCAGCCATCCGCATCTGGTAGGTTTCCGTAAACTGCTCATCGGTGCTTAGCAACTGGGTGGTTATTGCCTGCGTGCTGTCCTGCCCTTCCACGAACATATTGGCGTTGCCTTCGCTCGCCCCGTCGGGAATTTCGAAGGAAAGGCTTGCACTCCGCACGCCCGGAATGCGCGTAAAGCGGTTGCGGACCAGTTGCATCCGCTCCACCCCTTCCTTCGACCAGTCGCGCGGTACGGAGGTTATGGCCAGCACCTGTTCTTTCTGATAACCAAGCGTTTTGTCAAAGAAATAAGCCACCTGCCGAGCAATCACCACCGCGCTAATAAAGACCGCAATCGCCACCGTAAACTGAAAAATAATGAGTGTTCGGCGCAGGCCAAGCGGCTGCGATACTGCCGTTAGTTTCCCTTTGATGGTTTCTACGGATGGCAATGCCGCCAGCACAAAAGCTGGATAGCCCCCCGCCAGCAAACCCACCAATAGCAAGAGCGACAAAGCGGCCAGGAAGGCATACCCCGACCAGTCGAGCAGCGACACGATCGGCTTACCCAGAACTTGCGCAAAGGCCGACCGACCCAATTCATACCCAATCAATCCCAGCAGCACCGCCATTCCGGTCAGCATCAAGGCTTCGGTCAGAAACTGGGCTGCGATCTGCTTTTTCTGACCACCCAACGCTTTCCGGACGCCAATTTCCCGCAGCCGCGAAGCCGACGTACCAATGGTGATATTGACAAAATTGACCACCGCCATCAGGAGAATAAAAACAGCGACCAGACTCAGGGTCAGGATCAGTTTTTCAATAAGCCCGTTGTTTGCTTTCAGGTGATGATCGGGTAGCGAAATCAGATAAGGCTGAAAATTGGTTTTGATGTGTTCCGGCGCATTGGCCGCAATCAGCTGCGAAATGGCGCGGGTTAACTCCGTCGGAGAAGCTTCGTTCCGCAATTCCACGTAGGTGACGATGGTATTATTCTGCCACGATTCCATACCCGCCGGGTCCATGAAATAGCCCGCGTTCCGCATCGGAATAAACAGGCCATCGGGCATGGCAAAAAGCTGGGTTACGGAGTTCGGAGGCAAGTCTTCCAGCACTCCCGTAACCGTAAAAACCTGTTTGCCGCCAACGGGCGTCTGCACCGTCAGGGAGCGATTCAAAACGTCGGTTGTTCCGAAAAATTTCCGGGCTTTTTCGGCGGTCAGGACAATCGTGTTGGGTTGTTGAAGCGCCGTTTTAGGGTTGCCGTGCAACAAGGGGAAACCAAACATCGGAAGCAGCGTCGAATCGCCTACCTGAATCGATTCCCGAAAGTGCGTCTGTCCCTGAGAAACAATGGCCGTAACGCCGTACAATCGGTAGTAATTTGCCACCAGCGTTGGATACTGGCTTTTCAGCGTTGGTCCGAGTGGTGCCAGCGAAGCAATTTCGTTGCCCATGCCGGGGCTTTTCCAGCGACTCTGGACCAGCCATTGTTGTTCCGCATTTCGGAGCGTTCGGTTTACCTGTAGTTCGCCGCTGATGTAACTCCCGATCAGAAGCGCGAAAGTGATGGAAATGCTCAGGCCCAGCAGTGTCACCAGCACGTAAAATTTACGGCGAATGAGGTTTCTCCAGGCAATTTTAAAGTAGTTCTGAAGCATGGCTGTACGATTTTGCGGCAAGCTACGCACAGCCATGTTCATCAGTCTGTTAAAAAAAGTTAAGCTTATTTTGCTTACTTCTTCCGGTTCTGTAGCAGCTCCAGCCGGGCGTAGATTTCCAGCATGGCCGCCTGATCGATCAGGGTTTTCCAGGTGTGCCGACCAAGCAGGTTGGTGGCCGCATCGCGTTCCTCTTGCCAGATACGCTCGGCATCATCGATGAAAAACTGCAAGCGGCTCTTGTCCTTGTCGATGCTGTATAATTCCAGATAGCCCCGCAACAATACGGCATTAAACCAGTAGTCATGAGGCAGTTTATTGTTCCGGTAAAAGTAGGCTTTGGCAGTTTTTGCCAACCGCTGCGCCTCGGTTAGATAGGCTTGTTTTTTGGTCAGTTTGTACAACAGCGCGTTGGCCTGTAGCATGGTGCCGGTGTTGTAGGTGTACCGCGCCGAATCGATGCGTAGGCTGGGCAACTTGATTGCATCGTAATAAACGCCTTCCGGCGCAAGCAGGTGTTTGTTAGTCCAATCGTACAATAGCACGGCCTTATCCAGATAAGCTTTCTGTTTGGTGATGCGGTACAATTCTAGCGCAACCAAAATGCCCGGGCCATTCGAGCAGGTGTTTTTAGTGGTTTTGTCGTCTTCTTTCCAGTAGATTCCGCCCCCGGCAGCCTGGTCGTAGCCAACCATCATAAAGCGGTAAATATCCTCGCCGAGCGTTAGGTAATCTTTCTTTTGCGTCCGATTATAGGCATCCAGCGCGGTAATACCAATCCACTGATTATCGTCGTAAAACCGCGTGTCCACGCCTGCTTTTCGGATATAAGCCTGATAACCAGGAACCGGCGGAACCGTGTTGTGGTACTGTTCGATGGCCTTCCTGACCGGAGCCATGTAGTTTTTGGACGGTTCCAGCACTTCCCGTTCGTTGGTCGCCTGATACAGCGCGCACAAAGGCCACAGGTACGAATTTGGTTTTTCGTTATGCGCCGGATCATTGGTTTCCAGATACAGCCCTGTTTGGGGCATATAGAAAACCTGATCAATGTTTTTCTGAATCAGCGCCAGCCGGGTCGAGTAATCCACCGCTGGTTTTTGCGCCTGAAGCCCGGAGAAAGACAGTGTTAAAAGAATAAAGGCAAAAAGGGATTTTCTGAAACGTTCCATCGAGTAATTGAACTAAATTTTCGGGAAATATACCGGAAAATCGCCTTTCTTTCTTTATTCTTCACCAGTCGCTTACTCATTCTGCCCGTAAGCTCTTCACAGGATTCATAAAAGCGGCTTTGATGGACTGGAACGACACGGTTACAAATGCGATGGCCACGGCAACAAACCCCGCCAGCGCAAAGACCCACCACGGTACGTCAATTTTATAGGCGAAATCCTTCAGCCACTGGTTCATCCCATACCAGGCAATCGGCGTTGCCACAAGAATGGCGATCAGGACGAGTTTGAGAAAATCCTTCGACAACAAGCCAACAATGCTGGCCGTGCTGGCTCCCAGCACTTTCCGAACGCCAATTTCCTTCGTGCGCTGTTCGGCCATGAAAGCGGCTAACCCAAACAACCCCAGACAGGCAATCAGAATGGCAAGTACGGAAAACACCAACACAATCTGCCCCACCCGCTGCTCAGCGCGATACATGGTGTCGAAACTATCCTCCAGAAAATAATAATCAAACGGCATCCCCGGTGCCATCTGCCGCCATTTCGCTTCTACCTGCTTGACCAGACCCGGAATATTCGGCCCGTTGAGCCGGAATGAAATCGCGCCCAGAGAAGGTTCCATGATTAAAGCGACCGAACCGATATTCTGCCGCAGCGACTCAAAATGGAAGTTTTTCACAACACCTATTACCGTATACGTTTTGAATTGCTTCCCCTCATTGTCAGTCATCCGCATGATCCGCTTGCCAATGGGATTTTTGAATCCAAAGGTTTTAACCGCCGTTTCGTTCAAAATAATGGCGGAAGAATCAGCAATGGATTCCCGCGAGAAATTTCGGCCCTGCGCTAGTTCCATACCCAGCGTCGGAATGTAGTCCGCATCGACTGCCCACTGCTGCGAAGAAACCGCTTTGCTCTGGTCGACCTGGCCTTCCGGGAACATGCCGCTATCGCTTCGATCCGATGGGACCGGCAGATAGCCCGAGATTGAACCCGTGACGACACCCGGCAGTTTCAGAACTTCCTCCCTGAAGGCCTGCACCTGATTGCCCAGCGCATATGCTTCGTTGATCGTCAGAACCTGATCGCGTTTGAATCCTAGTTTGGTGGTTTGAATAAAATTGATCTGCCGATAAACCACAATCGTTCCTACAATCAGAATTACCGACATCATGAACTGAAAAACCACCAGACCGCTGCGTAAACCGACGCTTCTGAAGCCTAGATTTACCTTGCCTTTTAAGACGCTGATGGGCCGGAACGAAGAAAGGAAAAACGCCGGATAGATGCCCGCCAGAAAACCAACTACCAGCGGTAGGCTGCCCAAAAGAGGCAAAAATTGCGGAACAATGAGACTATGTAGCGTTAATTGTTTGGTTGAAAGTTCATTGAAAAAGGGCAGAACCAGCGCGACCAGAAGCAGGGCCAGGGCCATCGCCAGCGTGGCCATTAGCACCGATTCTGTCATAAATTGCCCGATTAGTTGTCCTTTTACCGATCCCAGCACTTTCCGAACGCCCACTTCCTTGGCCCGATTGGACGACCGGGCCGTCGAAAGATTCATAAAATTGATGCAGGCAATCAGCAGCACGAAAATCGCCACCGCCGAGAAAATGTAGATATACTGAATATCACTGTTCGGCGCCAATTCGATATTTTGTTTGGAGCGCAAATGAATGTCCGTCAGCGGAATCAGGGAGTATTTTATGCGTGTGCCGGATGCGCGCAATTGGCCCAGTGACGCACCGAAAACCTGCTGCGCCTGCGGACTCATGTACTTCTGGAGAATGGTCTCAAAATTTTGGTTGAATTTCTGATAATCAACACCTTCTTTCAAAACAACGTACGTATGGTGATTATGGCTTAACCAGTTTCCCCAGGGATAATCGTCGCTTCGCATACACACAAAAAAGTCCGTCCGGAAATGGGAGTTGGTGGGCATGTCCTGCATTACACCCGTTACCCGGCAGGGTAGGCGATTGTCAAGCGTCAGGGACTGCCCCATCGGATTCTGGTTGCCAAAATAGCGCTTGGCAGCCGACTCACTGATAACAACGGTGTTGGGTTCGGTCAGTGCCTGTTTAGGATTGCCCGCCACCAGCGGCAGCGTAAACACATCGAAGAGCGTCGAATCGGCAAAGATGATGTCTTTCTCTTGCCGATTAGTAGGCTGCCCGGTCCGCTTAACCAGCCAGGTGCCCCGCCCGTGCAACCGCACAAAAGTCTCGACCTGCGGATAATCCTTCAGCAAGGTTGGCCCCATCGGGTCAGGCGCCACCGCCATGTGCATATCGTTTCCGCCGAACTTGATATCGGAGTTAATCCGGTAAATCCGGGCCGCTTTTTCGTGGTAGCGGTCGAAGCTCAGTTCATCGACCACATAAAGCGTAATCAGCAGGCAGCAGGCCAGCCCCACAGCCAGCCCAACAATGTTGATGAACGTAAAACCCTGCTGCTTGCGAAGGGTACGAAAAGCGATCTTAAGGTAATTCCGTATCATATCAGAACTGAAAAAAGTAGGTCTTGGGTACTCATCTCGTTTTTGTTGGCCAGCAAATGGTTTCAGAAACCCCAGCACATCGCGCCAGTAGCGCCAACGCGCTTGCCGTTCGCCCACCCGCCGGACCTGGTACTGAAATTCTTCGTGCAGGTCGCCCTGAATTTCTTCCAGCAGCTGCGAGTCACAAAAAAAGGTCAGCAGGCGGTCGGCCAGGCGGGGCGGTTCGACGGGTTGGGGTCTGGGCGTCATTGCTTTTGGTTTTAAGTAAGATCGCGCCGACTTTATTCGGACCGAAGTGATTTTACCGGATTAATCAGCGCTGCTTTAATACTCTGAAAACTAACCGTCAACAAGGTCACGACTAACGTACCAATGCCCGAGGCGACGAATATCCACCACGAAATTTCAGAGCGGTACTCGTATTGATCCAGCCAGTGGCTCATAAAATACCAGGCCGTAGGCGTAGCAATCACGAACGCGATGATCACGAGTATGACAAAATCCTTTGATAACAGGCTCCATAAATTCAGCACACTGGCACCGAGCACTTTGCGGATACCAATTTCTTTCGTGCGCTGTTCGGCGACAAAGGAAGCCAGACCAAACAGACCAAGGCAGCTGATAAAGATGGCTAAGCCCGCAAAGAAGGTGGCTAGCTTGCCAATGCGCTCTTCGTGAGCAAACTTCTTCCCAAACTCTTCATCGGCAAATTTATAGTCGAAGGGTGCCGTCGGAATGTGTTTTTTGAAAGCGGCTTCGATGGTTGTCAGACACTCATTGGCGCTTTTGGCCGGATTCAGCTTCATGTTGATCCAGTTGACGTTATGGTAACTCATCAAATAAATCGTCTGCTTCACGGGTTCGTACGGCGACGACATCAGCATGTCTTTGATAACGCCAATTATTTTATATTCCGTCATGTTCTCCCCGCTACCCCAGCGAATGACAGTGCCCACCGGATTCTTGATGTTCATGAACTTTACCGCTGCTTCGTTCAGGACAATGGCCGAAGAATCAGACGTAAATTCCCGCGAAAAATCCCGACCTTCTTTAAATTGCCAGCCCACTGTCTTCCCAAATTCGTGCGTGACCCAGACCGTACCAAAATCCGTATCCAGATTGGGATCTTTGCCCTGCCAGTGAAACCCACCACTGTTTGACCATACGTCTGTAATCGGGCTGGATGATTCGGCCAGCTCCTGAATGACACCAGCGTTTTTGAGTTCGGTGCGCAGTAGGTCAAACTTGCCGTAAAACTCCGGCGACTTCATCTCAATCATTAGCAGGCCGTCCCGGTTGTAGCCGATGGGCCGGTTTTTGGAATATTGAATCTGGTTATAGATGATGATGGTTCCAATAATCAGCGCTAACGAAACCGTAAACTGCACCACGACCAGTACTTTACGAGGCACAGCCGCAAACCGCCCCGCCCGAAAGGTTCCTTTCAGCACCTTAACTGGTTGGAAAGAAGACAGATAAAGCGCCGGATAACTACCTGCCACAAAACCAGTAAATAGCGTAAATCCTAGCCCAAATGTCCAGAACAGCGGGTTAGTCCATAGCATCGTAATCCGTTTGTCAGCCACCTGATTGAACCAGGGCAGAACGAGCAGCACCAGCAGCAGAGCCAGCCCAAAAGCGAAAAAGACCACCAGAAAAGACTCACTAAAAAACTGGTTCACCAGCTGGCCTCGAACGGAACCAACCGCTTTGCGAATGCCCACCTCTTTGGCGCGTTTCTCACTGCGGGCGGTGCTCAGATTCATGAAGTTAATGCAGGCCAGCAGCAACACAAAAAGGCCGATAAAGCCAAATAACCAAACATAATCGATCATCCCGCCGGTCTTTACGCCATTTTCCCAGTTCGAACGCAACCGCCAGTCTCGCATGGGATTAAGGACAATCGCTGCCTTGAACTTTTTTTCGTTAGCCGGAACGTTGTTCAGTTTAGCATTTAAAATGCGTTTGTTAACCGACTCATAATCTGTATTGTCAGCAATCTGGACAAAAAGCTGAAAGGAGTTATCACCCCAATGGCTGTTATCGCGCGCCCGCTGAATCCATTTCTCCGAGGCGACATAAAGCTCCCAGGGCGCAATAAACTTCACCTTACCGTATTGGGCGTTGTGCGGCACGTCTTCGTAAACCCCCGTAACCCGCACATCCATTTTATTGTCAATCTTGATCAATTGATTCAGCGGCTCCCGGTCGCCGAAAAGGGCTTGGGCAGTCGTTTCAGAAAGCAGAATAGAGTTTGGCTCTTTGAGCCCGTCGTACGAACCCTTCAGCATGTGCAACGTCAGCATCCGGGGCGCATCGACATCCATAAAACTGCCTTCTTTGGTTATCTTTTTTTCGCCCAATGACAGGAAGTGTTCACCCTCCCAGGACGACATGACGACGTATTGGAAACTGCTCCCGTATTTCGTCTGAAGCTCTTTCCCCAGTGGAAAAGGTATGGCCTTACCGGTGAAGACTTCCCCATTGCTGGTCTGATGCTGCCATACCTGAGCAATGCGGTCGTAATTTTTGTGGTAAGTATTAAACGACAGCTCATCCCATATCCATAGGCCAATGAGCATTGCAACGGCCATACCCGTGGCTAAGCCCGCAATATTAATAGCCGAATACGTCTTGTGTTTAACCAGATTTCGCAGGGCGATTTTGAGATAATTCCGTAGCATATCAGGACTGATTAATGGGGTTGTTGGGTAAGTATTTTGTTGTTTTTTTCTTGTGAACGATTGTCTGGCCCGGAGCTTCAAGAAACCCAGCACATCCCGCCAGTAG
Organism: Tellurirhabdus bombi; assembly: GCF_021484805.1. Classification (NCBI taxonomy): domain Bacteria; kingdom Pseudomonadati; phylum Bacteroidota; class Cytophagia; order Cytophagales; family Spirosomataceae; genus Larkinella; species Larkinella bombi. Next base: position 2,195,887 of record NZ_CP090557.1, on the reverse strand, counting down.
CGCCAACGCGCTTGCCGTTCGCCCACGCGCCGAACCTGATACTGGAATTCTTCATGCAGATCACCCTGCATTTCTTCCAGTGTATACGGATCGCAAAAGCGTTCGAGCAGGCGGTCGGCCAGGCGAGGTGGCCCGCCAGTACGAGGTTGGGGACTCATAGACTGGTGGCTGGTTTGAACGGATGTAGGAGGCGGCTCCACAAAGTCACGCGCACTTCCTGAATTTCCTGCAATGTCCGACGACCGTAGGCCGTTACCGTAAACAGTCGTTTCCGCCGGCCACCGCGTTCGGCCGTTGGTTCGCCCATCTCCGATTTAACCATTCCTTTCTCTTCCAGCCGCTGCAAAGCGGAGTGAATCTGGTTCAGGCGAACCGAACGCCCCGTCTGCTCAATAATCTCATGGGTTAGCGCGACGCCGTAAGCCTGTCCTTCCAGCACCGCCACCGTCAACAGAACAATCTCCTCAAACTCGCCTAAGTAACTGCGTTTCATGGCTATTAATTAGTTCTATTTTTGCTGATCAAATACGCGGCCAATTTCAAAAAACTGGTCAGAAGCATCATTTTAGAGGTTGAGTAACAAAGTTTGTCCGAAATCGTACAGGTATCCTGTCCGGTATTGAACAGAATAAAAGGCGGAGATACAGCCGACTGCCGAACCTCCGCCTGTGTGCATAGCTATTCGGTTTTAAGGGATTTAACCGGATTCGTCAGGGCCGCCTTGATGGATTGGTAACCAACGGTCAACAGCGCAATCAAAAGGGCCGCCAACACCGCCAGGGCAAACATCCACCACTGGATTTCGATGCGGTTGGCAAAGCCTTCCAGCCAGCCATTGAGCGCCCACCAGGCTACCGGCAGAGCCACCACCGAGGCCACCAGCACCAGTTGCAGAAAGTCTTTCGAAAGCATTAGCACGATGGTCGTGACACTGGCCCCGAGCACTTTACGGATGCCAATTTCTTTCGTGCGCTGTTCCGCCGTAAAGGTGGCCAGTCCAAACAAGCCAAGGCAGGAAATGAAAATGGCCAGCCCGGCGAAATAACTAGCCAGCTTACTAACCACGTTTTCACTTTTGTAGTAAGTCCCAAATTCCTGGTCGGTAAACAGGTATTCAAAGGGATACTTCGGATTAAATTTCTTAAACGTTTTTTCCAGATTAGCCAGCGCTTCCCGGGTGCGACCGGCTTCGGCTCGTACGATCACGTAACCACTGTATTCTTTGCGTTGCATGTGCAGAATCAAAGGCTCGATGGCCACGTGCAACGAATTGATGTGGTAATCTTTCACCACCCCAACAATGGTCCCTTTGCGGCCCCAGAAAGTCAGCTCCTGCCCTACCGGATTCTTATGCCCAATCTTCCGAGCGGCGGCCTCATTGATGATGTAATTGGTTGTATCCAGGCTGTAATCCGGCGAAAACTCCCGGCCTTCTTTCAGCCGAACACCCATTGTTTTCAAATACCCGTAATACACCGCTGTCTGGTTGAACAAGATCTGCTGGGTCGTGTCTTTTCCGCGCCAGTTGACGCCCATGGTCGAACTGCCCACCTGAAGCGGATCATCCCAGGCGCAGCTAACCGCCTTTACTCCTGGCTGCGTCAACAACTCGTTTCGGAAGGTTGGATAGCTGGCTTTCAGATCGCCTTCCAGGGGCATGTAAACCAGATTTTCGCGATCAAAACCCAGGTTTTTGTTCTGGATATAGTGGATCTGGCGGTAAATAATAATCATTCCCACAATTAGAATGATGGACAAGGAAAACTGAAAAACAACCAGGCCTTTCCGGAAAATTGTCGCGCTGGTTTTGAATTTCAAAACGCCTTTCAAGACCACAATTGGATTGAGCGACGACAGAAAAACCGCCGGATAACTGCCCGATATGATTCCGGTTAGCGCCGTTAGTCCGAGCAAGGTTGCCCAGAAAGCCGGATCAGCCAGTTCGAGGTTGAGTGCTTTACCCGTAAGTGTGTTGAACGTCGGCAGTATCAAGGCAACCAGCAACAGGGCAACCGACAAAGACAGGATAGCTATCAACAGGGATTCACCAATGAATTGGCCCATCAGTGTCTGCCGCATAGCCCCCACCACCTTCCGAACGCCGACCTCTTTCGCCCGTTTCACCGACCGCGCCGTGGCCAGGTTCATGAAGTTGATGCAGGCAATGACCAGAATAAAAATGGCCACGATCACAAACAACCGCACATACTCAATACGCCCCCCATCCAGCGCGCCGTTTTTAAAATTAGAATACAGGTAATAATCGCTGTATGGGTACAGAAACAGGTCGATATTGCTCGTCCGTTTGTTGGTTTTTACCTCAATGTAATTCCTGATTTTTTGCGTGACTTTATCGGCATCGGCCTGCTTGCTAAGTAGCACGTAGGTATGCGGACCGTTATTTTCCCACTCTTTGGCCCATTCGTTGAGCTTCAAAAAGCGCTCCCACGACATCAGGTAATCGAATTTCAGCGAGTTGTACGGAATATTTTCTTTCAGTACGCCGGTCACCATCATATCGTCTGTATTATCGACCCGGATGGTTTTCCCGATTGGGTTCTGGTTGGGGAAATACTTACGCGCCAGCTTTTCCGAAATCACAATGGCATCCGGGCGTTTCAGGGCAGTTTGTGGATCGCCCTGCACCAACGGAAACGAAAGAATTTCCAGAAATTCGCCGCTGGCATAGCGTCCTTTTTCTTTCCCAAACGTATTGCCAACCGTTAGCAGGATTTCGCTTTGGTAGGTCGCCACGGCAGCCTTCTCTATCTCGGAAAAATCGCGCTTCAGGTTTTCGGCCAGAATACCCGGCGTTGCCGTTGTGGTGCTGAGGTCGCGCCCCGCCCAGTCCTGGTTTTCCATCACCCGAAAAATGCGGTCGTTGTTGGCATGAAAGCGATCTACCCGCAGTTCATCCTGCACCCAAAACAGAATGAGCAGACTACAGGCCATCCCGAGGGCCAAACCAAGGATATTGATCAGTGAGAACAGCCGGTTTCGCTCAAGATTCCGCCAGGCGATTTTGAGATAGTTCGTTAGCATAGTTGTATTTATTCACTTTTTAAGCTTTTCACCGGATTTACCAAAGCCGCCTTCAGCGACTGAAAACTCACCGTCGCCAGCGCGATCAACATCGCCATGCCACCGGCCAGTACAAACATCCACCAACTTAATTCTACCCGATAGGCAAAATCCTGCAACCACCGATCCATGAAATACCAGGCCAACGGCGTGGCAATGAGCAGAGCGACAAAAACTAACTTCAGAAAATCTCTGGATAAGAGCGCCACAATGCTCCCCGCCGAAGCGCCCAGCACTTTTCGGACGCCGATTTCCTTAGTCCGACGCTCTGCCGTGAACGCCGCCAGTCCAAACAGTCCCAGGCAGGAAATCAGGATGGCTAGCCCGCCAAAATAATTTACCAGTGTATTCACCAGCGTTTCGCTGTGGTATAGCTTTTCGTAGTTTTCGTTCAGGAAATGATACTCAAATGGGTAATCGGGATTGAATTTCCGTACCGTCTGCTCTAGAGCCTGAATCGCTTCGACGGTTTGTCCGGGGGCGGTCTTCACCAATACGAAATTCGTCCAATCGGGCTTAAGCCTAAAAATCAGCGGTTTGATTGGCTCGTGGAGCGAACTCATGTGAAAGTCTTTCATCACGCCAATGATCTGGCCTTTTTTCGATTGGTAAGTAATCGGCTGCCCCACGGGATTTTTCAATGCCATCAGTTTTGCCGCCGATTCGTTAATCAGGTAATTGGCCTGGTCAGCCGGTGAAGTGGGGTCAAAATCACGGCCACCCGCTAGCTGAACGTTCATGGTTTTGACAAAATCGTAGCCGATCCACATGTGCCAGATCGATTCGATGGTGGTAGGGTCTTTGCCCGGCCACTGAAGTTGTCCGCTGGCGCTGCTGCCGATATTAATGGGCAACTCGCCCGTTGCCGTTACGGCGCTGATGGCGTTGGTACGCAGCAGTTCCTGCCGAAACGCTTCCATTTTGGAGCGCAACTCCCCTTCTACCGGCAAATACAGCACATTTTCCCGTGATAGCCCCAGATGTTTGGTACGGACATACGCCATTTGCCGTCCTACCACAAGCATACTGATGATGAGTAAGATAGACAGCGAAAACTGAATAACTACCAACGATTGCCGGAATGTACCCGCGCCGTTTCGATTCGATTTAAATACGCCTTTGAGAACCTGCACCGGCTTCATGGACGACAGGAAAAAAGCGGGATAGCTCCCCGCCACCAATCCCGTCAGAATCACCAGCGCAAGGCCGCTGCCCCACAATTTCAGATCGGTACCATCCAGCACCAGGTTTTTTTGAAACACCGCATTGATGGTTGGCAACATCAGCCAGGCAATTAGAACAGCCAGTATTCCCGCCACAAAGCTCACTAGTAACGACTCGCCCATAAACTGGTTGACCAGTGAAGAGCGCATCGCCCCCACCACTTTCCGAACGCCTACTTCTTTGGCCCGCATGGACGCCCGGGCCGTCGCCAGATTCATAAAATTGACGCAGGCAATCAGCAGGATAAAAATCGCCACCAATCCGTATACGTTCAGGTAGTCGATTCGCCCACCGACGGGCTTCCCGTTCGCATAATCACTGTAGAGGTACACGTCCTTCAGCGGTTGCAGGATGGCCCGGGAGGTTTTGTCACTGCTGTTTTGCGCCAACAGGGTTTTCATGGCCCGCTCGGCCCCCTCCTGGGTGGCGGCGGGATTTAACCGAACATACGTTTTGAACATTATATTGTCCCAATTTCGCATGTAGTCTTCTTCCTGCACCTTGAAGTTAACAAACCAATCCAGGTGTACCGACGTATTTTGGGGAATGTCTTCGATCACCGCTCCGACTACGTACGTCTTGTCGCCGTTCAATTGCAGCCGTTGTCCCACCGCCTGAACGGTGTTGAAGTACGTCATGGCCAGCTTACGGCTGATGACAATCTGGTTGGGCGATTGAAGCGCACGGCTGGGGCTTCCTTGTAGAGCGTTCAGTTGGAAGACCTCAAAAAAGTCATCGGACACGTAATTTCCGGTTTCTTTACCCGATTTTTGGCCCACTTTAATGAGAAACTGATTATCCCAAACCGTCATCTTGGTGGCTTTCTCGATACCGGGCACTTTCTCCTTGAGCGCCTCCGCCAGCGGCCCGGATGTATTGTCGCCCGCCTGGCCATCCGCATAAACCAGTTTGACGGCATACAGGCTATCCAGATTTTTGTAGGATCGATTAAAGCTCAATTCGTCGTTCACCCACAGGCCAATCAGCAAGGCACACGCCAGACCGAGCGCCAGACCGGTTACGTTGATCGTTGTCAGCAGACGGTTACGCCATAGATTCCGCCAGGCAATTTTGAAATAGTTCTGTAGCATGAGTTATTCACTTTTTAGGCTTTTCACCGGATTCACCAAAGCCGCCTTCAGCGACTGGAAACTAACTGTCGCCAACGCAATCAGCATCGCAATGCCGCCAGCCAGTACGAACATCCACCAACTTAATTCCACCCGATAGGCAAAATCCTGCAACCACCGATTCATGGCGTACCAGGCAAGCGGCGTCGCAATGATAATGGCAATGACCACCAGTTTGAGGAAATCCCGCGAGAGCAACGCCACAATGCTCCCCGCCGAAGCGCCCAGCACTTTTCGGACGCCAATCTCTTTGGTGCGTTGTTCCGCCGTAAAGGTGGCTAGTCCAAACAGCCCAAGACAGGCAATAAAAATCGCCAGTCCGGCCGCCGTGGTGAAGATTCGCCCGTATTTTTGTTCGGTCTGGTACTGTTTGTTGTAGTTTTCACTGACGAAATAATACTCGAATGGATTTCCCGGAAAAAGTCGTTTGTAGCGCTGCTCCAGCCCGGCAATTTTGGTTTGAATTTCGTTTGTATTCAGCCGCAGCGTGTAATTACTGCCTGGATAAGCCGGAAAGATCAGGAGTGGCTCAATGCTTTGCTGCAACGATTGGTGGTGATAATCTGTAATAACGCCTACGATTTCAAACTCCGTATTGAACTTTATCTTTTGTCCAACCGCTGCCTGCGCAGAACTGAAACCAAGCGATTTAACGGCTCGCTCATTCAGTAAAACGCGGCCTGCTTCGGTGGCTTTGTCGCACATTTCAGCCGTAAAATTCTCCCCTGCCGCCAGCTTTATGCCATAAGTAGGAATAAACCGATTGTCGGCATACGTCACGGCGTAGTTTTTCTTTTCGTCGCCGGGGTTCGGATTCATTCGAGTGACCCCATCGGAATTGAAGTTGTACCAGCCGCCCGGTACACTGCCCGAGTTACAGAAGCTGCTCACATACGGCAGTTGGGCAATCTCGTTCCGAAAGGCCACCTTTCCCGCCTGCCGCGTCGCATCATCGCCTACTTCCGCGCCCTTGATGACCAGCAACTGCTCGAGATTCATGCCCAGATTTCGGTTTTGCATGAACGAAAGCTGCCGGTACAGCACCACCGTCGCGATGATCAGCACGATGGAAATGGCAAATTGAACCACCACTAAAGTCTGGCGCACCGATGAAGTCGCCGTCAGACCCGGCTTTCTTCCTTTGGAAACAATGCCTTTGATGATGCTCAATACCGGAAAGCCCGACAACACAAAAGCCGCGTAGCCCCCCGATGCCAAGGCTCCGATCACTACCGCCACCAACGCCAGTACCCAAACCTGACCCTGCGCGATCACATCGAACGATAAATCCTTGCCAATCAATTCGTTGAAAGGCGCTTGTAACACGCCGATCAGAACCGCAGCCAATGCAAAGCCCAGCAGATTTAACAAGAGAGACTCGCTCAGAAACTGCATCGCGATTTGCGCCCGATTAGCCCCAACTACCTTCCGCACGCCTACCTCTTTGGCCCGTTTCAAAGCGCCCGCCGTAGACAGATTTACGTAATTCAGCCAGGCGATGGTCAGAATTAAGAGCGCAATACCACCCAACAGGTAAATAAAACCCAGCTTCTCGACCGTTGGCCGCTCATCAGAGAGGCTGGCTCCCAGATGCAAATAAGCAAGCGGTTGCAACCGAATCCGATCATTTGTTTTAGGGCGGTAGGTCTGCACCAGCTTACTGGCCTGCTTTTCGAATACGGCGGGATTTGCCTGCGGATCAAGCTGCACAATGGCCTGCGAAAAGGCCCCTTCCCAGCGATCCAGCCGCGCCCAGTCATTATGGCTCTCTTTTGCGGCAGTAATTAGCGTCGCCATTGAATACACCATGTCAAACTGAAGGTCGGAATTAGCCGGTATGTCGGCAAAAACGGCCACAACGGTATAGGCAATTTTACCAAACTGGTTATTGAGCGTCAGGACTTTACCCACGGCATTTTCGGCCCCGAAATAAGCCTTCGCTTTAGACGCCGAAATCGCAACCGTGTTGGGTGCGTACAGGGAAGGCGAACCGGCTACGATTGGAAATGAAAACATCTCGAAAAAGTCGCCATCCACACAAATCGAATTTGCTTCCCGGATAGCTTGCAGACCTTTTTTGGTGTTCTTGCTTTCAAGCGTAACAATGCCGTTCTGGACAAAAGCCAGGCGACAAAAAGCGTTTACTTCACTAAAATTCAGCTTCAGCGCCGGGGCCATTGCCGCCGGAACAAAGTCATTATCGGGTCCATCGCCACCGTATTTCAACAAGACGCGGTGCAGCGTCGGCAAATTGGCGTGGAACTGGTTGTAGCTTTTTTCAAAACTGATGTATTCCAGAATCAGCACGAAGGCCGTGATTCCCAAGGCCAGCCCCGCGATATTGACTCCAGAAAACACTTTGGATTTCCACAGATTCCGAAAGGCGATTTTGATATAATTACGAAGCATATTTTATCAAAGGTGTGGATTAAGCCAGAATATTCTTTTACTGACCAAATGATATACCAAATATATAAACAACTGATTACCAACAAACTCCTAATTGAAACATCAGCAATATGTCCGCAAACGGACGGCTCTTGCCCATTTGCGGACAAGGCCTTTTCTGCTTCCTTGGTTACTTTCCAGTATTTTAGCCGATGGAAAAGCAGGTTCGTTAAAGCTTGATTATTTACATTTCACAACTATTATGAATTATCGATTTACATTGGCGCTTGGCTTGCTTCTGATGGCTGGGGCAACGCCCTCGCTTCGTGCCCAGGAGACGGCGCCCAAGCCCACCATCGACAAACGCTACGAAGCTGAGATCAAGACACTGGCCACCCGACCGGCGGTTAAGGCGGCGTTCCAGACCTTTATGGAACTGGAACCCCAGACCAAACAAGACCTGATTATGCTCACCGAAATTCCCGCGCCGCCCTTCAAAGAGCAGGTTCGGGCGAAAAAATACGCGGAGATGCTGAAAGAGGCGGGTGCCGATTCGGTCTGGATTGATGAGGTCAGCAACGTGATTGCCAAGCGCAAGGGGCGCACCGGCAAGAAAACCGTGATGGTTGAAGCCCACCTCGACACCGTTTTCCCAGAAGGTACCGACGTGAAAGTCAAGCAAAAAGGCGACACCTTGTACGCTCCCGGTGTGGGCGATGACACGCGCGGCCTGGTTTCGCTCGTTGCCGTGCTCAAGGGCATGGAGAAAGCCAAAATCGAGACGGATGCCGATGTGCTTTTTGTGGGCACGGTAGGCGAAGAAGGTCTCGGCGACCTGCGCGGCATGAAGCACCTTTTCCGCAAAGGCGGGCCTAAAGTTGATTCGTACATTGGCGTAGACGGCTCGGGAATTGATGAAATTGTTCACCGTGGACTGGGGTCTCATCGGTATCGGATCACCTTTAAAGGACCGGGCGGGCACTCTTACGGAGCCTTCGGCATCGTAAATCCGCACAGTGCGCTGGGAAAAGCCATTTATTATTTCACCGCCGAAGCTGACAAATTCACCCGCCAGGGAATCCGCACCACCTACAGCGTGAGCGTCATTGGCGGCGGCACCTCGGTCAACGCCATTCCGTATGAATCGTGGATGGAAATCGACATGCGCTCCGAAAGCCCGGAACGGCTCAACGGCATCGACGCGCTGCTGCAAGCCGCCGTTCAAAAAGCGTTGAAAGAAGAAAACGGCCTCAAACGCTCCGGTCCGGACCTGACGGTAGACGTGAAAAAGATTGGTGACCGGCCATCGGGTACCATTGCCGCAACGCTGCCTTTGGTGCAACGCGCCGCCGCCGCTTCGACTTATCTCGGCGGTTCGCCAGCCCTGGATGTTAGTTCGACAAACGCCAATATTCCTATTTCGCTGGGCGTTCCCGCCGTTACCATCGGCAGCGGTGGCAAAGCGGGTGGAGCCCACTCGCTGCAAGAATGGTGGTTAAATGACAAGGGTCATTTGGGTCTACAACAGATTTTGCTGCTTTTACTGGCCGAAGCTGGTTTGGCTAAATAGCCTCTTAATCAGCCCGTAAACTCTGCACTGGATTCATGCGGGCTGCTTTGATGCTTTTGACACTGACGGTTGCCAGCGCAATACACACTGCCAACAAACCAGACAGCGCGAACATCCACCAAGCCAGGTCAATTTTATAGGCAAATTCCTGTAGCCATTGCCTCATCGTCCACCACGCGATGGGTGAGGCAATGGCTATAGCAATTACCACCAGTTTGAGGAAATCTCGGGAAAGCAAGGCCACAATGCCCGCCGCCGAAGCACCCAGCACTTTCCGAATGCCAATTTCTTTGGTCCGCTGCACGACAATGAAGGAAATAAGCCCGTATAACCCGAGGCAACAGATCAGGATGGCAATACCGGCAAACGTGTTTACCAGGCGAAACAGCAAGTTTTCTGCTTCATAAAATTGCGCTAACTGCTTGTCTAAGTACTCATATTCAAAGACTTCATCGGGATACAGCTGCTCCCAGGTCGTTCGAATGCGCTGGATGGTCTGCGACGGATTTTGCCCCGTCACCCGAATCCCTACCCGCTGGAACATGGCCGCGTGGCTGGCAATGATACAAGGTGCAATTTCTTCGTGCAACGAGCGCTGGTGGAAGTCTTTTACGACCCCCACAATAGGCGCAGCAACGGGCGAAAGGTGGTATTGCATTTTCGTCCCCAGCACTTTGTTTGGATCCTGAATACCTATTTTCTTTAGAAAAGCTTCGTTAACCAGATACTCCCGAATCGTGTCGCTCGGCGTGATGTTGCGGCCTGCCACCAGTTTTAATCCGTAGGTAGTCAGGTAGTCGGCATCGGCCAAACGCTCCCGCACCGGAAAAGCTTCCCACTCGGCCTTGTTGCCCAGTTTAAAAGACCCTCCGTTCATGACCTGGGCCGAAGGAGGCCGGTAGCTGGCACTAATCGATTTGATCTCTGGATAAGCCAACAGGCTATTTTTGAACGTTTCCCGAGCCGCCTTTTGGGTATTGGGCAAAGTTACCATCACTACATTGTCCTTGTTGAAACCAATTTCGGCAGTTCGCAGATAACGTACCTGCGTGGCTACCACTAGCGCCCCAACAATCAGGGCCTGACAGATAACAAATTGCACCACAATCAGGGATTGGCGCAGGGAGTAACCACCGCTTGCCTTGGCGGGCAGCTTCCCTTTCAAAGCGGCCCAGGGGCTAAAACCCGACAACACGGCGGCGGGATAAGCGCCCGCCAGCACGATTACCAATCCAACCAGCAAACAAAAAAAGCCAATTACTTGACTTTCAAGGCCTAGACCCAAATTTATCGTTAACCACTGGTTGAATAAAGGCAAGCTTACTTTCACCATTAAAAGTGCCAGAACGGTGGCCACTAAGACAATGAGCGTTGTTTCTATAAAAAATTGCCGAATCAATTGTCCCCGCGTGCTGCCGAGCGTCTTGCGAATGCCTACCTCCTTACTCCGACGCAATGCCTGAACGGTGGTCAGATTGATGAAATTGATGCAGGCCGTCAGCACCAGAAATAAGCCAATCAAACCCAGCGACCAGAGCAACGATGGCCGGATGGCCGTGGCCCCACCCACCACGCGCTGAACGTCGAAGTGGACGTCGGCAAGTGGCTGAAACTGAAACTGGTAATAGCGCGCCATGTCGCCAAACTGTCTTTTCAGCAGGGCGGGAATGGCCGCCTGCATCGCTCCAACCGAAGCCGGATTTTTGAGTGTTACGTATACCCGGTCGGTGGAGCTAAGTCCCCACCAGCTGTCTAACTCATAGTCGGGAATCAGGATGGGCAGGGTTTTTATGGAGATAAACAACTGAATGTCAAGGTCGGTCGTTTTGGGCGGATCGGCCAGAATGCCAGTCACTTTGGCGTCGGTCAGGTGGTTTAAATTCAGCGTTTGCCCCATTGGATCAGTATTACCAAAATACCGTCGTGCCCACGATTCAGTCAAAACAACGCTGTTTGGCTCGCGGAGCGCCGTGGCCGGATTGCCCCGTAGCCAGCGATAATCCAGAATATCAAATAGTTTTGGCTCTACCAGGGCGGTGCTTTTATGTTCCAGAAATCGGGTGGGTGCCGTTTGGCCGGGTCGTTTGAGACTAACAGTCAGCTCGCGGTTCATCTTCAAGTAAGCCGCCTGCTCCACCTGCGGGTAGTCGGTGCGGAGGGTCTTCGCCATCGGCAAAGGCGCTTCTGGATAGTGTTCTACAGAACCATCATCCAGGCGCAGGTCCGTTACTACCCGGAAAATCCGGTCAAATTTGGCATGATGCCGGTCCGTACTGAGATGATGACGCAGAAACAAAAAGATGAGCAATCCGCCTGCCATACCAGCAGCCAAGCCAATGATATTCAGCGACGTATAGCTCCAGTGCGTCGTTAAATTCCGCCAGGCAATTTTGAAGTAATTCTGTAACATAAAGCGAGCGTCTACCTTTATGAATGTTCGTCTTGAACGCTCCTAAAGATAGACGCTCTTTGGCCAAGCAGGCCGTTAAAAAACGTTAATTAAGTTACTGCGCCACGGACAGCCCCAAGCTACGCTCAGTTTCTTCGATGAGCCGTTTCTTTTCCCGCTCGGTTTTGCCTTCCAGGTTGATAGTCCGCTCAAAAACCTTATCCTCACCGTCTAATTTATACTCAAAATGCATCCAGAGACGCTTATTTTCTTTGTCTTCTTTGATCATCTTCGAATACGGAATCCGGCCCATAACCTGCTCCATTTCGGGCTTTGCTGAAGCGTAAGTGGGTCTGGCTTCGCCCCAGCCCTGACTCGTAGCTCCGTTCGTTCGGATCGCCGATTGATTACTCCCCCAGCCATCACTTTGCCGCGCTACTTTTTCGTAGTTTCTGGCCGCCTGGCCCCAACCCTCGGCTCTGCCCTGCACGTAAACTTGTGCCTTGCTCTGGTTCGAAAGACCCAGCGAATCCATCACAAAAGCTTCAATGCGGGCCTTTTGCTCCGGCGTCATTCCCCGAACGTCGTAGTCCTGCTTGAAATGCAGCGACTTGTCGCCCTGTTCCATGTCAACGCGAATCCGAAGCCGCTTGCCATTGTCGTCCACCTCCTTGTGCATGACCGAGCGTTGCGCCAGTACGCCGAAACTAAGTCCGGCCAGTAAAAAAGTAAGTAGTGTTTTCATGATCTTGTTAGGAGTATTTTGGACAGACTCTTATTCATTCTTTAAAGACCGAACCGGATTCATAAACGCTGCTTTTAGCGACTGAAAACTTACCGTTAAAAGTGCCGTGAAGAGAGCCAGGCTACCAGCCAGCGCAAAAATCCACCCCGAAATAGTAATCCGATAACTGAAGCTCTGCAACCATTGATCCATGGCATACCAGGCCAGCGGCGAGGCAATAAAGATGGCGATAAGAATTAGAATTAGAAAATCTTTCGACAGCAACGCCACGATGCTCACAACCGAAGCACCCAGCACTTTCCGAATGCCAATTTCTTTGGTCCGCCGCTCCGTGGTGAAGGTCGTCAGCGCAAACAGTCCCAGGCAGGAAACCACGATGGTCAGGGCCGCAAAGCCGTTGAAAACAGCGGTCATGATGTGCTCTTTGCGGTACTGCGCGGCAAGTGATTCTTCCAGAAACTTATAATCAAACGGATAATTGGGGTAATGCGCTTTCCAGAGATTCTGGACAATCGGCAGGTCTTCCGGCTTCAGTTTCAAAATCAGGTTATTGGCCGGGAACGTATTGTAAATCAGGACTAACGGCTCAACCGGATTATGCAACGAGCGATAATGAAAGTTTTTGACCACGCCAACCACCTTTCCTTTGTGACCAAACCCATCCATGGATTGCCCCACGCCTTCTTTCCAGCCAGCCATCCTGATAAAAGCTTCGTTCACCAGAAAACTGCCATTCAGATCGGTTTTTGAAGCCGCCGATAAGTTGCGGCCCTCTTTCAGTCTAATGCCTAAAAGCGGTAGAAATTGGTCATCAATAGACAGGTAATTGCTCATCAGCTCGCGCTTCTTTCCGTTCGAAAGAATGGTGGTGGAGGCCATGGGCAATAAACTTCCTACCTGCAAACCTGTCCCAAGGCTCACTTCACCGATTTCGTTGCGACTTTTCAGCTTATCAGCCAGCGCCGGAGCACCCGCCCGTGCCGTCGAATCGTCGGGCAAATAAAGGCTCAGTACCTGTTCTTTACGAAGCCCTAAGTCGTAGGTCTGCAAATAGTCCATCTGCCGCCGGATGACCAGTACGCCGACGATCATCCCCACCGACAAAACAAACTGGAACACAATAATTGACTTTCGCAGCCAGGCTCCCTTGCCGTACCCACCAAACCGGCCTTTCAACACGTCAACCGGACGATAACTTGATAGCACAAAAGCCGGATATAGCCCCCCCAGCAGCGTAATCAACACCCACGAAAGAGCAAGCAGTGGCAGCCCCCCGGCCCACGAAATATAGAGCCTGATAGTCAGTAATTCGTTGAAGAAGGGAATGACCGTTTCCATCAAAACCACAGCCCCGATGATGGCAATCCCACTTAACAAGGCCGATTCGAGCAAAAATTGGCGGATTAGCTGGCCCCGCTGCGCACCGTTGGCCTTCCGCACGCCAACCTCTTTTGCCCGTTCGGCGGCCTTGGCAGTCAGGAGATTGATGTAGTTTAGTAAGGCAATGGCCAGCACAAAAACGGCCAGAAACGCAAACAGATACCCATACTGCCGGTTGCCTTTGGGCGTATCGGCCATTTTGCCCTGGCTGTAATGCACATCCTTCAGCAATTCCACCGGAAATGTAAGGGAATAGCCTTCTGCGCCCATCTTCTTTAGTTCTGGATTGGCGTATTTGTCGGCGATTTGCCGTAGCTTTTTGCTAAATTCTGGCAGGTTAGGCTGTTCCCGGAAAAGCACGTAGGTATAACATGGAAAGTCATCTTCCACCCACGAACGCACTCCCTTGAACTCTCGCCACAACAGGGCGTTCACGGGGAGATCGGTATTGCTGGGTGCGTCGGCCATCACGCCCGTAACCTGATAGGGCTGTTTAGCGAACTCGATGGTCTGGCCCAACACATCCGTCTTTCCAAAATACTTTTTGGCAAACCGCTCCGTCAGCACCACGCTGTTGGGGTTGGCCAAAGCTGTCGCTGGATTTCCTACCAGAAACGGATATGAAAAAACCGCAAATACGTCTTTATCAGCGTAATAAATATCAGGCTCTTTGATCAACTTCTCTTCGTGCCGCACCACCGCTTCAAAAGGCGTTAGCCGCACGGCGGTTTCTACCTCTGGATAATCCTGTTTGAGCATCGTTGCCAGAGGAACCGGGCTGGAAGCCAGCGTCAGGGGTGCTTCGGGCGTTTTCATTTCGGAGGTTATCCGCACAATCCGGTCGGCATTCGCATGGAAACCGTCGTACGAAAACTCATGATCGACATACAACGCCATCAGCAAACAGGCGGCCAGCCCAATAGCCAGCCCACCGATGTTTAGGCTCGTATATAGCCTATTACGCCATAAATTCCGCCAGGCAATTTTAAAATAGTTTTGCAGCATGATTATTCCGTTTTCAGGCTTTTCACCGGATTCATGAACGCTGCCTTGATACTCTGGAAACTTACCGTTAAAAAGGCAATGCCAAGGGCCACAACACCCACCAGCGCAAACACCCACCATTCGATGGAAATGCGGTAACTAAAGCTTGCTAACCAGCTATCCATCAGGTACCAGGCAACGGGCGAAGCAACGATAAAGGCAACCAGAACGAGTTTAAGAAAATCCCGCGAAATCAGCACCACAATGCCCGTCGTGGAGGCACCCAGCACCTTCCGCACGCCAATTTCTTTCGTCCGCCGTTCGATGGTAAACGTCGCCAATCCCCACAAACCCAGACAGCAGATCACCAGGGCCAGCCCGGCTGAAATCCGCAACAACGTAAATTGACGCTGTTCATTGTCGTATAATTCCTGAAGCGTGTTGTCCAAGAATTTAGCCTCAAACAGCGAATTAGGAAAAACGCGCTGCCAGCTCCGCTCAACCGCCGCTAACGTCGTCGCGTAGTCGTTGGTTTTTAATTTAAGACCAACGGTATAGTAAAAATTCGGGAAATTCATCATCACCATCGGCCCAATCGGGTCGCGCAGCGAGCTGGTGTGAAAATCTTTAACGACCCCAATAATTTCTGCATCAATGTCATTGACTTCCACCCGGATTTTACGCCCTAAAACCTGTTCAGGCTTCGAAAAACCAAGGGCTTTAACCGTCCGTTCGTTCACGACAAAGGCATATTTCTGCTTCTCTTCCGGAACAGTGCTGGCAATGGACAGTGTATCCCGATGCTCAAAAAAGCGCCCCGCCAGCAGTTTTAATCCGTAGGTTTTGAGGTAATCAGCATCAGCCAGTTTGAGCGCAATCGGAATTTTCTTGTTCGGATTGGACGGATCGGGCCGCATGGTCGTGCCGAAATTATTTTGCGAAGTGGGGGCACCCAGCGCGAAAGATACCTTCTCAACACCCGGAATTTCCCGCAACGACTGGTTTAGCACGGACAAATTTTTAGGCTCAGGGAGCGAAACGACCACCAGGGCTTCCCGCTTGAAACCCAAATCTTTCTGCCGGAAATAATTCATTTGCTGGTAAAGAACGACGACCCCCACCGCCAGAATCAGCGAGATGGAAAACTGAAAGACAACCAGCCCCTGCCGTAACCAGGTTTGGCTGCCTCGCCCCTGTTCCCCGCCGGTTTTCAGCGCCCGAATGGGTTTAAAACGAGCCATGAAAGCGGCCGGATACAGCCCCGCCGCAACCGACGTCAGCAATGCCAGCGTCAGCATGAGTATTCCTACCTGTACCCACTGAAAGTGGATCTGTTTCTGCATAAACTCGTTTACCAGCGGAAGCAGCTGATGCGTCAGGACCAGCGCAAGCAGGGCCGAAATTCCAGCCAGCCAAAACGCTTCACTCAGAAACTGCCCAACCAGCTGGCTCCGCGTAGCACCAATAACCTTGCGGACACCCACTTCTTTAGCGCGGGTCATGGCGCGGGCCGTTGACATGTTGATGAAATTCACGCAGGCAATTAGCAGCACAAATAGGCCGACAGCACCAAACACATAAAGGTACGTTGGGGCAATGGCTGGCTCGAATCGGGTTCCCTTGAAATCGGAATTGAAGTGAATATCGTGCAGGGGTTGCAGGACAAATTCGCGGGTTTCGGCATCCTCTTTCGAGAAATACTTTTGGATAGCCTGCCGCAACCGACCCGCATATTGATCGGGGGAATTACCTTCGGGCAGTAGCGCAAAAACGCTTCCTCCCGATTCCAGGCCCCACTGATCAATGTCCATCTGAAAATATTTTTTCAGCGAAGCGTACGAAACCAACATTCCCGCCCCCAGACTGGATTGCGTTGGCATATCCCGCATGATGCCCGTCACCTGCATGGTTGAGGTAGTTCCCAACCGGATGGTCTTGCCGATGGCTGATGCGTTACCAAAAAACTTGCGGGCCGTGCTTTCGCTCAAAATAACCTGATTGGGCTGCGTTAACGTAGCGCGTCCGTTCCCGGCGACCATCTCGATCCCAAACACATCCAGATAAGACGGCTCGGCAAACAACACCTTTTTTTCCCGCAGAATTTTGTCCGATGAAATAAAGACGGGCGCGTCTTCTTCGGTATGCACACTGACAATCTTTGACCAATCGGGAAAATCCTGTCTTAAAGCTGCCCCCAGCGGATACGGCGTAACCCCGGTCTTTTCCACATCGTCGCCAGTGGTATTGATCGTGTTCACGCGGTAGATGCGTTCGCCCTGTTGATGATGCCGGTCAAAGCTCCACTCATTCTGGATGAAAAGTACAATCAGCAGGCAGGTCGTCAAACCCAGCGTTAAGCCCAGCAGGTGAATGCCGGTGGTTGTGGGGTGCTTGATCAGATTTCTCCAGGCAATCTTAAGATAGTTTTGGATCATAACGAGTTATTCCGTTTTAAGGCTTTTGACCGGATTCATCATGGCTGCCTTGATACTTTGGAAACTTACCGTAACGAACGCAATCAGCACAGCCAGACTGGCCGTCAGCACAAAAATCCACCACGGAATTTCAGTTCGGTAGGCAAACGCCTGCAACCAGTTGTTCATGGCATACCAGGCCAGCGGCGAAGCGATAACGATGGCGATCAGAACCAGCTTTAGAAAATCTTTCGACAACAGAAGCACGATATTCGCGATCGATGCGCCCAGCACTTTGCGGACGCCGATTTCCTTGGTGCGTTGCTGCGCCGCAAAGGCCGCCAGGCCAAACAGACCAAGGCAGGAAATCAGGATAGAGATGATGGTAAAAGTCTGAACAATCCGCGACGTACGGGTTTCAGCCTGGTAGTTTTTCTGAAAATCTTCGTTCAGGAACGTGTATTCAAACGGCTCATCGGACCGCAAGGTTTTCCACTTCTGCTCCATAAAACTTAGCACATTGGCCATGTCTTTCGTATTCACATGAACAATGATGTAATTAAAATTGGGCCGGCTGTTGAGCATGAAAGCATACGGCTGAATGGCCTGGTGTAAACTTTCGAAGTGAAAATCTTTCAGCACACCCGCTATTTCGTATTGGTGGGTTTTGCCTTCCCAATCAAAATTTAATTGTTGTCCGATGGCCTTCTGAAGGGGAATCTGAAACTTACGCAGCAAGGCTTCGTTAACAATCATTCGGTTGTTGGTGTCGCCCGGAAACTGGCGGGAAAACAACCGCCCCGCCGCTAGCTGAAAGCCCATCGTTTGCAGGTAATCAAAATCCACCCAATTGGTTTTGACACTTTTTATGTCGTTGACGGTCTGGTCCGGGCGGTACAAACTGAAGTCGCTGGGATTGATGATACCGGGGTAATACTGCGTACCGGATGCCGCAATAATTTGGTTGTTTTGCAGGATCTCGTTTCGAAAAGCCGTATAGCCATTGCGCCCCTCGTTGCTTCGGAAGGGAACCACAATCTGTTGGTCTTTGGTGAAACCCAGCGATTTATCTCGCAAAAAACGCATCTGCTCCTGAATCACGAAGGTAGCCAGCACCAACCCAACCGAAATCACAAACTGGAAAACCACCAGTCCCCGGCGTAGGGCAACCGCCGAAATGCTGTTGGAGAATTTACCTTTCAGCACATGAGCCGGATTGAACATGGACAGGAAAAACGCCGGGTAGCTCCCTGCCAGTAACCCCGTTAGCAAGGCAAGACCTAGAAAAGCCAGTATAATTTGCGGATCGAGTAGTTCAGAAGCGGCTAGCTCCTTGCTGGTCAGCTGGTTAAATACCGGAAGCAACAAAATCATCAAGACCAGAGCAACGCCCAGCGCTAGCAAGGATAGCACCATTGATTCGCCGAGAAACTGCCCGATTAAGGAACTGCGTTCGGCCCCCATCACTTTCCGAATCCCGACTTCCGCCGCCCGCTTGGCCGACCGGGCGGTTGACAGATTCATGAAGTTAATGCAGGCAATCAACAAGGTAAAAATGGCAATAGAGCCCAGAATGTACAGATAAGTAATGCTATTGGTGGGCGTTACCACCGACCGGAGCGAGCTGTGCAGGTGCAAATCAGCCACCGGAACAAAATTCAATTCTTTGTTAAAACCGGCTTGCTTCAGGTCCTTACCCGCGTACTTGTCCATAAAGGCGGGCAACTTCTTGGCGAGCTGGTTAATATCCGTGCCGGGGCGCAGGCGCAGATACGTGCAGAACATGTTATTGCTGCTGAAATTCTGTTTTTGCTCCCGCAGAAAACTACCTATCCAACCTGCTTTCAAGGTTAGAAAATAACGCGCATCAATGTGCGAACGGGCGCTTTCATCCCGGTAGACACCGCTTACTTTGAAGTTTTCGCCGGAGCCCGTCACCCCGCCAATGGTGATGATTCGGTTCAGGGCGGGTGCACCTGCAAAGAGCTTGTGCGCTACCTCTTCCGACAAAACAAGGGCATTCGGTTCGCGCAGGGCGGTTTGCGGATTTCCTTCCAGAAACTCGTAGGTAAACAGATCAAAAAACGTTGAATCAACCTGATAGCCTCGGGTTTCGTAGAAAGACTGCACCGGTTTTCCCGCCTCCCGCACCTGAAACAAGGCTTTATCTTCAATCAGATTGCTCCATAAACGGGTTGTCTTTTCAATTTCCGGAAATTCGGTCTGGAGCGCCGCCGCGTACGGAGCCGACAGCATGGGAAACTCTTCCTGCTTGGCGTCTTTCGAAACAGCCCGACTGTCTACTAGGTACAAACTTTCGGCCTGCCGATGGTGCTTGTCGAAGGAAAGTTCGCTGCGAATATAAAGCAGGAGCAACAGGCAACACGTCATGCCAACGGACAAACCCAGCATGTTGATCGCGGAGAACGATTTACTTCGCAGCAGGTTGCGTACGGCGATTTTAAGATAGTTCGTTAGCATGTTTACAGTTCAAAAGCTTGTTGTCTAGTTGTTTGGAAACAGTCGGGGCAGCCTAGCCGCAGCTTATTCGGTTTTTAAGCTCTTCACCGGATTCATCAGCGCCGCTTTGATACTCTGGAAGCTGATGGTAAAAAAGGCAATCAGAATAGCAAGCACACCCGCTAAAACGAATACCCACCACTCCACATCAATTTTGTAGGCAAAGTCAGCCAGCCATTGGTTCATCATCCACCACGCGATGGGCGAAGCAATGACAATTCCGATGAGCACCAGCTTCAGGAAGTCTTTCGAAAGCAGAGCCACAATGCCCGTCACCGAAGCACCCAATACTTTCCGAATGCCAATTTCCTTGGTCCGCTGCTGGGCCGTGAAAGTAGCCAGTCCGAACAAGCCCAAGCAGGACACCAGGATGGTGATGCCCGCAAAGAAGTTGAACAGTTTACCTGTCCGCTGCTCCGATTTATACATTTCGTTGTACTGCATGTCCATAAACTGGTATTCGAACGGGTAATCCGGGCTGTATTGCTTCCAGAGTTTTTCGGCGGCGGCCACGGCCTGGGATGCCTCGCGGCCCGTCGTTTTGATGTAAATTCGACTAAAATCGGTGCTGTTCCGGTAGAAGAAAACGGCAGGCTCTACTTTCTGGCGCAAGGAAGCAAAATGAAAGTCCTTGATTACGCCAATGATCGTGCCTTTCGTCTGTCCCAGCGTAAAGCTCTTGCCAATCGGATTTTTGATCCCCGCATTTTTGACGGCCGTTTCGTTCAGGATGTAGTGCATGGAGTCGGCGGGCGTGCCAGTGAATGTCTCACCATACGCCATCTTCAGGCCAAAGGTGGAGATGAAATCTTTTTCGACCCGCATCCGGCTCACGAGGAACATGCTGTTTTTCGGCTTTCCGTCCCAGTCTGTATCGCCGGTAGAATTGCCGATGCTCAGCAGATTATTATTGGAAGCCGTTACACTACGAATCCCCGGCTTCCGCAACAGTTCGTTTTTCACGGCATCATAGTGCTTCGACATCTCATCGGTCATCCAGAAAGCAAAGGTATTTTCGCGGTCATAGCCCAGATCTCGTTCCCGCAAAAACCGCAACTGGTTGCCAATAATGAGCGTACCCACAATTAAAGCCGTCGAAAAGGCAAACTGGACAATAACCAGCGTTTGCCGGAATGTTACGCCTTTGCCACCCGTTGCCATTTTCCCGCGCAGCACTTTCAGCGGCTCAAACGACGACAAGACTAAAGCCGGATAAATACCTGCAACGGCCAGCGTGAAAAGCAATGATCCAACCAGTACCAGCCACACCTGCGGGTCAGCGAGCGAAAATGGCTGTGTTTTGCCGGTCAGTTCCTGATAGGTTGACTCCAGCCCTTTGATTAATCCAATGGCTAGCACCAGCGCAACGACGAAAATCAGGAGCGACTCGGCCAGAAACTGCCCAATGAGGTGCTGGCGACCCGCGCCCACCACTTTCCGAACGCTTACTTCCCGGGCCCGTTGCGTGGCCCGCGCCGTGGCCAGATTGACGTAGTTGATACAGCCAATGGCGAGAAGAACCAACGCGACAATGCCCATCATCTTGACTTCCTGCATGGCTCCCGGCGTACCGTCGGCTCGGTATAAGTGAATGTCTTTCAGCGGTTGCAGCCGGTATACCGTCACTTGATCATACTTATTGCTAGCGTGATGAACATCATTGAGGGTTTTCGCAATTCGATCCAGATCGGCACTTGGATTGATCCGAAAGAAGGTTTGGGCGTACCAGTTACCCCAATCGGAGTCCATCGATTTCCAATAGTCATTCGGCTGATAGGCTTTAGCGACAATTTCCAGCGGAAACAGCATCTTGCTCTTGATGCTGGAATTATCCGGAAAGTCATGAATGATGCCGCTGACGACGTAGTTCTGTTTTTTAGGTACGGAATACAGCACCTTTCCAACGGCTTCGGTTTGCCCAAAATACCGTAAAGCGGCTGATTCTGTTAAGACAACTGATTGCAGGTCGGGAAACGGTCGCTTGGGATTTCCCTTTACCCATTTAAAATCGAAAAAGGTAAAAAAAGCCGGATCGACATACACCGCCTGCTCTTCAACCAGGGTTTTATCTTTTACTTTAAAGGGCGACATGTCATAGCTACCAACAATCCGCACGGCCTCCTCTACACTCGGAATATTCTGCCGGGCATAGGACGCTATGGGTGCCACAATTTGGCCCCCAAACTGCTGCGACTCCCCCGACCCAAAGCCGCCGTTGACGCGGTAAATCCGGTCGCTATGGGTGTGAAAACGATCAAAGCTGAGTTCATCTTTTACCCACCAAAGCAGCAAAATGCCAATTCCCAGCGCAATAGCCAATCCACCAATATTGATCGATGAGTATCCTTTACTGTTGAGCAATCCGCGCCAGGCTGTTTTGAAGTAATTACGAAGCATGAGGTTTCCGAGAAAGATTATTCCAAATCCCGAACGAATAATGTGCCAATCCTCACTACATGCTGTTTATCAACCCTTTGCAGATTAAAAATAAAGCGTTTTGTCCGATTACGGACAGACTCTGTACGGTTTCAGACAGCGCCTCCAGGCAATAAAAAGGCTGCATCGCTTAAGACGCAGCCTGCACACAGGTCAGTTTGTGCCATCAACTGGCTGAATTTCCAGATTCAGTAGGAAGTAGCTCCACCCAGCATCAAACTTCGCTGTTTCCGTAAATCATCTTTTTTAACGAAGGTAATCGGCACAAATTCTTCCGTGGGCGCACCAATGTAATAGAGCGTCCAGTCCTGGTCGTAATGCGCCAAGACCTGCCGGATGCATTCAACCCGGTCGATGTTGGGCATCTGGCAATCCTCCCAGTAGAAAAGCTCAATGCGGTAGTGTAGCTCCTGTTTTTTCCCGTTGATTGTCACTTCAATTTCGATTTCCTGCTTGCCTGGCAAGGTTGGAATTGGAACGGCGATGTGTGCCATAGACGCAAAGGTTAAGAATTATTCTGTTTTTAAGCTCTTCACCGGATTTTTCAGGGCGGCTTTAATGCTCTGGAAACTAACCGTTAACAACGCAATACCGATGGCCAGTAGCCCCGCTACCGCAAAGATCCACCACTCTACCTCAATGCGATACGCAAAATCCTGCAACCAGTGGCTCATGGCCCACCAGGCGATTGGCGAGGCGATGATTACTCCCAAGACCACCAGTTTCAGAAAATCTTTTGACAGTAAACGAACGATACTGACCACCGATGCGCCCAATACCTTGCGAATACCAATTTCTTTGGTGCGCTGCTCGGCCGTGAAAATGGTCAGCGCAAATAAGCCCAGACAGGCAATCAAAATGGCGATTCCCGCGAATACACCGGACAAGGTAGACAAGCGGCGCTCGGTCTGGTATTGCCGGTTAAAGTCCTCATCCAGAAAATAATAGTTAAACTCATACCCCGGAAAACGGTTTTGCCAGAACTTACCCAGCCGCTCAATCGACGCCTGCAAGTCGCCCATTCCCAGCCGAACTGCCAGATAACGGTAGGTATAAGCGGGAGTTATGAAGGTTAGAATAGGCTTGATTTTATTTTGTAAACCGTGCTGGTGAAAATCGGCGACAACACCAACAACTTCCCCGTTTTCCAGACCCGCCGTCTCGATGCGTTTGCCAACGGCCTCGGCCGGTTGCCAGCCCATCGCTTTGCAGGCGGCTTCGTTGAGCAACACGGCATGTCCGGCATCGGTCGGGTGCGCTTTTGAAAAATTACGCCCCTGCCGAATGGTCAAGCCCAGCGTCTTCACATAATCGTGATCCACCGGGATGACTTCCAGCGAAAATGCCTGTTCGCGGGGACGACCTTCGGGGTAAACGATCTGGCCATTCCAGCCATCCCGTCCCGGCAACGCCGAAACACCCGTCGTTAGCTGTACATTTGGCAACGCAGCAAGCTGTTGCTTGATGGTTTCGTAATGCTCGATAAAATCCACGCGGGGCAGCTTGCGTAGCTCGATGGTTAATACCCGCTCTTTGTCAAAACCGAGACTTTGGCTTTGCATAAACCGCAACTGCCGCACCACAACCAGCGTACTGATAATCAAGACCAAGGAAATACAAAACTGAAACACCACCAAACCACGCCGTAGCCACGCGCCTTTTGCCGTTACCGTCAGCCCCTTCATGGTATCAACCGGTCGGA
The DNA here is from genome assembly GCF_021484805.1 of Tellurirhabdus bombi. NCBI lineage: Bacteria > Pseudomonadati > Bacteroidota > Cytophagia > Cytophagales > Spirosomataceae > Larkinella > Larkinella bombi. The sequence goes on along the minus strand of NZ_CP090557.1, from coordinate 2,171,924 downwards.
ATCGCGCCAGCAGCAAAGCCGGATACCAGCCCGCCAGCAAACCCGTTAGCAACAAAAAACCCAATCCAAGCAGGATTGTCAGCGGCTGCGCTAAAATGCCTGCTGAAATATTTCTTTCGGTTAATTCGTTTAGGAGTGGCAATAGCCCAATTATAAACAAAATAGCCAATAAGCCAGCCAGAAAAGCCAGCAGCAGCGATTCACCAATAAACTGCCCTACCAAACCTGAATAGGCCGCCCCAATGGCTTTGCGAACCCCTACTTCTTTCGCCCGTTCACCCTGGCGGGCGGTTGTCAGGTTCACGAAGTTGATGCAGGCTAACAGCAGTAAAAAAAGGCCAATAGCGCCCAGCAAATAAAGCTGCTTCGCGCTGCTAGCCACCCGGTTGCCCGCCCCAGCGTCGCCTGCTCCCTGCGAGTTCAGGTAGATAGTCGGCAACAGCTCCAGCGATTGGCCCACCTGCATGCCGTTGCCCCGGTATTCCGGCCCGTTGTATTTCATCGGTAAAGCCGCAATCTTTTTCTCCGCCAGCACTCGATTCGCCGCTTCGGGTAGCAGCACATAGCAATATTCATCCCAAGTAAACCACGCATCATTCGATGTGCCGTTAATGGCGTAATTGGTTGCCATCGAGAGCAATACCTGGAAATTCAGGTGCGAAGGTTGCGGGTCGGCCATCACGCCGGTGACCTTAAACGGTAGCGTATCATTCAGCATCAGCATCTTACCGAGGGCCGAACGGGTGCCGAAATACTTCCGGGCGGTGCTTTCTGTTAGAACCAGCGTATAAGGATCGCGCAGGGCCGTTTTAGGATCGCCTTCCAGCAGCGGAAAGGTAAACGTGGTCAGGAAATCGGCCCCTACGAATAATTCCTTGTCGAAGAAATACTGGTTATCGTGCTTAATGGGGTAGTTTGCCTGGCGCACCGGCACGACGGCCTCTACTTCAGGAACTTCTTCTTTAATGGCTTTGGCCAAGGGACGCCCCACCGAATTGGCCGCCACCGTGGACTGGCCTTCTTCAACATTGGTCGTTACGACGCGGTAAATCCGGTTGCCTTTTTCGTGAAACCGGTCAACCCGCCATTCTTCAAAAATATAAAGCGCAATCAAGCCGCAGGCCGCCAGCCCTAAACTAAGGCCAAATACGTTGATGAACGTGTATAACTTTTGTTTCATCAACCGCCGCAGCGCGATTTTACAATAGGTAAACAACATTTCTATCTCGTTACTGATGTTCGTATTGCATTCATTTATTCCGCTCTCAGGCTCTTCACCGGATTCATCAAGGCGGCTTTAATACTCTGGAAACTAATGGTTAACAAAGCAATCAGCAGCGCGGCCATACCAGCCACGGCAAAAACGCTCCAATGAATGCTGGTTCGGTAGGCAAAACTTGTCAGCCAATGGTTCATGATGTACCAGGCCAGCGGCGAAGCAAGCAGCAGGGCAATCACGACCAGTTTTAGAAAGTCTCTGGAAAACAAAATAACCAGACTCGATACCGACGCCCCCAGCACCTTCCGAACGCCAATTTCCTTCGTGCGTTGCTCGGCCATGAACATGGACAGACCGAACAAACCGAGGCAGGAAATCAGGATAGCGATGCCCGCAAAAATGCCGAATAGCGTCTGTTGGGTTTGCTCCCGCACGTAAAGCCGTCCGAAGCGCTGGTCCAGAAATTCATAGGAATAAGGACGCTCGGGGTAATATTTTTTCCAGGTATTTTCGATATGCGTCAGGCCATTTTGCAGGCTACCCGGTGCCACATGAATGGATAACCAGCGACTTTGCCCCGCATTCAGAAGCATTACGACCGGTACCAACGCCTGGTGCAGCGACTCGAAATGAAAATCTTTTGTTACGCCCACCACCTGGCCCCGACGCGATCCGTAACCAAACGCCTTGCCAATGGCTTCCTGCGGACTTTTCCAGCCTAATTCGCGCACCGCCGTTTCGTTGAGGATAAAGGCCGCCGTATCGTCTGTCGTGTAAGCCCGGGAGAAATTCCGGCCCGCCGCCAGCTCCATTCCGTAGGTCGGGATAAACTCGTGGTCTACCGAAAGCGATTTCAGGCCCATCCGGGTAGGAACCAGGCTGTCGCCTTTCATCACGTACGAATCCCACGAATCCAGCAGCCGCCCCGACGGAATCCGCGACGAACGCCCCACTTCAACCACCGCTGAATTGCGCTTTAGCTCCTGCTTAAAGGCTTCGGCATTCACGGTTGTGTCATCAATGGTGCGCAGCAGCACAATCTGGTCTTTCTGATAGCCTAATTTATAATCCTGAACGTACTTCATCTGGTTGTAAACCACCGCCGTACTAATCATCAATACGACCGCAATGGCAAACTGCGCAACCACCAGCGTCTGCCGCAAACGCCCGCCTTTCAGGGAGGTCAGCAGCTTACCTTTCAACGTACGAACGGGCTGAAACGAAGTGAGGAAAAAGGCCGGGTAACTGCCCGCTAGCAGGCCCGTCAGCAACGTTGCGCCCAGAATCAGCAGCAGAAAAGTTGGCTCCCATAAGGTTGACATACTGAGTTCTTTGCCCACAAAAGCATTCAGATGCGGTAATCCAATTCTTACCAAAGCGACTGCCAACAGCAAGGCCAGCGTAACCAGCACCATCGATTCGCTCAGAAACTGCCCGATTAACTGCGACCGAACTGCCCCGACTACCTTCCGCAAGCCTACTTCTTTCGCGCGGGAAGCAGAACGAGCGGTAGCCAGATTCATGTAATTGATGCAGGCAATCAGCAGGATAAACAAGCCAATGGCCGAAAATAAATAGACGTATTGAATATCGCCAGCAGGCTCAATTTCGGCGTCGGTATGCGATTTCAGGTGAATATCGGTTAACTTCTGAAGCGCCAAAAGCGAAAACTTCGACGGTTTAGTTTCCTGATAAATAGGTAAGTGCCGGTCCTGAAAAGCCGAAAAGGCGGCCGCAATTTTGTCTGGATTAGCGTTTGGCGCTAACAGCAGGTAAGTCGGAAAACTGTTATTTCCCCAGTTAGAGCGCAGTCCTTCTGCCCCGTAAAGCCGGTTGTCGTTTAGGCTTGAAAAAGAAAGTAGAAACTGGGGGTGAAAATGCGACTGGGTGGGCAGCGGCTCAAAAACACCCGTTACGGTAAAGTCCAGCGTATTGTCCAGTCGCACGATTTTGCCGATCGGGTCTTGTTTTCCGAAATACTTTTCGGCCATTGGCCGGGAAAACAGGATCGAAAACGGAGCGACCAGCGCCCTGGCCGGATTTCCACGCAACAGCTTAAAATCAAAGACTTTGAAGAGGTTTGCCTCTGCCACAAACATGCCGTCCTCGTTGTACGAATGTTCGCCGTATTTCAGCAGACCACTATTTTCCTGTATCCGAACAACCTCCTGAACTTCCGGAAAATCTTCTTTAATCAACGGGCCAAACGGTGGGGCCACAGCGGCGAGTTTGAGCGAAGTTGACCCATCCGCCGGGTTAATAAACGTCCGGGTCAGGCGATAAATGCGGTCGGCTTTGGCATGCGAACGGTCGTAGCTAACCTCGTCGCGGACGTACAGCGCAATGAGCAGAAAACAAGCTAGTCCAATGGCTACTCCAACGATATTAATGAAACTGAACGCCCGATAGCGCAGCAGATTCCGAAAGGCGATTTTGATGTAGTTCGTTAGCATTCCTTTCCTTGTTAAGCCTGCTTAGAACGTCAATTCTTTTTTGCCGGAACGCCAATTTCTTTTTCAACTTCGCTAATCAGCTGCTGCCGCTCCTGCTCCGATTTGTTGCGGGCATCGATGGTGCGTTCAAAAAGCACGTCTTTTCCGTCTCTTTTGAATTTATAGCGCAGCAACAACTCCCCTGAGCTGGAGGAGTAGCTCACTTCTTTGGAGAACGGATTTTGGCCGTCGGCACTGTTACGCTTTTGCGTACTTGCGCTTTGGACGGAAACCTTAGGGGCAGATGGGGCGCTGGGAGCGCTGGGTGGACTAGGAACGCTGAGTTTTTCAAGGCCTAAGGAGTCAAGAATGCGGTTACTTAGGTCGTTCCTCGCCGCTTTATCCAGATTAGACACGTCAAAGCTTCGGTCATAATCATAATTTTTTCCGTTCTGGGTCCCTTTCACGCGAATAGACAGCGTTTTTCCGTTATCGCTGATGCTTCGGCTGATCGAATTATCCTGCGCTAAGGCTACCAAACTGGTGCCCATAATCAGTGAAGTAAAAAGGAGTTTCATCGTTTTGTTGTTTATTCGGTTCGTAATGATTTAACCGGATCTGTCAGCGCGGCTTTAATACTCTGAAAACTAACCGTCAGCAGGGCAATACCCACGGCGAGCAGGCTTACCAAAGCGAAAATCCATCCGTTAATCTCAATTTTATAGGCAAAATCCGACAGCCATTGATTCATTAGATACCAGGCAATCGGCGAAGCAATAACCAGCGCAACGATCACCAATCCGACAAATTCTTTCGATAGCATGCGAACAATACTGCTCACGGAGGCACCCAGCACTTTCCGAATGCCAATTTCTTTCGTCCGCCGTTCAGCCGAGAAAGCGGCCAATCCAAATAAGCCCAGGCAGGCAATAAAGATGGCGGTTCCGGTAAAGAGGTTCAACACGTGAGACAATTGCTGCTCGGTTTTGAACAACTGGTTGAAGGCATCATCCAGAAAATAATAGTCAAACGGCGAGTCAGGGGCATATTTCTGAAAAATCTGCTCCACTTGTTTCATCTGCCGTTGTATATCGGTGCCTTTGGCAAAGCGCACGTACAACGTTCCGTTATAATCGGCAAAGCTGCGGCTGGTGTCCGCGCCTACCATCAGCAGCATGGGAGCAATCTGATCTTTCACGGACGTCAGGTGAAAATCGTCCACCACGCCGCGCACTTCTTTGTGCATATCGCCCACATTGAGTACTTGTCCAATGGGATTTTTGGCGATGCCCAGTTCTTTGGCCGCCGTTGCGTTGATAAATACTTCACCCACGGACATCCGGCTGGGCGCTACTTTCCAACGCAGTTGAAGCGCTTGTACAAACTGACTATCCACGTTCAGACCCATCAGTGTCGTGGGGTCTTTCATTTTTGGCGTTTTGACTGACCAGATATTAAACCCACTGTTATAAACCGCCATGGCGCTGGTTCCAATCTCCTCGACCCCGCTTTGTCGCCGGACTTCCTGCCGGAAGCTGTCGTAGTGAGTACTAAGCGAACTGTTCAGCGAAATCCCCATTACCTGCTCAACCGTCAGTCCCAGGTCTTTCTTTTGCATGTGCTGAATCTGGCGCTGGGCCACGATGGCACAGAAGATCAACGTCGTAGAAACAACAAACTGAAACACCACCAGCACCCGCCGGACGTTGAAACCACCACTCTGCGAAAAACGCCCTTTCAGTACTTCCATCGGCGCGAACTGCGATAGCAGCAGGGCCGGGTAGCTCCCCGACACCAGAATACTGGCCAGCAGAATACCCAAAAGCGTCAGCAAAAAATATGGACTTTGTAAAAAAGCAGTGTCCAATCGAGCATCAATCAGCCGTAAGAATGTGTCCTTCAAAAGCACTGTTAGCACGATTCCCAACCCGAATGCCAGTCCACTCACCAGCGCCGATTCGAGAAAAAACTGACGGGCCAGTTCCACCCGGTTGCCACCTAACACTTTTCGCATACCGACCTCCTTGGCTCGTAGCGTGGAGCGGGCGGTTGTCAGGTTCATGTAGTTGATTAAGGCCAGCAGCAGAACGCCTAACCCAATCCAGAAAAAGGTTTTAACGTAGGTGGTACTGTTTGAATCCGCATTCGAATTACCCAGGTGCAGCTCCGTCAGCGGACTCAAATAACAGGTTGCCTTGACGTTCTTTTCTTCCGTTAAGGCGATGTGCTTATTGATAAAAGTTTCCGTCCGTTTATAATCCGTCTGGTCTCTCAGCCGAAAAAACGTTTCGCCCGTAGGCCCTGATTCCAGCTTCCAGGCGGGGGCAAAGCGGCTAAAACTGTTGGCTGAAATCAAGGCCGGAAAGCGAAAAATGGTGTTGGAAGGCAAATCAGCCATTACCCCGGCGACCGTCAGCTTATGCTCTTTGTTGAAGACGAGCGTCTTCCCCATCGGGTCAGTCTGGCCAAAGAATTTCCGGGCCAGGGATTCGGTTAAAATAACAGTTCCCGGCTGAGCGAGGGCTTTCCGGCCGTCGCCCTGCTTCATGGAAAAGGCAAAAAAATCAAAAAAAGACGGCTCTGCGTAATGCAGGTCTTTGACGTAGAATTGTTTATCGTCTGCCCGAAGCACGTCCTTACCCTGCCAGTCGCTGGAAATCAGCCGGGTCATTGCCTCCACCTGCGGCACTTGCTGGCGGATGCGGTCAGCTGTAGAGAACGATAATTGCAGAGAACTCATCTTCATGCCGCCATATTCTTTCTGCATTGTCAGCTGTACCGTCTGGTTAGCCTGCGGGTGGAACCGGTCGTAGCTGTGCTCATGGACGACGTAGAGCAGCATAAGCATACTGACGGCCATGCCCAACGCCAAGCCGCCCATATTCAGCGTGGAATACAGCTTATTGCGCCAGAGATTTCGGAAAGCTACCCGGATATAATTTCGAACCATCAGATAAGAAAGATTTAAGCCCTATCAGGCATTGATTATTCCGTTTTCAAACTCTTCACTGGATTCATCAACGCGGCTTTGACGCTTTGAAAACTAACCGTCAGGAAGGCGATGGCAACGGCAATCAGGGCGGCTAGCACAAAAATCCACCACTCTACCTCAATGCGATACGCAAAATCCTGCAACCAGCTATTCATGGCGTACCAGGCCAGCGGCGAAGCAAGCAGGATCGAAATCAAAACCAGCTTCAGAAAATCCCGCGAAAGCAGCAAAACAATGCTCGGAACCGAAGCGCCCAACACTTTCCGAATGCCAATTTCCTTGGTCCGCTGCACAGTCGTGTAGGCCGACAACCCAAACAATCCTAAACAGCCCAGAAAAATAGATAGGAAAGCAAACACACTGAATATCTGACCTGTCCGGGTTTCGACGGCGTATAACTTGTTAAATTCGTCGCTTAAAAATTCATACTCAAAAGGCCGATCCGGCACCAGCGTCCGCCATTTGCTTTCCAGAAACTGGATCGTTTTTGGCAGTTGGTTGCCCGATACTTTCACCAAAACGACATTCCAGCCGCGCTCCGGGAAAATAACCAGTGGTCCTATTTTTTGCTTCATGGACGAAAAATGGAAATCTGCCACCACCGCTTTCACTTCGCCGGGGCGGCCACTTCCCATGTCCATTTTCTGTCCGATGGCTTCTTGCGGCGACCAGCCTAATTCTTTGGCCGCTGATTCATTGAGAATAAAATGGTAATAGTTCGAACTATCTCCGGGCGTCGACGCCCGGGCCATATCCGTTGGCGTCAGATCCCGACCGGCCAGAATGCGCAGGTCCAGTGTTTTCGCAAAATCCTCATCAACCGGGATAGCCGTCACCATTTTTTCTTTTCCGTCCGGCATATCGGACCGGCGCATGGAATACCCGCCCTGAATAAAGGTTGGCGTTTCGTAGGCCATACTCACTTCCTGAACATCAGCACTTTGCTTGAACTCGGATTTAAGCGCCCGGATTTTCTCGTTCACCTGTCGGTCGGCGGGCAGTACCAACACCTGGTCTTTGTTATACCCCAGCTTTTTATTCTGAATGTAAGCCAACTGATTGCGGACAATGAGGGTACTTACGATCAGAAACGCCGTAATGGCAAACTGAAACACAATCAGTACCCGGCGAAACTGCGCGCCCCCGGATACTTTCAGATGCCCCTTCAAGACGCGAATGGGCTGAAAACGCGCCAATACCAAGGCTGGATATGCGCCTGCCACCAAGCTGACAACCAAACCAATACCAACTAAAATCAGCAGGTTATGGGGCTGCAACCAGACGCCAAACGAAAATTGCCGATCCGACAATTCATTGAATAAAGGCAAGGTTAAAAAACCTAGTAGAAGCCCCAGAATCAAGGCAGAGAAGGTAACAATAATGGATTCCCCAATAAACTGCCCAAACAACTGCCCCTGCAAAGCCCCCATTACTTTCCGTACGCCCACTTCCTGCGCGCGTTCCACCGCCCGCGAGGTGGCCAGATTGATGTAGTTGACGCAGGCAATGAGCAGAATTAGAACCGCAATGGAGGCAAAAATATAGATGTACGTTAAATCGCCGTTGGGTTCGAAATTTCCTTCTACTTCCGAATGCAGGTGCACGGACCGAAGTGGTTCCAGATTGTACGTCAGGTAATTACCCCCTGATAAACCATCCGGCCCAAATTGCTTTTTCATAAATTCCGGAATTTTGGCCTGTAGCGGAGCAATCGCTTCCGGACTCCGCAGTAACAAATACGAGGCGTAATTGGCTGACCACCATATTTCTGTTTTCGCCGCTTTCAAGGTCGTAAACGAAGCCAGTAAATCGTATTTAATCTGCGAATTAGCTGGGCAGTCGGCCACGATTCCCGTTACTGTATATTCTTTTTCTCCCCCACCCGAATTGATGCGTACAACTTTACCAACCGCTTCCTCATTCCCGAAATATTTCGCGGCAGTGGACTGCGACAACACAACCAGATTAGGGCCAGCAAGGGCTTTCTCGGACACGCCTTTTAACAGCGGAAATGAAAATATGGTAAACAAGGCCGAGTCGGCAAAAACAAGTCGTTTTTCGCTGAACTGATGGTCGCCGTAACGGACAACCGCCTGGCTACCCATCAACCGAACACCGGATTCTACTTCGGGAAATTGCCGACCAAACTCGGGCACTACTTTTGTCCCCGTAACCGGCGCCTTGTCAACCTGCCCCTCCATGCTGTATTCCATCGTCACCCGCACAATCCGGTCGGCCTTTTGCTGAAAATCGTCGTAACTCAGCTCGTGAGAGAGATACATTGTCAACAGCAGACACGAAGCGATGCCAACGGCCAAACCAAAGATATTAATCAGCGAAAAAGCCTTATTTCGCCACAGATTGCGAAACGTAATCTTGAAATAATTTTGTAGCATATTCTTCTAAATGAAGTCTTTATGAACATTTTCTCTTACTCAGAGCGCAAGGCGCGCACCGGATTGCGCAAGGCTGCCTTTATCGACTGGAAACTAACCGTCAGGAAGGCAATTCCCACCGCTAAAAGACCTGCCAACGCGAAAATCCACCATTCGATGTCAATTTTATAGGCGTATTCTTTTAACCATTCATTCATGGTATACCAGGCCAGCGGACTCGCAATCACAATCCCGACCAGTACCAGTTTGAGGAAGTCTTTCGAGAGCAAAGTCACAATGCTGGCCACCGAAGCGCCCAGCACTTTCCGGACACCAATTTCTTTGGTTCGCTGCGCCATCACCATCACCGCAATGGCGAACAAGCCCATGCACGATAGCACGATTGCCAGCACGGCAGCACTGATAAATAGCTTGGATAATTTCTCTTCGTTACGGTACTGGCGGTTCGCATTTTCGTCCAGGAAGCTACCCTTGAATTCTGAGTTGGGCACCACGGTTTCCCACTCCTTTTTCAGGACCGCCATTGTAGCGGGTATGTTGTTCGGGGCGATTTTGACCAGAATGTAAAACAAGGGCCATTTCTGATCCATGATGAGCGTATTGGGCTGAATTTTCTGCTTCAGCGATTCGTGGTGGTAATCTTTCACGACGCCCACGACCTGCAACATACCCTGCGCCGAATCGGCCATAAAGGTTACCCCAATCGGATTTTTCTCGCCCAGACTCTTGGCCATGGTTTCGTTGATAATCACATTGGTGGTTGTGTCCGTAGCGTAGGCTCGCGAGAAATCCCGGCCGGCTACCAATTTCAAGTCCAGTGTTTTCAGGTAATCGTAATCCACGATCTGCCAGTGCGTGCTGACCGAACGGTTTTTATAGTCAAAGCCCATAATGGACGTCATGGACGAACCATCCAGACCACGACCAAAATTTTTGTAGGAGCCACTTACGCTCAGAATTTGGGGCTGCTGTTCCAGGCGATCCCGCAAAAGTTTCAGAACCTGCCGCCCGTTGTTGCTGCCTCCGAAGCCTACCGGAATACTAACCACCTGGTTTTCGTTGTAGCCCAAAGGTTGATTTCGTAAGAAAGTAATCTGTTGCCAGGCAATTAAGGTACAGATCATTAGCAGCGTAGCAATGCCAAACTGCACCACCAGCAGCACGTTCCGCAGTACGCCGGTCCGGCCTAAAGAAACTTTGCCTTTCAGCACCTGAATGGTATTGAAACGGGCCATGAACCAGGCTGGATAGCCGCCCGCAAACAAGGTAATAAACAGGAAGACAGACAGTAAAATCAGGATAACCGTCGGGTTCTGGAAGTACGTCAGCGAAGTCGAACTGTTAAAAAGTTTCTTGTATTCCGGCAGAACCGCAAAAGTAATTAAACTGCCCAGCAGCAAGGCCAGAGCGCAGATAATCAGCGCTTCGCCCCAAAACTGAAGAACCAGTTGGCTTTTCAAAGCCCCCAGTACTTTACGCATTCCTACCTCCCGCGAACGCGTCAGCGACCGGGCCGTAGACAGATTGACGAAGTTGATGCAGGCGATCAGGACAATAAATCCGGCAATAACGAGCAGCACGTACGGATAAGAACGCTTAACAGCCGGAGCGTCCGCACCGCCCAAATCAGTATTAAAGTGAACTTCGGACAGGGGCAGTAGTCGAAGACTGGCCAAATCACCATTTTCGTCGGGCTGGCCACCGTCCCGTTTCAGGTTCTGGAGAGTACCCGAAAAATATTTTTTGTAGAAAGAACGCATCATGGACTCAGCCTGCGTTTTCTCAACGCCATCCGCTAGCTGAACATAGACAACGTGGTTGTTTTGCCCCCACCGGTCTTTGTCCTGCGTATAACTCGGATTGGTTTCAAAACGCGCCAGGACATCAAACATCAGACTGGAGTTCGCCGGGAAATCGGTCACAACGGCAGAAACCACAAAAGGTTGCCAGTTCTCGTTAATGCGTAACAACACGGTTTTTCCTACCGCTTCCGCAGCGCCAAATAAATCCTGGGCCGCATCCTGGCTAATCACCACGTCATTGAGGTCTTTTAACGCCGTTTTGGCACCAGCCCCTTTGATCGTCGGGAAGGTGAACATGCTCAGGTAATCAGCATCCACAAAACGGACCATTTTGCTAAACTCCTTGTCTCCCAGACGAATGCCGCTTCCCGCGCTCATTACCCGAGAAATATGAGCCATCTCTTTCGGGAATTCTTTCTTGAGAGCGGGCGTGAGCGGTGTCGCCATCATGCCACTCTTGTCCGTCTTACCGGATTGCTGGTAAAGGCCGTAAAGGTGCTCTTTGTTCGTATGAAAATTATCAAACGACAGTTCGTGGTAAGCCGTTAGAAACAGCAAAAGGCAGCTTGTAAAAGCTACCGACATGCCTATTACGTTAACTAGAGCGAACGTCTTATGCTTCCACAGGTTGCGGAAAGCAATTTTAAAGTAATTGCGCAACATAATTCAGGGGATTAAGCTATTCACTACGACTTTGCTGTTGTTATCCAGCTAAACGCACACGCTAGGGCAGAGCGCTTTTGAACCATTTGCTGGCAGGCCAAGGGCTTGCTGCTCGGTGTCAGACGCTTGGCTTTTTGGTGCGCTGTAAATAGGTTGTAAGGATGCCCGATTGCCGAAGCAGACAGGCTCGTTCCTAACAGCAGAATGGTGAATAGCTTTTTCATAATTCCTGATTGCCACTATGTTGCGCGGCTTTTATACGTGAAAGTTTTCCGTCACCACCTTGCCATCGAACAAGTTAATGATGCGATGGGCAAAACCCGAATCATAAGGGGAGTGCGTTACCATGATGATGCTCGTTCCTTCCTCATTTAACTGAGTCAGGAGCTTCATTACTTCTTCGCCGTTCGCCGAATCAAGGTTACCGGTCGGTTCATCGGCCAGAATCAGTTTTGGCTTGGCCACCACGGCGCGGGCAATGGCAGTCCGCTGTTGCTGTCCACCCGATAGCTGCTGCGGGAAGTGGTTGCGGCGGTGCATGATGTTCATGCGCTCCAGGGTTTCTTCCACGCGCTTTTTCCGCTCGTCGGCACCTACTTTGAGGTACAGCAGGGGCAATTCAACGTTTTCGTATACCGTCAGTTCGTCGATGAGGTTAAAGCTCTGGAAAACAAAGCCAATCGAGCCTTTCCGAAGCTGCGCCCGTTGCCGCTCCGACATCCGCGACACTTCCGTGCCGTGGAAGTTATACTCGCCTTCAGAAGGATTATCGAGCAGACCGAGAATGTTCAGCAGCGTTGATTTTCCGCAACCGGACGGTCCCATGATGGCGACAAACTCGCCATCTTTGACTTCCATGTTGATGCCGTGCAGCGCGGTAGTTTCTACCTCCTCGGTAGCAAAAATCTTTTGTAAGTTGACGGTCTTAATCATTGATTTATGTGGTTAAAACTCCAATACTTCATTGTCACCGAAATTCTCGTACGAGCTGGTAATTACCTGATCACCTGGCTTCAAGCCTTCGAGCACTTCGAAGAATTCCGGGTTTTTACGGCCCAGTGTAATGCTTCGTTTCGCCGCCCGTTTGCCCGATGGCTCAATGACGTACACCCAGTTGCCGCCCGTATCCGAGAAGAAACCACCGACGGGCAGAAGCGTAGCCTGAGCGGCCTTGCCCAGTTCCAACCGGATGGGTGACGACTGGCCGCGTTTGATACCCGTTGGCGTACCGTCCGAGAAAATCATATCTACTTCAAAGCGGCCGTTTTTTACCTCTGGATAAACCCGCGTAATCTGGAGTTTATGGTTTTTACCGTTGAACTCAAACGAGCCACCCAGACCGGCAAAAATACGGCTGATGTAGTGTTCATCGATGCCAACGCGCATTTTAAAACCGTCCAAATCATCAATCTGACCAATGTTTTGCCCTTGGCTAATGTTCGATCCTACCTCCACATCCACCGTTGAAAGCTGGCCCGATACCGGCGCTTTTACCACCAGGTTGTTTAGTGTTTGCTGCCAGAGCGCTACGTTTTTCTGCGTCTGAGCCAGCGTTTGCTCGAGCTGACGAATCTGAATCTGAGAATTTTCTTCCTGGTATTTCTGCGATTCCGCTTCAATTTTGCGCTGCTCGACCAGTTTCTCGTAGTCACGTTTGGCTTTCAGGTAATCCTGCTCCGGAATTACTTTTTCCTTGAACAGTTTCTCCTGCCGTTGCCAGGTATCTTTAGCCTGATCGAGTTGGAAATCCAGATCCGACAATGCTTTGCGTTGCGAGTAACGCTCAACGCGCAGACGCTGGCGGGTATTCTGTAAGTCGTTGACGAGTCGGTTGGCTTCGGTTTCCGATTGCAGGAAGCTCAGACGCAGGTTCTGATTTTCCAGACGAAGCAACACATCACCGGCTTTCACCATGCCGCCCCCTTCTACCAACTTTTCCGTTACGTAACCACCCGCAATGGCATCCAGGCGAATGGTTTTTAGCGGTTGCACAACCCCGGTGACAACAATAAATTCTTCAAAGGCGCCGGTTGATACGTTGGATATGGTAATTTTATCTTTTTCGACATTCAGTTTGGAGCGGTGATCAGCTAACATGAAGTTGTACACCAGCATCGAAATCACTAATACGCCGCCTGCGGCCAGTGCTAAGCGTTGATTTGTCCAGAATTTTTTAGGTATGACGCGATCCATATTCTACTAAAGCAATTGTAATCGTATATGTCCAGTAATGCCAATTGATGTGCCATTAATTATTCATACCTGATTATTAGCTGATTACATAAAAAATAAGCCTACTTTCTGTCCGCATCTGGACAAAATCTCGTCCGAAAACGGACACGGCTAAAAATGTACTATTTTGCAAGCGTTTGAGAATGAATCAGACACCTTTTCAGGTACAACTTTTGCATCTTTACGAATAACACAGCCCGGATGCTGTGTACTTTTAACTGGTACGGCGGAAATGCCATGCGGTCTATTATGCCCAAGATACTGATTATTGACGACGACGTTGACGTCCTGAGTGCAGCTAAATTGCTGCTAAAACGCCATTTCGGGCCGGTTGACATTGAGAAAAACCCCGAGCGTATTCCTTTTCTGGTAACCAACGGAGCCTACGATGTTATTTTGCTGGACATGAACTTCCAGCGCGATGTCAGCAGTGGCCGCGAAGGCTTCCTGTGGCTCGACCGCATTCTGGATATTGATCCGCAAGCGGCGGTCATTCTCATCACGGCCTATGGCGATGTGGGCATGGCGGTTCGCGCCATTAAAGTTGGGGCGGCTGATTTTGTGCTTAAACCCTGGGAAAATGACAAGCTACTGGCAACCATCGAAGCGGCGTTGTCGGCCAAGGGGAAAGGCAAAGGAAGTGAAGCCGGCGATAGCAAAAACGGACGCGATAAAACGACGGCAGCGATGCCTAATTCCCTGTTAATCGGCAGTTCGCCCGCCATGCGGCAGGTTTTTGACACCATCGAACGCGTGGCCGAAACCGACGCCAACGTCCTGATTCTGGGCGAAAACGGAACGGGAAAAGACCTGGTAGCCCGGGCCGTGCACCAGCGTTCGCACCGCCGCGACAAGCCCTACGTCAGCGTCGATTTGGGTGCCCTGAGCGAAACGCTGTTCGAGAGCGAAATTTTCGGTCACGTCAAAGGAGCGTTTACCGATGCCCGCGAAGACCGCGGCGGACGGTTTGAAGAAGCCCAGGGAGGCACCATCTTTCTGGACGAAATCGGCAATATCACGCTTCCCCAACAGGCCCGGCTGCTCACCGTTTTGCAACAGCGGCAGGTGACGCGCCTCGGTTCCAACAAACCCAAACCCATTGACGTGCGGTTGATCTGCGCGACGAACGCGCCCATTTACGAACGCGTCGCCGACCGCTCCTTCCGGCAGGATTTATTGTACCGCATCAATACCATTGAGATTCAGCTTCCGCCCCTGCGCGAACGACTCGATGATATTGCCGTTCTGGCCGAGCATTTTTTAAAACAATACCGCAAGCAATACAACCGGAAAGTTACTTCGATCAGCCCCGCCTTGATTCGTCAGTTGCAGCAGTACCGCTGGCCGGGTAATGTCCGGGAATTGCAACACGCTATTGAACGGGCCGTTATTCTGGCACAGGGCAACATTCTGGAACCCAGTGATTTTTACTTTGGATCAGCACCGGCTTTTGGTGGTATTCCCAATACGCAGGAAATGCCGCACCAGCACGCGTTGCAACTGGATGATATGGAGAAAAAGATGATTCAACAGGCCATGCAGAAGCACCACGGTAACATCACGGAGATTGCCCGGGAACTGGGGCTATCGCGTCAGGCACTCTACCGGCGACTGGAAAAATACGGCATGTAATGCGTTTACAACCTTATCCGTACAAAGCGTACTTAATAAAGACTAATGGCCGTTTAGCGGTTAACAACTTCTAATGAAGCATTTCAGCGTTGGCATTTTCTGGCGGCTTTTGTTACTTTCGATTGGTGTCGGTCTGATGATTTATTGTCGGCTTCAGTCGTACAGTTCATTACTCCTGCTTACGTTATTCGTTGTCAACTGTTTCTTATTTTTCTTTCTCTACCGCTACGTCACCAGCCTGAATCGCAAGCTCACACGCTTTCTGGAATCGGTACGGTATTCGGATTTCGCCGTGGCTTTCAAGGCCGACAACAAACTGGGAGAAAGCTTTTCGGAACTCAACCAGCAGTTTAACGAAGTATTGGAAGCCTTTCGGCAGGCCCGGGCGGATAAGGAAGCAAACCTGCATTACCTCAACACCATTGTTCAGCACGTTGGAGTCGGGCTGATTTCGTTTGATGCCACTGGTAATGTGGAGTTGGTGAACCAGGCTGCGCTTCGGCTTTTGGGTACATACCGGCTTCGACAGTTATCCGAATTGAATACGCTCCATCCGGGTCTGGTTGAGGTGATGCAAACGGCCAAGCCCGGCACTCCGGTTGTCTACCATACGCAGTTGGAGCAGGAATTGTCCGTGCGCCGCTCTACGGTGAGTTTGCGCGGACGTCCGGTGACGGTTGCTTCGATTCAGAACATTCGGACGGAGCTTCAGCAAAAAGAACTGGATGCCTGGCAGAACCTGACGAAGGTACTGCGGCACGAAATCATGAATTCGATTACGCCGATTGTGTCGCTGGTAGGCACCATGCAACAAATTGTTAATCTGGAACTTACTGATGCTCCGGAAGAATCTGTTACCGACCTGAAAGAAGCCTTAACGACCATTGAGCACCGGGGCCGGGGCATCATGCGCTTTGTGGAGGCTTACCGGAGTTTTACTTCTATTCCGCAACCCCGCCTGGCTGAGGTATCGGTTGAGCAGTTACTCACGCACATTGTGCACTTGATTCAGTATGATTTACAGCACCGCCGAATCTTGTTGCTGGCTCCCACAGCGGCCTCGCACCTCAAGATTTTTGCGGACGCCGGACAAATTGAAATGGTGCTGATCAACCTCGTTAAAAATGCCGCAGAAAGCCTGGAAGGCCACGAACACCCGGTGATTCGTTTGGAGGCACAATCGGGCGAAGGTCGGATTATTGTGCGGGTAGCGGACAATGGACCGGGCATTGAGCCGGAGGCGATGGAACGGATCTTCATTCCATTTTTCACCACGAAAAAGACAGGATCAGGTATTGGTTTGAGCTTATCGCGTCAGATTATGCAGCTCCACGGCGGCGCTCTAAAGGTCTCTTCCACGCCGGGACAGGGCAGCACATTTTCTCTTATATTTTAATTAAAAACTGGCTATCTGGCCATTACAAAAGCTCTAGGTACGATTTTTTATACTGGGAGGGTGTTTGTCCCGTTACGTCCTTAAACTGCCGGTTAAAATTGGATAGCGTTCGAAAGCCACATTCATAACTTACCTCCGTAACGTTCAAATTTCCGTCGATCAGCAGCTTACAGGCCTGCCCTACTCGCACTTCCGATATAAACTCGGAAAAAGTCTTGTTGGTATGCGTTTTGAAGTAGCGGCAAAAAGCTGACGGACTCATGCCAATCAGGTCGGCCAGGGTTTCTAGCTGGATCACCTGCTGATAATTATCCAATATATAATTGTGGATAACCTGCATCCGCTTCGTTTCCGACGGCTTAACGGTGTTGCTGTAGCCTTCGCTGGTAATGAATCGATACTCGGTGGAGTGCGACAACTGATTCAGCAAGGTCAAAAGCGACAACACACGGTCGAACGTAACGGCCTGATCGAGCATTTCTTTCATTGCTTTTTCGATCTGGGTTCGCGTTTCGCCAAGCCATTCCAGCCCCCGCCGCGAATACGTAAGCAATTGACGCAGAAAAACCATCTCGGGCCGGTCAAAAAAGGCATCCCCTAAAAACCCTTCCGAAAAGTAAATCACAATCCCTTTGGTCATCAAATTCGCCTCCCGCTCGTAGTAACGCTGGTCACTCCGCCAAAGATGGGGCAGGTTAGGGCCCAGAAATACCATGTCTCCTTCATCAAACGACTGGATCGAATCACCAATAAAACGAGTGCCGGTCCCCTGCTCGACTAAAAAGAGTTGGTAATGCGGGTGAAAATGCCAGTTAGGATCAAAGTAAGGTTCGGTCAATTCTTTAATCACAAAAGAGCCGCTTACAGGCTCCAAATCTTTCCTTAATGCACTCTTCATGGCTTTTCTTTCATCTATTTCCTCAAAATTATCACAAATATCATCAAAATAGTATCAATAATTGACAGCATAAGCCATGCGTAGTGGCTAGAATAATTTTAGATTTGTAATACTTATTCTAGATTTAATAGAAATATATCTTTCTCTCACTTTCTTAGAAAAATACGTCTCAGTCAACCTCTAATTTGAAATTGCTTATGAAACCACTAAGGTAAAATCTACATCCCGTATTTAGTAACAAGGCCTTCTGCCCTCTGACAAATTTCCTGATCTTAAAAATCCTTTTTTAGGATAACAGGATTACTATGCCTTTTCCTTCCTTAAAATAGAATAAAACAAACTAAATTCATGAAAAAACATAGACTACTTTTTAGTTGTGTCTGGTCTGTTTTCAGAATTCCGCTCGTTCCACTGACGCTGAGTCTGGGTCTGGCTGACTTTGCCAATGCTTCCGAAAACCCGGGCAACACCGCTCCCAAAGCAACTTTAAGCAGCATCGCTACCGCTACTTTAGCTGACATTGCGGTCACAGGCGTAGTTACGGACGAAAAAGGGGAAGGTCTTCCCGGTGTGAACGTCCTGATAAAAGGAACTACAAAAGGGGTTACGACCGATACACAAGGGCAGTTTAAAATCACGGTACCTGACCAGAGTGCGGTGCTGGTTTTTAGTTTTGTTGGCTTTGTTACGCAGGAAGCTACCGTTGGCTCCGCTGCTAAATTTAACATCAAATTAGTAGCTAACAGCGAAACGCTCGGCGAGGTCGTTGTGGTTGGTTACGGTACGCAATCACGGGGAACGGTCACGGGGGCCGTTGGGAATGTGAAGGCGGATGAGATTATTCGTACACCTGCCACTACTACATCCGGTGCGTTGGTAGGTCGCGTGCAGGGGATTACCGCTCGCCAGGCCGACGCGCGTCCGGGTGCTTCTACGTCCATTCAGATTCGGAACATGGGTACGCCTCTGTTCGTTATTGACGGTATCACGGCAGACGCGGGTCAGTTCAACAATCTCGGTATCAACGATATTGAGAGCATCTCGATTCTGAAAGATGGTTCGGCGGCGATTTATGGTCTACGGGCAGCTAACGGGGTTGTTCTGGTAACGACGAAGAAAGGTCGGGCCGGTCAGAAAACGTCCATTAACCTTTCTGGTTATTACGGGTTGCAGAACTTCACGCGCTATCCGCGTCCGGCCAATGCGTACCAACACGTCCGGGGGCTGGCGGAGTCGGACCAAAACCGGGGCATTACAACGAGCATTACTCCCGAAGAATTGGAAAAATGGCGGGTTGGCACGGAAAAAGGATTCCAAAGCTTCGATTATTATAACATGGTTATGCGGCCCAACGTACCGCAGTACTACCTGAACGCCAGCGCCTCTGGTGGCTCCGAAAGCGTCAACTATTATTTCTCGCTTAGCCACCTAAACCAGGAAGCCCTGATCAAGGATTATAACTTTAATCGGACGAACTTTCAAGCCAACATCGACGCCAGCCTGACCAAACACTTGCGGGTGGGCACCCAGATCAGCGGTCGGATTGAAGACCGTTTTCAAACGGGTGTACCGGGCCTGGACGACTATTTCAACCCCTTCCTGAGTATCTTCTCCATGTGGCCAACGGAGCGTCCTTACGCCAATGACAATCCGAATTACATCAACCAGACTCACAACGTGAACGTAAACCCGGCAACGTATAAAAAGGAGATCACGGGAACGATCAGCGAAATCTGGCGGGCGGCCAAAGCCAACTTCTACGCGCAATACGATTTCGATTTTGGTCTGACAGTAAAAGGAACCTACTCCTATAACTTCTCCAATTTCGACTTCGATGGTTTTGAGTATACCTATAACGCCTACACGTACGACCCAAAAACGGACACATATAATGTTGTACCGGGCGGTGGGAACCAAAACCCCTGGCGGGAACGGCGTAAACGGAATATTGTAGACCGTTTCGCTCAGTTGCAAGTGAATTACAACAAACAGTTTGGATCGCATGGGATCTCGGCGCTGGCGGCGTACGAGCGCACGGATCAGGATAACAAATACATGGTTGTCCACACTGTACCGCCTAACAACTACATCCCGCTTATGTCTTTTGCAAACCAGGATTTATTAATCGACGAGTGGAACGTACAGGCCCGTGCCGGATATATTGGTCGGATTAATTACAATTACAAACAACGGTATCTGCTTGAAGCCTTAGGTCGTTACGATGGTTCGTTTTTGTTCGCGCCTGGCAAACGGTATGGTTTCTTCCCCGGCGCATCGGTCGGCTGGCGGATCAGCGAAGAGTCCTTCATGAAGGAAAAAGTTCCATTCATTAACGAGTTGAAACTGAGAGCTTCGTATGGGCGAACGGGTAGCGATCTGCTAAACGATAACTTTATTGTCTCTCCGTTCAGCTACTTACCGGGTTATAACTTCCTCCAGGGCAGCGCCATCTTCAATGGCAATTACGTTATCGGTCTGCGCCCCCGTGGTCTGCCCATCACAACGCTTTCGTGGGTGACCAATACGTCGCAAAATGTGGGGATTGATTTCGCCGTTCTGAACTCAAAGTTATCTGGCCAATTCGACATATTTGAGCGGAAACGGACGGGCTTACCTGCCGCCCGCTACGACGTGTTGCTGCCGAGCGAGGTAGGTTACACTTTGCCTAACGATAACTTGAATTCGGACACCCAGCGTGGTTTGGAAGGGGTACTGACCTACCAGGGAAAAGTACGGGACATCAATTTCTCCATTAGCGGTAACGCGACCTTCGCCCGGTTGAGAAACCTGCAACCCTACAAGCCTCGTTTCGGTAACTCCTGGGATGAATACCGCAATTCTACGGTCGAACGCTGGGCTAGCACCAACTGGGGTTACCAGGTAATGGGACGCTTTCAGTCGCAGCAGGAAATCAGCGACTACCAGATTGACAACGACGGACAAGGCAACCGGACCATGCTCCCCGGCGACTTCATCTACAAGGATGTCAACGGCGACGGCATCATCAATGGCATGGATGAACGCCCCATTGGTTATGCCGAGGGCGCTAACCCATACCTGAGCTTTGGAGGAAGCATTAACCTGGGTTACAAAGGATTCACGATCCAGGCCGATTTTGCCGGAGCCACACTGCAGTCATTCCGTCGGGAAGTGGAAATGAAGATTCCGTTCCAAAATAACGGAACCTCACCTGACTACATGCTCGAAGATCGCTGGCACCGGACCGATCCGTTCAACCCAGACAGTCCTTGGGTAGCGGGCACGTATCCGGCCACTCGGAAAGACTTCACCAGCCACGTCAACTTCACCCGCCGGAGCGATTTCTGGACGACCAACGTTCGCTACATCCGCCTGCGGAATCTAGAGCTGGGTTATACCCTGCCGGTATCGCTCACTAAGAAGTTCGGGGTATCGAACATGAAAGTATACGTCAACGGCACCAATATGCTGACGCTTGACAACGTGAAACAATTCGGTATTGATCCTGAAATTTCCTCGAACGGCGCGCTGGTTTACCCACAACAACGACTATACAACGCTGGCTTCAACGTAACGTTCTAACCTTCTTTAAGCTCATGAAACGAATTCATTCCTATATTCTCGCTGCTGCCCTGGCTCTTTCTACGTCTGCCTGTAAGGAAGATTGGCTGGAACGACAGCCACCCAATATTATCCTGGAAAACCAGGTCTGGAACGACGTTACCTTAATTACAGGGCTACTGGCCAATTACTACGACCGTTTACCAGCTCACTCGCAGCCCGACATTGGCTGGCAGGAATACGCCGCTTATGACGAAGCCACTTGGTCGGGAAATGATGATGCTCGTAACAACATCATTTCCTATCCTTTCGATCGCTGGAGACTTTGGGATTATGGTTTAATCCGGGACATTAACCTGGCGCTTGAAAATATCCAGACCTACGGCACGACCCTGACTGCTCCGCAGAAAACCCAGTTTTCGGCGGAACTACGCTTCCTGCGGGCTTACCAGTATTTTGAGTTGGTTAAGCGCATGGGTGGCGTGCCCCTAGTAACGCAACAACTCATTTATGACTTCAGTGGTGATCCATCGCCATTGCAGCAGCCGCGTGCTAAAGAAGAAGCCGTTTATGATTTTATTGCTAGCGAACTAGATGCGATTAAAAATGATCTTGGCAATACGGGCAGTAATACCCGCGCCAATAAGTTTACCGCTATGGCGCTGAAAAGCCGAGCCATGCTCTACGCCGCCTCAATTGCTAAATACAACAACCTGATGGCGGCGCCTATCACATTACCCGGTGGTGAAGTTGGTATTCCGGCGTCCCGGGCTAATGAATATTACACAAAGGCGCTGGAAGCTTCCAAAGAAATCATCAATTCGGGTTCATATTCGCTGTACCGCGCGAACCCGAACCTGGGCGAGAATTTCTTCGATGCGATTACGAAGAAAATCAACAACCAGGAGGTGATCATGGCGAAGGATTTTCTTACGGCGAAGGACAAACGGCATTCGTTTAGCTACGACAACATTGCCCGGAACATTCGGGAAGACAACCTGAGCTCGTCAAACGTAACCCCCGCGCTAAATTTGGTGGAAGCGTATGAATACCTCGATGGAAGTTCAGGCGAGTTGAAAAACCGGACTGCCGACGATAAGGATTTTATTTATTACAACAACCTCAGCGACATCTTCGCCAATAAGGACGCGCGGCTCTATGGCACGGTTATCTATCCGGGTACGTCGTTCAAAGGGGCCGAAGTACAGATTCAGGCGGGTGTCATGGTTTGGAACGGGAGCACGTATCAAACCATCGAATCCAATACGCTGGGGGCGGTTCATACGGACGGTCGCCTACTAACAGGTTCATCAGGACCGCAGCGTTCCCAGACCGAGGTATCAAACACAGGGTTTTATTTACGGAAATACATTGATCCAACCCCCTTGTCCAGTACGCGGGGTATCCGGAGTGACCTTTGGTGGGTTCGGTTCCGTTTAGGCGAAATCTTGCTTAATGCGTCAGAAGCAGCCCTCGAATTAGGCCAAACAGCAGATGCCTTGACCTACGTCAATCGGCTACGCGAACGGGCGGGATTTCCAGCTAACAGCCTGAAAACGCTGACCATCCAGCGCCTTCAGAATGAACGCCGGGTTGAACTGGCCTTTGAGGATCACCGTGTCTGGGATTTGAAACGCTGGCGGATTGCTCACGAAATCTGGAATGGTAGCCCAAGCAATCCGAATACAACGATGTATGCGTTGTACCCTTACCGGGTTATTCGCCCCGGCGATCCGGCACGGGATGGCAAGTACGTCTTTGTCAAAATGGTTGCTCCCCGCTTCCGGGCCCCTCGCCTGTTTCAGTTGGGTAACTATTATTCATCCATTGATCAGACCGTTATTAACAATAACCCTAAAATTGTCAGAAATCCATTTCATTGATAAAAAGCCATGAACGTACGCATTTTTCCATTTATCATGCTGGCCGTTAGCAGCTTTCTGGTTGCCTGCGAAAAAGATAATTACGAACCTCCTAAATCAACCTTGAGCGGGCGCGTCATCTACCAGGATCAACCCGTTGGTGTTCGCACCAACGGCGTTCAGCTGGAATTGTGGCAACGCGGTTATCAGTTATTCACGAAGATTCCGGTTTACGTGGCGCAGGATGGTTCGTTTTCAGCTTCTCTGTTCGATGGCGATTATAAATTAGTCCGTCTGCGCGGTAATGGGCCCTGGGTTGATAACACGGATACGATTCCGGTGCAGGTACGCGGTTCCGTTACCGTTGACGTGCCTGTTCAACCCTACTACGCCCTGCGCAATCAGACGTTCCAGCGCAACACCACCAACCTAACAGCCACCTGTAAGGTTGATCCGGTGTCAACTACGCGGGCTATTGAGCGGGTAACACTCTACGTGGGCACGACTCAGTTTGTCGACGCGAATAACAACGCGGGGAATATCAACTTGACAGGAACCGCGCTGGCTGATTTGACCAAAAATCTGACGTTTAATTATACATTACCCGCGGCTATTGCCAATCGCACGCCCCTTTACGTCCGCATCGGGGTCAAAACGGTCGGTATTGCTGAGTTGCTGTATACACCTGTTCAGAAAATATAATTAGGTCGCTATGCGCTCTGTTCTAAGTTTATCGACGCTTTTTATTTCGCTGATTTGTGTTGCTGGAGTACAGGCTCAATCTGTGCTCCAGCCGCGCATTTCTGTCCATGATCCGGTCATGATTCGGCAAGATAGTACCTATTATCTCTTTGCCACAGGTCGGGGCATTTCCGTCTGGTCTTCCAAAGACCAACAAAACTGGCAGCGAGAAAAACCCGTGTTCGAAACGGCTCCGGCTTGGGCCGTTCAGGCCGTTCCCAGCTTTAAGAACCACATTTGGGCACCCGACATTTCGTTTCACAACGGAAAGTACTACCTGTTTTATTCAGTATCGGCGTTTGGCAAAAACACGTCCTGCATCGGTCTGGTCACCAATAAAACGCTCAATCCAGCCTCACCCGACTACAAATGGGAAGATGTCGGCAAAATCATTCAATCAATACCGGGCCGGGACGATTGGAATGCGATTGATCCGAACCTTCAGTTTGACGAAGCGGGGAAGCCCTGGCTGAGCTACGGTTCTTTCTGGGGTGGGCTTAAACTCGTTCAGCTGCGCGACGACCTTACCGCTGTTGCCGAGCCTCAGGAATGGTACACCATCGCCAGCCGCAAACGCAGCGAAGGTCCCAATGGGCTTGTTAACGACAGTGCGATTGAAGCCCCTTTCATCTTCAAAAAGGATAATCGGTATTACTTGTTTGCCTCGTTCGATCTCTGCTGCAAAGGACCGAACAGCACCTACAAAATTGTGGTAGGCCGGGCCGACAAAATCACAGGTCCTTATGTTGATCGGGAGGGAAAAAAGATGGTACTCGGTGGCGGGACTCTGGTGTTGCAGGGCGACAAAAATTGGCACGGCGTAGGCCATAATTCTGCCTATACCTTCAATGGCACAGATTACCTGGTTTTTCACGGGTACGACGCAGCCGACGGCGGCAAATCCAAACTGCTCATTCAGAAAATGAACTGGGATTCAGACGGCTGGCCGCTGTTAGCAGCGGAGCAATGAGCCAGCATAAATAACGTTAACTTATTTCCTATCTTCTAATTAGTCAGCCCCTAAAAAAGGCTGACTTCTTTTTTAGGGGTCGTCACATAGCTTTAAAATCCATTTATACCTTTCCAGCCTTGAATGCCTTTCAAATACATTATTGGGCTTACGCCTGCGACAAAATTCGGGGGTTCAGGCAGACCCGCCAGCCGTCGCCTTGGGTCGCCCCTTATTCATTCTCAACCGAAAAGCGTTAGGTCAGGCGCGCGCCCAGAAAATAAAATCCGTCTTTGGGGACTCTACCAGTTGCGGACGAATGAGCTGCACAACCTGAGCCCGGTGATAGGCCGCATGATGGCTCAGGTGCGTCAGGATGTCGCTCAGTGGATTCACAAAAGACTGGCCAGCCGAATTAGCATATGAAATTGGCTGATGAACATCTTCCTGGGCTTCGACCAGTTCGCGCAGACGCAGGTAGTTTTTTTCGGCCGTTTGGTGCAGCCAGACCAGCGGCACGTCCTCCCAAATAGCGGCAAAAGGGGTTTCTCCAACGATGCGCGATATCCAGACTTGCTGGGCAGACAGAATATGACCCATGAGCTTTATCGCGCGCGGCGGCGGACTTTCAACCGTTTCCAGTGCCTCGAGGACAGCCTGATTAGCCCATCGTTCATAATCGAGCAGTCGCAGCAGATGATCTTTCATGATTGTAGCGGTCTTTCCGTACAAACACGCGGGCCTGCTCTACTGTTCCGATAAAGTGGTATTGGTCGGCCAGTAATTTTACAACAAACGGGTAATGGTCAACCGAATAAGCCTGATAAGCCAGAAAGCGGGGCGTCACATCGACAATAATAACCGGGCGGTTTTTCAGTATATCCTGCTGGTGCACATCCAGAAAATACGGCTGCAATTCGCTTTCAATAACGGGGTAATAAACAGGAATAAACCGGGACCCCATCAACAGCCCCGTTTCAACGTGCAGGTGATTGTCCCACCCCCAGACCACCATTTTTTCGTTTGGCTGGGCATATTGGTTGATCCGGCTGGCGAGCGCCGATTTCTTATCTGCCCCTTGCGAAAGCACCCGAATCCCCGTGTTACCCAGCAAAGCCATCCGAACGCCCGGCCCAACAACCAGCGCCAGCAGCCACATTCCTACAAGCCAAACCTGCACTTTCCTGCCCACCTGTGAAACACCGATGCCCAAAATAACGCCCGCCAACAAAAAAGCCGGCACATAAGCCAAAAGCTGATAATGGTAAAAACGGTTACCAGGTTTTAAGGTTGAGTAAATAGCTGTTACCAGCCAAAGCAAGAGAAAAGCTAGGACAAGGCGCTGAACTGGTCGTAAGCGACGCTGAAAAAAGAGTAAAAAACCGCCGACTACCAGGATGGGCAAACAAGCAAAAAACCATTTTGAAGATGCCAGACCGGAATAAATCAACGGCAACAGGTACATCAATTTATCCGACCAACTATCAACCCCGCGTCCGAAGCTTCCTTTTTCAGCGTAACCCAAATTGGCTAGAATAAATGATTTCCAGAAAAACTCGAAGTTGTCGGTATACGCCAGATAAATAACAACAAGGATACTAGGTAACAGTCCGCCCAGCACCAGCCAACCCAGGCGCTTCCACCGCTCAGGAGCCGCATAGCTAACCAGAAGCAGGGCACCGGCGGCCAGGACAAGCGCCAGCGGAATGGCCTGCAACTTCGTGTAGGGCACACAGCCCAGCACAAAGCCCAGCAAAGCAGTCTGGAACGCCCCTATCGGCTCAGAACGTCTACTGTCCTGATCTAAGATTGGCTCTTTACTAAGCAGAAAAATGGCGGCGGCTAACAGCAGCATCGGAAAATGCTCACTATTGTAGCCCAGCCCGTCGCCCTGTGGCATGAAAGCGAGTACCACAGCCATCGGCAATACGGCCAATCGGGCAACAGCTTTACCAAACAGATGACGAAAAGTCCCGAATAAAAACCCAACGGCGCCCAGCAAAGCCAGCAAACCCACCAATCGGATGGTTGCGTAATCGATGCTTAAGCCGAACAGATAAGGAATAGTCAGCGGGTAAACATTGAGCGGGCCACTGGTAGTACCATCGACCGAAAGCCAGAAACGCGGATCGGCAATGAGTGTACCCACGCTGGCAATCCACTGGCCTTCGTCGGTATTTTGCGCGGGCAGGGCCAGACTTGGCAAACGCAGCATAAAAATACCCCCTAGGACCCAAACCAGCCCACCAACCACGCCCAAACGATCAGGATGGTCCCGCTTGGTGAGGCCATCTGCCCCCTTTTTGAGCATCATCCAGACACGGAAACAGCTATAGAGCAGCCCAAATAACCAGAGGATGGCCAGCGCTACCCACAGTTTATTGGCGTAGGGATTTAGCATCTGCACCATTTTCAACAGCGCCTGATACACTTCCCCCTGATACTGGATGATGGGTTTCATTGGTCAAGTATGCTCGCCAGGATTGGTGAGGGGCCTCTCCGCAAGGCTTCATACAGAACCTCGTTCACATTCGTACGGATATTTAACTCACTGATTTTAGCGTTATTCCGCGTGGGGTAAACCCGGTTGGAAAGAAACACATACGTAATTCCGTAATCAGGATCGGCCCACACAAACGTACCCGTAAAGCCCGAGTGACCAAAACTGCGGGGGCTGGCGCTTCGCGCTGCATTGCCCGAAAACTTGAACGTTGGTTTATCGAACCCTAAGCCCCGGCGACTATGCCGCTCCGGAAACTGGTAGCGCGTAAACTCCTCAACCGTCTCTGGTTTAATGTATTGCACACCGCCATAATAGCCTTTCTGCAAATACATCTGAATCAGTTTTGTCAGGTCATTAGCGGTCCCAAACAAGCCCGCGTGGCCCGATAACCCATCCAGCATAGCCGCCCCTTCATCGTGTACCCGCCCCCAAATCAGGGTTTTTCGGAACAGGGAATCATACTCTGTCGGAACGATGCGTGGCAGTGGGTAGAAACGGCGCGGATTGAAGGTCAGCGTCGTAGCCCCCATTGGTTCGTAAACATTCTCCTTTAAATATTCTTCAAAGTCCTGCTTGGTCAAACGCTTGACCATCGGCGGATACAGGTAAAAAGACAGATCGCTGTAGACATAATCCTTTTTCGCACTCACCGGCGACTCTTCAATTTGCTCGTATATTTTTTTCCAATACCGGCGATGCAGAAACAGATTATCCGTCACTTCGATGGTGTAAGGGCCGTGCTTCTCGTCGCTGAAGGTTCTGTCTTTCCAGGTTCCGTCCGGGTTACGCGTATCCTGCCAGAAGGGAATCCAGGCTTTCAGACCCGCCTGGTGCGTCAGTACATCGCGCCAGACCAGATTGGCTTTGTTGGAATTTTTATAGTCAGGAATATAATCGGCCATTGTTTTATCCACATCGAACTTGCCCGCATCAACCAGCCGCATGGCTGCCAACACAGATGTGCTCACCTTTGTTACCGATGCCAGATCGAACAAATCGGCTTCAATCGTTGGTGTTAAACCTTCGTAGGTATGTGTTCCGTAGGCTTTTTTGAAAATGACTTTACCATCTTTGGCCATTTGCACCACCCCGCCCGGAAACGCCTTAAGGCGAATGGAACTGTTCATGATCGAGTCTACTTTGGCCGTCAGGAACCGGGAATCAACGCCCACCTCTTCAGGAATGGTGTATTTCAACCGACCCAGCGGAGCCGTTAAAAGACCATCACCCAGTTTATATTT
The DNA here is from genome assembly GCF_021484805.1 of Tellurirhabdus bombi. Lineage (NCBI taxonomy): Bacteria > Pseudomonadati > Bacteroidota > Cytophagia > Cytophagales > Spirosomataceae > Larkinella > Larkinella bombi. Next base: position 2,143,426 of record NZ_CP090557.1, on the reverse strand, counting down.
TTCGTTGACCGTTACGGGTAATTTTCCGCCCGCCCCAATCGCTCCGAAAATAAGCTGGGCCGCCAAATCTTCGGTCAGGCTAGTGAGCTGATACGCCATGACCAGCGCCCGCGCCTTGTCTAAACCCTCCAATCTGGCCAGCGCGTACGGATTTCCAAAAACAGTTACCACCGCTTTCCCCGTCTCGGCCAGCTCTTTCAGCAGAGCCGTTGTTTTAGGGGTAATGCCGTAGCGAACCGTCGGACGAATGTTGTTCAGGTGTACGCCAACCAGCAGAACGTTGTAGTTTTTCAGCTGCTCCCGAATGCGCTGTACCGTCGTATCCGGCGTTGTTGCCGTCAGGTTGAAATGGTCCATCGCCGTATAATTGGCCAGCGTGTTCTGGAACACTGTCGTTTGCGGTGCATCAAGCGAGACGGTTGCAATGCGCATGGTATCCAGTTTGAACAGCGGCAACTGTCGATTGTCGTTTTTCAGAATAGTCAGCGACTCTTCCGTCAGAAAACGATTGATCAGCATGGATTCGGGATCGTTCAGATCCTGCACCAGATTCATCAAATCTACGGGTTTGTAACGATCCAGTCCTACCCAGGCTTTGGCCGCCAGCACCTTGCGACAACGGGCATCAATGTCCGCCTGCGACAGTCGTCCGTCGGCGATGGCCTGTTTGATTTCCTTCATGGCCCGGGCTACGTCTTCGGTAAATTCCAGCACGTCCATGCCCGCTTCCAACCCCATGCGGTCCGCAACTCCCGACGGAAAGTTTTTGGTTACGCCTTTCATGTTCATGGCATCGGAGAAAATCAGGCCACCAAAACCAAGTTCATTCTTCAGCAAATTCGTTACTACGGGCCGCGACAGCGTTGTAGGCAGATTTTTAGTTGAATCCAGCGCCGGAATGCTTAAGTGGGCCACCATGACGCCCGCCGCACCCGCATCAATTAGTTTTCGGAACGGATACAATTCGAGGCTATCCAAACGCTGGCGGCTTTGGGTAATCACCGGCAGGTCAAAATGCGAGTCAACGCCCGTATCGCCATGCCCCGGGAAATGTTTCAGCGAGGTTAGCAGACCGTTGTTCTGCATTCCTTTCATGTAGGCCAGCGCCTTGCGCGTAACAGCTTCTTTATCTTCGCCAAACGACCGGAAGTTAATGACCGGGTTATTTGGGTTGTTATTTACGTCAACAACAGGCGCAAAATTGACATGAATGCCCATTCGGCGGGCTTGCCGGGCCACAGCAGCCCCCATTTTATAAATCAGATCGTCGCGTTGCTGAATGGCCCCCAGCGTCATTTGATACGGAAACCGAACGGTGCTATCGAGGCGCATACCCAAGCCCCATTCGCCGTCAATCGCAATCAGCATCGGCACTTTTACCACCGTTTGCAGCCGGTTTACCAAACGAGCCTGCCGAATCGGGCCACCCTGAAAAAATACCATTCCACCAACCTTGTAGGTCCGAACGGCATTCATGAGCGAATCTTCGTATGCCCGCCCCCGATTGGAATAGCCCGCAACCATAATTAGCTGCGCAATCCGCTCATCTGGTGTCAGTTTATTGAAAACTGAATCCACCCAACGAGGATTAGCTTTTAGGAAGGACGGCACAACCGGCGTTTGGGCCAACAAGTCAAACCCACAGAAAAAAGTACCGACAAAGGCTAAGGTCAGAAGCAACCGACGCATCAATAAAGGAAATTAATTACGTGAAAAGATCAGCACAACAAAAGTAACAAATGGACCGCCAATACTAGCAAGCTTACGAAATCAATGTTGGCGAATGAGGCATTGACCTGTTATTTTTAGACAAGTCGATTCGTTTTTAGTAACAATTGCAGAAAATCAGGCTATTTATCAGACTAAATAGAACTAAATTTATTCCACATTCTTTATTTTCCAAAGTAACTTGTTTAGGCGAGCTTTATACTTTTAGTTACTCTAAGAGGTGAGCGCCGGTTTTTCTATGAAGCATATTTTACCCTTATCTTTTTTACTATTTCTTCTTGCCCTGCCGCTTCGACTTCGGGCTCAGTATAATCTGGCCGGAAGCGCCCAGGCCCAACCTGGTGAAGGCTGTTATTTGCTCACGGAAGACAAGACCCACCAGGGCGGCGCCGTCTGGAGTCGCCAGCAGCTTAATCTTCAGAAATCGATGACCTGGCAGTTCACCGTTAATTTTGGAACGCGCGTGGCTGACGGTGCCGATGGCTTTGCCTTTGTCTTGCAGAACAAAGGTCCCAACGTGGTGGCGCAAACGGGTGAGTATTTTGGCTTTACGGGTATTTCGCCTTCGTTGGGCATTGAGTTTGACACTCATATTAACCCCACCGACCCTTCGTTCGACCACATGGCCATCCAGCGCGATGGAAATGTCAACCATCTTTCCCCGCTTAACCTGGCAGGCCCTATCCGCGCTACCCGGCCCGATGCCACCCTGAAAGATGGGCGCAATCATACCGTTAAAATTCAGTGGGACGCCACCCGGAAGCGCCTGGAGGTACAAATAGACTGCGAAAAACTGGCGGTGAACATTGATCTGGTTAACGAGATTTTTGGCGGTAACCCCAATGTATGGTGGGGCGTTTCGGCGTCTACGGGCGGGGCTACCAACAACCAGAGCGTCTGCTTTCCGACCCATGCCGATACCGTAGGCAGGCGCCAACTAACCGCCTGCCCCAAGGAAACCGTTCAGCTGATTGCACCCGAATCCGTTGATTTATCATATAGCTGGGTCCCTCGCAATTTGCTCTCCGATCCCGAAAGCCGGATACCGACGACCCAGCTTTCTCAGACGCAGCTCTTTAAAGTAACATACCGCAACCAGTGCGGCGAGCTGGCGCAGGATAGTGTATTGGTTACGGTGAAACCGCTGCCCAAAATTCAGCCGGAGCCCGATTCACTAAACTGTCTGACAGACAAGCAGTCTCGTCTAAAAGTAAGCTCCAGCGAATCGGGTTTAACCTATCTTTGGCCGCACTCCGGCGAACAGACGGCGGAGGTGGTCGTCACACAGCCGGGTACTTTCGAGGCCCGTGTTACGGGCGTAAACGGGTGTACGGCCAGCCAGGTTTTTACGGTAAAAGACACCTGCTTCGCCCCGGCTTCGGTTTTTATTCCTACTATATTTACGCCGAACGGCGATGGAATAAACGACTTCTTCGAAATCCGAAACGCCAATTTCCTCGACATTCGCCTGACGATTCTTAACCGTTGGGGCGAAGTTATTTTCTACACGACAGACTCACGCCAGCTCTGGGATGGTACCTATAAACGCAAACAGTGCCTCCCCGACCGGTACGTGTATATCCTGCAATTCCGTGATTCGCGCAAGCCTGACGATCCGTTTCAGTTGGAGAAAGGAACGGTTCTGCTCACTCGGTAACGCTTTATTAACTAGTTGCGATGTGCGCCAACGCCTGGTTTAGATCGGCGATTAATACCTCTGGGTCTTCCAGGCCAACGTACAGCCGAACGAAATTAAAGTCCCGATCCGGATCGCCCGGCGGTCGGCTCGTCGAATAGCCTACGCTGGACGGAAACACCAGCGACTCGTGGCCTCCCCAGGAAACACCCAGCAAAAAGCGACGTAAGGCGTTGGCGAACTGATCAACATCGGCAATCTGGTCGGTTTTCAGCGAAATCGTCATGAGTCCACCGCAGCCCGACATTTGCCGACGGGCTAAATCGTATTGCGGATGTTTGGTCGAGAAAGGATAGTACACCTGCGCCACAGCCGGGTGATTTTCCAAAAACTCAACCACTTTGGCCGCCGAGCGACTGCTTTGCTCCAACCGAATCGGCAGGGTCCGTAAGCCGCGCAGCAGCAGCCAGGCGTTCATGGGCGCAATAATGCCGCCAAACGTCATGTACTCGGAATGGAAAATTTTGCGCATCATTTCCTCCGTACCACAAATGACGCCCGCGATTACATCACTGTGCCCGCCAATGTATTTCGAGGCCGAATGGATGCTGATGTCGATACCTAGCCGGATGGGTTGCTGGTAAAGCGGCGTGCTGTAGCTATTATCGATCATGGTCAAAATGCCTTTCGACTTCGCCAGCTTCGCTACGGCCTCTAGGTCCTGCAACTCAAACGTAAACGTATTGGGAGACTCGAGGTAGATGATTTTGGTGTTGGCTTGCAGCGCGGCTTCGAAATTGCGCACGTCGGTGCCGTCTACAAAGGTGGTTGTTACCCCGAAACGAGACAGAAGATTTTGCAGCAAACGGGTGGTCCAGCTATAAGGTTTTGCGACGCATACGACGTGGTCGCCCTGGGCCACGTTGGCAACGATAGCCGCCGAAATAGCGGCGCTGCCGCTAGCCAGCACCAGCGCATCTTCGGCTCCTTCGAGCGCGGCCAGTTTTTTCCGCAGGATTTGTACAGTTGGATTGTTGCCCCGCGTATAAAACGGAACATCGTATTCACGTTGCAGATTCTGGCGCATGGCCTCCACGTTCGGGAAGGTAAAATTGCTCGTCTGGATAACGGGCGGCGCAACGGCATCAAAGTACTGACTGCGTTCCTCACCTAACTCGTTGAGGATGTAAGAAATATCCATTCTAATAGATCAGAGGGGAAAATACGCTGGCTATCAACGCCACGGTTAATAAGCTAACGCGAAGTTCAGAGGGCTCAAGTTCCTGCTTTAATACGGCAATCGCAATAAAAAAAATAGGAAAACCGTATGCCTGGGTCCGCGTAAAATCGCCCTGCATAAGAATAGTGAATGTTGTAAGCATGACAAAAGCGCCTACCAAGCTCAACAACAGGTAATTCCGACGGTAGTAAAGAAGACCCAGCATAGCAAAAACAAGCAGCCAGAAGCTTTCAAAGCCACTCCAGAACCGTATGCCAAAGGTTTTTATGCCCTCTTTAACGTGGAAAAAGAGCGAAGGGCCGCCGAAGGGCGTTTTGAGCTGGTAACGAGAAGTCAGGTAAATTCGAATGGCCAGATAGGCCGCGCCTCCGACCAGCACCGCAATTGCCTGGGGCGTTATTTGCCGAAAATGAAAGACAAGCGGCTTTTCTTTATTTTTATAAGGAGCTAGCCAATGATACAATACGATGAACGCAGCATTGACTAACGCACGTTCGTCCACCCAGCAAGCCAGAAAAAGGGCCAGAAAAATAAGCAACGGACGGTGAAAATAAAGCGCAGCCGTCATGAAAGCGTAAGCCAGTGCGTCACCAAAACCGTAGAAATCAAGAAAGAAAGCAACGCCTGTATAAATTCCGCCAAAACCCAGCGTGAAATAGAACGCCTGCACCCGATCTTCCACTAATTCATATACAATTTGGCATACCATGTATATCTGCGCGATCCCTAAAGCAACCTGCAAGCCATAAACAACTGGAATAGATTTAAACGTAGCCCAGAGAATCGGCAAAACAGGCCGAAAACGCATGTTTGCCTGATGCACCGTATCCCAACCGGTCAATTTCTGCATGAGCATATCCGTAACCTGATAGGCAATGTCTGACCAGTAATAGCAACAGAGCTGTGGATTTGGGTGACCCGCAATCAGATCAAATAAATTTTTTAAATAAGCTACCCGGCGGAGATCCTGGCCCAGGCTAAAAAAAATGGATACTAGAACGATTACGGCAACCGCTTTTAGTAACCAATAGGGGCCTGACAGAATGGTTTTTTCCCAATACTGGTTAAGGCGATTAATAAAGTACATGATTAAGTAAAAGTCAATGAGCGATAATTAACGACGGGGCTAAGTGGCAAAATTGGTAAATTATTTAACGAAACCTGATACTCATCGGAATCTTTACCCACAAAAAAGGGATGCAGAGCAATCTGCATCCCTTTTTTATATCCAACAGGTTTTAATTACATAGCATCCTGAATGGCCTTGATTTTAGCGTGGTGCGCCTTCAGGGTCGGTAGCGTTTTAGCAGCGAACGCTTTCAGATCGGCGTCCTGATCTTCTTTGGCGGCTTCTTCGAACTCATCGATGTCTTCTTTATGGTCGTTCACCATCAGTTTGACGTATTCTTTGTCAAATTCCGCTCCCGACAGTTTGCTCAGGTCGTCTACGTGCTTCTGGTGTTTGTCGCTCAGCGTACCGGGCAGGGTGATATTTTTGGCGGCGGCCAGTGCTTTCAGTTCGTCATTGGCTTTCGAATGGTCTTGCACCATCATGGCACCAAAATCTTTTACCTGCTGGCTCTGCCCTTTTTCCTGCGCCATCCGGCCCAGTTCTACTTCCATCATGCCACCACTGGCAGCGGTGATTGCAAACTCGGAATCGTCATCATCCACGCCAGCTTTATCTTCATTGGCATCTTCGGCCACTTCAGCACTATCTTCTTTTTTGGCCGTGTTGTTACAGGCCTGGAAAGTCCAGCAACCGAATGCCAGCATCAAAAAAAGGGGTATCTTTTTCATAACGTTTGGGATGTATAGTTCAACTGTTAAAACAACAGCACTTCGGCTAAAAGGTTAATTAACCAGTGCTCATATTATTTAATGGGATCACTTTTTTTATCTATTATACCTGTTTGAAAGGCATTCAGCCCATTTTTCAAGGCATTCAGCCCATTTCTGCCCGATCGGCTGGCGTAGATTCTAATTTTGGTCAAAAACTGAAAAGACAATGCGGAATTTAGTCCTGATCCGACGGTATGAACTGATTTTTGTAGTTAGTATAGCCGTGCTTTATGTCGTCCGACGGCTGTTTCAGTCTACCTGGCGACTGGATGATATGGTTGAAATGGCCTTGTACAATCGGGCCGGGCGTCCTACCTGGGTTATTCTGAAAGCCCTGGATTCGTACAATCATTTTCTCAATCACAACTTTCCCATTATTGCTGGTGTGTTTTTATGCCTGGTCGCCTGGTATGTTTTTCACTACATCGCCTTCCCAAAAATCACCGAGCTAGACCCCGACCCGAGTAGCTGGTTGTACGTCGGCTTGTGCCTGACGCTGCTGCTGAGCAGTGCGGGTATTTACCATTACTTCATTCGATATATTGATTACAAATATGGCTCTTACGGGGAAATTATTGGCCTGAAAATGACCTCTTCGTACAGCAAGCGAAACGTGGTAGCTGATGCTATCGGACTGGGGCTTTTTATCTTTTCCTACGAACTGTTGGCGCAGGCGTTCTATTACCTCCGCGCTAAATTTGAAACGGGTCTGGTAGGCGTCATCGCTTACGTTCCCTTTCTTTTTCCGGGCATTCTTGCTTTGGTTTTTGCTGTAGCGGGCCCTGTCCACACCTCGATCTGGCAGCCTCCTTTTGGCGACCTGCTTCTTTTTAGCTCACTCGCCATCCAGATCTATATTCTCCAGCATTTCTTTCGCAAAGCAGTGCTGCCCCATCTATCTGGCCCACAAAACTTGTTTCTTATCGGAAGGTTGGGTCTTTACCTGGCTCTTTGCCTTTTGGGAAACTTGCTGGTTTGGGGCGCTTTTACGCATTTCAGTTACCGCCAAAACCACCTCATCTTTCTTTTTATTCTGATAACCTTATTTTTACCAGGCATCATTGCTTACTTACGCGCCCGATCAAGCAGTGAAAAAAAGGTTCTGGAAACCCGGATTTCCAGTAAATCTGCCGAACTCGATAGCCTGCGCTCCCAGATCAATCCGCATTTTCTGTTTAACGCGCTCAACAGTTTATACGCCACCGCCCTCAAAGAAGGTAGCGAACAGACTGCCGACGGTATTCAGAAGTTAGGTGATATGATGCGGTTTATGTTGCAGGAAAATAACCGGGACCGCATCCCCCTGACCAAAGAAATTGAGTACTTACAGAACTACATTCAGATTCAGCGGATGCGGCTGGACGAGTCGCACGGCATTGAAATTCGGGTGAACCTTCAGGAGCCAGATGCATCTATCAGCATTGCGCCAATGATGCTCACGCCGTTCGTCGAAAATGCGTTTAAGCACGGAATCAGCCTTCGGAAACCGTCCTGGATCTTCATTACATTGACAATGGATCGCCAAACGATTTACTTTAAGGTGCATAATTCGCAACATGCCAAATTAGCCAACGACCCCGAAGTAGCCCAGTCGGGTGTTGGCTTGGAGAACGTCCGAAAGCGGCTGGAACTGATCTATCCCAACCGGCATACGCTGGCGATTCAACAGTCGGAGCAGGATTATTTCATCGCACTGACACTAACTTATTGAGTAACGCAGAGACGACTATTAAAGCAGACCATAGATGCTGACAGCCATTGCTATTGACGATGAACCGCAAGCGTTAGACGTGGTGCAGCTCCACGCGGCCAAAGTCTCCTTTCTCGACCTGAAAGCCCGCTTCACGGACGCGTTTGAAGCCCTGCCGTATTTGCAGAAAAACCAGATTGACCTTATTTTTCTGGACATCAAAATGCCCGATATTTCCGGCATCGAGTTTGTCAACTGCCTACAAAAAGTCCCGATGGTCATTTTCACCACGGCCTATTCAGATTACGCAGTTCAGGGCTTTGAGCTGGATGCCATCGATTATTTATTAAAGCCTTTTTCGTTGGCCCGCTTCTTAAAATCCTGCAACAAAGCCTTGGAAGTTAAAACCTTACGCAGTAAAGAAGCCGACAAATCCATTCTGATCAAAACGGGCTACGAAGAAGAACTCATTCCGCTAAATTCCATTTTATACATTGAGGCCGACGGCAATTACCTGACTTTTATGTTGAAGGACCGCAAATTGGTAAGTCGCCAGACGATGAGTGATATTCTGCTCGTTCTGCCTGAGGTTCAGTTTGTGCGCATCCACCGTTCCTACATCATTGCCTTGCATAAAATTGATAAAATAGGACGCCAGGAAATCACGGTGGCGGGGCATAAAATTCCAGTGGGGGCTTCGTATGACGAAAAAATAGCGGATATTCGAACCAGACTTTCCAAAACCTGATAACAACGTATGCTTTTCCCGCGTCTGTTTTTTCTGCTTTGCATGGGGCTAAGCACTACCAGCTTCGGTCAAACGTCCTACGCGAAAGACATCGAACGCCATCGGGCCGACTACAAAGCCGAGTTTCTGAAAGACCCCAAAAGTCCGCTTAAAACCAAAAAGGCGGTGGCCGCCCTGCGTTTCTTTGAACCCGACTCGAGCTACCGCGTTACGGCCACCGTTCAGCGAACCACGCAAGCCGAACCTTTCGATATGCTCACCTACGACGGGAAAAAGCAACCGTATGTGAGCTACGCCGTGCTAACATTCACACTGGCTGGTCAGCCGCAAAAGCTAACCCTTTACCGCAGCCTACGCCTGGCTCAATTGCCGCAATACCGCGACTACGTGTTTATTCCGTTCAAGGACCAAACCAACGGAAGCCAGACTTACGGCGGTGGTCGCTATCTGGATTTACGGTTGGGGGCCATTCAGGATGGGAAACTGATCATCGATTTCAACAAGGCTTATAATCCGTACTGCGCCTACGACGAGGGCTACTCCTGCCCCATTCCGCCGCAGGAGAACCACCTGAAAACGCCCATTCTGGCGGGAGAGAAGGCCTACGGCAAAAAGTAGCCTAAACGGCTAACTAAAGTCTTCTTTTTCTTGTTTAAGTAGCAGAACATCAATTGATAAGTCATGAAAAAGATGAGCTGCTTACTCCTTTTGATGGGCATTTTTTGGGGCTTTGGTCGCCTTCAGGCCCAGACGCCACCCGATGCTTTCTGGCAGAACACCATGCCTAGAACGCAGGCTCAGGTTGACTCGTATATTTATCAGTTAACGGTAATCGGGGCGCTGCCTTCGCTGCAAACCGACGCCATCGGCAACTATAATTCCCAGCAACAGAACACGAACGAGGTGAACACGCGCGTAGCCGGTTCCAACAACCAGGTTGTTCTTCTGCTTTCGGGAGATTACAATGGAGTTGAGTTGGATTTAACCGGTGATAACAACGCTTACAATCTGATTCAGAGCGGGGAGCAAAACCTGATTTCGCTGCCTAATATTCAGACAAACAATGCGCAGTTGACCATCATCCAGCAGGGTGTGGAGAATACCATTCGCCAGGATAGTTATGCCCTTACTAATGGCGGCGTCCCGATGATTATCGAACAGCGGGGCGGAGCCGAAATTTACATTCGAAACGGTAATTAAATACCGTTATTAACCAAAGGCAGATTTCAGTCTAAAGGAAACAAAACAGTTTTCTAAACCCTGAAATCTGCCTATTTTTATTCCATGATTGACCGACTTAAAGATGCTTTGATCAAGGCTGCTTCGTTTTGCGCCTACCAGGAGCGCACCCAACAGGAAGTGCGGGAACGCCTCAACGACTGGGATATTTACGGCGACGATGCAGAACTGGTTATTGTCGAACTGATTGAACAGAATTACCTGAATGAAGAGCGTTTTGCCAAGACTTTTGCGGGCAGTAAGTTCCGCGTCAAAAGCTGGGGAAAGCATAAAATCCGCCAGCACCTCAAACAACGGGGGATTACGGGTTACAACCTGGACCAGGCGATGAACGAAATTGAACCCGACACCTACCAGCAGCGCCTCGCCGACCTGCTCGAAAAAAAGAAACGTAGCCTTACTGACAGCAACCCGCTGGTTATAAAACAAAAACTGGCTCGTTATGCCATTGGAAAAGGCTACGAGCCAGATTTGGTCTGGAAATTAATAGGGGAAGCAGAACGCTGAAACAAGGAGCGTTCTGTTCGTGCTTATCGCTTAGAAATCAGCGTCGAACGAAATTTTCGATGATTCTTTTTCCTTAACGCCAGCCATTACGCCCGCTTTCTGGTATTCACCAACCCGCTTCTCGAAGAAGTTGGTTTTTCCCTGTAGCGAAATCATGTCCATGAAGTCGAACGGATTGCTTGCGTTGTAAACTTTCTGTAAGCCTAACGAAACCAGCAAGTGATCGGCCACAAACTCAATGTATTGGTTCATCAGATCAGCGTTCATTCCAATGAGCGATACCGGCAAGGCATCCGTCACGAACTCCTGCTCAATGGCAACAGCATCTTTGATCAGGTCATAGACATCTTGCTCAGGCAGTTTGTTCTGGATGTGGTCCGTATACAACAAACAGGCAAAATCGCGGTGCAGGCCTTCATCGCGCGAAATCAGCTCGTTAGAAAACGATAATCCAGGCATCAGACCGCGCTTTTTCAGCCAGAATATTGAGCAGAAAGAACCGGAGAAGAAAATACCTTCCACCACGGCAAAAGCGAGCAGACGCTCCACAAAGCTACCGTTTGTGATCCAGCGCAAGGCCCAGTCAGCCTTTTTCTGAACACATTCGATGGTATCAATAGCCCGCAGCATCCGATCTTTTTCCACCGGATTTTTGATGTACGTATCGATCAGCAGCGAATAGGTTTCGGAGTGAATGTTTTCCATCATAATCTGGAAACCATAAAAACACTTCGCCTCGGCGTATTGAACCTGCGAGATGAAATTCACCGCCAGGTTTTCGTTCACAATTCCATCAGAGGCCGCAAAAAAGGCCAGAACGTGCGAAACAAAATGCCGCTCGCCATCCGTGAGACCATCCCAGTCTTTTTGATCCTGTGACAAATCAATCTCTTCGGCAGTCCAGAACGACGCCTCGTGTTTTTTGTACATCTCCCAGATATCGTGGTGCTTGATCGGGAATAGCACAAACCGTAGCGGATCTTCAATCAGCAGCGGCTCGTTCAGGTCGTTTTGATGCATATATGTACGTTGTATTATGTTAGTAAATAAGGATTCGTAACAAGCTTTTACGCCCTTGGCAGCTAACAAATATAGCATTGAATCCCTTCTGATCAAGCCAAAAACAATCCTGTTTTTAGCTTGACAAAAGATAAGTCAAACGAAATCAACCGGTTGAAATAATCCACAGAAACAAGATTCTTCGAATAATACCAGATTCAGATTAATCTTTGATTATCAGATTTTTATACCTATATATGGCTCTTCTTACCAACCGTTTCAATTCTTTCTCTATTTATTATTGGCTGCGGAAATAAAGATGCAATCGTAATATTCGGGATAGCGCGTAGATTTGCGGCATGGCAACCCATCCTGTTCCTGCGATTAGCGCAGTTCTGATCACCTTTAATGCGGCCCGTTTGCTGGCCGAGGTGTTGAGCGCCCTGCATTGGTGCGATGAGATTGTTGTGGTGGATTCGGGGAGTAAAGACGACACGTTGGAAATTGCACAAAAATACGGCTGCCGTATTCTGCATCGGTCCTTCGATGGCTTCGGACCCCAGAAGCAATACGCCGTGGCCCAGGCACGCAACCACTGGGTACTTGCGCTGGATGCCGACGAAATTGTACCCGATGCTTTAAAGCAAGAAATTATTCAGCAGGTAGCGCTCGTGGAGGCAGGAGAGGCTTCCTACCAGGGCTTTGAAATTCCGCGTTCGCTGGTTTTTTTGGGTCAGCTCATGCGATACGGCGGCGAAGCCCGAAGCCCGATTTTAAGGCTTTTCGACAAGCGACATGGTACTTACAACACCGCCCCGGTTCACGAAAAAATTGTGCTGGAAGGCTCCGTTCGGCGACTGAAGAATCATTTGTTGCACGATAGCTACGGGAGTTTACACGACTATTTTGATAAATTCAACGCCTACACCAGCGCCGCCGCAAACGAACTTTTTGAGCGTAAGAAAAAGAAAAGTACAGCCAAAGTCATCCTGCGTTTTCCGCTAACTTTCCTGAAGGAATATTTCCTGAAACAGAATTTCCTGAACGGGTATCCCGGCTTTGTCTGGGCTTTGTTCTCCGCCTTGTATCCCGTCGTCAAATACGCTAAACTAAACGAATTAACAGACAAAGAGTACAATAAAAAAAGAGCTTGAAGAAATCTCCAAGCCCTCTACCTCACGCCACATCCACTGTTATCTTTAAAACCACTTCTGTATCTCGATCCGCCGGCGGATATTTTCTCCACTTTTGAACGGTAAATGAATCCGAATCCGGCCAGCTTCCTGAACAGCTTCTATTTGTTCGGTCTCCACAAACGTTGGGATGTCCAGAACGCGTAAAAACATAGGCACCGCTAGCGCCTGGTTATCTTCAGCAAGCCGCTGTTGCAGCAATGTATATAATACTAATTTAGTCCCATCGATCAAGACATTAAACGCCTCCGCACTCACTCCTGGAGCCGACAATGTGATTACCAATCGGTCTTCTTCCTGTTCCGTTTCCATGCGGGTCATGCTAGAGCCTCCATATAGCGTGTTCAGCAAATCGATCTGCCCTCCCGTACCCTGCAATGTGTTCTCAATAGCTTTCATAGGAGTAATACGTTGGTTGTATAACTATTATTAAACAAATAGTGTACCTAACTGGCCAAGAGGTTGCTACACCTGACAAGTTGGCTCTTTTAGCGTAAAAAAAAGTATATTATGGTGACAAAAAGGCCGTAAACAGCCTGAAGAGCGAATTTTTCTGCAATTTTGGTCTATCATTATTTTGAGGAAAAAATGACGCTTCTAGTCGCACATTGTTGGCGGGCTGTTGCTTTTCATTCTTAATAGTGTGGTTTTTTTTCCGCATCCTTATCTCGAATGGCGTCTATGAACATCTTTATCGATACAGAACGCTTGCGCGACCCTCATAGTGGGCTTGGGCAATTCTGTCAACTGCTTGGGCAAGAACTTGTTCGGCAGCAGCCCCCCGGCGCTGGCCTGACCTTTCTCGTTCCAGCCGGGCACACAGAGGCTTTTGGTCAGGGCGTTTCCTATCAACAGGCGGGCTGGTGGCGTCGGCTATGGAAGCCCAACCACTTCGACGTGTGGCACTGTACTCACCAGGATTCGGTCTACCTTCCCCACAGTGGACAGAACGATAAGAGCAAGCTCATTCTGACGATTCATGACCTCAATTTTTTAGAGCGACCGGATTACGACGAAGCCAGGAAAGCACAAAGGCTGGCCTTTTTACAACAGAAAATTTCCCAAGCGGCTGCCCTTACCACTATTTCCGAGTATACGGCATCGGTAGTTCGCCAGCAATTTACGTTGCCCGATGTACCACTCAGGGTAATTTATAACGGAACGCCATTGATAACCAGCACCGAACCGCCTGAGTCGTCTCTGACAGCAGCCCTTGCGGAAGGGCCGTTCTTTCTGTTTGTGGGGGCGATTCATCCTAAAAAAAACCTCCATACCCTCTTGCCTTTACTGGAAGCATTCCCGGATTGGAAACTAGTTCTGGCCGGGGTAGATCAGCATCCGTATGCGGCTCACCTCCGCGACCAGGCTAGTCAATTAGATCTTTCGGAGCGGTTGGAAATGCCCGGTGCGGTGAGCGAGGCGACCAAACAATGGCTCTACCAGCAGTGCGGGGCCTTGCTGTTTCCTTCCTTGTCCGAGGGCTTTGGCCTCCCGGTTGTGGAAGCCATGCATTTTGGGAAACCGGTCTTTCTTTCCCGCTTGACCAGCCTGCCCGAAATTGGGGGCAAAGACGCTTATTATTTCAATTCGTTCGAACCCGAAGACATGGCCGAAACCATTTACGACGGTTTGAGCGACTTTGCGGCCAACCCTTTCCGGGCCGCCCGGCTTCGGCAACGCGCCGCCCAGTTCAGTTGGGAAGAAGCCGCCCGAGCTTATTGGGCGCTTTATTCAGAAATCGGCTTACCCCACACCTGAAGGCGCTATTCTAGGCCAAATGCCAAAGAAAATCGCCGGTAATCACATTAATCCGTAAAAACGAAGTCTAATACCGTTCAGAAATCATTAATTTTGCCCCTCTTTTGACTAAGAATTATTCGTATGCTACGAACTCATACCTGCGGTGAACTCCGCATGGAACACGTTGGCACACAAGTCGCTCTTTGCGGCTGGGTGCAACGGATCCGCGACAAAGGCGGCATGATCTGGATTGATTTGCGCGACCGTTATGGCATCACGCAGTTGATTCTGGAAGAAGGCCAAACCGCTCCTGCCATTCTCGAACAAGCCCGCATCCTGGGCCGGGAGTTCGTCGTGAAAGCAAGCGGCGAAGTCATAGAACGGAAGTCTAAAAACCCCAACCTGCCAACGGGCGATATCGAAATCAAACTGGCGGGACTGGACGTACTGAATCCGGCTAAATTACCCCCTTTCCTGATTGAAGATGAGACGGATGGCGGCGATGATTTACGCATGAAATACCGCTACCTGGATTTGCGTCGGGGTTCCGTACGCCGTAATCTGGAGTTGCGCCACAAAGTGGCCCAGCAAACGCGGATTTACATGGACGGCCAGGAATTTATTGAGGTAGAAACGCCTGTGCTGATCAAATCGACGCCGGAAGGAGCGCGGGATTTTGTTGTACCAAGCCGCATGAATCCGGGCGAGTTCTACGCCTTGCCGCAATCACCACAGACGTTCAAGCAGCTTTTGATGGTTTCGGGTTTCGACCGGTATTACCAGATTGTGAAGTGCTTCCGCGACGAAGATCTACGCGCCGACCGCCAACCTGAATTTACGCAGATCGACTGCGAGATGTCGTTTATTGAGCAGGAGGATATTCTGCAAATGTTCGAAGGCCTGGTGAAACACCTGTTCAAGACGGTAAAAAATATCGACCTGGGCGAAGTTCCCCGCATGACTTATGCCGAAGCCATGTCGCTGTACGGCTCCGATAAGCCCGATACGCGCTTTGGCATGAAGTTCGTTGAGCTGAAAGGACTTTTCGATACGGTTGACCTGACATCGGGGAAAAATTTCGCCGTATTTGACAACGCCGAATTAGTCGTTGGTATCAACGCGAAAGGCTGCGCCGAGTATACGCGGAAACAAATTGATGAACTGACGGATTGGGTAAAACGGCCGCAGATTGGCGCGAAAGGGCTGATTTATTTCCGGCATAATGCTGACGGCACGCTGAAATCCTCCGTCGATAAATTTTACAGCGAAGAAGACCTGAAACAGTGGTCTGTACGGTTCGGAACGGAACCGGGCGACCTGGTGCTGATTTTATCGGGTGAAGCCAACAAGGCCCGTAAGCAACTCAGCGAACTGCGCCTGGAGATGGGTTCTCGCCTGAAACTCCGTGATCCTAATCAGTACAATGTGCTTTGGGTGTTGGATTTCCCGCTTCTCGAATGGGGTGAGGAAGAAGGCCAGCCCGAGCAAGGCCGCTGGTTTGCGATGCACCACCCGTTTACATCGCCCAAGCAGGAAGATATTGCGCTGCTTGACACCGATCCCGGTGCCGTTCGGGCCAATGCGTACGACATGGTTATCAACGGAACCGAAGTGGGCGGTGGCTCGATTCGGATTTTCCAGCGCGACCTACAAGCGAAAATGTTCGGTGTATTGGGCTTTTCACCGGAAGAGGCGAAAGCGCAATTTGGCTTCTTGCTGGATGCGTTTGAGTACGGAGCGCCGCCACACGGTGGAATTGCGTTCGGTTTCGACCGCCTTTGCTCAATCTTTGGTGGTGCCGACTCCATCCGCGATTTCATTGCGTTCCCTAAAAATAATTCGGGCCGCGACGTGATGATCGATTCTCCATCGACCATTGCCCAAGCCCAACTGAATGAGCTAAAGATTGCCGTTAAATAGATTGATTTCCAGCGGCGTGCCTTGGGTGCGTCGCTGGAATATCTCAGACTAATAGCTCACCAACAGAGGCGCTCCTCCGCCAACAAACAGTTGCTGTCCCTGCCGCTTAACGCACGCAGTAATTCTTCTTTCTTTTTCGATTTTCTTTGAGGGTTAATTACGCTCTGTAAGTTCCTCATTACAGGGTAATTTGTCCTTTCTTTAAGCCTGTCACCCAGTCATTTTTTCGTGTACGCTTGAACGCCAAATTGTTGGATTGCATCCTTCCTTGTAACAGATGTTACCCGAATCCTGTAATTGGTTCGTTAAATAAATATTTAGCCCTCATATGCTTAATATGTTAAATCTTCGTTGTAAAATAAGTGTTGTAAACGTATTCCCTTTCCTCAAATACTATGTTACTGCCTGCTGAAACCGCCCGTTACCAAAAGCATATCAACCTCCCGGAAATCGGTGTGGAAGGACAACTTAAATTGAAACGAGCGCGTGTCTTAGTAGTTGGAGCCGGAGGCCTAGGCTGCCCCGTGTTGATGTATCTGGCCGCGGCGGGCGTTGGCACCATTGGCATCATCGACTCCGATACGGTTGATATCAGCAATTTACAGCGACAGGTTTTGTACACGACCGAGCAGGTGGGCCAGCCTAAAGCGGTAATGGCCGCCAATCATTTGCGGAAACTAAATCCGGAAATTCAGTTAAAATCGTACGCCTACGCCCTCGACCGCTCTAACGCCCTGACGCTTACCGCCGAATACGACATTATTGTCGATTGTACCGATAATTTCACGGTTCGTTATCTGGTAAATGACGTGTGCGTGATGCAGGAAAAACCATTTGTTTATGGCGCTATCCACCGTTTTGAGGGGCAGGTGGCTGTGTTAAATGCTCCTTTGGCAGACAGTGAGCATACAACAGAAGTTCGGCGAGGCCCCACCTACCGCTGCCTTTTCCCTGAATTTCCGAACCAGATGGAAATTCCAAATTGCGCCGAAACGGGCGTTTTGGGCGTTCTTCCAGGCGTGATTGGTACCTACCAGGCTAGTGAAGTCATCAAACTGATTACCGGTATCGGGCAGGCGCTGACCGAAGAACTGCTGATGGTTGATTTGCTGGCGATGAGTTTTCAGAAAATTCGGGTTCGGCGGCGACTCGATGCCGAAGCAGCAGCTCAGCAAGGCTGGGCCGATGGTGCCCGCACAAACCCCATTACCCCCGCCCGCCGGAACATGACCGTCACGGAACTGGCCGACCGACTGGCTAATGGCGAAGACATCTTTCTGCTCGACGTGCGCGAACGCCCCGAGTACAACATCTGTCACCTCGAAAATGCCGTTTTGATTCCGGTGAATATCATCAACAACAACATCAAACGCATTCCTACGGACAAACCGGTTGTGGTTTATTGCCACCACGGCATTCGCAGCCAATACATCGTTGATTACCTACAAAAAGAGTACGGGCGCTCCAACCTAATGAGTCTGGAAGGCGGGATTCACGCCTGGGCACGGGATGTTGAGCCGGAAATGGAAGTTTATTAATTTAACGCTTTTTGTCTATTCAACAATTTTGTAGGTGGCCTTCGCCTGGCTTCTCGACAGCGCGTTGAAGTGCCACCACTCCGTTTTGATGGACGAAAAACCCGCCTGAGCCATGACAGAGCGCAACAAGCGCCGGTTCTCGACCTGCTTTTTAGTCAGTTTCCCGGCTTTTAGTAAAGCCTCTTCTTTTTCGGGGTAAGCCAGATCACCGAAATAATCAAACTTGGTGCCCATATCCAGCGGTTTGTACTGTCCACTTTTGCCGTCCAGCGCGGCAATGGTCAGATCGACGGCGCAACCGTAACTGTGAATGGAGCCAAGACGCGGCGGTGCCACGTATTTCTGCCGGATACCTTCGGGCAGTTTCAAGGAGTTCCATAAATTGACCTGAGCCGCCTTTGACCGGGCCGCGTCGTAGACCAGCAAGCGGTACGTAGGCTTTACTTTTTTCAGGTAGCTACTGGCCTTGGCTAATTTTTTAGCGGCTGCGGGTTGCAGGTAAGCTCGGTTTAAATCTCCGTAAATATCTTTGCCCAAAAAATTATCCGTTGTCGAATACTTCAAGTCAACCAAAATACTCGGTTCAACTTTCTGAATATCAAGCAATCCTTGCCGAATCATTGCCTTTTCTGTCTTTGTCTGAGCAAGGCTATAAAGAGGAAAAAGTAAGGTAAAAAGTAAAGAAATACGACGAATATGAAGCATGCTTGTTGAATATTGAAGGTGGAATGCTGAATATTGGAGTAAAACTACACAACCGTAACATGGCTCTTAATTATATCTGGGTAGGTTTTTTCCTGGTTGCCTTCCTGATTGCGCTTTTTAAGTTAATTTTTCTGGGTGATACGGAAATTTTCAAGACCATTGTTGAGGGCCTTTTTGATTCGTCGAAAGTTGCGGTAATGGACATTGCCTTGCCACTGGCGGGCGTGATGACCTTCTTTCTAGGCCTGCTTAATATTGGCGAAAAAGCGGGAGCCATCAACTTTCTGGCGCGCATCATCGGCCCCTTTTTCAACAAATTGTTTCCCGAAGTACCGAAAAACCATCCGGCCAATGGGCAGATGATCATGAATTTTTCGGCCAACATGCTCGGTCTCGACAACGCGGCCACACCCTTTGGTCTGAAAGCAATGCAAAGTTTACAGGAGCTGAACCCGCAGAAAGACACCGCTTCCAACGCCCAGATTATGTTTCTGGTGTTGCATACGTCCGGCCTGACGATTATTCCTTTGGGTATTATGGCGCAACGGGCGATTTTAGGAGCCAAAGACCCCTCCGATATTTTTATTCCCTGCCTCATCGGAACTTACGTAGCCACGGTTTGCAGCATGTTCATTGTTGCGCTAAAGCAGCGAATCAATCTGTTTAACGGACTGGTAATGGGCTGGTTGGGCGGCATCACGACGTTTCTGGTGCTGGCGTTGTGGTATCTGTCGTCGCTGCCTAAGGAAGAGATTGAGCAGGTGTCCAAAGTGGTGGGGAACGTCACCTTGTTCGTCATTATCGTCGCGTTCCTGCTTGGCGCACTGCGCAAGAAAGTGGATATTTTCGATGCCTTTATCGAAGGCGCGAAAGGTGGCTTTGAAACTTCCGTCCGAATTATTCCGTACTTGGTCGGGATGCTGGTAGCCATCAGCGCGTTGCGAAATTCGGGTGCTATGGCCTACGTGGTCGATGGCATGAAATACCTGATTGGTTTGATGGGCGTTAATACAGATTTTACCGATGCTTTGCCCGTGGCGCTGATGCGCCCCCTGAGCGGAAGCGCGTCACGGGCGCTGATGATCGACGCCATGAAGGAATTTGGCCCGGATTCGTTCGTAGGGCGCTTATCGTGTATTTTTCAGGGGGCAGCCGATACAACATTTTACATTGTTGCGTTGTATTTTGGTTCAGTAGGTATTAAGAAAACCCGCTATGCCATCGTGGCCGGACTCACTGCCGACTTCATCGGCGTGCTGGCTGGCATCGCGCTGGGGTATTTCTTTTTCCATTAACCAACAACTTTTATGAACATTACTGAAGTCCGCGAAGAACTGCACCGATTAATTGACGAAGTAGATGATATTTATGTCCTGAATGGCCTGTACCGGAACCTGTCAGCCGAAAAACGCCGCCGCGAGGAATACGAACGCGAAGAACAGGAAAAAGCCCAGGCCAAACGCACGCGCCAAAAATAGCTCACTCACTGGATGATTCAACCTAAGCTCTCTGTTTTCGACCTCATTATGATTGTAGTCAGCCTCGTTATTGGGGTTGGCATTTTTCGAACACCGGCTATCGTTGCCCAATCGGCAGGTACCCCCACTCTTTTCTTTGCCGCCTGGATCGTTGGCGGACTTGTGAGTTTGTGCGGGGCGCTGACTTTTGCAGAAATCGGGGCGCGTTACCATTTTCCGGGGGGCTTTTACAAACTAATCTCCACAGCCTTTCACCCGGTTTTTGCCTTCATGCTGAACTGGGTGATTGTGCTGACCTACGGCGCGGGCAACGTGGGCGTGGCACTCATCGGCGCCGAATACATCAATCCGCTCCTGCCCGACGCCCTGCACAACCAGATGGGCCTTAACGGCACCGCCATCGCGCTGGTACTGCTGTTTTACGTCATCAATCTCCTCGGCATCCGTTCGGGCTCCCGCACGCAGAACATCCTCAGTAGCCTTAAAATCGTGCTGATGGCTATTTTATGCCTGGGCGTTTTCATGAGTTCCGCTTCGGGAGATGCTGGTGTACCGTCAGCCGTCGGCCAGAACTCGCCGCTGCTGGCCTTTGCAACGTCGCTCATTGCCGTTTTTTATACGTACGGCGGCTACCAGCAGACGCTTAACTTCGGAGCCGATATTAAGAATCCAACCCGCAACACGGCCCGCGGTATCATTGGCGGCATGCTGCTGATCATGGCCTTGTATCTGCTGCTGAATTACGCTTATTACCATCAACTGGGTTTTGCCGGACTTACGGGCTCCAAGCTCGTTGCGGCTGACCTGGCCCAGGCGATGTTTGGTACGTGGGGCTTTCGACTGGCTTCGGTTGCCATTTTTGTTTCTGTTTTGGGGTATTTAAATGCCAGCCTTTTGTCGCTGCCCCGCGTCTACTACGCCATGGCCGACGATGGCATTTTACCGCCCATTTTCAAGCGCGTCAACGAACGCACGCAGACGCAGGAATTTGCCCTGACTTTCCTGGTGGCGATTATGCTGCTGTCTTTGCTGGTTCTGGGAGCTTTCGAAAAAATTGTCAGTTATGTGATGTCGGTCGATAGCATTGCACTGGCTAGTGCAGCAGCCACTTTGTTTGTCTTTCGGAAGCGCGTGAAAGGACAGGATACGCATACGGGCTTTAAAATCGGGCTTTACCCGTGGATACCGCTGCTTTTCGTGCTCTTTCTGATTGGCGTTTCTCTGAACGTCATTATCAATGATCCGATTCCGGCAGCCATTGGTTGGGGGCTTTTTTTCAGCGGAGCGCCCTTGTATTATGTGCTGAAAAAAATTGTTTAGTTAAACCGAGATCTTTAGTAATTACAGTATGCCGCTTACAGACCTATCTTTCTATTAGTAAGCAACTTATTGCCTAAAAACTGTCACAGAAAGTAAGGATCAGCAAAGCGAAAATAAACGGGAATTTTTACGTTAATATCCCAAATTTTATTTTTCTCAGAAAACTCATAACCAAAATTTCATAAGTCAAAGTCAATAAACTCGTGTTAATTCGGAATAGGCAGTTAATTTTGTCCTTATATAGCATCGTGCATTGACTTAGCCAAGTCCCATGTCATTCAAAAGAACTAAGATTGTTGCAACGGTCGGTCCGGCGTCCGAAAGTAAAGAACAGCTGTTAGCACTGGCCAAAGCTGGTGTAAACGTTTTCCGGCTTAATTTCTCCCACGGCGACCACGCTGAACACCTTGTCCGTATCCAGCGCATTCGCGAACTGAACGAAGAACACGGTCTGAACCTCTGCATCCTGCAAGACTTACAAGGCCCTAAAATCCGTGTTGGAAAGGTAGAAAACAACGAGGGCGTTATCCTGTTACCGGGCAACAAACTGACCTTTACAAACGAAGAGCTGATCGGTACCGCCGAGCGCGTCAGCACGCCTTACAAAGGCATGTACCACGACGTTCGCCCCGACGAGCGCATCCTGCTTGACGACGGAAAACTGGAAGTAAAAGTGATCGGTATCGATGGCACAGACGTCGTTACGGAAGTTGTTTACGGAGGTCCGCTGAAATCGAAGAAAGGCGTTAACCTGCCAAACACGAAGGTGTCGATTCCTTCAGTAACTGAAAAAGACTACGCTGACCTGGAATTTGGTCTGGAACACGACGTTGAGTGGATTGCTCTTTCGTTTGTTCGCCAGGCGTCTGAAATTCTGGAAGTAAAAGAATACATTCAGTCTAAAGGCAAAACCGCCCGTGTGGTGGCTAAAATTGAGAAGCCGGAAGCGATCGATAACATCGACGAAATTATCGAAGCAACGGACGCGATCATGGTGGCCCGGGGTGACCTCGGGGTTGAACTTCCTGCGGAAGACGTGCCCATGATTCAGAAGATGCTGGTTGAAAAGTCCAATAAGGCGGGCAAACCGGTTATCGTAGCGACGCAAATGCTCGAAAGCATGATCGACGCTGCTCGTCCAACCCGCGCCGAAATCAACGACGTTGCTAACTCTGTTCTGGATGGTGCTGATGCCGTGATGCTTAGCGCCGAGACGGCTTCCGGTAAATACCCAATTCTGGCTGTTGAAAACATGTCGCGGACCATCCAGAAAGTAGAAGCTCTCTCGGATTCCATTTATTTCCGGTACCACGCTTACGTTAATGAGCACCCAACCGAAAACGTGTTGAATGACAACGTGGTGATGAGCGCCTGCCGTCTGGCTCGCGATACGCACGCCAAAGCAATCATCGGCATTACGACTTCGGGTTATACGGCAGTTCGCCTGTCGCACCACCGCCCGAAAGCGGCTCTTTTCGTTTGCACCACCGACCGCCGATTGATGAACACACTTGGTTTGTACTGGGGTGTTTACGTGCTGCCTTACATCCCGGCACAAGAAGCCAGCGTTGACCAAACCGTTAACGAAATCAAGGAAAAACTCAAAGAACAAGGCGTGATTTCGGAGGGTGATATTTACGTCAATGTGTTGAGTATGCCGATGTCGAAGCACCGGAAAACCAACACCGTGCGTTTGTCGATTACCGAATAAAAAATACGTTTATAAAGCGGAGGTAGAAGTCATTGTACTTTTGCCTCCGCTTTTTTGTGTTCATACCACAACCGCCAGCGTTTCTTTTTTCTTTCGCTGAAAGTAATTGTACGAAATCACCAGCAGCAGGCTATAGACAATGGACACGCCATAGGCCGCGTAAACAAAAAAGGTAAGAAAGCTGATGTTGGGCTGCCCGAAATTTTTGTAGAGCAAAATGGCTACACTGCCCAGATAGCCGTAATAATCGGCCAGGGTAATAATGAAGCCCACGGTACTAACGTAGCGAAACGAAGCCACCAGGCGCTCGAAATAAAGCCCATTGCAAGGCACATAGCACCCGTAGATGCCTACGCCAACCAGCGTAAACCAAACGCCCGGCGATAAAATACCCGCCTGGTACAGCCACGTACTCACGCCAATTAAGACAGCGGCCAGCAACATAACGCCATTAATCAACCGGAATGCCTGGAAATTATCGCGAACGAGTTGGAGCGAGCCCATCAGCACCAAAATCAGCAGGGCTACGGTCGTTTCGGTCTGCGTAAACACGGCGGGGTTGGTAATGCCAGCCGCTGATAAAATCTCCGGTGCAAAATTGTCACGAATATCGCGGAAGGCCGAAAGTATCACATACGACACAATTAGCGTGGTCAGGCCGAAGGAAAAAGTTTTGACAAACTGCCGTCGCTCCTGGCGGTTCATCGGGCGGCGCTCGGTGCGCAGGCGCTCGTCTTCGGGCGTGGGCGGTGGCAGCAACGCCAGCATCCAGACCGACACCAACAACGGAAGAACAAAAAGCAACCCGGTTGCAAACGGTAGCCAGTACTCCGAAACGCCCCACGACGCTTTGATCGTTAGTGCAACCGTTTTGACCAGCCCGGAAGCAAAAATAAACGAAGCCGTCAGGGCCGCAACCAGGGCATCCGTTTGCTGACGACCTTCCAAAAAGCCAAAAACTGTTCCGTAGACCAATCCCAGGGGCAAGCCATTCAGCAGTAAAAAAATAATGTTGTAAGGCGGTGGAACCAGCGCAAACCCCAGCAGCGCCACTTCGGAAAGACCGATAAAAATCAAAATACTTAGCGCCCGCCGCGCCGGTTTCATTTCCGCCACGACCTTCACCCCTATTCGCTTCGACAGCGCGTAACCCAGCACCTGCGCCGTAATCAGCCAGATTTTGTAACTGATTCCGGCAAACTCAACTCCTTCAAAGGCAACGGCGGTAATGCCTTTTCGGAAGCCAAACATAGAGGCATAGGTGCAAAAGGCAGCAATTGACCCAAAAATCAAGAAGAAAATCTTATGCTGAAGAAGTGACTTGAAACGCATGCATCAATCTACTCCGCAAACCTTTAGATTCCCAATATTTTTGAATTTGAGTAAGAATTTCGCCGTATAGTTTCGTATTCTGTAATTTTTCCCAATATTTCTGTCCTGAAGCCAGGCTGAAAAGATCTTCCCGGCATTCGTTCATTAACGAGTCGTTTAGCAACCAAGATGTTCGCTTCTATGACACCCTGAAAACGAAATAATTATGACCACACCGACCGTCACAAATGGATGCCTGCTTGTTGCCGAGCCTTTTTTAGGTGATTCAAACTTCGAGCGCAGTGTTGTATTGGTTTGCGAACACAATGAGGACGGCACATTCGGCCTGGTGCTCAACCAGATCGCCCAGGTGAAGCTCAACGATGTGCTTACCGAAGAAATGTACCACGATTATTCACTTTATGTCGGCGGACCCGTCCAACAAAATACGCTGCACTACATTCACCGCCTGGGTGATTTGCTCGATGACTCGATTAGCCTGGGCAACGGGCTTTACTGGAGCGGCAACTTCGAACAATTAAAACAACTCATTAACGCAGGCACCGTTCGCGAAAACGACATTCGTTTTTTTGTGGGTTATTCGGGCTGGTCGGATGGGCAACTGGAAGAGGAAATGAGCCAGAAAGCCTGGATTATTTCGCAGACCGACGCCGATTTTATTTTTGATACGCCTTCCGACCAATTCTGGCGCGGCGTACTGCGGCGCATGGGCGGACAGTACCGCGTCTTGTCGCATTATCCGGTCGATCCCAGGCTGAATTAAGATTTACCAACCATAATTTATAGATTTGGACGGATCTCATATGCAGATGCGGTGAAATCTGCCGTTATTTGTCTAACGATTGGCCGCTCCCACGTCAAAGTGGTTCGCCAAGACGACTGACTTTTAAAATGCATATGTTTACAGCCAGACTTTCCGTTCTTTTTGTATTTCTGTTTACCTCTTTTGTCGCAACGGCTCAGATTTCGGGTCATTTTGCCGTTAAAGCCGGTGCCAACTTATCCCTTACTGCCCAGGAAGGCGTTACGTCTTTTGAATCCAAACTGAGAAACGACCTTCATCTGGGTGGGCTTTACCGCCTCAGAATCAACAGCTTTGTTCTGCAACCAGAGTTGATGTACTCGAATAAAGGAGGCCGCTTTAGAGGTACTCAAGGCACGCGCGAAACCATTCGCAACAGTTACCGCTACATCAGTGCGCCTATCATGCTGGGCTGGATTCCTACGGAAGGGCTGACGTTACAAGCCGGCCCGGAGTTTAGCTACGCGCTCAACACACCTACCAGCAACGGGCCGGGCGTGCGGAACGACCTTGGGATTGCCGTTGGTGTTCATTATGATTTTCTGGATGCAGTCGATAAATTTAGCCTCAACCTGCGCTACATCTACGGCCTGAAAGACATTTCAATCAATCCTATTGTGGAGCGCTACAACCGAACGTTTCAGGCGTCAATTGTGTATAATTTTTATAAAAAGAAAAAGAAATAATCGTTCACCTGGTCTATTGCAGGAATGTTTTCAATAGTTGACATAGAAACAACAGGGGGAATTGGTGGACCAACCCGTCTGACAGAGATTGCCGTTTTCCGACACGATGGACTTCGTGTTATTGACTCGTTTCATTCCCTGCTCAATCCGGGCTGCCCGATTCCGCCGTTTATCAGTCGCCTGACTGGTATTACCGACGAGATGGTCGAAAATGCTCCGACCTTTGCCGATGTGGCCGCCCAGGTGGAACGCCTCACCGAGAACGCGATTTTTGTCGCCCACAACGCTCCGTTCGACTACGGTTTTCTCAAGAAGGAATTTGGCTGGCTCGATCTGGCCTTTGAGCGCAATAAACTTTGTACAGTCTGGTTAAGCCGCCGGATTTTCCCCGGGCTTCCTTCTTATAGCCTTGGCAAACTTTGCGATTCGTTAAATATTCCGTTAATCGACCGACACCGAGCCATAGGCGATGCCGCTGCTACGGTGCAACTGTTCGAGATGCTGCTTTTAAACGATCAAAATCGGCTGATTAATTACTAAACCGCTACTAAGTGATTTGTGATTTCCCGCTCTACAGCCATATAATGGGTCAGTTGCCCATCGTGGTTTACGAGCGGATCAATTCGGATTTCGCACCAGTAAGGCTCGCCATTTTTTCGGTAATTCAATAGCGTTTCCTGCACAGAATAAGCACGCGGGCTTTTTGCGGACTTTCGTAGTTTTTCGGATAGCCGCCTCACCGTAGTCGAGTCGGTCTCTATTCCCTGCAAAAAGTTGGGTGTTTGTCCAATAGCCTCCTGGATGGTGTAACCCGTCATGGTCAGAAAACGATGATTCGTCCACAGAATTCGCTTAGCGGCATCTGTTACCACCAGGGTCCGCCCTTCCTTCAAGGCTTCCGAATAATTCCGGCGTACTTTCCATTTGAAGGCCGATGCAAGCTGTTGAAGAACCCGTGCCTCCTGCTGCGCTTTCCGTAACTGCGCCTGCTCCAGCATGAAAATTTCCATGCACGCAACGGGAAAAGACCTCAACTCGGTCAGGGTTTTGTTCACTTTTACTTCCTGAGAAGAAAAATCATGCATCGATTTATAAGCTTATGGCTCTAACAAAACTAAAATTCACCTAAAATGTTAAGCCATTAATTTTCAAATTACTTACTTGCCAAGCTAATCCCGAATGTCCAGCGGAAATCGTTCCGCTTCCGATCGGGAGCAACAATACTCTCGTACGAATTCTGAATCATGGTCCGCAGGCCAACCCGAGCGGTCAACTGCATTTGTAAGCTAATGTTTCCATTCCAGCGGAAGTTATTCTCATCGAGTGCCGGTTGGAGAAAGACAGTATGGTTTAACAAAAATCGGCCATTCTGCCATTGGTATTCACCAAATATTCGGGTTGAATTACGGAGCACATTGATATCCGCCAACTCAACAAAATTCGTGTTCTCGTACAGAAAGACATTTGTTAACGACAAATATGCATTTTTTCGGCGAATGATTTTATAGCCTACCCCGGCTCCCCCGATGGTTCGGGTCGTTATTTTTCGAAGATTGCTGTTTTCCAGCGAGCCAAAGCCCAGGTAGTAAAACGGACGGTCATGCCTGTACGTCGTGCGGAGATCCCCGAATAATTCGCGTTCATTAAGCTGGTTGTTCTGTTTCCCGTATGCAAACGTCGGGTTACTGGTCAGCCGAAAACGCGGGCTTACGGCCCAGTCGAGCGCCGCAGACGTCTGGATTAAAGCCCGGTTCACGTTTCCGGCGGTCAGGGTTCCATCTGCCGTTAGCTTGTAGTGAAAACCCGAGACTTTACTGGCCGAAACGGTATCGGCGACGGGTTGTTTTTTGGCAGCCAGCGTACTGTCGACACGCACTGTATCCGCCACCAGCAGCGTATCTGCTCCTGCTTTAACACGGCTCAGGCTATCTAAAGCACTATTCTGGGCCATTGCGTTGAAAGAAACAATACACCCGATCAACAAACAAAAACTAAAGCGCATAGAACTATCTCACAGTGGTAACTTTATGTATAACTCTTAAAAGTGCATTTTTACACAACTTTTTGAGCGCTTAATTACTTTATAAATCCTAAACCGGCCTCAATTATCAGGGCCATTCCAGCTTTACGCATCTCTTAACTTTTTAATAATCAAACGCTATGACTCAAATTCGTTGGGGGATTCTTGGCCTTGGCCACATTGCTCATAAATTTGCGCAGGACCTGCAATCGCTTCCCGACGCCTCCCTGCACGCTGTGGCGTCTACGGATGCACAGAGAGCCCGCAACTTTGCGGCTCAATACGGCGCTCCGCACGCCTACGGTTCTTACGAAGAGCTCCTGAACTGCCCTGATCTGGACGTAGTCTACATTGCCACGACCCACAATCATCATTACGAAAATACGCTGATGTGCCTGGAGGGCGGGCTGGCCGTTCTCTGCGAAAAACCGTTTGCTCTGAATCGCTGGCAGGTAGAGAAAATGGTGGAAAAGGCGCGGGAGAAAAAAGTGTTTTTGATGGAAGCCCTCTGGACGCGCTTTATCCCTGCTGTTCAATATGCCGTCGATTTGGTAAAGTCCGACGCCATCGGCAAGATTAAAATGATTCACGCCGACTTCGGCTTTAAAGCCATTTTTGATCCCGAGAAGCGTCTTTATAACAAAGCATTGGGCGGTGGTTCGCTGGTTGATATTGGAATTTATCCGCTCTTTCTGGCCTATTTATTCCTGGGTAAACCGAAAACCATCAAAGCGTCGGCTACCTTCGGAGAAACAGGGGTTGATGAACAGTGCGGCATGGTTCTTACGTACGAAAAAGGGGAAATGGCACTTCTGAGCAGTTCTATCAAAGCCGTAACCAACACGCAGGCGTATATTTTTGGTGATAAGCGAGAAATCTTTATTCACGGCCGGTTCACGGGAAGCCAGGGCCTAACGCTTTCCAATACCGGGCGGGAAGGCAAATTCGATTCGCAGGTTTTTTCCTTTGAACGGTCTACATTTGGTTACAATTACGAAGCCGCCCACGTGATGCAATGCCTGCGGGAAAAGCGGACAGAAAGCCCTACCTGGTCGCTGGACGACAGCCTCAACCTGATTGACTTGCTCGATGCGGTTCGAACCGAAGCGGGTATTTCCTACGCGGCGGATGCATCAGATAAATCCGTATAATTGCACGTTCCATAAATCGATCCTGATGAAAAGTTCTATTCTGCTAACGTCTTTACTGCTCGCCGGGTCGGTGGGCAGCTACGCGCAAAGCTGGCAACGCGTCACGGCTAAAAACGAGTGCGAAACCCGTCACGAGAACGCCGCTGCGCTGGTTGGCGACAGTTTGTATGCCATTGGCGGGCGGGGCATGAAACCACTTGAGGCCTTGAATCTGAAAACCTTAATGTGGAAGAAACTACCAGCGCCCCCGCTCGAAATGAACCACTTTCAGGCAATTACGTACAACGGTGAGATTTATGTTATGGGGGCTTTCGAAGGCAAATACCCGCACGAAGTTCCCATTCCGAATATTTACATCTACAACCCCAAAAAAGGCCAGTGGCGAAAAGGGCCGGAAATTCCGGTGGAACGGCGGCGCGGATCAGCGGGCGTGGTGGTGTATAAAGATAAAATTTACATGGTTTGCGGCATCGTGGATGGGCATTATGACGGTAACGTAGACTGGTTCGACGAATACAACCCGAAAACAAATACCTGGAGCCAGCTTCCGGTGGCGCCCCGCACCCGCGACCACCTGAGCGTGGCCATTGTCGACGATAAACTGGTCGTAGCCGGGGGACGCCGGTCGCAGGCTAAAATCAACCGCGTGGCTGAAACAACCCTGGGCGAAGTTGATATTTACAATTTTAAAACGGGCCAGTGGACCACCCTGCCAGAGTCGGGCAACATCCCGACGCAACGCGCCGGAAACACTACCGTAGCCAAAGATGGCAAGGTTTGGGTCATTGGCGGGGAAAGTCCGCAGGTGCTTTCGCACAACGAAACCGAGATTTTTGATCCCAAGACCAACAAATGGACGGCGGGACCAAAACTGCTTCAGGGGCGGCACGGAACCCAGGCGGTTGTGCACCAAAATAACATCTACATCATTGCCGGTTCGGCCAATCACGGGGGTGGTCCGGAGCTAAGTACGGTTGAAGTATTGAAATAAGTAGGTTCCAGGCAATGGGCAGTTCAGAGAAGGTGTATCTTTGCAGCTTGTTTATTTCCGTTACAACCATTCGATAATGACTCAAGCAACTGATCGCTATAGCCAACGGGGCGTTTCTGCTTCCAAGGAAGACGTTCACAACGCCATCGCCAATCTGGATAAAGGCCTGTTTCCCAAAGCGTTTTGCAAAATTGTGCCCGATACGCTGGCTGGCGATCCGGATTATTGCACCATCATGCACGCCGACGGCGCCGGCACCAAATCGTCACTAGCCTATCTATATTGGAAAGAAACGGGCGACCTGTCGGTTTGGCGCGGTATTGCGCAGGACGCTGTGGTCATGAACACCGACGATCTGATTTGCGTAGGAGCCACGGGGCCGATGTTGCTCTCGTCGACCATTGGCCGCAACAAAAATCTGATTCCGGGCGAGGTAATTGCCGAAATCATCAACGGAACGGAAGAAGTCCTGGCCATGCTGCGTAGCCACGGCGTTGACATCTACAGCACGGGCGGCGAAACAGCCGACGTGGGTGATCTGGTTCGGACAGTGATTGTGGACAGTACGGTGATTGCGCGCATGAAACGGGCCGATGTCATCAGCAACGACCAGATTCAGGCGGGCGACGTTATCGTTGGACTGGCTTCGTATGGCCAGGCAACCTACGAAAAAACCTACAACGGCGGCATGGGCAGCAACGGGCTGACTTCTGCCCGCCACGATATTCTGGCGCATTACCTGGCCGATCAATATCCCGAAAGTTTTGATCCACAGGTAGACAAGAGCCTGATTTACAGCGGCTCGAAAAAGTTAACGGATGCCGTAGCGGAGACAGGGCTGAATGTTGGCCAGCTTATTTTATCACCAACGCGCACCTACGCCCCCGTTGCCAAGGCGCTCCTTGAAGAGCTGCGTCCTCATATTCACGGCATGGTGCATTGCTCCGGTGGCGCCCAAACCAAGGTGCTTCATTTTATTGAGAACCTGCACGTTATAAAAAATAATCTCTTCCCTATTCCGCCCTTGTTCCGGCTTATTCAGCAGGAAAGCGGAACCAGCTGGCAGGAAATGTACAAAGTTTTCAACATGGGCCATCGACTGGAAATTTACCTCTCGGAAGAACATGCCCAGCGCGTTATCGATATTGCAACCCAGTTCGGCATCGAGGCTCAAGTGATTGGCCGTGTCGAGGCGTTTTCGACCAAAAAAGTTACGGTACAAAGCGAGGCCGGCACATTCGAGTATTTCTGAGATTTGCCTTACTTATAAACACTAAAGCCCGCCTAAGTGACTTAGGCGGGCTTTAGTGTTTTGGAAGTTTGCTTATTGAGTCAGCACGCCTATTTCGGCGGCTGAGGCCCAATTTTCGTTTTCATTCACGGTTGAAAGCGCCACTAACTTGATAAACTGCGCTTTTGCCGCTTTCGAAAACTTCACTTCCTGTTTGATCGGGTTATTTTTAATATTCCCAAACGTGCTGTTTTCCAGCATTGGCGTCCAATCTGACCCGTTTTCGCTAACGTAGAAACTGTACTGATAAATGGTACCGCCCTGGTTGCCATCCTGACGAGGCGTATAGGTAAATCCGCTCAGTGTCAAGGTTTCTCCCAAATTAATCACCAGTTCTGACGGCAGTTTAGCGCCTTCTTTCCGGTTGCTTTGCCAGATGGTTTTCGGGTTGGAATCAATGGCTCTTTCGGCAGCGGCTTTATCGGTTCCCGGCGTAGCAACCAGGCTCCATTTCGTAGGTGCCAGATCAAACGCGGCCAGGATGGTTTCGCTCGATTCCGCGCCGTTTTTAATGAAGGCTTTGGCTTTCACGGTTCCCCCTTTCGCTAATTCAAAAGGTGCTGTGTAGCGCGTTGAGGCCAGCGTCGGTTCTGAGCCATCGGTCGTATAGCGAATCACCGGATCGGTTACTTCTGACGAAATACTAACCATTCCCTGTTTGCTGCGAGCAATTTCGGGATTTGCCAGCAGTTCCGGCGCTTTGTAAATTGCCAGTTCAGACAGCACTGGGCAGGCATTGGCTTCCAGGATTGTCACGCGTACTTTGGCTGTTTTCAGCGTCGGAAACGCCAGAATCCGCTTATAACCAATGGTTGTCTGCTGGTCGATGGTTTCAAATTTTGAGCCATTCCAGGCTTCTACCTTGAAGGCTTTGACGCGTTGGCCCAACGGAATGTATTCCTGCAAAACCACCCGGTTGATTTCCGTTGGTTTGCCTAAATCAACCACCAGCGACGCCTGCCGAACGGCGTCATCCGTGGCCCAATACGTATCGTACTTTCCGTCCGATAAATTCTTGGGATTAAATTGTTTATCGTTCCCGCGAAAAGCCGAAGCGGTCACCGTTTTGCCCAGCGCCAGGTTGGTTTTGAACGACTCGTCTACCAATTTTCGGAATTCCATCAGGCGAGTTGAATCATTCGGATGAATCAATCCTTCGCGGGATACGGGCACATTGAGCAACAAATTGCTGTTCCGTCCGATGGACGAGTAGTAAATTTTCTGCAAATGCGTCAGCGTTTTCACCCGGGTGTCGGTGTCCGGACTATAAAACCAGCCTGGACGAATGGAAACGTCCACCTCCGCCGGAATCCAGTATTTTCCGTTTTCATTCCCTTGGTTCAGCACCTGGGTTGGCGGCGCATTGTGCCCCATTCCGAAGCCATCGGTGTTCAGGGTTGACCAGTTTGTTTCCCCGGCAATTCCCGATTCATTGCCCATCCAGCGGCAGCCGGGGCCAATGTCGCTAAAAATGATGGCTTTCGGCTGGTGCTTGAAAACAACGCTTCGAAACAGCGGCCAGTCATATTCCTGCTTTTTGCCATTTGCGCCTTCGCCATTCGCCCCGTCGAACCATTGCTCAAACACATTTCCGTAACTAGACAGGACTTCATCCAGCGTTTTGGCAAAAATCTGGTTGTATTCGGGCGTGCCGTAAGCCGGGTGGTTTCGATCCCAGGGCGACAGATACACACCAAATTTTAGCCCATACTCTTTACAGGCGTTGGACAGTTCGCGCAAAACATCGCCTTTGCCGTCTTTCCAGGCACTTTCCCGAACGGTATGGGTGCTGAATTTGCTGGGCCAAAGGCAAAAGCCATCGTGGTGCTTTGCCGTGATGATAATGGCTTTCATACCCGCCGCCTTGGCTGTTCTGGCCCACTGGCGCGCATCCAGTTTGGTCGGGTTGAACACCTTGGGATCTTCGTCACCGTGCCCCCACTCCTTATTCGTAAAGGTATTTGGACCAAAATGGATGAACATGTAATACTCCATTTGCTGCCAGGCCACCTGCTGAGGGCTAGGAATGGCACCGTAAGGAGTAGGCGGGGCCGTTTTTTGCGCCATTACATAGCAGGCGTTCAATAAAAATAGCACCAGAAGAGACAGTTTTGGCATCGTTTAGCAAGCGTTTAAGCCCGGTATAAATTTAAAACATCAAAATAACGACTTGACAAATCGACTGACAACATTCTGCGTGCATAACTCTGTCATTTAATCTATAGGGAACTACCTGAACAATCTAGCAATAATCTTACAAATAACTGTTGCCGAATACAGTATAAGCGCCAGCGAGACGGGTTTTCCTGTAAAACAAAATTTATGAAAACACCGTCCCTGATCAACGCCTTCTTTGGCATCTGCCTCGTGGCTATCTTGCTGGCTTTTAAACAGGATACCCCCCCTCGTTTACAGTTATTTCTGCTGATTGGTCAATCCAATATGGCTGGACGCGGGGTGCCCGAAGCGGAAGACCAGCAACCCCATTCCCGCGTCTGGACGTTAACCAAAGAACAAACCTGGGTTCCTGCCCGCGATCCGTTGCACTTCGACAAACCGAAAGTGGTGGGCGTCGGACCGGGCCTGGCTTTTGCTAAACGCCTCGCTGAACAATACCCGGCCATGAACATTGGCCTGATTCCCTGTGCTGTGGGTGGTTCGGGAATTGATGTCTGGAAGCCAGGCGCTTATTACGAAGCCACGAAGTCGCACCCGTATGATGATGCGCTGGCGCGGGCCAAAAAAGCGCTCGAAAACGGAACCTTGGCTGGCTTTCTCTGGCACCAGGGCGAATCTGATTCCAAACCGGGTAACACGGCGGTGTATGGCCAAAAGCTGGCTGAGTTGGTGCAACGGCTTCGAAGCGACCTGAATGCACCAAATGTGCCGTTTGTCGTAGGAACGTTGGGAGATTTTGTGGTTAAACGGAATCCGAATGCGCAAATTATTAACGAAACGCTTCAGCAGGCAACGAAAAAGATTCCCAACTCTTATTTTATCGTATCCGCTGGACTAACCCACATCGGTGACTCCACGCACTTTGACGCGGCTTCGGCCCGGACCTTGGGCCGACGCTACGCCGACGCCTTCATTCAGCATAAATTGTTAAAAAACAAACCATGACCCAGCAGTAAATTGCAATGGTCGTTACTCACAGTAATACTACACCCGTTGATTTGTTCTGATTTTTTCTGGCGAAAATTGCAACTAATTAGCACGCGTTTGCGCACCAAAAAGTTTTGACGAAGCTATCCGGCTAACGGCTTTGGGCGCATTATTGATACCGGGGTGATAAAAAAGAATTGGGAGCCATTCAGAATACAACAACTGATTTAGTGCCATTAGCGGAGACAAGTGCTAAACCGTGAACCAAAAATTGCGGGAGTTGATGCAGACAAAATAGCCCAAAACGACGTTGCAAGTATAGACCACCCTATTCCATCTTATTTATTCATGCGACACTTTTTAGTTATTTTTCTTCTAACTCTGATTGCCGGAACTGCCCAGAGCCAACTCGTCAGCGATTCGATTCTGATCGAAGGAAATTACCGTAGTTTTCATTTTCTCAAACCTGCAAAAGCCAATGCGTCGCTAATCTTTGTCCTGCATGGCTCAGGCGGCAACGGACTGGGCAACCGCAGCGGTGCCAAAAAGCTGGAAGACATAGCTCCCGCCGAAAATATTTTACTGGTTTACCCCGACGGTTATAAACGGTATTGGAACGAATGCCGGAAAACAGCGCAGTCGGCGGCTAACCTGGAAAACATCAACGACAACGCATTTTTTGAGCAGATGATCCGGTTTTTTGAACAGAAATACCAAATCAACTCAAAACAGGTTTTTGCCGTTGGTACATCGGGGGGTGGCCATATGGCGTATAAACTGGCGCTGACAATGCCGGAAAGATTCCGGGCGATAACGGCGCTCATCTCTAGTCTTCCCGATACCAATAATCTGGATTGCCCCGAAAAACGCGTCCCGATTCCCGTGATGATTGTCAACGGCACCGCCGACCGGACAAATCCGTACGAAGGCGGCGAAGTTAAAACAGGAGCGATCAGTCTGGGCCTTGTGCGTTCCACGGATCGGACGTTTCAATACTGGTCTGAACTGGCCGGTTACAAAGATCAACCGACCAAAACGCTTCTGCCTGATACCGATCCCAAGGACGGCAAAACCATTGAGCGCTACACGTACTCGAAGAAAGGAAAACCCGAGGTAACGTTGTTAAAAGTAATCGGCGGGCAGCATGATTACCCCAATGACATTAATGTCTATCTGGAAGCCTGGGATTTTTTCAAAAGACAAGTAAAGCGCTGATTATCAAACAAAACTCTAGCTCACTAAGCGTTAATTTATTTAGTCGGCAGCCTGCTGAATTGCCGCCGCCTGGCTTCAAAGCACGTTGGTGTAGTGTAAGCAATAATCAGGAAAACTGCTTTGGTAAATTCAGTTGCCGGGCATAAGCGCCGGGAGCTGATTCGTGAATCTGTTTTAGCATCCGATTGGCTTCCGTCTCAAATTCAATGAAGTAATCAGGATCAAGTTTTTGTAGTTTTTTAAGGATGGATTCAGCCCTTTTGGCAAGGTAAGCGCACGTCTTTTCGTTGTGGCGATTCAACGAGCGGAGCAGACTAGGTTGCGTATCAAAGAAAGAATTGATGAGGTAAAGACCCAGATCGACCTCGCCGTATTTATCTTTTGTAATCTTGACATGGTGCGTGATTTCGCTATTCAGCGCCCGAATGGCCCGCAGCATCCACTGGTCGGGATGCTGGTAATGGCCCAGGGCGGTTTTGGCAATCCGTTCGCGGACTCCCAGCCGCCGTTCCTCGGTGGTCGATTCTTCCTCGATCAACACAAAATGGAAGCGCTCCACTAAATCGCGGTCTTTCGCTACCAAGCGCAATAAAAGCTTGTCTTTTTCGGCCTGCGGCAGGCGCAGTATTTCCTTTTTAAGTTCTTTGTCGATGGCAGGCATCTCTTAAGCAGTAAATGAGTGAATGAATGAGCGAATAAAATTGAATTTATTGTGTTAATCCCGTGATTAATTACGCAAAATTACGTTAGACTAGTCGTAGGGCCAGTCGGCTAAAATCAGATAGTTATTCGCTCATTCGCTAATTCTCTCATTGACTTACAATTGGCTAAACGCGCCGAAAAACAACAATGGCGTTGTGTCCACCAAAGCCAAATGTGTTGCTCATTACCACATCAACCCGCTTTTGCACAGCGACATTGGGCGTTAAATTCAGGTTTGGACTGATTCGCTCATCCACGTTTTCCAGATTGATGGTGGGTGGGATGGTATTGTTCTGGATGGCCAGAACGCCCGCCACGGCTTCGATAGCCCCCGCCGCGCCCAGCAAGTGCCCGGTCATGGATTTTGTTGCGCTGATGTGCAGATGCTCAGGGTTTTCACCGAATATTTTCTGAATGGCCTGCGCTTCGCTGATGTCGCCTACGGACGTGGAGGTTGCATGAACGTTCATGTAATCTACATCGGTAGGTTGCAAACCCGCTTCCCGAAGTGACTCCGTCATGGCGAGTCGTGCGCCTAGGCCTTCCGGGTGGGTAGCCGTCATGTGGTACGCGTCGGCGGTTGCCCCGGTTCCCACC
Organism: Tellurirhabdus bombi; assembly: GCF_021484805.1. Classification (NCBI taxonomy): domain Bacteria; kingdom Pseudomonadati; phylum Bacteroidota; class Cytophagia; order Cytophagales; family Spirosomataceae; genus Larkinella; species Larkinella bombi. Next base: position 2,106,300 of record NZ_CP090557.1, on the reverse strand, counting down.
AACTCGGCGTAAATTTTGGCGCCACGGGCTTTGGCGTGTTCGTATTCTTCCAAAATCAAGGCACCGGCGCCTTCACCCAACACAAAGCCGTCCCGATCCCGGTCGAAAGGCCGCGAAGCACGGGGTGGATCGTCGTTTCGCTCCGACAAGGCTTTCATTGAGCTAAACCCACCAACGGCCACTTCCGTCACCACCGCTTCGGAACCACCCGCCACAACTACATCAACCTTTCCTAAGCGGATGTAATTAAACGCATCAATCAGGGCGTGCGTTGCTGAGGCACAGGCCGATACTGGCGCAAAATTTACGCCCCGAAAACCATACCGCATCGAGATCAGGCCGGAAGCCATGTTCCCAATCATTTTGGTAATAAAAAACGGGTTGAAGCGCGGCACCCGGTTGTTGGCTCCATAGGCAATTACTTCTTCCTGAAAGCTATACATACCGCCAATGCCCGACGCCCAGATAACCCCCACGCGGTTGGTATCCAATTGGTCGCTCAGCAGGTTCGCATCGCGTACCGCTTCGTCAGCCACCACCAAGGCATACTGGCTGTATTCATCCATTTTCCGGGCTTCTTTCTTATCCAGAAACTGGAGTGGATCAAACCCTTTCACTTCGCAGGCAAACTTGGTTTTAAAGTGCGTGGTATCAAATTTAGTGATCGGGGCGGCACCGCTTTTGCCCTGGATTAAGCCTTCCCAAAAGGCATCTACGGTGTTTCCAATGGGCGTTAATGCGCCTAAACCAGTAACGACAACTCGTTTTAATTCCATGATAAATGTATAAAATGGTGTTAGTTGGATTTGGTATTTTCCAGGTGTTTTAATGCCCGCTCCCGACAGTTGAGAAGTAGCTTTTCGTTCCCGAATAGTTTGATCATCACCAAACTCCCCTGAATGTCAATGGCTAATTGTTGCGCCAGTTCCACGGCTTTTTGCGGACTGTAGACATGCTGATAAATATGAGCAACGGCATTGATGATGTTGTTAAAATGCGTCTGGAGCGGCTCCTTGAATTCGTCTGTAATTAGCGCTGTTTCCAGCACGGTGTTTCCCATCAGGCACCCTCCTTCCGATTGGAACAACACGTCGAATAAAGCGTCCAGTAACTGCTCTAGCCGCTGCTTCGGCGGTATTGCCTCTTCGTAAGCGATAGTCAGCACGTGCGCTTTGTTGTACGCATTGACGTACTGAAGCACTTCCTTCATCAGGGCTTCTTTGCTGCTGAAATAGTAATAAAAGCTACCCTTTAACACCCCGCATTCTTTCGCTAAATCGTCCATTGAGGTGCGGTGATAGCCTTGTCGCTTAAACAGCCGCATGGCTTTTTTCAGGATTTCTTCGCGGGTAATTTTCTGAACGGGCATCGTTACAAACGGAAAGTTGCGCAATTTTACCAAACAAACGTTTGATAAACAAACAGGATCTTTATTTAGAGGGGTGTTGTCTTCGGCAGAAGCGTTATCTTTGTGGTATGATGTTGCAAAATGACTTACTACTCCGGGCCGCACGGGGTGAGCAGGTAGAACGCGTACCCGTCTGGATGATGCGGCAGGCCGGGCGGATTCTGGCCGAGTACCGCGCTGTTCGGGAAAAAGCGGGAAGTTTTATTCAATTAGCTACGACGCCGGAATTGGCCGCCGAAGTAACCATCCAACCCGTTGATTTACTGGGCGTTGATGCCGCGATCATTTTCTCGGATATCCTGGTAGTGCCCGAAGCGATGGGACTTCCCTATGAAATGGTTGAGCAACGGGGACCGGTTTTTCCGCAGACGGTCCGCACGATGAAAGACCTCGATAGCCTGCACATTGCTGACGCAGAGCAGGATTTGGGCTACGTGCTGGAAGCCATTCGGATTGTTAAACGGGATCTTCAGAACCGGGTGCCGCTCATTGGTTTTGCCGGTGCGCCGTTCACGATTTTCTGTTACATGACGGAGGGCAAAGGCTCGAAAACCTTTTCGGTTGCCAAGAAATTACTTTATACTGACCCTGCTTTTGCGCACACCTTACTGCAAAAAATCACGGATAGCACCATTGCTTACCTAAAAGCGCAGGTAACAGCGGGGGCTAATCTGATTCAGATTTTTGATTCCTGGGCTGGTATTTTATCCCCCGAACAATACCAAACGTTCTCGCTGCCTTACATCAAGCAAATTTGTGATGCGCTGGTGGAAGCACACGGTATAGAGATTCCGGTTACCGTTTTTGCTAAAGGTGCTTTCTTCGCCCGCCAAGAAATTGGAACGCTAAGCTGCTCCGTGGTAGGACTGGACTGGAACATGGACCCGACAGAATCGCGGCAGCTCATTCCTGATAAAACGCTTCAGGGAAACCTTGACCCTTGTGTGCTTTATTCGAGCTTTGAACAGATTCGCTCGGAAGTGCGGAATATGATCGACAAGTTTGGAAAACAGCGCTATATCGCCAACCTGGGACACGGCGTTTATCCAGATACCAATCCAGATAAAGTACGGTGTTTTATTGAAGCCGTTAAAGAATACGGACAAGTTTAACCCAAAACTTGCTGTCTTTCTTTACAAATAAGCATTAGTCTCTAATTACTCCATAATGAGTTCTTTTTGAGCTAGTTCGAAAAAACCGAACTGGCTCAAAAAGACTATGTGTGTCGCGGGTGGCCAGGAGCCAGCGCCGAATTTTCTGAAGATTGGGATAACGTTAAATTGCACGTAGCTCGGACAGTTGAAATCCGGTACTCATCCTGCTGAACGTCCATTTTGACCCAGGTTTTCCTTGATCGCCTCAATCTTAAGCTGCTGCTTATTGATTGGCACAACACCCACCGATTCGCAAACTAAGCCTCCTCCCAGGTTCGAGAGCCCCGCGATTAGTTTAGGCGGCAAGCCCAAAGCTACGCAACAAGCGGCAATACTGATAACGGTATCTCCAGCCCCCGATACATCGGAAATGTGCCGAATATGCGCCGGAAGCTGGTGTTTTTCGTCATTGTAATCAATAAAAACGCCCCGCTCCGACAGCGTGATCAAGGCCCCTTTCAAATTCAACTGATTTTTGAGCGCTTCAACCGCCGTTAGAAATTCTTCCGGTTTATCGACATCGAAATCAATTTTAAGCCCTTCTTTCAGCTCTTTCAGATTGGGCTTGAAAAGCGTCGTATAATGATAGTCAAGGAAGTTGCGCTTCTTAGGATCAACCACCGTTGGGATGCCCTGCTCATTGGCGAACGCTGTAATTTCAGCAATGGCTTCTTTACTAAGTACCCCCTTGTCGTAGTCCTCGAAAATGATTACCTGACAGGTCGGAATTAGCTCTTTAGCCTTGGCAATGAGTTGGTTGCGCTCGTCTTCCAGGATTAACTTATCCGTTTCGGTATCTACGCGGACAACCTGTTGTGAGCCGGCAATAATCCGTTCTTTAATGGTGGTAATGCGTGAATCGCTGCGGATCAGGCCATCGCAGTTAAGCCCACGGTCGCAAAGCTGGCCAACCAGGCGGTCACCCGGCTCATCGGTCCCAATTACAGAACAAATGATGGCTTCCGCCCCCAAGGCCTGTACATTGAGCAGCACATTGCCTGCTCCACCCAAGCGTAATTCACGGCGCTGAACAGTTACTACGGGCACGGGGGCTTCGGGCGAAATGCGCTCTACTTTTCCCCATACGTAAGCATCCAGCATCACGTCTCCGATAATCAAAACCCGCAGGTCGTTGAACGCAGAGAACACCTCGTCAATGGTCATATCAGTGACCGGAGTCATCCTTTCACGGTTTGTTTCTGCCACAAAGAAACAAAAATGCCACTCCTTTTCCGAATCGGCATTTCGCTATGACCGTTTAGAAGGCGTATTCTCAACAAGTTTTTATTAACTGTATAGGGAAGAGTAAGGAAGGAAGAAACGAAAAGCTACATTAAAGGTCAAATTTCGCTGTCCGTGTGCGGATCGTATTTGGTATGAAATAGCGAAAGAATTAGATGTGCAATTAGAGCACCTATCGAAATAGAAACAATACAGGCAAAAATGCTTACTGTAATGTACCCAATTAGTTGCCAGTTCCAATTACGGTCTAGCAACCAATTTAATAAGAGGAAGGTTGAGATACCGAAAACCCCCAACACAACAAAGGTCCGCAATTGAGCCATAGCGGTACTGAATTAAAAGTTGAGTTTAACAAAAACATTTAACTTATTCAAATTTATGAAGATTGATTGTGCAGAATTTAGAAATTCAAATGTACTAATAAACACAAAGTATTATTTCCATTGTCCAATAGAAAATTAACACTATTGGTTTGCAATTGACACTAAAAAATTATCGAAATAGCCAACTACCATTAATTGGATGATCCCTTTATGATAAAAATCGAATCACTTAAATACCTACTAGGCTACGTAAATGAATTACACGTATGACCAACACTGTATACAACATTCCACATTTTGTAGAATCGGTGTGTACAAATATACACACTTTGTCTTATAAATAATTTGACTATTGAACGAATATAAAACGAAAAAAGCTCCAGATAGGAGCTATAGCCGCATTTTTAGATCGAAATCAAAGTTCCGCTTTGCTGTATGGACAAAAAAAAAGCTGGTCAATTAGCCAGCTATTTTCGTACCCACCGTAACTTGTACTTAACTGTCTGTGTATTCACAAACAGCGTGCCAAAATAGACCATCTTGGTTTGTACAAAATAAATTGGCCTAAAAATTAGCTGAACCCCCGTCTTATTGAGAAAAGGGCTTTGCAAAAGCTTTTTTTAGGGAAAAGGTCTTATCAATTTGTATTCTGCCCTATCTTTAGAATATTTTTTCAGACTTTAGCAGTCTACAGAAAACATCCGCCCTGAGCGTCTAAACTATTTTTCCATGCGATTGAAACACGGGTATCTGATAAGCCTACTTCTAACTCTTCTCTCTTCCTGTGTTTCGCAAAAAGAAATCGCTTATTTTCAGAATAAAGGGGCTGGCCTGCCTAGCCAGCGGATTGCCATTTCCAATCGGTATACACCCGTCATCCAGGCGGGCGATCTGCTTTCTATTTACGTCAACAGCATAAACCCGGAAGCAAGCAGCATCTTCAATCCTTATGCCGCCGCCCCGCTAGCGACTCCTCCTACTCAAACGCCCGAGACAGCCAGCAGCCTTGGCTACCTGGTTGATAACCAGGGCAAAGTTAGCCTTCCCCTGTTGGGTAAGGTCACACTGGCGGGACTCACTACCGCCCAGGCCCGGGAGCAAATCGAAGAAAAATTAAAAGCCTTTTTAAAAGAGCCTACCGTCAACATTCGCTTTCTGAACTACAAAATATCCGTTTTAGGAGAAGTGACCCGGCCTTCCATGTTTACAATTCCTAATGAACAGATTACTTTACTGGAAGCGCTTAGCCTGGCTGGTGACATCACCATCTATGGTCGCCGCGACAATGTGCTGGTAATCCGCGAAACCAACGGAGAGCGGGAATTTGCCCGGGTTAATCTCACCAAGCGCGATTTATTCCAGTCGCCTTTTTATTACCTTCACCCTAACGACGTAATCTACGTGCAGCCGGGCAAAGCGCGCGCCGCTTCAGCCGACCGGTTTTACCTGCTTATTCCCGCCGTTGCCAGCGTTTTATCCCTCGTTGCGATTATTGCGCGGCGGTAATCCGCCTCATCAGGACTTTTTTTTCGATAAAATAGCCAATGTCGGAAAATTAAGGGCCGAATCCTGTTACCATTTTTCCAATACGCAGTCTAATGGCTCTGTTGATGTTGCAGAAAGATAAAGTAATTGTATTTATCGGTGTGGCGAACAACAAGAGTTAGTCTGGAATTCAGCTGTTCATTATAGCTATTCCCTTGGATTACTCTTCCGTATAAAACTCAAATGGAAAACTGTCTTATTGGTTCTCAGTAGTGCTTGGTATTCCAGACCAGAGTTACGTACACGTCCCGCAATTTATCCTCTGCCAATTCGCTCATCGGTGCATCACAGTATTCTAGCGTATGAATGGCACATCATCTTATATCTACGACACGAAAGCTGTGTACAATAAGGAGGAGCAGTTTACCTCTGATTTACAGAACGTCCTGTCCAAATACCTGAGAAACTGGAAGTGGTTTGTCCTTTCTGTGCTGGTGATGCTCGTCATTGGCTACATCTACTCACAAACCACAGAACCGGTTTATCGCATTCAGGCCAGCTTGCTGGTGAAAGATCAGCAAAAGGGTCTTTCGGAAAAGAACATTCTGAAAGAAATGGATTTTTTCACGCCCAGCCGGGTGGTGGAAAATGAAATCGAAATCATTCAGTCGTTCACCTTGATGCAAAAAGCGGTTGATAAGCTCGGTTTGGATGTCCGCTATTACCATCAGAAAACATTTCGAAAACAAGAAATTTACGACGCCTCCCCCATTCGGTTGGTTGCAGAGAAACCGCTCCCGAGTCTTTACAAAAAAAGCCTTCAAATCGAAATTATCAACCCGGAGGCCGTTCGCATCGAGGAAGCTACTTATCCTGTTAATCAGTCCATTGAAACCCCTTACGGTCGCCTGCGGATTGTTCCCAAACGTGCGCTGATTCCAGACAGCGAGCCTATTCTTGTTAAGGTTATGCCGCGCCATAAGGCCGCTCAGCAGTACCAGAAAAACCTCACGGTGGAAACCAGTAGCAAGGCTTCTACAGTCCTGCTGGTTACATTGGAAGACCCCGTTGTTCGAAAAGGGGAACACTTGCTGAACCAATTACTGAAAGAATACAACGCCGCCGAAGTAACCGACAAAAACCGGGTGGTGACTAATACGCTGGACTTCATTGAAAAAAGGCTTGGTCTGGTTTCTACGGAATTAGCAGATATTGAAGGTGAAATCGAGCGTTTTAAGTCGGCCAATAAGATCACGAACATCAGCGCGGAAGCGCAGGCTTTGCTCCAGAAAGTTCAGGGAACGGATATTCAGCTTAGTCAGGTTGAGATTCAGATTAGCGTTTTAGCTGACCTCGAACGCTACGTACACGCCAAAGCCAGTAATCCAGGCATGGTGCCTGCGACCTTGGGGCTAAGCGACCCAACGCTGATTGCCCAGATCGGCAGAGCAGCGGAACTCGAATTGCGCCGGGAACAAATCGCCCGCACAACCTCTGATTCGCACCCGTTTCTACGGACCATTGATGAGCAGATTCGCGCAACGAAAAGCAACATCCGGGAAACAGTAGGCACCATGCGGATTATGCTCACTAGCTCCCGCCAGCAATTGCTAGCCAAAAACGCCCAGCACGAAAACCAGATTCGGGTGGTGCCCGGCAAAGAGCGCGCGTTGATGAGTATAACGCGGCAACAGGTCATCAAAAATAATTTGTATACCTATCTGCTTCAGAAGCGGGAAGAAACGGCACTCTCGCACGCCACCACGGTTTCCGACACCCGCACGATTGACCTGGCTACCAGTGATGACGTGCCCATCAAGCCCATCAAGTCTCTGATTTTTCTGCTTTTCGGTAGCCTTGGCCTTCTTATTCCTATTGCTTTTATCTGGGCCAAAGACATATTCAGTAAGTTAATTGCCCAGCGTATCGACATCGACAGCGCAACCCATGCGCCGGTTATTGCCGAAATATCGCATACCAAGCATAAAAATGCCGTGGTGGTGAGCAACGACAACCGCTCCGAAACAGCGGAACAAATCCGTGCTTTGCGCACCAACATTCAGCTTCTGCGTTCGAACGAGAAAAACATGGCGTTGCTAATCACGTCCAGCATTAGCGGGGAAGGCAAATCGTTCATTTCGCTGAATTTGGGCGCTAGTCTGGCACTCATCAACCGCCCTACCGTGCTGCTGGAAATGGACCTGCGCCGTCCTAAAATCCATAGCATGCTGGGAGTGCCGAATGGAATTGGGCTTAGCGACTACCTGGCTGGTCATGCCGAACTCGACGATATCCTCCACCCGGTTCCGAACATTCCTTATTATTGGGTGATCACCTGCGGTAAGATTCCGACCAATCCCTCTGAGTTGTTAACCAATACCCGAATGGAAGAGCTGTTCGCCCGGCTTCGCGAAATATTTGCCTACATTCTGGTTGATGCACCTCCCATTGGTCTGGTTACCGACGCCCAAATCATTGCTGACCATACAGACGCCTCGTTGTATGTCATCCGCTATAACCTTACTCCCAAGCAGGCTTTGCGGAAAGTAGAAACCTTATACCGCGAACAACGGCTCCGAAAGCTAAGTCTGGTGCTTAATGCCGCCGACACGCAAAGCACTTACGGGTATGGTAATCAATATTATCAGGAATTAGAATCCGAAAAATCAGGTGTCCTGGACCTATTCCGGGGTAGGTTGCCAAACACTTGATCAGTAACCATTTACTTGTTTCCTATTCACTTAGTATTTAATTATGAATCAGCTTCTTAACTATAACTCGGTTGAAAACCAGCCTACCGATCTGCCCGATAGCACCCATCCTTCGGCTGCTCTCTCAACTACTGCGGCACCCGTAATTGGTATTTTAGGCCTGGGCTACGTGGGCCTTCCGCTAGCGATAGAATTTGGCAAGAATTACCAGGTAGTCGGTTTTGACATCAATACCCAGCGCATCGCCGAACTGACAAGCGGAATTGACTGCACCGGCGAAACCGTAACCACCGATCTTCAGGCCGCCGAAGGCTTATTGCTGACCGACCAACAGGAGGCGCTTCAGGGCTGCAACGTCTACATCGTTACGGTGCCAACACCCGTTGACCAGTACAAACGGCCAAACCTGACGCCCTTATTGAAAGCCAGCGAAACAGTCGGCAAAGTGTTAAAGCGGGGCGATATTGTTGTCTATGAATCAACGGTTTACCCAGGTTGTACGGAAGAAGATTGCGTTCCTATATTGGAAGAAATCAGTGGTCTTACCTTTAATGTTGATTTCTTCTGTGGTTATTCACCCGAACGCATCAATCCGGGCGACAAGGTAAATACGCTCACGAAAATCAAGAAAGTAGTGAGTGGCAGCACGCCCGAAACAGGCCAGAAATTAAAAGCGCTATACGGCAGCATTATTGAGGCGGGCGTCCACCTGGCTCCAACGCTGAAGGTAGCCGAAGCCAGCAAAGCCATCGAAAACGCCCAGCGCGATGTTAATATCTCGTTTGTCAACGAGTTGGCCCTTATGTTCGACCGCATGGGCATCGACACAACCGATGTCCTCGAAGCCGCCGCAACCAAATGGAATTTTCTGAATTTCAAGCCGGGGCTGGTGGGCGGACACTGCATCGGCGTTGACCCGTATTACCTGATGCACAAGGCGGAGAGTCTGGGGTATTACCCGCAGGTTATTTTGTCGGGAAGACGGATTAACGAAAACATGGGCATGTTCATCGCCAATAAAGTGGTGAAGCTCATGCTGGGGAAAGACATTCGGGTGAAAGGAGCCAAAGCGCTGTTACTGGGGATCACATTCAAGGAAAATTGCCCCGATACCCGCAATTCCAGGGCGGTGGATATTTACCGTGAATTGGGCCAGTTTGGGATGGAAATCGATGTGTACGACCCCTGGGCCGACCGCTCGTGCATGGTTGATGAGTACACCATCGATCTCATTGACGCTCCAAAAGGCCCCTACGAAGTGATCGTTCTAGCCGTCAGCCACAAGGAGTTTAAAACCCTTGACCTGCTCCAACTACGCGCCGATAAAGCCGTCATTTTCGATACCAAAGCATTTCTTGATCGTAATCTAGTGGACGCTCGCCTTTAATTCAAACGGACATGATAGCAATTGAACCCATTCAGATGGTCGATTTGAAAACGCAGTATCACCGTTTGAAATCGGATATCGACGAAGCCATTCAGCAGTGCCTCCATCAGGGCGATTATATCAACGGTCATTATGTGCGGGAATTTCAACAGGATTTAGCTCATTTCCTGCGGGTAAGTCGGGTTGTTACCTGTGCCAATGGAACTGATGCGCTGCAATTGGCACTCATGGGGCTGGGTCTGAAACCGGGTGATGAAGTCATTGTTCCCGCTTTCTCATACGTAGCTACTGCCGAAGTTATTGCGCTTCTGGGACTTACGCCGGTCTGGGCCGATGTAGACCCGCTGACCTTCAACCTCACCGCCGACCAGGTGGAACGCGTTATCACGCCACGTACCAAAGCCGTTATTCCGGTACATTTGTTTGGCCAGTGTGTGGACATGACGCCTTTGCTCAATCTGGCGAAAAGTAATGGATTGGCTGTTGTAGAAGACACGGCTCAGGCTCTGGGCAGCGAATACCGGCTTTCTGACGGCAACCTGCAAGCCGCCGGAACCTTGGGCGATATTGGCTGTACGTCGTTTTTTCCGTCAAAAAATCTAGGTTGCTACGGTGATGGAGGGGCGTTGTTTACCAACCAGGAAGCCCTGGGCGAGCGCCTGCGGATGATTGCTAACCACGGCCAGCGGCAGAAATATGTCCACGAACTGGTTGGAGTCAACTCCCGACTGGACACACTCCAGGCCGCTATTCTGACCGTTAAGCTTAAGCATTTGAAGGAGTTTAGCCAGCAACGCCAACAGGCCGCCGCTCGTTACGACCAGGGTTTGCAGAACATTCCAGGCCTTCAAATACCGACTCAGGCCACTTATTCAACGCATGTTTATCACCAATATACCCTAAAAGTTGCGGCTGGTTTGCGGGATGGACTGAAAGCGCATTTATCGAAGCATGGCGTTCCATCGATGGTTTATTACCCGATTCCGCTTCATCAGCAGCCCGCTTACCAGAGCAGTCGTTACCCCAAAAACAGCTTTCCAATTGCCGAAGCGCTGTGTCAGGAAGTGCTTTCGCTACCGATGCATACCGAGTTAAACAGTGACGTTCAGGGGCTAATCTGCTCGCTGATTGGCGATTACATGACCCAGCAAATCAAATCCGCATGACCACCGTCGAAACAACGTTTATCCATCCAACAGCCATCATCGACGAAGGGGCTGCCATCGGCGCAGGCACCCGCATCTGGCATTTTGCGCACATCATGCCCGGCTGTACCATCGGCGAAGAGTGCAGCATCGGCCAGAACGTCGTTGTGTCGCCGGGCGTAGTACTGGGCCGCAATGTGAAAGTGCAGAACAATGTCTCGATTTATACCGGAGTTACCTGTGAAGACGACGTTTTTCTGGGACCATCCATGGTATTTACCAACGTAATTAATCCCCGGTCGGCCATTGTTCGGAAGCATCAGTTTGCACCAACCCACGTGGGCCGGGGTGCTTCCATCGGCGCAAACGCTACCGTTGTGTGCGGCAATCCGATTGGTGCTTACGCCCTGATTGGCGCAGGAGCCGTGGTGACGAAGCCAGTGCCCGCCTATGCTTTACTGGTGGGTAATCCGGCGCGGCTCATCGGTTGGGTCAGTGAATATGGTCACCGACTCCATTTCGATGACAACCAGGAGGCTACCTGTCCGGAAAGTAGTCAAGTGTATCAACTAAAAGATAACAACGTAACTCGGATTCGATAACCCTGGGTTGCATAATTCCTTCTTAAACTTACGCTAATACGATGAACTTTTCAGAACGATTGATCCGGTTTGCGGTAGTGGGCTGCGGGCACATAGGAAAGCGCCACGCCGAAATGATCAAATCCCATCCGGAAACCGAACTAGCGGCGCTGGTCGACGTCAAACACCACCGAGATCTGAACTTGCATGGCTACGATGTTCCTTTCTTTAATTCGCTGGACGACATGCTCGCCGCGAACCTGAATGTCGATGTTGTTACCATTGCCACCCCCAACGGCCTCCACGCCCAGCAGGCGCTGCGCTGTCTGGACGCGAACAAACACGTTGTTATCGAAAAACCCATTGCCCTGCGACGCCAGGATGCCGAACAGGTTCTTTATAAAGCCCTTAGCAAGCGCCGTGATGTGTTTGCTGTTATGCAAAACCGCTATTCGCCGCCTTCAGTCTGGTTGAAAAATCTGGTTGAATCGGGTGTTCTGGGAAAAATTTACATGGTTCAGCTCAACTGCTACTGGAACCGGGACGAACGCTATTACACGACCGGAAGCTGGCACGGCCGCCGGGAACTGGACGGAGGCACGCTCTACACGCAGTTCTCGCACTTTATCGACATCATGTATTGGCTCTTCGGTGACGTCTCGAACATCCAGGCCCGCCTGATGGACTTCAACCACCAGCACCTGACTGACTTTGAAGACAGCGGTTTTGTTTCCTTCAAGTTTCTGGATGGCGGTATGGGATCGCTGAACTTCTCTACCTCCGTCTGGCAGAACAATCTGGAAAGCAGCATGACCATTATTGCCGAAAACGGTAGCGTTAAGGTCGGCGGGCAATACATGGAGAAGGTGGAGTTCTGCAACATTCGCGGTTATACCATGCCTGAACTGGCACCCACCAACGCGGGCAATGACTACGGCGGCTACAAAGGATCAGCCATGAACCACAACTACGTGGTCGAAAACGTGGTGGATGTGCTGCGCGGACGGGCTACCATTACGACCAATGCGATGGAAGGACTGAAAGTGGTGGATATTATTGAGCGAATTTACAAAGAAGCCATGATCGAGCAGCCTGAGCTACCGGCCTCGCTGTTTGCCGATCTGCAATCGCCGCGCATGGTCATTCCCAACCGGGAAGCCGCCCGCCTTAACGGCTCTGCCCGGCATTTCGACCACGCCAGCCTTTACACGAAATAGCTTTCCCGCGAAAAAACTGCTTTATGCTTACGTTACTCCGCCACTATTACAAAACTGGAAATGCGCTGACGATCACTGTCCGTCGCAACGTCATTCAGTCATTGGGTATTAAAGCGGCCAGCGTAATCATCAATTTAGCCTTAGTGCCCCTTACACTGGGCCTGTTGACGAAGGAGCTATACGGCGTCTGGCTCACCCTGAGTTCCATTGTCGCCTGGTTCACCTTCATTGATTTTGGCTTGGGCAACGGACTGCGAAATAAAGTAACCGAGCTTCTGGCGCAGGGCAAACAGGAACAGGCTCAAACATACGTCAGCACGCTGTATGTGGCGACGCTACTCATTGGCGTCGGTTTCTGGGCGGTTTATACGCTCATTCACCCCTGGCTGGATTGGGCGTCAATCATGAATGTATCGGCCCGCTGGCAAGCTGAAATCAGTCAGCTTGCCTACCTGGCTTTCTGCGCCTTTAGCCTGGAGTTGGTTCTGCGCAATATCAACTTTGTGTTGTTAGCCACGCATAAATCGGCGGTCAACGGCCTTTTCCCCTTCCTGAGCAACGTCATCACGTTGCTCTTGCTATTGAGTCTGAAAACGGTTTTGAAGGTGTCCATTCTGTATGTTGGACTGGCCGTATTGCTGCCACAACTGTTCGTTCTGGTTGGCTTTCATATCTATTTTTTTGGTTTTGAACTGGCTTACCTAAAGCCACGCTGGAGAATGGCGCGTCGCTCGGTCTTGTCTCAATTTGGTAGTCTGGGGCTTCAGTTTTTTGTAATTCAACTGGCCTGGACAATCATTTTTACGACGACAAACCTGCTGATTACCCGCTTTCTGGGACCCGGCTACGTAGCAGAATACACCATTGCTTACCGCTATTTTGGCCTTCTGCCAATGGTATTCAATATTGTGCTTGCCCCGCTTTGGTCAGCTTTTGGCCACGCCTATCATACCCAGGACCTGGAATGGATCAAAAAAACACTGACGCGCATGCGGCAACTCTGGCTGGGCGTTGTGGTGGGTCAGTTGGTTTTGCTGGCCACCGCCCCTTACCTCATTCCTGCTTGGGTGGATGAATCGGTGACGGTTTCTTTTTCGCTGGCGGTAGCCATGCTGATTTACCAATCCCTATACATCTACGGCGACATTTACGTAAGTCTGCTAAATGGAGTTAGCCAAATTCGAAACCAGCTGATTGCTACGTCGATAGCCGCCGCGCTACTGATTCCGCTGACGTATGCCCTGGTTAAACTGGCGGGCCTTGGTCTGGTCGGTATTCTGATTGCCATGACGCTTTGTTTACTCTACAGCGTTGGTGTAGCCCCTTTGGAAGTCAAGCGTTTACTGGCTAAAATGACCGGACGCTCAACCATTATTCACAAACCTCCGGCGGTGACGCTTTAGTGCGACAGTCCATTTTAATCTGATCCATTAGACCACCTTCACCTTCCATGCGGTTAGATCGACTTTTATACAAGGGCATCCGCCGGGCCTACCGAAGAACACGAAAATTGACCGATACCGCCTATACCCGCTGGCTTTTTTCCATCTATCGTGTGCAGTCCGGTTACGGTTTAGAAAGTTACGGCATTCCGGATCTGTACCTGCAAAAAGGAGCAACCATGACCATCGGCACACGCTTCAAAATGTACAACGGGCGCTCGCATACCAAGGCGGGTCAGGATCAGAATTGCCTTTTTTCGCTCCAAGAAAATGCCGTTCTAACCATTGGCAGCAATGTTACCGTTAGTTCGTTTACGGCGGTGTGCGTCGAAGCAATCACCATTGGTGACAACGTCCGAATTGGCGTCGATACCTGCTGTTACGACAGTGATTTTCACTCCATGCGTTATTATGACCGCAGTTCGGTTCCCGAAACCAGAAATTACACCATCACCATGCCGGTGGTTATTGAGAACGACTGTTTTATTGGTAATCATTGTACGATCCTGAAAGGTGTCCGGATCGGTGCGCGCGCCGTTGTTGGTCCGGGATCGGTAGTTGCCAAAAACATTCCTTCGGATGAAGTCTGGGCAGGAAATCCTGCCCAGTTTGTTCAGAAAATTGATGATGATTTCCTGAAAACCATTGATTTGCATTTCTCCAAGCGAAAAGCGCAAAGTCCTTTCCCTCCGCCTAAACCAACGAAAAACTAAGCCGTTGACGATGCAAAAAGAAGCAACCTGGCCCGACTACCTGCTGACTTACGGTGTTATTGCCGTATCTGGCGTCGAATATTTTTACAGTTCGCCGGAGTTTCAGCTTTTGTTTTTCCTGGCTGCGGCGGGAATTGCTTTTGCTCGCCAGACGCCCTTAACTGCCCGGTCGCTGTCGATCATCATCATTGTGTTTATCGTTGAACTGCTCCATGCGCTGAAATACAATAATTTTGTTCCTAATTCGCTCCTCAGCATCTTGATTCGGTTACTTCTGGTTTATCTGGTCATTCATGTTTGCGGGCTTCGTTTCATTCGCTACTACATCGATATTATTCTTGTTTCGGCGCTCATCAGTTTACCCATTTATTTTCTGACGTTCTTTCCGGGCGTTGAGCAATTTCTGATTCAAAACATCGCCAACACGTTTTTCAAGCCTCCTTTTTCGGTGGCGAGCAGCATGTATGAGGGCAATCCCAGCATGATCGTTTATACGTTTAACCAACTCGCCGAGGAGAAATTTATATCGACCATCATCAAGCGAAACTCCGGGCCTTTCTGGGAGCCAGGTGCTTTTGCGGTATTTATGACGCTGGCGCTTCTGTTCAATCTGCAACACGAAAAAAAGTTTTCTACCCGCCGTAACTGGCTGCTTATTTTCACCATGCTAACTACCTTTTCCACAGCTGGTTACATTACGTTATTTATGATCATCGTGGGGTACGTAATAAGCAGTGATACGGTTCGCAAATCGACCAAAATAGCCTCTCTGCTCATTCTATTGCCGACGGTGGTTTTAGTTTACAGCCAAACCGAATTCATGAGTGGGAAAATAAACAAGAATATCAGCGCGTCGAAATCCGACAACAGCTCCCGCTTCGGCAGCGCATATTTTGATTTTGTTGATCTGGCCCGCAGTCCGCTCATTGGCTTTGGCCGCCTGTCAGAAAACCGCTTTGGGCCTTTGGCACGTCTTCAGGATTTTTCCACCCACCGCAACAACGGCGTTACCTTTCTGCTCGTTACGTACGGCATCCCGTGCGGACTTGCGTATTTTTTGGGTTTATTTCTCTTCTTCCGGCGCTATTCCCGCCAGTTCGATTCGCCCCCTTTATTTGCCTTATTTTCTTTCCTGACGGTGCTGCTTGCCGGTTTTTCGCAGGGCGTTTTTGACCGCGCCATTCTCATTTCCTTACTGTTCCTGAGCGACCGCCTAAGGCAGCTTGAAGTCATGCAGGCGTCTCCCCTGGCGGTTAAGATCGATCCACAAGCGGTCGTCTCTCCTTCCGAAAACTATTAGACAAGCCAAAAAGACCATTCTATTTCCTTTTTACGACTCGCTCTTTGGCCTGGTTCTATTTGCCAGACACAAGGTTTTCGTTACCATAAAATTAAAATATGCAAAAAGCCGGTTACTAGCGGTTACTAACTGGCAAAAAGCCGGTCTAAAGAGTCAATTTTCAGAATAAGCATGTCATAATCAGTAGCTCATCTTTCGGATTCGTTCTCGTCATCCGCAAAATTTAAACGTTGAAAGTATGTGTGGAATAGCAGGGATAGTGCATTTTTCCGGTAGCCCCGTCCAATCGACAGACATAAAAGCGATGATGGAACGACAACGCCACCGGGGGCCCGATGACGGTGGTTTGTTTCTGGACCAGAACGTCGGATTGGGCTTTGTCCGGTTGAGTATCCTTGATCTTTCGCCCGCTGGCCACCAGCCAATGCAATCAGACGATGAGCGTTACGTGCTGATTTTCAACGGGGAAATCTATAATTATCTGGAAATTAAGGCGCGTTTAAGTGCGCATTATACCTTTCGCTCCCAAACCGACACGGAAGTTCTGCTGAACGCCTACCGGCATTGGGGTGCCGATTGCCTGCACCACCTGAACGGCATGTTTGCCTTCGCCATTCACGATCGGCACGACCGAAAGTTATTCGCTGCCCGCGACCGCTTTGGCGTCAAGCCTTTTTACTACTACCTCTCCGATAGCTGCTTCGTCTTTGCCAGCGAAATCCCACCGATTTTCGAGCATGTACGCGCCCAGGGGCACCCACTTCAGCCCGACGAAACAGTCATGTTTAATTACTTGATCCATAATCGGACAGATTTAAATAACGACACGTTTGTCCAGCAGATCAAGAAGTTAGGTCACGGTCACTGCCTGACTATACAGGATAATAAGCTTCAGATTAACCGCTGGTACAACCTGACGGAACGGCTCCAGCAGGGTTGGGAAAACCCGGAGGAATACTACAATTGCTTCCAATCTTCGGTTGATTTGCGGTTGCGTAGCGACGTTCCCGTGGGAATCTGTCTCAGCGGTGGCCTCGACTCTTCCTCGGTGGCTTCCACCCTGATCTCTGGCCTGAACAAAAAGGACTTTTACGCTTTTTCGGCGGTGTACGGAGCTGGTCTCAACGGAGATGAAAGCTCGTTCATCAACGAATACCAGAACCAGCTTCCTAATCTGGTGTACGTTCGTCCAACTGAAGAAAGCCTGCTGGACGATTTCGACAGTCTAATGAATTGCCACTTTGAGCCGTTCGGGGGACTGAGCATCTACTCCCAGTTCAAGGTCATGAAAGATGCCGCGCAGTACGTCAAGGTGTTGATGGACGGCCAGGGTGCCGACGAGCAGTTGGGTGGCTACATGTACTTTTTCGGGAGCTTTTTCCGGGAGTTACTCGCTACGGGGCAATACCGTCGATTTGCGCATGAATGGCGTCAGCACTACAAAAACCACCGCACTTTCAGCGGCCTGTCGTACCTGGCTTTTTACGCCGCGCCTGCCGTTCTTAAAGATGCCATGACCAACCGAAAGGCGGGTTTTGTTCACCCGGATTTTTACCGCGAACAGCAGTCAAAATCAACCATTAACGCGCAACTGTTCAGTCCGAAAACGCTCCGGGAGTCTTTGCTACAGCATTTTGAAAGTAAGCTGGAGCACAACCTCAAGTGGAACGACCTGAACAGCATGTATTTCTCCATCGAGTTGCGGGAGCCTTTTCTGGACTACCGACTGGTGGAGCGCACGCTGGCTTCGTCTTCGGAACAGCTTATTAAAGACGGCACCACCAAGTGGATTTTGCGGGAAGCCATGCGAAACCGTCTCCCCGAGAAAATACGAACCCGCCAGGATAAAGTGGGTTTTGAAAACCCCGCCGACCACTGGATGCGGGCCTCTCTTTTTCAACAAAAGGCCGAAGAAGCCTTGCACTCACCCGCTTTGGTAGCCTCGGGCTATTTCGATGTGGCACAATGCCGCCGCCGCCTTAAGCTCCACCGCGAAGGAAAAATTGCCATTGCCCGCGACATCTGGAAATGGATCGAGACGGCCCATTTTCTGAACAAGTTTACCGCTTCGCCCGCTGAGCGCTTGAGTTCGGGAGAAGCCAATTCGTCAAGTTCTTGGAAAGTGCAACAAAAATCAGCTTGGTAAATCAGCTTCGTTACAATGCAGCACGAAGCTGGAAATGAAGGGACATTATGAAACTATATCAAATCTGTCAGGAAGGCGTTTGGGATACCTCCGTCCCGGGCGTTCAATTCGATGAGCAAGGGGTTTCGAACTACGCAACCATTCAGAAAAAACTGTCAGAAGCCTTTCCACGGGGTGAGCAGGGGAAACAGGAATGGGAACGCATTGTTACTCGGATCAAAAGCGCAGCGCCCAAAGGGTCAAGCTACGACTGCGTAATTGGTGTTAGTGGCGGCACGGATAGTTCTTACCTGCTGCACCTGGCTAAATCCTATGGTCTGCGTCCCCTGGCTGTTAATCTGGATAATGGCTGGAATACAGATATTTCCGTCAAAAATATCAAGAAGATGGTGGCCGCGCTCGGCATCGATCTGGAAACATACGTGATTGATTACGAGGAAATTAAAGACATCCTTCGCTCCTACATGCTGGCGGGTATGCCGTGGATCGATGGCCCCACCGATCTCGCTATTCAATCCATACTTTATAAAATTGCGGCGCAGGAAGGCATTAAATATGTTCTGCTGGGCAGCGATTTCCGCTCGGAAGGCAAACAACCCACCGAATGGACTTACACCGACCTCCGGCAACTAAAAGCAATCCACGGACGATTTGGACAAACCAAGCTGAAAACCTACCCCCAACTGCCCATCTGGAAGCTTTTTTACCTGGGTTACGTCAAGGGCATCAAGCTGATTTCGCCGTTCAATTATTTGCCTTACCAGAAGAAAGAAGCGCAGGCGTTTTTGCAAAAAACCTACGGCTGGGAGTATTACGGCGGCCATCACCACGAAAATCTGTTCACCAAGTTTGCGGTGGCGTACTGGCTTCCGCGCAAATTCAACATCGACAAACGACGCATCACCTTCTCGGCCCAGATTCTGAGCGGCGAAACCACCCGGCAAGAAGCTTTGACTCAACTCAGCCAACCGCCTTACGCGCCCGACCGCATGGAGGACGACAAAGCGTATGTCATCAAAAAACTGGACATCCACCCCGATGATTTTCGGATTATGTGGCGCTCGGAAAACAAATCGTTTCTGGATTATCCTTCTTACTACCCCATCGTGAAGCGGTTGCTGCACCTGGTTGTCCCGGTACTCAAACGGATTTTACCCGAAAAGCCCAAGATCTTTTTTGAAATGGAAGAACGGTCAGCGTAACTCGCTGGCGGCGAAAAATGCATTTCGGTTCGAGCAGCTAACGGACTGGCAGGAAAGCTATTAACCAATAATGAGTGAAAGAGTCAATGAGTGAACGAGCGAAACAGCAATCAAATTATTGATTTTCAGACTATTATCAAAAAACTAGTTATTCGCTCATTCACCCTTTCAATCATTCACTCATTGATTTATCTCTATCCAGTGAAAACGATGAACATTGTCATTATTGACTACGGCATGGGCAACCTGCGTTCGGTCTACAATAAATTCCAGCGGCTGGGGGCGAGTTGCCAGATCAGCGCGGACCCGAACGTGATTGCCAAAGCCCACGCGCTGATTCTGCCGGGAGTCGGGCATTATGGCCGGGCGATGGACAAACTCCAGCGCCTCAACCTGATTCCCATTTTGAACGAACGGGTGTTGGAAGCGAGGATTCCGGTGATGGGCATTTGCCTGGGTATGCAATTATTGACTGAACACAGCGAAGAAGGCGATGCGGCTGGACTGGGTTGGATTAGTGGCTCAACGGTTCGTTTTGAGCAAAAAGAGAATAAAAATCTGAAAATACCGCACATCGGCTGGAACAGCGTCACGGCCACACGACAACATCCGATTCTGGATGGGCTACAGCCTGAAGAAGCCTTTTATTTCGTGCATTCTTACCACGTTCGCCTGACCAACCCCAATGATGCCTTACACCGGACTCACTACCGCCACGACTTTGTCTCGGCAGTTCAGAAGGATAATATTCTTGGGTTTCAGTACCACCCTGAAAAAAGCCAGGAGGCTGGTGTTCAACTCTTTCAAAACTTTCTTGCTTCCGTAAAGACACCAGCTTATGTATAGACCACGCATTATTCCGTGTCTCTTATTGCAGCATAAAGGGCTGGTCAAAAGTGTCCAGTTTAGCAAACACCGCTACCTTGGCGACCCGATTAATGCCGTCCGGCTCTTCAATGACCTGCGCGCCGACGAGTTGATTTTTCTGGATATTCGGGCTACCCCCGAAAACCGCACCATCGACCCAGACCTCGTTCGGCAGATTGGCGACGAAACCAACATGCCTTTTACTGTCGGCGGCGGCATTCGCTCGCTAAAGAATATTGAAACGCTGATCAAAGCCGGTGCCGAACGTGTTTGCCTGAATGCTTACGCGCTCGAAAATCCGGCTTTCGTCCGGGAAGCCTCCGACGAGTTTGGTGCCTCAACCATTGTGGCTTGCCTGGATGTGAAAAAGAATTTCTGGCGCAAGGAAAGTGTCTATAGCCACGCGGGCAGCCAATCGACGGGGCGCAATCCCCTGGAATGGGCGCGGCAACTGGCCGATTTAGGTGTGGGCGAAATTGTGATTCAGTCCATTGAGCACGATGGGGTGATGAGTGGTTATAATCTCGCTTTGACGCGCCAGATTGCCGAGGCGGTAGACATTCCCGTCGTGGCGCTTGGGGGCTGCGGATCGTTTGAGCACCTGCGTCAGGCCGTTACGGAAGGCAAGGCGTCCGCTGCTTCGGCAGGCAGCTTTTTCGTGTTTCACGGACCGCGCCGCGCCGTACTCATCAACTTTCCCAACCGAACCGAATTGAGCCAACTGGCCTTGCCAACCGATTAGCAAACGCCAGATTTCCAAATACCAAGGTTATGGACTTTACCCTTCCTGTTTTTGAGTCGTTGATGCGTAGCCTGATGAAAGCAGAGTACGTTTTTCAGAGTTTCAGCGATTTCATAAAAGCACCCGCCGACCGGGCCGTCGTGCTTCGCCATGATGTTGATGCCAAAGCGGCCAACTCGCTGGCTACGGCCCAACTTCAGGCTCGTTTGCAGATTCGGGGCGTTTATTATTTTCGTTGCGTTCCCCAAAGTTTCAAACCGGAAATCATTGCACAAATCGCTGAATTAGGGCACGAAATCGGCTATCATTACGAAGATTTAACCCTTGCTAAAGGCGACCCACAAAGCGCAATTGGGCACTTTACCGACTGGCTTAACCGACTTCGGGCCATCTACCCGGTTGAAACGATCTGCATGCACGGCAGTCCACTTTCTCGTTACGACAACCGGGATTTGTGGCAGCACTACGACTACAAACACTATGGCGTACTGGCCGAGCCTTATTTTGATACGGACTTTACGGAGGTTTGCTACCTGACTGATACCGGACGCGGCTGGAACCGAACCAGCAGCAGCGTTCGGGACAAAGTGGTTGGCTACACGCCCCCTCCCTTTGCCAATACCCAGGCGCTCATTCAGTGGATTTCCAGCGGGCAGGCTCCCGCCAAGCTCATGATCAATTTTCACCCGCAACGCTGGACCAACAATCCACTGCACTGGTGTCAGGAATACGCCCTGCAAAATCTAAAAAATGTAGCCAAACAGTGGCTGGTGGCTGCTCCAAAAAGTAAACGTACTTCAACAGACCTAAGCAAACCCTTACTCAATCACGAACGATGAAACTGTTAATTGATATTGGCCATCCTGCTCACGTGCATTATTTCCGCAATGTCATCCACCTGCTTCAGCAGAAAGGCCATCAGGTTGCGATTACAGCACGAGATAAAGAAGTGTCTTTCAAGTTATTACAAGCCTATAATCTTCCTTATAGCTCCCGAGGACGTGGCGCAAAAGGATTGCTGGGTAAACTGTTTTACCTGTTAAAAGGCGATCTGGCCATCCTGAAGGTAGCCCGCCAGTTCCAACCCGATTTGTGCCTTAGTTTCGGTTCGCCCTATCTGGCGCAGGTTTCCAAACTAATCAATAAGCCGCACATTGCCTTTGACGATACGGAACATGCTCGCTATGAACATGCGATGTATTTGCCTTTTACGGACACCGTTGTTACGCCAACAACCTACTGGAAAGAGTTGGGGCAAAAACAGATTCGGTACAAAGGTTTTATTGAATTGTGCCACCTCGCCCCGCCGTATTTTCAGCCCAATCCAGCCGTTTTAGACGAAGTTGGTCTTACGCCGGCGGATCGGTTTGTCATTCTTCGGTTTGTGTCCTGGAGCGCCAGCCACGACCGGGGCCAGTCGGGGATTAGTTACGAGCAGAAAATTGAGCTGGTCCAGCACATCAGTCACCACGCCCGGATTTTGATTTCGTCGGAAGGCCCTCTACCCACGGAATTGGAGCCGTTTCGGATGCGGCTGAGTCCCGAAAAACTGCACGACCTTTTGGCGTTTGCTAGCCTGTACATTGGCGAAGGTGGCACTACCGCTAACGAATGCGCCATTCTGGGCATTCCCAACATTCTGATTAGCAGTCTCCTGGGCCCTAAAACGCGCCCCGGCATCCACAACGATTTTGAGCGTTATCGCCTTCAAGAATTGTTCATGACCTTCGACGGTGTTCTCGAAAAAGCCCTGGCCTTACTCAAAGACGATGTTCGAAGCGATTGGCAGCAGCGCCGGCAACAGATGCTTTCCGAGAAAATAGACGTAACCGCCTTCATGGTCTGGCTGATGGAAAATTACCCTTCGAGCTTGGACACCCTCAAAAATGACCCGAATTATCAGGAAAATTTTCGCTTAGCCTTAAGTACAGCTCTTTAGCAAGACCTATTTCATACCCAGACCCATCAAACTAATGGAAATAAGTCTGCCCATTGCCCAACAAGCCTTGTCGCCACCGAGCGATTTACTTTCTCTCGGCTATCACCATAATGATCTGGAACGGCTTAACTTCCTGATTAACTGGCGCGATGACACCTACGATACCTTTACCACCTGCACCGATCAGCCCCTGTTTTGCCATTCCCTGTTTACGCCTTTGCTGAATCAGGTGCCGCAGTTGGGACGCTTCTTCCAACAGGCGTTTGCGGTGCTGCCGCTGAATGGCTACTTTATTTGTCGCCTCGAAACCAACGACCAGCGCAAAAAGCGGCTGCTTCGTTCGCTGCCCATTGGTGTTAGTCAGGTGTGCTACGCGGGCGATTATGTCCTGCACCGCGTGACGCCACGGGTTTTTCCAATTAAAAAGCTGTACCGGGCCGTTTTTCCTTCCATGCGCGCCCTGTCGAAAGCGGAAATTTTAGGGCGGCTGTACCATGCGGGGTTTACTGTAAGACATACCCTCACCAGCGAGGGGGCTCTTTTGATTATAGCCCAAAAATCAATAGCGGCGGCGGCGGTGCTGCCGCCTTCTTCGGAGGGCGTTATCCTGCGGCTCCGGCGAATTGGGCGCTTCGGAATCCCGTTTTCCGTGTATAAACTCCGCACGATGCACCCCTATTCGGAGTATTTACAAGCTTACCTGATCGAGACAAACGGCCTCGAAGCCGGGGGGAAATTCAAAGACGATTTTCGCATCAGTACCTTGGGAAAATGGCTGAGGAAATACTGGATTGACGAACTACCCATGGGCTTTAACTGGCTTAAGGGTGACCTTAAACTCGTGGGCGTCCGGCCAATCAGTGCGCATTACCTGAGTCTGTATCCCGAGGAATTGCAGAAAGAGCGCGTCAAGCAGAAACCCGGTCTGATTCCGCCTTATTACGCCGATCTGCCCCGCAATTTCACCGAAATCGTGGAGTCGGAACTCCGTTACCTACGTGCTTATAGCGAGGCTCCAATCACGACTGATTGCCGGTATTTCTTGAAAGTTCTGTACAATATTTTCTGGAGAAGCGCTCGTAGTAAATAGCCGAGAAGAACTTCTCTTTAATTGTGAATCAATATGTTATTACAAGCCAATAGTAAAATTCTCATTTTGGCTCCCCACACCGACGACGGCGAGTTTGGCTGTGGCGGCACCATTGCCAAGTTGATCAAGCAGGGTGCGCAGGTCTATTATGCCGCTTTTTCGGCCTGCGAACAGTCCGTACTACCCCAGTTTCCAAAAGACATTTTGATTACGGAATTGAAGGCTGCTACCCGTGTTTTAGGGATTCCAAACGAAAACTTATTTCTGTTCAGTTTTCAGGTCCGCACCTTCAACTACCGCCGCCAGGATATTCTCGACAAAATGGTTGAGCTACGGCAGCAGATCAATCCCGATGTTGTCTTCATGCCTTCGCAAAACGACATTCACCAGGATCACCAGACTATCGTGCAGGAAGGGCTGCGGGCCTTTAAGTTCAGTACGATTCTGTGCTACGAAATGCCGTGGAATAACCTAAATTTCAACACATGTTGCTTCGTCCACCTAACGGACGAGGACGTTGAAACCAAGTCAAAAGCCCTCGCGGAGTACAAATCGCAGCAGCACCGACCCTACGCCAACGATGAGTTTATTCGCGCCCTGGCCCGTACGCGGGGCGTGCAGATCAATACGCATTACGCCGAGACATTTGAAGTATTACGCTGGATTATTTCATAAACCATTAACATCATGATCGCTATAACTGACATCACCCAAACGCTTCCTTTAGTCCGGTTTATCGGCAACGAAAACGCGCGCCTTAACACGGTGGAAGAGCTGCGCAACTTCAGTAATTCGGCGACTTCCTTAACGTGGTGCAACGATAAAAACCTGACCCGACTGCAAGACATTTCGCACGGGACTATTATCTGTTCTCCGCAATTGCTGGAGATGGATTTACAGCCCGCCTGCAATTACATCGTTGTAGAAAAGCCCCGGCAGGCATTCCAACAGGTGGTAACTGATTTCTTCCTAAAGACGCCTAAAACGAACTTCATCGCTCCGAGCGCAGCCATTGACCCGAGCGCAAAAATTGGGCAAAACGTATTCATTGGTCACCACGTCGTTCTGGAAGAAGGCGTTGTAGTTGGCGATAACACCCGTATTGGTCACAATAGCGTTATTCATGCCGATACAGTCATTGCTAACGATGTAATTATTGGCGCCAATACAACCATAGGCGGTATTGGGTTTGGCTACGAAAAAGACGAGAATGGTCAGTACGCAGTCCTGCCACACATTGGCAATGTAGTTATCAAAACCAAAGTCGAAATTGGAGACAATTGCGCCATTGACCGCGCCGTAATTGGCAGCACCATCCTCCGCGAAAACGCCAAAATAGGCAATCTGGTGCATATTTCGCACGGGGTTGTGGTTGGAAAAAACAGCCTAGTTATTGCCAATGCGATGATTGGCGGCAGCGTCATTATTGGTGATAATGTCTGGGTGGCGCCGTCGGCGGATATTCTGAATGGCATCCAGATTGGCGACGATGCGCTGATTGGCATGGGCGCTGTGGTCACCAAAAGCGTCGGCGAAAAGGCGGTTATGGTAGGAAATCCAGCCCGCTCGATTCGCAAACAGGAATAAACTAAATGTATCCCCCCTTGATGAAATTGAAACTCTTGCTGTGTTTGCTGACCTGGCTGCTTCTTCACGATCAACCCCAGCCCGATCGTGCCATCTTACCCAGGAGTGCAACACGGTCAACCAACGACGTTCCTACCCACGCGCTAGGTCTGGTTGGCTGGGCAAACTTCGACAATTTCAACCCCGCGGGAGATGGCATCCGGGACGATTCGGAGAAACTGGTCAAGGCCTTGGCATATTGCCAGACGCACCGGCTCGGCCTATTCATCAATCCAACGAAAAAGTATTTTCTCAAGACCCCGATTGATTACGCCTTTGCGGGCACCGTTGCCATTCGATCCAGCCGAACCGGCCAGCCAGCCGTTTTTTATTTGCCTGATAACGAACAGTTTCCCTTACAACTTTCGGCTAAAGCCGGTTCGCTGGAAACAACGCTAACGAAAGCCATAACCACCGGTGATCAGGCACTTACGCTTACCGCAACGACAGATCTAAAACCCGGTGACTTACTCCATATTCAGACTAAAACGGCCTGGCCCATCGAAACAGACACCCGCAAAGGCGAGTTTAATGTCGTTCAGTCGTTAACCCAAAATCAGGTTACGTTGAAGTATCCCTGTCAGGATGATTATTCGCTTTCGGATTCCGTTTTGGTAACTCATTACCGCCCGGCAATGGTGTATGCCAAAGAGCTGGAATTTCGCGTTCGTAAAACGGACGATCGTCCCGTGATTGGCTTAACCGTTCTCTATACCCAGCATAGCCAGCTCGACCGCCTTCGGATCAAGGATGCGCAGTATGCTTCGCTGATGTTATATGGCTGTTATGACACAAAAGTGACCGACTGCGTTGTTGAGGGGGCCAATGAAGAAGGAGCAGGTTACGGCATCGGCACGGTAGGCGGCTGGCGCTATTCGGTACTCCATAACACGTCGCACGGTTGCCGCAAACTGTGCGATTTTTCGGGCGACAGCGACCGGGGTCCAACCCGGCATAGCGAGGCGATTGCCAACAAAGCCTACGGACAGGGAAAAACTAACCTGGGCAATGATCTGTTTCAAGTCCAATCGTTCTGCGTGGCCACCCACGGCGGTGCCGATGGCATTCTGATTGAACGAAACATTGCCTATAATTGTCAGACAGGCTTTCAGCTACGTGGACGCAACATTATTCTAAATGCCAATCAAATTTTAGGAGAAAGCCTCTATCCAATTTCGTTGGCTGGTGGGCAAAACCACACGGTAACCAACAACATCTACCAGGCCTTGCTTCAAAATGCAGCCAAGAATCAAGCGCCAGATTACCCCAATTACCCCAAAGGTGTTATTGGCCTGAGCGAAAACCTCCTGCATTCCGGGCACATCATCATTAGAAATAACCAATTTGATTTTGTTCGCAACTACGGCATCTACGGCAATGATGTACGCCAGCACTGCACAATATCAGACAACCGTTTTATTTTTAACACATTCGGCAAGGCAGAACCTAAACCGCAGATTGTTTATTTTGAGCAGTTAACGTCTCCACTTTCAGACTTGCAAATCCAGCATAATACCTGGCAAATGGCGTCGGCAAACTTGGCAATGCCTAGGGTTCAGGTTATTCTCAGGCGGGATTCTACTTATTCGGAAGGGCCACTGATCGATTGGGTAAGCAGCGAAATCCAAGGCTTGCAGGCCACCCACGTTCTGACCATGACAACGGGAAAGAATAATTCCCCCCAGGCGGTGGACATGGACAATCTGGTGATCAACAAACAAGGCAAAACGATTACGTTGGCGGGTGAACTAAGCTTCACACTCAACCGCGCCGCACAACCTTTTATTAATGGTATGCCTGCACCCATCCCGGCAGAAGACTATTTCTTCGATTTTCAAAACCAGGCTTCGGGTAGCACCTACAAAGGCCAGGTTGAAGGAAAAACCGGACAGATTTGCCTGGGTGCGCAAGCGTCCACATTTGGCTCCTCCTTTCTGGGTGGAACGCCTTTCGTTACCCGATTGTCCTTGAATTACACTACGCGATAATTCAAGTAACTAGACAATGGAGAACAGCAACTTAGCTTCGCCGCCTAGCTCGATCTGGTCACCGTCCGCCAATTCGTAGCCCATACCAAGTATGTCGACGCGCTCGATCCGGTCGTCGGTGCGCAAAATTTTGGTTTTGTTATCACTGCTTGGTAGCCCACCTTTATCGGCATAAAGCAGGTATTTTCGGCGGGCTGGATTATACTTGATGGTCGCGTGATTCCGGCTTACATACAAATTAACTTCGCCTTTTGTCTCGTCAAACCCTGAATCACTTCTGTCCAGAAAAATTATATCGTTCGTCTGTATTCGCCCCGAATCGGACTTTCGTTCGTTGCTCCTGCCAATGCAATATGACTCCTTTTTTTCGGGGTTCAACTCGTATTCTGGCTCTACCGTTTGTCCGATTAAAGTCTGTAAACGCGCTTTCGGATGGTCACCCGTCTGCGTTGCTTTCGTGAGAATCACCAGACTAAAATTCCCTCTTTGAAACCCGCCTTCGGGTAATTTACCGGTTACAATTTGATAGTCAAACGTCCAGTCAGGAGGCAAAAAAAGGTAGTTATCCTTAAATTTCAGATTTAGCTCGTCTTTGATGGATTTGGTCGGATGACCGTCAAACAAGGCAACCTTAACGATCTCTTCCTCTTCCCGGGTTGGGCACAAGGCATAAAATTTAAGTCCGTTAATGGGCGGGTTCTTCTCATCCACGTAGGGCCGCAAGGATTGAATAACGAATCCTATAATGTCTTCCCGCATTTTTGGGGCGGGCGGCAAAGACGAAGCAGGTTCTACGCCAACAGGCTCCGCATCGACAGAAAGCTCCGGTTTGGCTTCCGGCTTAGTTGGCACTTGTTGCTTTTCCATCTCAGCGGCCTTCTCCATGCCAAACATTACTTCCCGAAACCATTTTTTTAATCCATCCATAAACAGCACGCGTTAAAACGATCCTAAATAGCCCCTCTCCGCCAAAATCGGCGCAATGGTCTGGTTGGCCAGCGCCACTGCATTGGCAGAAGCGTCTCCCAACTCAATACGAACGCAGACGGCCGTGGCTGAACGACCGTCTCTTGTCGGAGCGAAAAAGACGTACCAACCATCATAACGCTCCTTCCCTTTCACCCTGCGCTGCGGCGTTCCCGACTTCCCGGCTACCCTAGCCAGACTGATTTTTTGCCGTCCGCCAGGTGGGTTGGACTGCGCAATCATAAAGCTTTTCAAGGCCTCGGCATAGGCGGCTTCTTTGGCCACGGGCTGCCCCGGTTTGAGTGCTTCTGGCTTTCCCGCTCTTTCCAATACGTAGCGCGAAGGCTGTAGAATACCTTTGTTGGCAATGGCTCCTGCCATCCGTGCCATCGCAGCCGGGGTACTGGTCAGCTGGCCCTGCCCCCAGGCTAGTCCCGAAAATTCGCTGTTATAACGATTGCGTTTAGTGCCTCGCCAGCGTTCGTAAAATTGCCGATTCACCACAAAAGAGGAATCCCGCCAGTGGGTTAAAATGCGCTCTTTATTCTGGTTATCAGGATTGTATGAATACCCACCCACAAAATCGATGTTCATTCCCGTGGCCAGATACAAGTTGGCTAATTCATCGTCCAGTTTCTTCTCGTTGGCAATCCGAATAAAATAAACATTGCTCGACTGAACAATGGCCTTTTTCATGTCCACCGGCTCATTGTACGGCTCCTGCTCGCGGTTTCCTTTCCGAATAATCTCGTCGTAGGTAATGTCATTATACGTTACATCGGCGGCTGAAGCGCCCAATTTATTGAAAGCGGCCAGGGCGGTCAACACTTTAGCGGTGGAGCCGGGCGCCGTTGGGTAAGCCATGCCTAAATCACGGTCGGCAACCAGCAGGCTCTGGGCCATTTGTTCTTTTTCTGACAGCAGCAGTTCCTCCGGTTTTTGCAAATTCGGCAGCGGATTGATGGCCGACGCCAACACATCGCCCGACGTCGCATCCAACACCACCACCGAAACGCGCCGATTTTTAAACTCAGACGCATTAATGGCCTTTTGCAAATCGATCTGCAAGGCCGCATCAATGCTTAACTGCACATCCTTATTTCGGTCTTTGAGCGCGTCAACCTGCTTTTTACGTCCCTCGGGACCCGCACGCAGCATATCGGTCAAGGCGGAATAATCGTAGGCAACCAGCGTAACCGACTTTTGAACGGGCTTTGAAAAACGGTCAGCTTTGTAACGAGTCGTAATAAATTCGGATTTCTGCGGTTTCGTATCAAAACCCCTTAATTCACTCAAATGAGCCGCTTCGGCAAAATAGCCATTTTTCTGCCCCCAGAATAAGCGCGTATTGAAATCACCTACCCAATAGAAAAGCTGCTCTTCGAAGGGGTAATAACGCCGCAGTCGTTTCCGGCTTAACTGCTCCAGTCGCTGCGCATTCAGGCCAGCGCCCAGCAATTTAGGTTGATTTTTCTGGATGATCGAGCGCTCACTAGCCGCCAGTACCAACCGATTTCGGTCATAAATGGTACCAGCACTTAATTCTCTGGTTAATAGCGCAATCCGGGGATTATAACTGTAAATCGGTGCCCGGTTTCGGTCGATCACCCGTGCGGGTTTCACAATGTATTCATCGCCCACCAAAACCTGAATCCACGCCAGACGACCCGCCAGCACAAGGATAACTACTAAAAAGCCGGAGATTCCAACCGTCAGGACAGGGTCATAATAGGTTTTGATGTACTCTTTCTGTACCTCCTGCCCCGGCCGACTCGCGATGCTGGCTACAATGCCCATGGCCGCCAGGTTGATAATCAGCGACACTTTTCCGTAACTCAGAAAAGGAACGGCCACGCCCGTCAGCGGCAAGAGCCCGATAGAACCACCCGCAATAAGCATAAACTGAACGCCCGTCGCAATCGCGATCCCCGCGCAGAGGTAAAAACTGAAGGGCTGCCCCGCCCGGCGAGCGTGCAGAAAAGTTCGGTGGATGAGTATGCCAAACAGCAGAAATACCGCCACAAGCCCTAACCAGCCCAATTCTTCGCCGATGCTGGGCAGAATCATATCGGTATGCGCCGCTGGCATCGTATTGGCCGATCCCTGCCCCAGGCCCTGCCCCGAAAAGCCGCCCGAAGCCAGCGTCCAGAATCCGTGGGCCAAGTGATCGCCGCCGTATACGTCGTTGTTCCACTGGCTAAGCCACATCTGTTTGCGGTCGCCCAGACGGTCACCCACGAAAGGCAGCGCATCGCCAAACGTAAACATAGCCATAACCAGCAGCAGAATTACCGGCGCTTCGGCTAGAAGAGCAATAACCGCATTGGCATTCCACTTTGCCGTCCGCACCTCTCCTTTCCAGAACAGATAACCAGCCACCAGCACAACGCTTAGCAGAGTCGCCAGCCAGTCGGGCAGGAACCAAAGCAGAATACCGTAGCCAACGCCCGTTGCCAGCATGACGCCCAGATTGCCCCGAGCAATGCTGTAGAACAGCAAAAACGTAAAACAAACCACCAGTGCCGGACCCATGTCGCCCAGCAGTAAGTAAAGCAGCATCAAAGCCGCCGCCCCCACCATGACGCCCCAACTGGTCTGGAAACGCCAGCGGATATCGGAATAATTACGAATGCGCTCCTCATTCGCGGCGAAAAATCCCGCAAAGAAGAACAGCAGCAAATACTTGGTTACTTCGCTCGGCTGAAACGAAATGAAGCCTAGATTCAGGTTTACCTTCACGCCGCTACCCTCTGGCCCTTGACCCAGTGGCGTCAGCATGAGCAATGCTAGCAGAATTGCCGCCGCCAGCCACTGCCAGCCTTGTAGTTTATAGGTCGCCCGTTTTCGCAGGTTAAAAAAGAAGTCGTACTGCCATTTGGTGTAGAATTTCCCTAGGTTGATTTGGGAAAGTATCACCAGTCCAAGCAAGCCCCCGGCAACGCCCTGAAGCGTCTGCCAGGCGTGAAAATTATCCTGCAACGGGTCCTGAATACTGAGTAAAATTAGTAGCGAAATCCCCGTCAGGAGCATCAGCACCGGCAGTAGAAAGGCATCTGTTTCGGTTTTTCGGATAACCCAGATAAAATGGACTACCCAGAAAGCCAGCAAAAAGAGCGCCGCAATGATGAAGAAGCTCGACCGAAAATCGGCGGGTGTCCGCACCGTCAAGGCTTTGTTGTCTTTCAGTTCGCTGTAGGCGACGGTTCCGATCAGGCGAATCCGGTGGGGCTGGGCTTTAAACGTGTATTCTTCCGATGCGGTTAGTTCGGCCTCGCCCCGACGCGCTCCAAACTCAAAACCAGGCTTGAGCGGCACCACGCTATACGCCAAGCCACGGTTCAAGCCCGTGAATGAAAAGCGTCCGTCGGCATCGGTACGGGCATCCGTTAGTTTTTCGGGTTCTGTATCTGCCGAAGGGCGGTGCTGCTTGAGTTGCACCCGAACGCCCGCCATCGGCTCAGCCCCCTGAAGGACTTTCCCCGACAAACTCAGCTCGCCACTCCCCGCCTTCACCGTCGACGGAAATTGAACTGCGTTTGTCAGTTCCTGCGTATAAGTCGTTTGATCGAAACCCAGACGCTGCCGCGAAATAACCAGCCGACTTTGAAAATCAGTGCCGCCTATCGGGCTTTTCCAGGCTCTTGGGGCTATGATGGCGAAACTATTTTTGTTAATGGCTCCCAAGTTTTCCAGCTTGCCCACTTTCTCCAGTTTGGCTGGCAACGAATCAACAACCAGGTTTATATCCCGCTTGTCGGTGTAGTAGTCACCAGTCGTCAGCAATTGCCGAAGCGCTTTTGCACGAACTCCCGCCTGAAGGTTAATGGCGTTACCACTTGCGTATTCTTGCTCTGCTTTTTCCAGCTTAGGAGCCAGATTGACATATAGCCGAACAAAAAGCACAAGCAACAAGGCCGTAGCTCCCAGCAGAAACAGCCGTTCTTCGCGGCGCTGCGAAGCTGGTTTATTTTCCATAATCACTTCTTTATTAACTAATTCGGATTTAGAATACCCTAAAATTGGCTATTCTTCCAGCCGGAAATTCATTGGCAGGTTATACCGCACCCGCACCGACCGGCCCGACTGCGTACCCGGTTTCCATCTAGGCATGGCCTCAATTAACCGAATCGCTTCCTGATCAATCCCGAACCCTAATCCTTTTAGAATTTCAATATCCTGAATACTCCCGTCAATATTGACGACAAAACTGGTGGAAACACGTCCTGAAACATTGGCGCGCATGGCTTCTTCAGGATAGCGGATATTTTTGCTAAGCCACTCATAAAGCGCTTCCTGTCCGCCGGGAAATTCAGGCAATCGCTCCGCAGTGGTAAAAATCTGATTGTCAGAAAAAACCGAATCAGTCGTGCTGGCGGTGGTGGTGGTGGAATCGCTTTCGGCCACAGTGGGTTCAGACACCGTATCGTTTACGCCTATGTCCTCTGATTCAGGCTCATCGGTCACGGCGGAATCGCTGGGAGCAAGAGTTTCCGGCAGATTGGATTCACTTCCAGCTACCGTTTTACCGCCTGCTCTGTTTTGGTAATACTGCACCCCAAAGTAAACGGCGAACAAAATTGCCAGAATAAGCAGACCTATTTTCCAGGTATCATTTTTCGCTTTTGGCGGCTCATCCGACGTCCTGTACGGATTGTTTTCGGTCAAATCAACATAAGTTGGCGGGGTTGGCGAAACGGGCAAGGCAGGCTCCGTACTGAAGGTCGCCGTTGGCTGCCTTTTCTGCTTCCGCGCCCGAAGCTGTTCAATATTGGCCTGATTTAGCTCGACAATCAGGTCGTCGGCATCGTGCAGGCGTTTGGCCGCGTCTTTTTCCAGCAGGCTAAGCACAAGCGCCCGCATGCTTTCGGGCAGCAAGCGTTCATTGGGCAAAATCAGTGGCGGCGGCGGCATTTCGACCACGCGGTTCACAAACGTGCGCATTCCGCCTTCAACCAGTTCAAAAGGCACTTTCCCGCTTAAACACTCATACAGCACAACGCCCAATGAGTAATAATCGGTGGCGGCCTCAACGCCCTGTAAATTATCAAACTGCTCGGGAGAAGCATACTCGTAGGTCATTACTGACTGTCCCGTTACGGTCACCGGATGTTCACGCAGTTTAGCAATCCCGAAATCCGTCAGCAGAAAATGCAGCTCTCCGCTGGGTAGTTCGCGGTACATGATGTTCTCGGGCTTGATGTCCCGGTGAATGATGCCTTTCTCGTGAATTACCCGAAACGCTTCGGCCATTTGCAGCCCCAGGCGCACGGTGGTAGCCACATCCAGGTGGTTGTGCTCGCTGGTTTTCAACAACTTTCGCAAATCCCCGCCTTCGATCAATTCCATAACGATGTAAGGCATGGTGGCATCCAGATGGACTTCCTTGACCTTGACAATATTGGGGTGCCCGATGCTGGTCATGATCTCCGATTCGCGCTGGAAACGCTGGAGCGTTACCGCGTCGGTTTGGAGCGAAAAATGCTTGATAGCCACCAGCTCGCCCGTGATTTGATTGCGGGCTTTAAGCACCCGGGCGTTGGAGCGACCCAACTCGCCTAAAATTTCGTACCCGGGAAAATATTGATTATAACTTGATGTAGACATTCTATTTCTTAGGTAATTGAGGTGGCACTTTGGACTTTCTGACCACAAGAATCACTTCCTCATCCTTTAACGTATCCTGTTTTACTTCCGCACTCACGGGAACGGCAACCTGATTAAAATAAACCTTCCGCAAATGCAGACTAGCGTTCTCGCCAGCCTGAACTCCCGTTTCAAACCCGCTGATTGTCACCCCTTCCAGACGAACGCGACTGTTTTTGGCAACTCGAAAAGCAAGCTGATTTTTCGTGCTATCCGCAGGAATAATCGTAAAGGGAACGCTGCTTTCGATAAAAAGTGTGTCTTTCAAATCAATGGCCTGGGCCACTGTCAGGGTATCTCCGGTTGTCCCGAGCACCTCGCGAGACAAAACCAGCCGCTTGGACGGAGTTCTCTGCGCATTGGCAATGAGTGAATCGATGTTGATCCCATTAGTCTGCGGCATCACCTCATCCAGATCTGGAGCAACACTCACTCCTTTCGACGATTCCTGTGGCTTCAAAAAGAAGACCCAGGCCGCGCCAGCCAGGGCAATTATTCCTACAAAAACGGCCAGCAGCGTGGGTAAACTACTCTTTTTTTTTGCCGGTTCTGGGGCCGGGCGTTGTGCTTCCGTTTTGAAAGGTGCCGTGTTTTTAATAGGATCTACAGTCGTTACAGGTGCTGCTTCTGCTTTCCGGGCGGTGACAGGTTTTACGGCGGCTGCGGTTTTCTGACCGTTTTGGGCCAGCACCACCGTGATATTATCGTGGCCGCCCTGCTGGTTGGCCAGTTCAATCAGCTCTTCGGTTTTTGTTTCCAGCGAGGTATTTTTGATCAGAATGGCCTGCATCTGGGCGCGGGTCAGCATGTCCGACAAGCCATCGCTACAGAGCATTAGCACATCTCCGGGCAGAAATTCCAGCGCCTCATAATCCAGAAAATCCGGGTCGTCAATGCGGTGTACCTCCATTCCCACTTCCCGCAGAATTTCGTTGCGTCGGGGGTGCTTCATGGCTTCTTCTTCGGTTAGCTCGTTAGCATCTTCCCGAACACCCACCAGCGAATGGTCTTTGGAGAGTTTTTCCAGCACCCCATCCCGAAAACGGTAGAGGCGTGTGTCGCCGACGTGCGCAAAGTATAGTTTCTGCGCTTTCGCATCCGCTACCACGGTCGTCAGCACACAGCACATCTGCGAAAAGCGAAGGTCTTTTTTACTCTCTTCGACAATCTGATTATTGGCAAAAACAACCGCTTCTCGCAGCATGGTCAGCGTATCGCCTTTCGGGGAAGCCATGTACCGTTCGATTGCTTCTTTGGCGATGGCCGCCGCTTTTTCGCCGCCTGCGTACCCACCAACGCCATCGATCGCCGCCAGCAACGCGCTGGTGTCTGACCACAACTGTTTACAGATATAGGTGTCCTGGTTGTCTTTGCGACGGCGACCCACATCTGTCTGACCGGCAAACCGGAGACTATTCATCATACAATTAACGCGGAAGTTTTTTAAAATGCCCGGTTAGTAATAACGCAACAAAGGCCAATAATGATAAGGAAATTAGAAAGTCGATCATGATAAACTACAGATTGCTTTGGAAAGTAAGCGTTACCAGACTGTTTAGCAGGATCTGCGATTTGGGCGCCAGATCGAACCATTGGGGGTCGGCCAGCTCGCTTTTGGGAATAATTCGTTCGTTCACTCGCGTTTCGTTGCGACTAAAAGAGGCAATCTGAAACCGCTTTTCGGCTTCGTTGTAACGGATTCGGGCGTGCGGATTGGATACATAAGGCGAATCGACCAGCAGATAGTTGCTATACCCCTGATTATCCACCTCTTTCCGGGCGACTACGATTTCCTTATCGCGCATTTGGTAAGTTTCTTCCTGATCTTTATCACCCAGGTAATACTCAATCTGCGCCAGCGCGCCGCCCGCCGCCCGGGGCTGGGCTTCAGCACCTAGTCGTAAGTCCGGGTTGAATTTCACCGTAAAAGCTCCCGATTCCCGGAAGTCGATGTGCCGGAGCGCGTCCAGATTAACGTCCATTTTATCGTAAACATTCGACTTTTTGGGCTTCATGGTCACTTTGGTCTTTGCCTGTGAACCACTTTCTTTCAGCCCCGTTAACATGCCAATTACCTTGACATCGTGAACGTCAACTTTCTCATTATTAAACTCAACGCCCGGCCCAAACTTAAAATGCCAATTGGCCGAAACCGGTGAAATGTCTTCGTAATCGACTTTGAGTTTTTGTAGCTTGTTGTAAAATGCCTTTACGGCTTCTTTGACCACAACCGGCAGCGAGGGCAGCCGCGTCTCGTAGGTGTCAGGATGCAGAATAATTAAAAAGTGCGCATTAAAAAGCAGACTCGTTCCGACGGATTCTTTGCGGAGCGAATCGTCAAAACATTCTACCAACTCGTTTAAAATACGATTATTGGTAACTTCTTCCACCGAGGCTGCGATTTTGGCTTCATCCGGGGGAATGACTAAATTCTTGATACGCTTCAGAAAACTCATGGACCTGATTTGATGGGGTGTCGGTTCGTTCTGTTACCGAAGGCTCAATTTAGTAAAAATAAAAGCCGGTAGCATTTCACTAAGAACGCTACCGGCAAAACTTTATGCAACAAACTTTCTTTAACGGCCCATCCAGCCGCCATCGACGGTCAATACGGTGCCATGCACGTAATCAGACGCAGCGGAGGCCAGAAACAACGTTGGCCCTTTAAAGTCGGCGGGTTCGCCCCAGCGCGATGCCGGGATGCGATCCAGAATGGACTTGCTCCGAACGGGGTCGTTTCGCAGGGCTTCGGTATTGTCGGTCGAAATATAACCCGGCGCAATGGCGTTGACATTCACGCCTTTAGATGCCCACTCGTTCGCGAAGGCTTTCACTAAACTTCCTATTGCTCCTTTGCTGGCCGCGTAGCCCGGCACGTTGATTCCGCCCTGGAACGTGAGCAGCGAAGCCGTGAAAATTACCTTCCCGCTGCCTTTCGCCACCATGTCTTTCCCGATTTCGCGGGTTAGAATAAACTGCGCACTTTGGTTAATGGCAATCACTTCGTCCCAGTATTCATCGGGGTGTTCGGCGGCGGGCTTGCGCAGGATGGTTCCGGCATTGTTCACCAAAATATCGATCACGGGATGATCCTTTTTGACCTGCTCAATGAACTCGTACAGGGACGCCCGCTTTCCGAAATCGGTTTGGTAGGCGTAGAACTTCCGTCCGTAGCTCTCCACCGACTGGGCCACGGCGCTGCCCTCCAGTTCCAGGCTAGCCGAAACGCCAATGATGTCGGCACCGGCTTCGGCCAGGGCCTCGGCCATCGCCTTGCCAATGCCACGCTTACAACCTGTTACCAGAGCCACTTTGCCCTGCAAGGAAAATGTATCAAAAATAGAAGCCATATGTGTGTGTTAAACCGGAGTGTTCGCTACGAATAACGCAGAGCCAACAGCGCCACTACCGCCCTGCCAACTCTGCGTCCTTGTTGAAAACTGTTTATTTTAGTTCGGTGATAGCCGCAAAATCCATGTCGCCATAGTCGAGGTTTTCGCCCGCCATACCCCAGATAAACGTATAGTTGGACGTTCCTGCGCCCGAGTGAATCGACCAGTTAGGCGAAATAACCGCCTGTTCGTTCTGCATCCAGATGTGGCGCGTTTCCTGGGGCTGGCCCATAAAGTGGCAAACGGCCTGTCCTTCCGGGATTTCAAAATAAAAGTAAACTTCCATGCGCCGGTCGTGAACGTGGGCGGGCATGGTATTCCAGACGCTACCGCTTTTCAGTTCGGTCATGCCCATTTGCAGCTGGCAGGTCGGCAGAACGCTGTTTACCAGCAATTTATTGATAATCCGGTGATTGGCCGTTTCTGGCGTTCCCAGCTCTACTTTATCTGCTTCGGCGCGCGACACTTTACGCGTTGGGTACTTGGTATGCGCGGGTGTAGAGTTCAGGTAAAATTTAGCGGGCTTGGCCGAATCGCTGGAGATAAACTGAACGTCTTTGGTTCCCTGACCAATGTACAAGGCTTCTTTATAGTCAAGATCGAAGGTTTCGCCATCGGCTACGACCTGTCCGGCTCCACCCACGTTGATGATGCCTAGCTCGCGGCGTTCCAGAAAATAGGTCGCTTTCAGGTTATCCGGTGTTTCCAGCGTCACGGGTCCCGTCGTTGGATAGGCGCCACCCGTCATGTACCGATCGAAGAACGACAGCACCCACTGGCACTGGTCCGCAACAAACAAGGTCTCGATCAGGAAATTTTTCCGGAGCGCTTCCGTATCCATCTGCTTCACTTCGTTGGGCGAAGTGGCGTATCTACTTTCGACTGTGTAAGTGTTCTCGTTTTTCATGCGACAAATATAAAGACTCTCCCCAAACAACCGCCCTGCATTCGAAAGACCTTTCAAGACTTATTCTACCCAAAACAGTCGTTCTGTACGGGCAAAGCGGGCGGCTAGCCCATTCGTTCGGCAATTTTAGTGAGGTGAGCTTTTAGTAATGTTCGCAGCGAGGAGGGGTGTACAATTTCGGCGGCATCGGCAAACATGGCAAACCAGCGCACAAAAACAGCGGGATCTGGACTCAGAAAGGTCATTTGCAGAGCACCTTCGACGGGCTTTTCGGCTACAAATCCGTAGTAATACCTCACTTCCTGCAAATACCTGACTGTATCTTTATCCACGTTTATCACAATGGTTTCCAGATTTTGCTGTTCGGCTACCTGCGCCAGGTAGGTCTTCAGCGATGGATGCTCGCGGTTAAAATTCTTATCCGTTTGTCGGAGTTCAAGAATTCGGTCGGTTCTGAAATCGCGGTAATCGGCCCGTAGCTGGCAAAAGGCAAGCAGGTGCCAATGCCCACCGGCGTAAAAAATGCCCACCGGCTCAACCAACCGCTCCGTCGTTTGAGATGAATGAAACGCGTGATAGCGCAGCTCCAACACCTTCTGCTCGGTCACACTTTTCAAAATCGCCTGAAGCGTATTATCCAGCAGCACCGACTCCAAGGGGGGCTGTTTCTGAACGACTTCGATATGCTCTTCCATGCCTTCCAGCAACTCTTTTTCGGCACTGCGCAGCACCGCCCGCACCTTATACATGGCTGATTTATAACTGGTATTCATCGTCGAATCCGTCATTTTCTCAACCAGCTTTTCGGCGGTCAGGAAGGCGGTGGCCTCTTCTGTGGTGAACATCACCGGGGGCAGTCGGTAGCCATCGACCAGGCTGTAGCCAACGCCCGCTTCCCCGATAATGGGCACCCCGGCTTCTTCGAGCGTCCGAATGTCGCGGTAAATGGTGCGTAGACTGACGCCAAAACGGTCGGCCATCGTCTGGGCTTTGACAATCTTGCGGGATTGTAATTGAATTAGAATGGCAGTAACGCGGTCGATGCGGTTCATACGGCAGATGAGTAGCGTCGCAATTTACGGATCTAACCCGCGTAAGTTCGTAACAGTTCGATCTGTTTCTAGTACTGTCTACGTTTGATTTTATGCAGTTCGTCCATGTTAAGGCTGGTTTTAAAGCCGTTATCTGGCAATTTTGGGTGTAAACAACAAATACACACCTCCGTGGAAATCAATTACTACCTGCTTATCAGCTGGGCTTTATTCTATTTTCTCAGCAGCTATCCCAAGCCTTCACAGCCGGGCGATCAGAAACGCGAAGGCACAGCGATTGAGCAATCCCAGGACGAAGCAGTCAGCAAAGCCACCGCCACGCCCGGTAACAAAAGGCAGCCCGTTGTGCCTGCCCAAACAACATGAAGTAATCCTCAAATTTAGAATTGACCGCATTCAATACGCCACATCATGATTCATATTTTAGCTCAGATCCACATTCAGGACTATACTCAATTCATCACTGTTTTTACAACGAAAGGGAAAGAAATACGTCAAAAACACGGCTGCTTGCAATCCCAGATCTTTTCCACGGCCAATCCACAACAGCTAACCATCTTTTTTGGCTGGACATCGCAAGCCGCTTTTGAGAGTTTCCTGACCGATCCACTCACGAAAGAAACCATGAAGGCGAGCGGCACCCTCGGGCCACCAACGTTTATTTTTCTAGATAAAATTTGCGAATTACCCGCCTAATAAGAAAAAAGTCGAGGAATAGATCCTCGACTTTTTTGTGATTTATGCGTCCAAAACACCCATTCGACCCGTTTGGTAATCGTAAATGGCTTGTTTAATTTCCTCCTGCGTATTCATCACAAAAGGGCCATGCGATACGACCGGCTCGTTGATTGGTTCAGCCGAGCCAAGCAGAATCCGCGTATCTGCCGTAGCGCGTACTTCCAGCTCCGTGCCGTCGTTTCCGAAAACAACCAGCGCGCGACCGCTCACTTCCTGCCCGTTCACAACAACGGCGCCGTTCAGCACATAAAACAGAATGTTGCGTTCGGCGGGAATCTGGCGGGTAAAGGTCCCGTTGGTCGCGAGCGTCACATTGGCCAGCTCAACGTCGTAAACAGGTTGAACAGCACCCGCTACCCCTTCCCAGGTTCCAGATGTAACGGCAACTGTCACGTTCCCCTCGTCCAGCGTAACCGTAGGAATCTCAGCCTCCTGCAAACCCACATAGTGCGGCTCAATCATTTTGACCTTTGCCGGTAAGTTGGTCCAAAGCTGAATCAGCTCAACCGCGCCACCCTGCTCTTTGAACTGCTCCGACGATGCCTCCGAGTGCACCAACCCCCGCCCGGTGGTCATCCACTGAACACCTCCGCGCTGGATGGTGCTCGAAAAACCGCTGCTGTCCCGGTGTTTCACGTCGCCTTCGTAAATAAATGTCACCGTTTCAAACCCCCGGTGCGGGTGCGGCCCAAAAGGCAAACCCGCGTTGCGCGCCGGAAATTGCTGCGGCCCGTGGTGGTGCAACAACAAAAAAGGATCTAGCTGCGTCAACTCTGCCGTGGGTAGCGGTTGATGCATGGTTAAAGGGCCAATGCGTTGCGGTTGTGGCTTGATTATCTTTTTTATGGATCGTTTCGACATACTAATTCATGTATATACATCTAATTTTAGAATTGATTTTTAAGTAAATAGGTTCGTTACGGTACTCGTTTTTTGAATGGGCACTTTCCTCACCTACCAACGGTGACGACGATTATTTCACTTTTTTTTAATTCTTCTGTAACAATCAACTTACGGCTGCATCCAAAGGACAAATTACCGCAGCAGACAGGGCCCTAATGCGCGGCAACCAATAACATTCAACTCATTCAAGCCATGAAAAAGCTCATTTTGTGTTTCTTTTTATTGATCGCTCAGTTAGGATACGCCCAGCAAAACGCATTTAAAGTCACCGTGACGGGCAAAGGTCAGCCCATCATCCTGATTCCCGGGTACTCGTGCAGCGGCGAAGTCTGGGACGAAACCGTGAATCGCCTGAAAAATCGCTACGAATGTCACGTCCTGACCCTAGCCGGCTTTGCGGGCGTTCCGGCCATCGAAAAGCCAATTTTGCAAACGGTTCGAGATCAGGTTATTGCCTACACTAAAGCGAAGAAATTACAAAAGCCAATCCTGATCGGGCACAGCCTGGGTGCTTTTATGAGTTTGTGGGTGGGCAGCACTGAGCCTGGTTTATTTTCGAAAATAATCTGCGTCGATGGTGTCCCGTTCATCTCGTCCATGATGAATCCTAACGTCAAGGCTGATTCACTGCGTAAACTTCCGATGTACAACGCCGAGGCGGTGGCACAGAACTTTGTCAATCTGCCGGATTCTTCTTTCGAGAAAAACCAGGCGCGCGCCATGCTGACGCAAGTAAACGATACGGCCCGGGCCCGACAGATTGCGCACTGGTCGGCGCTAAGCGACCGCAGAACGCTGGGCTATACGATTGTGGAAATGAGCACGACTGATCTGCGGCGGGATCTGGCCCGCATCACCGCGCCAACGCTGGTTCTGGGTAGTCTGTACTTTAACAGCAAAGAAACGTCGGAGCGTATTTTAGGCCAGCAATACCAGGCGCTCCCCAATAAATCCATCGCGGTAGCTTCGACCAAACACTTTATTATGTATGACGATCCGCAGTGGTTTTATCAGCAAATCGATCAATTTTTGAGTAGCTTATAACTCAATGTCCCCTATCATTCAATTCGACGCTTTCTACGAAACCTATTACCCCAAGGTGCTGAAACTGTGCCTGGGGTATACGGGGGACTATCAGCAGGCGCAGGATCTGGTTCAGGAGACGTTTGTAAAAGCCTGGGAAAACCTGTCTCGCTTCAAAGGTGATTCGCAGCTTAGTACGTGGCTGTACCGCATCGCGGCCAATACCTGCCTTTACCACCTCCGAACCGCCAAATCACGACCAACTGCTGAACTGACCGAACGCCACGCGGAGGGCATTGCCGACGAAAAAGACGAGCGCGAAAACCAAATCAGCACCTTGTATAAATGCATCAGCCAACTCGCCGAAACGGATCGCCTGATTATCGGTTTTGTGCTCGAAGATACGCCTTACGTCGAAATTGCGCAGATTGTCGGCATCTCGGAAGGAAATCTGCGCGTGAAAATTCATCGAATCAAGCAGCAACTTAGTGAACTCTATAACCGCTATGGAAGACTTTGAAAACCTGAAAAAGCTTTGGCAGCAGGAAACGCCAACGCCCCCCAAAATAGATTCATCTGCCCTGAAAAAGTCCACGCAGTCGCACCAACGTCATTTGGAGCGGAGCCAGTTAAAGGCCATTGTTACTCTGACACTCACGGCATTGTTCATCCTTTGGCTGGGCTTTTTCAGCAGCATTCAGTTTCAATCGAAGCTTACGTATGCCGCCATCCTTATGATCTGCCTGGTCTGCTTGGCGCAGGTGTTGATTTGCTTTACTATTTATCGGCGTCTGCGGCGTTTCAACGTGGCGGCACCAGCTACCGAGCATTTGCAGCAGTGGGAAGAATACTATCGTTTTCGGCAGCAACAAATCAAAATTAACACGCCGCTGTATTCGCTGGCGCTTGGTATTGCGCTGGCGGGCTACTACATCGAAATTCTGCGCTATTTTTCCACTTTCTATCAAGTATTGATCTGGGTGGTGAC
Source organism: Tellurirhabdus bombi (assembly GCF_021484805.1). NCBI lineage: Bacteria > Pseudomonadati > Bacteroidota > Cytophagia > Cytophagales > Spirosomataceae > Larkinella > Larkinella bombi. Next base: position 2,062,980 of record NZ_CP090557.1, on the reverse strand, counting down.
TTTAGCCTGGATTCTATTTGCGCATTTTGTCCTGGGTCGTCGAACCATCCAAAAAGAGTACCGGCGCCTGGAAGAAATCATTGATAACCTAAAGAAGCTACAGCAACAGCTACATTAAAAAAGGGCCAATTCTACAAGAAGAATTGGCCCTTTTCTTAGTGAATTCGTAATTAATTCATGGCGTGTTTAACCACATCCTTGGCATTTGATACCAGATCTTTGGCATTCGCTAATACATCCTTAACGTTCTCCCAGCCATGGTTTACAACGTCTTCTGCGTCGCTATAAGCACCTTTTGTCTTGGAGGCCAGACCTGCTTTTAACTTACCTGCTTTGTAGCGATACCGCACCCGATCGGCAGGCGTCGTGTTGTTGTACGCAACGGCCAATGCCACGCCAGCTACGGCGAGAACGGCCAGTCCGATTCCCCAGGTCCAGACGGCTGATTTATCTTCCTCTGATTTTGGCTCGGCTTTTGGCTCCATATTTTTCCGCATCATCGCTGCCGTTGCTTCGTGCGGGGCGAGATACGACATAATTTCGTAGCCTTTGTTAACCAGCCCACCTGGAATCACCTTGCTGCTGCCCTTCATCAGGGCGGTGTAACCATCTTTGGCCACCATCGCTGCGTTATCCAACTGCTCGGTCACCTTCGTATTTTGCGCACCCGCTTTGTTGAAGAAGTCCGTATCCGTCGCATTCGGCATGAGCGCGGTAACGGTTACGTTGGTGTCTTTCAACTCATTAATCAACGACTGCGTGAAGCTTAGCACATAGGCTTTTGTGGCAGCGTAGACGGCCATAAGCGGCATTGGCGTTACCGATACCAGCGAGGCCAGGTTCAGAATTTTTCCTTCATTCCGAGCCACCATATCTTTCAGGAAAAGCTTGGTCATCTCGGTGGTTGTCAGCACATTCAGGTGGATCAGGGCTTTTTCTTTTTCCCAATCCGTTTCGGTGGCAAACATGCCGTATAAGCCGACGCCTGCGTCATTGACCAGCACATCAACCGTGATTCCTTTTTCTTTGACCTGATTATATACATCAAGGGCGGCATCTTCTTCCGACAAATCCTTGGCAATAACGGTTGTTTCTACACCATGTGTATCCCAGAGCTCGCCGCCAAGCTGCCCTAATTTTTCTTCACTACGGGCCACAAGAACCAGGTTGTAGCCATCTTTTGCAAAAAGTTTGGCCAATTCATGACCTATTCCACTGGAGGCACCCGTAATCAGGGCTGTTTTGCCTGCACCTATACTCATATTTTTATGCGGTTAGATGAATGATTACTGTCAGTCTATCTAACCAGCCAATAGAATAGTTGTTTAAAAATCAAGTAGCTGGGATTAAAGGCGATCTGGTTGGCCTGTCGATTCAGCGCTATCGTCCGCCCGTGACATCAATAAAAATGCCTGTTGAATAGGAGGCTTCGTCGGACAATAACCACAAAATAGCACGGGCTACTTCATCAGGCTGGCCGCCCCGCTTCATGGGCACCGAGTCTTTAACGCGTTCGATCCGGTCAGGCTCTCCGCCACTGGCGTGGATATCCGTATAAATAAAGGCCGGCCTTACGCTATTCACCCGAATACCTTCCTCGGCTACCTCTTTCGATAGCCCCAGCGTTAGACTGTCCATCGCGCCTTTTGAGGCGGCATAATCGACGTATTCGCCGGGTGAACCCGTACGAGCCGCAATGGAAGAGACATTGACAATGGCTCCGCCCCTTCCGCCGTATTTGGTCGACATGCGTTTAACCGCTTCCCGCGCACACAAGAAAGCACTGACAATGTTATTTTGAAAAAGTCGGTTTAACCGCTCGGCGCTCATTTCTTCCAATCGCATTTGCCGCTCCAGAATACCCACATTATTAACCAAAGCCTGAACTGGCCCGAAGGTCCGATCAAGCTGCTGAAAAAGCGCCACGACTTCGGATTCCACGGAGACATCCGCGGCATAAGCCACCGCTTCACCGCCTTTCTGCCGAATGGTATCAACGACCTTTGCAGCGGCTTTCTGATTTTTCAGGTAATTGATGCAGACCGCATAGCCTTTTTCGGCAGCCAGGTAAGCGGTAGCGGCGCCAATTCCCCGGCTGCCGCCCGTGATTAGTATGGGTTTCTTCGACATCGTGTTGACCGTTTATTTACTGCGTAAAGCGAAAGCAAGTAACAGTTTAATGGCAAACAGACTGAGGAAAAGCCCTGCCAGCGCCAGAATTTTGAGCGCGTAGATACCTAGCAGCAAAAATACAATGAACAGACCAGCCACCGGTGGCTGGTCCTCCTGGTAACGCAATAAAGCAGTTTGTTTAGAACAAAACTGGTCGTTGGAGCCGACAACTACCTTAACATTTGTTAAAATCGTTTTTTCTGTTTCCCCGCCCGAATACGGCTCAAAGAAATCGGCGATACGCCTAGAAACGAAGCGATGTAATGCAGAGGAACGCGCTGGGTTACGTCGGGGCGGGCTGCCAGCAATTCTTCGTATCGTTCGGAAGCATCTTTGTAGAACAGCAACTGGTAGATAGACTCCAGCTTTTGGTATTCCCGCTCCATGAACCGGACACCCCACACCGCCCAGCGAGGATTAGTTTGATAAAGCTCGTTCAAGTCCTGATAACGAATGGCGTAAACCCGACTCGGCTCCAGAAATGTTAGTATTTCGCGGGAAGGAACCTGCTGAAAAAAACTTCTCGGACTCATGAAAAACGTATTCTCAAACTCGCACCAAAGCGTCCGGTCATCCGCAAACGTGTGGCAGCGAATTAGGCCTTCGTCCAGAAAATACAGATGCCGACAAACCTGACCCGCTTGCAACAAAACCTCATTTGCTTCGAATTCCAGTTTCTGAAACAAGCGACTTCCCTGCGCCAAATCCGCTGGCGTTAGTTCTCTGTTTAACTGCACAATCTGGTCCAGCAGCTTGTTTACGCTTACATCCTTCATTAAGACAAGCTTTTTAGACAGAAGTTTATCGGGATTTAAGATCCAGCTGGTACCAGTACGACCCGTTTCCGACCCGGTGATGTGCTGTTTGTTCCCGCCGGGGTAGTACACCGCTTCGAAAACTTTACCGACGATTTCAGCACCTGGGTTCTTTTTTATGGACCAAAGGGCGGCGAAGCAGCCACTTCGCCGCCCTGAACTTACCTATAGTTTTAACCATTCCGCTTCGACAGGCTCGCCCCAGAAAACGCCCGCCTGCCGTCCAAACTCCGTGGGTGAATCGGTCGTGTAAAACTGAAGCGTTCCGCCTTTGCTGCACTGCGCATCCATGTCGGGATGACGCCGCAGGTAGTCGGTTAAGCTGGTAGCTACAATGTCGCCCTGGCTTAAGATTGTGATGGATTCAGGAACGACTTTGCGAATTTTTGGTAATAGTAATGGGTAGTGCGTACAAGCCAAAAGCAATGTATCAATGTCCGGCGACTGCCGCATCAGATGGTCGATGTGCTGCTGCACAAAATAGTCGGCTCCGGCACTCTGGTATTCCCCGTTTTCGACCAGCGGCACCCACATGGGACAGGCCTCCTGAAAAACGGTTAGTTCCGGAAAAAACTTCTCGATTTCCACTAAATACGATTCCGACGTAACGGTTCCCCGCGTTGCCAGGATGCCAACATGGCCTGTTTTCGTATAATGGCCGATCACTTCCGTGGTAGGTCGGATCACGCCCAGCACCCGACGCTCCGGCGCGATATGCGGCAAATCCAGTTGCTGAATGTTGCGTAAGGCCTTCGCCGAAGCCGTGTTACAGGCTAAAATCACCAGTTGGCAACCCTTGCGGAAAAGGTGCTGCACGCATTCCAGCGTATATTGGTACACCGTATCAAACGAGCGCGTACCGTAGGGAGTACGGGCATTGTCGCCCAGATAAATATAATCGTACTGGGGCAGTTTTCCGACCAGGGATTTCAGGACCGTCAGGCCGCCGTAGCCCGAATCGAATACGCCAATGGGTTGGTAAGACATAGGACAAAAGTACGATTTCTGCCCGGCTGATGCACCACAAAATTACCGCTGCTGGTTGGCTTCTTTACGCAATGACTCCGCGTCCCAGCCGTCGCCCACATCTTTCAACCAGCGGTTAGAGCTATCGGATTTGATTAATTCTTCCAGATCCTCAATGCGTTGGCGGGCACTGCTGAAATATTGCTTCCGGTCGTGGCGAAGGGCAGCTAACTCGCTCATGCTCCGCTCGTCGTGTTTCAGAAAGAGCCGCGCGGCCCGTTGCGAATGATACGCCCGGAAGCCCAGCAACGTCATGGCATCAACGCCCATGCGCAACGAACTATCAAGGGTTTCGCGGTAAACATGGTCGATCCCCACATCCAGCAATTCGTAGGCATCATCCCGGTCGGCAGCCCTCACCAGCAGTTTCAGGTTCGGAAAATGTTTCCGGGCGGTTTCGACCAAGTCCAGCGCTTTTTCGGGTGAATCAAGCGCAATGACCATCAATTTGGCTTTTTCGGCCCCTGCCGATTTCAACAGGTCGTAGCGTGATGCATCCCCGTAATAGACTTTGATCCCTAATTTTCGCAGCGTATCCACCCGGTCCGAATCAAAATCCAAGACGGTCGTTCCAATGTTATTCGCGCGCAGAAACCGACCGACAATGTTACCGTATCGCCCAAAACCAGCTACAATTACGGTATTGTGCTCCTCAATGTGATCCTGCTCTTTATCCACGGCCTCTTTGGTGCCCAACCGGGGTAGCAACAGCTTTTCGTTCGCCAGAAAAATCAGGGGCGTCAACCCCATGCTGATGGCCACCGCCGCCGTCATCAAATCAACTACTTCCTGCGACAAAATTCCGTTTTGCGTAGCAAAGGAAAATAGAACGAAGGCAAATTCACCCACCTGGCAAAGTCCCAGCGAAAACAGCAAATTCTGATCCGTCTGCAACTTAAACACCTTACCCAACGTGGCCAGAACCAACGCCTTAGCCGCCATAACTCCCAGTACGATGCCGATGACTAACAACGGATTTTCAGCAATCAATGCAAAATTGATGGAAGCGCCAACGGAGATAAAAAACAAGCCGAGCAATAAGCCCTTAAACGGATCAATGTCACTTTCCAGTTCGTGTTTGTACTCGCTGTTGGCCAGCACCACGCCCGCCACAAAAGCACCCAGCGCCGGACTGAGGCCCACCATTTCCATCAGGATCGAAATTCCGGCCACCATGAGCAGGGCCGTGGCGATGAAAACCTCCCGCAAACCCGTCTGGGCAATGATGCGAAAAACCGTCCCCATCACGTATCGTCCAACCAGCACCAGCAGCACAACCGCACCTACCACCACAAAAGGCCGCACCCAGCCGGGTAATCCATCGACCAGCGAAAAATGGGCGTGGTGGTCGGCGGCTTCGACTACCGGATACGTCGCCAGTAGCGGCATAATCGCCAGAATGGGAATAACGGCAATGTCCTGAAACAGCAGCACCGAGAACGTATTTTGTCCGGCAGCCGTTTGCATCAGCCCTTTTTCGTTCAGGGTTTGCAGAACAATGGCCGTCGACGACATGGCCAGAATCATGCCTAGCGCCAGCGCCGGTTGCCACGGTAAGCCAGTAGCAAAAGCCAGCCCACCGGTCAGCAAAGCCGTCAGCAACACCTGCAAACCACCCAGCCCCAGCACCGGAACGCGAAGTTTCCAAAGCCGTTCGGGTTCCAGTTCCAGCCCCACCAGAAAGAGCATGATGATAACGCCAAATTCGGCAAAATGCATGATATCCTGCCCTTCATCGCCCACCAGACCCAGCACCGCCGGGCCAATTACCACCCCCGCCAGCAGGTAACCAAGTACGGAACCCAGTCCGAGTTTCTTGGCAATGGGCACAAACAAAACCCCGGAAGCCAGATAGATAATGGCCTGGAGTAGAATGGATTGATTCATAAGTGGGTTATTCTGGGAATAATTCGTTTAGGTATTGCCGCTTCCGGGCTTCTTCCAGATCCAGTTCATCGTTTGCCAGTAGCGTCAGAAGGCGCTGATAGCGAGCCGCATACTGCTTTATTTCGTTCAAGCTGAGTCGGTGTGTACCATGGATCACAAACGGGGGCAGGTAAATCATCTTGCACAAATGAGCCGTCTGATCAAAAGGAGCCAGCAGTTGGCGCATGGTAAATCGGTTAAGACCTTCTTCCTGGTAAGCGCCCTTCGGCCCACCCGTTGTCAGGACGTTAAGCATCTTTTTTCCAATTAGCGCCTTCCCTTCCCGGCCATACGCCCAACCGTGTTCCAGCACCAGATCTTCCCACTGCTTAATCATAGCGGGTGAACTGTACCAGTAAAATGGATGCTGTAAAATAATGTAATCGTGGTCGATCAATAGTTGTTGTTCCCGGTCAACATCAATATCAAAATCCGGATATTGTTCGTATAAATCATTGACGGTCACCGACTCAACCTCCCGACAAGCGCGAAGCAAGATCTGATTTGCTCTTGATTTTTCTAAAGCGGGGTGAGCAAAAAGGATCAGAATTGACGACATAGGCAGCTACGGTTTTCTCGTTCAGACGGCCAGTTTTTTCTCCAGACTTTGCCTCAATCACGGCAAAATGGCGCTTAAAGCTACAATCCGGAATAGTCTGTCCGATCAAATATAGTTTAAAAAATGAAACAAATGCCGTAAGTTAAGCCCATGAAATACGTGCGAATCCTGCTGAAAGTCCTGTTGGGCCTGGTGATCTTTCTTGGTCTCTTTTTAGCCGTTAGCCTCTCTCCCGTCGATTATACACCGTATCAACAAACTGCCTATTACCGCCTGACCAACCAGCGCCTCCGCAAATTGGCTCCGCCACCGAAGCCAAAAATGCCTTTGCAAGCTGGCTGGGCTAAAGTTAATATAACGCCACCTTACACCACGCCGACGGGCGGGTACGGTGCCCGCTGGGGGAAGCATTGGGAAAGCGTACACGATTCCATCTATGTCCGGGCGATTGTGCTGGATAACGGCAGTACCAAAGTGGCGCTTGTGGCGCTGGATTTACTCATCACGCCACCGACCGTAACGGAGCAGCTCAAGAAAAGACTTCCCGAAATCGGGTTTCGGTGGGAAGACGTTTACACGGGGGCTATTCACTCGCACAACAGCCTCGGCGGGTGGGCACCCGGTCTGGTGGGCCGCCTTTTTTCCGGCAAATTTGATCAGCGCATTATTGATCGCATTACCGATGCCATCCTGAAATCCATCGTTACGGCGCAGCAACAACTGGCTCCCGCTGCGCTTGGATTTACGGATGTTTCGGCGCGCCCGTTTATCTACAATCGGTTGAATAACGCTTATCCGGTGGATGATAAAATCCGGCTGCTCAAGCTTCAGAAAACGGACGGCACTTCGGCCCTGCTTTGCACGTATTCGGGCCACGCGACCATTGTGAACATGAAGGCGTATCAGTTTTTGAGTCGGGATTATCCGGGCGCATTGGTGGATAAACTGGAGAAAGAAACGGGCGGTTTTGCGGCGTTTATGGCCGGGGCGGTGGGCAGTACCGGCTCGCGCGCTTCGAACGAGAAAGACCGTTTTGTGGCCATTGATCAGTTTACGGATAGCCTAATGACGCGCATCTCCCCCGCCCTGACCAACTTAAAAACGCGTCCCGACAGTGCCCTGGGCGTTCTGACCCTGCCGCTGGCCCTGCGTGAACCAAGCCCACGCATTCTGGGCGATTGGCGGGTTCGTCCGGGCTTATTCTATAGTTTATACGGCAACTATCCGTCTGATCTGAAAGCACTCCGCATTGGCCAGACCGTACTTCTCGGCGCGCCCTGCGACTTTTCCGGCGAGCTAGTTCCGGCAATTGATCAGGTAGCTACCCAAAAAGGGTTTAACCTGATGGTTACCAGCTTCGATGGCGGTTACGTGGGTTACATCACGCCCGACAAATATTACCAACTAAAAGCCTATGAAACACAGACAATGAACTGGTTCGGGCCTTACAACGGCGCTTATTTTACGGAGATGATGCAGGGTTTGCTCCGAAAGTTTTGAGCAGTGGGGAGCAATACCCGGATTGCTAGAGCGCCATTCTGAATTTGCGTTTCCGCCGAAAGTATATCTGGTTCGGATGCCGCTTTTATTAGCGATAATCCCTATGACCCGCTAACCTTTCTGCTTCTACGTACACGCTCTGTAGCCCATGAACCACCTTGTTTTTAAGCTTCTGGTTATTTTTCTGGTAAGCTATTCGTCCGTCATTGCCCAAACCGACCATCTGGCGGCCTCCAAATTTCCTGATCATCCAAGAATTTTGCTCCTGAAAGGCGAAGAAGAAGCCATCAAACGCACCGTTGGCGCCGACAAAGCCTGGGACAAAATGCACCAGGCCATTCTCGGGGAATGCGACCGGCTGATCGACGCCGCGCCGCTGCAACGCATCCAGATTGGAAGGCGGCTCCTCGACAAATCGCGGGAGGGCCTGCGCCGCCTCTTTTACCTGTCTTACGCCTGGCGAATGACTCATCAGGATAAATACCTGAAACGGGCTGAAAAGGAACTGCTGGCCATCTCGGCGTTCAGCGACTGGAACCCCTCCCACTTTCTAGATGTCGCCGAAATGACCATGGCGGTTTCCATTGGCTACGACTGGCTTTACCACGATTTATCTGAAAGCTCTCGTTCTGCCATTAAAGAGGCCATTCTCAAAAAAGGCATTGAACCCTCGATGGACCCGAAGCACAATAGCTGGCTCCGAAGCTCTAACAACTGGAACCAGGTTTGTAACGCGGGGATGACTTACGGTGCCCTGGCAATCTATGAAGACCAGCCGGAACTGGCAAAACGCGTGATCAATCGAGCCATTGAAACGGTGGTCACCTCCATGACCGACTACGCCCCTGACGGCGCTTATCCCGAAGGATACGGGTACTGGGGCTACGGAACGAGCTTCAATGTCATGCTGATTAGCGCCCTCGAAAAAGCGTTTAACAGTGATTTTGGCTTATCAGCCCGCCCCGGCTTCCTGAAAACAGCGGCCTACCTTGAGAACATGACCGGCCCATCTGGACTGCCTTTTAATTACTCGGACGCTGGCACAGGCAGTGAAACGCAACCCGCCATGTTCTGGTTTGCCAGCAAGCTCAAAGACCCTTCACTGCTGTGGGTTGAGCGGAACCGCCTGATCAACGAAGACCCGAAAGGATACCTCAAAAACCGCCTTCTGCCCGCCACCCTGCTTTGGAGTAATGGCATCGGCGTCACCAATCTGGCCGCCCCCAAAGCCACGATGTGGGTTGGTAAAGGCAAAACGCCCGTTGCGCTCATGCGTACGTCCTGGTCTGATCCGTCAGCTATTTACGTGGGTATTAAAGGAGGTAGCCCGTCTACCAGCCACGCGCACATGGACATTGGTTCGTTCGTCATGGAAGCCGACGGGGTTCGTTGGGCGATGGATTTCGGGATGCAGAACTACGAATCGCTGGAATCAAAGAAGGTTGATCTTTGGAACAGTCGGCAAAACGCCCAACGCTGGCGCGTATTCCGGTACAACAACTTTGTCCACAACACATTGACCATCAATGATAGTTTGCAACGTGTAGTCGGGAAAGCACCGATCCTAAGTTCTTCCAGCAATCCGGCTTTTATGAATACAACCATCGACCTGACGGATGTCTATAAAGGCTCGCTCGCGACGGCCAACCGGGGTATTGCACTAGCCAATAGCGCGTACGTTGTGGTACGGGACGAAGTTGAAACGCTGTCCGACGAAGCTACCGTTCGCTGGACCATGCTTACGCCCGCAACGGTGAAAATCATCAGTGGCAATAAGGCTGAATTAACCAAAGATGGTAAAAAGCTTATTTTGGAGGTCGCGGAGCCGGCCAAGGTGGCTCTCAAAACCTGGACCACCGATCCACCGAATGATTACGACGCAGCTAATCCGGGAACGATCCGGGTTGGGTTCGAGGTGAAAGTACCTGCCAAAACAAAGTCGGCGCTTACCGTTCTGCTCATTCCCGACAAGGCGGCTAAAACAGCGAAAACGAAGATTCAGCCGCTCCAGCAGTGGCCTCATTAATGCCTTCAGCAGTAGCCTTTTGACGTACGGCTAAGCCCCTAATTTGCCTAGGAAGCGAATTAGGGGCTTAGCTTTTTAGCAGGAATTTACCTCACTCCTTCGCTCCCTTTTATTCTTAGCACAATTCTTAACGAAAGATTCTCAAACGAAACCCTTCAGGCGTTTGTTAAACTCCCAGGCAAAACAAATCATTAATTCTTCGAAAGACTTTGCCTAAGCGAACATCAATCCATCATCATTATGAAGTACAATGTTTTAGGAAACACGGGACTACTGGTTTCCGAGCTTTGTTTGGGCACCATGACTTTTGGGGGCCGGGGCTACTGGACCGCCATTGGCCAGCTAGAGCAGCAACCCGTTGACGACCTGGTCAAACGCTCAATCGACGCCGGCATCAATTTTATCGATACGGCCAATGTCTACTCGGAAGGTTTGTCGGAAGAAATGACCGGTAAGGCCATTCAGAACCTGGGCGTGAACCGCCATGATCTGGTTATTGCCACCAAAGTGCGGGGTAAAATGGGCGACGGCCCTAACCAAACCGGCCTGAGTCGCAAGCACATTCTGTTTCAGGCAGAAGAAAGCCTGCGGCGGCTAAATACAGATTACATCGATTTATACCAAATTCACGGCTTCGACCCGATTACACCGCTTGAAGAAACGCTACGGGCTTTGGATGATCTGGTAACCAGTGGAAAAGTGCGCTATATTGGCTGTAGTAATCTGGCAGCCTGGCACTTGATGAAATCACTGGCTTATTCGGAGCATAAAAATCTGGCGAAATTTGTCTCGCTTCAGGCTTATTATACCATCGCGGGCCGCGACCTGGAACGCGAACTGGTTCCGCTCCTGCTCGATCAGAAAGTGGGCCTGATGGTTTGGAGTCCGCTGGCGGGCGGATTACTCAGTGGGAAATACGGTCGTGACCAGCAGGGACCGGAAGATTCCCGCCGGATTAATTTTGACTTTCCGCCGGTGAACAAAGAGAAAGCCTTCGATATTCTGGATGTAATGCACGCTATGGCTGCCGATAAAGGCATCTCGGTGGCTCAATTGGCACTGGCTTGGTTGCTTCACCAACCGGTAGTAACCACGGTAATTATTGGGGCAAAAAAAGTAGAGCAACTGGAAGACAACCTCAAATCCATAGATGTAAAACTGACGGAAGAAGACCTGAAAAAATTAGAGGAAGTTAGCAAACTTGCTCCCGAATACCCCGGCTGGATGATCGAACGGCAGGGTGCCGACCGTAAAAGCTAAACTGACTAAAATACAATTCAACAGCTTTTTTTGCTGACTCAATCGGCACTTAAAGCACTTGGTAACTATTTGTTTTTCAAAGGAGCTGTGCAGTAACGTACCTTCGTAAGGTAAACAACAAAGAACACCGCTGCACCATGAAAAAGTTAATTTACCTTTTACTGATTTTGCCGTTGATGTTGACGTCTTGTAAAAAAGACAACGACGTTGATCCGGATCTTGCCAAAAAAATCGCGGGGAACTACACCTTTTCATCGATCATTATGGATGGAAAAACGTACGACATCGACGAAACCAACATTTCTGGCGAGGCGGACCTCGAACGCGAAACAGCCACCACCGTAACTTTATCCCTTGATTTCAGCATTGGTAAGCAATCCAATTCTGGAAGCATCAAGAGTATTGAACTGAAAGACGCTGGCAACGGCGAAGTAGAGCTGGCTAAAGATGGCGATTATATCGGCACGGCTGGTAATGGTAAATTCTCCTTTAAAATGACCGATTCCGAGGGTAACAAATTCACAATCATCGGAAAACATTAACATTCACACCACCGAAAGATGACAGAAGCCCGGACTAGTCCGGGCTTCTTTTTTAGCGTTTCAACGTATCTTGTTTGGTTTTGCCGAGCGGCACAGCCACGCCAAACGCTTTGGGATCGCTGGGCGGTGCCGTCTTCCGTTTGTTGCGGCCTTCCTCCTGAACAGGAACGTTTGTGTTGATGGGCGCCTGCATGAGCGTTCCCGGTGTCGACAGGGGCGAGCCGTTGGCCGGTGTTAGAACCTGGGTACTTCCCGACGATTGCGGCGCGTTATTGGCTGGCGTTAGTACCTGCGTTCGGGGTGGTACGCGTGGTGTCAGAACGGAATCATTTTGAGCAAAAGCCGAAAAACTACAAAGGCTTATAAGTATAGAAAACAGAATCGGACGCATGACTTATATCGGTTTGTTGAGTAAATAACCCTTTCTATTCTACTAAACAATCGACAAAGAGGCATGTTTAAAGTATATGTACCCAACCCTGTTTTAAGGCTGCATTTACTTAAATCTGATTCCATGTCTGCCCCGCTTTCGTTACCTCTGACACCTGATCAACTATTTGGCCCTCTGTATTTTGATGTTCAGTTGAGCCGCATTTTCGGCGATTCAAAAACGTTCGTGGATTGCGTACCGAAAATGAATCCTGCCGATATTGTTACGTTGTACGAAATTCAGAAGGGCAAGCCGGACTTTGACTTGCTTTCGTTTGTGCATCAGCATTTTATTCTGCCAACTTCGCCCGCCACCGACTTCACCAGTAACGTTTCTGTTTCGACCGTCGAACACATTGAAAAGCTCTGGGACTTGCTCACGCGCCCTGCCGATGCGCCAACGGAGGGAAGTTCGCGTTTGCCGCTGCCCTATCCGCACGTCGTTCCGGGTGGGCGTTTCCGGGAGATCTTTTATTGGGATAGTTACTTTACGATGTTGGGCCTGAAACAGTCGGGGCGTCTGAGTTTGCTGCGGAATATGATGGATAATTTCACGTACCTGATTGATACGTACGGCTTTATTCCCAACGGGAACCGGACTTACTTTCAAAGTCGCTCACAGCCCCCGTACTTTGCCCAAATGGTTGACCTGATGGTCGAACTGGACGGCCCGGATGCGTTGACCCATTACCTGCCTTACATGCGGCAAGAGTACAATTTCTGGATGTCGGGCAGCACGGCCCTTTCCGATACGGTTTCTGCTTCCGAGCGGGTTGTTCAAGTACCCGGTGGGTTGGTTTTGAATCGGTATTGGGACCCCCTTACTACCCCCCGCCCCGAAGCTTATCCGAAAGAAGCCGAAGCGGCCCAGCAGGCACGGCACATGGGCATTTCCCCCGCCGAGTTTAGCCGCCACATCCGCGCCGCCTGCGAATCGGGTTGGGATTTTAGTAGCCGATGGCTGGCCGATGGAAAATCAATGGCTACGATCTACGCCGCTGATATTGTCCCCGTTGATTTGAATTGCCTGATGTATTACCTCGAAAATCAGCTTCAAAAAGCTTATTCCCAGAGCAATAATCCGCAGGAAGCCGACCGGTTCAGGCAGTTGGCCGCAAGCCGAAAAGAAACGATTCAGCGTTTATTCTGGAGCGATACGCATCAGTTTTTTATGGATTATGACTTGGTAAACCAGCAATTAACTCCTGCCATTACGCTGGCCGGGGTCTATCCCCTTTTCTTCAAATTAGCTACCCCCGAACAGGCTGGCTCCGTGCATGATCGGTTACGCGACGAGTTTCTTCAACCCGGCGGGCTGATCACCTCGCTTGAGCGTTCGGGGCAGCAGTGGGATTCGCCCAACGGCTGGGCACCTTTACAATGGACTGCTTACCAGGCCCTCAAAAATTATGGATTTGATCAAACCGCTCAGGAAGTGCGTCGGCGGTGGCTTCACCTAAATGACCAGGTTTTTAAGGCAACCGGCAAGATGACCGAAAAATACAATGTCGTTACTACAGACGCGGCGGGCGGCGGGGGCAATTATCCTAACCAGGATGGCTTCGGCTGGACCAACGGCGTTTACCTCCAGTTATTACACAGTTGATTTTCTGTTAATTTAGCGTAAATTCATTGACCCGGAAAGGTTTATTGATGCAGTAAAGTTCGCGGGTAATTATGGTCAGTGCCTTAACTAACCAACCATGTTTAGACGAATCTCCGCAGGGATCGTGCTCACTTTTTTCCTGCTTGGGGCCTATCTGATGCAGTCCCAGTCAGGTGCCTACGCCCAAACCAAAACCAGCCTTGCCCGGCTCGAAGAGTTTCACCAACGCGGTGGCTTACCCAATTTTTTTCAGAAGGTGAAAGAAGGGCGGGAAGTGAAAGTGGCGTACATTGGCGGCAGCATTACTGAAGCCGGAGAAGGCTGGCGTACGCTGACTTACAACTGGTTGCGCATTCACTTTCCGCATACGCCTTTTACTGAAATTAACGCGACTATCGGCGGTACCGGTTCGAATTTAGGTGTTTTTCGGATGGAACGCGACGTGCTGGCCTACCAGCCTGATCTGGTTTTTGTGGAGTTTGCGGTCAACGATGCCGGACGCTCAGCGGCGCAGTTGCACCAGTCGATGGAAGGCATTGTTCGGAAAACCTGGAAAGCCAACCCCAATACAGAAATCTGTTTCGTCTATACCGTGAGCGAAAATGTGTTGCAAAACCTGCTGGACGGCCAATACCAACCATCCGCTCAGGCGATGGAAACCATTGCCGAGTATTACCAGATTCCGTCCATTCACATGGGCGTGGAGGTAGCCCGGCTCCAAAAAGAAGGCAAACTGATTTTTACGGGCAAACCCGAAGAGCATCCCGGCAAGATCGTTTTCACAACCGACAAAGTCCACCCGCTGTCGAAATCCGGGCATCCTGTCTACGCCAGTGTGGTTCGGAAGTATTTCGAGGTGATGGAGAAAAAAGCGGGGAATCAGTCACACCGTTTGGACAAACCATTTGTGAGCGACAATTGGGAAGGGGGGCAGCTTCTGGCGTTGCCCGACCAGTCACCGTCGGCACATTGGCAGAAATTACCGGCAGATCACGAGTTGGTGAAATCGTTCGCCAAATTCATGCCTACCATTTACGGGGCGGTTACACCCGAAGCCACACTACGGCTCCAATTCAAAGGCACAACGCTGGGATTTTACGATTTAATCGGCCCCGGATCGGGCTTGCTGGAAGTGACGCTCGACGGCGAAAAGAAGGAAGTCCAACGCTTCGACCAGTGGGGCAATAGCTATCGAAAAAGCAGCTTTTACCTGGAAGGCTTGCCGGATGGCGTTCACGAAATAACCATCCGGGTTCCGGGCACCGCGTTCGACAAAGCCAGTATTCTCCAGAAGCGCAACATCACCATCGACAATCCCAGCCGCTACGCCGAAAATGGCTGGTATTTGGGAAATATTCTGCTGGTGGGGGCTTTGCTGGATTCGAAGTGGGAATGATTTTTTTATAAAAACCGCGTGACTTAGCTGTCACGCGGTTTTATTTGCTTTTAGGTCTTATCTGAATTTCACCAATTCAGTTATACCTTTCCACGTATCGGTTCGGAAGGGCAAAGCCGGAAAGCCTTCTTTGTTGTACAGATTGGCTTCGCTGTTATCATCCGCCCAGCCGTAGCGCACCGCAACCGGTTTACTCACCTCATCGCACCAGACAATTACTTTATCGCCCTCAATTGAGGCTTTTGCCCAGTGAAATTTCTGGTCTTCCCCGGCCACTTCGAATCCTTTCAGATACCCGTATTTATCCGAGCTTTTCAGTCCTCCACCCACGCTCTGGAAGGTTAATACCGCTTTTGGGCCTTCAGTTTGCATGGTTTGGTAAGCCGGTCCGCTACAGACCATTGTTTGTCCGTAAACCTTGTTCAACGCCTGGGCGGCCAAGCGCTTCCCAACGTCCTGTTTGTTTTTTGGGTGAATGTCTTTAGGTTCTCCAATATCGGTTGTTACGGCCATTGCGGTCTGCGGAATTTCGGTCAGCGCCAAGGTTTGCGCCTCCCGAAGCTCGGCCCAGGTGCTGCCTCGCTCGCTGTTGCCATTCCCGGCATTGTAGCTGGCCAATTGCACAAACAGAAACGGAAATTTTTCACCCCACCGATTATGCCAGTCCCTGATCATCAGCGGAAAAGACTTTCGGTATTGGTAAGCTCTACCCGCGTTGGTTTCGCCCTGGTACCAAATTGTTCCCTGAATGGCGTACGGAATTAAAGGCGCCACCATCGAATTGTACAGCAACGTACCCGCACTGTTCGGATTTAGAAACTGTTTGTTATCCACCGACGATTCCACGCGGTATTTCCACGTACCGGCCAACGGCAGCTCCTGCGTTCCAAGCTTTAGAGTAACCTGCTCCGGCTGTCCGATAAAGCCGCCATTTCCGCCCAAATCTTCAATCCGAACGGCAATGACATTTCGCCCAGCTTTCAGGACATTCGCCGGAATGGCATAGGTCCGCCCGTCTGCGGATTTAGCGCGGGCCTCTCCTATTTTTACGCCATTCATGTACGTAACATCGACATCGTCGACAGCGCCTAAACTCAACGTAGCCGATTGCCCGGCGGCGTTATCCGGTAACGTGATTTCTTTTCGAAACCAAACGGCTCCGTCCAGATTCGGTACGGCCTGCCGGTCGAAGCGATCGGGCACTTCAATAGTTTTCCAGGTGGCATCGTCCAGCGAAGCTGCCGACCAGCTTTGTACCGTCTGCGCGTCAGGCAGGCCACCCTGCTGCTTCTGAATCAAATCTTCCAGTTGCTTTTTGCGGGTTTGGGCCAGGTCATCGACCGAAGCAGGCATTCGGGCTACCACTTCTTTAAACTCCTCGAAGCTATTCATGGCCTCCCGGCTCGTCCACGATTCGACCTGCGTGCCGCCCCAGGATGTATTAATCAACCCAATCGGAACATTTAGCTTATTGGTTAATTCACGACCGAAAAAATAGCCAACGCCCGAAAAATTACCGACTGTTTCGGGGCTGGTTACGAGCCAGTCGCCGCCTTTCAGGTCGTCTTTCGGCGTCAGACTCATGTCGCGGGAAACGGTAAAATGCCGAATCATCGGGAAATTAGCCGCCTTGATTTCCGCCTCTGAGTTGGCCGACGATTTCACCGTCATGCCCATATTCGACTGGCCCGAACAAATCCAGACTTCCCCAATCAAAACATCCTCTAGCGTCAGCGCATTCTTCTTCCCTTTGACCACAAACTGGTAAGGCCCGCCAGCCTCCAGCGGGTCAAGGCGCAGCATCCATTTTCCGGTTTTATCCGCTTTTGCCGATTTGATTTGTCCCACCTGACCAGAACCCGTTAACTGAACGGTTACCTTCTCGCCGGGGTCGGCCCAGCCCCAAACCGGTACGGGTTTGCGGCGCTGCAACACCATATGGGAACCGAATATTTTGGGCAGGCGCACATCGGCCCAAGCCTGCACGGACAGCAAGACCAGCGCCAGAGCGGTGGTTTTGCGAATGAGAGAATGTTTCATAAGGTAAGGGAATAGGAATAGTGAATTATTTTGTCGAAGCTGGCAGCCAGTCATCCAGCCATCTTAGCAGAACGGTTGACCAATCTTTCAACTCCGGATTATCCAATGCCAGGCCGACGCCGTGTCTGCCACTTGGGTAGATATGCAGCGCCAAGGGGACACTATGCCGGGCGCAGGCTTCCGCGAAGAAAAAGCTATTCTGCACGGCAACCACCGAGTCATCGGCCGTATGAAACAAAAAAGTAGGCGGCGTCTGGGCGTTTACCTGCTGGTGATTCGACAGTTGGCGCATCAGGTCTGGATTTGGCTTTTCGCCCAGCAAGTTCTTCACCGAACCCAGGTGAGCGAACTCTTCAAACGAAATCACCGGATAACCCAGTATTGCCCGATCAGGCCGGGCCGAAATCTTGTTAACCAAATCATCTTCAGGCTCTTTGTATAAATCGGGCTGGGTGGCTACGGTCGAGGCTAAATGACCGCCCGCACTAAAACCCATAATACCGATTTTGGCCGGATCAACGCCCAAACTCTCGGCCTGGGAACGGAACAGGCGCATGGCCCGCACCGCGTCGCCGTAAGGGGCCGGATAGCGATTGGGCGAAACACGGTAGGTCAACACGGCGCTGACAATGCCTTTAGAGGCAAAAAACTCGGCAAATGGCGCTCCCTCGTGCGGAGCCAAACCGCCATATCCACCTCCCGGACAAACCAGAATGGCCGCCCGCTTTTGGGTTCCACCGCCTTCGGGAATGAAAAATTCCATCTTGGGTCGTTTTGTCGGATCGGGGCCATTATTTTTCGAATTTTCGTCCCAGAGGTAAACGGTTTTTCGCGCGAGGGTAGGCTGTGGTGTCGCCGCCTCGGCTTTTGAAGGGAAAATGAACGTGCTGGCGCTTAAACCGCCTATGCTTAGTGATGCGGCTTGCAGAAACTTCCGTCGACTATTGGGCGTCATTGGACTGAACGGCTGATTTTTGGTAGATTTGGGTGTAATGAGTAATCAACTGGTAAAGTACTATTATTCGTTTAATCTACTATTCTTGCCTTTCACTAGTTAAGCATAAGAGCCTGATTTTGCTACTTTTAAACGGGATGTCCCGCCCTGATCTCAGGAACGGGACACAAAAACTCTCAAGCCAGTAAAGACAATTCCTTAGAATCGGCCAAACTCTTCGTATACATCAAACGGATCACGGCCTTCGGCCATCGCTTTACGGCTTTTTGCCTCGGCTTCGAACCAGCTTTCCGCTATTTCCAGGACTTCGATGGTTTTCTCGTAAGGCACGACAACAACGCCGTCATTATCGCCAAAAATATAATCTCCCGGATTGATCAGCATCAGCCCGTCTATTCCTTTGACGTAAATGGGAATTTGGTAATCGACAATCATAAAGCGGCCGAACGCTTCGACCGGGTTGCGAAAACGGCAAAACGTTGGAAACCCCATGTCGATGAGGTAGTTGGAATCGCGGGTTGAACCATCGATGACGGCCCCCACGCAGCCATTCGCGGCGGCGGCGGTGGCCGAAATCTCCCCAAACTGCCCGCATGACAGATCGCCCTGCGTATCGCGTACCTGCACGCAACCGGGAGTCATGCTCTTGAACATGCCCAGGCGAATGTCGTGCACTTTTTCGTCGCGGCTGGGCGTGGCAATGCCGTGGGCCGTAAAAGCCGGACCGGCCACTTTCATTGTGTGTATCAGGGGATACAAACCGCTCTGCATGGCCCGACCTGACAGGCCGATACTTTCCATCGCATCATAGACCAGACCCGTGTAGATTTTAAGAAATCGCGCCTGTACTTCCTGCACATCGTAATTAACCTCAAACTTGCGAATCGGATAAGAGTTGGTCATCACATCCATAATACTTTTGTTTAATAATGGTTTATTGGTTTCAAGGATAGTTATCATCATTAATCTTGCACGGCGCGGTCGCGTTTGAAAAAGACCAGTGCAGCCAGAGCGATGGCCGTTGCGCCCACCACGTAGCTTATGGAAAGCCCCGACAATCCCGCCGTCAAGCCGACAATGGGTTTCAAAATGCCCAACAGATACGGTGAAAACGCCCCGGCCAGGAAGGCGCACATCAGCATCAGCCCCGACGCCGACGAGCGAATGGCCGGACGAACTACTTCGTAGAGCGACGCAAAAATGTTGGCGTCGTAGATCCCCCGAAAAATGCCAAAGAGAAAAAGTGCCGTGTAGGTAGCTGTTTCGCCGGCGGCTGTACTCATGAAATAAATAAACGGAGCGGCCAGCAGCAAGGCTCCGGCCTGCATCCACAACCGACTGACCGGATTCCGAAGCGCCAGCCGGTCGGTCAATTTGCCACCCAGTAAAACGCCAATAGCCGCGCCAATGTGGTGGTAAAACAGCGACGAAAACCCCGCCGCCGCCAGCGACAAACCAAACTTTTCGGCCAGAAAAGACGGCATCCAGGTCAGGTAACCCACGTTGACAAACACCATGCAGGCAAAAGCCAGCGTCAGCAGCAAGGCGGTTGGCTTACGCGCAATACTTCCCGCCGTTTGCCAGATTGATGGCTGGATTTCCGTGCGTATTGGCCGGTCTTTCAGCAAGCGTGCAAAAATGACCAGACCAACCAGAATACCGAATCCACCGAAGAGGAAAAAGGCGCGCCGCCATCCGTAATGTTCGCCAATGTAACCGGCAATCAAACCGCTCAGAATGATTCCCGCATACACCGCCGTCTGGTGCAACGACAGGGCAAAAGACCGGCTTTTGGTATGATGCTCGCTCAGCAGCGCGTTGGCCGAAGGGGCATAAAAGGCTTCGCCGCCGCCCGTAGCAATGCCCCGCAGAACGATAAATTGCAGCAACGTGGTGCAAAAACCGGTCGCCATCGTTGACAAACTCCAGAAAAGCAGGCTAAACCCAATAATGCTACGCCGCGACAAACGGTCTCCGATAAAACCGGCCACGGGCACCAGCAGACCATACGTCCAGACCAGTGCCGAAGCGATCAGACCCAGTTCGGCATCCGTTAGTTTCAGATCGTCCCGAATCAGGGGCAGCACGACGCTGAAAATCTGCCGGTCGGCCTGGTTCAGAAAAAAAGCGAGCCAGAGCAGGGCCAGCAATTCCCATTTGTATCCCGTTCTTTTAGGGGTTACTTTTTCTACGGATTCCACCATCATTGTTGCCCCAGTTTAGCTGTTGTTGCCGATGCATTCCAGGCACTTACCGTCAGGCTCGCATTCTTGCGGGTTGCGGGTTCCCGCCAAAGTACATCCAGTTCAATTTCCTGCGTTTCGCCGGGAGCTAGCCAGGTGTAATTATCCGAAGCCACAATGGCCCGCTTTGTACCCAAAACGTCTACTTTGGTCATAAAGGCTGGTGTTTTTCCGGTATTGCTCACGCTCACCCGAATGCGGCTGCTTTCAGCCGACAGCGGTTCATTGCTTCGGACGGACAGCGCCAGTGTAGTGCCCGTTTTGCTAACTACTGGCTTTAGGAACGGTCCTTTTTCGAGCGTTGGCCAGGGTATAGGTTTACTGACGTATTGCTGGTAAAAATCCGCTTCCTCCAGTTTGGACAGGCTACGCGGGTAATAGAACGAGCGCGAAAGGAGCTTTCCGGCGGCATCGCGCAACTCGGCCACCACGAAAAGAAAACGGTCGCGGTAATCGGCGGGAATGGCATACGCGCCAAACTTAGTTTCACTAACGGAAGTGCCCGCCGCCACGTTTGCCGCTCGTTCCTGCTGCCAAAGCGGCTTGAAGGAATCGTCGTAAATGCGCAGCGATATACGGGCGTTTGGCACCGCTTTCGGAACCGAATGCGTAATTTTCGTGGCTAGCGTGATGCTTTCGCCGGGTTTCCAGAGGAGCCGGGGCAAATCTACGGCGATGTGCGTCGGCTCGTATGTTCGTTTCAGAAAGTAATAGGGCGCTCCGGCGTTTCCGAACCAATCCATCATCTGGATGGCAATAACTGGCCAGTGCCGCTTGAAGACCCACGGCATCAAACCTGTGGTGACGGGATAATTACCCTGCATTTTTTCCGAAAAAACCTGGTAAAATTCACCCGCACCCACCTGCGAGGCCTCCGTAATGGTTTCGATGGTCGGATCAGTAATGTCGGCGATGTGCGACGCCCGACTCAGCATACGGGGCACACGACCGGGGCCGTATTCCGTAAAATGATGAATAAACTCGTTGTGGCCCTGGTAAAATTCTTTACTCCACATTTTACCCAAACCCACAAATTCCTTGTTATCAACGGTTTCGTAAAACAGATTGGCCTCGGGCATGCTGTGCATTCCGGTTTCCGAAATCCAGGGTTCGTATCGGTAGCCAACCCCATACCAGGCGGGATCCATGTCGGGATAGGTGTGAATGCTGCCATCGTCGGGCGTAGTCCGAACGTATAGGCGACTTTTGTCAAAAACGTCCAGATTGCGTTCCAGAATGCCAAGCGTCGCCGCATTGCCGTGCGAATAAGGATTGAATTCATTGCCCCCGCACCAGACCGCCAGCGACGGGTGATTGCGCAACCGAACGATGTTTTGCACCACCTGCGACTCCCAGATCGGTTGCGGGTACAAAGGCGTATCCTGGTTACCAATCGGAAAATCCTGCCAGACCATGAGGCCCAGCTCGTTGCAGATTTCGTAGAGATAGTCGGATTCGAGCAGGCCACCGCCCCAGATACGAATCAGTTGCACGCCCATCCGTTTAGCCGCTTCGAGCGTCCAGCGGTACCGTTCTTTGGGTAGATCGAGCAAGACATCCTGCGGCGTAAAATTCATGCCTTTCACAAAAAACTTCTGCCCGTTAACCACGAATTGCCAGTTTTCCCAGCGATCCGCGTAGCGTGGACCCGCCGTAGCCACGCGCTCGATGGTTCGGATGCCCACCGGAAAAGCCAGCCGGTCAACCACTTGCCGGTCTTTTTTGAGCGTCACCCGCATGGAATACAGGTACGATTCGCCCAGTCCGTTGGGATGCCAGAGCTTTGGATTCGGGACCGTCAAATCTTCTTCGAGCCACGTCCGGCCCTGAAAAGCCTTGAACGGTTTTTCCTGCGTAATTACCACTTTGCCCGATTTGTCGACCAATTCAATCAACACCGACAAGGCCGCGTTGGCAGGACTGGTGCCGGGTACGATTCCGTCGTAATGATGAATCTGCGTGTTTCCCCAGGGATGAAGCTGCAAATTCAGCGAATGCGTTTCGGCCAGCACTTCGCAGGAAAGATGGAGGGAAGCTTTGCCGTTGGACAGGGAGGTTGTGGTCAGAAAAGGCCGCTCCAGATGATAAGGCGGTACGATTTCCAGCCGGACGCCCTGCCACATACCGACGCTAAAAAACATTTCGCAGCCTGAGCCGCCGGAAATCACCCAGGGTTTAATGATTTTGCCGCTGGCACGCGGATTAAAACCCTTCCGCTTCGACATGTCGTATTCGCCGGTGCTGGTTCGGGGCAGGTTTTCGATTTCGGTGGCTTTGTTGCCCCAGTTTCCCGCGCGGACTTCCACGACCAGTTCGTTATCACCGCTTGCTTTTAAAAGTTTGCTGATCTCGACTGATGGGCCGCCAAACATGCCTTCGTGCGATCCAACCAGCGTGTTATTTACCCAGACTTTAGCAAAATAATCAATGCCATCAAAACACAGAAACACGTGATTGCCCGCCGCGTTGACCGGTGTCGGAAAGGTGCGGCGGTAATACCAGGCTTTTTCGTCCACCCATTTATACTGGTCTGAATTTTTGGCGTAATACGGGTGCGGCAACTTTCCCGCCTTGTAGTAAGCCCAGTGAATGGAGTTAGGAACGGAGATTTTGAAAGCGTCTTTGCGGTCGGCCAATTCGCTATTATTTGCTACGGGCTGGTCCCGGTGGGATAACTCCCAGCCTTCGCCCGACAAATCAATGTGCTGAGCCCCAACGCGTGGCGTAATTCGGTAAGGGCTCCATAATCCTTTTTCCTCCGGTGGGGCCGTTTGCGCAAAAGCGGCGACAGATAGCCACCCGAACCAAAGTCCTACCAGCAGTTTTTTTATACGATGTGATTTAGGATGCATAGCTAACGGCTTAGGGTTTAGTAATTATTTCTTTGGTTTGGCCGACCCTCATTCGTGTCGTTCGGGCTTTCCGTAGCCCCGCATCAACAAAAGGCCTCCGTCAATGGTCAGGGACGCGCCGGTCAGGTAGCTTCCCGAACTGAGCAAATCACAGGCGATCGCCGCGACTTCATCCACCTGTCCCAGCCGCCCCGCCGGAATCCCTTCTTCAACCTCCTTAAGCAAGGTCGGATTTTCCCAAACGGCCCGGTTCAAGTTGGTCTCGACGGCACCAACAGCCAGCGTATTCGCCCGGATACCGTGCGGGGCCAATTCCAGCGCAACGCCTTTCATCAGAGTTTCCAAAGCGCCTTTGGTAGCCCCGTATACGACCAGACCTAAGCCGGGCCGCAGGGCATTCACGGACGTGATGGTCAGAATATGCCCTTCCCGCTGGCTAGCGACCATTTTCTTTGCGACCGCCTGAGTCAGAAAGGTGGTGCTTTTGAAATTGACGTGATCGAAATGGTCGAAGTCCTCTTCGGTTACATCCAGAAAATGCTTTTTGTAGGAGACCCCAGCGTTGTTGATCAAAAAATCCAGACCACCCGCTACATTCCACGCCTCCTCGCCGAGGCGAATCGCCTGCGTCACATCGGCTAAGTCAGCAGATACTACATAGGCCGTACCGCCCCCGCTCCGGATGGTATCCGCCACGGCCTCGGCATCCGGCTGAGCGGTATGGTAGTGAATCACCACCGCGCAGCCCTGCGCCGCCAACCGAAGGGCAATGGCCCGGCCAATGCCACTGGAAGCACCCGTTACCAGCGCTGTTTTACCAGCCAATCGCATCGCTCCAAATTCATTACTCATCGTGCATAGGCGTTAAGTTGCTTAAAGGCCGCCCACAGTTGGGTACCAGTCTGGGCGGTAAGGGTCTTGGTGAAAACGGGCGTAGTAATCGCCTTTTTCGTCGTAGAGTTTTCCGTAAAATTTCATTTTCTCCTCATCCAGCGCCACACCCAACCCGGGTCCGGTTGGCACTTTGATACAGCCATTTTCGTACTTCATCAGGCCGCCTTCGATGATGTCATCGGTCAGGTAATGGTAGTGCGCATCCCCGGCGAAATTCATGGTCGGAATGGTCGAAGCCGTGTGAATCATGGCGGCCAGCTCGATGCCAAATTCAGCGCCACTGTGCATGGCCACGCCCAGATTGAAGGTATTGCAAACGGCCACTAGGTCTTTTACGCCCCGGGGGCCTTCCCAGTAATGAATGTCGGTGAGCACAATATCCACGGCTTCCATGCGAATGGCCGGTCCCAGATCGTCGAAACGGGCCGGATACATGTTGGTGGCAATCGGAATGCGTACCTGCTTCCGCACGGCAGCATTTCCTTCCAGCCCCCACGATGGATCTTCAAAATATTCGGGATAAAGGTCTTCCATGCGCCGCCCCATCTGCACCGCCGTGGCCACCGACCAAACGCCATTCGGATCGATGCGCAACCCAAAATCATCACCCAGTTTTTCCCGGCACAGTTCCAATACCCGCACTTCTTCCTTCGGGGCCATCACGCCTGCTTTCAGCTTCATGGCGTTGACCCCCAGCGTTTCGTGCAGTTCCTGGCAATAGTCGGCGAGGTCTTCCGCGCGCTCGTCGTGCTTGCCGTCGGGTCGGTCGTACCGCCAGAATAAGTAAGCAATAAAAGGCACTTCATCCCGAACGCGGCCACCCAGCAAATCACTGAGCGGCCGACCCAGCACTTTTCCCTGGATATCCAGGCAAGCCATTTCTAAAGCGGCGTAAAGTCGGGCGTTAGAGAGGTAATAGATACTGCGTAACACCTTCATTTTCAAAATCTCTAGTTGAAAAGGATCGAGGCCGAGAATCCGTGGTTTGAGCTTTTGTAAAGCGCCCCGCTGGTCGCCGCCGCCCACTTCACCCAGGCCAACAATGCCTTCGTCGGTGATCACTTCCAGAATGGTTCGCAGGAAATAGCCCGGATGAACACCCGTGTTGTGCCGAAGCTGCGCATTGAGTGGAATGGCTACGCAGCGGGTACGAATGTCAATGATCTTCATGAGAAAAAATAAGAGTGCGAAAAGATAAGTTTGATTAAAAATAATACCGGAGGTTCGGTGCAACTTATGCGCTTAGTCCAGCACAACGATAATGTCGCGGGTGCCGCTTTTGGGACACTGAACCTCTTTTTCGTATTTCTTGCCTTTTACCTGCGTGACCAGCTTGTACGTCCCGTAGAAACCGCTGTAGCTGACGGCGTTGTTTTTGGGAGATACCGTCACGTTGGTCCGCCACTCCTTGTTGATTAGCCGGTCGAGCACGTCGTAAACGGGCTTTTTCGTGAAGTCGCGGTTGAGCAGGCCGCCTTTCCATTTGTCTTCACCGGGCACAACGCTGCCATCGGACCGGATACGCGCCGGGGCCGCCGTTCCGTCGACGAGGTTCCACCAGATGATGCCCTCCACTTTCGGGTGGCTGAACCACAGTTTGTAATAATTTTCGGTCATTTTAGCCTGGTATTCAGGGCCTTTCTCTGTCAAAGCAGCTACGGTGATTTCGGTAATGTGCAGTGGCAGGTTAAAGTCTGCATACAAATCCAGCGTCTTGAACAGTGTAGACGGTATCATGGCTTTCCCCTGTACAATCTCGTTGTACTCCGGCTCGCTAAAGTTGTGAAACTGCAACCCGATGGCGTTGATTTTGGCGTTACGAAGCAGCAGATTTTCCGTAACGAGGTAATCGGCGCTGTATTCGCGTTTATTGCTACGATTCCAGATTCCGGTAGTAAAATTGAGCGTAAACACATTGCTACCCGGAAATACGCGCTCGCTCTCCTTGAAGGCTTTGAAAGCAAAATCTTTCGGCATCAGCACGTCGGAGTGGCGGTCGGTGACTTCGTTCACAATGTCCCAAATCTGAATATCGTGTCCGTATCGCTCAGCAATCTGCCCGATCCGCTTGCTGATCTTTTGCTCCATGATTTTCTCATCTTTCGGCAGCCAGGGCGGTATCGACCAGCGCGAATTGTCCCACACGAGCGTATGCCCTTTAGGCGTGAGGTTATACTTTTTGGCAAATTCCATTACCACATCGGGTGCGGGGCGGCGGTAGCTGTACGGACTGTCTTTGCCGAAGCGCAACTTTCCCGGTTCAGGCTCCAACTCCGGCCAATAGAATGGAATGGTGACAAAATTGAAGAGTTTCGAAAAATGCTCTTCGTATAAGGCATCCTCTTTCGCATTCTTAAAGCCCTTGACCATAAACCCATTGGCCCCGAAATAAAAATCGTGACGGGTTTGGGTTAGCGACACGGCACCGGGCGTAACCGGATTTCCGTCTTTATCGGTAAAACGAATGGTAAATTCACCTTTCCGGTTGGCTTCGATGCCTTTCTGAATGCGACTTTCAACGGCGGGATCTTTCCAAAGCGAATCATAACGCGCTGATTGCGCCTGGGCGGTGAAGCCAATACACCAGCTTATCAAGAAGAAAACAAATTGATTATGGGTTAGGAATTGTTTCATTTGAGCGTACGGGTTCTTGCTGGCCTCGTCTGACCATGCACATTTATAATTGCGAAAGCATTTTGATTTCTTTAGCTGAAAGCGCGCGGTTGAATACGGCCAGTCCACCGAGTTGCCCCGCAAAGAAGTTGCCCATTTCCCCCGAGCGGTGCACCGCCCCAACGGTAAAATCAGCGCCTTCGGGTCCAGCGTTGAACAGGCCCTCGGGATAATGATAAGGATTGCGGTCCTCCCGCGTATCTAGCTCGCCGTTGAGGTACGAGCGGACATCCTGCCCATCGTACGTAAAAGCAACGGCGGCCCACTCGCCAAAAGGCACCGGATTTTGCCCAATCGACGCGTCCATGCACCATTTTTCGCCCGGCGTTGGTCCGCCCACCGACGAAACGTGTCCGCAAACCTGATTGGCACTTTTGTAAATCCGTAGGTTCATAAACAGGCAGTACTGGCGTTTTTTGGCCGTTTCCAGCCACATGCCGGCCACCGCTTCGCATTCAGTTGGTTTGATGGTTTTAGGGGCTCGCTTTACCCAGGCCAAAACCGTTACCTGCGCTTCTTTACCGTGCAAATCCAGCGCGGGGCATTCCGCCCTCGGAATAGACAGATAATCGCCTTCCGAAAAGGCTAGCGAATAGCCCGATACAGGGCCATCGGGTTGTTTTTCGGGGGCATTTGCACTTTCTCTCAGGCGATACGGGAAAGGACCCTGCGCCTGTAGCGAACCCTCCTTAAAATTCCAGAAGCTGATCAAGCCTTTCGTTTTCAGGATGGCTTTGGATGTTGGTTCAACAGGTTTTATGCTATTTTCCGAAGGGGCCGACATAGGCAAAAGAGCAAACAGAAGCTGTAAAAAAATGAGATTCATGAGTACGGGCGGTTGGGGTTTATGCTAGCTCTAAAAGCAGTTCGTGGAATGCCGCTTACTTCTAAAGCCAGAATAAAACAGACGATCTTTCGCTCAATAGCCTGGATTCTGATCTTTGGCCGCATCCAAAGCGGTGTTGAAATTCAGCTCCGATGGTGGAATTGGCCACAACAAAAACTTATCGGTTACGTTCTTGCCCACCGCCGCTTTGATGATTTCTTTGACCCGCCCCGTGCGCTTCAGGTCAAGCCAGCGTTTGGCTTCGTACTGGGTTTCGTAGCCCCGCTCTTTCAGCACCAGATCCACAAAAGTTTGCGCGTTGTAGTCCGCCAGTTTAAAATCCACCTCGGAGGGTTGCGTTGCCGCTTTTCCATACGCTCGACGGTGCACCTGGTTGAGTGCTTCCATCGCCGCCGCGGTTGGTCCGTTGCCCGCCCGGCTGGCCGCTTCGGCATACAGCAACAGCAAATCGGCGTAGCGGTACAACGGATTGTCATTCCCCGCCCCGGATGCCCCCACGGCAATCGGGTCCACAAATTTTCGGCTTAGCAGGCTATTGGCCCCCAAGCCAATGTTGTAGGAATACCAGCCGTATTCTTTTCGGAGGTCTTTGCTATCCCAGTTTTTCAGGACCGGGTTAAGCTGGCTGTCGGTGTAATGGGCGTAGTAGCCCCCGGCACCGTGTAACCGCGCCCCCGGATGATGCGCAAACATGACCAACTGAAAACCCTGACTCGCCAAACGAGTATACTTCAGGTAAAAAATCTCCTCTGAATTGGTTACCACATCCGGCCCGAACAATTTCGAGAAATCATTCGCTACGGTCACCGGAACCAGGGTGTATTTACCCGATTTGATTACTTCGTCGGCCTTGTCGCGCGCCTGGGCATATTGGCCCTGGTAAAAATACACGTCCGCCAGCAGCGTTTTCGCGGCCCACTTCGACGGTCTGCCGGATATAGAAGGTGCGTCGGGCAGGTCCTTTTCGGCAGTATTGAGATCACTCATAATCAGTTGATAAACCTCAGCCGCCGAGTTTCGCGGGATGTTTTGCTCGGTCATGTTTGCCTCCGTTCGGATTGGGACGCCGCTCCAGTTACGAACCAGATAGAAATAGGTCAAAGCCCGCAGGAACTTGGCTTCTCCCACAAACTTAGTCACGTCAGCCGGACTGATTCTTGTCCCTTTCGGTGCGTTCTGAATGACGAGGTTGGCATTTCGGATGGCCAAGTAGAAAGCATCCCACATCTGCCCGACCCGCGTGATGTTCGTTGGATCGAGGCTCTGAAATTCGCTGAGAACAGTATAACTACCCCGGCCATAGCTATAATCCGTATAGGCTTCGTGCTGCGCCGGATACAGCCCACCCAGGCAGTTGTCGCTCCGAATAGCGGCATAAATGGCATTTGTCGCCGCCTCGACTTCAGCAGCGGTATTGTAAAAGGTTTCGACCGCCAGCGATTTAGGATTTTCCTTCAGTACGTCTTCGCAGGAAATCAACAATAGACCCGAAAACAAAAGAATAATCTTTTTCATGTGCTTAAAGAGTGAAAGAGCGGAAGCGTAAAAGAGCGGTTGAATGAATTGCAAGCTTTCGCTATTTCACCCTTTTACTCTTTCGCTCACTGGTGGTTAGAATCCGGCTCGCAGGCCAAATGTGACCGTCTTTGCCGTTGGGTAGCTGTAGTGATCGATGCCCTGATTGATGGAGTTGGTCCCGCCGTAGGAATTGATTTCGGGATCCCACCACGAATACTTGGTCAGGGTTAGCAGGTTCTGGCCGCTGACGTAAACCTGCGCATTCCGAATCCATGAAACGCCCCATTTCTGGAAGGGCACGCTGTAGGCCAGTTGGATGTTACGCAGCCGCAGGTAAGATCCGTCTTCCACAAAACGGTCGGAGATAAACGTGGCGGTCGTGCGGCTGATGACCGGATATTTAGCGTTGGTGTTGGTAGGCGTCCAGTGGTTTTCGTAGACTTCCCGCGGCATATTCAGGCCAAATCCGTAGTCGAGCGTCTGGTTCACCGCACTCAGGTTGAAAATGTCGTTGCCTTTCGAGCCCTGGAAAAAAAGCGTTAGCTCGAAATTCTTGTACGACATGGTCGAATTGAAGCCGTAGATAAAATCCGGGTTGGGATTGCCGATAATCTGCTTATCGTTCTGGTTGATCAGGCCGTCGTTATTCACGTCTACGTACTGAATTTTCCCTTTTTCGTCGTAGCCTTTTTCCCGATATCCGTAGAAAGAACCCAGTGGCTGGCCTTCGCGCAGGATATTGATTACATCGTTAACCACCGTAATGTTGATGGCCGAACCCAGCACATCCCGCCCGCCGTATAACTTCACCACCTTGTTGCGGTTGACCGAGAAATTGGCCGACGCGTCCCATTTGAAAGTCCCGTTCAGAATATTCGCATCGACCGAAAATTCAAAGCCCTTGTTCTGGATGGAACCCACATTTTGAATGGTGCTGGTAAAGCCCAGCGAAGACGGCAGCGAGACGGTGTTGAGCAAATCGCGGGTATTTTTTACGTAATAATCCGCCGTCACCCGAATCCGGTTGCTCATGAAAGCCGCGTCAATACCGACATCCGTTTGGGCTGTGGTTTCCCATTTCAGGTTGCCCGGCAAGCGCGTTCCGGGCGCATACGTGGTGAAAATTCCATCGCCAAAAACCGTTTTTCCAGAACTCAACTGATTCAGCGTGGCGTAGGCACCAATGGCCTGGCTACCGGTTAAGCCCCAACCCGCGCGGAATTTCAAATCGGACAAAAACGAAACATTTTTCAGGAAATCTTCCTCCGAAACACGCCAGGCTAAAGCGCCCGATGGGAAATAACCCCATTTGCTGCCCTCACTATACCGCGAAGAACCGTCGCCCCGGAAACTCAAAGTGGCCAGGTATTTTCCTTTATAGCCGTAATTCAGGCGGCTCAGGTAAGACACTAGCGTGGATTTTGAATACCCAGATCCCGGAATGCCCGGCACGTTGGCCGACCCCAGGTTATAGGTGTCGGTTGCATCGCTCAAAAACCCGTTCCCGGAACCGCTCAGGCTTGTATTTACAAAATCCTGGTACGTAAATCCGACCAGCGCCGATAGGTTATGGTGTTGCCGAAACGTTTTGGTGTAGGTAATGGTATTCTCGTTGAGCAGACTAATAAACTGGCTGGTGTTCACGCTGGCACTTCCCTGGGAGTTGATAAAATTCAGCGTGGTGTACGAATCCGTTCGTTCGTCGCTGGTTTCAACCCCACCGAACACCCGAATGGCTAGCTCCGGAATTGGCTTGAACGTTAGCGCACTGTTGGCCAGCACCTTGTTGACCAAAATCCGGTCGGTCTGCTCATTGATGTAGTTCAGGGGATTGGTCAGGACGTTCGAACCCCAGGCATAGGCCGTTGCCAGATTCCGGTAGGTTCCGTCTTCGTTGTAAGGCGTTAGGGTTGGCGGTGCGGAAAGAACCGACGAAATCATGGAGCCACCCCGATTGCCCCCGCCGGAATTGCGTCGGTTGGACGAAGGTCGGGTGAGGGTCGCACCATAACTCAAACTGAATTTCTTGCTAATATCGTGGTTAATGTTGGCCCGAAGCGAATAGCGGTCATAATCACTGCCAATGACGATACCGGTCTGCTTAAAAATACTTCCTGCTACCGAAAACTGCGTTTTCTCCGTCCCACCGCTAACGGTCAGGTTGTGGTTTTGCATGGGCGCGCGCTGAAAGATGACCTCCTGCCAGTCGAAACCATCACCAATCTGGGCAATTTCGTCGGGCGTAAACCGAGGAGCCAGCCCATCGTTCGCCGCCTGTTCGTTGTAAAACGTGGCGTACTCACGTCCGTTCATCAGGTCGAGTTTTTTGCGTAGCGTCTGGAGGCTATAACTGGTTTCTAGATCGACGATTGTTTTGCCCGCCTTGCCTCGTTTGGTGGTAATCAATACTACGCCGTTGGCTCCTCGTGACCCGTAAATAGCCGTTGCTGAGGCATCTTTCAGAATCTCGATGGACTCGATATCACTGTTATTCAGCACGGTTGGGTTCGTGCCCGATGAATAGGGAAAGCCATCGACCACGTACAGAGGCTCGTTACTTCCCTGAATGGAGTTCGTTCCCCGAATGCGGACGCTGACCCCGCCGCCCGGTGCACCGCTGTTTTGAATAACCTGCACGCCCGGCGCTCGCCCAGACAGGGCCTGAAGCACGTTCGTTGCCGGGAAAGCGTTAATTTCTTTCGCTTTCACCTGCGCCAATGAACCCGTCAGGTCGCTCTTCTTAACGGTGCCGTAGCCGACCACGACCACCTCACTCAATGATTTGACATCGGCGGCCAGACTAACATTCAGTTGCGTTTGCCCATTGAGCGGAATCCGGTCCGAGATGTACCCAATCGATGAGAAAACAAGCGTTGCCTTGGTTCTGGGCACGTTTAGCTGGTAGGTTCCATCGGCTGCGGTTACTGTTCCTGTTGTTGTGCCATCCACCGAAACGTTTACACCGGGAAGTGGCTCATTGTCCTCTTTGGCGGTAACCTTGCCGGTTATGGTTACCGTCTGCGCGTGCAATTCTCCCACCGTCAGCAGGAGTATGCCAAGCAAATAAATCCATCGGTAAAAGGTAGTTGTCATGGGTTTAGGAAGATGAATTCAACATTGTAAAATGAAATTCATTATTGATACAATTTTATAGTATGATATTATGACTACAAAAGATTCTCATCATTATTTTTCTATTTTCTATAAAATAAATTAAATTAAAAACTATTATATATAGTTAAAAGCCTGTTTTTCAAATGATTGATTATTGAAGTTTTTGCCAGAAAATATTTTAATTTTTGTTTTATATAAAATTATTGAATTTTACATTACAAAATTTACTCTATGATTCAGGTTATAAATCGGGCTTTCGATATACTAGAATATGTGGCGACAGACCCAACTCGGCCCAAGACTTTGGGAGAAGTAGCGGATGCGATGGGCTTGAATCACGGTACGTGCGCCAACATCATGAAGACGATGGTTGCCCGGCGGTATCTAGATCAGGTAGGCACTAAGAAGGGCTATTGTCTGGGGGCAAAGGCGTATCTGCTCACGGGCAACACCTCTTATCGAAAGGATATTGTAGAGGCTGCCCAGCCGGAGATGGCGCGCCTGACGCAAGAAATTAATGAAAGCTGCTTGCTGGCTGTACTCAACGGCGACCAGCGAATTTTGATTCATCGGGAATCCTGCGATCAGTACCTACAGGTGCAGGCCGCCCCCGAAAAGCACGTTTATGATTCGGCTTCGGGTCGGTTGCTGGTTGCGATGATGAGTGATACGGAGTTGGAACGGTTTGTTGCGCGATACGGTCTGCCGCCTGCCGAAATTTGGCCGGAAGCTACGTATTTGCAAGCTTTTATGCACGAAATCAACGTAATACGTTCGCGTGGGTACGCCTTTCAGGAAAGTGTCCGACATTTTGTGGGCTATGCCGCAGCCATTCGACGCTACGGCGAAGTGGTGGCCAGTTTGAGCGTTTACATGCCGTCGTACCGGCACGAAAGCAGCACGGCACCTAATGTGCTGCAGGTGCTGATGCAAACGGCGGATACCATCAACCAGCGACTGAAATAAACCGGATGTCTTATCGCCCGATAGCGACTTTACGCAAAATTGAATCCACAATCTGCGAAGTCGTTACGCCGTCGGCTTCGGCTTCGTAGTTGAGGTGAATGCGGTGATTAAACACATCCAGGGCCACTTCCTTGATATCTTCGGGCAGCACATAATCGCGCTGGTCGAAGTATGCAAGGGCTTTGGCGGCACGGTTCAGGTGAATGCTGGCACGGGGTGATACACCGTACTGAATGTAGCGGGCTTCGTCACGGAGCGCATAATCGAGCGGGCGGCGCGTGGCAAAAACCAGCTCAATAATGTACCGTTCGAGCGTTTCGGAAATGGTGATTTTATTGATTTCGTCGCGAATCCCAAAAATGTCGTCCTTGTCCAGAACCGGTTGCACTTCATAATCGAAGTTCATGTTGGCCATCCGCCGCATCACTTCCAGCTCGTCTTCTTTCGATAAATAACCAACGAAAACCTTCATCATGAAGCGGTCAACCTGGGCTTCGGGCAAAGGATAAGTTCCCTCCTGCTCGACCGGGTTTTGCGTTGCCAGCACCAAAAAAGGCTTATCCAGTACAAACGTCTCTTCGCCAATGGTCACCTGCTTTTCCTGCATCGCTTCCAGCAGGGCCGATTGCACCTTGGCAGGCGAGCGGTTGACCTCATCGGCCAGAATCAGGTTGGCAAAGATGGGGCCTTGTTTTACCTCAAAATCACCCGATTTCTGGTTGAAAATCATCGTTCCTACTAAGTCGGCAGGCAGCAGGTCGGGCGTAAACTGAATGCGCTGAAAGTCAAGCTGCAACGCCTTCGACAGGGTGCTGATTGTTAATGTCTTAGCAAGGCCCGGTACGCCTTCCAGCAAAATATGTCCGCCCGTGAACAAGCCAATGAGCAGCCGACTGAGCAGATCATGCTGTCCGACAACCACCTTGCCCATCTCATCGAATACGCGGCGGATTTTGGTATGATACGTGAAATTAGTGGTCATTCACCTCGTTTAGATTAACGCCTTCACAAACCGGTCTTTGCCGTGAATATCTTTAAAAATCTGTACGTTTCGATAACCTCGCTCGGCAAATACATCCTGCGTTTCCGGCCCGAACCGCTCGTTGATTTCAACGTAGCAGGCACCACCAACGGTCAGGTGCTGACAACCAAAATCGGCAACCGCCTTGTAGAAAAGCAAAGGATCGACATCTTCCACAAATAAGGCCAGATGCGGCTCATACCGCAGCACGTTCTGGTCCATTTGCTCGGCTTCCGAATGCGTCACGTACGGCGGGTTACTCACCACACAATCAAACCGATTGCGTTCGTTCAGATCGTCGCTAGCTCCTTCCAGGATATCCCGTTTTTCAAAAACCACTTCGGCCTGTAGTTGTTCCGCATTCTGGCGGGCAACCTCCAGCGCGTCCTCCGACAAGTCCCAGGCTACTACCGACGCTTGCGGTAAGAACCGAGCCAGCGTCACGGCAATGCAGCCACTCCCCGTCCCTAAGTCGATGATATTCAGCGGAGCGGGTGCCTCAGCATAATCCCGAACAATAAGGCGAATGAGTTCTTCGGTTTCCGGGCGCGGAATCAGTACGGCGGGCGATACCTGAAACTCCAGACCACAAAACTCCGTTGTTCCGATTAGGTGCTGTACGGGTTCCTGATTGTTCAACCGCAGAATCAGGTCATCCCAATCGGGTTGCGTGGCTGGTACCGGCTTATTGGCAACAACATCAGTCCGGCGAAACCGCAGAAAATGTTCAAATAACAAAAATACGATGGCCCGGGCTTCCTCTGGACGATATCCTTTCAATTGCCCGACCAACGAATCAAACAGGGACTTAGCCGTGGTCATGCGTATGCTTAATTTTGTGTAAATCTGCAAAAACTTGCGGACTTTTGGCAGTTGACTTGTGACTTTTACCCAATGAACGATAACATATACATGACTCGCGCCCTCGAATTGGCCACCTTGGGGCGCGGAACCGTTAGTCCTAACCCGCTGGTTGGTTGCGTTATTGTGCACGAAAAACCTGGCCAGAAGCCTGTCATTATCGGTGAAGGCTGGCACCAGCGCTACGGGGAGCCTCACGCCGAGGTGAACGCCGTTCGATCGGTAACCGACGAAACCTTGCTGCCCGAAGCTACCGTTTACGTGACCCTGGAGCCTTGTTCGCACTTCGGAAAAACACCGCCCTGCGCCGACCTGCTGGTTGAAAAACGGGTGAAGCGGGTCGTTGTTTGCAATGATGATCCAAATCCGCTCGTCGCCGGAAAAGGGCTGGCTAAATTGCGGGCGGCGGGCATTGACGTGCAAACCAACGTGCTGGCCGAACGAGGCCGTGAACTGAACTGCCGCTTCTTTACCTTTATCGAAAAAAAACGGCCTTACCTTATCCTGAAATGGGCTGAAACGGCCGATGGCTTTATTGCGCCGTCGAGTTACCAGCCTTTGGTCATCAGCGGCGCACTTTCGCGGCAGCTAGTGCATCAGTGGCGCAGCGAAGAAGACGCCATTATGGTCGGGACCAACACGGCGCGGTACGATAATCCCAAACTAAATGTTCGGCTGTGGCAGGGGCGCAATCCAGTGCGGGTGGTGATCGACAAAACATTGCAGCTTCCCCGTGAATTGAACCTTTTCGATGGCTCACAGCGGACGCTGGTCTATCATTTGGATAATGTTCCGCAGCCTGCCGATTTTACGTTACCCGCCACGCAATTCATCCCACTAAAGGCCAGCGAGCCTTTTCTGCCGCAAC
Source organism: Tellurirhabdus bombi (assembly GCF_021484805.1). Lineage (NCBI taxonomy): Bacteria > Pseudomonadati > Bacteroidota > Cytophagia > Cytophagales > Spirosomataceae > Larkinella > Larkinella bombi. The sequence continues at coordinate 2,026,871 of NZ_CP090557.1, read as the reverse complement.
TGCTGGACGACTTGTATAATCAGAAGATTCAGTCGCTGATTGTGGAAGGCGGTACGTTTCTGCTGGAAAGTATGCTCAACCAGGGGTTATGGGACGAAGCCCGCGTTTTTAAAAGCCCGAAAGTACTCGGTGACGGACTGGCCGCTCCCACCTTGCGTGGGCGCTTGCAAAGCAACGAACGCATCGGCAACGACTGGCTGACAACTTACCGACCTGTCTAGTAACTTCAGGCGATAAAGCTGCCGTTTACCATCACTTGCGACAAGGCTAATTCGCTGTCCAGAACGATTAAGTTAGCAGTATAACCGGACTGAATTTTTCCGATTTTATCGCCCAGGCCAATGATTTTCGCCGGAATGGTGGATGCCATTCGAAACGCCTGCGCTGGTTCTAACCCAACCCGTTGAATGCAATTTTGGACCGCCTCCAGCAATGTAATCGACGAACCTGCCAGCCGACCGTCCTGGTTCACATACCGTCCCCGATCGTACTGGATTTGTAGTTCTTCGTGCACAAATTGCGGACGGGGCGGGGCTGCCGACATCGCGTCGGAGATCAAAAAAAGGCGGTCTTTTAGTAAGCGGTGCGCTATTCGGATCGCCGCAAAATCGTTGTGAAAACCATCGGCCACGATGCTTGCCCGAATCGTTGGGTGGTCGAAAACCGCCCCGACCACGCCCGGCTCCCGGCTTTCGAAACCCCGCATGGCGTTGTAAAGATGCGTCGCCAGCGCAACCTCGCCGTCAAAAGCGGCCGTTGCCTGTTGGTACGTGGCATTTGTGTGCCCCGCCGAAAGTCGTATACCTCCTTTTTTCAGCATTTGTAACTGTTCTTCCGTAAAGCATTCAGGCGCAATCGTCAGCAGGCGAATGACGTCTTTTCCGTATTCGATTAATTCCGATAGCTCTTGACTATCAGACTCTCGTACGTAAGCGGCGCTGTGTACCCCCCGCTTTTCTAACGACACATAAGGTCCTTCCAGGTGCAGGCCAAGGACGCCCAACGGCTCTTTTTTTTGCTCTTCCCGAACCGCAGCAATAGCCTGTAAAGCCGTGGCGTGGTCTGATGAATAAAGAGTTGGTAAGATCGACGTGGTGCCCCCTTTTCGATGCGTTTCGTAAATATGGGCTACCGTTCGGGCGGTGGGCTGTTCATTGAGCGATACCTCCGAGCCGCCGTATGCCTGCAAATCAACCAGACCAGGAATCAACCATTGTCCCGCCAAATCCAACGCGTTGCTAGCTGACAGAGAGCCGCTCACTACCTCCTGAATCAGGCCGTTATCGATCCGAATAGAAGCGCTCGTTAGTACATCTGTGCCCGTGAAAACCGTTGCATTTTGCAGAATTAGCTCAGCCATCTTGTCTATAAGTTATTTCTGCTGCCAGATTTCCCACGCCTTTTCAGCCTGTAACACCAGCATTGGCAAGCCGTTATGCGTTGCGGCCCCCTGCTCCTGGCCTTTGCGCAAAAACAAGGTTTCTGCCGGATTGTAAACCAGATCGTATAGCAAATGCCGGTTGGAAATTGTACTGTAGGGCAGCTCTGGAGCAGCATCCACATTCGGGTAGGTACCGACAGGCGAGGTATTGATAATCAAGCGATAATCTTCCAGAACGGCGGGTGTAATAAACTCGTACGACAAGTTTTCAACCGATGGCGTTCGGGAAACAATCCGGTGCTGAATGCCCATATCCGTTAATGCGGTCGTAACGGCTTTGGCCGCCCCGCCATTGCCCAGCACCAACGCTTGTAAAGTGGTCGGCCCGATTTCTAAAGTGCCCAACCAGCGTTCCAGTGACTGCCGGAATCCGTAATAATCCGTGTTATAGCCGATCTTACGCCCGTCTGGAAAAATTTTGATGGTATTGACCGCACCGATTCGGGCTGCCGATTGCTCATCCAAACCATCCAGAAAGGGGATCACCGCCTGTTTGTACGGAATCGTTACGTTCAATCCTCTTAGATCAGGCACGGATTTAATTAGCTCCGGCAACGTCAGAATGTCCTCTAATTCAAACAGATCGTAGTAGCTATCAGCAATGCCCTCCTTCTCGAATTTTTCCGCAAAATATTTTTTAGAGAATGAATGGCTTAGTGGGTATCCTATTAGTCCGTAACGGTTCATAGCTTTAATGGGCGGTAAAACAGGCCAAAACTATTGAAAAACAGCAACAAAATTTGAGATCCCTTTCAGGACTTAGGCCGGAACGTTGATATTTGCATCTGGAAAGCACCATTCTCATGATCAACCTGATTCTTTTTGACGAGCCGAACATCCGCACGGCGCTTCTGCCTTTTACCTTTACAAGACCCGTTTCCGGCGTTCGAATTGGGATTCAAACCATAACGGAAAAATGGAACACCCGGCTGTCTGCCGACGCTTCCTTTCTGACCGAAAGCTACCTGCAACCGAAATTCCCCCATCGTCCAGCCGACGACAATGTATATATCAACGGCGCCGTTTGCCCAACTGAAGAACTCGTTACGGCGGTCAGCCAACTCAGTCAGGAAGAAGCGCTGGTTACGCCTGATGGATTGCTTCTTGCCCTGCGGACTTCCAAAAGCCATGAGCAGGCTCCAACCCTAACAGATGCGCAGCGTACACGTACGTTCGAGGCTATCCTGACGATTGTGCGTCATTTGCCCGATCTGTTTGTGTACAATGGCGAGCAAATTCGCGCTGATTTTGCTTTTTTGACCGCCGGGCGGAAATCGCAACCCATCACGGATCCGCACACGCGCGTCTACGCTCCCGAAAATGTTTTTATCGAAGAAGGCGCCGTTATCCGGGCGGCAGTCCTAAATGCTGAGGGGGGACCGATTTACATTGGCCGAAACGCCGTTATCAGCGAGGGCACCGTCATGATGGGGCCATTTGCGCTCTGCGACCAGGCAACCATCAACTGGGGCGGAAAAATGCGAAGCAATACCACCATCGGGCCTTACTGCAAGGTGGGCGGTGAAGTAAGCAACTCCATCTTTTTCGGTTACAGCAACAAAGGCCACGACGGTTTTTTGGGCAATTCAGTGCTCGGCGAGTGGTGCAACCTCGGCGCCAATACCAATAATTCCAACCTGAAAAACGACTATACCAACGTCAAGCTCTACAGCTACGCAACCAACCAACTGGAAGACAGCGGGCGGCTGTTCTGCGGCTTGATGATGGGCGATTACACCAAAGCCGGTATCAGCACCATGTTCAATACGGGTACGGTTGTGGGTGTGAATGTAAATGTTTTCGGGGCGGGTTTTCAGCCAAAACACATTCCATCCTTTTCGTGGGGCGGTGCCGCCGAAGGAATTTCTGCTTACCGGCTAGATAAGGCCCTGCAAGTAGTGCGCGAAACCATTGCGCGGCGCGGAATCGAATTGAGCCCAACGGATGAAGCCATCCTGCAAACCATCTACCAGCTGACCCACCCCCAAAGTTAGGCCGTAAACAATCACAGAATTTTAACCTGCTAAATCTGGTCTGGAAGCGGCAAGATCGTAAATTTGGAGAATGCTTTTTAACGAGATAATTGGCCACGAAGACACCAAGCAAACGCTGATCCGGTCGGTGCAGACCAACCATGTCGCGCACGCTCAATTGTTTGATGGCCCGCCGGGAAGCGCTAATCTGGCGCTGGCGCTGGCTTTTGCGACTTACATCAACTGCGAAAACAAGGGGGAAAACGATGCCTGTGGGCGTTGTCCATCCTGCGCCAAAATGAGTAAGCTGGCCCACCCGGACCTGAACATTGTGTTTCCGGTAGCGGGCAGCAAGACCATCAGTGAGCATTATCTCGCCGATTGGCGCAAATTTGTGGCCGAACATCCTTACCGCACGCTGGAAGAATGGCTCGCTGCCATTAGCATTAAACAAGGCAACATTCCCGTAGAGGAAGCCCGCGAATTGCTGGGTAAACTGGCACTGAAGTCCTACGAAGGAGAATATAAAATTGTGCTGGTCTGGTGCGTGGAAAACATGCACATAGCAACAGCAAACGCCCTGCTGAAAGTCCTGGAAGAACCGCCTGCCAAAACCTTGTTTTTGCTGGTTACCAATCAGTCGGCCAAATTGCTGATTACCATTCTGTCGCGGACCCAGCGCGTGGCCGTGCGGGCTTTCACCGATGAGGAAGTGAGTATGCACTTGCGGCAACACCTGAATCTGGCCGAAAAACAGGCGCGGCAAATCGCCTATCTGGCCGATGGAAATCTTTCAGAAGCAATCCGGCTGGCCGGAGAAAGTCCGGAGGGAAATTCGCCCGAAGGCGTGGCAGACCGGCACACCTGGTTTGCGGACTGGATGCGAACTTGTTATAAACAAGATTTAATTACGCTGGTTAAACAGGCGGATGCGTTCGACGCGCTAGGAAAAGAAAAGCAACGTGGGCTACTGGATTACAGCCTCAGCATGTGCCGTGATTTGCTGTTGTGGAAACACGGTGCCAATTCCCTCTTGCGTCTGCCAACCGAAGAACGTACGTTTGTTGAAAACTTCAGTAAAGTGTTGGAGCCGACTTACCTAGAGCAGATGATTAGCGATCTGAACGAAGCCTCGTTTCACATTGAGCGAAACGCCCGGGCGAAAATGGTTCTCCTTGATGTATCACTAACATTCAGTCGCCTGATGCGGCAGGGAAAATAAAGCGCGTTGTGAAAAAAGTATCCACATCCCGGCCCAAGCAACTAATCGGTTATTCCGACCGCATTGATTTTCCGGACTTTGGCCTTCAGGATGTCGAGGCGAAGATCGATACCGGCGCTTATACCTCAGCTCTGCACTGTATCGATGTTCAGTTGATATCTCATAATGATACGCGCCAGCTTCAGTTCACCATTGCCAGTGGGCAGAGCGGCGACCAGTTGCAAATTACCACCGAACAGTTTCAGTATAAAACCATCAAAAATTCATTTGGTCAATCGGAGAAACGATTTGTGATTCGAACGAGGGTGCGTTTGATGGGGAAAATCATTGTGGCAGAGTTTTCGCTCGCGAACCGGGGCAGCATGCGCTTTCCGGTTTTGCTCGGTCGAAAGCTAATACGCAATAAGTTTATTGTTGATGTATCCTTGAAAGACGTTTCCTTCCGGGCAAAAAAACAAACTCCGTAACCGACTCACAAACTGCCCTCCCACTGTTTGGACTACAGGCAAAATCAACGGCAACACAAAATCACTGACTTTTTACGACCTTTTTATATGCATATTGCAATCTTGTCTACCAATCCGGATCTGTATTCGACCCGCCGGTTGGTGGAGGCTATCGAGCAACGCAAGCACGAAGCGACGGTGATTGACCACCTGCGCTGCCAGGTTATGATTGAAGGCGGCAAGCCATCCATCATATACCGCAACAAACCGCTCGAGCAAATCGACGCCATCATTCCCCGAATCGGCGCTTCCGTTACGGATTATGGATGCGCGGTGGTGCGGCAATTTGAAATGATGAAAGTTTTTACGACCGCCAAATCACAAGCTATCTCGCGGTCCCGAAATAAATTGCGAAGTTTGCAGGTGCTTTCCAAAGCGGGTGTTGGCTTACCCAAGACCGTGTTTGCCAAGCAACCTAAAGACCTCGACCAATTGCTGGCGCTGGTAGGTGGTCCGCCCGTTGTCATTAAATTGCTGGAAGGAACGCAAGGCATCGGTGTGGTGCTGGCCGAAACCGGAAAAACGGCTAGATCGACCATTGAAACGCTTTATGGGCTGAAAGCCAACGTTTTGATTCAGGAATACATTGCCGAAGCCAAAGGAGCTGATATACGTGCCTTTGTGGTGGGCGGACGCGTTGTTGGGGCGATGAAACGCCAGGGCAAAGAAGGCGAATTTCGCTCGAATCTGCATTTGGGCGGTAATGGTACGCAGATGACGCTCTCGCCGGAAGAAGAAGAAACGGCCATCAATGCGGCCAAGGCGCTAGGCTTGCGCGTTGCGGGCGTCGACATGCTCCAATCGAACCGGGGGCCGCTGGTTCTGGAGGTGAATTCATCGCCGGGTTTGGAAGGCATTGAGAAAACGACCGGCATCGACATTGCCAGTCAAATTATTCAATTCATTGAGGAAAAAATTCCTGCTGATGAAAACGATACAGTAGGTGTTTAGTGAGCATAATGAACATAAAAATAGGTACTCGCAGCAGTCGGCTTGCTTTGTGGCAAGCCTATCATATTCAGGAAGTTTTGAAACAGGGCGGTGTCGATTCAGAACTGGTTTTGATTGAAACCAAAGGCGACAAAGTGCTGGACCGTTCGTTGGCAAAGATTGGTAGTAAAGGCGTTTTTACGCAGGAGCTGGAAGATCAACTGCGCGACGGAACCATTGATATTGCGGTTCATAGCGCGAAAGACCTGCAATCGTCACTACCTGAAGACCTGACTATTATTGCCTTTACTGAACGCGAGCGAGTCAACGATGTGCTGGTTAGCCACGACAAAAGTCTGTCGCTGACGAGCGGCAAAAGCTTTGTGGTGGGCACTTCATCGACCCGGCGGGTAGCAATGTTGAAGCATTTTTGTCCGCACATCAAAACCGTTGACATGCGGGGTAACCTGCAAACGCGGCTCCGCAAACTTGAAGAAGGGCAATGCGACGCTTTGCTGCTGGCCTTTGCGGGCGTTCATCGGATGGAATACGACGATTTGATAGCTGAATATTTACCAACCAGCGACTTCACCCCAGCGGTTGGCCAGGGTAGCATTGCCATTGAGGCCGCGACTTCGCTCGAGCCGGAGAAACTGGCTTTGATTCGCCGCCTGACCAACCACGAAACCACCGAAGTTTGCCTGAAAGCAGAACGGGCCTTTTTGCGTCGTTTGGAAGGTGGGTGCAGCATTCCGGTTTTTGGTTTGGCGACTTTCGCCGATGATCAGGTAAGCCTGACGGGGGGAATTGTTAGTCTGGACGGCACCGAGATTCTGCGCGAAACTTTTTCGGGTGTTTCTGCCGAAGCCGAGCAGTTGGGGCATAGTCTGGCCGAGCACATTCTGGCGCAGGGAGGCGATGAGATTTTGCGGAGCGTACGGGAAAATTTATAAGATCAACCTTACATTTTTGCGGACTTCAATTTCTCAATCCATATTGTAGACCTAATGACGAAGCCACTCTTCATGCGCCATTTATTACTATTAACGGCTCTTTTATTAACTTTCCCAACGTGGGCGGCCAAGCCTCCAAAGAAAAAAGACTATCTGGTTACGCTGACTACGGATTACGGAACCATGCGGCTCATTCTTTATAATCAGACGCCCTTGCACCGCGATAATTTCATCAAGCTGGTGAAGAAAAATTTTTACGATGATTTGCTCTTTCACCGGGTGATCGAAAAATTCATGATTCAGGGCGGTGATCCAAATTCCAAAAAAGCGGACCCCGGTCAGCCGCTGGGTTCTGGCGATGTTGGGTATAAGGTGCCGGCGGAATTTGTCCCGGAATTATTTCACAAAAAAGGGGCCCTGGCCGCTGCCCGCGACAACAATCCAGAAAAAGCGTCGAGTGGTTGCCAGTTTTACATTGTCCAAGGTCGGGTCTGGGACGATGAAAGCCTGAAAACCCAGATGGCCCGCATCGCTACCCTGAACGGACACCAGCCTACGGAAGCCCAACAGCAGGTTTATAAAAGGCTGGGCGGCAGCCCCCACCTGGACGGTAACTACACCGTTTTTGGCGAAGTAATTGATGGGTTGGCCGTGGTAGACAGCATTGCCAAGCAACCCCAGAATCCGGCGGGAAACCGGCCTCTGAAAGACGTTCGCATGAAAGTATCGGGTGAGTGGATGAAGAAGAAAAAGATTACAAAACAGTTCGGATATACCTACTGATTATATGGCAAAACGCATTCTTATTACGGGTTCTAACGGCTTATTGGGTCAAAAACTAGTTGATCTGATTACCCAAACCTATCCTGAAATTAACCTGATTGCTACAGCACGTGGCGAAAACCGACTGCCTTACGCAGAAGGGTATGAATACCGCGCGATGGACATTACGGATCGCGATCAGGTGTTGACCGTGATTGGCGAAACTAAACCCGACGCCATTATCCACACGGCAGCCATGACCAATGTGGACCAGTGCGAAAGCGAAAAAGATGCCTGCTGGGCGCAGAATGTCAAAGCGGTGGAATATCTGGTGGAAGCCGCCCAGGCGAACGATGCCTTTCTGTTGCATGTCTCTACGGATTTCATTTTTGATGGAGCTGCCGGTCCCTATGACGAAGAAGCCGAAGCCAACCCGATCAGTTTCTACGGCTGGAGCAAATATGCCGCCGAAAAAGTCGTTATTCATTCGGGCATTCGCTGGGGCATTGCCCGCACCGTGCTTGTTTATGGCATTGCGCACGACATGAGCCGCACTAACATCATTTTGTGGGTGAAAAAATCGCTGGAAGATGGCAAAACGATTAAGGTAGTTACCGATCAGTGGCGCACCCCTACGTTGGCGGAAGATCTGGCGACGGGTTGTTTTCTGATCGCCGATCAGCAGGCTGAAGGAATTTTCAATATTTCCGGTAAAGATTTTCTGAATCCGTATGAGATGGCCATCAAGACGGCGGATTATTTCGGACTGGATAAAGCTCTGATCACGCAGGCCGATTCGACCACGTTTTCGCAACCCGCGCGCCGCCCGCCGCGTACCGGATTTATCCTGGACAAACCCCGGCAAGTACTGGGTTATGAACCCCATAGTTTTGAAGAAGGCATTGCTGTTTTAGCGGGTCAGATAGCCGCCCCAAAGTCGTTTTAATCTAACCATCCGTATACGGACTTAGCCATGAAGTTGTTCTCTGCCATTGTCTTATTGCTTGTTTCAACCGTCTGTTTTGGACAAAACGGCGGTAAGCGTGTCATGGGACCCGTCACAACGACCCGTGGCCTCGTCCTGAAGGAGGGTGACATTCTGCGTTTTGGCAAAGGAAGCCTGTCGTCGGGTTGGTACAAAAACGCTTTTACCTCGATCAAGCGCATTGGTCAGAAAGATGGCCAACTCGACGAAGGCTATGCCTACGTGACCACGACTGTCCGGGAATTTTACGAAATTGGTAGCGGCCAGAACAAGCGCCTGGTGGCCCTGGTTAGACCGAAAGGTGGCATCAGCATTTCTTATAAAGCCGTAGACCTCGACCCTGCCATTGACAGTAAAGAGATCATTTCGGTAAATGGGGTGGCGATCCCGAAGTTACTTCCTAAAAAAGACAGCAAAAAGCTTTAATAAATGCGGATCGCTTTTCTCACAGATCTTCATATTGGTACAGAAAACCAGCATCCGCAGGGCGTAGATATCCGGCAGAACTTTCTGGATGCCTTGCATTTTCTTACCGAAATGAAACCCGATTGCCTCGTTATTGGCGGCGACGTTTGTTACCAGCAAGGCGACCGGGAAATTTACCGCTGGGTGTTACCGCATTTGGATGCGCTTGGTTTGCCTTATTACGTCATTTCGGGCAATCACGACGATTCGGTCTTGCTGGCGGAGGAATTTCGACTTGGGGCTGATTTGCACGGTCAGGAGCTTTATTTTTCTCGCGTACTGGATACGCAAACCGCGCTTTTTTTGGATACGGCCAGAGGCTACTGCTCTGAAACGCAGTGGGAGTGGCTGGAAACGCAACTAAAATCTTTAGAGGGTAATTTACTCGTATTCATGCATCATCCTCCCTTACTGGCTGATGTTAAATACATGGATATAAACTATCCGTTTCAGCAGCGGGACCGGCTTATGACTTTGCTGAAATCGGCGCCGGGGCAGGTAACAGTCGTTTGCGGGCATTACCACGCAGAGCGTCTGATTTTAGTAGATAACGTGCGGGTTCTAGTGACGCCTTCGCTATTTTTCCAGATGAAACACGACCCGGTTGAATGCATAATCGAACACTATCGCATGGGCATTCGGGAACTCAATCTCTTCACGGACCGGCTAACCAGTACACTGCATTATCTGGAAGGAAACCGGACTTCCACAAAGTAAATCCGGTTTCTCCAAGCTACTATCAACGCGCTGAATAATTCGGCGCTTCTTTCTGAATCTGGATATCGTGCGGGTGGCTTTCGCGCGAACCGGCGGTGGTGATTTTCACAAACTTAGCCTGTTGCAGTGTCTCGATGTCTTTCGCTCCGCAGTAACCCATTCCGGCTTTCAGACCACCCACCAACTGATAGGTAATTTCCGACACCCGACCTTTGTAAGGCACGCGTCCTACAATTCCTTCGGGAACCAGTTTTTTGATATCGTCTTCTGCGTCCTGGAAGTAACGGTCTTTTGAACCTTCTTCCATCGCTTCCACCGATCCCATCCCCCGGTAGGTTTTGAAACGACGACCTTCATACAGAACGACTTCACCCGGCGCTTCTTCGGTTCCGGCTAGCAACGATCCAATCATAACGGTGGCTGCACCGCCCGCAATGGCTTTCGTAATGTCGCCCGAGAAACGAATCCCGCCATCCGCAATTACGGGAACGCCCGTACCTTGCAGTGCCTTCGCTGATTCGTAAACGGCGGTTAATTGGGGCATCCCGATTCCGGCAATAATCCGTGTGGTACAGATACTTCCTGGTCCAACACCGACTTTCACGGCGTCGGCACCCGCGTCGGCCAGGGCTTTCGCGCCAGCGCCCGTTGCTACGTTTCCAGCGATTACGTCCAGTTTCGGAAATTTCTCTTTAATGCCTTTTACGGCATCGATTACGCCTTGCGAATGCCCGTGAGCCGTATCAACACTGATTACGTCTACTCCGGCCTTCACGAGTGCTTCAATCCGACGCGTCAGATCGGGGGTGACCCCAACGGCAGCCCCAACCCGCAGCCGACCAAATTCGTCTTTGCAAGCGTTCGGATGGCTTTTCTTTTTCAGAATGTCTTTGTACGTAATTAAACCGACCAGACGATTTTCGCCATCTACAATCGGCAATTTTTCAATCTTAAATTCTTGCAAAATGCTTTCCGCTTCGTCCAGGGTAATTCCTTCACGGGCAGTAATAAGCTTTTCGCGGGTCATGATATCGGTAACGGGCTTTGATAGCTCCGTTTGAAAACGCAGGTCACGATTGGTTAAAATCCCGACTAGTCTGTTGGATGCATCAACGACGGGAATCCCGCCAATTTTGAAATCACGCATGATTTTATGCGCATCTCCCAGTGATGCCCCTTCTGACAAGGTAATGGGATCGAGGATCATGCCGCTTTCGGAGCGTTTGACTTTCCGAACCTGCTCGGCCTGGGCCTCAATGCTCATGTTCTTGTGAATCATGCCAATTCCCCCTTCCTGCGCCATCGCAATCGCTAATTCGTACTCCGTTACGGTATCCATTGCCGCCGAAATCAGCGGAATGTTTAAACGGATGTTACGAGTAAGTTGTGAGCTGGTTTGCGTATCGCGCGGAAGAACGTCAGAATAAGCGGGCAGTAGTAGTACGTCGTCGTAGGTAAGTGCTTCGTAGAGGAACTTAGAGGAGTCTAAACTCATGGCAAATAAGCTGGATATGTTATTTGCCGGACAAAGATACGAAACATTTTTAATACCTAAATAACAAATTTTATATTACGACCTATTTTTACACCTAAGCCCTAATAAATCAATAAATAATCCATAAAACTAGAGTAATTTGATAGCAATTTCCTTTTCGTTCTGCTGTACCTGGATCTTACATTCATCAAATTTTGGAGCGGACGTAGCGGGGCGAATGTTGTTACTGAAGCCATACGGTTCCTTTGGAATACCGAATATCTTTTTGTCCAGTTGCCCATTGTTGTTCTGATCGTGGTAAACGGCCACGGCATACCAGCCCGGCTCTACCGATAAACTTACTTTTTTCGCATCGTCCCCAACTACTTTAGCCTGCAAGGGAGCTCCGTCCGGAAATTTCTGTCCTTGTTTGAAAAGTGCTACCCGAATTGTACCGCCCCGGGCTTTTACGTTTCCAATTGTAATGGTAAGGGTGCTTTTTTCGGCTGGAACTGGTCGCAAAAAACTTAGTAATAAAAGAACATGGAGTAGCTGCATATTAATCATTTAACCTTCCTGAAAACGCCTTTAGTAACAAAACAAAAACTGATAATTATTGCTTCCTCAAGTGACAAAATTCTAATAATAGCGTCGAAATCAAGCCAATACCTATCTAAGCTATAAGTTGCTCAGGCGACTATTTTGTATGAAATCTCACGAGAGCTTTTTTAACTATTTCAAGACTGCACCTTCCATGAGCGATCCCCTCCGGCAGGCTTTGATAAGCTGCCTAAAGGAAGCCAAACTGCCCAAAGGCACTTACCTGCTCAAGGAAGGCGAAGTCTCCAACCAGCTTTATTTTGTGGTTAGTGGTTTGGTGATGGCCTACTACCAGCAGGATGATAGCGAAGTCACTTCCTGGATGCTTGACGATGAAAGCTTCGTTTGTTCTATCTCCAGCTTTTTAAACCGCCTACCCTCCTTTGAGACCATCCGGCTGTTGGAAGACACGCTTCTTTTATCCATTGGTTACGAGGATCTTCAGCATCTTTATCAGGAGTTTCCTTCTTTAAACTATTGGGGACGCCTTTTGGTTGAATACTCGCTTTTGCGGCAGGAACAACGCATTCGAATGCTAAAGATTAAAAACGCTCCTGAGCGGTATCACTTCTTTTGCCACCATTATCCGCTCATTAGTCAACGAGCGCCAAACAAATACATTGCCTCCTATTTGGGTATCTCTAAATTTACGCTGAGCCGGCTGCGCGGCGTAAAAATGAAGAACCAATTTGCCTTGGTTACTGAAAATTCATATTTGTATACATAGCTCCCTTAAGACCGTGAAAGAAATTGCTTTAAAGCAACTTCTTTCTATTAACAATATAGTAACTTTGCCAAGCCAAACTGTCGTTCGGTCGGCCAACTGAACGCAGTTTGGGTGTCTTAAGCTTATAGCTAATAGTGTAAAGGCTACTGTTATGACGAACGGTAGCCTTTATTGTTTTTCAGCTGGTTTGCGACGCTACGATGCGCCTCCTCATGGAGCGTCAAAAGGGTAACTTAAGCGAAGTTTGCACTAGGTTAGAAGATGCTTTAGCAACTAATTTCCCGTCTTCCGCCACCAGAACGCCTTCGGCATGAATGACGTTTTTTCCCGCCCGCACAATCCGCGCCGTAGCGGTAACCGTTTCGCCTAGTCTGGCAGCGTGCAAAAAATCAACCGACAAATTAATGGACGTATATGCGTATTCACGCCCCAGTGAATAAACGGTTGCCCCAATTAAGTCGTCCAGCATAGCCGACACCGTCCCACCGTGCAGAACTTGCATGGGGTTACACATCTCTTCCCGAACTACATAATCGGCTGTTAATGAGCCTTGTTCAGCTACCCGAAGTACACCGTTGAGCCATCGCCCAAGAGGTGAAATACTCTGTCGCATATCCTGGCCAATCATAGACTGGAAAAATTGAAGGCGGGAATTAATTTCTGGGCTATTCATAGAGAATGGTTTCAGACAAAAATAGCATTTAACTAAGTTAAATATCCTTAACACTGGATATTTTATGGATTTTGTTGGGAGGTAGGCGGACTTATATTACTTTTAGGCGTTTTTTTGACTTATCCGATGTAATAACCTCTGATGAATTATACACTTACCCAAATCCCAGAGCGTACCACAAAGCCCCGTATACACGGGATGACAATGGTGATGGATAAAGGACTCAGTTGCCGTCAGGTGGAAGATTTCCTGGAAACATCAGCCTCTTATGTAGATATTGTAAAGTTAGGCTGGGCTACCTCCTTCGTCACTCCAAACCTCGACGACAAATTACGCCTCTACCGGGAAGCAGGGATTCCGGTTTATTTTGGCGGGACTTTATTCGAAGCCTTTATTGTCCGCAATCAATTTGAGGATTACCGCCGTCTGCTGGACAAATACAAGCTGGAACACGCTGAAGTTTCCGATGGGTCTATTGAGATGAAGCAAGGCGACAAGCTGGAATACATCCGCCAGTTAGCAACGCAAGTCGTTGTTTTATCGGAAGTTGGCTCTAAAGACGAAGCAAAAATTATTCCTCCTTATAAGTGGATTCAACTGATGCAGGCCGAATTAGATGCCGGAGCCTGGAAAGTGATCGGTGAAGCCCGCGAAAGTGGCAATGTTGGACTTTTCCGGGCAAGTGGGGAAGTACGGCAAGGCCTGGTTGAAGAAATCCTTACTCAAGTACCTTTTGAACGGATCATCTGGGAGGCTCCTCAAAAAGCCCAGCAGGTTTGGTTCGTAAAATTATTAGGCGCGAATGTCAATTTAGGAAACATTGCTCCTAACGAACTGATCTCGCTGGAGACCATCCGTTTGGGCTTACGTAGTGATACGTTCACTCAGTTTCTGGACGGAAATGGCGCTGTTTCTTCTGCTTATCCCCACAATTAACTAACCTCCTTCATGGAACTGATTCACACAATTCTTGATTTTTTTCTTCACCTGGACAAGCATCTGGCAGACATCATTAATGAGTATGGCACGCTGACTTACGCCATTTTATTCCTGATTGTCTTCGTTGAGACGGGCTTTATTATTATGCCTCTGTTACCTGGCGACTCGCTGCTGTTTGCGGCAGGTGCGCTGGCGGCTTCGACAGGTGCCCTGGACGTAAAAATCATGATTCCGCTGTTGATTGTTGCGGCGCTGCTGGGCGACAACGTCAATTATATAGTTGGTAAGTTTCTGGGTAAACAGATCAAAATGCGCGAGCGAATCCTGTTCTTTAAGCGGGAGTATATTACTGAAACAGAAGCTTTTTACCACAAGCACGGTGGTAAAACAGTCATTATGGCGCGTTTCATCCCCATCGTTCGGACCATTGCTCCGTTTGTAGCGGGTGCCGGCAGCATGGAGTATTCAAAATATATCACCTACTGCGTTGCTGGTGCAATCTTATGGGTATTTGGTATTACCATGCTGGGCTATTTGTGCGGTAATATACCCATTGTCAAAAATAACTTCGAGTTAGTAGTTTTCGCGATCATCGGTTTCTCAATCTTGCCGATGATTATTCAATTTGTCAAAGTGAAGCTACGCCGGGCTACTGTTTAACCGACCTACGATTAGCTAAAAAAGCCCTTACTGCATGCAGTAAGGGCTTTTTTAGCTACAGACAGCCATAAAAACGCCCCGACTATTTCTAGCCGGGGCGTACGTTTTTAGCAAGTTGACTTAGTTTGGATATCCTGGATTCTGCGTTTTCAGATTCGGGTTATTCAGCATTTCCTGTCTTGGAATAGGCAGCAGTAAATGCTTTTCTTCCAGCGCTTTGTTGGTGCTGAGGTTGATGTGACCCACGAAATTGTCGAATCCGTTTGTTTTTTCGTTGTATACTTTACGCAGACGAACCATATCAAACCAGGTGATTTGTTCGTAAGCCAGTTCGTGCCAGCGCTCCCGCCACACGGCCTCCCGGAAGGTAGCTTGTGTATAGGTTCCTAAAGCCGGCGTAGTCAGTTTAGCCCGGTCGCGGATGCGCTTCATGGCGTCATAGGCTGCCTGCGTTGGTCCACCCACTTCGTTTTGTGCTTCGGCGTACAACAACAGCGTTTCGGCATAGCGAATCTGCGGTACATTCAGGTTATTTAAGCGAGTTCCCGCCACACCCTGCGTTCCGTTGGCAATGCGGTTAAAGTGCTTGAACACATAAGGTGCTCCTAGCTCAAACCGCGCGCCTGTCCCGTTGGTGAAATACGTTGTATAGAAGTAGCCCTCCTGATCCTTAGCCCGCAAATCTCCTTTTTCGTACGAATCGTAGAACGATCTTGTGGGTACAGAGCTTCCCGTTCCGGTCGGACCGTTGTAGTTGATGGGCTTGAAGTTTCCGTAGAAATTGTCCATCGGATTGCTCGCTACAATCGCGTTGTATTGCAACATGAAAAGATGCTCCAACCGGTTTTCTGTCCGTTCATTGTGCACATCTTCGTAGGTAGTAAACAAGTTAATTGTAGTTGGATTCGCATTGGCGTAGGTAATTACCTCAAAGGCTTTATCGGCTGCTAATTTGTAGTGCGATGCGCCTTTGCTCAGCGGAAAACCCGCCATTGTCAGGTATACTTTCGACAGCTGCGTTTTCACAGCGGCCAGGTTAACCCGTCCGCTTACGTCCATCCACGGCAAACCAGCAGCTTCGGCGGCCAGAAGGTCTTCCACAATCAATTTGTATACATCTTCCTTAGATGCTCTGGTTGGCTTAAAATCCTCAGAATAAATAGTTTGAGGCTTGGTAATCAGCGGCACATCACCCCACAACTGAACAGCCGTGAAGTATGCACCCGCCCGCAGGAACCGCGCTTCGCCCAAGATTTTGGTTTTCTGCGCATCTGGCATCGTGATTTTTGGTACCTGCTCAAGCAGCTGATTTGCCTGCGCAATAACCCGGTACAAACCGTTCCAGTAGTTGACAATGTGCGTTGTATTTCCGTCGTGTGACAAGCTATACAAGTTGTTCAAGTCTGAGTTCTGGGCGGTTTCCGTCGTGGAAGTACCCGTCATGGCTTCCAGCAACTGCCAGTTGTTCGAAAAGATATTGGCACCTTCTCCCATGAACCGCAAGCGGTCATAGACCGTGGCGAGCGCCGCCTCCGCGTGATCGGGAATGGTATAGAAGATGTCGGTGGTTAAGTTCGACGGAGCCTGCTCATCCAGGAAGTCGGAGCAACCGGCAGGACCGACCAAGACCGCGCCAACCAGAATTGCCTTGTTTATATTTTTTATGATTGTGTACTTCATTGCAAATTTCTTTTGAGTGTATTTAATGCTTACAGACCAATTTGAATACCCAACATATACGTTGTTGGCTTCGGATAATTGTGCCAGATCATACCTTGCGAGAAGGCGCTGTTTCCGTCACCCTGGTTAGTAGGCGTTACCTCTGGATCACCAACGATTGGATCTTCCATCAGCAGGAAGAAGTTTTGCACCGTAGCGTACAGACGCAGGCGGTTCAGTTTAATCCGGTTGGTCACCTGAGCGGGGAACGTGTAACCCAAAAGCAGGTTACGACCACGCAGGAACGAACCATTCTTAATCCAGTGGCTATCTACGTTGGTAACATAGCCTGCCCGCGTTTCCCGAATTTCGGCGATAGGCGTATTTTGGTTATCCGGTCTCCAGGCATTCAATACTGAAGAATAGCTGTTGGCCAGGGCCTGGCGGTCTTCGCTGGCGTGCAAGTTCATCAACATAACGTCGTTGCCGTACATAAATTGAAGCTCAAGCGTAGCATCGAAGTTTTTGAAGCGGAAATTGTTCGTCAGAGCACCCCACCCTTTCGGGCTACCGTTTCCGATAATGCTCCGGTCGGCATCGTTAATGATTTTATCGCCGTTTACATCCAGGTATTTGATATCACCCGGCAACATTGTCAGGTTGTTCCGGTAGCTGGTAAATTTAGCCGCTTCTTCGCGCTCTGCTTCGCTCCAGGTTCCCAGGCGAGTCAAGCCCCAGAATGAACCAACGGGTTCGCCAATCCGAATGATGTTGGTCGGGTTTGTAAAGTTAGGACCACCCACGTTGAAGATATCCGATGGCGTTGCCAGCGAAAGCACTTTGTTGCGGTTCATTGAGATGTTGAACGTCGTGTTCCAGGAGAATCCACCCTGATCAATGTTCACTGTATTCAGACCAAACTCGAAGCCCTGGTTTTGCATCGAACCAACGTTTTGACGAATCGTGGCGTAACCGCTGGTACGGGGCACCGGCGCATCAAGTAGCATGTCCGTGGTTTTCCGGTAGTAGTAATCCGCTTCGAGTGAAACCCGGCCTCTGAACAATCCGATTTCCAGACCAACGTCAGTCTGGGCTGTTTTTTCCCAACGCAAATCAGGGTTAGCCAGACGGTCGAGACCAGTTCCGTTCGCCCGCGAGTCTCCGTAAATCGTTGAGTAGTTCGAGCTCAGCAGCGCTAATGATGAATAAGGCGGAATCTCGGAGTTACCGGTTAAACCAAAGCTGGCGCGGAACTTCAGGTTAGAAACCAGCGCGTTACCTTTCAGGAAGTCTTCTTCAGATACCCGCCATGCCGCTGCCGCTGATGGGAAGAAGGCAAATTTGTGGTTGGTACCGAACTTAGACGAACCATCGGCCCGACCGGTAAAGGTCAAGAGGTATTTTTCTTTTAAGCTATAGTTGATCCGACCGAAATACGAGTTAAACGCAAAACGGCGGGCATCGGATTGCACCTGCGGGTTTGTAGCCCCGGCACCCAGGTTATTGAATCCAAAGTAGTCCGTCGCAAAGTTTTGAACAGTGGCGCTAATTCTGAAGAAATTAGTTTCCTGCCACGAAATCCCCAATAAAGCGGTGATGTTGTGGTCAGTGCCGATTTGCTTGTTGTAGGTCAGGTAATTTTCCAGTGACCAGAACGTTTCTTTCTGATTTCGACCAGCTGCGTTACCAAACTGACCTGGGTTCAGCGTCCGGGTCTGCGATTCGTTATTTTCCTGCGTTAGGATATTAACCCCCAATACCGTCCGCATTTCCAGCCCTTTAGCCAGATTGATGTTACTGTATAAGCTTCCTAGTGTCGTTTGAGTGTTCAGGATATACCGACGATCCATCAAGCGGTGCATGGAGCTGAACGAACCTTCCGCACTTGGGTAATCGCGGTTGCTGGCGTACGTACCATCGGCATATTTTACCGGCAGGAACGGGAAGTCTTCCACAATCTGACGAGCAACGGCGTCATTGATATCGACCAGGTTTTCCGTTTGGTTGTTGTAGCTCAACGTACCACCAACTTTCAACCATTTTTTCACCTGATCATCAACGGTAAAACGACCCGAATACCGTTTCATGTAAGATGTTTTAATCAGACCTTCATCGCTCCGGTAGCCCAGCGACAACGAATATTGCGTGCGCTCGTTACCGCCGCTAAAACCTAACTGGTGGTTTTGCGACAGTTTGTTTTGCGTTGTTTCTTTAAACCAGTCCGTATCATAAAGCGGATTTAAATTGGCATCAAACACGCCTGGATGGGCCGCACTAAATTGTCTTCTTCTAGGAATAGGATCCAAGTTGGTATATTTTCCAGCAGCCCAGCCAGCCGGATCGTATTTTTCAATGTTCTTGTACGCCAATTCTTCGACTTGTAGGTATTCCTTCGCGTTCAGTACGCGGGGGCGGTTTGGCCCAATGGTGTTGACACTAAAATCGGCGTTGTACGTTACCTGACCTTCACCGGCTTTTCCTTTTTTCGTAGTGACCAGGATAACCCCGTTAGCGCCCCGCGCTCCGTAAATAGCCGTCGAAGAGGCATCTTTCAAAACCTCAACCGAGACAATATCGTTCGGGTTGATGTAGTCAATGGCAGAGCTGAACTGGCTCTGGTTTCCTTGTGGTAGCATTACACCATCAACCACATAAAGTGGGTTATTCGATGAGTTAATGGAGCTGAACCCGCGAATCCGAATGGTGCTTCGTCCACCAGGCCGACCTGAATTGGTGTTTACCTGTACACCGGGCATCCGGCCAGAAAGCGCCTGATTCAGCGAAGGAGCAGGCCGTTCCATGATTTGATCAGCCTTCACGCCTGATACGGAGCCGGTTAAGTCACTTTTCCGAGCAGTACCATAACCAATGACCACCACTTCTTCTAAAACCTTGTTGTCGGCTTTAAGGCTTACATTAATTGATATCTGGTTACCTACCACTACTTCCTGGGATAAATAACCCACAAAGGAAAAGATAAGCGTAGCACCGTTTTCAGGCACGTCCAGTTTATACTGACCATCGACATCCGTTGTCGTTCCTTTCTGTGATCCTTTTATAATAACACTAACACCGGGTAGGCCGGCGTTGGTCTCATCCGTTACTCTACCCGTTACCGCAACATCCGCTGTTTTTGAGTGAACTACTAATGGATTCTCCACTGATCCAGTAGCACTAACAACGTGGCTGAAATGGGTGCCAAGAAGAACAAGAGCAACTTGAGTAATCGATACTTGCCTTACTCTGGCAAGCAAAACTTGCAGAAGTAATTGTTTTGTCATAGGGTTTTGCCATGAAAATGGCTGTTTAGGTTTACAAATCGTACTGGAATTGGAAGGAACTAGGTTAATTTTGAACAAAATCCATTATCAAGGCGTAACTACGCGCTTTTTCTCATTTTTTGCAACAGAAAACAAAAACTTATTGCAAAAATTGCAGAATTATTTGTCTAAAAAGAGCCTCTCCTATTTGCAATACTGACTGCTGGCTTTCGATTGTTAGACAACAGAGCATAAAAAAGCCCCCTCGGACTAATCCGAGGGGGCTTTTAAAAGACCTTAACGTACAAAAACTATTTTTTGCCGTACCGTTTCAAGAATTTATCTACGCGACCAGCCGTATCAAGAAGTACGTTTTTACCGGTGTAGAATGGGTGCGATTGCGAGCTAACCTCCAGTTTCACAACGGGATAAGTTTGGCCTTCGAAGTCAATCGTCTCTCTCGTTTGAACAGTTGAACGAGAAATGAATTTGTAGTCACTAGACATATCCCAGAAAACCACTTCCCGATAATCTGGATGAATACCTTGTTTCATAATATAATGGCTCTATTAATCGGTTTCCAAGCGATCCGCCATGCGGATGATTCACTAAAAGGACTGCAAAAGTAGAAACTTCTTAACTGATTTCCAACAACTTTAACAGGTTTCCTAAGGCTAATTTTTAAATATAACCACTTTATAAAATTAATTAACTAATCATTTTTTTCTGAAACTTTTAGGTTATATTGACCCAAGTAATTAGTAATCAGTGTTTTATAAACAAATTTTCATTTGTTCCCCGAATACAACTTTCAACTTTTTTAGACCCTGTATCCGATGGACTAATGCTAAGTTGTTCTTTCTAAGGCGCTAACAGGATCTCAATACACTTAGTAGACTTTGATAATTCTTAGGATGTGGCAACAACGCGAACCATCTTGTTTGATTTTGTGTCCACCTTGGTAGTATCTTTAAAGATTCATTCCAGTTATAAGCCCGTTGCCTTCAGTTAATTTGTCTACTTTTTACATCGAAAAACTATCATATAATCGCTATGTATGTAATTAAACGCGATGGTCGTCGGGAGTCTGTCAGATTTGACAAGATCACGGCCCGGATTGAGAAACTATGCTACGGCTTAGATCCAGCGTATGTGCAGCCAGTCGAAGTCTCCATGAAAGTCGTTAGTGGCCTTTATGATGGCGTTAAAACCACGGAACTGGATAACCTGACTGCCGAAACAGCGGCTTCCATGACCACAAAGCACCCAGATTACGCGATTCTGGCGGCTCGCGTTGCTATTTCTAACTTACATAAGGAAACTAATAAATCGTTTTCAGGAACAATCAAGCGGCTTTTTAACTACATCGATCCTAAAACAGGAGAGAACGCCGCCCTGATTTCCAAAGAAGTTTATGACGTGGTGCGGAAAAATGCCGCCCTGCTCGACTCAACCATTATCTACGACCGTGATTTCGGCTACGACTATTTTGGCTTTAAAACGCTCGAAAAGTCTTACCTCTTGAAAATTGACGGCCGGATTGCCGAGCGTCCGCAGCACATGCTGATGCGGGTTGCGGTGGGCATTCACTTCGATGACATTGATTCAGCTATTGAAACCTACAACCTGCTGTCGGAGAAATGGTTTACCCACGCTACCCCTACCCTTTTCAACGCTGGAACGCCAAAGCCGCAGATGTCGAGCTGCTTCCTGCTGACTATGAAGGATGATAGCATCGAGGGCATCTACGATACGTTAAAACAAACCGCCAAAATCTCTCAGTCAGCGGGTGGTATTGGCTTGAGCATTCACAACGTTCGGGCAACGGGTACTTACATTAAAGGCACAAACGGTACGTCAAACGGCATTGTGCCGATGCTGCGCGTCTTCAACGATACTGCTCGTTATGTAGACCAGGGCGGCGGGAAACGCAAAGGTTCTTTTGCCATCTACCTGGAACCCTGGCACGCCGATGTTTTTGAATTCCTGCAACTGAAGAAAAACCACGGTAAAGAAGAACTCCGCGCCCGCGATCTTTTCTACGCCATGTGGGTTCCCGACTTGTTCATGAAGCGTGTAGAAGCCAATGACGTTTGGTCGTTGTTCTGCCCGCACGAATGCCCTGGCCTGGCTGACACCTACGGCGACGAGTTTGAGGCACTTTATGAGAGCTACGAACGCGAAGGCAAAGCCCGTAAAACAATCAAGGCGCAGGATTTATGGTTTGAAATCTTAGAATCGCAGACGGAGACAGGAACGCCGTACATGCTCTTCAAAGACCACGCTAACCGCAAGTCGAACCAGAAGAACCTGGGAACCATCAAATCGTCGAACCTCTGCACAGAGATCATCGAGTATACGTCACCCGACGAAGTAGCGGTTTGTAATCTGGCCTCCATTGCCTTGCCAAAATTCATTAAGGCGGGTGCCAACGGCATGCTTCACTTTGACCACGACAAGCTGTTCGAAATCACAAAAGTGGTAACGAAAAACCTGAACCGGATTATCGACATCAACTATTATCCGGTTGAAGAAGCTCGTCGCTCAAACATGCGTCACCGTCCAATTGGTATTGGTATTCAAGGACTTGCTGATGCATTCATCATGCTTCGGATGCCTTTCGAGTCTGATGAAGCCCGGCGGTTGAACAAAGAAATTTTCGAGACCATCTATTACGGATCTATGGTTGCTTCCATGGAGCTGGCGAAAAAAGAAGGTCCTTACGAAACCTGGGCTGGCTCGCCGATCTCGCAGGGCCAATTCCAGTTTGATATGTGGGGCGTACAACCTGACTCCAACCGTTGGGATTGGGAAACACTCCGTCAGGATGTTGTTCAGCACGGTGTGCGTAACTCCCTGCTTCTTGCGCCGATGCCAACCGCCTCGACTTCACAGATCCTGGGTAATAACGAATGTTTTGAACCATTTACGTCGAACATTTATCTGCGTCGCGTTTTGTCCGGTGAATTTGTTGTCGTGAACAAATACCTGCTCAAAGACTTGGTGAAGCTGAACCTGTGGAATGACAACATGAAAAACATGCTGATCGCAGCCAACGGTTCGGTGCAGAATATCCCGCATATTCCGCAGAATCTAAAAGATCTCTACAAAACCGTTTGGGAGATCAAGCAGAAACACATCATCGACATGGCCGCTGATCGGGGAGCCTATATCTGTCAATCCCAATCACTGAATATCCACATGGTTGATGCTAACTTTGGCAAGCTGACTTCCATGCACTTCTACGCCTGGAAAGCTGGCTTGAAAACAGGCATGTATTACCTGCGTACCAAAGCGGCTGTTGACGCGGTTAAGTTTACCGTCGAAAAACAAGCTGAACCGCAGCTAGAGCCTGCCCTGGCCGAAACAGCGCCAATCGAAAAGCCGTTGAACTACGTTAAATACGCCCAAGACCACGCCCAACCGGTTGCAACGTCGCAAGTGAATGACGCCGAATTTAATTATTCAGCAATCCAATGCTCGCTGGACGATCCAGAAGGATGTGAAATGTGTGGCTCTTAATAGCAATAATTACCCTTCAAAAAGAACTCCCGGTTATGGAAACATGGCCGGGAGTTCTTTTTATTCCTAATTTTTTACTTTTTGGTTAGTTGTAAAAATCCAAAAGAATATTTCGTACGTATATACGTCTGTGCTGCTTTTAGCAGCAATGTTGAGTAAATCTTCAAATCCCGTTCCGCCTTTGAGAATGGGATTTTTGTATTCTATAGGAAAATAGCCTGCGTCCTTGTCTTTCTGTTAGTATGGTTGCCACGCACGAGCTACCTTTGGTACTTGGTTTGGTAGATAGATGTCTTATCCACTAGGGCTGCTACCGTCTTATCTAGTACAATTGTAAAGCGGGTCTATCGCTTTTAGACTAGCTTTATTTAGCTTGTTTATGAAGATTTACACACTTTCTTTTTTCCTTCTCTGCTTAAGTTCCTTTCTTTTCTTCGCCAGCTTTAACATGCTGATCCCTGAGCTACCCGCTCATTTAACCAGCTTAGGCGGGGCCGAATACAAAGGGTACATTATTGCCTTTTTTACGATTACAGCAGGTATTTCCCGCCCTTTTAGTGGACGACTCACGGACACAATCGGGCGGGTGCCGGTCATGGCCTTTGGCTCACTGGTCTGTTTTGTATGTGGCTTTCTTTATCCTTTGCTGCAAACTGTTTCTGCTTTTCTACTGCTTCGGCTGGTGCATGGTTTCTCCACGGGCTTTAAACCAACGGGTACATCTGCCTATGTAGCCGACATCGTACCCGACGACCGCCGGGGTGAAGCAATGGGTATCTTAGGACTTAGTGGGAGTATTGGTATGGCTTTTGGCCCAGCCCTGGGAAGCTGGCTAACGAGTCTGCTTGGTCTGAATGGGCTTTTCTATGCTTCTTCTTTTCTGGCCCTGCTCTCGATTGTCATTTTGCTAAATATGAAAGAAACGCTGCCGGAGAAGCTTCCTTTTCGGTGGCAACTGCTTAAAATTTCCCGGCGCGATGTATTCGAACCCGCTGTCATTGCCCCATCGCTGGTTACCTTTCTAAACTCCTTTAGTTTTGGTGCTGTGATTACGCTAGCCCCTGATTTCAGCGAGTCCCTGAAGATGGGAAACAAAGGGTTATTTTTCACGGTCTTCACCATCGCCTCACTGGCTATCCGCTTCATGGCCGGAAAAGTATCGGACCAATATGGCCGCCGTCCTGTGTTGCGCATTGCCTCACTCATTCTAACCATTGGCATGCTCCTGATTGCCTTTAGCGACACGGAACTAACCTTTCTGCTGGGGGCTGTTGTGTTTGGGATCTCGATGGGTATGTATTCACCAACGGCCCAGGCCTGGACGGTCGATCTTAGTCACAGCGCAAATCGAGGGCGAGCACTGGCAACGATGTATATTGCTCTTGAGGCTGGAATTGGTTTAGGAGCATTCCTATCCGCAAAAATTTATCAAAACGATGCTGCCCGTTTTCAGCTCTCTTTTCTGATTATATCATTTTTCTCTGCTGGTGCATTCATTTATCTCTTGTTGGCCGATACCCACAAAAAACAGGCAGAGGAAGGGCCAAATCAGCCAGTCAAACCTTAAATCTAGATTAATATCAATAGGATTAATAATGTTTCTTTCATCATTTAATGAAGTAAGCAATACAAAAATAACCAGGCAACCCAAACCGCTTTTATTGGTTTTAATCACTTAAAAACCAGCCGTTAATTCAAGCAAATGAACTGTGATTTTTAAAAGCCAAAATTAAAATAATCCTACGTGAACAAAATGGGTAATATATTTCACAAAAATTTGACGTTGCCGTTTGTATATTTTCAGATAGAAAATTGATAAATTTGTGTTTAGGGTCCGAAGGCTATCTGCCGAAATTTTATTTCAAGAAAAGTAATCAAACTAAAATTTTCACTTTCTTTACATAAAAAACCAGTTTCAATTTAACCCTACAGTAAGTTCAATGAAAACACAATCTCCAACCCCAGCACCAGCTAGAGCAGCGGCACCTGCAAAGAAAAAATCAGGCGGCTTGAATCCGGTGTTTGTAATTCCTATTCTGGCTGTGATTGCCTTTGTAGTCTTTATTTTCGTCTTTGGTGATCCTAGCCACTTCCAGGGAGACAACAACGAAAACTTACCAAAAGATGGTGACTATTTTGGTGTAGTTTACAAAGGTGGCTGGATTGTACCTTTACTGTTTACTTGTTTCTTAACCGTATTAGTTTTCTCAATTGAGCGTTTCATCACAATTGGCCGGGCCAATGGTAGTGGTTCAGTTGATGATTTTGTAGGTAAAGTAAAAAGCCTGCTGGACCGTAACGACATAGAAGCTGCCATTAAAGAGTGCGATCGTCAAAAAGGTTCAGTAGGAAACGTTGTAAAAACGGCCCTGCTTAAGTATCAACAATTAAGAACTGATGCAGAATTAAACAAAGAGCAAAAACTGGCTGCTTTGCAAAAAGAAGTAGAAGAAGCAACAACTCTGGAGCTTCCGATGCTGGAGAAAAACCTGACGATCATCGCAACACTGGCTTCGGTATCAACGCTGGTAGCCCTGTTGGGAACGGTATTGGGTATGATCCGCGCCTTCGCCGGTATGGGTACATCAGGCCAACCAGATACAGCTGCTCTTGCAACGGGTATCTCTGAGGCCCTTGTAAACACGGCTCTTGGTATCGGTACTGCCGCTATCGCAACCATCATGTACAGCTACTTCACTAGCCGTATTGACGAATTGACTTATAACATCGACGAGATCGGTCTGAGCATTCAGCAAAATTTTGCTGCGCATAATTAATCGATTTGGCTAACGTTTATTACTTAAAAACGTAAAAATATGCCTATAGTAAAGCCAAAGCGCTCCGGTCCGGTTATGGATATGACGGCAATGTGCGATATGGCCTTTCTGTTGTTGAGCTTCTTTATCATGACGGCTCAATTCAAAGAACAGGAGGCCGCCGCTATCGAAACGCCGACATCCATCTCTGGAATTAAGGTGCCCGATAAGGACATCATGACCATTAGCCTAGATAAGGATGGCAAAGTTTACTTCGGTATTGATAACCAACAAAACCGGGTGGCAATGCTTGAATACATGGCAGAAGCTAATGGAATATCGTTTACAGATCAGGAGAAGAAGAAATTCTCGATCCAGTCTAGTTTCGGTCTGCCATTGAACCAACTGAAATCATACCTGGCTTTGAAACCTGAACAACAAAAGGCTTTGAAGCAACCAGGTATCCCAGTTGACTCAACTGCGAATCCGCAGACAAACCAGTTAGCCCAGTGGGTTTACAACGCCCGGAAAGCTAACAAGGACTTGCGTATTGCCGTAAAAGGCGATAACCTATCGAAGTTTCCGAATTTCAAGAATGTGTTAAGCTCTCTGCAATCGCAGAATATTAACAAATTCAACCTGATTACAGGTACGGAAGCCCCACCGGCAGGTTGGACAAACGACTAATTCATTTTTTTACACCAACAAAAGCGTCTTCGCCTTAAATTCGTAAACGATGGCAAGTATAGACACCGGTGGTGGTGGTGGCAATCATAAAGGTGGTAAAGTCCGTGGTAAAAAGATGTCTACCCGGGTCGATATGACTCCCATGGTAGACTTGGGCTTTCTCTTGATCACCTTTTTCATTCTTGCCACTACCTTAAATAAACCGTCTTCGATGACACTGAACGTGCCAGACAAGACCGAAAAAGTAGAAAACGAGCCGATCAAAGCATCTAAAGTAATGACGGTGTTTCTCGGTAAGAACAACGAAGTTCACTACATCGCTGGTAAAGCCGCGAACGAAGATCCTGAGCTGAAAACAGTTCGCTTCGGCCAGGAGCTTCGGAGCGCCATTCTGGATAACAAAAACAGAATTGGTGAACAATTTGTCGTCGTAATCAAGCCAACAAAAGAATCAACCTACCGCAACATGGTAGATATTCTAGATGAGATGGCCATTACTAAATCAAAGCGCTATGCTTTGGTGGATGTTTTGACTCCAGACGAGGAAAAATTGATTGCTGACAAACTAAAGTGACAAACGATCTGAAAAGATCAATTTGAACGATTTAAATCGCCATGGCAGAAGTAACGACAAACTCCGCATCAACACTCGATGATATCGTGTTTGCGGAACGTAACAAGGCGTATGGTGCGTATTCATTACGGAAAGGCTATTCTAAAACGGTTTATCGCGCGCTAATCATTGGCTCGGCTTTATTCCTGATTGCAATGGCTGCCCCAACCATCATCAACGTCCTGACGCCTGAAGAGGAAGTCCCTGTGGAAGTTGAGGTTGACCTGATGAAGATTCCGCCACCGCCAATCGACCCGAACGAACCACCACCACCGCCACCGCCGCCGGTTGAGGTTCCAAAGGTTAACACGGTAAAATTCCTTCCGCCGGAAGTAAAGCCGGATGAAGAAGTACCGGAAGAAACGCCGCCACCAACCGTTGAAGAGTTGAAAGAAGCCGTTTCAGCTGATAAAACTCAGGAAGGTGACCCCAATGCTGAAGAAGCGATTGCAGCACCAGAAGAAACAGCTGGTCCTACGCGCGTCGAGGCAGCCGTGGAAGTTGCTCCTAAAAAAGAGGAAGAAGTCTTCACGGTCGTTGAACAGCAGCCAGAATTCCCAGGAGGAACAGCCGCTATGTATGCATGGTTAGGTAAAAACATGCGTTACCCAGCTGCCGCTTCTCGGGCGAACATCTCTGGTCGGGTATTCGTAAGCTTCGTAGTAAATGCCGATGGTTCTATTCAGGACGTACAAGTAATGAAAGGCCTTGGCTTCGGTACGGACGAAGAAGCGAAACGCGTAGTACAACAAATGCCGAAATGGCGCCCAGGCAAACAGTCAGGTCGTCCGGTTCGGGTGAAGTTTAACCTACCGATCAACTTCCAGTTGGAGTAATCTTTGGAATGAGAAACAGACCATCTTCAAACCAACTCAGCCGTTATCTTAATGTGTTGATGGGTTTGGTCTACATGGGAGGAGGCATCTATCTGATTGCCTCCTCTCAGTCTTTTGGGATATTACCGACCGGAGTCGGACGGTATATTATGGCGGTACTACTAATCGCATATGGCGCTTTCCGAACCTATCGGGGTTTCCAGCGGTTTTAATGGCACATGAAAAAACAGTTGAAACAATTCGCTTGGTTAGCAGTTATTGCGTTGGCCGCCTGTTCGCCACAGCCAAAAGACAATCCGGCCCACGGTGAGATCACGATTGCCTCGGATGAATCGCTTCAGCCACTGGTAGAATCGCTTCGTCTGGCGTATGAGGGTATTAACACCGATACGAAGTTTAATACCCTATATCGCCCTGAACAGGAAGCCATCAATGCCTTCCTGCAAGACAGTGCCCGGCTTGTTTTTTCGACGCGGCAACTAACGGATAAGGAAAAAACGATCTTGGTTCAGGAAAAAATCAAGGTCCGAACACAGTTCATTGCTATCGATGGAATTGCCCTTATTGTTGGCAAACAGAATACGGACAGTTTGATTACCACGCCTGAGTTACAGGATATTTTTCAGGGAAAGATCACAAACTGGTCGCAGCTGAAGGGTGGTAACCAGAGCAGCCCGATTGTTCTGATCTTTGACAACAATAATTCTAGCAATTTGAATTATGTGCTTAAGAAGTTTGATGTCAAAGACATTAGCCGTCTGAAAATATTCACGGTGAAGTCAAACAAAGAAGTGATTGAGTACGTTCGTAAAAATCCGGCAGCTCTAGGTTTCATTGGCGTTAACTGGATTAGTGATGGGGATGAGCCTCTGACAGCTGATCTCTCACGCGAGTTAAGGGTATTGGGAATTTCGGAGAAGGCAAATCCAACAAAACAAGAGGATTACCTTCAGCCATTCCAAAAAAACTTAGGTTTGGAAACTTACCCGTTGCGTCGAAAAATATACATTATCAGTCGCGAAGCTCACTCCGGTTTAGGAGGAGGTTTGATGACTTATATTGCCAGAGACGTGGGTGGTTTGCTGATCGAAAAAAGTGGTTTATGGCCCGCAATACCATATAATAGAGAAGTGTATTTCCAGAAAGATTAAAAATTTTGCTTCTTACTGCAATTTTTTAGTTTTGTATTCTGTTTTGAAAAAAGTAAACATTTTATAACCATTCTCAACCTGAATTGGCATGATTTTCAATAAGAAAGCTCTGTTCACAACGATTGCCGCTGGCGTTTTTGGTACGTTTCAGGCAATTGCTCAGGACGCGCAGTCGGGTGTTAAAGACTTGGAATCAGGTCGCTACACGAAGGCTATCAAAACATTTACAGGCCTAGCTAACAGTGCTCCTTCAGCCGACAACTATTTTTACCTGGGCTATGCTCAATTGAAAGCGGGTGAAACGGATGCAGCAAAGCAGTCCTTTGAAAAAGGGGCATCACTGGCTGATAAGAAAAATGTTTTGAACAATGTGGGCCTGGGTGCTGTAGCGTTGGCAAAGAAAGATCGTGCAACGGCAAAAACGCAGATCGATCAGGCGCTGGATGCAACAAAAAGTAAAAACATCGACGTTTTACTACGCGCTGGCGAAGCCTATACCCTATTCGAAACCAATGATCCAGCTGAGGCAATTCGCATCCTGGAGATCGCCGACAAACTGGATAAGAAAAACCAAAATGCCGAAATTGAAATGGTACTTGGTGACGCTTATATGTTGAAAAATGATGGTGGTAACGCTGTAAGCAAGTATGAAAATGCGTTGCAGATCACACCAAATAGCGCCGAAGCCAATTACAAAATTGGTAAGACGTTCCTACGCGGTAAGAACTACAAACTAGCTCAGGAAAACTACGAGAAAGCCATTGCAGCTGATCCGGAATTCGCTCCTACGTACGAAGATTTGGCGGAAGCATTCTTAGGCTCACGGGCGTACAAAAATGCGGCTAAGAACATGGATCTTTACGTTCAGAAAAGCGAAACAACTGATTCTGACAAACTGCTTCGTTCAGCTCAGTTTGACTTCCTGGCAGGTGATAATGCACGGGCCATCCAAAAACTAGATGCGCTGAAAGGCAAAATCAATAACCCAGTTATCAACCGGATTTATGGTTGGGCTTATAATAACATGGGCAAATCTGATGAAGCGATCCAAAGCCTGAATACGTTTATGCAACAGGCACCGGATAAAATCATTTTTGATGACTATAAATTCCTGGGTCGTGCCTATGCACAGAAAGGTACACCAGAAGGTGACTCGCTTGCTCTGATAAACCTGGAAAAAGCGGCTCCTCTGGATTCGACTGAAAACCTGTATCGTGAGATTGGTAAGACTTACTATGGTGCTAAAAAATTCGATAAAGCAGTGGCTGCTTATAAAAGAGCAATTGCTGTTGATACGAACAAAGCAACTACAAACGACTATTTCCAGTTGGGTATGTCAAACTACCTGTTAGCAAGCCGCGTTGGTAAAGATAGCACAATGCTGATGAACGGGGATACGGCGGCTATTCGCCAAGCTAAAGATATGTACTATGCTGCTGCGGACTCTGCACTGACGAAAGTAAGTCAAATTACTCCAGACTGGTCTCCTGCATACTACTTCCGGGCATCAACGAGCTATTTTAGCGATACAAAAGGGGCTATGAGTACAGGTGCGCCAGTACCTTTTTATGAAAAATACCTGGAAGTTGCTGATAAAGAAATAGCGGCTGATCCAGCGAAAAAAGAGGCGAACAAGCGCTACATGATGACTGCTTATAAGTTTTTGTCTTCGTATTACGCTAACAAAAACGAAGCGGTGAAATCAAGAGAGTATCTGACTAAAGCAGCTGAGCTTGATCCAGCGGATAAAGATGTACAAAATGCATTGAATCCTCCGGCACCAGCAACGAAACCAGGCGCCAAAAAACCGGCGGCTAAGGCGACGAAATAAGGAAAATAAAATAATTTTAAGATAGGGGCTGCCAACGGTAGCCCCTATTTTTTGGTCTTTTTGTTTCCCTATTGATAAATACTTGTAAAAATGTTCCGTTAATTCCTGCCAACAATCGTAATTTTGTCCAATAATTTGCGTGGATATCTGTTAATAATATGCTAAATCTTGTACTATTCGGCCCACCGGGTGCTGGTAAGGGAACACAAAGTGAAAAATTGATTGCCAAGTATCAGTTAGTGCATTTATCCACGGGCGACTTATTACGTTCGCAGATTCAGGCAAAAACAGAGCTAGGGCTGCAAGCGAAGACCTTGATGGATCAGGGAATCCTGGTACCTGATGAAGTAGTTATCGGCATGATTGATTATAAGTTACAGGAAAATCAATCGGCAGCTGGCTTCATTTTTGACGGGTTTCCACGGACTGTAAAACAAGCCGAAGCTTTGGATCACCTGCTGGCTCAGTACAATGAACAGATTACCGTAATGCTTAGTCTGGAAGTAGACGAAGAAGAGCTGACCAAGCGTTTATTGTTACGGGGGCATTCATCCGGGCGACCAGATGATCAAAATGAAGATTTAATTCGTCGTCGGGTAACGGAATACAACGAGAAGACGACACCTGTGGCTGGTTATTATCAGAACCAGAATAAATACGTTGGCATTGATGGTATTGGAGATATTGAAATGATTTTCAATACGATAAGCCAGGAAATTGAAAAAAGAAGAACGGCCTAAGTGGCTTAAGTAGAGGGGTCGCGGTAGTAGCCGCAGGATTATGGCATCATCAAACTTTATTGATTACGTAAAAATTAACTGCCGTTCGGGTGCAGGGGGCGCAGGTTCGAAGCATTTCCGACGGGAGAAACACGTTCCCAAGGGTGGACCGGACGGTGGCGATGGGGGCCGGGGTGGGCATGTAATTCTGAAAGGAAATGCACAACTCTGGACCTTGCTCCATCTAAAATACCAAAAGCACATCAAAGCCGAAAATGGTAAAGGCGGCGAAGGTGGGCGACGCTCAGGGGCGGAAGGCGAAGATGTGATCATCGAGGTTCCCCTGGGGACCATTGCCAAACATGCCGAAACCGGCGAGCAATTGGTTGAGATTGCCGAAGATGGGCAACAGGTAATTTTGCTTCATGGTGGCCGGGGTGGTTTAGGGAACGACCATTTTAAATCGTCTACCCAGCAAACCCCTTACCATTCGCAGCCGGGTGAGCCGGGAGACGAAGCGTGGGTTATTCTGGAGTTGAAGCTTTTGGCCGATGTTGGTTTAGTTGGCTTTCCGAATGCAGGTAAATCAACCCTGCTATCAGTGATGTCTTCTGCCAAACCCGAGATTGCTGATTACCCATTTACAACGCTCGTTCCAAATCTAGGCGTAGTTGCTTACCGGGATTATAAGTCATTTGTTATGGCTGACATTCCGGGAATTATTGAGGGAGCTTCCCAAGGTAAAGGGCTCGGTTTACGCTTTTTACGGCACATCGAACGGAACTCGGTTCTGCTCTTTTTAGTCCCGTCTACAAGTGAAGATGCGCTGGCCGAATACGAGACATTGCTCAACGAACTACGCGAGTACAACCCAGAATTGATGGATAAGCAGCGTTTGCTGGCTATATCCAAGAGTGACCTAATTGAAGAAACGGACTATAAGCTCATTCAAAATCGTTTTCCAGCAGACTTGCCTATCGTATTTATTTCGGCAGTTCGGCAGCAGGGCCTTCTGGAATTAAAAGACCAAATCTGGCAGTCAATCAATCGGCCACAACCCTCGATTGATTAACTGCATAACCGAATAAAGCAACAAGGGCCGATGATACCATGAAAGCACGCACACCGTTTAAATTTGTACTACGTTTTTATTTTTTACTTTTACCTAGCCTGGCGTTTTCCCAATTGCGTATTACCTATCCTATGAGTCGGATGGTATTTCAGCGGAATAATGCTAATTCGGCCACCATTCAGATTGGTGGAAATTACACAACAGCAATCAGACAGGTTGAAGTGAAGGCAACTCCTATCCAGGGAGGTACCCCAACGGACTGGATTGTTATCCAAAAAGACCCCCAGGGGGGCGCTTTTTCCGGGACAATCACCCTAAATGGGGGCTGGTATAAGCTGGAAATACGGGGCTTACAGGGCGACAGCTATGTCAATGGAGTTCCTTTGGAGCCAGTTGGCGTTGGAGAAGTCTTTGTTATTGCTGGCCAATCGAACGCCCAAGGCTTTTTTAATTATGGTGCACCGCGCGCCAACGATGACCGGGTAAACTGTGTCAATTATTACTTTGATCCGAACTCGCCCGGTGAGCCTCCTTTTCCTAGCTTTTCGCACTTAGAAGGAGAGTTTTATATGTCGCCTCATGGGGAATCAGCCTGGTGTTACGGTCGATTAGGGGATTTACTAGCTGCTCGTTTACAAGTCCCTATTCTTTTCTTCAATGCTGCTTGGGGTGCTACATCCAGCCAAAATTGGCGGGTAACGGCCGAAGGTGGGCAAGCCTTTAACTCCTACAATGGAGAGCCCTATGGTAATGGCCAGCCTTATACAAATTTAAAAACTGCTCTGCGTTTTTATGCTCATTCTTTGGGCATGCGAGCCGTACTTTGGCACCAGGGAGAAACAGATAACTTTCTGAATACCAATAGTGGGACTTATGCCGATAACCTGCGAACGATCATTCAAAAGTCACGCGACCATT
Organism: Tellurirhabdus bombi; assembly: GCF_021484805.1. NCBI lineage: Bacteria > Pseudomonadati > Bacteroidota > Cytophagia > Cytophagales > Spirosomataceae > Larkinella > Larkinella bombi. The sequence continues at coordinate 1,992,820 of NZ_CP090557.1, read as the reverse complement.
CGGGCAAAAATATATCCTGGGTAGTTGCCAGAGTTTCTTACGATGACTTCCGAGGAATTAATCCAGGAGTTGTGGCTGGGCAAAATCAGGTAATCAGTTCAGTAGGGAATGTTTTTGCTGGCCCTAATACGGACGGTATTCAAATTCCTCGCCGAACAGCCTCCCGCCCAACCGAAGATGTTCACTTTCAGGATGGAGGCCTCTATGATCTGGCGCAAGCCTGGGCGAACTCCCTCAACGATCAATTTTTTCAGGCTTCTCAGCCCCAAGCACCCGTTATTGGCCCCTCACTCAACGTTGCTTGCGCAGGTGCTAATACGTTAACACTAAACGTTAATGGAGCTACGGGCAATACCAACTGGAATAATGGCGCAGGCGGTGGTGCACTGACGACCAGCTCTGGCCGCTATTTCGCAACCGTTCGCGATGGATTTGGGAATGCGACCTTCACGGCTCCTTACGAAGTACCAGCCCGTCCGACGATCACCGCCAGCGGTTCTACGAACCTATGCGAGGGCCAGAACATTACGCTAACATCCAGTTACGCAAATTCTGTTTGGAGCGGATCAGGAAATGGACAAGCCATCACAGTTAATACGGCGGGCACCTATACGGCTACCGTGCGGGATGTTACGGGATGTGATTTCATTTCTGATCCAGTCAATGTACGGGTAAATCCACTTCCCGCTACGCCTACTGCTCGGGCGTTAAATGCAACTCGCTTCTGTGATCGGGAATCGACCGTCCTGGAATCGACCGACGCTCTCATTTACAACTGGAGCAATGGTGAAAGAGGCCGCCAGGTGACTATTCGTCAAAGCGGCAATTATAAGCTAACCGTTACGGATGCCAACGGATGTACCTCGCGCGAATCAAACTCCATTGAAGTTCGGGTAGATCCTCTGCCTACGCGTCCGGTAGTTGCCTTGAGCGGCCCGACAACATTTTGTGCTGATCAGAACATTACCCTTACGTCAAGTCCTGAGGAAGGTTACCTCTGGCGCAGCGGTCAGACAGGTCGTAGTATAACGCTAAACCAGAGTGGCGAATATGCCGTACAAACCCGGAATACGTTTGGCTGTTTATCAGACCCGTCGGCACCTGTAAGGCTTACCGTAAATCCACTACCGCCTTCGCCAACGCTGACGGCCAATGGTCCTGTCGTTTTCTGTGATGGCGAGCGTGTCGATTTAACGGCGAACAGTCCTTTCCCGGCTATTTGGTCATCTGGTCAAAATGCACAAACCATTACGGTCACGGCTACAGGACAATATACTGCCCGTGTTCAGGATGGAAATGGATGCTTGTCGACTCCTTCCTCGGCCATTGCTGTCGATGCCAAGCCCGTACCAAGTGTGCCATCCATCGCGCAGGTAGGAACGTATACGCTAAAAGCCAATGGACAGCTAGCGGGTAATTATTATTTATGGCAACGCGATAATGCGGGGATACCGGATCAAGGCCAGGAAATCAAAGCGACTGTAACAGGTGCTTATCAGGCTCAGGCATTTATCGCTTATGAAAACGGGCCAACCTGCTATTCTGCTTTCTCGGCCCCGTTAACGTTTGATGTTTTTCTGGATAATGACGGTTTGAGTATCTACCCTAACCCTAGTCCAGACAAGCAGGTGGTTCTTGAAACCTACAACAACATCAAGGACGCGACCGTAACCTTATACACCCTGCAAGGCCAGCAAGTGTTCACCGAACGCGTAGAAGTATTCGACGAACGCAAGTTTCTGAACCTGTCTATACTTCCAGCCGGTCACTATATTTTGCAGGTTCGTGCGGGAGATTTTAAAGTTGCTAAGCGGCTGATCGTTGGTCTGTAAGCTTATTGGCCTTTTCAAAGTGTCTTCATCAGCAAGCCTGACGAAGACACTTTGTTTTTTTATAGAAAAAGAGTAAAATTTGTTCTTTAGAGTATACAAAAATCAGACACTTATCTGGACAAGTTGTGCTCTACTACTGATTCCCACTGACTATGAAATTAATTTTATCCGCTTGGTTAATCTGGGTGGCTGTGTTTTTCACGAGTAACCTGTCTGTTTATGCTCAGGTAGCGATTACCTATCCGGCCAGCCGGGCTATATTTCAACGAGACCTTTCTGACCGTAGTCCAATTTCCATCACAGGTACGTATAGCCAGCCGGTAACGCGGGTTGAAGCTCGCCTGGTGGTTATGAATGCCGGCCAGGGTATCAATACCGACTGGACAACCATTCAAAACAATCCGCAAGGGGGCATTTTTCAGGGTACGTTGACTGGCCGGGGCGGCTGGTATCGCCTGGAAGTGCGCGGCTGGAACGGAACAGCCCTGGTAGGCGAAAATGCAGTAGATCGGATTGGCGTTGGTGAAGTTTTTATTATTACGGGTCAGTCTAATGCGCAAGGTTTCCAAGACAAAGGAGCTGCCGGAGCTAGCGATGACCGGGTCAACACGATTACTTACGACAATAGCAAATCGCACTCTCTAAACGATCCTCCCGCTCCCACTTTCCGCCAGTTAGGTGCCGACGCACTTGTTGGTCCGCGCGGTGAAAGTGCCTGGTGCTGGGGTATACTAGGCGACTTGATTGCCCAACAATACAATGTTCCGGTGCTTTTCATTAATACGGCCTGGGCGGGAACTACAATCAGGGCCTGGGTACAGAGCGCAAATGGAGAACCTGCTCAAAACATTTTTGCCATTGGTACCCCTGAAGAGTTTTATCCGAAAGGAATGCCCTATGGTAACTTGGTCGTTGCCCTGCGGTATTATAGCTCCCTGCTTGGTCTTCGGGCTGTTTTATGGCAGCAAGGAGAAACGGATAACGTGCCCTTGCGCCTGGGTCGCCAGCAATACCGGGAATATATGCAGTATCTGGTAAACAAAACCAGAGCCGATACGAAACGGTATCCTGCCTGGGTGCTGGCTCGTTCCTCCTATAACCTCGGAGAAACCAGTGCGAACGTCATCGGGGCCCAAAATGACGTAATCAATACCTTCAATAATAACGTCTATGCAGGCCCTATGACTGATGGCATCCAAATTCCGCGCCCAGATGGCGTGCACTTTGGCGGCGATGGACTTCGGCAATTAGCCCAGGCTTGGTTTGCCAGTATGGATGCCCGCTTTTTTTCGAGTTCTATTCCACTGCTTCCGTTGCCTGCGGCTGGTATGACCGTTAGCTGTCCGACTAATCAGGCATTAACACTAAATTTGGCTGGATCTGTTAAAGATCAATTTGACCAGACATATAACTTTCAGGACATTACCTGGAGCAATGGACAGAAAGGTCCATCCATCACCGTATCAGCGCCGGGTAAGTATTTTGCCATCGCCAAGGATGAGAAGAACACTACCTTCCTCTCCCCTACCGTTACGATCAGTGGTGCCCTTCAGCCAGCAGCACCCGTACTGAGTCCAACAGGACAGCAGCAGGTCTGCACGGATTCTGTACTGACATTATCCACCAATGTGGCCACTGCGAACTCGATTGCCTGGAACACGGGGACCAATGCCCGGACCTTACGCGTTGGCACGGCGGGCCAATATACGGCCCGGGCCATCAGTGTATTTGGCTGTTCGTCGGTTGCCTCCGCTCCGGTAAGCTTAACGGTACAGCCGCGTTTAGCGACGCCTGCCGTTGGCCAGGTTGGTGTTTACACCTTACGAGATACCTTAGCAGATGGCTCACTTGCCTACGATTGGCGCCTGGGAAATCAATTTATCACCGGTCAAAATAGCGCAGAAATTAAAGTTACTCAGACAGGAGCCTATACAACCCGTTCCAAGAAAGTGTTCACGCTGGCGGGCAGCGATTTGACCTGCTATTCTGCTTTTTCCAACGCGCTGGATTATGTAATTGCCGACGATGACAAAGGCTTAACGATTTACCCAAACCCATCGCCATCAGGTCAGGTATCTCTGGAAGTGCGCGAAAATTTAACGAATGCTACCCTGAATATATACACGCTGCACGGCCAGTTGGTCTATACCACCACTATTCCAACCTTTAACTCTCGTCGAGCGCTGGATCTATCGGTTCTGATGCCTGGGCAGTATATCGTGCAGGTTCGGGCGGCGGGCTTCAATGCCGCAAATCGGTTGATTATTGAATAAAAACAATGCGATTCTGCCTGGCGGGCTTTCGGGTTTCCCTGAAAGCCCGCTTTTGTATTGAATTGTCGGCAAGAAAATTGTAACTTTGACCTAACGAGCAAGGTCTGTTTATCGCTGAAAAGGGCGGACATGTTCTTTTTCGTGCTAACTTGCGGCACGCATTGCAAAACCTATGAACACAACTTACTTACCATCGGATTACCTCCCTGTGTTTATTCAATTGGGGTTGGCTCTGGCCTTTATTGTGGTTACTATGTTTGTAACGCATGCTATTGGCCCGAAACGGAAAAGCCAGAAGAAAGACGATCCGTTCGAGTGCGGTATCCCCTCGCAGGGTGACGCCCGGACGCCGATCTCGATCAAATACTTCCTGATTGCGATTCTCTTTGTCCTTTTTGATGTAGAAGTCATTTTTATGTATCCCTGGGCCGTCAACTTCCTGAAGCTGGGCGTCGAAGGATTCATTGAGATGATTTTATTTATGAGTCTTCTGCTAGCCGGTTTCTTCTACGTAATTCGCAAAGGCGTATTAAAGTGGGAGTAAAATTGGGACAAAAGAGATTGATTCGTTGTTCTATCTAAGACAACAACAAACTAACTTATGGCAAGTGACATCAAGCTGGCAGAAGCTCCCCCTAGTTACGAAGGGCCAGGGTTTCAAGCTACTTCATTAGATAGCATTATTGGTTTAGCACGCGCCAATTCCCTTTGGCCATTGCCGTTTGCAACTTCCTGCTGCGGAATTGAATTCATGGCCACCATGGGCTCGCGGTACGATATTGCGCGTTTTGGTGCCGAGCGGCCAAGCTTCTCCCCCCGACAGGCAGATGTGCTGTTGGTGGCCGGAACAATCGCCAAAAAGATGGGCCCTATCCTCAAGCAGGTTTACCTCCAAATGGCGGAACCTCGCTGGGTGATTGCCATTGGTGCCTGTGCGTCGAGCGGCGGAATTTTTGATACGTACAGTGTTCTGCAAGGAATCGACCGCGTTATTCCGGTTGATGTGTACGTACCGGGTTGCCCACCGCGCCCGGAGCAAATTCTGGATGGCTTAATGCAGGTACAGGAGCTAGCGAAAAACGAATCCCTGCGCCGCCGCAATGCTCCCGAATACGAGAAATTGTTGGAGTCCTATAATATTCAGTAAACAGGAAAGAGAAAGTGCTAATGGCTTTCTCCTTCACTCCTTAACCTATGCTCACCAACGAGGAAGTTGCCAAAGACCTGATTCGCCAGTTTGGAGAAGACGTCTATGATTTTGATGATCCGCACGGATTGCTGACGCTATCGACCACGCGTGAGCAACTGATTCCGATGCTGCAATACCTGAAAGATCATTCCCTCTATCAAATAAGTTTCTTGACGGATATTACGGGCGTTCACTTTCCGGATGATCCGAATCCAGCTCGCGAATTCTGCGTGGTTTACCACCTGCATGGTCTGGTACAGAATTTCCGGATTAGAATTAAAGTGTTTTTGGCCGAAGCAGACCTGCATATACCTACGGCATCTACCCTCTACGCCTCGGCGAACTGGATGGAGCGGGAAACCTACGATTTTTTTGGTATCCTTTTCGATGGACACCCGAACCTGACGCGTATCCTAAACATGGACGACATGGATTACTTCCCGATGCGGAAACAGTATGAACTGGAAGATCCAACGCGGCAGGATAAAATTGATGAGTTGTTTGGACGATAACCCAGTCTTTGCTTGCGTGAACTTGCCTTCGGGCGGCTTCGGTAACCTTCGGACGCGAAACGATTAAGCTCATTATGACAACTGAAGAACTTGAATTAATAAATAAATCCAAATCTGGCGTAGCTGTACCCGGAGGAGAACCCGTGCAGTATGTCAATGAGCTGACTACGCTTAACCTGGGCCCAACCCACCCGGCTACCCACGGTATTTTCCAGAATATCCTGCAAATGGATGGAGAAAAGATCGTATCGGGTGAACAGACCATCGGCTATATTCACCGGGCTTTCGAAAAGATTGCTGAGCGGCGCCCTTTCTACCAGATCACGACGCTGACCGACCGGATGAACTACTGTTCCTCACCCATTAACAACATGGGCTGGCACATGACGGTCGAAAAACTGCTGGACATTACCGTTCCCAAGCGGGCGCAGTATATCCGGGTAATCATGATGGAGTTGGCCCGCATTGCCGACCACTTGATTTGTAACGGAATTTTGGGCGTAGACTGTGGGGCTTATTCCGGTTTTCTTTACCTCATGGAAGAGCGGGAAAATATCTACGAGATTTACGAAGAGATATGCGGAGCCCGTTTAACGACGAACATGGGTCGTATCGGTGGTATGGAACGCGACTTATCGCCGGAAGCCATTCGGAAGATTCGGGCTTTTTTGAAGCGTTACCCTAAAGTGTTGCACGAGTTTGGCAATATGTTCAACCGCAACCGGATTTTCATGGATCGCATTGTCGATGTCGGCGGAATCTCGGCGGAACGAGCATTGAGCTATGGTTTTACAGGACCAAATTTGCGGGCGGCCGGGGTTGATTATGACGTGCGGGTAATGAATCCGTATTCCTCATACGAAGACTTTGAGTTTGATATTCCCGTTGGGAAAAGTGGTGATACGTTTGATAGGTATATGGTCCGTAATGAGGAAATGTGGCAGAGTCTGCGCATTATTGAGCAGGCACTTGAAAACCTGCCCGAAGGACCTTATTACGCCGATGCACCGGAATATTACCTTCCTCCCAAGAAGGAGGTCTACCGCAACATGGAAGCCCTGATTTATCACTTCAAAATTGTGATGGGTGAAATTGACGCGCCCGTGGGTGAGGTTTACCATGCAGTGGAAGGTGGCAATGGTGAATTAGGATTTTACCTGATCAGCGACGGTGGCCGGACTCCCTACCGGCTTCATTTCCGGCGGCCAAGCTTTATCTACTACCAGGCTTACCCGGAAATGTGCAAAGGCCGTACGTTGTCGGACGCCATTGTGATCATGAGTAGCCTGAACGTGATTGCTGGCGAGCTGGATGCATAAAATAGAATGAGTACCTGCTGTACGATACGATGATAGAGACTCAAAATACAATACAATTTACGCCTGATCGACTAGCAAAAGCGCAGGAAATTATTGCTCGTTATCCAGAAGGAAAGCAAAAATCGGCGCTGTTGCCCTTGCTTCACCTGCTCCAGGAACAGGAAGGTTGGACAAGTGCTGAAGGGATGGATTATGTGGCCCGAATGCTCGACATTCAGGCTATTGAAGTATACGAAGTGGCAACATTTTATACAATGTTCCACCTCGAACCCGTTGGCAAACACGTTATTGAGTACTGCCGGACGGGGCCATGCTGCTTGATGGGTGGCGAAGAAGTTTATGATTACCTGAAAAAGCGGCTGGGCATTCAAGCTGGACAAACAACGCCTGATGGTAAATTTACCATTAAGGAAGTAGAATGTCTGGCAGCTTGCGGTATGGGGCCGGTATTTCAGATCCGGGAGCAGTATTACATGCACCTGACGAATGAACGCGTTGACGAAATCATCAACGAACTGTCAAAATAAGCCGTAAGGATGGGAAAAAAGATTCTGCTTGAACATATTGATGTCCCCGGTATTGAGACGTTCGACGTTTACCGGAAAATGGGCGGTTATACAGCGGTTGAAAAAGCGATCAAAACCATGACGCCGGAGGCCGTTGTCGAAGAAGTAAAGAAATCAGGAGTTCGGGGTCGGGGTGGTGCCGGTTTCCCGATGGGAATGAAATGGAGCTTTCTGGCGAAGCCCGAAGGTGTTCCCCGTTATCTGGTCTGCAATGCGGACGAATCGGAGCCGGGTACTTTCAAAGACCACTATTTGATGAAGCATATTCCGCATTTGCTCATCGAAGGTATGATTGTTTCCAGCTTTGCGCTGGGCGCAAACAAATCGTTCATCTACGTCCGTGGCGAGCTGATGTACGTGATCCGGATTCTCGAAAAAGCAATCGAAGAAGCCAAAGCAAAAGGCTTCTTGGGTAAAAATATTTTAGGTAGTGGCTATGACCTGGAGCTAGTTGTGCAGCCCGGCGGCGGTGCTTATATCTGTGGTGAAGAAACAGCCCTGCTGGAATCATTGGAAGGAAAGCGCGGCAATCCACGGAATAAACCTCCTTTCCCGGCAGTAAAAGGCTTATACCAAAGCCCAACCGTAGTCAACAATGTTGAGTCCATCGCTACAACGGCCTGGATTATAAACAACGGTGGCGAGGCCTACGCAGCAATTGGCGTTGGTCGTTCGACAGGTACTAAACTAATTTCGGCATCGGGTCACCTGAACCGACCCGGAGTTTATGAAATTGAATTGGGCGTTCCAGTGGAAGATTTCATCTATGCCGATGAATGGTGCCGTGGTATCCGTCCGGGTCATAAATTAAAAGCAGTTGTTGCGGGAGGATCATCCGTTCCTATCCTGCCTGCCGATCTGATTTTGAAGCTGGCTAATGGCGAGAAACGCCTGATGTCCTATGAGTCGTTATCGGATGGCGGTTTTGCGACGGGTACCATGCTTGGATCCGGTGGTTTTATTGCGATGGATGAAACGTCGTGTATTGTACGCAATACCTGGAATTTCGCCCGTTTCTACCACCACGAGTCTTGTGGCCAGTGTAGCCCTTGCCGTGAAGGAACCGGCTGGATGGAAAAAGTCCTCCACCGACTGGAGTACGGCCACGGAAACATGCATGACATTGATCTGCTGGTTGACGTTGCCAAGAAAATAGAAGGAAATACCATTTGTCCTTTGGGTGATGCTGCCGCCTGGCCGGTAGCAAGTGCGATTCGTCATTTCCGGGAGGAATTTGAGTGGCACGTAACCAACCCACATGAAGCGAGCCAACCGGGCGCGGTTTATCGGGGAGAAATGGCGTTAGTTTAACTGTGGAAAATAGCAACATGGAAGATAATAAACCGCAACTTTTTAAAGTCACAGTTGATGGCATTGAGGTCGAGGTAGAACCGGGGACAACCATTTTGCAAGCTGCCCGTAAGATCGGTGGCGATGTAGCACCACCAGCCATGTGCTACTACCAGCCTCTGAAAGGAAGCGGTGGGAAGTGCCGGGCTTGTCTGGTTCGCGTGGCAGCTGGGTCGGCCAAAGATCCACGTCCTATGCCTAAACTGGTTGCTTCGTGCATTACGCCCGTACAGGATGGAATGGTTGTTGAAAACACAACGAACCCACAAGTCCTGGAAATGCGGAAGGGAATTGTTGAGTTTCTGCTGCTCAATCACCCGCTGGACTGTCCGGTTTGCGACCAGGCGGGCGAATGTGATTTACAGAACTTTGCTTATAACCACGGTCTGGCCACGACTCGTTACGAAGAAGATCGCCGGGAATTTGAAAAGCGCGACATCGGTCCGTTTATTCAACTTCACATGACGCGTTGTATTCTTTGCTATCGCTGCGTTTATACAGCCGATCAGATTACAGAGAAGCGGGTTCATGGTGTATTAGGCCGGGGCGATGCCGCCGAAATTGGCACATACATTGAGAAAGCCATTGATAATGATTTCTCAGGAAATGTCATTGATGTTTGCCCCGTTGGTGCGTTGACAGACAAAACATACCGTTTTAAAAACCGTGTCTGGTTTACAAAACCTGTCGATGCGCACCGGGACTGCCCTACCTGCTCGGGTAAGGTAACGCTCTGGTATCGCGGCGAGGAAGTTATCCGCGTAACGGCCCGTAAAAACGAGTGGAACGAAGTCACGGAGTTTATCTGCAATACTTGCCGGTTCGACAAGAAAAAAACAAGTGACTGGGTTATTGAAGGAGCTACAAAAGTGGCCCGCAGTTCGGTTATCTCAGCCAATAAATACCGCCGTGATGCTGTAAAAACATCACAGTTTGCGCTGAATCTGGCAGCGGAGGAGTATACCCCCGTCGACGATGGACGCAACAAATCACAACTCGGTATTCAGCAGTTGCCCCCCGAACGGTTTGCACCTGCGCTCCCTCATGCCAATGATCCAGAACCTTGATTCGTTTTAACGCACTAGCATTTATATGGATTTAACCGCCTTAATAATAAAAACAGTCTTCATTCTGGTCGTCTTTGGGGTTACACTGCTAATTGCCATGTATTCCACCTATGCCGAACGGAAAGTTGCCAGTTTCATTCAGGACCGGATTGGCCCAAACCGCGCAGGGCCGTTTGGGCTGTTGCAACCGTTAGCGGATGCCGGTAAGCTGTTTTTTAAAGAAGATTTTATCCCTTCACAAGCGAACAAAGGTCTATTTATTCTTGGCCCCTGTTTGGCTATTTTGACCGCACTGATGTCCAGCGCAGTCATACCGTTTGGGGAGACGTTCCAGTTCGATAACGTACTTTATGCGCTCCAGGGCATTGAAGTAAATATCGGGATTTTATACATCTTCGGGGTTGTATCACTGGGTGTTTACGGAATCATGGTTGGTGGCTGGGCGTCTAACAACAAGTTTTCCTTGTTGGGTGCTATTCGGGCCGCCTCGCAAAATATCAGTTATGAAGTAGCCCTGGGCTTGTCGATCATCGCGATTTTGATGATGACTGGTTCGCTGTCGGTAAGCAACATTGTTACTAGCCAGCACGGAATTGCCTGGAACGTTTTCAACCAGCCGCTGGGTTTCATTATCTTCCTGACCTGCTCTTTTGCCGAATGTAACCGGACTCCTTTTGACCTTCCTGAAAGTGAAAATGAGCTGGTTGGAGGTTACCATACGGAATACAGCTCGATGAAACTCGGCTTTTACCTGTTCTCCGAGTACATCAATATGTTTGTGTCATCGGCGGTCATTGCCTCCTTGTATTTTGGTGGGTATAACTATCCAGGCATGGATTGGGTTCGGGAAACACTGACCAGCTCTCTGGGAACAACGGGGCACAACCTGGCTACGCTCGTTGGCACAATGTCTTTGTTTGGTAAGATTTTCTTTTTCATCTTCTTTTTCATGTGGGTTCGCTGGACCGTACCGCGTTTCCGATATGATCAGTTAATGAATTTAGGCTGGAAAACACTGATTCCATTATCCATCCTGAATGTAATTGTTACGGGTGCTGGACTGTTGTATAACATTAAGTATGCAAGCTGGCTAATTGTAGCTGTGATGGTCATACTGGCAATTATGTCAGCCGCACGAGCGTCAAAAAGTCAAGTTCGCCCCCAGCGTTCCTAAGCAGCCAGGTTAAGCCAGGCGTAAAATTTGACCACTATGCAACTATCAAATAGATCAAAGCAAGTCAGTCACAAAGAAATGACCTTAGCCGAGAAGATGTATCTTCCGGCTATTGCTCAGGGACTTGCGATCACAATTAAACACTTTTTTTCCAAAAAAGCGACAGTTCAGTACCCAGAGGTGAAGCGTTACCTGGGTCCTGTGTTTCGCGGGCATCACGTTTTGAAACGGGATGAAGAAGGCCGGGAGCGTTGTACAGCTTGCGGACTTTGCGCCGTTGCCTGTCCAGCAGAAGCCATTTCGATGGTAGCTGCCGAGCGGAAAAAAGGAGAAGAAAACCTGTATCGGGAAGAGAAATATGCCGCTGTTTACGAAATAAACATGCTGCGTTGTATCTTCTGTGGACTTTGTGAAGAAGCTTGCCCAAAACAGGCTGTTTACTTACGCCACGACCGTCTTGTACCTGTTTTCACCGAGCGGGATCAGGTAATTTACGGAAAAGATAAGCTGGTAGAAAACCTGAACGACCGGTACGTACGTACGAACACGGAAGTACAGGCAACGCCTACTGAGCCTTCGTTGTCCCGATCAGCCACCTAATTGTTATCTCATTTTACTCGGCACCGAATGTTCGGTGCCGAGCCCTTTTCCCCTCTTATCGACTAGCAATGAACGATATTGTTACTCTTCTTAAGTCAGGACAGCCCGTTGCTTATATCTTCCTCGGATTGACACTCTTGACCCTTTTGGCTGCCTCCTACGTGATTACAGCCCGCAATCCCATCCACAGCGTTTTGGCGCTTATCTTGACTTTCTTTTGCCTTTCAGGACACTACATTCTACTGAACGCCCAATTCCTGGCAGCCGTTAACATCATTGTTTATGCAGGAGCCATTATGGTTCTCTTCTTGTTTACAATTATGTTTCTAAACATGAAAAAGGACGACGAAGAGGCCAAAACCAACCTTACTAAAATTGCTGCGGTTATTGTCGGTGGTGTTCTGCTGGTCTTGATGGTTACGGTTTTCCGGGCTAGCCAGGTCGGTTCCTATAACCCCTATGCCTATGACAACAAAGTGGGCATGGTTGAAGGCTTAGGAATGGTGCTTTATAAAGAATACCTACTCCCCTTTGAGCTAGTTTCTATCCTCTTTCTGGTTGCTATGGTAGGCGCGGTTATGCTTGGCAAGCGTGAAGCAGGCGACCGGCACTTCTAAGATAAATTATAAATACAAAAAAAGCCCGCCTCAGAAAGGCGGGCTTTTTTTGTAAAAGCTATTAATTCTGTCCAGGGACCATGAAAGGCGGAGCAATGGACGGCCCCGAAAAAAGCTCTTTACGCAGTCCTATATAGATCCCCGTTGTGTTTCTGAATAGATTTCCCTGATCCAGGGCTAGGGAGGTATTTACTTTCATTTCGCCTAAGCCACGTAACCTGAAAGGAACCGATACGTTCAACAGGAGCGACAATTGGTCGGCTCGATCGGCAAAGGGCCGGTCATAGGTTCCAAAATTGCGGCTATAAGAAGCCTTAACCATCCATTCGGTACGCTCACCTACCAAGCCATTGGCAGCCAAGTGGAACATAGAAAGGCGGTTGTTAGCAATGGCCTGCGGTGCACCAGTACCTAAATCCGTTTCGTTGCGCGGTGTTAGGAAAGGACTACCGATGATTTTATCATTGACCGTCCAACCGTCTATATATTGAGAATGGTTGAAGTAATTATCACGACCCCGTAAGTCCCCTCGTCCCGGAATAAGCAAAAAAACGTCTCCTCCCTGGCTTTTAGTATACAGGAACTCAGCTAGCAGCTCTTTAACGTGAAATGCCGAGCGCTGCATCCGCCGATTCTGTATCCGAAGCCCATTTAAGCCATCAGCGATATTGGTCAACAGAAACAAAGATCCGTCGTCATATAGATTTTGCCGGTAGACCAATACATTGAAATCGCCCATTGTAAAATCAAGACCAATATCCACTGAACCCAGGTGATTCCCAATCCGGTTATCTTCCATGGATGTGCGTACGGTGGTATCTTCCATAAACGAACGCGTTTGGCTGGAAACAACGTACCAGTAGTCTTTAAGCCGGGAAGGTAGCTGCCCATTGATCGCTACGGCAGAAGAAAGCACCTTACTATTCCCCCCCCACTGCACGTTGTGATTGATTCCCCCGTACAAACGAAACGGCCACGTTGACTTACCAAGTTGTACATAAAGCGCCTTCTGGTGGAGAAAGTAATCCTTGACGAGCCCCTGATTATTGAACCAGCCGTGGCTGTAAAAAGCGTTTACGGAGAATAAATTCTTCGTGAAGGGAACAGGCACAAAACCAGGCGTTCCAATCTGAATCTTTGGGATGGGCAACGCATTTCCCGACCAGGCATATGAACCCGAAGTTAAGGTGGTATCCGCTAATCCTATGATTTCACGACGGCGTCCGGCATATAATTCGATAATGCCCAAACGTGCTTTTACATAGGCTTCCGGTAGCAAAAAGGCCTGTTCTTTACCGCCCCCATTTCCTACCAGTTCAACCCCATAACCCCAATCAAACGTCTTTTTCTTTAGTTGGCTTCCGTCCAGATAAGGTTTCCGGTAATCCGAATAAGCGCCAACTCGTAAAGTAGCCAACGGCCCGGTGAGGGGAACAATTCCGTATTGGTTGGCCCGAAGCCAGAAAGGTAACTGCTCGTTACTGCTTGCATACGCACCTGCTTCTACGCGAAACTGATGGGTATGTGGCATCCCAATCTGTTGAGCAATGGTATCCTGAAAGAAGAAGAGAAAACATAAAAGGAAACCATAGGTCTTATGACGCATAGAATAAACACAAAACAATTGATAAATAGGGTTTTATTGTCCCCTTCCCTGCATCATTATGCGAAGAGTCCGCATAATTAGCCATATATCGTATGAAAAAGAAACATTTTGAAGATATTGAAGATCGTACTTCACACGCTGAACCATTTCATCCACGTTAGCAGCGTATCCATATTCGATTTGGCCAATGGATGTTATTCCAGGCTTAACCGTCAGCAGAACCTTGTATTCGGGGGAATGCTTTACAATCTGGTCAATAAAATGCTGCCGTTCGGGGCGGGGTCCAACAATAGACATATTCCCGATCAACACGTTATAAAATTGTGGTAGCTCATCAACCCGGGTTTTACGCATGAAAAGGCCCCAACTTGTAATCCGAGGATCTTCGGCACCTGACGACAGCGACGGGCCGTTTATTTCTGCATCCGTATACATGCTACGGAATTTGTAGATACGAAATGGTTTTCCCCATTGCCCGATTCTTTCCTGCGAGTAGAAGATCGGTCCTTTAGAGGAGAATTTGGTAATTAGGGCCAGAATGAAGAAGAGTGGAGAGCCGGCCATCAACACCAACGTTGAAAAGCCGATATCAAATGTCCGCTTGAAGACATTGATCCGCAAATCGTCCAGCAATTCGGTCGAAAGGCCAATAACCGGCTGGATGTCATGGTATTCTACGTTAACCGTGCGCGTCAAGAAGCCTTTAAAATCGACAATGAGTTTAACCTGAAAACCCGCCTCTTCGGAAAAAGCCATGATTTCTTTCAGCTGGTTGGTATCCATGTAGGGCAGGCAGCAGTAAACGCAATCAATACCGTATGCGGTTACATAGTTCTTCAATTCTGAATAATCGCCGCGCAGTTCCGACGCATTGTCTAAGTTTAGTTTATCGAAATACCCCAAAAACTTAAATCCAATTTCGGGATGCGTTTCATAGAAAACCCGGATACTGTTCGACATTTCTCCGTAGCCAACAATAACAAACCGCCGGGTATTATAGCCCATCGCCCGGTAAAACTTCAAAGCTACCAAAGCCAGAACGCGCCATAAAGCCCCAACCAGCAGAAATAGCAAATAGGCCGTAATCAAATGCGTCCTTGAAAAAGAATGGCTGTTTGTAAACATGCCAAAAACAGACACCAGAGCAACGTGCAGGCCAGCAAGTTTGAGCAGGTTAATCAGTAAATTTTCTGCGGTAAAATTTAGGCGGGAGTAGTGGTATGGGCGAGCAATGAGTAGGAGAAGCAACCAGGCTGCGTTAAAAAACCAGAAGAGGGTTAGGTAAGCATCTGCAAAAGGATTACTTGCCGGACCAAACGTCAGATGGTGAGCTAGAATAAAGCAACCATTCAGCGATAGGATGTCAATGATTGCGCTGGCCGGCTGCAGTAAAAAGGAAAAACGATGTTTCATACAAATAACCGTTGGTGGACAAACAGGTCAGGGATGACTTGTTCGCTCAAAGACTTCCGTCTCCGTATTCGTCTCCACTGCAATTGCTCGTTCGCAAGCATCCCCAAGGCCTAAGCCCTTGATAAGTAACCATGCTCTATTTGCGAGTTACTTATCCAATTAGTAGCGCTTTAAAAACCAGTTGGTTAAAAAGCTGCACCGAAGTTACTATGAATAACCGTTACAAACGGGTTTTAATCCATCTATTTATCTATTGGCCTTTTCCAACCGTTAATTATCCGACAAAAAAAGCGATTTTACGGTCAACTATTTCCAATAAGTTTTGCTCATACTCCACTTCTTTTTGATTCCAACCGGTAGCTTTTCGTGCGAGCGTCCTGCCCGGTATCCAACGTATTTTGCGACTAAGCGAACAAACTGAGCTGGTAATAAATGAGCATTTCCCGTTCGGAGCAGGTAACGCGCTTCGTCAGTCATGTACTTAATACCCTGGGATTCAGCCTGGGTAAATTCTCTCAAAAAACGCTGTTGCTGCTCATGAAAAACGCCGATATCAAAGTAACGCCGAAATTCCTCGCCAATTGTATAGTCGTGCGAATGGTATACCTGTGCTTCTGCGCAGTATGCGATGGCCTTTCCGTTCAGGATGAACTGGGAAGAAACCGACACATCTTCACCAAAAATAGAATCATCCGGAAACCCGCCCAAAGCCAGTATGTCTTCCTTCTTATAGGCGGCAAACGAATTGGAGCAGGAGCAGGTTCGAATACCTAACTCAGGAATATCAACTCTTGTTTTGATCCTACTTTGGTCTGGGTAATTTATCAGACGCGCAAAGGCTCCAAAAACGTGTGTATCCGGATAAGGTAACTGGCGCCCATAGGCAAGCGCTACATCTGGGCGGCTGTTGAGGGCTTTGACGAGCAGTTCCAGCGTATTAGCCGCCGTGGGCAGTGCATCCTGAGTTAAAAAGATTATCTGATCATACCGAGCCATCCGAATGCCCATATTCCGGGTTCCGCCGTGATTGAAACTTGCCGACGAAATGGTATGAAAGGCAATACCCCGCTCTTTCAGAATTTGGGGCGTTTCGTCCTTTGATGACGAATCAATGATAATCAGTTCGTAAGGAATGGTCTGATCGGCCAGGCGATCAAGCAAAGCGGGAAGATGACGGGCGGCGTTGTAGGTAGGAATAATTACAGAAACCATGAATCAGGATAAAAACAAATTAGGCCAGTAACCGCCTGCCTAAGGCCGTGACAAGTCCCAGGCGATTTTTGAGTTTATTAAACCAACTGAGCGAACCTTCCCCGGTTGGCGACGCATTACCACCGTGACGAATATAGCGAATCGTTGGTTCAGGCAGAAAGTAGACTTGCCCTTTTGCCTCGGCCACCAGACCCAGCCACCAGTCATGCATGTAAATTTGGCTCGGAAAGGGAAGTGCTTTTTTGAGCAGCGACCGCCGAAAAGCCATACAACAACCAACGTAAGAGTTCTTGTAAAGGTTTCTGAGCAGGCCAGCCCGACTCCCCCGGTGCGCAAAAAACGAAGGCATTAGCGTCTTGTTCTGGTCGTCGGCCACCTCGCAGTCCGTAAGCACCAGATCGTACTGATCCAGCAGCGGGCGAATAAGCATTACTTTATTGGGCAGCCAGACATCGTCCTGATCGGACAGAAAAATATGGTCTCCTTTGGCTTGCCGCAGGGCATTTTCAAAGTTCCCGACGGGTCCGTGACGCCCGGAATTGTGCAAAATACGGATGCGCGCATCCCGCAACGATTCGACGATCATCAACGTCTGGTCGGTCGATCCATCATCCGACACAATAACCTCATCCGCCGGTCCAAGCTGCGGTAGAATCGACTCCAATTGCCGCCGGACAAAACGTTCGCCGTTATAAGTGGCCATGCAGACACTAATCATAAATAGCTTCTTGCAAAGAAGACAAAGGTAGGCATTTTATAAAGGCTAGCTATTGATTGCTCCCAACCAATATGTTTTGCCTTAGTTTCAGCAAATCAATCATCCGGGTAGTGCGCTCTTGAACGCCTAGGCTGTCCAGGTGATAAACGGTATCAAAAAAGTACTGATCTGGCAAGACAAAGGTCGCTGGCGTATTAATAATCGGACAATCCAGTTTGTTTTGGTATTGTTTGGCCAGGTGCTGAATAGCTTTCTGATTACGCTTGTAAGCAGATGCTGGAAATACGGGAAAGGTGAACACAACAACGGCTTCTCTGGCTTTAGCGGCTTTCACAAATGCATTGATTCGCTGAATATTTTCTGAATAATCCATTTCCAGAAAAGTCACATCATCACCAATCCGCCGGGGTTTGGGTTTGCCAAAATGCTCTTTTAGATCGCCTTCAACGGTAAAGCCACTTCGGTTGTAGATCGGGTCAGTTGCATCACCACGCAGCAATTTATAAAACAAACCACTCATACACCGCTGTAAGTTCTGCCCTAGTAACCGGATCTCATTGAGCCACGAAAGCGATAGGTATTGCTTAGCCCGAGGGTTCACATCAATCAATTGTGCCAGTAATTTATTGTCCCCTTCATCAAGAAAGTACTCAATAGACAAAACCACCAAATCGCCTTTTTGTGTCCCATGCAGGGCTTCATTCAACATAAAAGGCAGGCCCAGGCCCGCGTGAATGCCCATGTTGGTGACGGTATAGCCCGTTGCGGCGGCAACCCGGCGGCTATCGATTCCCAAGGCCAGATTAGAGCCTCCAACAAAAACCAGGCGGGGTGCTGGCGTGTTCTTCAGTCGATTTTCCTTGTCGAGCGAGGCCGCCACAAACACGTTTTCATTGCGAACATAAGGCGATAAAATTCGAATCAATCCGTAACCACCCAGACTACACAAAGTCAACAGAATAAGAAGCTTCCGAATCATTGACGGTAACAACATGCTCAAAACTGGAAGTAAATGAATTGCTGCCGGGCGTCAAATACGCCAAACAGAATAATGAACATAATCAGGGCATAATAAAGCGTCATTCGCACAGGCGTTGGCTGTTGGCCTATCCAGTGGCGGAGAGAAATACGTCCCTGAAGCGTTTCTACAAGTAACAAGATGACGAGCGCCAGCCCACCGATAAACAGGTTGTATTTGTCGGAACCCAGGTTAGTTGCTATCACCTCGCTCAGGCTGTTCCGCAGGTCGGAAAATAGATGGGTTACCACATAAAAAGCATCGCCAACGGTTTGCGCCCGGAAGAAAATCCAGGCAAAGCAAATCAGGCCAAAAGTGGTTGTTAGATTCAGGAAGTGCTGTACCGAAGGCCAGTGTTGCAAACCCAGCCGCTGGCTGAGTCGGTGCCGGGTATTTTTGGTCATGCTCTCAATAATCAGGTACAAACCGTTTAGGCTCCCCCAGATCACATACGTCCAACTGGCTCCGTGCCAAAGCCCGCTTACCAGAAACGTAATGAACAAATTCAGATACCAACGGGGCACGGCAACCCGATTCCCCCCCAGCGGAATATAGAGGTAATCGCGGAACCAGGTCGAGAGCGAAATGTGCCACCGTTTCCAGAATTCTGATACGGAGGTTGACAGGTAAGGACGGTCAAAGTTCTTCATCAGCCGAAAGCCAATGGTCCGGGCCGTTCCGAGCGCAATATCTGAGTAGCCCGAGAAATCGCAATAAATTTGAAAGGCAAATAAAACCGTTGCAATAATGAGTGGAAAACCCTGAAATTGAGTTGGATCGTTGTACACATAGTTGACAATCACCGCCAGCCGATCCGCGATAACTACTTTTTTAAACAGCCCCCAGGCAATCTGTTTTAGACCTTCAACGACTTGACGAGCATCAAATTCGTGTTTTTCGTAAAACTGGTGCAAAATGTTCTGCGGACGTTCGATGGGGCCGGCAACCAGTTGCGGATAAAACATCACGTACAGAGAATAAATACCAAAATGCCGTTCCGCTTTTTGATTACCCCGATATACCTCAATGATGTAACTCATCGCCTGAAAGGTATGGAACGACAGACCGATGGGCAGCAAAATGGTTAAAGGGGGCAAAAGTGCTGGGTAGCCAACATTGGCCAGCATTAGGTTTAGATTATCGTTGAGAAAATTATAATACTTGAAGATGGCTAGTACGCCAATATTCGAGATCAGACTAATGATTAGAAACAACCTTCGAGTCTGTCCGCGGGTTTTTTCAATATAGAGTCCGGCGAAGTAATCAATGACAATGGTAAATCCCAGAATCAGGATATAAACAGGCACAAAGGCCATGTAAAAGTAACAGCTCCCCGCTAATAATAATTGCCAACGGTAGCGATGTGGCAAGAGGTGATAAGCGCTTGTAACAACGATAAAAAATAGAACAAAATGAAGCGAGTTAAAAAGCATTGATAACTATTTTCAGACAACTACTATTGGTACGGTCGATTGAACTTTTACGCTGGTTCCAGGCAAAAATAACACCAATAGTAAGAAAAACACTTTCTTATCCCATTTCTCTTGTACAATTCCCATATAGTTCCCTTAGTTTCCAGCAAGAGAGCCAAGGAGTTTTAAGGCCTAAAAATTGTATCTTGCAGGTATTTCGCCCTAAATTCGCTGAAGTAAAAAAGCCATAAACTGATTTTATCAGGCGGCTATCTCTTTTCTGCATAGATTTGTATCCGAGAGTGCTCTGCTTATAAAACGATTCTCCCAACTAGGCTTCAGCGCTTTTCTACTTGGTAAATTTTGTTTCTGCTCCCATATTTTTGGACTAAAGGAACAGCTCAATTTTAGAGTCAAGGGATGAAAATTTTAGATAAGATCAGAGAGGTTATATTGAACGTTCGCTATCTACGCGAAAGCAATAAAGAGTTGCGGTTGTTGATTGGTACAGGATTAGCGAAGCAAGTTGATCTTACTAAACCCATACGGGATGCGGAGTTTAGGGTTTTTTCGCAATTCGGCGAAGATGGAATTATTCAATACCTCATTCAATCGATAGGCATCTCTGATCAGGCATTTGTTGAATTTGGCGTAGAAACCTACGAAGAAGCTAACACTAAATTCTTGTTAATGCATGATAACTGGCGGGGTCTGGTTATAGACGGTTCCTCCTCCAACATTGATCATGTCCGGAAAGATCCTAACTTCTGGAAGTATGATTTAACCGCCGTCAGCAGCTTCATTAAAATGGATAACATCAACACGCTCCTTAAAGAAAACGGCTTTTCGGGCGAAATAGGCCTGTTAAGCATTGATATTGATGGCAATGATTACTGGGTCTGGAAAGCAATCAATGTGGTGCAACCCGCCATTGTCATCATTGAGTACAACAGCTTGTTTGGGCCGGAACGCGCCATTACAATTCCTTACCAGGCGGATTTTGTCCGCTCAAATGCCCATTATTCCAACCTGTACTTTGGTGCTTCGTTCGGCGCCGTTTGCGATCTGGCCACCGAAAAAGGCTATGCGTTGGTCGCTTGCAACAAAGCCGGCAACAACGCGTTCTTCGTCCGAAAAGATTTGTTAGGTCATCTAAAGGAAGTTTCGCCGCAGGAATTATTTACCCAAGCCCGTTTTAGAGAAGCCAGAAACGCGAACAATGAATTAAGTTTTGCTTCGCTGGAACAGCGGCTGGCAGAAATTAAAGGCCTACCTGTTTTCAATACAAGAACTGGCCAGTTGGAAGCGTTTTGACGGCATGTCAACAGACAGCCACCATGAATTAATCAATCTGATAACTTTCTTCAGTTAAGAGAGTTCTTCCACTACATGAACCACTACCCAGGCTTAGAACAAATGCTTCCCGCTGGTACGTCATCTCCTCCCCGCGTTAGTATTATCACGGCGGTTTACAACGCCAATCAATACCTCGATGCCTGTATTCAAAGTGTTCTAAATCAAACGTATAAGAATTTCGAATTTATTATCATTGACGGTGGTTCAACGGATGGCACAGTAGACACAATCAAAAAAAACCAGCAACACCTTTCATATTGGATCAGCGAACGGGACAAGGGAATTTACGACGCCTGGAATAAAGGCCTGGCTGCTGCCAAAGGAGACTGGCTGCTTTTTGTTGGAGCGGATGATCTGTTGTACCCCCATGCGTTACAAAGTTACATTGACCACATTGATCAGCACGCGCGTCAGGATCTGGAATTTGTCTCATCCCGAATCGAACTCGTTAACGACGATTTATCGCCCATCCGAACCGTGGGAGAACGCTGGACCTGGAAGCGATTTAGAATTGACATGATAACGTGGCACGTGGGCTGTTTCCATTCCCGCCGCCTGTTCGACACCTACGGAGTTTTTGATCCGAAATACAAAATATGCGGTGATTACGAGTTATTGCTTCGCCCCAAAGATCGGCTAATTGCTTCTTTCGTGGACAAACCAACGGTTCGCATGCGCATGGGTGGGGTTAGCAGCGTGCAGCTCTTCGGGGCCATCGACGAGACCTACGAAGCGAAAGTACGGCATGGCGTCTTCTCCCCCATGAGTGGTTATTTGTTACGCATAATCCGAAAAACAAAAGTAACTGTTAACCAATTCCTTGGAAGAGGCTAGATCGACGTTTGATAAGCTAGCTTAATTTTTGGCAACTGGTAGGTTCTGCGCCAGGCGTTGATACATTTTTTGCAGGATTTGTAAAGATCCTGTATTCTTCAGGTAATGGGCCTGCTTTCTGCTATTTGCCCGGTTCTGTTCCCGGTATTCTTCATTCTGAAAAATCAGCAACAGCTTTTCGGCCATATCCACTTTATTTTTAGGATCAAAAACAAAACGGCTATCCCCTATCGTTTCAGGCAGTGACGTAACATTGGAGCAAACAACCGGAATGGTCATCAGCATGCTTTCCATCAACGGAAAACTCCCCGCTTCATAAAGCGTCGGCACAACAACGGCGTGCGTCTTCTGATAGAGTTCGAATAAGGCCGCATCGCTCACGATTCCCAGGAAAAAAACCTGGTTTTCCAGATTCAGCTCCCGAATGCGTTGCTGAATCTGGCCGAAATGCTCGGTTTGATGCCCCGTTGATACCAACGAAATGCGAATATTGTACTGATCGCGCAAGTACGCCACACTTTCCAACAGACCTATGTGGTTTTTGTGCATCCAGGTGGCGGCGGGATAAAAAACAAATTTCTCTGGCAGAGTAGGTAAGTCCGACTTAGGCGAGGGGTCCGCTTTTTGGGTTAAAAACTTTTCGAACCACAGATTTTGCATGTCCAGTAAGCAAACCTGCACATTGTCGGGCGTGCGGCCAAAACATTCAATCAGGTCTTTTTTTACGTGCTGGTAGCTAACAACCAGTTGGGTCGATAGCTCGGTAACATTCATGTAGTACACGGCCCGCTCCGCCCGAACAGCAGGCGGGAAAAAAGCGGGAAAATGCAGTTCCTGAACATCGTGCAGGGTAACTACCGTCTGTACTTTGGTATGGAATATATAGGGGTACGGGCAATACATGACCTGAATCCCGTAGCGACTGCGCAGGCGCTCGAGATATGTCCAGACAGGAACCGCCCGGGACTTTAGCAACATATTAACCGCCTTGGCTGCCTTGGTAATCAGTTTTTCGTAAGACCGCTCCCGCCCGATAGGAACGGGAATCAGTTCCAGGTTTGAACTGGCCTGAATGGTCGAGAGCACTAATTCGTCATTTTCATTGTGCAGCACAAAATAGCGGTTTGCCGTATCCTGAGCCAAAATACGGAGCAGTGCGCAAGCATATTGCCGAATTCCGCCCCCGCTCTGCGCCAGATCAGGAATGACGTATAAAATATTCATACGAGCGTAAACTGATACTTAAAATAGCTTTCAGCCTGTCCAATCTGGACAAAACCTATTTTTTCATACAAAGCAATAGCCGCCTGATTGTCCCGGTCAACCGTCAGAAAAATGGTTTTCTGTTCCAGTCGCCGCGCTTCCTCCAGCAGATAAGTTATCATCTGCTGGCCTAGCCGCTGGCCCCGCGCGTCAGCCGCCACGGCAATGCCTAACCACGTGGTTTCGCCTTCTTTGTCAAGATGCCCATAAGCCACGGGCTGGCCCTCGCGGGTGCCTACAGCACAGAGCAAATGCGTCAGCACGACTTCGACAGGCCGCTTTTGAAAATAACGAAAGGAACGTTGGCCATCCTCCCCCAACCGATCCATAAAATCGCGAACCAGGTGAAGGTTACCCGCTTGTATGACCTCAAAAATCATTGGATCGGGTATGACTTAATGGTATCGGTAATATACTGCACCTCTTCCCGGCTCAAACCCGGATAACTTGGAACGTTCATGCCGCGCCATCCCAGATCTTCCGCCGTTTTATGCCGAGCGTATTTATGCGAATACATGGGCATCGTATGAACCGGATAAAACAAAGGGCGTGTTTCAATGCCATGCTCCTGGAGATGGTCGCGGAGTCCATCCCGATCCTCGGAACGCTTGACCAGAATCGAGCACATCCAGTAGGAATGCACTACGTCGCCAATGGCCCGGTGGGTTTCGTAACTGGTTCCTTCCAGCCCCTCGGCATACCAGGCAGCGATTTGCTGTTTCTGGCTTAAAAAATGATCCAGTTGCTCCAATTGAGCCAAGCCAATGGCCGCGCAGATGTTGGTCATCCGGTAGTTATACCCAATGACATCATGCCAATATTGCCGGTATTTAGCCAATCCCTGTCCGCGAAAATGCAGGCAACGATCGTGAAGGGTTTCGTTATTCGTGACGACCATCCCACCTTCTCCGGTTGTGATGGTTTTGTTGCCATAAAAACTAAACGTAGCAATATCACCAAACGAACCAACCAAACGCCCTTTGTATTGCGTACCAATAGCTTCGGCACAATCCTCGATCAGAAAAAGACCGTGCTCATTGGCAATGGCCGTTAACCGATCCATATCGCAGGGATGTCCGTAAAGGTGAACGCACAAAATGGCTTTGGTCTTTGGTGTTATTTTACGAATAACATCCTCCGGGTCCATTTGCCAGCTATCGGCTTCGGAGTCAACAAAGACGGGCGTTGCGCCTTCGTATACAATGGCATTGACGGAAGCAATGTAAGTCAGTGTAGGAACGATTACTTCATCTTCGGGGCCAATTCCCAGAGCGACCATCGCTAAATGCAACGCTACCGTACCGTTGGATACTGTAACGGCGTTATGAGCCCCCAGGTAGTTAGCAAATTTATGTTCAAATTCGTTGATGTATTTCCCCTTTGATGAGATCCAGGTTGAATCCAAGCAGTCGATCACATACTTTTTTTCATTTCCCGTCAGAGAGGGCTGGTAAACAGGAATGTTTCTGATTGCCATTGACTTGTGTGGTTAATTACTTATTTAGTCCAGATACCTGCCGCACGTCGTGCAAGCAATTTATAACATTGGTAAGGCTGAAGAATGGCCCCCGGCAATAAGCAAATCGTGAAACCCAGGGGAACTCCAGAAACCCCTAGCTGGGGGAACGTCGATAGATAGCTGGCCAGCGGAACGCTTATAAAGACAATCACAAAGGCGGTTATCAGCGAAATCGTAATGGCACCCATTGCATTTAACAATAACGAAAACAGATTCCCCCAGGCAGTAACAATTGTGCTAATGCTCAACACGATGGTCAAAACAGACGGGATCGGTACGTGACCGGGGCCAAGCCAAAGATCGTATACCCAGGGCGCAATCAAAAACATACTCAACGAAAGCAGCGCAAAAAGACTCCAGAAAAACAACAGCCGCTTCAACGTTTGTTGCAGCCACTCAAAATTATGCTTGTAGTAAGCTTCGGTGATGGCAGACCAGTGGGGTACCAGCAACACATTAAACACAATGGGAATGACACTGAAATACCGGTAAACGAGGTTAAATGGGGTAACTTCAGCCGGATTGAAAAGATGAGAAATGATAAAATTCTGCGATGAAAACAAGACCAGACTAACCAGTTGTAACCCAAAAAACTTCCCTCCTACCACGCCTAACTCCCCAAAAAGCGACCATTGTATGCTGCTAATTGTAGGCCGGATGGCTTTGTAAGCGTTACCAAAAAAAATCAGTGACGCCAGAAAAAGCACGACTACGGGCATGAGGCTATAAACCACCGCAACCTCAAACAAAGCAACGTCCGACGTATTGGCCCAAAGCATCAAACCGACCAGCGTAGCCACCTGAATAGCCGTATTAATAAGTTCTACCTGACCAGCCTGATGAACCGCGAGTAGTATCGCAGAAATTAGATTCAGGAGCAGACGCAGGCAAAACAGCGCAAAGGCAATAATCAGTATCAAAGGCAGTGTGGCCGCCAGTTCATTCGGTGCGTTGAAGAGTTGCTGCCAGTTGACAAAAACCGTTGAAATGCCAAATAAGAGCAGCATTACGCTGATAACTAGAAACAAAAAAGCGTAGGATGTGCTGATATACGGTTGCGCTTTTTCCAGTTTTCCGTCCGCGTAGGCCAGCGTGACTTTATTACGAAGTCCATTGGTAAAGCCGAAATCAAAAATGGCAAACCAGGTCAGGAACGAGCTAAGTGTCAGCCAAACACCGTATTCTGTGGTACTTATGTAAGATAATGTTATTCTAACCAGTAGAAACTGAGTAGCTATGTTAATCCCTTTGTATAAAAATGATACAACTATATTTTTTGACAGCGACATTATTCCGGGTAAATCTAGGCACGCCTTTTTATGCGAGGACGTATTCGTATGGACCTGTGCAGCAGTATAAATTGTAGTACGTGGTCAAACCGATGGCTACACAAATTCCGGTCGTACGAAGCAACAATATTACGAAATAGCTTGCAACTTTATAACATGTACTGATCGTCGGCAGATAAGCTGCGGGTCCCTGCATTCGCGCATTTAACTAAGCTGATTACCAGTTTTATTCATTTGTACCTGAATCTGGCGCCAATAAAACTGTATTTTTGTTACCGGTAATATCCTCCAAGCTCTTCATGTCATTTTTCGATAATCTCCGGGACCGGCTGCGCTATTATAAGAACATGGCCCGCTTTCGTAACCTTAATACGCAGGAAGTTTTTACGCTTATTTATAAGGAAAACTACTGGGGCGGCGAAAATGGTGAGTTTAATTCTGGACCAGGAACCACAAATCCAAACGTGCATCAGTACATAAATGTTTTGACCGACTTCCTTCGGCAGAACAAGGTGCAATCGTTACTGGACATCGGCTGCGGCGATTTCCGGGTGATGCGGGAGGTGGTGAATCAAGTGTCCATCGATTATACCGGCGGGGATGTTGTGCAGGAATTGGTTGATCATCACAACCAGCATTATGCCAATGATCATACCCGCTTTAGGCACCTGAATGCCATCACGGACACGCTTCCTCCGGCAGAAGCCGTGAGCATCCGGCAGGTTTTGCAACACCTGACTAATGAGCAGGTACTTACCATTCTGAAAAAATTAAAGCCGTACCGCTACGTAATCATTACGGAGCACGTGACCGTGGGCGAAAAAGCAATCCCCAATTTGGATAAACAACAGGGACCCAATGTTCGGCTGTATAAAAATTCAGGCCTTTATATCGAGCAGCCTCCTTTCAACCTGGAAGTTAGCCGGGTTTTGCTTGAGTATCGGGAAGACATGGACGTGTTTGGAACGATGATTCCGGCAGTAATCAGAACGTCACTGATTGAAAACAAGTAGTTAACTCCAGCGCAACCGAATTCGGGGAAGTTTCAGGCGAAACTTGGCTAGCGGAAATAAAAAAACGAAATACACAAAGAGAAGACTGATGTAAGTCATCGTGCCAAATTCCATGTCCAGGCTCGGGATGAAGCAGTAATAAGCCAGACCGTAGCTAAGCCCTTTTCCGGCAATTCCGCTGAACGAAAAACCACGCAGTTTAGCAGTCAGATAAGCCATAAATATGGTGTATGGAATTAAAAACAGCCCCCCAAACATAACCACCTGCAAAGGCAGAATAAAATTTGGTCCCAGCGAAATGGCCGAGTCCAGACCTGATTCCAGCTCAAACAGCTGCCAGCCCAGACTTTTGGTTGGTATTTTAAAGATATTACTGATAAAAATTCCGAAAGCTGATTTGGTGTATTCAACAATCCCCGTGTTTATGTAGCGATCCGCCTGGTTGACCAGGTACATTTCTAGGCCATCTCCGGCGGCCACAATGCGGTTGACCATCGCCAATAATCCGTCTTCCAGAGTCATTCCTGTATTATAGAGCGACGCAATCAACACTGCCCAGACCATACTGATAAAAATTCCCAACGCGCCGTAGATGTTGATTTTCCGTAGGTACTGCGGTTTTGCAACCGGCGGGGATTTGTACAAAAACAAGCCGTAAGCCGTTATGACGTTGATCAACTGCGAACGCCCCGCCGTCAGCAAGTCCAGAAACAAGACAAAGAACAGAATCAACCTGATGAGATTCTTTTTGGCGTGTTGCTGTTGAATGAGCCAAAAGGAAAAAAAGTAGAAAAAAGGATAAGCGCCTAATTTAGCGATGAATTGCAACGGATTACGCGCACCTAATTGAACAAATCGGTACAAAACCCACTCTACAGGGCTGCTTCGGAGCGCGTACAGGATAAAATCCCAGGAGCTATACAAGGCTAACACCAAACTGACCAGGTACAACTTCAGCGTTAGCCGATCTTCTGATTCGCTGATTTTGGGCTGCTCTTTGGGGGCTTGAGGCGGTTTTAGAAAAGCATACAAAAATGGGACATAAACAATAAAGGTCCCCATAAACAAACTCCATGTCCCATTAATGCCGTATTTGGCGGCATACCCCACCAAAATAGACACGCAACTGGCGCACCAGATCATGTTCAATAACAACGGATCGATCAATGAACTAATCTTCCGACGAAACGCAAAAATCAATCCGCCCGCTACGATAATAAGCGTTATGAAGAGCAGACTAGCGCTGTATTTTTCGTAATAGGTCATAATGCAAAAAATATTTCACGGTGGTTAGACCTGCTAACAAATGACGAATACCAACCGGAAAGTGCCGTGACCGTAGTTGATTCAATTCTTTCAAAGACAGAGTGGGGTCAGCACTGGCACCATTGGGCGCGCACAAAGCCACTGCCTGCTCAAACCGCTTCCGAACGAACTGTGGATTCCGATAGATCATTAAATTCAATTCGTAATCAGACATGATCTTCAGAGCCGTATCGTAGCGAAATTGACGGAAAAGTGTCTGTTTATAAAACGTCCCCTGGTGATGCACCGTATTATTCAAGGCTGTTTTCCAGCTAAATTTTGAGTGGTAGTACGAATGGTCCGTAAATTTAACATCCCCATACAGCACATCCGGTGACTCGGCCAACGCAGGTGCTACCTCGGCCAATACGCCCGGAAGCAACTGATCGTCGGCACCCAGAAAATAAAGCCATTCGCCGCGAGCGTGGTCGATTCCTTTGTTCATCGCCTCATAAATGCCCTTATCTGGTTCACTAACCCAGTATGAAAACCGATCCGCGTACTGTTGAATCAATTCTAGTGTCCCATCCGTACTTTTTCCATCGATAAGGATGTATTCATAATCCGTAAATGGCTGGTCAAAGACACTTTTTAGCGTGGCTTCGAGCGTAGCGCGGGCATTATAGGTAACGGTTATAATCGAAATTTTGGGAGTCATACGCAGAGGCTTAAGACAAAGATCGGTACAAATCAGTAGTTTTCTGCGCGGTTTCTTTCCAGGAAAAACGCAGAAGCTGCTGATTTCCTTTCGCCACCAACTCGTTACGCAGCGAATCGTCCAGCACCAGCCTTTCGACCGAATGCGTCATTGATTCCTGATCTTCGGGATTAAAATAAACCGCCGCCGAGCCAGCTACTTCCGGCAAGGAACTGGTTTCGCTGACAGCACACGGACACTCGCAGCCAAAAGCCTCCAGAATGGGCAACCCAAACCCTTCGTACAAAGACGGAAAAACAAAAGCACGGGCGTAGCGGTATAAACTGCTTAGTACCAAATCATTAATTGGAACCTGAGAAACCCGTTCGGTCAACCGCAAATCTGCCAGCATCCTGATTTCTTCCCTGGAAAAGGCGCCTCCACCAGCGCAAATCAAGTGCAGGCAATGGCGACTCAGTAAAGGCGCTACTGCCTGCAAAAACGGCTTAAAATTTTTATAGGAGAACCGATTTCCAACAAATAACAGATAATCCTTGGCCTGCGGACCAACGACTGGGCGTGGCTTTATGGCGAATTGCCCAATTTGAGGAGCACCATGATGGATGACCTGAATGCGTTCGGCGGGAATATTGAGATACTCCATCAGATCATTCCGGGTGCTTTCCGAAACGGCGATAAACCGGGAAACCCGGCTAATAAGCTGCTGGCGCCATTTGACTACAATCTGATCATTGGCCAGGTGGTTGAAGCGGCTGCCAAATCGTTCATGAATCAGGTCGTGCATCGTCACCACCGAGGGACGCGAGCCAAGCAAAGGCAAAAAATACGGATCGTAGTAAGTAGCGTGAAAAACATCGAAGGCTTGCCGGGGAATATCGAACTGGCAAAATTTCTTGTTTAACTGGTAAAGTAATGATCGCTTCTTGTAAACGTTGGTCGCCTGAAAAAACGGCTTTACCGGAAATCCCGAAGTCGTTAAATGCACATTATTTGACCACCGCAACGACAACTGCGCCTGCTGCTGCTCAAACTGCTCAATACCAGTCATCAACTCACAGATATAGCGGGAAATGCCGCCGTATTCCTGCAAGGAAAATGTCTGGTGGTCGAATAAAACAGTCATACAGAACGATTCCAATTTTTGTAGTTCAGGCGCCTTTTCAAGCCATTTATTTTATTAGACAACCAATAACGTTTTCGAAAAGAATTTTGAAGCGAATAAGTCGAAGCCGCTTTGCTTTCAATAAAAAAGGTCGGATGCCGAAACTCGGTCAGGGAATTGAGCGGATGGGACGCCACGCTACGGTCGTAAAATTTCGTATGCGTTGCCTCTCCGTCAAAGCCAATATTTGAAATCAGGTTTGTGTTGGGTAAGCTACAGATCCCATTATTGGTCCAGATGGCATAGCACCACTGGTAATCCCAGGTATCATTTGTTCCATTATAAACACTTTCAAAACCATCCATCCAGAACTGCTGCACCCGCGGATCGTCAAAAACATCGGCAATGCGGTTTTGTTCTTTGAAAACAGGATAACTCGCCATCGACTCATCATAACGCTTCCAGGCACGCCGCCAGGTAGCCCAGCCCCAAATATGGCAAACTTTCGAAAAGTAGTACGATCCATCGCCGTGCCAGCGCCCCTTCTGAAAATTAACGCCTCCAACATGCATCAACGACGACTCATGTGCATAGCGCAGTAGTACCTCCCGACAATACGAAAAAAAAGTAGGATCAGGAACACAGTCATCTTCCAGAATAATGCCCATCTCTACCTGCTCAAAAAACCACGTTATGGCGGAGCTAACTGCCCGTCTACAACCAAGATTTTCAGTCCGGATTAATTGATGAACCGTACAGGGCCAGTCAATTTCGTCCAGCAAAGCCCGACACTCCCGAGTGCGTTCGGCATCGGTTGGGTGGTTGGGGCGAGCACCATCAATGGCAACAAACAACTCAGCAGGTTGCGCCTGCCGTATGCGAGAAAACACCTGTCTGCTGTGCTGGGGTCGGTTAAACAGAATGAAAAGAATCGGAATGTCAAATGACATGGCACATTGGGTATTACTTCCGGGAAGCACTGTCTACAAAAAAGCCATTCCACACGGCATAGCCATTAAATACATAGCCACGGGCGGTTAAATATTGATAAATGCCATTCGTAGCAAAGTCTTCCAGCCGGAAGTTATGCATTTCGATGACAATAAGCCAGGGGCGATAAAGGGATAAATCCAGCGATTGGAGAACCTCAAAGTCGTGGCCTTCCACATCAATATACAGAACATCAATGCGTTGGCTACCTGGCAGCTTATCCTGAAGAATACTGGTTAAAGTTTGGGTCTTTATCCGCCGCTCTCCAATAACCCGAACTTCTTCTTTTTGAAGGGCTTCTACTGTCCGCTGGTCGATGGTATTCAGCTCGTGCATGTCGTATTCCACGAAAGTTACCTCCTCCTCTACGTTGGAAATGGCCGCGTACATCGGCGTATCGTGCAACCGCATGCTTTTGTGTTTGGCTACCAAGCCGGGATTTGCATCGATGGTAATTCCGCGCCAGCCCTTGCAGTATAAACCAAACGTATTGGAAAAATGAATGGGCTCATTGCTGCCGACCTCGACGTAAAACCCCGTATACTGCTCAGGAAACAGATTGGCAATGATTCGGTCTTCGCCCATTTGCGAAAAGCTCAGATACGCATCTCTCATTAATACTTTCCGAAGAAAATAGAGCAGCGCCATCCGAAGCGCCAGAAAAAAGGGAAGCCGTTTGAACAGAAGCTGAACCTGACTAAAAGCAGACATAGAAACGAATAATAATCAATAATTAAACCGCTGTAGCGCATCCCGCAAGGCTCTCAGTCGGAAAGCATCCAGAATGGCTATCGACTGCATCCGAAAAATAATCCGACTGTCTTTCGAGAAATAATTCAGCAGATAGGCCGATAGCATATAAGCCAATAAGGTCGCTACCGAAGCACCAACCGCTCCGTATTTAGGAATAAGAATACCATTCAGGGCAACATTCACCCCTGCGCCGGCAATGGTTTTGTAAAGCATGAATCGCTGCCGACCATACAGCACAAACCAGTTGGAAGTCCCTACGCCCAAAAAGACAAACACACCCGCCCAGATATGCACGATCAGAATTTGCGCTACGCCTTCGTATTGATTGCCAAACAACAGATCGACCAGCATATCAGCAAAAAATAAAGTCCCGACAGCGATACCAATACTAATAAAGGCCAGCAAACTTAATAACTGCTGGTATCCCTTCAGGAAGGCAGCCTCGTCTTTTTCTCTCAGTTGGAGAATAGACGGATAAAAAGACGAGACCAGCGCCGCCGCAATAAAATACCATACCTCCGATAAGCGCAAGGCAGCGCTGTACCGCCCCAGCTCAGCACTGCTTGCCAGACTTTCGAGCATAAACTGATCAGCCCGCATGTAAATAAAAATAAAAAAATCGCTGATCATCAGTGGCCACGCGGCCTGAAATAGTTGCTGGGCAAGCCGTGCGTTAAAGCGCCAGTGAAGAAAAGATTCGGAGCGGTATCGCCCGTAGAAGACGAATAATGACAAGGCAGTTAACCCGGCATCAAACAAAATGAGGGCTGAAAAAGCCAGCAAATCAGCCTGTACAATAAGTAGATAGGCACGAAGCAGCGTAGAGAACAAAAACACAACAGACTTTGCCAGCACCGACCGCCGGGCCTGTACCTCCGCCTGAAAAAACAGATCGATTACATCCGCACTTTGAAAAACCAGCGTCGAAGCCGAAAACAAAATCATGTAAACCAGCGTCGGCTGATCGCCATAAAACAAATAGGCAGCAACACCAATGGCTAGAAAGGAAACCAAGCCCGCCAGAAGCCTTAGGAAAAAAGCCGTACTGAGTAGCTCATCGGTAGACGCTAGTTTCTTGGTAATCAACTCAGTGACCAAAACAGTCGCTAAACCCAGGCTGGCTACGGGCAGCAAAATAGCCGGGAATACGGTCGCATAATTCAGTTGCCCAAATTGCTCCGGACCCAGATACCGTGCCAGCCAGACGCCAATCAGCATGCCCGCCGCCATCCGAAAAATGCGGTCGAAAAACACCCATCCCGCATTAATCAATGCCTTGGCGGTATTCTGGCTCAGCTTGCGTGGCGTGGCGTCAATCATACAGCCTTAGCTAAATGTGCAAATTCTCAGAAAGAGCCAGACTTACGCCAGCTTTGAAACAAGGTCCACAAGGTACCTACAACTACCCCACCAATGGCCATATACAGGATAATCAGGGTTCTTTTAGGGCCACTTTTTTGCAGAGGTACCCGAGCGGGCTCCAGCATTTTGAAAACCGGTGTCTCCTCCTGAACTTTGATTTTGGCCTGCTCTAGTTGTTTGGATAAATCGTTGTAGACGCCCTGGGCCAGCATAAAATCAGCTTGTAATCGCTGTTCTTCCAGTTTAGCCACGTTGGAATACAGGCTCCGGTTGCGGTCGCGGTAGTTTTCCAGAGCGTATTCAGCCGATTGGTAGCGACGGCGAGCCTCAGCCACGCGGCGATTTAAGAAGTTCGATTGACTGCGGGCTTTTTCGGTGCGGTAACTGGTCACATAATTGGTTAGGTACTCCAGCGAAAAACGCGCCACGGTGGCGGCCACGACCGGATCGGGCAATGTGGCCTCGATGGTAATGATTCCTGTCTTTTTGTCAAAAATAGTTCCAATGCGGGCCAAAATATCCTGTACCTGACGATCCTGGTTTTTGGTAACCTGAATTGCCTTGCTGAAATTCTTTGGATCATAAACGGTCTGTTCTTCTTCGCCCGATCCGCCAAAAAGCCCCTTACCAGCCTGCTCTTTTAAATAGGCCGACAACGTCATCGTTTTATTGAAATTGTGCGAATAAACCGGTTGCTTCAGCAGGTAGAGCGCAAACGGAAAGCTTTGCAGGACATTCGGATATAAGTCTGGACGAATAGCATCAGTACCGCTTCCCGAAAGACTGTTCAGATCAATGCCCGCCAGCCCCGCCAACGAACTTAGCCCCCCCATTGAACTACCCGGCGTTTTTGACTGTAACTCAGGCAATACAGCTACCTGCGATTTGTATTCATTAGGCTTAGAAAAGCCATAAACAGCCCCAATAACGGCCCCGACCAGGCCAAAAAGTAACAGCTTGAGCCGGTTGTCCCTTAAAAAATCAAAAATATCGGATAGCCGCAGCTCAATTACGTTATCGCGCACGTCAACTTCGTCCCGTTGCTTGAGTTCAGTTGTGCTCATGAATCTCCTTAAGTAAGTTTACCGTAACAAGTTGATAAGGATGGTAGCTGTGGTGGCTGCCAGGGTACCAAGTACTGAAAAAATAGCCACCCGCTCCGTTGCTGATAGACGTTCTGTCAACGGCTTGAACGGCACGACGATGGTTGAACCGGGCTCTACTTTAGGACGCCGACGCGTAAACAGGGCATTCTTCATCGTCCGGTCTTTCTGACCGTTGGCGTAGGTTACGTAAGCCTTATTTTTGCGGGCATTCTCCGTAAATCCACCCGCCTGCGTGATGTAATCATCAAACGAATAACCGGTTGTAAAATTAACAACGGAAGGGTTCAAAACCGCTCCTTCGATGCGAACGGTTTCCTGCCGGGTCGGGATCATCAGGGAGTCTTTGCTTTCCAGCAACAAGTTTCCTTCAATATTTGGATTCTGAACAATG
The DNA here is from genome assembly GCF_021484805.1 of Tellurirhabdus bombi. NCBI lineage: Bacteria > Pseudomonadati > Bacteroidota > Cytophagia > Cytophagales > Spirosomataceae > Larkinella > Larkinella bombi. The sequence goes on along the minus strand of NZ_CP090557.1, from coordinate 1,958,001 downwards.
GCCCGAATATCAATGGCTACTTTTTCTCTATTCCGAATAAATTGTGCTCCCCGCAAAAAGGCATCTGGCTTTAGGCCACCCGCCCGCTGAATCAAATCCGAAATACGCTCACTGCGGCTTTGAATGGCGTAATTTCCCGGATGAATAACCTCGCCGTAAATGTGCACATTTTGCTGCTCTTCGTATTGGGGAGCCGTCCGCACATACACAATGTCAAATGGATGCAGGATAAATTGATTGGGTATTCCATCAGGGCCGGTCCCGTCTAACCGCAGATTCCGGTCGAGGTCGAAACGGAATACCCGAACCGTTTCGAAGTTTTTAATGCCCGCGCTGTCTTCACGAATGCGCCGGGCCACTTCAATCCGCGACGGCGTAGCCCCTTCCTGAAAGCCACCCGCCATCGCAATCAGATCTGCCACACTCAGGTTGTTGGCAAACTGAAAAGTGTCGGGCTGGTTCACCGCTCCCTGAATAATGACTTCGTAAGTTTCCCGCAAATCGCGAATAGCAAAAACGTGAATGCTGTCCTGACGGATTAAAGGAATATCAGCGATTTCGGTACGCATAAGCCGCCCCACATCAAACGGAACAACTTCCAGATCCATGTTTTCGCGCTCCCGGAAAAGCAAAGCCCGGTTCAGGAAGGCGTCCTTCCGCAAGCCTTCCGCCCGCTGAAGCAGCGACCGAACCGTCGTGATGTCGTTATCCAGTGCATATTCACCGGGCCGCATCACTGCGCCGGTAACCTGAATGCGGTTTTCGTAGCGTTTCAGGATTTCGCCCACCGTATATTTATCTCCGCTCTGCGGCGTAAAAGTCGCCAACTGCTCCTGGGTAATGGTCGCCACACGCATTTCACGCGCTGTGTTCCGGCGCAAGGTTACGGAGGCCGTGTAAGCTTTATCGGAAAATCCACCAGCAAAAGCCAGCACGGTTTTCAGGTTTTCGCCCGCTTTGATTTCGTAAATCGCGGGGCGTTTCACTTCCCCGGCCAGCTCAATCCGGGCACTGTAATCATTCACGCGAATCACATCGCCATCCTGCAAACGAACATTGTCGCTCTGATCGCCACGCAGCAGAAAATCGTACAAGTCGATGGTTTTAACGGTCCGATTACCCCGAATTACTTTAATATCCCGGAAAGAACCCGTTTCTGGATTGGGTCCTCCTGCCAGATAAAGCGCATTAAAAGTTGTAGCCAGCGAGGATATGCTGTAGGTTCCCGGACGGACAACCTCGCCTACCAGCGTCACCCGAATGGTGCGAATGTTGCCTAACGTAACAGAAGCATACGTACCGCTACCGGGCCGATTTAGTCCCTGGTAGGCAGACCGCAGCCGACCCACAATCAATTGCTCCGCTTTTTCAATGGTTTGGCCACTTACAGCGATGGGGCCTAAGTTCAAGACGCGGACGGTTCCTTCCGGGCTAACCCGTAACTTGAAATTATCCGTTGAGTTGCCGTAGATTTCGACACTTAATTCATCATCTGGCCCGATCTGGTAATTCCGAGGCGTCGCAATGCGCAGATTAGGCTCAAAGCTCAGCGTTGCATTCTTGAATAAAGAGGCGCCAAAAACAACCGGCTTTTTAATGCTGTCTCTCCGAAAAAAATCCAAACTGTCGGGCAAGTAAACCCGCTCCGAAAGCCGTCCTTGCTGGTACCGACCACGGGCCGTGTCGATTTCCGTATATTGCTCCCCTCCCATACCAGTCCGGTTGCCCGACTGGCCTGACTGCTGCCGTAGTTTGGTAAGCCGTTGCCGCATTTTGGCAATGTCGGTCATGGTAAAGCCCTGAGAGAGCGCCGCCTGCTCGATCTGCATCTCATTCAGCCCGCTTGCCTGCGCACGACGGTAAAATTCCTGAACCTGTTCGTCACTCAACTGATCGACCCGCGACGAAGAACGGTTTGGCTGCTGCGCAACGGTGTTGATCGTCAGAAAAAGCAGTGCAAGGCCAAAAAGATAGACATACCGAACAGAAAGCCGGGAATAAAACGATAAACGACTAGAATAACCGCGCTGATTAGTATTAGACATGCACAAAATCAAATAGATCGGGCAAAGTTACAAATAGATACCTACTTTGCAGTGACAAACTTATTTACTACGTACGCTTAAAAGATGGCCTTAATAAAACCAGTTCGCGGAATCAGTCCGCAGTTTGGCGAAAATTGTTGGTTAGCTGATAACGCCACCGTTGTCGGCGAAGTTGTGATGGGCAAAAATTGTACCGCCTGGTTCAATGCCGTGGTTCGGGGCGATGTCAATTCGATCACGATTGGCGACTATTCTAACATTCAGGACGGTGCTGTTATTCATTGTACTTATCAAAAATACAAAACCACCATTGGCAACTACGTCTCTATTGCGCACAACGCCATCGTACACGGTTGTACCATTGAAGACAAAGTTCTGATCGGGATGGGCGCGATTGTAATGGATGGTGCCGTTGTCGGAACTGGATCTATTATTGCGGCTGGAGCCATTGTCACGCAACATACCAAAGTGCCGCCAGGAACCGTATACGCCGGAAACCCCGCCCGCTTTCTGAAAAACATAACGCCCGAACTAGAAGAGATTTTTATGCGAACCGCCAATAATTACGTCATGTACGCGGAATGGTTTAAATAAGACCCATAAAAAATCCCGGACTGATGATTTACCAGTCCGGGATTTTCAACCATATCGCTATCAAACCGTTTCTTTTTCTTGGGTCATTTCCTTGCGAGCGTTGAGGTAGCCACGAACAACGGTAAAGGTTGTGATCGCGAGGAAAAACAGAATCACCCAGTGAACGTAATCAACAATCCAAGGAAACTTTTCGCCGAAATAGTAACCGCCACCGACTAACGATAGGGTCCAAATAGCGCCGCCAAGGACGTTGTACAGCATAAAATATTTGAAATCCATGTGAATCAGGCCCGACAGAATGGGCGCAAACGTGCGGACTACGGGCAAAAAACGGGCGATCACCAACGTCCGGCTGCCGTACTTCAGAAAATATTCACGCGTGGTTTCAATATGCTTTTTCTTGAAAAACAGCGAATCCGGGCGATTTTGGAGCCGGTCACCAAATACGTAGCCAGTCAGGTAGCCAACCAGTGACCCTAGCACTGCCGCCGCGAAAATACATCCCAGCAGTACCAGCAAAGGCACGTCTAATATTTTTGTTCCTGCAAAGACACCAGACAAAAACAGTAAATAGTCACCTGGCAGGAAAAAGCCAAAAAACAGACCGTTTTCCACGAAAATAATTAACGCAATCAGCACTAAACCACCAGTTCGGATTATTTCCTCGGAGTTCAGTAAATATTGAAAAAAGTCCGTAATCTGCTCCATAATTGTACAACGGTTTTTAAAACCGTTTCATTCAGTCCCGCTCGTCAAGTAATTAAACAAAAATAGCCCTATTTAGCGAACGGTTGATTAAGATCTTTTTTAAAAAAGGCGGTCGTTCCTTACAAATACTCAGCCAGTTCCAGCCAGCGGTCTGATTTATTGGAAATCTGCTGATCCAATTGCTCAATCTCCCGCGCCCAGTTCGTGAGTTGTTCATGATCGCCTGTTCCGCCGTTTAGCAGACCGATTACTTCTTCTTTCCGTTGTTCCAGCGATTCAATTTCTTTTTCCAGCGACTCATATTCTTTCTGCTCTTTAAACGAAAGTTTCTTCTTTGCGGCTGGGCTAACTGGCGCGTTGGTAGCCGGTTCGGCTTTCGGTTTTTCGTCCGTTTTTCGTTCTACTACAGGGCGTTCCACGGGTTGCTCGGCTTTCCACTCCCGGTAGTCGGTATAGTTGCCCGGATAATCCCGAATCTTGCCGTTGCCTTCAAATACAAACGTATGCTCTACCAGCCGATCCATAAAGTAACGGTCGTGCGATACCAGCAAAATACAGCCGGGGAATGAGAGTAAAAACTCTTCCAGCACGTTCAAGGTCGTGATGTCCAGGTCGTTCGTTGGCTCATCAAGAATCAGGAAGTTTGGATTTTGTACCAGTACCAGCAGCAGTTGCAAACGGCGCTTTTCCCCACCGGATAGCTTGTGCACGTAATCGTACTGCTTTTTCCGGTCGAACAGAAAATGCTGCAAAAACTGCGAGGCGGTTACCGTTTCGCCCGTTCCCAGCTTCATTACTTCCGCCACGTCCTGTACCACATCAATGACCCGCTGATTTTCAGGGATGTTCAGGTCACTCTGGGTGTAATACCCGATTTTGATGGTTCCGCCGGTTGAAATTTTCCCCGAATCAGGTCGAATTTCGCCCGTGATCATGTTCAGGAGGGTTGTTTTTCCCATCCCGTTTTTGCCGATGATGCCAATGCGGTCGGCCTTGCGGAAGGTATACGTAAAATGATCAAGCAGCACTTTGTCGTCAAACTGCTTGCTGACATTCTCCAACTCGATGATTTTACTGCCGATTCGTTGCGTCCGGATGTTCAGCTCCAGTTCGCTCTTACCCAGTTTCTGGTGGGCTTTGTCTTTGATGTCCTCGAAGGCATCAACCCGGTATTGGGCTTTGGTGCCGCGTGCTTTAGGCTGGCGGCGCATCCAGTCCAGCTCGCGCCGAAACAGGTTTTTCGCTTTGTCTACCTCCGCCGCTGCAATGGCCTCCCGTTCTTCTTTTTTCTCTAGGTAATAGGCATAATTGCCTTTGTAACTAAAGAGCGTTTCGCGGTCCAGCTCGACGATCTGGTTACAGACTTTATCCAGAAAATAGCGGTCGTGCGTTACCATCAGAAGGGACTGATTCTGGGTAGTCAGGTAACCTTCCAGCCACTCAATGGTCTCCAGATCGAGGTGGTTGGTTGGCTCATCCAGAATCAGCAGGTCTGGACTTTCGATCAGCACCCGGGCCAAAGCCACCCGTTTGCGCTGCCCTCCCGAGAGGGTGGCAATGCGTTGCGAAACATCGTGAATGCCCAAAACGCCCAGCACCTGCTTCATCTGGGTCTCGAAGTCCCAGGCTTTCAGGGCTTCCATCTGCTGCATGGCTCGGTCCAGCGCCTGGTGGTTTTCATTGGCCAGCGCCTGTTCGTATTCCCGAATGGCCACCAGCGCCGGGTTGTCGCCCGACAACACTACTTCCAGCACCGTCAGGGCATCGTCCAGGTGCGGCTGCTGTTCCAGCACGCCCACCGTAATGTCTTTGCGCGTTGACACCAAGCCTTCATCGGGCGGTTGCAAGCCCGCCAGAATTGACAGCATGGTTGACTTTCCCGTTCCATTGGCTCCTACAATAGCCACTTTATCACCCCGACTTAAACCAAATGTCACCTGACGAAACAAAAATTTGTCGCCGTATGATTTGGCAATATTTTCAGCAGAAAGAATATTCATGTAAAAAAATTAAGCGTCCGCTTCTCAGAAGTGGCGCATTGGTACTACACAAAATTACGCGATTCTAACCGAAAGCCACAGCTTTAAGCGGATGCATATGGCTGTAGTACTGCTTCTTCAAAAAAAAAGTGGAGATTTACTATTAAAATTATTACTCTACACTCTTTTACTTTGTAATCTTACCTTTGTATACTCTTTTTCATGTTTAAAATTTCTTTTTGGGGCTGTTTGTTCTTTCTGCTTACCGGCTTAGTACAGGCTCAAACACCAGAGTTAAAGTCATATACGCAGGACATTCCGGGAAGTAAACTAAAATACGACCTGGTGGCTATTCCGGGGGGAACGTTTATGATGGGGAGTCCGGCAACCGAGAAAGGCCGAAAAGCCGACGAAGGACCGCAGCATTCTGTAAAAATTGAGCCGTTCTGGATGGGCAAGATGGAAATTACCTGGGATTTATACGACCTGTTCGCTTTTCACAACATGGAAAAGGAAATGGCCGCCCAGAATCCCGGCTTCGATCTGGCCAAAACCGATGCCTCGACACGCCCTAGTCCGCCTTATGTGGATATGTCTTTTGGCATGGGCCGGGCGGGTTATCCGGCCATCAACATGACGCAATACGCGGCCATTCATTTTTGCGCCTGGCTCTACGCCAAGACCGGCATTTTCTACCGTCTTCCAACCGAAGCGGAATGGGAATATGCTTGCCGGGCAGGCACCAAAACGGCTTATTCTTTTGGTGATGATCCGAAGATGATGGATCAGTACGGATGGAACAAAAGCAATAGTAACGGTGCTTACAAGCAGGTCGGCAAGAAAAAACCGAACCCCTGGGGCCTGCACGACATGCACGGCAACGTTATGGAATGGACGCTGGATCAATATTATCCAGACTACTATGCCAAAAAAGCCAAAGGTACTGTAAAGGAGCCTTACGCTAAAGTAACAGTTCTGTATCCAAACGCCGTACGCGGTGGTTCGTGGGACGATGATGCCGTTGTGGCACGTTCCGCCTCCCGTATTCCGTCTGATCCGTCGTGGAAGATTCTTGACCCCCAAACGCCTAAAAGTGAATGGTGGCTTACCAGCGCCTCCTTTGTAGGCTTCCGGGTGGTACGGCCTCTGGTAAAACCGAGCGAAGAGGAGATTAAGGCGTATTACAACCCGCCGTTGATGGAAGATTACTAAAAACTAGCATATAAACCCCTAACGATATGTCAAACCACTCCAACCACCGGGATTCCGGAATGTCGGATCACGGTCGCCGCGATTTTCTGAAGAAATCAGGCTTACTAACAGGCAGTACTCTGTTAGCCACTTTACCTTCTTTTGCGTCCGGCTACGGATTCCATTCTTCGGCGGATGACACGATCAAGGTTGCCTTGATTGGCTGTGGAGGCCGGGGAACAGGCGCGGCCATGCAGGCATTGAGCACAAAGCAAAATGTCAAAGTTGTAGCGATGGCAGACGCTTTTAGTGACCGTCTGGAATCGGCCTACAAGAACCTGAACATGAAGCCGGAGATTGCCAAGCGAGTAGATGTGCCCGCCGAACGCCGCTTTGTTGGATTCGATGCCTACAAACAGGCCATTCCGCTGGCCGACGTGGTTATTCTGGCCACCCCTCCGGGTTTCCGTCCGATGCACTTCGAGGAAGCCGTGAAGCAAAACAAGCACGTTTTCATGGAGAAACCAGTGGCAACCGATGCGCCGGGTATCCGGAGAGTGCTGGCAGCGGCGGAAGAGGCGAAAAAGAAAAAATTGAACGTGGTCGTTGGCTTACAGCGCCATTACCAGCCAAACTACCGTGAGATGATCAAGCGCATTCACGATGGAGCCATTGGCGACATTGTAGGCGGCTCGGTATACTGGGTTAGCGGGGGCGTTTGGGTGAAACCGCGTCAGGCTGGTCAGACGGAAATGGATTACCAGATGCGTAATTGGTATTATTTTAACTGGCTCTGCGGCGATCACATTAACGAACAACACGTTCACAATATCGATGTAGCCAACTGGGTAAAAGGTAGTTATCCGGTATCCTGCCAGGGGACGGGTGGCCGTGAGGTGCGCACGGGCAAAGATTATGGCGAGATTTTCGACCACCATATTGTAGACTTCAAGTATGCCGACGGTACGACCATCAACAGCCAGTGCCGCCACTACGAAGGAACCTACAGCAAGGTAGACGAGATGTTTGTCGGTACGAAAGGCCGCATCGATTCGTTCGGAGGACGTGCCAATGCCCTGATGGATTACAAAGGGAAAACGCTCTTCTCGCACACCATCGATCCGAAAGCCAACGCTTACCAGATCGAGCACGACGAACTGTTTGAGGCACTTGCCAAAAACCAGTACAAATTTGCCGACGCCGAGAACGGAGCAAAAAGTACGATGACCGCCATCATGGGTCGTATGGCGACTTATTCGGGCAAAATGGTTACTTGGGACGAAGCCCTGAATTCACAGATCGATCTATTCCCAACACAGCTGTCCTGGGATGCCATGCCTAAGATACTGCCGAATCAGGATGGTTTTTATCCGGTTGCGGTACCAGGCAAAACCATTGCCGTTTAGAGTGCTTGTTGGTCTGGCGAATGACATTCGATCATTCGCCAGATTTTTTAAGTAGCCTGTCTGTCAATTCCGTTTAGCAGTTGGTCTCTTCATTTGATTACCCGTTCGTTCGCTCTACTTCTAGCGTCTCTTTATAGTTCCGTATTTCTTCTTTTACGCCAGTTTGCGCTTTATTCTTGCTCTTTCAAAATATCTCTTCCCCTGACCGGTTGGTTGATTATTCCATATATTTGTCATTATTTAGAAGCAGTATAAATAGCACAAACTGGGCTAAGCTTCACTGACAGTGAGTTGCATTAGAATTGTATGCTAAAAATGATTGTTTCATAATTAATTGACAATCAAAATCCAGCGTGGAACCGACACCTTTTTCCAAAAGAAAAAACTGGGCTAGTCATCAGAAAAAATGGTACGGGAAGTGGCATGTCTGGCTGGGACTCTTGGCAGGAACGGTTATTTTCATTGTCAGCCTCACCGGAACCATTCTAGTTTTCCGAGATGAAATTGATCATGACCTCAATGCAAAGCTTTATGAGGTTGCCGCCCCTAAACAAGCGGCCAAACTATCCTTTCAACAGATTGCGGAACAACTGAAACGCGACCACCCTACCTGGGAGCTGGCTTTTCTTTTCAAACCGGAAGGTGAAAGCGACGAAAACCTGGCCTATCATCTCCGTTTGAAAGATTACGAAAAAGAAATTTTTGTTAATCCCTACACGGGCCAGGTAACTGGAACGCGCCTACACGACTCCTATTTCATCGGGATTGTTCTGGAAATTCACCGCAGCCTGCTTATACCGGTTGTTGGTCAATACATTGTCGGCACTTGTTCACTCATTTTAGTTATCCTGATCATCAGCGGTTTACGCTTGTGGATTCCGAAGCAGTGGAAGCACCTCAAGAGTCGGCTTACGTTCCGAAAAAACGCCAGTTTTGCCCGTCAGACTTACGATCTACACCAGGTATTGGGGTTTTATTTCTCTCCTTTTATTCTGCTGATTGCCCTAACAGGCGCTGTCATTACGTTTCTGGCCATTCTGGCGCCGGTTATGTATCTGGTCAGTTTTGAAAAGCCTAAATCCCTGGATCAAATTCTGAATAGCAAGTCGGTTTATAGGCAAGGGGCCAAACCGCTACCTTTGGATTCTGCCGTGGCGACTGCTTTACGCGCATTACCAGCCGATACCAATATTGAAGGCGTGGGTTTCCCCCTGGAGCAAACAGGCATCTATGCGGTGTATTCGAGTAGCCCGCACGTAACGCAAACCGGCGACAAGAATTTTATTTACATTGATCAATATTCCGGGAAAATTAACTTCAACAGCGCCAAAGACTTACCCAACACCGGGAAGATGTATTTAAACTGGGTCGAGCCTTTTCACTACGGCACCTTTGGTGGGAACATCACCCGGGCGCTGGCCTTTGTTGCTTCTTTGATTCCGTCCGTACTCTTCGTAACGGGTATTCTTATCTGGCTTCCGCGCTGGCGGGGTAAAAAGAAAAAGACCCGCCCAGCCGCAAGCCAGAGCGAGTCTCAAAAAATAAAATAATCCCCTCTTAAGTTCATGAATCCTACCCTTCCTACGCCACCAACCTCGCTCTCCTGGTTTGCTTTTCAGGTTAAATCAGGGATCCGCTACGCGCTTTATTTCATGGCGGTCGGATTTGTAATGGGTGCTATCTATGGCGTTTTCGGTGGTCTGATTTTCGAACCTGCCCTTTTCGCGACGAGTCTTATTGGCGTTTTCTGCATCGTTAATTTTCTAGTCGCTATTCCTGCCGTAACCCTTAATCTGGTTCTGGCGGTATTTAAGAAAAGCAGTCGTCCGATTTACCGCTATTTCGGGCTTTCGCTCGGCTTCGCGATCGTCTACCTGCTTTTCTTTTATGGGCTACACCTGGCAAAAATTAACGTATTCTAAATCAGAAATACCTATAGTTTCTCCCGTAAAAAATCGGCGGTATAATTCTCTCCTTCCGGCAGTTTAGCCATTTCCTCGGGTGTGCCCGTGAAGGTAATATATCCTCCTGCTTCGCCGCCTTCCAGCCCAAGGTCAATGATGTAATCAGCCGATTTAATGACTTCGGTATTGTGCTCAATAATAATCACCGAATCGCCCTGATCAACCAGCGCGTTGATGGCTTTGAGGAGTTTGCGAATATCGTGGAAGTGCAAGCCCGTGGTTGGTTCGTCAAAGATAAAGAGCGTTTTCCCTTTGTTTGGATTACCCTTTCCTAAAAACGAAGCTAGCTTCACGCGTTGCGCCTCACCGCCCGACAATGTATTCGACGACTGGCCCAGCGTGATATAGCCCAAACCAACCTCTTGGAGCGGCAACAGCTTTTCGACCATTTTTTGCTCGGCCTGTTTGAAAAACTCGATGGCCTCATCGACCGTCATGTCCAGAATGTCGGACACATTCTTTTCGTGCAGGTTTACTTCCAGCACTTCTTGTTTAAAGCGTTTCCCTTTACAGCCTTCGCATTTCAGGTAAATATCGGCCATGAACTGCATCTCGATCTTCACCACGCCTTCGCCCTGGCACACTTCGCAGCGTCCACCGTCTACGTTAAATGAGAAATGCGAGGGTTTGTAGCCACGGGCTTTCGCGATGGGCTGGTCCGCCATCACCTGCCGCAGATAATCGTAGGCTTTAATGTACGTGACCGGGTTGGAGCGGCTGGATTTTCCAATCGGATTCTGGTCGATCATTTCCACGGCGGCAATGCGGTCGAGTGATCCACCGAGACTGTCGTGCTTTCCGGCTTCTTCCGTACCGCTGCCCTTCAGACGGCTCAGCGCCGGGAAGAGCACCTTCCGAATGAGCGTCGACTTCCCGGAACCGCTAACGCCAGTTACGACCGTTAAGGTGTTCAGCGGAAATTGTACGTCTACGTCTTTCAGGTTATTTTCTCTGGCCTTCGTCACGTCGATCCAATGCGTGGCTTTCCGCCGGAATTTAGGCACGGGCACCGTTTCCTGACCGGTCAGAAAATCAATGGTATACGAATGCGTCTGCGAATTCTCCCGCTCTGCTTTCTTTTCTTCACTCGTGATTTCGTCCCAAGTTCCCTGAAATACCAAATGACCCCCATTTAAGCCCGCATCCGGACCAATATCAATCAGTTGGTTGGCGGCCCGCATTACTTCTTCTTCGTGCTCTACCACAATCACGGTGTTACCCATGTCGCGCAGTGACTCCAGCACGCTGATCAGTCGCTTGGTGTCGCGCGGGTGCAGCCCAATGCTTGGTTCATCCAGAATATACATGGAACCTACCAGCGCCGAGCCAAGTGACGTAGCCAGTTTAATGCGCTGATATTCACCGCCCGATAGCGAATTTGTCAGGCGATTAAGGGTTAAATACCCTAAACCAACCCGCTCCATATAGTCAAGGCGGTTGCCAATTTCGACTAAAATCCGCTTGGCAACCTGTTGTTGATGAGCAGGTAATTCAAGCGTTCGGAATAGCGTTACCACTTCACTAATCGGCATCAAAACCAGATCGGTGATCGACTTCTCGGCGACCTTGACATAACTGGCGTCTTTCCGCAGCCGCGAACCCCGGCATTCCGGGCAGGTCGTTTTACCCCGGTAGCGCGACAGCATGACCCGGTATTGGACCTTGTAAGTCTGGCTTTCAACAAAATCAAAAAAGGCGTTCAGACCCTGGAAAAACTGATTTCCCGTCCAAAGCACGTCTTTTTCCGCTGTTGAAAGATCTTTGTAAGGCCGGTGAATCGGGAAGTCGAAGCGAATGCCGTTTTTCAGCAAAGGCTTCAAAAACTCCTCGCTCATTTTCTCGCTTCGCCAGGGCGCAATGGCGCCTTCAAAGACCGACAGATTTTTGTCGGGTATAACCAGATCAGGATCGATGCCCAGCACTTTACCAAAACCATCGCAACGGCGGCAGGCTCCGTATGGGTTATTGAACGTAAACAAATTGACGCTCGGCTCTTCGAAAACAATACCGTCCAGCTCAAACTTATCGGAAAATAAGCGCGACTCCTGACCAACCACGTCCACCCGGCAGATTCCCTCTCCTTCCGCAAAAGCAGTCTGCACGGAATCCGAAAAGCGGTATTGCGTATTTTCGTCGGGTTGACCGCTGGCGTCGTACTGAACCGTTCCCCGGTCGATCAGGATTTCCAGCTTGCCCGGCTTCACGGTAGCAGCCTTGGCCTGGTCTTCCAGCAGGTCTTCCATAAACAGCACTTCTCCATCCGCTACGATCCGGGTATAGCCTTTCTGCAACAGAATTTTCAGCTCATCAGCCAGGGCACGTCCTTCGCGAATGTGCAACGGAGCCATCACCATAACCCGCTGGCCATCGGCAAACGAATACAGGTAGTCAACTACATCGGTTACGGTATCTTTGCGGACTTCGCGGCCCGAAATGGGTGAATACGTAACGCCTGAACGGGCAAAAAGAAGTTTTAAGTAATCGTAGATTTCGGTAGACGTGCCAACCGTCGAACGGGGATTGCGCGTGGTCACTTTCTGCTCGATGGCAATGGCGGGCGAAACACCTTTGATATAGTCTACTTCCGGTTTTTCCATCCGGCCCAAAAACTGCCGGGCGTAGCTACTCAAACTTTCGACATACATGCGCTGGCCTTCGGCAAAGAGCGTATCAAACGCCAGCGACGATTTTCCCGACCCGGACAAACCCGTAATCACAACCAGTTCATTGCGCGGAATGGCAACGTCGATATTTTTCAGATTGTGTACGCGGGCACCTTTGATGATAATATATTGCTTGGGGTCAAGCCGTTCAAAGTCGGCCTGTGCCGACGGACTAACGGATATATTCATTCTGTAAATTTAGCAAACCCTATCTGAAGACTAACGGTTTTTCAGTCTTTATGGTTTCTTTCGGTTCACTTGTTTTCGAAGAGGAACCGGACTTATTTCGTGCCTCAATTTTTGTTTTTCCGGCGCTAGAAAATGGCCTGACTATGATCGCTTTCCGTGAAGAAGATTTTTATAAACTGTTACTGGCCGTGGTGTTGGGCGGACTCATCGGAGCCGAGCGCGAATACCGCAGTAAAGCCGCTGGCCTGCGCACTACCATTCTGATCTGCGTTGGCGCGGCTCTTTTCACGATTGTCTCTCAACGACTGGGCATCGAGCGTGACCGTGTTGCCGCCAATATCGTCAATGGCATTGGCTTTCTGGGAGCGGGCATCATTTTCCGGCAGGCAAACAGTGTGCGGGGCCTGACCACAGCAGCTACCATTTGGGCGGTCGCGGCCATTGGCATGTCGCTGGGCGGCGGATTCTACGATGTGGCGTTCAGTGGTTTCGGTTTTATCTTGCTAACGCTTCTTTTTTTACCCAGCCTGGTCCGGCTAATTGGCCGCCTTAACCAGACACGTAGCTACCGGATTACAACGGATTTTAAGCATAAAACCCTGGAAAATTACGAGAAAACTTTTGAGACTTGCGGTCTTTCCTGGCAACGGGAAATACAGCAAAAAATTGGCTCTAAAATGATTGGTAGCTGGAAAGTAACGGGTTCAGCTAAAGCCCACGAAAACTGCACGAAGCAGCTCCTCAACGACCCGGAAGTAAAGGAGTTTGAGTTTTGACTAAATTGCAACCATTCAGACCAAAAAGGAGTCTCTTTCGTTTATTACAAAGAATAACTTTTTTCCCGTAAACTTACAGCATGAAATTGATACAGAAGTATTTGTTTTTGCTGCTGCTCCTGAGCAGCGGATTTGCATTTGGACAGATTACTGAAGACCCGGAAGACCGCCGCGACCAAGGCCGGGAACCCCTAAGAACCCAGACTCCCGATGGCGAGCCGCTTCCGTTTAGCCAGCGCCTCCGCTTTGGAGGTGGCATTAGCTCACTTCAATTTGGCAATTCCCGCATTGGAACGCCTTTGATTATTGGCGTCTCGCCCGTTGTTGCTTATCAGGCTTCTGAACGGCTCATCGCCGGACTTGGCATAAATTATACGTATTACCGCTATAAATTGAGATACGCCAACCAGACTGTTACCGATCAGTCTAACCAATACGGCGGACGGGCTTTTGCAATGTATGAAGCAGTTCCAAGCCTGGTTCCTCATCTGTATGCGCACGTTGAATACGAAGGCAACAACATTCGCTACGCCGATCAGCTTGCTCAGGAGTACCGCCGTCGTTGGGTAACTGCCCCGCTGATTGGGCTCACTTACTCCCAACGCGTTGGACGTTTGGCGGGCATTAACCTATCAGCGCTTTATAACGTAAACTACAATGCTGATGTTTATTCGCAGTATGTTTACGGTAGTCCCTGGGTTCTTCGGATCTCTTTCTTCTAAGCTTTACCAAAGAATCAGTTGCACAGACAGCCCGACTCGCGAGTCGGGCTGTCTGCGTTTTTGACCCATATACTTTACCGATCGACCTAAATCAGACGCCACTTAGTCAAAAACTTATAACCACTTGCGCCTCTACGTGGTTTCAGTAGTAAATCCTGACAGGGTGGAGTTGTGAAACGTGATTTATTGATGTTAGGGATCAACTACTCATGAACAAAGTATCTACAATAGCCACGGGCCTTCGTTTTCCCGAAGGCCCGGCATTTACATCCGACGGCACTTTATGGTGCGTTGAATCCGAAGGTGAAAGCCTTTTTTATTTGAAACCGACTGGGGAAAGCGGCCGCATTCACGTAGGCGCGAACAGCCGTCCAAACGGAATTTGCGTGGATAGCCTCGACCGCATCTGGTTCTGCGATTCGGGTTGGAATGCCATTCGCTGCTTCAATCCGGGTGTTGACCTGACCGCTCCGCAAGAAGCTGAGGTAATTATTGACCGTGTTGATGGCGAACCACTCAACATGCCCAATGACCTGATCATGGATACCGCCGGTAACCTGTTGTTTACCTGTCCTGGTCCATCGGGGGAAGAAACTACGCCAACTGGTTACGTTTGTGTTTGTACCCCCTTGGGTGTAGTCCGTAAAATTGCCGAAAATCTGTTTTATCCGAATGGCTTATGTCTGCTTCCCGACGGACATACATTGCTAATTGCGGAGACAAACAGCAAACGCATCTGGTACGGCTACTGGAACCCCAATGCGGAAGATCTGGACTGGGAGCATCCCGACGTGTGGACGTCAACCGGCCCGGATGGCTTCGGCCCCGACGGCATGACGCTGGGCGCTGATGGTAATCTTTACGTGGCCGTTTTTGGCTCAGGCACGATAAAAGTGTACAACCAGCAGGGGCAGCACCTGCACGACATTCAAATCCCCGGCGAAAACCCAACCAATATTGCCTGCGACCCAACCAAGCGTTTAGGACTTGTTGCCACGGAAGCGGAACGGGGCGAACTGATAAGCATTCAATATTAAGCCAGAAGCTCTTAGAGAGGCAGTCCCTGTTTTAAGTTTGGTGACAAAGGCTATCTTTGTTAGCAAACAACCGTTACACTATTCCTTAACAGGCAGTTGCCTGGCTCTCTAATGGAAGCAACTCATTCTGTTGCGGCGCATGAGCTAAAATCGGCTCATGCGCCACGGCTTTTGTCACTCGATGTTTTTCGGGGCATTACGGTAGCCGCGATGATTCTGGTCAATAACCCTGGCGATTGGGGCCACGTCTACGCACCCTTGCTGCATGCCCACTGGCACGGCTGGACACCTACCGACTTGATTTTCCCTTTTTTCCTGTTCATTGTCGGTGTATCGATCAGTTTTGCGCTGGCCAACCGAAAAAGTGACCCTTCTCTGATCGGTAAAATCATCAAGCGAAGCCTCATTCTATTCAGTTTAGGGCTGTTTTTGAGTCTCTTCCCAAAATTCAATTTTGCTACGGTACGCATTCCGGGCGTCCTTCAGCGGATTGCGCTGGTTTATCTGGTTAGTGCCTTACTTTTTCGCGTAACGACGGTCCGCCAGCAGGCAATTCTTATTGCCATTTTGCTGATTGGTTACTGGCTTCTGCTGACCATTGTACCGGTTCCCGACTTTCCGTATCCAAACCTCGAACCCGAAACCAATCTGGGTGCCTGGCTCGACCGAACGCTTTTGGGCGGCCATCTTTGGAAAACGTCTAAAATCTGGGATCCGGAAGGCATACTGAGTACGCTGCCCGCCATTGCCACCGGCTTGTCTGGTATATTGGCAGGTACGCTCCTGCGTTCCAATCAAAGCGCGGCGGAGAAGATTGCCTGGTTGTTTACGGCGGGTTGCCTATCGCTCATTGGGGCTTACATCTGGAATCTTACCTTCCCCATCAATAAATCCCTTTGGACTTCGTCGTTCGTCTTGCTGACTTCCGGCCTGGGTGCGCAGGGCCTCGCTTTGTGCTATTGGCTCATTGATGTTCAGGCGGCCAATCGACCCAACTACCAGCGTTGGTTCACTGTTTTTGTAGCCTTCGGAGCGAATGCCATCACGGTGTTTTTTCTGTCGGGCCTGATTCCACGCCTGCTAAACATGATTAAGGTAACGCAACCCGATGGGGCGGAAACTGGCGCGAAAGAATGGATGTACAAGACTTTTTTCGTCCCCTATTTTGAGAGTCCCTATAACGCCTCGCTGGCTGGTGCGCTTGCCTTTATCCTGATCTGGACGGGTATATTGTACTGGATGTATCAGAAGAAAATAATCATCAAAGTATAAAACTTGTTCCTGCGCATCCGGTTAAACTGAGTGTTCTCGTTGAAATGTTATGAAATTAGGCACGAAAGTTCTATCTCTGCGTGTTCATTCTTTTTAACCCTGAGCAATTTTTAACGATATACAATCGGATGATTCAGTATAAAAAAGTTCTTACGCTGTTGCTGCTTTCCACAACAGTGGTTTTTGCGCAAAAGCCTGCCAAAGCGCCGGTAAAGGTACCCACGGCCAAAGCGGCAACCGTGCCCGTTCCGGCGGAGTTGAAGCGACCTATTCCATTCGATCCATCGGTGAAAGTAGGCAAGCTTCCCAACGGATTGACCTACTACATCCGCAAAAATACCGAACCTAAAGCCCGCGCAGAACTCCGTTTGATTGTGCGGGCTGGCTCTATTCTGGAAACTGACGAGCAGCAGGGACTGGCGCATTTTATGGAACACATGGCTTTTAATGGCACAAAAAACTTCCCTAAGAATGAGCTGGTTAACTTTCTACAAACCTCCGGCGTGCGCTTCGGAGCTGATTTGAATGCCTACACCAGTTTTGACGAAACCGTTTACGAACTTCCCGTTCCGACCGACTCCGCCGATGTTTTTGGACGAGCGTTTCAGATTCTGGAAGATTGGGCGCATAACGCAACGCTTGATCCCGACGAAATCGACAAAGAACGCGGGGTGGTACTGGAAGAAGCTCGTTCGCGGCGCAGTGCCCAGGAACGGATGCGCGAGAAGTTTTTTCCGCTAATCCTTAACAATTCTCGCTACGCCGATCGTTTGCCCATCGGCAAGGAAGCCATTCTCAAAAATTTCAAGCCGGTTACGTTAGCGCAATTTTACAAAGATTGGTACCGCCCGGATTTAATGGCCGTGGTAGCCGTTGGCGATTTTGACATTGCGCAGGTAGAAAAAACCATTCGGGAAAAATTCGGACGAATTCCGGTGGTTAAAAACCCGAAGCCACGCACGGAATACCAGATCGCGCCGCACAAAGACACAAAAATTGCGATTGTGACCGATGTGGAGCAACCCAACACCGTTGTTCAGATCATGTATAAACGGCCAAAAGTAAAAGAGCGTACGCTGTATGATGTGCGGGAAGGCTTGAAGCGTGGCCTGTTTAACTACATGCTAGGCGATCGGATTCAGGAGTTAACCCGCCAGGCTGACCCGCCGTTTATTTACGGTTTTAGCAATTATGGTGGCTTTCTGGGTAATCTGGATGCTTTCAGTTCATACGTGGTTGCCAAAGATGCGGCCAGCATCGAACGGGCCATTTCCGCGATTCTGGCTGAAAACGCCCGCGTGGATCGCTTCGGATTTACCGATACGGAACTGGAACGTGTCAAAAAACAGTACCTGAAAGCGGTTGAAAAATCCTACCGGGAACGGGACAAAACTCGCTCATCAGCCTACATCAGCGATTACGTCGATCATTTTCTGAACGGCAACCCGTCAATGGGTATTGAGGCGTACTACAATTTTCTGAAGAAATACATCGGCGGCATTACCGTCGGCGACGTAAACAACCTGGCCAAGCAGTTCATTACCAGCGAAAACCGGGCGGTGGTGATTATGGCTCCCGAAAAAGACAAAGCCAGTTTACCCACGGAACAACAGGTGTTGGCACTGGTCAATAACACCAGCCGCGAGCTAACGGCTTACGTAGACAAAACGCTCGACAAACCGTTGCTGGCTACGCTGCCCATTGGAACTGCCGTGGTGGATAGCCGCGAAATCAAAGAAATCGACGTGCAGGAATGGACTTTAAAAAATGGAATCAAAGTTGTGCTGAAGCCAACCAACTTTAAGAACGATCAGATTCTCTTCGTGGGGAGCAGCTTTGGCGGGACTTCGCTTTATGGCAATGAAGATTTTGAATCGGCGCGATTTGCCTCCACGCTGGCTACCATCAGCGGCGTTGGCGATTACAGCCAATCGCAGTTGCAGAAGTATTTGAGTGGTAAGTCGGTGAGTGTCTATCCTTACATTTCGGAAAACAGCGAGGGCGTCAGCGGAAATACGTCTCCCGAAGATCTCGAAACGGCCTTACAGCTTCTGTATGCCTATTTCACAACGCCTCGTAAGGATGCCGACGCCATCAAAGGCTATTTGTCAAACCAGCGGGCGGCTCTGCAAAATGCCGAAACAACCCCCACGCCACAAAAGGTCTTCCAGGATACGGTTCAGGCCGTTTTGGGAGCTTATAATTACCGTCGGATGCCGCTGACAACCGCCCGTTTCAGTCAGGTCAATGTCGATCAGGCGCTTAAAATTTACCGCGACCGTTTTGCCGATGCCAGCGATTTTACGTTTGTTTTTGTCGGCAACTTCAAGGACAAAGAAATTAAACCGCTTATCGAGAAATACTTAGGTGGTTTACCCACAACCAACCGCAAAGAATCATTCCGTGATTTGGGCATCCGAACGCCAAAGGGTGAAATTGCCAGAACAGTCTACAAAGGAATCGATCCAAAAAGTACGGTACAGCTTGTTTTTAGCGGTGATTTTGAATGGAATCCAGAAAATGCAGCTCAAGTCGATGCCCTGGCCGAAGTACTGGAAATTAAGCTTACCGAAAAGCTGCGAGAGGAAGAAAGCGGGGTGTATGGTGTTGGCGTTAGTGGTGGCTACAGCAAAATTCCGGCGGAGCGTTACTCCTTCCGTATCGGGTTTACCTGCGCCCCCGAGAATGTGGAAAAGCTAATTGCTAAAACGCTGGAAACCATCAATTCCATTAAGCAAAGCGGCGCTGATGAAAAGGACCTTAATAAATTCAAAGCTGAAACGCGCCGCGAGAGCGAAGTACAATTGAAGGATAATGGCTTCTGGTTAGGCTATCTGGCTAATCAGTACAGCAATGGTGATGACCCTAAAGAAGTGCTGCGCGAAGCCGAATTGCTGAAGCAGGTTACACCGGAAAGCACCAAGCAGGCCGCTAACCGGTATTTTGGCAAGAATTATATTCGGCTGGTTCTAATGCCGGAGAAGAAATAAGAAAGTCCAGATCATGTTTAACTACGGCCATAAGGTATATCTTATGGCCGTAGTTGTGTTTTAGCTAATTGCTTTCAACCGTTATCACGGCTTTACCGAGTGACTGGCCAATCCCGCAGGCACTTTTCAGCGATGTAACCGTATATTCGGTTGTTGTTGTTGGAGCCACAGTCAATACGTAAGGATTCAGGAAAGTCCCGTTGATTTGGGTTCCGTCGGATACGATGAACGAATAAGGCGGCAAGCCATTCTTAAAGGCCACCCGCACCCGCGAAGTCTGACCGGGCCGAAGCGTACCAACCCCAGTAATAACCGCCTGACTCACATTCGGAGCAATTACTTTGACGGTCGTTTCCGTTCCAGCCACTGCCGGACTGGTTGATACCACCCGCAGGCGAACCGTATTGAGCGTGTCTTTCAGATAAGCCGGATTAATCGTAGCTTTCAATACTCCGTCCTTGTAGGTTGTCAACAAGTTGGTGAACTTTCCACTCGTATCGGCCACCTGAACAATGTATTTGTTGCTGGCATAAAAGCGGCCGGCGGTGGTAAAAGGAACCGTAATTTCCGTTCCGTGGCAAATCGTGCGGGTTGAAAGATTGCCGGTGGTAATGCTCGAAGGCGGCACGTTTACATGCACAAACGTACGGCCACTGTAATTGCCCACGCCACAGGCACCACCCGCCGACGTTATGCTGTATGGCGTTGGATTCTGCGGTGTCACGCGAACTGTATGCGGCGTTTTGGTAATTCCATTTTCGTACGTACCATCCGACAACAGCACAAACCACGGCCCGCCCCCGCCAAAGTCAAGCGTCAGATCAGCGGATTTACCTTCGGCAATCCGAATCGTATCCGACCGCAGGTAAGCCGTTGCCTGCTGGGCTACATTCAGCGTTGTCGTTTCGCTCGAAAGCGACGGCGAACTGGCGACAACCCGAAGCTGGTAGGCTTTGTCCAAAGCAATGCCATACGGTAGCCGCGCCATCAGCGGACTGCCCATTCCCGCCGCGGAAATAGCGGTCCATGTGCCATCCGCCCCTGCCAACTGCACGACAAACCCATTGCCTTCGGCAAACTTACCTGTCGCGGTAAAGGCTACCTGAAAAGGTGTCCCTGTACACACGCGGAAGCCTCCCGTTGGCGCTTTCAACGTTAGCGTTGGCGTTGGATTTTCGTTTACGTTCACAATTACTTCGCCTTCTACCGTGCCACTTCCGCAGGGACTGTTAACAGACAGCACTTTATAGACTGTGGGCTTGTCTGGTGCGACTGTTAGTTCATAAGGTGTTTGCAGGATGTTAACCACTTTGGTCCCGTCGGATAGCTGAAACGACCAGGGTCCCTGACCAGTCAAAGCAACCTGAATGGTGGCCGATTGTCCGGGAACAATGGTTGTAGCGGCTCCCCCGTCGGGCAGGCCAATCTTTGCCGAGGGCGGCGGCAAGATCCGCAACCGCTGCAACGTACCGTTAACTACGGGGCTGCTCGACGACACGCGCATCGAATACAGGCTACCCGCTGGCGTTTGCGACGGCATATATCCTGTCAATACGGTCGGACTATTGGGCGTAAATTTGGTGAGTTCTGTCAGGTTGGTTATTTTGCCTGCCGGGTCTACCAATTGCAGTTGATACTGATTATCGGGATTAAAGCGACCCGTTGTGGTAAAAGGCACCGACACGGGTGAACCTGCACAAATGGCCAGTCCGTTCAGATCGCCCGTTAGTACTTCGGGTAGGTTCATCAGGTTGCTATCCACTCTGGCCCGTATGGCTGCACTATCTACCTTGAAGGTCGTATCACGTTGAAACACCGCGTTGTAAGCGCTATCTTTCACGTACTTATTAATCAAAGTATCGGTGCGGATAATAAGCGTATCGCCAACCGTTGCGCGTTCGTTTTCCGAAAAAGAGACACCCCGTGCCGCTATGGTTGCGAACGCAATAACCGCCAAAACAATACTGGAAAATGTAAACTTACTCATGTAATGAATGTTTCATAAAGAGCCTTGAGCTAAAAATAAACGCTAAGCTACTAAGAGATAGACAAAGTTACACACCGCCCATGAATGAGGAATTGATCGACCTTCATGTATCCGAAATAATTACTGAAACGGCTGACACAAAGACCATTGTTTTGCGTTCTGCTGATCAGCAGCCAGTTCCGTACCGCGCGGGGCAGTTCCTGACTTTCATTCTGCCCCTGTTTGGCCACGATGTTCGCCGCTCGTACTCCATCAGTTCTACGCCTGAGGTAGCTTCTAATCAGCTCAGCGTGACCATCAAACGCGTTGTTAATGGTGAAGTTTCCCGTTATTTGCTGCATCACCTGAAAGTAGGCGATACACTGACTAGCCTGCCTCCCGCCGGGCGGTTCACCCTTGATACAAACCCCGAAAACAGGCGAGATATTGTGCTGATCGGGGCCGGAAGTGGAATAACCCCTTTGTTTTCTTTATTAAATCAGGCTTTACGGGAAGAGCCACTTAGTCATGTGACCCTTCTTTATAGCAATACCCATGAACGAAGCATTATTTTTCGGAAGAAGTTGGATGCGCTACAGGAGCAATTTCCCGAACGCTTCAAGCTGATTCATTTGCTAAGCCACCCCTCCGATGACTGGACGGGACGCCGGGGAAGATTGAATAATATATTGCTGGAAACCCTGCTGCCTACACTGCTCACCCATGACCGCCAACGGGCGCTTTTCTATATCTGCGGCCCGTTTGATTTCATGCGCATGGTGCAATTTACGCTGATTTTTTCCGGTATTAAACCCCACCAGATTCGGAAAGAAAACTTTGTCATTGACCCGATCACGCTTACCCCGCCCCCCGAGCTTTCCCGTGATCACCGGATTTTGCTCAAATTTCGGGGAACGGAATACGACATTGACGTTCCGGCATACAAATCCATTCTACAAGCCGCCATCGATCACGGCATTCCGTTGCCTTACAGCTGCCGGGGCGGACGCTGCTCGGCCTGCATGGCGCGCTGCCAATCGGGAAGCGTTTACATGACCATCAACGATGTGCTGACCGAACACGATCTCGCCCAGGGCTGGATACTGACCTGTACGGGCTACCCGGAAAGCGAAGGCTTAATACTGGACGTTTAAAAGTCGCTTATTCAGCTACTAGTTTATCGATGAGCTTATTGAAATCTTCAACAAAAGTATCGTAATATTTCCCTGTCCCCGGCCCTGAAAAGCCCGTGTGGATTTCTCGAACGGTGCCTTTTTTGTCAATAAAAATGGTGGTTGGAAAGCCAATCACGCGGTTAAGCATGGGCAAGGTTTTCGACGCCTCAGCTTTGTCATTGGTACCGGCCAGCAAAATGGGATAATCAATCTGGAAGCGATCCACCATGCGTTGCAGCTTAGGGGCCGACTCCGCCAGATCAGCTGATTTTTCGTAGGCCAGTCCGACAATTTCAACGCCCCGCTCCTTGTTCTTTTTGTACCAGGGACTCAGAAAATTCGTCTCATCCATGCAGTTGGGGCACCAGGAGCCTAAAATCTGCACCACCACCACTTTCCCTTTGAACCGCTCGTCTTGCAGCGACACGGTTTTCCCTGTTCTATCTGGAAACTTGAAATTCAGCGTTTTATGGCCTGGTTTCAGGTAAGTTAATTTAGTAGCATCGGGTAATTCGGCGGTAGAATCCTGACGGGCGGTCCACGTTTCGTAGCCACTCGCCCCCGACCAGAATGATCCCTGGAGCGTATTATCCGGTTTGCGAAAGGCCTTAAAAAGGTAAACATGGGTGCCGTCGAAGCAGGAAAGCAGCAAACTATCGCCAAACACGTTTCCTTCCAAATAGCGATAATCCCCCGTTGAGGTTAAAAACGTGCCGGTTGCTTTGTTGCCTTTTTGATTGAATACGCCAATCGCAAAACTGCTGTCCCCTTCCGAACGGAAAGTCGTTGCCCATTTTCCCGAGAGATCGCTTTTCGCCTGTTTTCCATCGGGTTCAAATCGGTATTTCAAACCGTATAAGGCAGTAAATGGCAGCTCACTATAAGTATTCCCAATACGGCGTTTCCGCCAGATACCTTCCATGCGCTTGTTGGCCACTTTGGCTATAATTTCTGACTCAAAAATAGCCATCGGAATCCGTAGCGTATCGCCTTGTAAGGTTGCCGTATCCATTTTGAGCCGCTCGGCCCCATTGATTGCATACACTGTATACGTAGCGCTGTCGGCATTCGGAACAATGTCCAGTCCAAAGGGAAGTTCACCTCCTTTTGTTTGGAGCGTTGCCCGCCAGATTCCCTTAGGAACGCGAACTTTTGATTCGGAAGAACACGAGAATATCAACCACAACACCGTGGAAAAAAGCAAAAGGGAGAAACGCTTCATAAAAAGATATAATTTATCGAGCCTACGACCCTTCTTATTTCGGTAAAATAGGGGCTGTTTTGCTAAGTTTGTAACCGCTCTCTATTTTAGTTTAGTTCCGGCTTTCTCGTACACGCAGAGAAAAATAAAATTCTAAACGACTAGCTGATTTATTGGTTGTAACTAAAGTTAAACTCTGCTTACTTCGCGTTTATTCTCTCATTGATAAATGATTAATACAACTTATCACAAACCCGTTTTGCTCCAGGCTTGCATTGACGGTCTAGCTCTGAAACCCAATGGGATATATGTTGACGTAACTTTCGGCGGAGGGGGGCACTCGCGCGAAATTCTGCGGCAATTGGACGGCGGTCGACTCTTTGTATTCGACCAGGACCCGGATGCCAAAGCGAATGCCCAGGCCATCGACGATCCACGCCTGACCTTTGTGGCGGCCAACTTCCGGCATCTGAAGCGGTATCTACGTTTGTATAAAATCGATCAGGTCGACGGAATACTGGCTGATCTGGGTATTTCGTCGCATCAAATCGATACGCCTGAACGTGGATTTTCAACGCGGTATGATGCCGAGCTGGACATGCGCATGAACCAGGCTGGCGCACTGACGGCCCGTGCGGTCGTCAATGAGTACCCCGAAGATAAATTGCACAAAATACTGGGTATGTATGGGGAAGTCACCAACGCCCGGACGCTGGCGGGTGCTATTGTCTCGGCCCGTCTGAACCGTTCGCTCGAATCTGTCAATGATTTAAAAAGTGTATTGCAGCGATATGCACCTCGAGGCAAAGAAAACAAGTATTTTGCTCAGGTTTTTCAGGCGCTCCGCATTGAAGTAAACGAAGAACTGGCGGTTCTGGAAGAGTTTTTAACGCAGGTTCCCGAAACGCTTAGTCCGGGTGGCCGACTGGTTGTGATGGCGTACCATTCGCTGGAGGATCGTCTGGTGAAAAACTTCATCAAATCAGGCAATTTTCAGGGCGAAATCGAGAAGGATTTTTACGGAAACGAAATCAAACCTTTGCGCTCCATCACCCGGAAACCGATTGAAGCTTCGGCTGAAGAAGTTAGTCAGAATCCACGTGCCCGAAGTGCCAAGTTGCGCATCGCCGAAAAAATCTAGCCAGAACAAACTTTGCGGTTTGTTCCGACCGGACTTATACGAAACTCATTTCAGAATTTATACAGATGGCACAAAACACCTACAAAAATGGCGAACAGCCACCGAAAGGGAAGAAGAAAAAAGAAGGCTGGCTGTATACGTATTTGAACCAAACCATTGGTCTGGAAAAGCTATTCGGCGAAGATAACGACTGGCCACTCGTCAACTTTAACCGCATTATCTGGGTATCCTTTCTGGTGATTATTTACATTGGATTTAACCACAATGCAGAGGGGCTTGCTCGGCAGATGCAGAAGAAAAAAGCGGTGGTCGATGAACTTCGGGCCCACTACACGACCTTACAGGCCGATTTCATGAAAAGCGGTAAGCAGTCGGAAATCAGCAAGCGCGTTATTCAAACCGGTCTTGGAGAAAGCAAAGATCCGCCTTATGTTATCGTTGTTAAACCGGAAGAACCAAAATGAGTAAAGCAGATCGCCCCGTTAATATCAAGCGCGACATCCTAAACCGGGCCATGATTGCGTCAATCGGCCTTTTCCTGTTTGCAGCAGCCATTATTGGACGGCTGGTTTACGTTCAGTTTTACCAAACTTACAAAGGGAAGCCCTGGAAAGCCCGAATTGCGGATTACCATATCCGTAAAGATACCATCCCAGCCAGCCGGGGTAACATTTATTCCAGCAACGGCAGCGTAATGGCTACGTCCCTCCCCTATTATTACATCGGGATTGATCCACGGGTGGCCAAAGACGAGTATTTTGAAAGCAAGGTCGATTCGTTGGGCTTGCTCTTGTCGCGGAAATTTGGGGAAAAATCGCGGCAGGAATACGTAGATTTAATCAAATCGGCCCGGGCCAATAAACGCAAATACGTGATGTTGACCCGGCGAAAAGTTACGTTTCAGGAACGTCTGGCAATCTTACAATGGCCTTTTTTCAACCGCCAGAAAGGCTCCGGTGGTGGAAAATTTGACGCTATCTATCAACGCTATAATCCGTTTGGGCGAATGGCGCTTCGGACGGTGGGCTACCTCAACCCGGAAAGTGGGCGGGGTTTGGTTGGGCTGGAGGCAAGTTTCCAGAAGGAGCTGGCAGGTAAAAACGGCATCGGCATGGTTGAAGTTTTATCGGGTGGCGTCAAAATGCCCATCGAAGACGGCACCGACAACCGACCAGAGCCAGGCCTGGATATTCACACAACGATTGATGTAAATTTTCAGGACATGGCCGAATCAGCGCTAAAGAACACGCTGGAATCGTACAATGCGGAAAAAGGCTGTGTTATCGTTATGGAAGTACAGACGGGCGCGATCAAGGCGATGGCCAATCTTAGCCGCTCCAAAAACGGTTACATCGAAAATTTCAACCACGGGCTGGCTGGCCGCACCGACCCCGGCTCAACCTTTAAACTGGCCTCCATGCTGGCTTTACTGGAAGAAAAGGCGGTTCGCCCCGATCAGGTTTTTAACACGGGTGGCGGTTCGGTTCGGTTTCGGGGCTTGCCCATTACGGATGCTAAACGCGGTGGCTACGGGGCTTTGACGGCTCAGCAGATTTTTGAGAAATCATCCAACGTTGGGGTACACCTGATGATGCAGAGTTATTTCCAAAGACGACCCGATTTATATTGTCGCTATCTGGCCAAGTTTCGCCTAACCGAGCCAACGGGCTTTGAAATGAAGGGGGAAGCCCAACCTGTTATTCGTAACCCATCTTCCAAACAATGGAGTAAAGTCTCTCTGGCTTTTATGGCCCTCGGTTATGAGGTGCAACTAACGCCGCTACAGATGTTGACATTTTATAACGCTGTGGCGAACGATGGCAAGTGGGTTCGTCCGATGATTGTTCAGCAAATTCGCCGGAACAACGAAATTGTTGAAGATTTTCAGCCCTATGTCGAAGCCGAACCCATTGCGTCAGCCCGCTCCATCAAGCAGGTACAAAGCATGCTCAAAGGAGTCGTGGAAGAAGGCACGGCGAAAAAGTCGAAAAGCCCGAACTACAAATTTTCCGGTAAGACCGGAACAGCCCAGAAGCTAATTAACGGACGCTACCAGAAAGGCAAATACTATACTTCCTTTATTGGGTATTTCCCGGCGGATAAGCCCAAATACAGCTGTGTCGTTATTGTTGATAGCCCGCAGGGAGCCAACATGGATTTGCTGTATGGAGGTAGCGTTGCCGCCCCGGTCTTCCGAGAAGTAGCCGACCGCATCTTTGCCTATGACGTTCAGATGCATAGCCCGATCGCGAATACAACCAAATCAAAACGAAACACGGGAGGAGCCAAAGCTGGTTTCGCGGACGATTTACGCACCATCGGTAGCGAATTAAATATTGATACTCAACTTGCTGCGGATGGCTGGGTAAAAGCAACCGGTCAAGGAGCGCGGGTACAATGGGTGAGTCAATCGACAAAAAATCAGGTGCCGGATCTAGTCGGAATGAACCTGCGCGATGCCTTGCATTTGCTTGAGAACCGGGGATTTCTCGTCCGTTTCAAAGGCGTGGGCAAAGTGGTTGATCAGTCGGTACCGGCGGGGAGTGCATTGCCAAGCCCCCGCAAAATTACGCTGGTGCTTCAGCAAACCGCCCGACCAGACACGTTGAAAATTGCCCCTCTCGTATCACGCGGCAAAGAAGCTCAAACAACGGCAATGCGTTAGCATTGCCTTAGCCAATAAGATCAATTTTTAGAATGCAGTTAACAGATCTTCTCTATAAAGTACCGCTTCAATCAACCTCCGGGCCGATGAGCGGGGAGATTACAAACCTAACCATGGACTCCCGAAAAGCCGGTTCCGGGAGTCTGTTTGCCGCCATCCGGGGTACGCAAACGGATGGTCATCAGTTTATTACCAAAGCCATCGAACAAGGTACCTCCGCCATTCTGTGCGAAGCGTTACCCGAAACTCTGGCAGAAGGCATAGCTTACATTGTGGTTAAGGATAGCGCCTATGCCCTGGGGCTGATCGCCGCTAATTTTTACCAACACCCGTCCAAAAAAATAAAGCTCGTTGGCGTTACGGGAACGAATGGCAAAACGTCGACGGTGACGCTGCTGTTTCGTTTATTCCGTAAACTAGGCTACCGGGTGGGGCTGCTTTCTACCGTTCAAAATCAGATCGATGACGAAGTTATTCCGGCCACGCACACTACGCCCGACGTAATTACCCTCAACGAGCTGCTCCAGAAAATGCTCAATCGGGGCTGTACGCACGTTTTCATGGAAGTAAGCTCGCACGCGCTCGTTCAGCACCGCATTGCGGGCGTGCAGTTTCGGGGCGGAATTTTTACTAACATTACCCACGACCACCTCGATTTTCACCAGACGTTCGACAATTACATTCGCGCCAAAAAAAGCTTTTTCGACCACCTCCCCGCTTCGGCTTTTGCCTTGGTGAACCTGGACGATAAACGAGGGCTGGTTATGCTGCAAAATACCGTCGCCCGAAAAGAGAGCTTTTCGCTCCAAACCTTGGGAACCTTCAAAGGGAAAATTATTTCGGAAGGGCTGTTTGGTCTGCACATGGAAATGGACGGACGCGAAGTCTGGTTTAAACTGACGGGCCGTTTCAATGCCTACAACCTGCTGGGCGTTTACGGAGCGGCTGTCTTGCTGGGCGAAAACCCCGAAGATGTTCTCACTGAACTGTCGAGTGTTTCAAGTCCGCCGGGACGCTTTGAAACGGTTATTTCAGACAGTCAGATTGTAGGCATCGTCGATTATGCCCACACGCCTGACGCTTTGCAAAACGTGCTTGAAACGATTAATGGCTTGCGGCAGGGCGACGGAAAAATCATTACGGTAGTGGGTTGCGGCGGTAATCGGGATGCCGCTAAGCGCCCGATTATGGCCGAAATTGCCTGTAAATTCAGCGACCGGGTTATTTTAACTTCCGACAATCCCCGCGACGAAGATCCGATGGCTATTTTGGAACAAATGCAGGCTGGTATCCCACCCATTGATTACAAGAAAACCCAGACCATTGCTGATCGTTACGAAGCCATTTTTAAAGCCGTTAGCCTGGCCCAGCCAAACGATGTGGTTTTAATTGCAGGAAAAGGTCATGAAACCTACCAGGAAATTAAAGGTGTGAAGCACGATTTTGACGATCGGACGGTGCTGCGCGAAGCATTCAAACAATAATCTATGGTGACGCTTGTGAAATTTCCGAGGCTATTTATTAGGCCTATATTGAACCATATCGGCAACCAATACTCCGAAAATGCATAGATAAAGTATACCTAATCGGAATCCAGGAAATAGCTGACCCAAGACGATAGAGTAGATTAAACCAGCATACACGAGCACAAGTGCTATCAAGACCAGGATTTTTTTGCTTTTCGGGTTCATCACTTATATGAGTAATTTCGTGAGTCTTAGAGACGTTTATACCCTTAAAAAGTAACGGATTTGCCGCGTAGAGCCTGGCTCAAATTACATGCGTATAATTCATCAATAGCAGCGAACTAATTTGCAAAACGCAGTCATACATCTGTAACTTTGCCCCATGCTTTATTACCTCTTCACGTACCTCGACCAGCAGTTCAATTTTCCGGGCGCCGGGGTTTTTAAATACCAGTCGTTTCGGGCGGCGGCAGCCATTACGCTTTCCCTGCTCATTGCGGCCATGTTTGGTCGGAAAATCATTGATTTTATTCGCAGAAAACAGATTGGTGAGGAAATTCGCGACCTGGGTCTGGAAGGTCAGATGCAAAAAAGAGGAACCCCAACGATGGGGGGATTTATTATTCTGGCTTCCTTACTGATTCCGGTATTGCTGTTCGCTCAACTGACCAACGTATATATTGTACTGCTGCTTGTGTCGGCAGTTTGGACGGGACTGATTGGGTTTTTAGACGATTATATTAAAGTTTTCAAAAAAGATAAAGAAGGGTTAAAAGGAAAATTTAAAGTAGTCGGTCAGGTCGGGCTGGGTCTGATTGTTGGCCTCACTCTGTATTTTAATGAATACGTCCGAATCCGGGTGTATGACAAACCGATTGCGCACGCCACGCTCGGGCAAGTCCAGGTATTTCACGACATTAAATCGACACTTACGACCATTCCCTTTTTTAAGAACAACGAGTTCAATTACAATTCGTTACTATTCGGCATTTTGCCCGATGAGTACACGTGGATCATTTATACGATTGTCTGTATTTTTATCATTACCGCTGTTTCTAATGGAGCAAACATTACGGATGGCATCGACGGTCTGGCCGCCGGCACCTCTGTAATCATTGGTTTGACTTTAGGGGTGTTTGCCTATTTGTCGGGTAACAAGCTTTTTTCGCAGTACCTCAATATCATGTACATTCCTAATTCTGGAGAAATGGTGATTTTCTGCGCGGCCTTCGTGGGGGCGCTGGTCGGATTTCTCTGGTATAATTCCTACCCGGCGCAGGTTTTTATGGGCGATACGGGAAGTTTGATGTTAGGGAGTGTTATAGCCGTTTTGGCGCTGGCCGTTCGCAAGGAGCTGCTAATTCCGATCATGTGCGGCATTTTCCTTGTCGAACTGGTTTCGGTCATTCTACAGGTTAGTTACTTTCGTTACCAGAAGCAAAAAAACGGGCTGGAGTATGCGCAGGCTAACCGGCTTTTTTTGATGTCGCCGCTGCACCACCATTTCCAGAAAAAGGGCTACCACGAAGCGAAAATTGTTACTCGTTTCTGGATTATAGGCATCCTGCTGGCAGTTATCTGTCTGGTCACCCTAAAGCTGCGCTAATTTACTTTTCAGCCAGTCACTTGTTTTTCAGAAATATACACTCTATATTTGCACTCCCGTTTCCAGACGGGACAATTTTGCTTTGTGTAATTTATTGTTTATCAATATATAATCTCCTGTAAATAGTGGATACGTTAAGCTACAAAACCATCTCGGCCAACAAAGCGACGGCTCAGAAGGGCTGGGTGGTTGTTGACGCGGAAAACTTGGTTTTAGGTCGTCTGGCCAGTCAGGTGGCTAAAATCATTCGCGGCAAACATAAGCCAGACTTCACACCGCACGTCGATTGCGGTGACAACGTGATCGTTATCAACGCCGACAAAATTAAACTGACGGGTAAAAAGATGACGGACAAAGTGTACGTTCGCCATACGGGTTATCCCGGTGGTCAGCGTTTCACGACTCCTCGTGAACTACTTGCCAAACATCCAATTCGGATTGTTGAACACGCAGTAAAAGGTATGTTACCTAAAAATCGTCTGGGTCGTCGCCTTTACACGAACCTATTCGTATACACAGGTGGCCAGCACCCGCACAGCGCCCAGCAACCGAAAGAAGTTAAATTGGAACTCTAAGACGATAGGAGTCTGAAGGCCGTCCGTAGCTTAGCTACAGGCTGGAACCCCAGGCACCGAACACTAACAAATGGAACGAATCAACGCATTAGGTCGTCGGAAAACTGCTGTGGCTCGCGTGTACCTATCGGTGGGTAGCGGTAACATTCAGGTTAACGGCAAAGATTACAAGACGTATTTCCCGTCGGACATCCTGCAAATTATCCTGAAGCAGCCACTAGCAACGATCAACGCCCCAGAAGGTTACGACGTTAAAGTAAATGTACGTGGTGGTGGTATCACTGGTCAGGCTGAAGCAACGCGTATGGGTATTGCCCGTGCATTGTGCGAGGTTAGCACCGATTTCCGTCCGGCACTGAAAAAAGAAGGCTTCCTGACTCGCGATTCTCGCATGGTAGAACGGAAAAAATACGGTCGCGCCAAGGCTCGCCGTCGGTTCCAGTTCTCGAAACGTTAATCGAAGTCTGGAGTTGTCCTGGTTTCTCTTTTTGATCAGCAGAAACCAGCAACCCGACATTAGTCCAGACCGCACTTACTCGATGCCGATGTGCGGTGCTGCGTATTTTTTAACTCATTATTCATCGGACCGGCGAACCGGCGCTCATTTCAATAATGGCACAAGTAGAATATAAAGATCTTCTGGACGCAGGTGTGCACTTTGGCCACTTGACCCGGAAATGGGATCCTCGGATGGCACCGTACATCTTCATGGAGAAGAACGGCATCCATATTATTGACCTTAACAAAACGCTGGCTTCCTTGGACGAAGCATCAGCGTCAATCAAAGGTATCGTACGCTCAGGACGTAAGGTCATGTTCGTGGCGACAAAAAAACAAGCACAGGAGGTTGTCGCTGAAGAAGCGCGTCGCCTGAAAATGCCGTACGTTACCGACCGTTGGTTGGGTGGTATGCTAACCAACTTTGCAACGATCCGTAAGTCGCTGAAAAAGCTGCAAGGATTAGAGAAAATGCTGAAAGATGAGACAACCGTGAGCAACCTGGCGAAACGGGAACGTCTGACGATCAGCCGTGATAAAGAAAAACTGGAACGTGTCTTAGGTGGTGTAGCTGACCTGACGCGTCTGCCAGCAGCCCTCTTCATTATCGACGTGAAGCGTGAGCATATTGCTGTTGCAGAAGCGAAACGGCTTGGTATTCCGGTTTTTGCGATGTGCGATACTAACTCTAACCCGGATGCAGTTGATTTCCCAATCCCTGCCAATGACGATGCTTACAAATCAATTCGCCTGATTACGCTGGCTGTTGGTAAGGCCATCGAAGAAGGCTTGGCAGAGCGCAAGCAGGATAAAGACGATCAGCGTTTGCAGGAGGAAGAAGAAGCAAAACGCGCTGTTGACGAAGCTCCAGCAGCTGCTGAAGCACCGGAAGCGACAACACCGTCAGCGGCCGTTGCAGCAGATAGCGAGCAAGAGACAACCGAGCAATAAATTATACAGGGTGACTTTCACGAGTTGCTGATCCAATACTAGGAAATAGCCCGTAGCCCCGCTATGGGCTATTCCATTTCAAACGTCAATTAGTCAATCTCAATATTATCCAACAATGGCTATTACAGCACAAGATGTTAACAGACTCCGGCAGGAAACTGGTGCCGGTATGATGGACTGCAAAAAAGCCCTTACTGAAGCCAACGGTGATTTCGAAGCGGCGAAAGATATTCTGCGCAAACAAGGGCAGAAAATCGCTAGCAAACGCGCCGATAACACAACATCTGAAGGAACTGTTCTGACTCAGGTAAACGAAGAAGGAACCAGCGGAACCGTTGTTGCTTTCGCCTGCGAAACAGAGCCTGTATCAAAAGTAGCTGATTTCCAGAATCTGGCACAAGCTATTCTGGAGACTGCCGTTTCATCAAAAGCGACCACTAAAGAAGAGTTGCTGGCAGCACCACAAGCTGATGGCCGCGCTTTACAAGAGCACATCACTGACCTGATGGGCAAAATTGGCGAGAAACTGGATATCATTGCTTATGAGACAGTAACTGCTGATAAAGTAGTTGCTTACAATCACTCGAATGGTAAATTGGGCGTGTTGGTTGGCTTGACTAATACTAACGGCACTGACATTTCAGAAGTGGGTAAAGACGTTGCCATGCAAATTGCAGCCATGAAGCCGCTGGCCCTTGACAAAGACGGAATCGATGCCAGCATCGTAGAACGCGAAATTGAAATTGGTAAAGAGCAGGCCCGCGCTGAAGGCAAGCCAGAAGCAATGCTGGAAAAAATTGCTATGGGTAAACTTCAGAAGTTCTACAAAGACAGCACGCTGTTAAACCAGGAGTTTGTTAAAGATCCTTCGCTGACAATTGCTCAATTGCTGAACAAAACAAGCAAAGGCCTAACGGTTTCAACATTCAAACGAGTTGCTATCGGAAGCTAATCCTGCTATAGTCATAAAAAAAGCGCCTTTGATTCCAAAGGCGCTTTTTTTATGAACAAATGATAAAGTTTTGAAAAATAATTGTAAATATGTAGTCAAATTTCTCCCTTAGTTGCTCAATTTTTATTTTCCTCCCAGTCGTTACTTATACTAATTTACTTAGTCATACAACATGAGAAGTGCGATTGATATCAAAAAGATGTCGGATGAAGAATTGGTTCGTTCTTACATCACAACCCAGTCTAACTATTATTTTGAAGTCTTGTATAACCGCTATTGTGATAAAGTATATCGCAAATGTTTGATGTTTACAAAAGACCCGGCTAAGGCTGAAGATTTTGCGCATGACATTTTCATGCGCCTTATGGTGCGCTTGAGCAGTTTTAAAGAACAAGCCAAATTCTCGACCTGGCTTTTCTCCATTACGTATAACTATTGCACGGACCAACTTCGTAGTAGTCGCCGAAAAGGGGAAGTCTTGATGGAAGAATATATGGACTGGCAGGAAGAAGATAACGACAGCGACTTGGCCGAGATGGAAGCGAGTCGGTTGAAAAAAGCGTTGGCTCATTTGACAATGGAAGA
Organism: Tellurirhabdus bombi; assembly: GCF_021484805.1. NCBI lineage: Bacteria > Pseudomonadati > Bacteroidota > Cytophagia > Cytophagales > Spirosomataceae > Larkinella > Larkinella bombi. The sequence goes on along the minus strand of NZ_CP090557.1, from coordinate 1,923,684 downwards.
GCAGTCCCTTCTCCTGATGAAATACCAGGATGATGTGAGCATCAGAGAAATGTCGAACGTTTTAAACCTGACAGAAAGCGCCATCAAAATGCGCCTCAAACGGGCTAAAGAGAAACTACGCAAAAAGTACCTGGAAACTGCTGTTTTCTGGATTATCCTGATTGCCAAGCTAGTTACACTTATAAAGTGACCCTTTGACTAAAAAATTAACTTAGCGCTATGTCCGTTATAAAAGATCCATTTCAGGAGTTGGAACCCGATGTATCCTGCCCTCCCCAACTCAAGGATGAACTCATCTCGGAAATTGATACCATTAGGAATTCACTGACTGTTGTTGAGCTGTATGCCAGCGATTTTCTGAAAGTTACCACTACTTTTTTGAATGCCATTTTAACAAAATAACTCCCATTATCCTTTGCCTTCTTATGGAACGCCTGCCTGACCTTGTCGATGTGCTAATTAATACGTTTAGAGCCTTAATCAACCAATTCATTGAATTTGTACCTCGACTATTAGGTGCCGGCTTTATTTTGGGTATTGGGTTTTTGGTTGGCAAAGCAATATCTGTCGTAGTAAAAAAATTACTTGACCGCGTTGGGTTCGACAAAATTGGTGAAAAACTCAACGAAATACATTTTATCAAGCAGCTTAAAACAGAGATAAAATTAAGTGAAATTGTCTCTAAAGTACTGTATTACTTTATTTTGCTTGTGTTTTTAATGGCAGCTACCGAAACGCTGGGTGTTTCGGCCATTACAGACATGGTTAAGTCGCTGGTAGGCTTTATTCCTCGCTTGATTGCCGCCGCTATCATGCTGCAAGTTGGTGTCCTGATTGCCGACTCGCTACGAAGCGGCGTTGTTACACTTTGCCAATCCTTCAACATTGCTTCGGGAAAACTCTTGGGCATGATTGTATTTTTCTTCTTTCTAATTATTACCTTAATTAGTGCTCTCGGGCAAGCAGGCATTAATACAGAGTTGCTCGAATCCAGTTTTAATCTATTGATTGGCGGTATTATCTTCGCTTTTGCGGTTGGTTATGGATATGCATCGCGTGACGTAATGGCAAATATTTTGTCTTCATTTTACAGTAAAAATCGCTTTCGTCCAGGCCAGACAATCCGTATTGATGGCTTGAAAGGGGTTATTCTAAACATCGACAATACATCACTAACCCTCCAAACCGGCGATACAACCACGATTGTTCCCTTGCAAACCCTTCAATCCCGATCCGTTGAAGTGTTTGATTAAGTTTGTACTTACCATGAAATACCTCTTACTCACCACGTTTTTAATTAGTTGGACAATTCCTACCCTGGCCCAGGTTCCTGTTAAAGTAGATACGGTTATTGTCGATACTGTTAAACCTGGCCAAACTGAAGCAATCAAAATTGATACGGTTCAGGTAAGCACTGTCCAAGTCGATACCATTAAGGCCGTTAAAAAAGACACAACCTACTGGAAACGCTCCGGTCAGACAGGCATTAACCTTAACCAGGGCTCTTTTAGTAATAACTGGACGGGCGGCGGGGTCAACTCCATTGCGCTCGGTTTGCTACTAAACGCTAAAGCCGACTACCTACGGGATCGCTTTAACTGGACCAGTGAGATTCAGTTTCAGTATGGCATTGTCAAGAACGAAGGCCAGGGCATGCGGAAAAATGTCGACCGTTTATTTGTTGACTCCAAGGCTGGTTACCGAATCAGCAAATCCTGGCAGCTATTTGGCTCTGGAAGCTTGCTTTCCCAATTTGCGCCTGGATATAAATATGAAAATCTCACGGGTGGGGGTGAACGAATTGTGCTCATTTCCGGCTTTTTTGCCCCTGCTTACATTACCGAGGCCATTGGTCTGGAATACAAGCCTAATTCATTCTTCAACCTGCAATTGAGCCCTGCTACCCTGCGGCAAACCGTTCTATCCAATGATGATGTCTCCGTTGGTGAGCCTAAGCGATATGGGGTTCCAGATGGCCGGCGTGTCCGTAATGAAGCTGCCTTTCAGGCATTGGTTAACTATGACCGGGACGTGGCCAAGAATCTGAACCTGAAAGCCCGTTATCTGTTGTTCGCTAATTACGCCACCTTCTATGCCATTGACCACCGACTGGATTTTTCCTTAACGGCTAAAATTAACCGCTTTGTCAATGTCAACTTTACGGGAATTATTCTCTATGACAAAGACCAGGACAATGCCGTACAATACAGTCAAGGTCTGGCAATTGGCCTACTCTACAAGTTTTAGGAAACCAAGCATTTGAAGGGTATAAAAATAATATTACTTTCAGCGGTTAACTTAAACTTATCCGCCATGCTAAGAGAATTTAAACAGTTTATTGCTCAAGGAAATGTACTGGACCTGGCCGTCGGTGTTATCATCGGAGCCGCTTTCGGAAAAATTGTAAACTCATTTGTGGAAGACATCATCAACCCTATTCTTGGTGTATTAACCGGCGGCGTTGATTTCAGCCAGCAAAAGATCGTTCTGGAGGCGGCCAATGAAGCGGCGGGCAAAGCAGAAGTGGCCATCCGTTATGGCAATTTTCTGAATGTAACCATTCAGTTTATCATTATTGCGTGGGTCATTTTTCTAATCGTAAAAGCAGCTAATCGGCTTAGAATGTCTTCTTCGATGAAAAAAGCCTAACTCCTGAATTAGATAGCTTTTCCGCACCCCGGCCATCCGGGGCTTTTTTATGGGTAAAAATTATTGTCACAACTTAGCAGGCGAGGCTACGCCGAAAATTTTATTTTTGCCGCTTGATTGACACATAGGTATGAATACGAAACCGTTGTTGGTAATTTTAGGAGGAGGCGAAAGCGGCGTTGGCGCAGCCTTGTTAGCGCAGGCCAAAGGAATGGATGTGTTTTTATCGGATCGTGGAACGCTTCAGGATGAATACCGCGAAACGCTTCGGCAGGCCGCTATTCCGTTTGAGGAGGGCCAGCACACGGAGGAACGCATCTTACAGGCAACGGAAGTAGTGAAAAGCCCGGGTATTCCAACCAAAGTACCCATTGTGCAAAAGCTGCTGGCGAAGCAAATTCCGATTATTTCCGAAATCGAACTGGCAGCGCGGTATACGAAAGCCAAACTCATTGGCATTACCGGAAGCAACGGAAAAACCACCACTACCCTACTGATTTACCACCTCCTTAAAAATGCGGGTCTGCGCGTCGGGCTTGCCGGAAACATCGGTGACAGCTTTGCCCAGCAGGTCATTGAGGACACTTACGATTATTTTGTTCTGGAACTGAGCAGCTTCCAACTGGATGATATGTATAACGTCCGGCTTAACGTGGCAGTGCTGCTTAATATCACCCCTGATCATCTTGACCGGTACGAGTATACTTTCCAAAAATACGTGGATTCAAAGTTTCGGCTTCTGCAAAACATGACAGCCGAGGATTCTTTTATCTATTACGCAGAAAGTCAACCGATTCAGGAAGAGCTGGCTAAGCGGTCTCTGGATATTCAGCATTTTCCTATTTCTTTATCAACGACGCCCGAACCGGGTGCTTATCTGGCAAGTGGCGAGCTGCTAGCCCGGAGCCATAGCCAGACGTTCCAGACAGCCCTGGCCGAGCTTCCCCTTCAGGGAAAACACAACGCCATCAACATGCTTGCGGCAATCCTGGCAGGCCAGGCAATTGGCTTGACAGCGGAACAAATTCGGCAGGCACTGCTGACTTTTCAGAATGCAGCCCATCGCCTTGAACCCGTCGGAACGATCGATGGTATACGGTTTATCAATGACTCAAAAGCGACGAATGTTGATTCCGTTTATTATGCTTTGGAAAGCATAACCACCCCTATTATCTGGATTGCCGGGGGCCTCGACAAAGGAAATGATTATAGTCAGATTGATTCATTAGTTAAAGAAAAAGTTAAAGCATTGATTTGCTTAGGCAAGGATAATTCAAAGTTATTCAGTTACTTTAGTGCTAAGGTGCCTCACCTGGTTGAAACGCAGGACGTAGCCGAAGCCGTAAATCTAGGCTTAGAATTTGGGCAACAGGGGGATACGGTTTTACTCTCGCCCGCTTGCGCCAGTTTTGATTTGTTTCGGAATTACGAAGACCGAGGTAACCAATTTAAAGAAGCCGTAAAAAAACGGGAAACAAAGTAACCGGTAGATAGGAAAATGACGCTCCCAACGACACTTTCGACCAAAGACTGGCTCAAAGGGAATCTCAAAGGGGATTACCACATTTGGGGTGTGGTCTTATTTCTATCCGTAATGAGTGTGGCGGTCGTTTACAGTGCAACCGGCACCATTGCCTACCAGAAAATGCTTTCTACCGAGCATTATTTATTTAAGCATGGATCGCTGGTCGTGCTGGGACTGGTTTTCATGTGGTTTGCGCACCGCGTTAATTACACCGTCTACTCCCGACTCTCTAAATTTGGCATGTGGCTCTCGGTGCCGCTTTTGCTCTGGGCATTTATCAAAGGGGCCAGTTTGAACGATGCCAGTCGGTGGATTACTATTCCCCTGATTAATCAGACCTTCCAACCCTCCGATTTAGCCAAATTAGCGCTGATTTCAAACCTGGCGGCTATGCTGGCTAAGCGGCAACACATTCGTCGCGACCAATATGAACCGCGTTTGCTAACCAACATGATCGTCTGGATTGGCATTATCTGCGCGCTAATCGTTCTGACAAACGCATCAACAGCGCTGCTACTCGGTGCTACCTGTTTTTTACTGATGTTTATTGGCCGTGTCCCCATGAAATACCTGGTCATGATGGTCGCGGTTTGCGTCTTTTTTGGCAGTTTTGCACTGATTTTTGGTCAGCGGTTTAGCACAGTAATGGGTCGTCTGGAGCGTTTTGGCAGTAATGACAAGATCGATTATCAGGTCGAGCAAGCCTACGTTGCACTTGCCAACGGTGGCTTAACGGGCCAGGGACCGGGCAACAGCCACCAGCGTAACTTCCTGCCCCACCCTTATTCCGATTTTATTTTTGCCATGATCGTCGAAGAATACGGCTTGATTGGTGGTGTTATAATCGTTGGTGCTTACCTCTACCTGCTCTGGCGGGGGATGCGCGCCATTCGAAAGAGTAATCGCGCCTTTGGCGGGCTTTTATCGGCAGGGCTGACATTCAGTATTGTCATACAGGCCATGATTAACATGGCGGTCTCGGTTGGCCTTGTGCCCGTAACGGGTTTACCTCTTCCACTCTTGAGTATGGGTGGCACGTCCCTGCTTTTCACAGGAACAGCCATTGGCATTATTCTCAGTGTTAGTCGGGGGGAAGTAGACGAAAGCAAAATTTGATTTCTGGATCTAAGCAGGCGCGCAAGCAGCCGCAAGTTACCAGAAACTGAAATAACTATTGAAATGCCAATACGCATCATAATCAGTGGCGGTGGCACCGGCGGACATATTTATCCGGCCATTGCTATTGCAAACGAACTAAAGACAATTGATCCTACCATTGAATTGCTGTTCGTAGGGGCAGAAGGGAAAATGGAGATGGAGAAGGTGCCCCGTGCCGGTTATCCCATTGTTGGGCTACCGGTAGTTGGCATCAAACGGCAGCTAACGCTGGAAAACCTGGCTTTTCCGCTGAAGTTGAGTCGGAGCTTGCGGCAGGCCCGAAAAATCGTCCGTGACTTTCAACCAAACGTTGCGGTTGGTGTAGGTGGTTACGCAAGTGGGCCGGTGTTGTTGGCAGCTTCGCGATCCGGAGTTCCAATCCTGATTCAGGAACAGAATTCCTACGCTGGCCTGACGAATAAGATACTGTCGCGCTGGGCCAAAAAGATTTGTGTGGCTTATCCGGGCATGGACGCTTTTTTCCCAGCGGAAAAAATCCAGATGACGGGTAATCCCGTTCGGACGGACATCATCGCGGCGGCGGGCAAACGGGCAGAAGGATTAGCCCATTTTGGCTTTCAGGCAGATCACAAGACGCTGCTAATTATTGGCGGAAGTCAGGGCGCCCGGAGCATTAATGAAACAATTGAAAAGGACCTGAATTTACTGGTTCAATCCGGTTATCAGGTTATTTGGCAAACGGGTCCGCAATTTATAGAGCGCGCCCGAATGGCCATTGCAAATAGTGCCTCTGAACGCATTAAGGCGTTTGATTTTATTTATGAAATGGATAAAGCATACGCCGCCGCGGATACCGTGATTTCGCGGGCAGGTGCCTTATCTGTATCGGAACTTTGCCTGGTTGAGAAACCAGCCATTCTGGTGCCCTTCCCAGCTGCTTCGGAAGATCACCAAACTAAAAATGCCATGAGCCTGGTTAGTCGGCAGGCCGCGTTGCTGGTCACAGATCGCGAAGCCGGAAGTAAACTGGTCAGCTCGGCATTGCAGTTACTGGAGAATACGCAGGAGCAGCAACTACTTAGTAAGAACATCCGTGAGCTGGCCCGTCCCAAAGCGGCCAGGGAAATTGCAGAAGAAGTATTGAAGTTAGTCAATAAATAATCCTTTTGGCATCGTCCAAAATACCTATCCGATTACAGCAGTGACACTTAATAACATCAAATACGTCTATTTCCTCGGAATTGGCGGTATTGGAATGAGCGCCCTGGCCCGCTGGTTTCTGGTAAATGGGTATGAAGTGGCAGGTTACGATAAAACCGTGACGCCACTAACAACCACGCTCCAGGACGAGGGAATGGTGATTCACTTTGACGAAGATATTGAACAGATTCCCGATCACTTCCGGCAGAACAAAGCCCAAACGCTGGTCATTTACACCCCCGCTGTGCCGAAAAACCACGCGGAATACGTCTACCTGACCGAGCAAGGCTTCACCTTGCAGAAGCGATCGCAGGTGTTGGGTTTGCTAGCCAGCCGGATGACAACCATTGCCGTTGCCGGAACGCATGGCAAAACCACTACCTCCTCGATGGTAGCGCACATTTTGCGCCATGCTGGGGTCAACTGTGCGGCTTTTTTGGGTGGCATCACGCAGAATTATCAGACAAATTTTTTACTCAATGATCCCGCCGAAGACCTGTCAAAGGTGATCTGTGTGGTTGAAGCCGATGAGTTTGACCGTTCTTTTCTGACGCTTTATCCGAATGTAGCCATCGTTACATCGACGGATGCTGACCACTTGGATATTTACGGCGATCACGATTCGGTCCTGGATTCGTTTGGTGCTTTTGTCAGCCAGATTAAACCAGACGGAGCGCTATTCATGAGAAAGGGCCTGGCTCTTGCCGCACAAACGCCAGCCACGGTTTTCGAGTATTCATTGCAGGAAGGCAGCTATCGGGCCGACAACCTGCGCATTGAGAACGCCCGGTTCCAGTTTAATCTGGTTTATCCCGGCGGCGTGATTGAGGATATTGCGTTGCTGCTTCCGGGCTTCCACAACGTAGAAAATGCGGTAGCAGCAGGAGCGGCAGCTTTGCAGGTGGGTGTCTCGCCCGAAGCGGTTCGGGAAGGACTTAATACTTATAAAGGGGTAAAACGCCGGTTTGAGTACATTCTAAAAACCGATTCTAAAGTTTTTATTGATGATTATGCGCATCACCCGGCCGAGGTAGAAGCTTTTCTGACCTCGCTGAAGGCGCTTTACCCAGACCGGGCAGTAACGGCCATTTTTCAGCCGCATTTATACACCCGGACGCGCGATTTCGCTAATGAATTTGCCGAAAGCTTATCCATTGCCGACCGGGTTATTTTGCTGGATATTTATCCGGCTCGTGAGTTGCCTATTGAAGGGGTGAGCGCCGATCTAATTTACCAAAATATTAAGTCGCCGCAAAAGTGGCAATGTTCTAAATCTGAACTGTCGCAAATCCTGGCTCAAAATCCACCGGAACTGCTGGCAACCATTGGTGCCGGTGACATCGATCAGATGATTCCAACCCTAAAAAAGCAATTTGGGGACCAATGAATAAAAATACCGGCTCAAACAAACAACTTGTTGCAGGATGTTACCTATTTTTAAAATAAAAAAAGTTTGGCTGACGTCATTACTAACAGGAGTTGCCTTGTTCGGGCTAATTGCGTTCACAGAACACCGGCAAAATCGACGGCGGGTTGAAGACGTTCAAATCAAGATGGATGAGGTGGATGGCCACCGTTTCCTGAACCGAAATGACGTGCTGCGCACCTTGACCAATGACGGAGCAGATTTGTTGATTGGCGATTCATTTGAAGACATTGATCTGAAGCAGTTGGAAAAACGGCTGCGACAAAACGGTCTGATCAAACAATGCCAGCTTTACCGCGATCTGAAGGGAAATTTGATTGCTGATATCAAGCAGCAGCGTCCACTAGCCCGGCTCGTGGCCAGTGGCGATGAAGAGCGATCAGCAATGGGGGGTTGGTATTTAAACGAAGAAGGTCGCTGGTTTCCGTTGTCGATGAATTATACCGCTCGGGTTACATTATTGACCGGAGACTATTTTTCTGAACGAAAACCATTAACGGCTGAACAAAGTAAGCCATTGCTGGATTTGTTAAAGTGGATAGAGGCTGATCCGTTCTGGAAAGCACAGATCGCGCAGATCATGGTCGATAAGAATCGGGAAGTTACGCTGATTCCCCAGGTCGGAGACCAGTATATCGAAATTGGGCAACCAGTTGATCTACAACCTAAATTTGACAAAATAAAGTTGTTTTATAAACATATATTGCCTCTCAAAGGATGGGAGCGTTATAAACGGGTTAGTGTGCAATACCGTAACCAGATAGTGTGCGAATGACACCGAAGCAAGACAACAAGATTATCGTAGGACTGGATATTGGAAGCACCAAAGTGTGCGCCGTAGCCGGCCGGTTGGTTCGTGATAATAACTACGCTCGCCTCGATGTGCTGGGCATGGGTAAATCTATCTCCGAAGGGGTAACCAAAGGAGGTGTACAGAATATTACCAAAACAGCTGATGCCATTCGAAAGGCGGTTGAAGAAGCAGCAAAACAAGCTAACCTGAATATTCATGTCGTTAATGTGGGCTTTTCGGGGCAACATATTTCGGCCCGGAAGCAGCACGGCAGCATTACCCGAACTTCGCCCGGTGATGAAGTGACCGCCACAGATGTTGAGCATCTTGTTGGCGACATGTATCGCTCGGTGATTCCGGCTGGAAATGAAATTGTGCACGTACTGCCCATGGATTTTATGGTCGATAATGAATCTGGAATTGACGATCCGGTCGGACGCTGCGGCGTTAAACTGGAAGCGGATTTTCAGGTCATCATGGCCCAGACCAATTCGGCGTCCAACACACGGCGGAGCATCAGCCGAACGTCCCTCCAGGAAGACATGCTGCTGCTGTCGCCGCTCGCTTCGGCTCTGGCCGTTCTGACGGATGAAGAGCGCCAGGCGGGTGTTGCTCTGGTAGACATTGGCGGCGGCACGACCGACATCGCTATTTATCACCGGAATGTGCTACGTCATGTAGCCGTTCTTCCTTTCGCGGGTAACAGCTTGTCAGCTGATATTCAGGAAGGTTGCAAGGTATTGCCCCATCAGGCTGAAATACTAAAAATTAAATTTGGTAGTGCAGATCCTTCCGAGTTTAAATTTAATCAAGTAGTTTCGGTGCCCGGTTTGAGTGGAAGACCTCCTAAAGACGTGCTGTTAAAGAATTTGGCCCTCATTATTGAGGCTCGGTTGAAAGAGATTGCAGCGATGGTTCAGGCCGAAATTATTCGGGCGGGCTATAAGGACAAACTTTTAGGTGGTGTTGTGATTACAGGTGGCTCGGCAGCCGTCAGCGGCATTGAAGATCTTTTCCGTCGGGTAACAGACATGCATACTCGTGTAGGTTTACCTGATCTGCTGGAACGCAATCCAAAGGCAGATCTGGTTAGCGACCCGGCGTATGCAACTGCTGTTGGACTGGTATGGGCTGGTTTTAAGCCATTGGATGAGCGCATTTCGGTAAGCAAGCACGTTGACGAAGTTGAAGAACCCGTCAAGGTGGGTATTGGTAACGGTAATTTCCGCCCCCAACAGGTGGCCATGAAACCACAAGCTGCCAAAGAACCCGAAAAGCCAGCAAAATCGAAAGGACCCAGCATTTGGGAACGCTTTAAATCGTTTCTGAATGATGACATTACCCCAGCGGACGACCGTTATGATCGTTCCTAGGGTTAAAACCGATTGCCAGTAGCATCCCCACACTCAACCGAACAGACAAAGACTTAGCTTTCGCGCACCAAAAAATTAGGAACCTATGCTGGAACATGGTTATAAATTTGAGCTTCCGACAGAGGAGGAACTGCCCATCATCAAGGTGATCGGTGTTGGTGGAGGCGGTAGTAATGCCGTTAACCATATGTTTCGGCTTGGCGTAAAGGATGTAGATTTTATTGTCTGCAATACTGACCGGCAAGCACTCACCAACAGCCCGGTACCCAGTAAATTGCAATTGGGTGCTCACTTAACCAAAGGACTCGGGGCCGGCACCGATCCCAAAGTGGGACGGGAAGCCGCATTGGAAAATATTGACGATATCCGGCTTTATCTGGGTGAACCTACGCAAATGGTGTTCATCACGGCAGGTATGGGAGGGGGAACCGGTACAGGTGCAGCCCCCATTATTTCCCAGATTGCCAAAGAGATGGGGCTTCTGACCATTGCCGTCGTTACGGCTCCTTTCAAATTTGAAGGAAAGGAAAAGCGACTTCAGGCCATGGAAGGGATTGATGGACTAAAAGCACACTGTGACACGGTTCTGGTCGTTTTGAACGACAAGCTAGCCGAAATTCACGGTGATTTGCCCATCCGGAAAGCCTTTGCTCACGCGGACAACGTTTTGGCCAATGCCGTCAAAAGCATCGCTGAAATGATCACGGTACGCGGTGAGATCAACGTTGACTTCATGGACGTAAAACGCGTTCTGGAAGGAGCTGGACAAGCGGTTATGGGTTCATTCGAGGCCGATGGTTCCGATCGCTCCCTGCAAGCCATCGAACAGGCGCTTAACTCTCCGCTTCTCAATGATCGCGATATCCGGGGTGCGAAACGGATTTTGCTCACAATGGCTTCCAGCAGTGAGTATGAAACGACCATGAACGAGCAGTTAATCATTACGTCGTTTATTGAGGATAAGATCGGTAAAGAAGCCTGGTTGTTTAAGCACGGTGCCATCATTGATGAGAGCCTGGGCAAAAAACTGCGGGTAACTGTAATCGCTGCCGGTTTTGATCTGGTTGATGATAAGGATTTTAATCCTAAACCCGATCCTGTTCCTGAGCCTGAACCAGAGCCTGAAATCCCGGAAGCTGAGCTTCAGGAGGAAGAACTGGTAGGTGCTCACGAAGACTCTCCGAATATCTTTAGCGAAACGCAGGGAGGACATACCCCTACGGGTGTTCCCGGCGTAAGCTACATCAGTGATCCGTACAGCACTTCGGAAGAAATGCTCCTGATAGAAGAACGGGAAGACGACCCAATGCAACTTCAGCGGATGATTCAGGAATTTGTTGCTAATCGCTACAATGAACGCGAGTTAGAACCACCTGCCTACACCCGGCAGAAAATTGTTCTTTACGATATGCCTATGATTCCGGATCATGAATTTTCACGAAGCCGGTTAAATGACTAAACCAACAAAAAGACCAGACGCTAATGTCTGGTCTTTTTGTTTAAGGATAACTCTCCCACCACCGCGTGGTTGAAACAGGACGCTCCAGAACTAAAACCTCTCCGATGCGGGGCGTGGCCACCTGTGTTCCCAGTTCAGCAGATTTTTTCATGAGGCGCTGAATCGGATCGCGCCAGGTATGAAGCGCCAAATTAAATTTCCCCCAGTGAATCGGCATTAACACATTAGCTTTCACATCAATCTGGGCTTGGGCCGTTTCTTCAGGCATCATGTGGATGCTAGCCCACCCTTCATTATAGGCACCACATTCCAGCATGGCTAAATCAAATGGGCCATATTTTTCACCAATCGCCTTAAAAGCAGGCTGATAGCCAGAATCACCGCCGTAATAAACACGCTTTTTTGTCCCCAGCAAAGCCCAGGATGCCCACAATGTCCCGTTTCGATTCGTAAAAAGTCCCCGTCCCGAGAAGTGTCGGGCGGGCGTACAAACCAGGGTTAAGTCATCCAATTGCGCTGATTCCCACCAGTCCAGCTCTGTGATCCGGTCGGGTGCAATTCCCCATTTTTCCAGATGAGCGCCAACGCCCAGGGGCACAAAAAAACGCGCGACCTTATCTTTCAGGCGTACGAATGTTTGGTAGTCCAGGTGGTCATAATGGTCGTGCGACATCACCACGGCATCCACCGGTGGCAATTCATCCACGTCGAAATAATGATTGTACAGAAATCGTTTGGGTCCGGCAAAAGATACGATGGAGGCTCGCTCGCTAAAAACCGGATCCGTCAACAAGGTTTTCCCCTGAATGCGGATCAACAGTGAAGAATGGCCAAACCAGCTAACAGCTACCTCATCGGGGCTGCCCGTTCCCTGAAAAAGGCGGGCATCAAACGGAACGGTCTGAATGGTATCTTTAGGCTCTGCGTCTACGGTGCCCTGAATCATCTTCCAACCCGTCTTCAGGTTCGTTTTCAGTGATAAATCCAATGTTGTTTCCACCAGATTTTGAAAAGCGCCTTCTTTATAATTCGGTGAATGCTGCATTCTTTTTAAACGCTCACCCGTGGCAACAGCCCCGAACTGGGGCGCAAAATTGACGTAAAGCGTAACAACCAGAATCAGCATGATAAGAATAGCAAGCATAAAGAGGGCGGTCATTTTAAAGAGTCTTTTCATAGAAGCTGTGGTGGAAACAGCAAAATGAGTTGACGAGTTCCGCCGCTTTAACGTGGCTGTATAGCGCAGAAAAGGCTGTTCAAGCTTCCAGTTAGCATCCCAAAACGTTGCTTCAGGGTCGTCATTTACTCCTATCAATCTGTTTCTTGATGGCTTACCCAAAATAACGACAGTAGTCTTTTGTAAAAGACCACTGTCTAAGCGCTGATCGAGGCAATTAATGAACTTTCAGTACCGTATATGCTGCCTGATTGGGCTGCCGCGTTCTCGACCCCACTTTAGTCAGCAAACGGTCATCGTCGTGAATAAGCAGCAAATGATCACGACCTACCAGGGTAATATCCTCCGCCTTGTGGCCAAAATGAATGGGTTGCCCCTGCTTATCCCGCACAAGCGTAAACGGTCGGTTGTTCAGCAGTTCGTCGGCTGTCGCTACCCACAGATAAGCATCCACCAGATTGTCTTTTTCAATCGACGTTACCAGCCAGAACACCTGCCGAATCGGGTCGTATTCGAGGCTCGACAAGGCCAAGGGCTTGGGCAGCTCTACTACGCTGGCCGGATCGAAATCGGTCACAATCCGCCAGTCGTCTTTTAAGGCAAGGCGCTCCCCGCTGGCTGTTTTTTTCTTCGTAAACGACACGGCAACAATGCGGGTGCGGTAGTCAAATTTGCTGTAGCTTTCGCCTTCTTCCCGAACGCCAAATAGCAACATTGAATCTTTTACGGCCAGTCCTTCGACCTTAAAATAAGGCATCCCAGCCGAAAAAGCGGGGCGGTTCTGCGCCAGCAGGCGACTAAGCTGCTCCCGGTAGGCCACCGAATTTTGTGCGCCTTCTTCGGGTGCCAATACCTGAGGCTGGGCTTCGTTGCCGCGTTTCCAGTACAGAATGGTATTAAAACCATCCCAATCCGCCGAGCCGGGCTTAACGCGGTCGAAAGCGGTGGTCAGAAAAATGTAATCGCCATTGGTGGCAAAGTCTTCGAATTTTTTACTGGTTAAAAAGGGCTCTGCCAGCAAGGGTTTCGGCTGTACCGTCGTGTCGGCAAGGCGATCCCAGGGTTTCGAAAATACCGGACTCAGCCCTGTCGGCATCTCTTTATCATTAGCCAGATACACCGTTCCATTGTCGTACAGGACCGCTGACGTTTCGCACCAGACGGGTTTTCCATCCGGTAGGGTCAGATTGGGTGCACAGCAGGACAGAAAATTTTCGGTATCAATGGAAACAGTAACCGATTTGGAGGTTTGCGTGCGAGGCGTTTTACATTCGTAAAGTGAACAGGTAGCCAGTATGAAGCTAAAAAAAAGGTATTTTTTCATTCTAAAAGAGGAGGTATTGCTATTGACAAAAATTCAGGGGCTGCAATTTGGTGCATTTTGGCCTTATAAATTCAAAAGTGATGCCTATTTTGTCCAGGTGTTACTTTTCGGTATTGTGCTTAACTTGCCAGTAGCGAATCAACCGACAACTTCATGAAATACATTTTCCTATCTGTTCTCCTCCTTAGTGTTCAAAGCCTGCTTGCTCAGTCCACCAAGCGACCCCGTGAGTACGGCATCCGCATCGGTGTTATTCCCACGGGAGCACTCAACGCCATCACGGATGTACCGGGCGTACGGGTAGGCCAGGTAACACTCCAGCAGGGGCAGCATATTCGCACGGGCGTCACTGCGATCTTGCCGCATACCGATAATTTGTTCCAGCAAAAAGCACCGGCGGCCATTTACCTCGGCAACGGCTTTGGCAAATTGACTGGCTACAGCCAGGTAGAAGAACTGGGTACGCTCGAAACACCTATTATTCTGACGAACACCCTTAGCGTTCCGACCGCCGCCGACGCCGTGATCGACTACACGCTCTCGCAAACCGGCAACGCGCAGGTACGGTCGCTGAACCCCGTAGTCGGCGAAACAAACGACGGCGGCCTGAATGACATTCGGGGGCGCCACGTCACGAAACAGCACGTGCTCGACGCGATAAAGCAGGCCAAGACCGGCCCCGTCGAAGAAGGCAACGTTGGAGCGGGCACCGGTACGGTTTGCTTCGGTTTTAAAGGCGGCATTGGCACCTCGTCGCGTAAATTACCCGCTTCGCTGGGCGGCTATACGGTTGGCGTATTGGTACAAACCAATTTTGGGGGCGTTTTACAGATAGCAGGTGTGCCGATTGGGGTAGAACTGGGCAAATTTTCATACAAAGAAAAACTCGACGGTTCGTGCATGATGGTCGTTCTGACCGACGCGCCCCTCGATGCCCGCAACCTGAAACGGCTGGCGAAACGGGCCTTCATGGGCATGGGGCGCACGGGCGGCATCGCTTCCAACGGCAGCGGTGACTACGTCATTGCAGTCTCAACTGCCTACCGCATTCCACACGAGACAAAAAATTCATTCGATGAGGTGAAATTGCTGCGCAATGACAATACGTCGCCTCTTTTCATGGCGGCCATCGAAGCCACGGAAGAAGCCATTATCAACTCGCTCTTTGCCGCCCAAACCATGAAAGGCAACGAAGGGCACCAGGTCGAACAATTGCCGATTGAGAAAGTAGTAGCATTAATGCGTAAGGCGGGCCAAATCCATTAATCAGCTTTTAAACTACCTTCTATGATTTCAATCCGCCAGGTATCCCGAAATTTTGGCGACTATCAGGCCGTCCGAGATGTATCGTTTGAGGTGCACGCCGGGGAAACGGTGGTCTTGCTGGGCACGAGTGGTTGCGGGAAAACGACTACCCTGAAGATGATTAATGGCTTGATTTCGCCGTCGTCGGGCACGATTTCCGTGAATGGAACCGACGTCCGGCAGCAGGAAATCCACCAGTTGAGGCGGCAAATTGGGTATGTCATTCAGGATACGGGACTTTTTCCGCATTATACCGTTAGTGAAAACATGGCCATCGTCCCTCGTTTGTTAAACTGGGAAACCCAAGCCATTCAGGCACGCACCCGCGAATTACTCACTATGCTGAAACTGCCGGAAAGTGCGCTTCACCGATACCCTTCTGACCTAAGCGGCGGCCAGCGCCAGCGCGTTGGCTTGGCCCGGGCGTTGGCGGCGCGGCCGGCCATTCTGCTCATGGACGAACCCCTGGGTGCGCTCGACCCGGTCACGCGGGCGGGCATTCGCCGGGAATTTCGGCAACTCGATGAATTGAGGCAAAAAACAATCGTTCTGGTGACGCACGACGTGCAGGAGGCGTTTGAACTCGGCGACCGCATTGGCCTGATGGATGCCGGGCAATTGGTCCAGTTGGGAACACCTAAAGAGTTGCTTCTTCAGCCAAAAACCGATTTTGTCCGGGATTTTCTGAAAGAACAGCGACTTTTTTTGCAGCTACACACGTTTACACTAACTGATCTTGTGCCTTATCTGGAAGCTAATTCGCCCATAGAAACTAATTTCAGACTACCCGCCGAAACCCGCCTGGACGAAGTTTTAACGCAACTAACTCAGCAGCAAGCTTTTTTCGAAGTAGATAACCGGCAGTTTCAAATTCAGCCCGCCGCCATTTGGACCGCCATGAACCAGCTTTGCCAGCCTACCTAATTTGACTTTCTGGCTAACAACTCCAATTCTTCATAAATAAACCCTCCCTGCATCTTGGAAAGCACTAATTTTTTTGGCTTCCTCGCCGACCAATCCGACAAACTGCTCACCCAGATGCTCACGCACATTGGCCTTACTTTTCTGTCGCTGGTTCTGGCACTGCTTATCGGCTTACCCGTTGGCATTCTGATTACGCGCTACAAACGCGTGGCCGCTCCGGTACTGGGCTTAACGGGCGTTCTGCAAACGATACCGAGCATCGCGTTGCTGGGTTTTCTGATTCCGGTGCTGGGCATTGGCGTTGGACCCGCGTTGGTCGCCTTGTTTTTATATGCTCTGCTGCCCATTGTTAGAAATACGTACGTCGGTATTACAGAGGTCAGTCCTATTCTGAAAGAGGCGGCTCAGGGCATGGGCATGACCGATTTTCAAGTATTGACCCGACTCGAATTGCCGCTTGCTTTGCCGGTTATTTTTGCCGGTATCCGTACCGCGACGGTCATCAATGTCGGAGTGGCAACGCTGGCCGCTTACGTCGCTGGCGGTGGCCTGGGCGAATTTATTTTTGGCGGTATTGCGCTTAACAACACCTCGATGATTCTGGCAGGAGCCGTTCCGGCGGCTTTGCTGGCCGTTCTGTTCGATTTTTTACTGTCTAAATTACAGCATTTGCCTGCCATACGGATGCGGCGGGCGGCCCTGCTTTTTCTGCTTGTATCGCCTTTTCTTTCGGGTTTTTACTGGGTTTCCAAAGCTGAGCAGACGCGCCTGGTCGCCGGTTTTGCGCACGAGTTTTACGGTCGCGCCGATGGTTATCCCGAACTACAGAAAAAATATGGGCTATCCATTACTCCGCTTCTGCTCGACCAAAATTTGATGTACGAAGCAATTTATAACAAACAGGTTGATGTGATCAGTGGCTATTCTACGGACGGGCGCATTAAAGCCTATGAATTGACCGTTTTGGAGGACGATAAAAAAGCATTTCCGCCCTATCAGGCGGCTTTTGTGGTGCGGCAAGCGGTACTGAAAAAACATCCAGAACTGGCTGAAACGCTGAATTTACTGGTAGGACGACTAAACGATTCGATCATGACGGCCCTGAACTACCAGGCAGATTACCTCCATCAATCACCGGAGATTGTTGCGCGAAATTTTCTTAAAAAGACGGGCTTATATCAATCTCCTAAAGTCATGGATCGCCGGGAGAGTATTACCATTGGCTCCAAGATTTTCACGGAACAATATATTTTGGTAGAGATCATGCGTCAATTGCTGGAAGGACATACCTCGCTTCGTGTCTTGACGAAAACCGGTTTTGGTGGCACTAAAATTTGCTTTGATGCCCTTCGCACAGGCGCTATCGATGTTTATCCAGAATATACGGGTACAGGTTTGCTCGTCATTCTGCAACCCAATGTCCAGATAACAGATTCGCTACGTACGGATGCCAAAGCGACATACCGGTACGTAGCGAATGAGTTTACCCGACAATATGATTTAACGTGGCTGCCTCCTTTGGGCTTCAACAACGCCTATGCGCTGATGATGCGTCGGGAGCAAACCCGCCAACTTCAACTTCGGACAATTAGTGATTTACAGCAGTATCTCGAAAAATAAATTCCTTTAACGCACAATTCCCAGGTAAATTTAATCGGGAGAACCTGGCTCTGAAGACAACCGGATATTACTATACGTACATATTATCAGGCCTGGCCTGAAGGCTTGATGCCGTAGGAATGCAGCACATAATCGTCTACATCAATTCGCTCATTCATCAATACACGCCTATTAAAGATATCCCAAAATACTTCATCAGGAAGTTGATAAGCGCTTTGCACCCGTATCATGTCTCGAATGCTTTCCTTTACCTCATACGTAGCCTCTCGGCCTTGAGCCAATGTGGTTCTTGATTCCATTTGGTGTGTCTGATTATAAGGGATGAGTTTATAAAACGCCATCGTTCCAACTTTGTTTCCTTGAAATCAGAATTTTAATGGGAAATTTTAACCTTAGGCTTTAACTCGTGAGGCCAGCAAGGCAACACAAAGACCCATTCCGGCAATGATGGTGAACGAAATCCGCAGGCTCGTTGCACCAGCTACCAAACCGATCAGCGGCGGTCCGATCAGGAATCCCAGAAAGCCAATGGTCGAAACAGCAGCCAAGGCCACCCCCGGCGACATCACGGTTGATTTGCCAGCAGCGCTATACACCAACGGCACTACCGACGATACCCCGAAGCCCACCAGGAAAAAGCCAAAGATGGCCGTGCTCAGGTAGGGCAAAGCTACAGCAATCAGCAAACCCGTTGCAATCAGGGCACCGCTCAGGCGCAACGTAGCTTTTAGCCCAAATCGGCTGGTAAACCAGTCAGCCATGAAGCGGCCCAATGCCATCGTGCTCATAAAGGCCGTATAGCCCGCGCCAACCCAGGCCTGGTCAGCCAGGAGTACTTTCTTAAAATAAACCCCGCTCCAGTCGAACATGGCGCCTTCGCAGATCATCGAGCAGAAGGCGATAATACCCAGCATCAGCAGCGCTTTATCGGGTTTGGCAAACAACGGCTGATCGCCGTTCTGGCCGGCGTCTTCGGGTAAAATATACCGCGAGCTAATCGCCAGCGCGACCAGCACAAATAACAAAATCAACGTAAAATGCTGATAAGGTACCACGCCAGAAGCGATCATAGCCGCCCCAATAGTGGCTCCCGTGAAACCCGCCAGGCTCCAAAGGCCATGAAACGAAGCCATGATCGAACGTTTGTAGAGCCCTTCGACGCCTACGGCCTGTGTGTTAATCGAAATGTTGGCCATGTTTCCCGCCAAACCGAAGACAAACAGACAGCCAACAAGCTGCAAGGTCGTTTGCGCCATTCCCAGGCTTACCAGCGTCAGCGCATAGAGAGCGATGGCTACCGTGGCTACTTTGCGGCTGCCCGTTTTGGCAATGAGCCAACCCGAAAAAGGCAGCGACAGCATCAGACCAGCGGGTAAAGCCAGCAAAACGCCGCCCAGCGCCGTATCAGATAAACCTAAGGTTTGTTGAATGGTCGGAATACGGGACGCCCAACTGGCAAAACTCAGACCTTGCAGAAAAAAGAGAACTCCTACCGCAATCCGTCGTATCGCGGGAGAAGCTGCGGGTGGCGATAATTGAAAAATCATCTGTATATATTATTAAAAAAATTCTATTTGTAAAATCTATCAAACAAATCCGTTGGCACTCACCTAAATCAGGCTTGGTTAGCTATTTAAAGCAAGACAACAAGGATCTTGAATTGATTTGATAACGTAAATAAACAGAGTAAGTTCTTTGTTTCAGTCAATCTCCTGTAGAGTTATAACACTTTGTCAGGATAGTACAAAAAGAATAAAAACGGTGTGAGATACAGCGTGATTTGGTAACTTCGGCATTCCTTAACTAACTCTCCTTTCGAATGATTACGTTGGACAAGCTGTTCATAGAGGATACGCAATTGCCTTGGGAAGACGTGGGTCCGGGTGTGCGTCGCAAGATTATGGCCCACGACCCGAACCTGATGCTGGTCAAAGTGGCCTTCGAAGCGGGAGGCGTTGGGGCGGTGCATCATCACTACCATACGCAGATGAGTTACGTAGAAAGCGGACGCTTCGAAATCACCATCGACGGCGCAACCCGCGTGCTGAAAGCCGGAGATGTCTACCACATTCCTCCAAACCTGCCCCACGGTGCTGTTGCGCTGGAAGCAGGCGTACTGGTCGATGTATTCACGCCCCGGCGGGAAGATTTTATTCAGTAAATGCACAATTGCTTTTACGCTGTTTTAATTACGCTATGAAAATCAAACAAGCTGACTTCGTTATCAGCAATACCAATCCTACCCTTTGCCCAAAACCCGACAAACCGGAATACGCGTTTATCGGACGGTCAAACGTGGGAAAGTCGTCGCTCATCAACATGCTCACGGGGCGCCACAATCTGGCGAAAACCTCACAGACGCCCGGTAAAACGCAGCTTATCAACCACTTTATCATCAACAACGAGTGGTATCTGGTCGATTTACCCGGCTACGGATTTGCCAAAGTCAGCAAGATGGAGCGCGAAAAATGGGAACAGATGATTAACTCGTACCTCATGGATCGCTCCAACCTGGTCTGTACATTTGTGCTAATCGACGGTCGGATTGAACCGCAGAAAATTGATCTGGCTTTTATGGAGTGGCTGGGCGAGCACGGTATCCCGTTCGTTATTATTTTTACCAAAACGGAGAAAGTCGGTGTTAATGCCATCCAGCAGTCTGTTAGCCGTTACCGCAAAACCATGCTGCAAACCTGGTCTGAAGTACCCCAGATGTTTGTTTCATCTTCGGTAAGTGGCCGGGGAAAAGAGGAAGTGCTGGCCTATATTGATGAGCTAAATCAGGAATTTAAGCAAGCCAACTAAGCGGAAAGGGGTTTGTATAGCCTCGACTGGTTTTTCATTTTAATCCGTCGGGTCCGTTCAATACGCGTTCCTATTTCTTTATATTTGCCCCTCGATTTTGAATAAAATTGGCAATAACCAAACAACATCAACCGTTACCAGTTAAATCAGAGTAGGATGGAGTCCCTGAAAGAGATTGCAAATATCGCCGGAAAAAGTGGTTTATACCGGATATTGAAGCCCAGTCGGGCAGGTGTTGTCGTCGAATCGCTTGACGATAAAAAAGAGAAATTGCTGATCGGTCCGACCGCTCGCGTGTCTATATTAAAAGATATTTCGATCTATACTGAAGACGAAAACGAGTCGGCACCGCTAGGAGTAGTTTTCCAGGCGATTTACGAGAAATATGGCGATGAGTTACCGGTGTCTCCGAAAACATCGTCAAACAACGATTTCGCTGACTTTCTGGAAGAAGTACTTCCTGCTTACGACCGTGATCGCGTTCACGCGTCTGATGTAAAGAAATTAATTAGCTGGTACTCCATTCTGCGCACCAATGCGCCAGAACTTTTTGATACGGCAACTGCTGAAGAAGCGCCTGCTGAACAAAATGAGGAAGTAGCAGTTGAAGATAAAGCCGCTCCTGTAGACGGCAATGCTGACGATACAATCGAAAAAGCATAAATAATTTCCATTTTCAGAAACGAGAAAGCAGAGATTGGCCATTGGCTTCTCTGCTTTTTTTTATGCCTTTTCTTTTTACCCTCTAAATCATATTGCGCTCATAGTCAGACACAAACTAACAAGTAATTTCTCCTCAGGCTGTGTTTCACCCACTTTTTTTTCTTTTTTTCAGTAAAGCTGTAATGTTTTTCTGCCTCGCTCGTCTTTGTCTTTGAAATGGATTTACAAGCCTTCAAGCAAAAGGTACTCCCCGTCCAGAACCGACTCTTTCGGCTGGCAAAAATGTTTCTCCGCAACCGCGAAGAAGCCGAGGATACCTTGCAGGAAGTCTTGTTACGGCTCTGGACCAAACGGCAGCAGTTGGATGACTACCAGAGTGTCGAAGCCCTGGCCGTGCAGATGACCCGGAATTTGTGCCTGGACAAACTAAAGTCCGGCGCCAACCAGACCATGAACGACGACGCAACGATACAAAGTTTTCAGGCCACGGGGGCCTCTCCCTACGAGCAACTGGAAGCCACGGACAGCGCGGAGGTCATGCGGCGGCTTATCGACACGTTGCCAGAAACCCAAAAACTGATTTTGCACCTGCGTGATGTGGAAGAATATTCGTTTGAAGAAATCCAGGAAGTAACGGGTTTGACGATCAACAATATTCGGGTGATTTTGTCGAGAGCGCGCCAGCAGGTGCGGGAAATGTATTTAAAGACAACCAATTATGAAGCAGGATATTGAAAAACTGCTGGAGAAATACTACGAAGGCGAAACGACCGTAGACGAAGAAAAACAGCTCCGTACGTTTTTTCAGCAGGAGGTAATACCCAGTCATTTGCAAAGCCACGCGGCGCAGTTCCAGTATTTTGCCAGCGCCCAGGCAGAGCAACCATCAACGCAGACGGCGGAGTGGCTGGATCAGACTGCCAAGCCGCAAACCCAGATTCGCCGCCTGACCAGCTGGGGGCTTCGTCTGGCAGCCAGTTTAATCTTGATTGCTGGTGGCTTTATGGGCGGCTTGCTGTATAACCGTCAACCCGTCGATCAGCTCGCTTTTTCGTCGGAAAATGACGTCCGGGAAATTACGCCGGAATACGCCATGAAAAAGGCACTTCGTTTTGAGGAAGCGGCAACGACTTCGGCCAGCGAACGGATTCAGGCGGTTAATCAGAGTTACGAACTCAACGAAGCCAATCAGGAAATTACCCAGCTTTTAATTAACACACTGAATTTTGATGACAATCTGAACGTGCGACTTGCCGCCTGCCAGGCCTTACTTCGGTTTGAAAATGAGCCGGGTGTGCGCGAAGCCCTGATTCAGTCGCTTAAAATTCAGACCGATCCTAACGTGCAGATAACCCTCATTGAGGCGCTGGTTGCTATGAAAGAGAAGCGAGCGGTAGATGAGATGCAACGACTCGTTCAGAACCAGCAAGTACTGGAAGTGGTCCGCCTGAAAGCCGAAGAAGGTCTTAATCACCTGTCCGACAGTAAACATAAAAATGCTTCTTAACACACTCGTTTAACCATTATCCCAACATACATTATGAGAAGAATTGCATTTCTGCTTGCCACAACTTTGTGGTGCTGGGGCTCCTATGCCCAAGATTCTAAAAATGCTTTAGAATATAAAGTCAAAATGCCCAACAGCAAAGACCGGAAAATTACCATTGAACTGGGCGATGGCAGCATTAAAATCGAAGGGTATGACGGTGATGAAGTTCAGTTTAGAGCTTCGTCGGGCTACGAGGCGCCGCCAGAACGGGCCAAGGGACTGAAGCCCATCTACAATTCAGCCGTGGATAACTCCGGCATTGGGCTGGCTGTCACGCAGGAAAGCGGAGGACTAAAAATTGAAAAGGCGACCCGGAAATCCATCGACTACACCATTCGAGTTCCGCGCAAAGTGGCCATTCTTTATCAGCAGGTCAACTGGATGGGATCGACAATCAACATCAGCAACATGGATGGTGATCTGGAAGTACGCACCAACAACGCCAACATCAACCTCAACCGCGTTTCTGGCCCCGTTGTTGCCAACACCACCAGCGGCGAAATTCAGGTTGTTTTTGCTAACCTGAATCAGGAGAAACCCAGCGCCCTGACTACCATCGCCAGCGCCATCGATGTTACCTTACCCGCCAATGCTAAAACCAATTTGCACCTGCGCACCATCAACGGAGAGATGTACACCGATTTTGACCTGGGCCTGAAAAGCAGCAAAGATGGACTCTCCAAAGTAGGCGGCGGCCACAATATTGAAGGGACAACCAATGGCGGTGGCGTTGATATTCAGTTGAAAACCATCAGCAGCAACATTTACGTCCGTAAGCAAAAATAAGCAGCTAAACGTCCTAAAGCCATGAAAAAAGTCACCTTCCTTCTTCTGTTTTGCATCCTGACTGCCCCTGTTTTTGCGCAGAAAATCATCGAAAAAAAGCTTCCTTTTTCAGCCAACCAGACGGTTAATCTCAACCTGAAGTTTGCCGATAGCATCCAGATTCGCTATTGGGATAAAGCCGAAGTGTCGGTTCGGATCGCCGTAACCATCAATGGGGGTAAATTGAACGACGCGCTGTTGGTAGATACCCGGACGACCTCCGACGAGATCATTGTCAAAACCGATTTCGACCAGCAGCTAATTAAACAAGGCAAAGCCGAAGACTGTCCCGGTCAACACTCATCCTGGCGAACTGAAAAAGGCGGTGAAAGCCATTATATGTGCAGCGACATCAATTATGTCTTGTACCTGCCCCGACAAGCCAAGCTTAACGTGGAGTCGATCAACGGAAACATCGATATTCAGGGGGCTAGCGGAGCCGTTTATGCTAAATCCATCAGTGGCTTTGTCGATTTAACCTGGGCCAGTAAGAAGGGCGTCAATTTGGCGATGAAAACCATTACGGGCGAAGTCTACTCCGATCTGGCCATTGATTTCAAAGGCAAAATAGCCAAATCGCCTATAGTAGGTTACCAACTCGAAGGAACCGTTAACGGGGGTGGCCCGGAAGTCAGGCTTGAATCCATCAGCAACAACATTTATGTTCGGAAGAAAGATTAATCTCTTCTTCGCGAAACGCTTTCAAAGCTGCCAGAGCCCTGGTGGCTTTGATGCATAGTGGCTCCTGCTCGTTTCCTTTTTGATCGTCTGCCAGGCATCCGGTTGATACTTTGTTTGTACTAGTTGGACCAACCCACACCAAAACTAGTTTATAGCCAGGCTTTCGCTGTACGACAAATCCTCACTAAGTAACGTATTCAAAGCGATATTTATCCGCATTTATTTTAAGCAAAGTCAGTACAGCACGATTCCAAAGCAGGTTATCCAATACACGGACGCATGCCATTTAAATCATACATTTAAAAAATCGCATTAGGCAAAACAAACAACTAATTCAGCGTCTTTTTCTAGATTAAACACAACCTATTTCCTCTGTTTTATACATTATTAGTAAGCGGCCCTCTTCTATAATTAGCTTAAGCTCCCTGCAAATCATATCAAATTAGCTCAATTACAACCTGGAATTATTCATTTATTCCTAAACTGAGCTAATCATTGCCTCCTAAGAATTACAGCTTTTTACGGCTTTCTCTCCTATTCCTTTCTCTGACTGGTAAAAAGGGAGCTTTTACAAAGCAAAATAATGAAAAGCCCCCCTTTATTTGACGAAAAAACCCCCTATATGACGAACCCTTGTTCTTTACATTTGCATTATTCGAATAATAATCTTTACAATCACAATATTTGAATGATTCTTTAATAACCAATTTCGGAGAAACTGCTGGCTTACTAACCAGTAGTTTCTTTCCTAAACGTTGATGCTTATTGCCTAACTTCTATGCTCTTATCGTTTTCTAAGTATGCCTCTTTTCTGGGTGCTCTGCTCGGAATTGGCGTTCTACCAGCCAGTGAGTTTAGCTCACGCCGACCTTTGGCGGTAACCGCTTACAACCGGGCAGATACAACTAACAGACCGGAAGAAAACCGGTTTACCAAGACGGTGCTGGCCAACGACCTCAACGAACCAATGGAGCTAGCCATAGCTCCCGATGGCCGGGTATTTTTCACCGAACGAGCGGGGAAATTCTACATGTACGATCCGGTTCAGAAGAAGACCAAACTGCTGTATGACTTCCCGGCTAAAGCAGTTGATAAATACCTGAACGGTCTGCTCGGCATGACCATCGACCCAAATTTTAGCCAGAATCAGTTCCTCTATTTCTTCTATACCATCCAGGATGGCGAACACACTCGCCAGCGAATCGCCCGCTTCAAAATGAACAGCGACGGTACGCTGGATGCAGCTTCCGAAAAACCCATCATCGAATTCCCCATCGATCTGGAAGTCAGTGCACACACCGGCGGGTCCCTGGCCTGGGACAAACACGGCAATCTATTTATTTCTTCGGGGGATAATACCGTTCCTTTCGAGTCGAAGGGCTTCGCGCCGCTCGACAGTCGCGAGGGCCGAATTACTTTCGATGCACAGCGGTCAGCCGGAAATCCGAACGATCTGCGGGGTAAAATTCTGCGCATACATCCCGAAGCCGATGGCTCGTATACCATTCCGGAGGGCAATCTTTTCCCGAAAGGCACCGCTGGCACTCGCCCGGAAATTTACGTGATGGGATGCCGGAACCCGTACCGCATTTCCGTCGATCCGGTTACATCGTATGTCTATTGGGGCGAAGTAGGACCCGATTCTGGAACCGACGGTCCGCAGGGACCACGCGGATATGATGAGTTCAACCAGGCCCGAAAAGCCGGAAATTTTGGTTGGCCTTATTTTGTCGGCGACAACAAGCCGTATCACCAGTACAATTTCGCCAGCAAAGCCATCGGTGAGCTTTTCGATGCAAAAGCCCCCGTTAATAACTCACCGAACAACACGGGTATCAAAAACCTCCCTCCTGCCGAAAAAGCCATGATCTGGTATCCATACAACCAGTCTGCGGAGTTTCCGCAACTGGGCGTTGGTGGGCGTTGCGCAATGGGTGGCCCGATGTACCATTTTGACCCCAATCTGAAATCGTCGGTGAAACTGCCTGCTTACTACGACAAGGCATTGTTCGTCTATGACTGGATGCGGAACTGGGTCTTTGCGGTGCGGCTGGACGAAAATCAGAATTTCAGCTACATGGAGCGCTTCATGCCTACGCAGGGTGATTTCCGCCGTCCGACCGACATGGAAATTGGTCCTGATGGGGCGATCTACATGCTTGAATACGGTTCTGTGTATGGCATTGACAACGAAGATGCCCGACTGGTGAAGATCGAGTTCAACGATGGTAACCGCGCGCCTATTGCTCAGTTGTCGGCCAAGGATACGATTGGTCTGGCTCC
The DNA here is from genome assembly GCF_021484805.1 of Tellurirhabdus bombi. NCBI lineage: Bacteria > Pseudomonadati > Bacteroidota > Cytophagia > Cytophagales > Spirosomataceae > Larkinella > Larkinella bombi. The sequence goes on along the minus strand of NZ_CP090557.1, from coordinate 1,896,984 downwards.
CTTGAAAGTTGCCTTCACCAATACTAGCTATGACTTCGACAAAACGGATAAACTCCGCTACGAGTGGCGTTTTGAAGGTGGAAAGGTTGGCTCGACAGAAGCGAATCCAACGTATACGTTCCGTAAAAATGGCGTTTATAAAGTCTCGCTGAAGGTCATCGATCCGGATGGCAAATCAGCATCAAGCTTTGTAACCGTTCGGGTTGGCAATACGATGCCGCAAGTGGCGATTAAAACGCCCAACAACAGCTCCTTTTTCGCGGCTGAATCCGGGTCGCTGAAATACGCCGTTAGCGTTAAAGACAACGAAGACAAGGTGATTAACCCGAAAGCGGTTAAAGTGGCGCTGAACTACATTCCCAAACTGGCCGATAACGGCCCGCAAATGGGTCACCAGCAGCTTTCCGCTTCGTTCAACTTGGGTAAATCGCTGATTGCCAGTTCGGATTGCAAAGCCTGCCACCAGGTTGCAGCTCCGTCGGTTGGGCCTTCGTTTACCGAGGTGGCCAAGCGTTACCGGGACGATAAAACGGCGCTGGCCAAACTCGCCAACAAAGTAATCATCGGTGGCGGTGGCGTTTGGGGCGAACACTCCATGAGCGCCCACCCGCAGCTTTCGCGTGAGGATGCCACGGAAATGATCAAATATGTGCTCTCGCTGGCCGATCAGCCTACCGAAAATCGCCTGCCCCAGCAGGGAATTGCGGCGCTGAAAGAGCACGTAGGAAAAGAGCAGGTGGGCCGCTACGTACTGACGGCCTCCTACACCGACAAAGGCGGGGCCATTACCCCATTGACCAAAAGTGATGTACTGATTCTGCGTCCAGCCCGCGTGCAGGGCAGCGATGTTGACGGCCTGCATAACATCACCAAGCAAGGTAAACGACTGGGTAACATCCACGCGCAATCTTACTTCGTGCTCAAACAGATTGATCTGAAAAACATCGATCAGCTGACTTACCGCTATTCATCAAAAGACCGCGATGCCGCCCTCGAAGTGCACTTGGATTCGCCACAGGGACCGGTAATTAGCACCCTGCCTTACAAGGCCACCGGCGACTGGAACACGTACCAGGAACAGACGGCCCCTATTCAAGATCCGGGCGGCAAACATGACCTCTATTTTGTATTTGTCAAGCCTGAAAAACCGAACGAGCACCTGTTTTCGCTCGAATGGGTTCAGTTCCATCGCAAAGAGACTGCTGCCAGTGCGACTGGTACTCGTCAGACCGGAAAATAATTTCGACGGCTCCATTCTCGTCTGTTTTTGCCAGACTGGGCATGGAGCCTCTCTTTCCCTTGAATAAATCGTTGACCCTTAACTCAATTTATTATGAACGAATCATTACCAAAGAAAATTTTTCAGGGTTTTCTTCTGGGTATTGTCGGCTTACTCAGTCCGGCCGCTGTGGTGTCTATTTCTGCCCAGTCGACCCAGCAACAGGAAGCCACGGAAACGAGTAAGCCTCAAATCCTGCTGCTTGATGAAAACGAAGAGCCCATAGCAGGCGTTAAGGCCGTTAACCTAACCACCTCCAAAGAGGCCGTTTCGGACGCTTCGGGACTACTTACGCTGGCTACCAGCAAAGGCGATGTTGTTCAGTTGAGTGCCTTCGGCTCGAAGCTTCAGGATTATATCGCCTCCAATCAAGAGCGCCCGGTGGTCGTGTTGAGCAGCAAACACCCCTCTATTGTCCGGCTGAAACCGGTTCGCCTCCTAAACAATACCTCCGTTCGGAGCGATTTGACGGCGGCGTCTACGCAGGCGGTTTATAATAACGACCTCAAAAAAATGCCCGTTGCCTCGTTTGTCAACGCCTTACCCGGTCGATTGGCGGGCTTTTTCACAACGCAGGCCTCCGGACAGCCCGGCGTCGATGGCCCAACTACATTTCTGCGTGGCCAGGCCCCGTTGGTCATTATCGACGGTATTCCCCGGAACCTAACGGTTTTTGATTTGGAAGAAATTGAGTCGGTAACCATCCTGAAAGATGCAGTCTCTACAGCCATGCTGGGTGTACGGTCGTCCAACGGCGTTCTCCTGGTGACAACGCGTAAAGGATCACCCAGTCAGCCTCGCATTTCGTTTACGGCTCAAAGTGCCATCCAGCAACCGCTGAGACAGCCTAAGGCGCTTAATTCATACAACTACGCCAGACTTTACAACGAAGCGCTGGTAAACGACGGCCTTCCTCCAGTTTATTCGGAAACAGATTTGCAAGGGTATCAAAGTGGCTCAGATCCGTATCGCTACCCGGATGTGGATTGGCGCAAGCAGGTTTTGAAACCTTCTTCCCGCTTCGACCGGTATACCTTCAGCGCGAGCGGTGGAAATAACTTTTCCAAGTATTTCGTTGCTGTTGAGCACATTAACCAAACGGGTTTACTGCGCGAAAGCAACATCAATAAATACAATACCAACAACGATTTCAAAAGTTATACCATCCGGTCGAACGTTGACCTTCAGCTTAATTCGAAGCTGTCGGGCGGAATTCACCTGCTGGGCCGTATCCTGAGCGCCAACGACGCCGGAGCGGCTGCGGGAACCGGTTCCATTCTGGCCTCCCTGCTCAATACGCCGAGCAACGCCTACCCGGTTTACAACCCCAACGGCAGCTTTGGGGGCAGTCAGCAGTTTCAGAACAACATCTGGGCGCAAACCATTGGGTCGGGCTACCGCCAGAACTACAAGCGGGACATGCTCGCCGATTTCTACCTGAAACGCACCCTGGATGAACTGACGCCCGGATTGTGGGTTAGAGCCACCGGCTCCTATTACGCAACACTTTCGGAGAACATCAACCGGAACAAAAGCTTCGCCGTTTTTCAGCGTAATCTATCGGCAACTGGCCAGGAAACTTATCAGCAATTTGGCACGAACGGCGATCAGGCCAACGGCAACGGCATTGTCTATCAATCGCGGGCCGACTACATGGAGCTAGCCCTGGGCTACGACCGTACCATCGGGGCGCACGGTTTCAACGCGATTGTTCTCGGCAACCGCGATAATACCGTTGCTGATTCCGATCTCCCCTATACCATCACCGGCGCATCCGGGCGCGCGTCTTACAACTACCAGGAAAAATACGTCGTGGAAGCAGCGGTCGGCATCAATGGGTCCAACCGCTATCCCGAAGGTGGCCGGACTAAATACGGTGTTTTCCCTGCGCTGGGACTGGCCTGGAATATTTCCCGCGAAGATTTTCTGAAGTCCTATTCTTGGCTTTCTTACCTTAAATTGTTCGGATCAGTGGGTAAAACGGGGAACGACAATCCGGGTTATTTCACGTATATCCAGCGCTACTTTGACAGCCCCAGCGTCTTTTTCGGAACGGGTGCAGGCTCCAACACAGCCATTACTGAACAGCCCATCGCTAACCGAAACCTGACGTGGGAAAAAGCGAATAAACTTAATCTGGGCCTTCAGGGTGCCGTTTTGAACAATCGTCTAGGCTTTACGCTGGAATACTACAACATGAAGTATTACGATCTGTTGATGCAACGCGGTCGGAATACGACCATTCTGGGCAACACCTATCCGAGCGAAAACATCGGTCAGAACCGGTACATGGGCTGGGACTTCCAGTTGAGCTGGCAGCAGGATAAACCGGGCTTTAGTTATTTCGTAGCGGCCAATGTTGGAATTCAGGATTCTAAAGTGCTTTACTCCGACGAAGTATTTCGGATGTACCCCTGGATGACGCGCACCGGCCAGATGGTTAACCAGCGTTTTGGCTATGTTGCCGAGGGGCTTTTCCAGTCGGCGGACGAAATTGGGCGGAGCGCTACCATCATTGGTTATACGCCCCAACCCGGCGATATCAAATACCGGGATCTCAACGGCGACGGCATCATTAATCAGTTCGACGAAGCACCAATTGGCAACCAGAAACCGCTGATTCCGTTCGGCCTGAATATGGGTCTGCGCTGGCATTCGTTTGACCTTTCGGTACTGCTGCAAGGCGCTCTTAACCAAAACATCTACCTCCAGGGCAATAGCGAATGGGCTTTCCAGAACAACGGCTTTGGCCCTGCTTTTGAGCAGCACCTAGACCGCTGGACACCGACGAACACCACGGCTTCGTATCCACGACTGAACGTTGGCAACAACGTCAACAACATGGAAATGTCCTCATTCTGGGCGCGCTCGGGCGATTACCTGCGGGTTAAAAACCTGGAATTGGGCTATACAATTCCGGTGCGGGTTATCAACCGGGTACGGCTTCAGTCCGTTCGGCTATTTGCTAGCGGCACCAACCTGCTGACGTTTAACCAAGAAAAGCGAATCGACCCGGAAGCGTATAACGGCGCGTACCCAATCCAACGGCTGTTCAACTTCGGCGTCAATCTGAAACTTTAACCTACCCTACCTCTTAAACTATGTACACAACGATACGTACGGGCCTGATGGCCTTGATTTTATCGCTTGCCTGGTCGGCCTGTACTCGGATAGAAACCGAACCCAGAGACTGGATTAAGGACGATCTGGTATGGGACGAAATGGATAGAAATGCGACTGTAGCGATCTTTTTCCTCAACGATCTGTACAACTTTGTTCCAAACGGATTTAACCGGATCGGCTCCAATCCCGGCGATTTCCTCGACGCGGCTACCGACGACGCCATGCCGTCCCGGAACAACCGGGTTGTCAGCTATTATACCAACGGGTTTATCAACGTCCTGAACAATCCAGACCCGTACTGGGGGAACAGTTACGCCGGTATTCGTCGGGCCAATATTTTCCTGGCTAATATCGAAAAAGTACCTGCCACGCCGCAAAGCATCACGACCTGGAAAATGGAAGCCCGGTTTATCCGCGCCCTGCTTTATTTTGAGCTGGTGAAACGGTACGGCGGCGTTCCGCTGATTGGCGACCGGATTTTTACGATTGACGATGACCTGTCGGTGCCACGGAATACGTTCGAGGAGTGCGTTAACTACATTGTGGCTGAGTGCGACGCCATCAAAGATAACCTGCGGAAAGAGCCAATTTCGGACGGCGAATGGGGCCGGATTCCGCGCGGGGCAGCTATTGCGCTCAAAGGCAGAACTTTACTTTACGCAGCTAGTCCCTTGTTTAACGGCGGTGGCATCAGCACCGATGCGTCGAAGAAAGCGCTCAGCGGTTATCCCACGGCTGACCCTTCCCGCTGGCAAAAAGCCCTGGACGCTGCCGACGAGCTTATCAAGCTGAACTACTACGCGCTACAGCCCACATTCAACAACATCTTCATTACCAAGAAGAATACGGAGGTTATTCTGGCCAAACAGTCGGGTAACAATACGAGCATCGAAAGCAACAACGCACCCGTTGGCTACGGCACCCCAACGGCCAGCCAGGGGCTGACGAGTCCGACCCAGAACCTGGTTGAGGCGTTTCCGATGGATAACGGCCTGCCTATTTCCGATCCAGCTTCCGGGTACAATGCGCAAACGCCTTATGTCGGGCGCGACCCACGGCTGGACGCTACTGTTTTTTACAATGGCAAACGCTGGTTGCAGCGGGCCGTAGAAACGTTTGAAGGCGGACGGGACCGGCCCGGTGGCAATGTGGTGCAGACCAAGACGGGCTACTACCTGCGCAAGTTCATGGCCGATTTTTCCAATAACACAACGTATACTAACCAGAGCCATAACTTCATTTTCTTCCGGTATGCCGAGATTCTGCTCAATTATGCCGAAGCACTGAACGAACTGGGCCGTACGGAAGACGCCGTAAAACCTCTGCTCGACATTCGGAAACGCGCTGGTATCAAGGCCGGTACAAATAACCGGTACGGCATTAAATCGGGTATTACGCAGGCCGAGCTGCGGAATTTTATCCGGAACGAGCGACGGATTGAGCTGGCTTTTGAGGAGCATCGCTTCTGGGATGTTCGTCGCTGGAAAATCGCGGAGACCGCCCTGAACACGCCTCTGTTCGGCGTCAGCATTATCAGAAATGCCAATGGCACCTTCACCTATACCCGGCAGCAGGTGACCACCATCTCGTTTCAGCCAAAACTCTATCAAATGCCTTTACCCTACGAGGAAACAACGAAAAACCTGAATCTGATTCAGAATGAGGGTTGGTAAGCCTTTCAAATCCATTTTTTCGCCCTGTTTCAAGCAGAAATTATGAAGAAACTATTATTCACTCTCACATTCATCCTGACCGCTGCGTGTAGCTTCGTCTACGCCCAAAAAGTCGTTCAGGGCGTGGTTTCCGACGCCAAAGAAACCCTGCCCGGCGTGTCGATCTACGAAAAAGGAACGCCCACCAACGGGACCACAACCGATGGAAACGGACGCTACAGCCTAACCTTAAAGGGAACCAGTGGCGTGCTGGTTTTCCGTTCCATTGGGTACAAACTGGCCGAAGCGCAGATAGGTGGCCGTTCGTCAATCAATATGACGCTGGAATCCGACGAACAAGGTCTGAACGAAGTTGTCGTCGTTGGTTTTGGGCAGCAGAAAAAACTTACCCTGACCGGAGCCGTGAGCATGGTTAGCGGGCAGGATATTCGCGAAAACCCATCGGCCAGTTTGCAGAACACACTCGCCGGACGCTTGCCGGGTTTCTTCTCCCAGCAGCCATCGGGCCGACCCGGTGCCGACGGAGCCAACTTCTTCATTCGGGGGGTTAGCTCATACAACGGCAATAACCGACCGCTGATTATTGTGGACGATATTGAGTTTTCCTACGATCAGTTTGCGCGCCTCGATCCAAACGAGATTGAAAGCCTGTCGATCCTGAAAGATGCCTCCACGACCGCCATTTACGGGGTTCGGGGTGCCAACGGGGTTGTGGTGGTGACAACGCGGCGCGGTAAAGAAGGGCCGCCTCAGATCTCGGTACGGATGGAAACCAGCTTGTCGCAACCGACCAAGATTCCACGCTATCTGAACGCCTACGAATCGGCCAGCCTTTACAACCAGGCCCAGATCAATGACAATAGCGCGAACCCTAACCCGTCGTTCAAACCCCGCTTTTCGGAGCAGGATCTGGAGCTTTACCGCAGCGGTGCCGATCCTTATGGCCACCCCGACGTGAACTGGCGCGAAGTTTTGTTCAAAAGATTCAGCCAGCAAAATCGCGGCAACATCGATTTGTCGGGTGGTACACAACGGGTCAAGTACTTCGTCTCGGCGGGTTTCCTTTACCAGAACGGGATGCTCAAGGACTATGGAAACGGCCAGGGTGTGAACAGTAATTATTACCACCAGCGCTATAACTACCGGTCAAACCTGGACATGAATGTGACCAAAGGGCTGGATTTGCGCCTTGATTTATACGGAAACTTCGCCCAGGTTAATAATCCGCAGGTAGGTAGCCCGTTTGGTTACAATGATCTTTTCTACGACTACAGCAGTTTCCTGACGCTGGCTCCGTTTGCCTACCCGGTTTACAACCCCAATGGTTCGCTGGGTTACAGTACCTGGATTCGGAATGAAAACCCCAATTACAACGTCAATAACGTGGTTGGGCGCTTGCAGTATTACGGCTACAACCGGGATAATGAAAGCAACATGAACGTTATCATGTCGGCCCGCCAGAAGCTGGATTTTATTACGCCAGGTTTGTCGATTCAGGGACGGTTGTCGTATACCAGCAACTATTTCTACACCCGGAGCATGACGCGTGACCAGTTTCCGTCGTTCATTTATAACTCGGACAACGATACTTACGAGCCACGCGATCCCAACGTCTACCGCGTTCGCCGCTTCTTTCTTGGTTATAACGGCCGCAGCACGTCGCGGGTAATGAACGTTCAGGCCATCCTGAATTATGACCGGACTTTTGGTAAACACCACCTGACGGGTTTGGGGCTTCTTAACCGCAATTCGAATGCGGCGGCCAACAGCAACGTCGTCTACAACTTCATTCCGAGCAACTTTAAAGGGTATTCGGCGCGAATTGGGTATGAATATAACCAGAAGTACCTGTTTCAGTTCAACGCGGCCTACAACGGTTCCGACCGGTTCGTGAGCGACAAACGGTATGGTTTTTTCCCGGCGGTTTCGGCGGGTTGGAACATTTCCGAAGAACCATCCTTTAAGCGCAGTGCCCCTTACCTGGATCTGCTGAAAATAAGAGCTTCTTACGGACTGGTTGGGAATGACGCCCTGGGGAATAGCTTCAGCTATTATTACCAGCAAAATTACGCCAACGGCAACGGCCCCGTAGTAGCAGACTTCGGCTACTCAAGCAATGGGTATACGGGCATTGTCGAAGGAACGCTAGCCAACAATAACGTAAGCTGGGAGAAAGAGAAAAAGCTCGATATTGGTCTGGAATTTGGCTTATTCAATAGCGCTGTTACCGGATCGGTTGGCTATTTTAACAACAACCGTTTCGACATTCTGACTACACGGGGAACCGTGTCGGCGGTTTTCGGACAAGGCTTGCCACCGGTTAACCTCGGACGCGTTAACAACCGGGGGATAGAAATCGAATTGGGGTATCAAAACCGAATCGGCAAGGATTTCTCGTATAATATCAAAGGGAACTACTCGGTTGCCAAAAACAAGATTCTTTTCCAGGATGAGCCGCAGTCCCAATATGATTATCAAACCTATACGGGAAAAAGCATTGGACAAATCCGTGTCTATGAATTTATTGGCTACTACAAAGACCAAAACGACATCGATAACAGTCCGAAGCCAAGCGTTATGCCCCAGCCGGGTGATTTAAAATATGCCGACCTGAACAATGACGGTATCATCAATGGCTACGATATGGCTGTGACGGGCTTTCCAAACCTCCCCAACACCAATTTTGGGATTAACCTGGGCGCTCGCTATAAGAATTTAAGCTTCAGCGTTTTATTTCAGGGTGCCCGGAATTTCAACGTACGCGGGGTGGCCGAATCGATTCGGGCTTTCTCGTCGAACCTGACCGAAGTGCACAAGAATGCCTGGACGCCTGAGTTGGGTGACAATGCCCAGTACCCGCGCCTGAGTCTGCTGGGTGGGGTCAGCGATCCTTCCAGCTTCCCCTCGACGTTCTGGTTTATTTCGGGGAATTATCTCCGCCTGAAAACGGCGCAGATCAACTACGATTTACCCATTAGCATCACCAAGCGGCTGGGCATTCCTCAACTGCGCGTCTACGCCAACGGGTCCAATCTATTTACAATCACTAGCCTAAGCAAACTGTACGAATTTGACCCCGAAATTACCTCTGGTACCGACCGGGTCGGCTATCCGCCGCAACGGCTCATCAACTTAGGCATAAGCGCTACTTTCTAACGATATGAAAAAAATATTCATCCTATCATTGCTCATTGGTGCCCTTGCCGCCTGCAAAGAATCCGGCGATTTTCTGGAGCCCAAAACCAATGCCTTAACGGAGGAGACTGTTTTTAGCGATAGTATCCGAACGATGGCGTTTCTTTCCCGCATTTACAGCGATATTGGCTATAGCTTCGTCAAGGGCCGCTGGAGTTCGCACGGCAATACAGAACAAGCCACCGACGACGCCGAATACAAATATTCCGGCGTGACGCAGAACGCCGTTATCTTGTATAGCGGCACAGTTAGCCCGCTTAATTTTCCGTTCACGGATTTCTGGAATACGCCCTATACCAACATCCGGCGCGTTAACCTGTTTCTTTCGCGGCTTCCGTCTACCCCGCTTTCTCCGGCATTGCAGCGACGGGCCGGGGCCGAAGCCCGGTTTCTGCGCGCCTGGTATTATCACCAGTTGCTTGTTTCGTTCGGGGGCGTTCCGCTGATTGGCGACAAGGTTTTTGACATCGCCGATTTCATTGACCTGCCCCGCAATTCGTTCGCCGAGTGTGTGAGTTATCTGGTTGGCGAGCTGGATGCGCTGGCGGCCATTTTGCCCGCCACAACCGATTATTCGGAGGAAAACTATGGTCGGGCCACGCGGGGTGCCTGTCTCGCCCTCAAGTCGCGCATTTTGCTCTATGCAGCCAGCCCGCTCTTCAACGGCTCACCGGAAACCCAAAATGCCGCACTGGCTTCTATCGTTAGCTATCCAACCTACGATGCTAGTCACTGGCAGAAGGCCGCCGATGCCGCCCAGGCGGTTATTACCAGTGGCCAGTATTCGCTGAACACCGATAATGCTACGGCGCCAGGATACGGTTTTTACCAGGTTTTCCTGAAACGAGTGAATAATGAGTACATCTTTTTTCAAAATCGGGGAGCCAACCGGGATATGGAAGTATTTTTCAACATGCCTTCGCGTGGTGGTCAGAATAACTCCATGCCGACGCAAAATCTGGCAGAGGCTTTTCCAATGAAAAACGGCAAAGCCATCACGGACCCTACTTCCGGCTACGACCCGAAAAATCCGTATATCAACCGCGATCCCCGCTTTGGTTATTCCATTATTTATAACGAATCGCCGTATTACCTGGCTTCGTCCAACGCGCTGGTTCCGGTCTATACCTACGAAGGGGCACCGTCCGATGGCTTCACGTACAGTGGCCAGACGACGGGCTATTATACCCGTAAAATGTGCGACGTAAACATTGCGGCCAACACGAGTTTCGCCGTTGATCGGGGCTGGCCGCTGCTGCGTTACGCCGAGGTTTTACTCAACTATGCCGAAGCGATCAACGAAACCGGCCAAACCGCGCTGGCCTATCCCAAGTTGGTCGAACTGCGCGCCAGAGCGGGCATCGATCCGGGCGCGAATCAGTTGTACGGTTTGAAACCCAACATGACCAAAGAAGAAATGCGGGAAGTAATTCAAAACGAACGCCGCATCGAACTGGCTTTCGAAGATCACCGCTGGCACGACATTCGCCGCTGGAAAACCGCGATGGCGGTGAATAACTCCTTCAACAAGCGGATGCGCATCGTTAAAACGGGCAATACGTATACGTATGAGGTGACGCAATCGATCCGGAAACACAACTTCCGCCCTGAAATGTACCTGCTGCCGATACCCGATAGCGAAGTCAGAAAGATGCCTGCCATGCTTCAAAATCCTGGCTGGTAATCGACCGCACACCCTTCAATCATAAAAAAAGGCCGTTCTAGAACGGCCTTTTTTCATTTCGTTCAGCCGAAATACCGTTCTATACCGATATTGCTTGGCCAGTTTATGCAATAAGAACAATTTTGCCTTACTAAATAACAATTTACCGACTTTCATAACCGCCGGATTTTGTTCTTACATCAGCAGCCCATTATTTTTAAAGTAACTTCGTACGAGCCGTGTACGCCAAATCAAGATGAGTTTTGTCAGTCCTGAACCTGCCAACGATAAATGGTTACGAATCATTGGGATACCCGTGGCGGCATTGCCTTTTGTCTGGACTTATCTGGAAGAATTCGGTTATAGCTGGCGACTATTCGCGCTCATTTACGCCTGCGAACTCCTAACGACGGCCGCTGTCTGGCACCTCTTGCGCTGGTGGGTTATGTGGGTTCGGCAACGGTATACGCATAAATCCCAGACCAGTCGGCGCGTCTTGATTACCGCGGGCGGCTATTCGCTTTTTACGATCCCGATTCAAGCTGGTGAAACTTGGTTGATTAATCAAATCGACTGGATGGGGCTGAACGCTCAGCCTGCCTTTCCCGGCCTTTATCTGATTCAGGTTTTTGTTGCGCTGACCTTTCTGGCAATTGTCGGGAGTTACTACGAAACGTCCTATTACCTCCACCTCTACCGGCTGGCCGTGGCCGAATCGGAAGCCATTCAGAAGGCCAGCTTACAAAGCCAATTTGACAGCCTGAAGAACCAGGTTAATCCGCATTTTCTCTTTAATAGCCTTAATTCTCTATCGGCACTGATTTGGGAAGACCGGCAGAAGGCAGGCGAATTTCTGGACGAGCTGGCCAGTGTTTACCGCTACCTGCTCCAGATGAACCAGTACCGCTTGGTTTCGCTCAAAGCCGAACTTGACTTTATCCGGGCTTATATCTACCTGCTTCAGACGCGCTACGGAGCCGCCTTGGATTGCCAGTTTTCCATCGACGAAAGCCTGCTCAACCGGACGCTCCCACCCCTGACGTTGCAAACGCTGGTCGAAAACGCCATCCGGCACAACGTAATTGAAGTCGGCCAGCCATTGCGCATCGGAATTGAAGCCAGCCATAATTTATTGACAATCAGCAATTCAATTCAGCGAAAAAGCCGTTCTCTGAATACGCAGCCCGGCGGACTGAGCCACGTCACTACGCTTTATGCGTCGCTCAACCTGCCGTTACCGCAGGTTACCGACGATGGACAGACGTTCAAGGTTCAGGTAAGCTTAGCGCAAAAAAAAGAAGAAAGTTTGTTAGTTTTACCCTAAACGTCCGAGCCGTCAGACCGCAATGGCGATCGGTTCCAGATCAAACCCTAATCGGTCTTGAAGAGAAAGCAATATACCCGGCGCGACAACTATATTGCCTTGAGCATTCTACCGGTTTATTACCTGGTGCTCAACTATTTGCTCTTCGGACCCATTTACCTGCAACGGCTTGACATCTTTTTGCTGGCCACTTTAAGTGTTATCATCATTTGGACTCCGATTTACTTTCTACATGGTGTTCCGGCCCTTTATTTCCGCCGTCGTTATCCGGCGATCCGGCAAACCTGGATGCGCTTGTCTCTGGCGTTGATTGCCCACATTCTGATGTCGTCCATCACGTTTTATGCTTTTTTTTACGGCTACGACTGGGTCAATTTTCCGGGCTACAGCTTTCAGCCAGAGCGCCTGCAACGGGCATTGATTATTGGCATTGCCGGTAATATTCTGGTCAATATCGTTCACGAAAGCGTCTATACGTTTGAGCTGTGGTCGCAGACATTGAGCGAGACGGAGAAGTTCAAGCGAGCAAATTTGCAAAGCCAACTCGAAGGTCTGAAGCAGCAGATTAACCCGCATTTTCTTTTTAATAGCCTGAATTCGCTTTCTTCCCTGATCGACGAAGACCCCGAACGAGCGGAGCAATTTATCGACGAATTAGCGAGTGTCTATCGTTATTTGCTGCAAACAAATACCAACGAATTAACGACGCTGGCTACCGAACTGGAGTTTATTCAATCGTATTATCACTTGCAACGCACGCGGTACGGAACGGGCTTATGTCTGCAAATTAACGTGGATAATGCCTATTTAAACACCTTGCTGCCTCCGTTAACGCTGCAACTGCTGGTCGAAAATGCCATCAAGCACAACGTTGTTGCCACGGATCAGCCCCTCCACATTTTTATCGAAACCAGTGCATCAGGATACTTGCCCGAGTCGGATCCAAGCTTGAGCGTACGGAATAATTTGCAGCGCCGACCTACGCGGGTGCTATCCAACGGCATCGGCCTGGTCAATATCACCACAAAATACCAACTGCTGGCCCAGGGAGGAGTTAAAATTGAAGACAGCAACGATCAGTTTGTGGTTACGCTGCCCCTGCTGACGGGCCAGCCCGCGTTTGAGGCCTGACGTTCCAGGGACGTTTTTTTCCGTTTGATCAAGCACCTTTTCAAATCAGCGGCAAAAGCCCTTGATTTGCCCGAGTTAAATAACCTAGCTTAGGTGACGGCATATCGGCCTGTATTAATTGCTGCGTACCATGAATGTATTAATTATCGAAGATGAAGAGTTGGCCGTCCGTAAGCTAACCAAGTTGTTGCAGGAGGTTTCATCCAATGTTACCATCGTCGGGACAATGGCCAGCGTCCGGGCTTCGGTGGCTTGGTTGCAAACCAATACCGCGCCCGACCTTATTCTGATGGATATTGAACTGGCTGACGGCCAGAGTTTTGAGATTTTTGAGCAAACTACGGTCAGTTCACCCGTCATTTTTACCACTTCTTATGACGAATACGCGCTAAAAGCGTTTAAGGTTAACAGCATCGACTATTTGCTCAAGCCCATCAAACGGCATGAGTTGGAAGCCAGCATGCTCAAATACAAGCGCTTACTAACTATTTCAAGCCCAGAAGTTGCGGAAGCAAAAGCTTCCGATCTGGGTCTTGTCAACATCGATGCGCTGGTTCAGCAGCTACGTCAGCAAATTCAACCGACCGACTACCGCCGCCGCTTTCTGGTCAAGCACCGCCAGCAATGGGTGCCGATCAGCGCCGATGAGATTGGTCATTTCTATTCCGAGGAAGGCGTTTGTTTGTTCCGAACGTTTACGGGTCAGAAATTCTCCCTGGATTATACGCTGGATGAACTGGAAAAAATGCTTGACCCCACGCTCTTTTTTCGCGCCAACCGGCAGTTCATTGTGCACATTAATTCCGTGTTGCAAATCCATCCTTATTTCAACAATAAACTCAAACTAACGCTGAAACCCGCCCCGGAAGAAGAGGTACTGGTAAGTCGCGAACGCGCGTCGGACTTTAAGCGGTGGATGGGTAAATAAGGCATTTTATTCCAAACGATATTCGGCGAATTTCCAGCGCTTTTTCAAGAGCTTCCGGTAGGTTTTAGGCCAGAAGGAAAGCCGTTCGTAGGCCAGTTTGGGCTGGTGCAGGCGAATGGGATTAATCTGGTCGACCTTTTCGATAAGTGCCTCGTGAGGTACGTTGGCATTAAAGTCAAAAAAGTCCTGCAAGGCTTTTCGGAACTCTTTAAATCCCCAATAATGATACACCTGTTGGTAGGCTTCTTTCACTTGTCCACGAGTAGCAAATGCGTGCGAAAAGGCGAGTTGTTCGACAATGTGGCGGTGGTAAATGGGGTACAACTGATCGGTTAATTTCAGCACTTCCTCAACGACCTCAATATTTTGGCTCAGCAACCCCAGCAAGCCCGCATTGTACATCATCTGGTCGCGGCTGATCGCATAATCTGGGTGTTTTTTCAGAAAAGTGTCCAGTCGACGAAGCGTCAGATTGCTCCGGGAGCTGATTTGCCCTTCGGCTACGTGAACGGCGTAATTTCCCTGTTCAATCCATTCGTAGATGGGCTCGAGCCGATCCGTGAAAAACGTGTCCGTGTCCGCGTAAATGAGGCTACCACGGTGGCTTTTCATAAAGTCAAGCAAGACCATGATCTTGACCCGGTGCACAAACTGAATGCTCCCCGCCCACTCTTTCTGCCGCGCCTTATCCAGTAATTCGTACTTCACCCAAGCAGGAAGTCTAGCCTGAAAATAAGCGGAATCATCAGTATAAATGACAATCTCAAAGGGAGGCCGGCCCTGGTAAAGTTTAATGATTGAGTAAACCGAATAAAGCAGCTCCTGGTAAATAGCCACCATACCGTACGCCTGAAAAAGTAAAAAACGCTTCATAAAGGATCGCTTATCAAGCGCAAGATATACGATTTGGGCTTAGCCCCGTGCACGTTGCGGCCTAGTCTAACAACGGGAAGGGGTAGAGAAACCCTTAACGCCCCGTTGCCAGAAGTTAAGAATTTACTCTACCCTCTCCCTCGCCAACCCTTCGATAAGCCGAAGAAGGCAGCGCTTATTTATCTTTCACGAAGCGAACCGGCAAATGAGGCACTTTATAGCTAGTTGGGTAAAAATTCATTTTGGCGTACGTATCGCTGGGCAATTGAATAATTTCGAAAGCCATGGCGTGCTCGCTACTGTTCTTCTCCGAGGTCCACAACGCACAGTTCGAACCTTCGCCATTGGGGGTGTGATCGACCACCAGGTAGTTGGCGGGAACCGCATTAAACCCGGATTGGTTGGTGGCGTAGCCGTCTTCCTTTTTCCAACCGGTTGCCGACATCAGTTTACCCAGCCGCTTCTTCGATTCTAAATCCTCGCCATCGGTGGTGCCCCATTGATTCAGTTGCAGCCCCTGCGATGCCAGCAGTTTGGTGTAATCCTCAATGGTGGGAATACGCCAGCCCGCCGGAATGTCAATATTGCGCAGATCTGTGTGTTTGTAATACGTACCGTACTGCGGTTTCGCATTCATCGAAATTCCACCCAAACCAGCGTAATTCACCGACATCCATTCCTGCTTTCCAATTGTTACGGTGGGGTAATACAGGTTCTCGATTTTCACGTACGTACCCGCAGCCGGTGGCTTGGCGTATGGGCTATTTGAGTTGGTAGGCGGGTTGCTGCTGCCTTTTACTTTGATGTAGGTTACGGCAAATTGGTTGCCCCCGTCGAACCGCTGGGCTTTCAGGTAGTTGGTCGCCGATGCGTAGGTTGTCGCATCTGGGTTGCGCAAAACGCTGTAGTAGGGTTTCAGGTCTTCACTGGTAATTTGTGCTTCTTTATAGCCCGAGTACCGATTGCTGAAAACGCGCATGGTTCCGCTCTGGGCGTGGAATGTCAGCTGAGCCGGTGTTGCCCGATATTCCAGCGTACCGACCACTTTATACAGGAATTGCTTTACTTCTCCATCGCTTAGATTCAAGACATCGGACGTGTACTCAATGGCATTTTTGCCGTCTTTGGTAAACACCATCGTGCGAAATTCGCGGAAACCCGGTTCGCCCTGAAACGTCTTGTTATCCCAGTTTGCCGTGAGTGGTCCTTCGTTATGATCGGCATACCAGGTGCCCACCAGCGCGTCGGGAATAGAGGTAGACGGCGTTGAAGGCAGCTGTTCTTCCCGATCTTCGCCCGGGTTCGGGGGTAGCGGTTTTTCTTTGTTACAACTAGACAGCGTACCGGACATTAGCCCCGTTAGTAGCGCTACTGAAAAAAGACTTTTTACGATTTTTATCATGGTTATGGACTTGTAACACCCGACCAAGGTAGTCCGGTTGGGTGTTACAAAGTTGGCTGGTGAGTCTGGCTAAGGGAAACGCCTTATACACCAACCGATAAAGGACCATGATGAATTGGTCAAAGAATGGGATGAATTGAGTCGGGAATGAGGCCAAAAATCAGGTCCAAATAAGCCTCGAAAGAGTCCTTTTGTAAGGCTACTTACCGCTGTTCTGTGTTCCGAATAATCAGCCGGTCTACTTCCAGTTCGCTAATCCGAAGCTTACCAATGGCACCCCGTCCAACGCGCAATTGCCCTATTGATAATGCCCCAACTGCCAGTGCGCCTAAGGCCATCGCCCCAACCGCTAATGCGCCGATTGCCAGCCGCCCCGCCGCTGCCTGCCCAATGGACCGACTACCGATCCGAACGGGAAAAGAGATTTTTTTCATCGCTATACATTGTAAAATTCGGTACCTGTTTCTGATTTTCCATTAGTCAACTAAACCCGTTGCAGGCTAACTTGTTTACGCCTCAGTAGTCATAAAGACAGGTAATTGGCACTTGGATGGTAGCCAAAGTTTGAGTAAATAGACCAGGAAATGGCTCACCGCATGAAATACCTGTACCTGCTTTTTTTCTCTGTTTTACTATCTGTTCCGACCTGGAGTCAGGTCAGTCCAAAAGCCGATACCGCGACGGCCATTACCTACGATCGATTGCCCGAAAATGGAATTTTGCTGAATAAGGGCTGGAAATACCACCGGGGCGACCAGCCGAACGGAGCCGCTCCCGACTTGGACGACCGAGCCTGGAAGCCTTTCAATCCTACCCTCGCCATCAACGACTTATTGCCGATTCATCCTCAGGGAATTGGCTGGCTTCGGCTTCACCTGCGCCTCAGCGACAGCGTACGCCTTCAGCCGCTTATGCTCTATATTCAGCAGTTGTGTGCTTCAGAAATTTACCTGAATGGGCGGCTGATCAAACGCTTTGGCACCGTCAGCAATCATCCCGACAGCGTTGAAGCGTACAATCCTTTTTCTGAGCCCGTCGGTCTTTACTTTGCAAATCAGCCAGACCAGTTGCTCGCGATTCGGTTTGCCGCCTGGAACAACAAAGCCAAGCTCAATCAAAGCTTTCTCAACCGCCCCCTGCTGGCCATTCGGCTGCAAGGCTTGCCCCTGCTGTTAGAAACCCATACCGCCCGTCAACGCAGTGACCTCGTTGTCACAACGGCTTTTGGTATCTGTCTGCTCTTGAGTTTCCTGCACATTATCTTTTTTGTCTATAACCGAGCGCAGCGAGCCAATCTTTACTTCGCGGGTTATACCATCTCATTGACGCTTCTTTTTTTTGTTTTCCTGAGTTATGACTACTGGAATAAAGACATCGATCTATCCATGTACGTGGCTAGTTGTATCTGGTTATTGCTGCAAATAATTTTTCTCTGGCCTCTACGGGCACTCTATTGCCTGTTTGATCGGAAGCCCAATGTTCTTTTTTATGGTCTATGGGTCTTTTTACCCGTTAATTTTTTGCTCGTGGCTTTTAGCAAACCGCCTGTCTGGGCCATGATTGTCTTATTGTTTCTCCCAATTCTGGTTGAAATCTCGGAGCAGCTCCGACTGACGATCCAGGCCGTTCGGCAGCGAAAGCGGGGCGCTGGTATCATTGCCGGTGGATTTGCGTTTGCCGCGCTGTTGCTGGTAGGCTACATCCTGCTTCAGACTCTAGGCATTTATTTCTATGATTCAACCCTTTTCTTCCTGCTGGTTTTGTTGTCGCCTGCGTTAAGCATCTCTTTGTTTCTCGCCCGGGAATTTGCCCTGGATAGTCAGCTACTTCAGGTAAAACTGCGGCAGGTTCAGCAATTATCGGCCCAAACCGTCGCGCAGGAACAGGAAAAACAGCACCTGCTGGCGGCCCAGAATGAAACACTGGAACGGCAGGTAAAAGAGCGAACCGCGCAACTTCAGCAATCGCTGGACGAACTCAAAACCACGCAGAATCAACTGATTCAGAAGGAGAAAATGGCCTCCCTGGGGGAACTGACGGCGGGGATTGCCCACGAAATTCAGAATCCGCTGAACTTTGTCAACAACTTTTCCGAAGTAAGCAGCGAACTCATCGACGAGCTGAAAGAAGGGCCTTTCCAGCATTTGCCCGAAACAGAACAAGAATACGCCAGCGAGATTATAGGCGATCTAACCCAAAACCTGCAAAAAATCAACCATCACGGAAAACGGGCGGACAATATTGTCAAGGGCATGCTGGAGCACAGTCGCTCGTCTACGGGACAGAAAGGGCCGACCAACCTCAACGCGCTGGCCGATGAGTATTTAAAACTGGCTTATCACGGTTTGCGGGCCAAAGACAAAAGCTTTAATGCCCAACTGATCACTAATTTCGACAAAAAGCTGGCTTTGGTTCAGGCCAACCCCCAGGATTTAGGACGCGTGCTGTTAAATTTGTTCAATAACGCTTTCTACGCGGTTCAGGAAAAAACCAAACAAGCGGGCCCAGGGTACCAACCAACCGTTACCGTCAGCACGTACCAGCACCAAAATCAAGTTGAAATTCGGGTAGAAGACAATGGGACGGGCATTCCAGAAGCGGCGAAGCAGAAGATTTTTCAGCCTTTTTTCACAACCAAACCGACGGGGCAAGGCACCGGACTGGGCTTATCGCTCTCCTACGACATCATCACCAAAGGCCACGGCGGCACGCTGAGCGTCGAAACGCAAGCCGAAGAAGGAACCCAAATGCAAATTTGTCTGCCCCTTTAACGGTGCTTAAATCCCGAACCAACATGTCAGGATAACGGCTAACTTTACGGCTTAACCAAGTCTGAAAGGTCCAGGCTCCTTACCCTTCCCGAAAACTCATGAAACTGAGAATTTTTCTCGCCTTTTTCGCAACAACCTGGCTGGTATTAACGGCAAAAGCCCAGCCCACTTCTCCACGCAACACCTATCAGAATCCGGTCATTGCGGGCGACTTTGCCGATCCTTCTGTCATTCGCGTTGGTGATACCTACTACGCAGCCGGCACCTCGTCGGAATGGGCACCACCTTACCCGGTTTATACCTCAAAAGATCTGGTCAACTGGGATTATATTGGTCCTATTTTCAAGACGATGCCGGAGTGGACCGTCGGCAGTTACTGGGCTCCTGAGCTTTTTTACCGCAATGGCGTATTTTATGCCTACTACACCGCCCGCCGAAAATCAGATGGCCGTTCGTACATTGGGGTTGCCACCACGCGCAACATTCGGGAAGGATTTACCGACCATGGCCTACTGATCGAATGGACCAGCGAAGCCATTGATGCCTTTGTGCTGGAAGATGAGGGCAAACTCTTCATCACCTGGAAAGCCTACGGACTCGACAAAGGGAAAGCCATTGAAATTCTGGGTGCCGAACTAAGTCCGGATGGCCTAAAAGTAACTGGCAAAGCCTTTACGCTCCTGACTGCCGACCGCAATACGTGGGAAGATGGTGGGGCGGAGGGACAAGCCATTTTTAAACGGGGGCGCTATTTTTACATGACTTATTCGGGGAATACCTGTTGCGGGCCCCGCTGCAACTACCAAGTGGGGTTTGCCCGCGCCGAGAAACTACAAGGTCCGTGGGAGAAGTTCGCCCAGAATCCGGTGCTGGTGAGTGATGAGGCCTGGAAATGTCCCGGCCACGGAACGGTGGTTACAACGCCCGATAATCGTTATTTCTATCTGCATCACGCCTACAAGGGTACTGATTTCACGTTTACGGGTCGTCAGGGCGTTTTGAGTGAACTGGTTTGGGATGAAAAGACTCAATGGCCTGCTTTCCGTCACGGGAAAACAACGCCTACCCAGGCCAAATCGCTGATTGGTACAACTCAAAAAAAAGCGCCAAATCTAACGGTCAATTTTAGCAAGAATACCCCGTCCCTTTCGTGGGTTTGGGATGTCAGCCTGCCCAAGCCGACCTTTTCCGTTCAGCAGGGTGCCCTGCGCCTGACCAATACGGCGGACAATTCAACCGGTAGTTTTCTGGGATTGGTTATCAAAAATGGCACGTACACTTTTTCGGCGGAGGTTGTTCCCCAAAACAGCCTGCAAAGTATCTGTCTTTACGGCGATGCCAAAAACGCGCTGGGTTTGGGCGTTCGTCAGGGAGCGCTGGAGTTGTGGGAAGTAAAAGAGGGCGTTCGAAAAGTGTTGAAAACGCAGCCTATTCCCGAAAATAACACGCCGGTAACGGTTTACTTGCGTAGCCGCTCCGGTCAGTTTTATGAGTTCTCCTGGAGCTCGAAAGGCACCAAGCCCGCCCTGTTGACAGAAAAACCGTTGGACGGTGCTTTCCTGCCCCGCTGGGATCGGGCACCGCGCATTGGCCTTAGTGTATCCGGCGATAAAAACACCAGCGGTTCGGTTCGGGCAATAAAAATGCAATACGACGTTCAGCCTTAACTCCTGATCAATAATTACTTACTCTTTTAATTTAACCCAGTTACCTGTTATGCAAAAATTCCTTATCGTATTGGCAGGACTGGCCCTAGCGGCTGGCCATGCATTTAGCCAGGTTAATAAACCAGAAGCCCATCGTCTCCAGTATCATTTTTCGCCCAAAGCCCACTGGATGAACGACCCTAACGGCATGGTCTATTCCAAAGGAATTTATCACCTGTTTTTTCAGTATTACCCCGACAGCACGGTCTGGGGGCCGATGCATTGGGGCCACGCTACTAGTAAGGATATGGTGCATTGGCAGGAACAGCCGATTGCGCTCTATCCCGACAGCTTGGGGTGGATCTTCTCAGGCAGTGCGGTTGTTGATGCGAATAACACCAGTGGTTTTGGGAAGAATGGCCAGGTTCCGTTGGTGGCGATCTTTACCCACCACAACGATAAATTGGAAAAGGAGAAGACCGGAAAGCATCAGTACCAGAGCCTGGCCTACAGTTTGGACGAAGGTAAAACCTGGACGAAATACGCTGGCAATCCGGTACTTCCGAACCCGGGTATTGAGGATTTTCGCGACCCTAAAGTGCGGTGGTATGAGCCCCAGAAGAAGTGGATTATGACGCTAGCGACCAAAGATCGTATCACGTTCTACTCTTCACCCAACCTGAAAGAATGGAGGAAAGAAAGCGAATTTGGCAAGAATTTGGGCGCTCACGGGGGCGTATGGGAATGTCCCGACCTGTTTCCCCTGCAACACAACGGCAAAACGGTGTGGACGTTGCTGGTTAGCATCAATCCGGGTGGCCCCAACGGCGGCTCTGCTACGCAATATTTTCTGGGTGATTTTGACGGAAAAACCTTTACGCCTTCGTCCACAAAAACGAAATGGATGGACTACGGGCCTGATAACTACGCGGGTGTCACGTTTGCCAACACGGGTAACCGCATAGTACTGATGGGCTGGATGAACAACTGGCAGTATGCTAACGTTGTGCCAACCCAGAGCTGGCGCGGAGCCACCACCGTTCCGCGTGAACTTGGGCTCAAAGAAGCGAATGGCGACTTATTTTTAACGTCCAGCCCGGTTAAGGAGCTCGATGCACTGGTGGGGAAAACCACGTCTCTTAATTCGGTGAATGTGCGCGGTTCTTACGATTTAACGGCCAAAGTGGGTGGCAAAGTCAAGCCGTTCAAGCTGTCGTTGTCGGCACTCGCCAATAATGATTTGTCCCTTGTGCTCACAAATGAAGCGGGGAATGAGCTAATTATCGGTTACGACAAGGCCACTAACACGTATTACGTTGACCGGACCAAGGCAGGCAAAACAAACTTTGAAAAGGGCTTTGGCAAACGAAATTCTGCCCCTCGGCTATCGGTCGATAAGACGATGTCGCTGACGTTGCTGATTGATGTTGCCTCGGTTGAACTGTTCGCTGACCAGGGACTAACCCTTCTGACCAGTGTGTTTTTCCCCGAACAGGACTTTACCAAACTGCTTATTAAATCGACGTCTGGGGTAACAATCAGTAAGCTGGCTTATGCGGTTATCTCCGAAAACGAACCACATTAAGACGTTCGATGAGCTTTTTATAAGCACCTTCGGGTAAATCGATTTCCTCCTCCCCTATGACAATCTGGGTTGTTTCAATTCGCTCTAAATGATTTAGATTGATGGCGACAGACCGCGATATCTTGTAAAAATGGGTTGGTAAATACTCAAGCATTTTGCCCAGACTTACTGAAACGGTTAAGGGCACGTTTTTTGTTTTGATCTTTAACCGTTCATATTCTTCTGAGGTAAGAAATAAATCGACATACGCTCTGTTGGCTCTCAAAAAAGCAATTCCATTTTGGTGGACGCGGTACTTGCTATGGCCATCTGGAATATACACATAATCGGAAATGCTGGCTAGTTCCGTGTTACTATCCAGGTAATAGTTATGCAGCGCTAGATCAACTTGCATGGCTAACTCCCTGAGGCGTATGGGCTTGTGTAGAAAAGCCGCTGGTTTCGTTTTTTTAGCTCTAGCGAAATACTCGGATTCAGGATGTCCTGTAAGGTAAATTATAGGTATGGGTTTGATGCGTAGTAATTCCTGAGCCGTTACAATCCCGTCGGGCTGGCCATCAAGTTGAATATCAATCAATGCCAAGTCCGGAGACTCTTTTTTCATAAGGCGAATAGCTGATTCATAATCCGTTGCCTTGCCGCAGACGATATAGCCTGCCTGAGTCAAATGTTCTTCAAGCGAAATGGCCGTTAGTGGTACGTCTTCCACAATGAGAATGCGTAGAGGTACTTTCATAAGGTTTAACTAGTCGATGTACTGAACAATTGAAACATTCTTCTTAGCAAACGATAATTGATACACATTACCGGGGGACTTAAAATTAGCTTGTCCTTTTAACGCTTGTGCAAACGCATCAATCAACTTGAGACCAAGACTATCCCGTTGTATCTGTGGATCAAAACCAGGCCCGTGATCATCTACCTTCAAAATAATTGTATTCCTGCTTTGTTGACAGGTTATATCCAGGGCAGGATTTAATTGAGTGGGGAATGCATACTTGCACGAATTAGTAATTAATTCATTAATAATTAATCCTAATGACAATGCCTGATCAATGTGAAGGTGAATAACATCTAAATGATAAGTGGGTTTAAGCTGAAAATAATTATAAGTTCTTAATCCTCCCTCCACTAATTCTGGAATAAATTTGGCGAGATCGATATCAAGCTGTTGCTCACTATTGTGAAGCTGTTGATGGAGCAGGGCCATGGCTTCCATGCGTAGCAGAACTTCTGTTATCGCCTTGCGGGTTCCTTCATCTTTTAAATAGCCGGCCTGCATGGTGAGCATACTAGTAATTTCTTGAAAGTGATTTTTTACCCTGTGATTTTGTTCTTTAATTAGGAGCTCATTTTGTTTACTGATAAATTTATATCTCCGAAAAAAGCGATAAAAAATGATACTTGCTATCGTTGTAAGAAGTCCAATACCTATAGCTATTCCAATCAGTTTTTTCTGATAATTCAGATCTTGCGTCTTGAGCATTAACTCTTGTTTCTGCGCTTTTAATTGAGCTTCTTTCTGCTGAGTCTGATATTCAATCTCAATTTTTGCAATTGCTCCCTCCCGCTCTGCAATGAGTGTTTGCGCAATAAGATTATGATATTTTTCGTGAGTTTTTAAGGCTTCTTTCCAACTTCCTAGTCGCTGGTGCACTATTGAATAAATCCGATACATCTCTCCCAATTGCTGGTGATCGCCGAATCTGGCTGTATCGGCAACATAGCTAGCCTGCTCTAACCAAATTTTGGCTTTACGAGGTTGTTGCAGCTTTAAATAACCTCTAGCCAGCGCCAAAGACACATTAATAATTCCGAAAGTTACTTTCTCCTTTAAAAAGATAGTATTCGCTTTTTTTAAATAGGTAATTCCGCGCTGGTAATCAGACTGTAAAAAAAAGGAGCCTTTGAGAAAACATACGTTAGCGATATCATAAGGAGCTTTCAATGATAAAGCAATATTCTCTGCCTGCTGGAGGTAATACAATGTACTATCAATTGAATACTGAGGAGCGCGGCCAGGTTCTTTTTGATCCAATAGGTACCCTTGTTGATATACACCTGCCATAGCTATATACCCTCCCATTACGTTATGCTGGGTTCCTGTTTTCTTGAAGTTATCAACTGCTTTGTGAATAGCAACCGCGCCTTCCTTAAGGTGACCTTGTTTGAGGTGGTAATCACCCAGAAATAAATACAGTTTACCAAGCCCTACGGATGGGCCTAGAGGTTCCCGGATGCGTAATGAACGAATAAACCATTTCTGAGCCGTTTTATAATCGCCAATACCAACATAGCGCTTGCCCATTCGATAACACATTTCAGCTACCTCTAGAGAGTCACCGGTAGCCATTGCTTCTTCGTATTCTTTTTGGGTTTTCAATAGTCTTTCATATAGGAAACCACCAGCCATTTTAGGCTTTTTATCTATGTTCTGAGCGTATATAAGTAAACCATTACTACATATTAAAATAAAAACAAAAAAACTTCTTTTTACCCAGTGATAAGGAACAGACATATCATTAAAATCTTAATAATACCGGATAAACATAGGCAAAATCTACGTAAAAAGTCTATTTATAACTAATGATTAGATTAAACGTATTGCGTCAGTTTCTGGCTGCCTTGTTGTGAAGGTATTTTAACGGATAAAAAGCCGGGTTTGTAAGCATTATTTTCGGGTTTGGGAAAACAGGCAGAATGTGTGTCTAAGTAAAGTATTTATTGGAGGATAATTTAGTTGTAACGAGTTGCCTGGAAGGTATACATGCACTGTTGCCTGATTATTTAATTTACTTAGTAAACCTCCGTAAATAGTATGAAAACCATTTCTACTCTTTTAAATGTTCTGACTCTTTCCCGAAGTTTTACTACAGAAAAGGCGTGCCCTCATTGCGGACGATTTCACTCTTCAGACCGCGTTCGGCGAAGTTCACTTGTTAAGAACGTCTTGTTTTTCGTGTCTACTCAAGCTTATCGTTGTTGCGCCTGTTGGCGAACTTATATTAAGATTGTCGAAGACTAATTCGAGCCAATCGTAATATGAAGAAGGCCTAGGTCTGGCTGACATTAAGAAGATTTACAGTTACCAGGCCAAAGCGGGCAGTATCGAGAAAAAGCGCGGAATTGATTCTGGCGGCTCAGCTACCTGTGCAACGGCATGAACATGGAATAAGCCCGCAACAACACCTATATATGGATGGAGAGTACTTTCCAAAGCCTATGTAGCGCTTGCTTGCTTCTCAATCCATTTATATTGACTCAGCAAAAAGAAAAGCTATCGTTGCATTAACAAAGGTTTTTCGCCTTTATAAAGGTGGGTAACGCACTCACAACATCAAAATATATGAAACAATAGTTACTCGTGACACTTAGTACTATTTTCTCAAGATGGCTCAATAGAATACAGGGTACTTATTGTCCCTGCTGCAGCCAAAAAGTTCATCAAAATAACCAGTCTGATCTTATTTTATGTATCACAGGCGTGCCGAAGCCAGGCATCTATAGAATCAAGCAGTTTCCTTACTTTTTTCAGGACAATAGTGATCAGTGGTATACGGGCCAGCCCTCGCCGACTTTTTACAATGAGAATGCCCTTAAACTAATTAGGCTTATAAAGCCAACTACTTTTAACAGGTTTTTTTGGATACCTCCAACTGAAGGGGCCAGACTCTGTCAGCCATGTGCAAAGGTGTGGGCTGAGTCCCCAGAAACCTAATGTCGCAGATTTCCAAGGCCTTAATTCCTTAAAACTGGGATACGAAGCTCGATTTCTCTGGAAAAATTATTACTCTATAAGTTACCTTTATGAAGAACAACCTCATTGTTATTCTTTTTCTGACCGCCTGGTCTTTTATAACCTATTATTTGCTTCGCTTGGATTGGTGGCCTACCTGGACACCCCAGTGGATATGCGTGATTATCTGCGTAATGGCAGGATTAAGCCTTGGAGCGACTATTGCCATTTTTGCCCTAAGTCTGACGGATCGGATCCTTAATCGATTGCCAACCCTGTTCAATGTACCACGAGCCACGTCGATGACTTCAATTAAAAACCAATTTTTAAGCTATTTCCTGCATCTCTAATACAGCTTACAGCACTGGCAATTGGGTTTTTCCTAGCGGGAGGTACTTAAACGGCGACTCAAACGCTTGTACGGCCTAACGCGAGCTATGATCAGTTCCCGGCTTGGCTATATGGTGCAATTTCAGTACTGAAGAAGCTAGAATTAGAATATTAAGACTTTTAGACTAAAAAAGGAAAGGGCTACAGTAATACTGTAGCCCTTTCCTTTTTTAGTGGGAGTTGACGGGTTCGAACCGCCGACCCTCTGCTTGTAAGGCAGATGCTCTGAACCAGCTGAGCTAAACTCCCTTTTTCTCTTTCCCTTCCGTCTTTTTGTCGTCGTTTGGGAATGCAAATATAGCAGGAGAAAAGGCCTTTTCGCAAGTGTTTGGCAAAAAAAAGTTGAAAAAATTCTAATCAAAACCCATCTACCAGCAGCAACTTATTTACTATCAATAGCTTACTTTGTAAAAGTTCAATCCAATTTTTTGAATCTAGCTTACACAACCCTACTCAAAGTTTAAGTAAAGCGAAACCGTATGGGTATTTAGCCGACGGATTCCAGAATTTTGCCCACTTACTTGCTGCGATTCGAGCACATTTACCAAGCCGTGCGAAAAGCGAAGTTCCGGCGCAAACTTGAAGTACTCGAAAAACTGCTCCAATCCTACTCCATACTCCACGGACAAATCAGTATTTTTGGTCAATAATCGGCTTGCTCCCGTCGTTTCGCCTCGCCGCACGTTTGCCTCGATGCCTAACGAAATACCCCCAATCACATACATTCGCGTGTTGTGGCGGCGCTGCGATTTATATTTGACCAATAGCGGCAAATCAACCCAGGTCGATTCCCGAAGTTCGGTACGGGCTACCTTTGTATTCGGATAACGATACTCCACCGAGCGCCCGTAAAGCGAAACCGAAGG
This sequence comes from Tellurirhabdus bombi, assembly GCF_021484805.1. Lineage (NCBI taxonomy): Bacteria > Pseudomonadati > Bacteroidota > Cytophagia > Cytophagales > Spirosomataceae > Larkinella > Larkinella bombi. The sequence continues at coordinate 1,869,399 of NZ_CP090557.1, read as the reverse complement.
CGTCATTCGGAAATCGAAATGCTCCGTCAGATTGACATTCGCAACAAAGCCTACCCGAAAACCAGTTTTTCTGGGCGAAAAGAGCTGATAGGACGAATCCTGGCTTACGTAGGCATCGCTATAGCGAATATTGAATTTGGTCATGGGCGCGGCAAACAAAAAGCCATAATGCATAACCTTATCGTCATAGCCCTCAAGATGGACACGCCGATAACGCATGGTTGACTGAGCCTGGCCGAGTTGACTTACTAAAATCAGCAAAAGTCCGATAATCAGGAGCCTTTTTTGCCGATGTAAATAGAACAAATTCCAAATGTTAGAGATATCCATCTTGTCTTTGTAAATCCTGCCTGCTCAAATATGCGTATAAAATCAGGGCCGTCGGGAAATGCCTGCACCGATTCTGGCAGGTACGTATAAGCCGATTGATCCTTTGAAATCAAACGGCCAATCATCGGCATTACCGTATTTGAGTAAAAAGCGTACAACTGCTTGAACGGAGAACGTCGGGGTTTGGAGAACTCCAAAACCACACAAGTCCCGCCCGGCCGCGTCACGCGGTACATATCCGTTAGTCCGCGAAGCAGATTCTCGAAGTTACGCACCCCAAACGAAACGATCACCGCATCGAATTCATTGTCTGGAAATAACAACTTTTCCGAATCGCCGGTCCGCAGTTCAATTACCGCATCGTGGCCCAGCTTTTTCATTTTTTCGCGACCAATGGCCAGCATTCCTTCCGAAATATCCACGCCAATCACTTTGTCGGGCTTAAGCGCCAGTGCTTCAATCGCAAAATCGCCAGTACCCGTCGCGATATCCAGTATTTTTTTCGGCTGCTCCGGCTTTAGCAACCGAATAGCCTTTTTACGCCAGTAAATATCGATCCCGGCGCTCAGCACGTGATTAAGCAGGTCATATTTGGGCGAAATGTTATCAAACATCTCCGCTACCTGCTCACGCTTACTCGTATCTTTTTCTTTATAAGGAACAACGGCCATAATCTTAAACGAATAAGTTACAATGAATAATGGGCAACTCGGTCATTTTAATGACAAACAGGTTTTATTATTCACTATTCAATCAACAAAAGTACGGCGGTGATTTCATAACTTGGTTGAGAATTAGAAAGTTTATGAACGCACTACTCCGTTTTTCCTTATTCTTATTTCCACTGGCATTTTCACAGGATTCGGCTCATCTGCTTCACCAACGTATTCTTACCCTTGACACCCACGCCGACGCTCCGATCAGCATGCAGAAGGATGATTTTGACATTGGCGTACGGCATGACAGGCTTAAGGATGAATCTCAGATTGACTTTCCGCGGATGAAAGAAGGCGGTATGGACGCGATGTTTTTTGCGGTTTATCTGGCGCAGGGCCCCCGAACGGCCGCAGGACACGCGAAAGCCAAAGCCGACGCCCTGGATATTTTTGACCGCATTCACAAAGCCCTGAAAAAGCACCCCGACCAAGCCGAACTGGCTACCACACCCGCCGACGCCTACCGACTGCAAAAAGCGGGTAAACGAGCCATTTTTATTGGTATGGAAAATGGCTATCCCGTTGGCGAAGATTTGTCGCTTTTGAAAAAGTATTACGATCTGGGCTGTCGGTATATTACCCTGTCTCACTTTGCCAACAACGTTATTTGCGACTCAGCAACCGACCCCGATGGCCCTCTGCATAATGGATTGAGTGCTTTTGGTAAAGACGTTGTTCGGGAAATGAACCGGCTCGGGATGCTGATCGATGTGTCGCACGTTTCTGATAAATCATTTTACGACATTCTGGCCCTGTCGAAAGCACCCGTGATCGCTTCGCACTCAAACGCCCGGGCGCTTTGCGATTTTCCCCGGAATATGACCGACGACATGATTAAAGCACTGGCCGCCAAGGGAGGTGTCATTCAGGTTAATTTTGTAAGCGATTATTTGCGAAAACCCTCCGACCAACACCGCCAGGCTTTGACTACCATCCGCATGGCAACGGTTGGCAAGGCCGTTACTCCCGCGCTGGAAGCCCGCCAAAAAGCCCAAACCGACTCGGTGGCGCAACGTTACGCCCACGAGCGAGCCACCCTCGCCGACATTGTCAACCACATCGACCACATCGTCAAATTAGTTGGAATCGACCACGTTGGCATCGGAAGTGATTTTGATGGTGGCGGCGGCGTCAATGGGCTGGAAGATGTCACCCAAATTGAAAACCTAACCCGCGAGCTTTTAAAGCGAGGCTACAACGAAAAAGACATTGCTAAAATATGGGGCGGCAACCTGCTACGGGTACTAAGCCAAGCCAAAAAGTAAGTTGTTCATTAATACCCTTTACCTTTCCATGAATCGTTCAGAATTTATTAAAACATCGGCCCTGGCAGGAGCAGCGATCGCCACACGACCCTTGATTACGTATGCCAAGCAATCGACCTACCGCACGGCTTTAATCGGGTCGGGCTGGTGGGGTACCAACATTTTGCGCTGCGCCATCCAGGCGGGCCAGTCGAAGGTAATTGCTCTGTGCGACGTTGATCAGCGGCAGCTTACTAAAGCCAGCGAAGAAATCAGCAAATTAACCAGCGACCGCCCCAAACTATACCGCGATTACCGCGAGTTGCTGGCGAAGGAGAAACCCGAGGTTGTCATCGTAGCCACTCCCGACCACTGGCACCCCCTGATTGCCATTGCGGCGATGGAACAAGGCGCGCATGTCTACGTCGAGAAGCCCATCGGCCACACGGTCAACGAAGGACGCGCGATGGTGCGGACGGCGCGGCAAACGGGAAAAGTTTGTCAGGTTGGCACCCACCGACGCGTCTCGCCGCATAATATTTCGGGAATGGATTTTCTGAAATCTGGCAAAGCGGGCAAAATCGGGATGGTGCGGGCGTTTGTATACTACGGCGGCGGCCCCGGCCAGATGGTTGCCGATGAAGAAGCGCCGAAAGAACTCGACTGGAATTTTTACTGCGGCCCCGCCCCACTGGTTCCCTACAACAAAACCATTCATCCACGCGGCTTCCGAAACTACCTGAACTTCGCTAACGGTACCCTGGGCGATTGGGGAATCCACTGGATGGACCAGATTTTATGGTGGAGTGAAGAAAAATATCCAAAAAAAATCTACTCCACCGGCGGGCGAGCCATCAAACGGGATAATGGCGATGCGCCCGACCACCAGGTAGCTACGTTTGAATTCGAGGATTTTACGGCGGTATGGGAACACCGGAATTTTGCCGGCAACACCGCCGAAAAAACCCACCCCGATCAGGCAGTTGGCGTCTATTTTTATGGGACCGAAGGCACGTTTCACATGGGTTGGCTGGATGGCTGGACCTTTTATCCGGCTAGTAAAAATAAACCCGTCATCCACCAGGACGCCAAGCTGGATAAACCAGATGATCAAAACATTGCAGCGCTCTGGACGGACTTTCTGGACGCCATCAACACCAAGCGTACGCCCATTTGCGACATTGAGATTGGCCACCGCTCAACCAACGTGAGCCTTCTCGGAATGCTTTCGTATAAGTTAGGCCGTAGCGTAGCCTGGGACGGAGAAAAAGAACAGATACTAAACGATCCAGAAGCTAATAAACTGCTCCGTCGTGACTACCGGGGCGAATGGAAATACCCGGTTTAACAGGCCTCAAAAGCCCTTTGGAAAGTCTTTATTTAGCCGATGAAAGCTGTTTATAGCTTAATGATCTAATTTGATTATCATCGATTAGCAAACAGCTTGCCCCCTTACCGAGTTGTAAGAAGGCAAGCTGTTTTGTTCATGTCTGACTCTCCTGATTCTACTGGCCGCCTCGACCGTGCGTCGTTACGATACCTCGCTCGCGTGTTTGAGACTGACCATCCATCCGACGAGCCATTTGTACTTAACCGAACAGAGCAGCGCCTGATTCGGTGGGGACGGCTCACTACTTTTCTCGTAGCGATTGGCCTAGGGGTGCTGTTGTCAACGGCTTTCTTTTTGCCCCAGCGATTCTGGCCACAATACTTTTCCTGGACTCACTTCGGCAATTGGGATTGGCCTTTTATCAGCATTCTGTACGCTCTTTTACTGATCTACATCGAAGTGTATCTGCTGCATGTTTTGCATACGCTCGCCATTAAATTCATTTCGCTGATCTGTCAGTTTCCGCGTTATCACGACGCAGAATACAACAAAAACATGGCGGCGGTGACCGAGCAGGTCGTTCAGAAAGGAACATTACGACAGGTATTTAGCGCGGCACCCATTGTTCCGCATACGGTTCCGGTTTTCTTGTGGATTTCCACAGTCAAAGCCCTGCTGACAGCTCTTGTATTTATCGTTCTATTCCGATTCGCTTTAGCGAGTACTTTGCCCGATGGCCTGCTTTGGCTGATTGGTTTGAGCTTCGCTGGCTGGAATGGCTGGGCCTCCTACCGCATCATGCATGACGCCCAAATACGTATTCTAGCCCCGTTGACTATTCGCCAGTTCGTCAACGAACTTATGGAAGAATACGGGCGCGAGAACAACTTTCGGGATTGGATACCGACCACCTTACAAGCCGCTTCCGTGGCCCAGAATCAAACGAATTACCCCAATTTAGTGCTGGTCAAAGCCCTGGGTAATCGCTTTAATATCAGACCGGAAACCATGACTCGGCCTTCTGATCGGGATTTGTGGAGTTGCCCGTCTTCATTTCGCGACGGAATTGCCCGTTTACTTCTTTTTAGCACCTTGATTGATGGTAACCTTCAGCCAACTGAAGTACCCCTGTTGCAGACGTTAAGTACCAAAAAATGGCTCAATGTTTCCTTACAGGACATTAAAACACTCCACCGCGATTATATAAAAGGGCGAGGATTGTGGGTATAATAATGGTTGGCAGGGCTTTTTAGAGAAATAGATCGTCGGTCTGCATGAAACGTTTTCTTATCCTTACTTGCCTTTTGCTCAGTGCTGGCTTTGAAAGCAAGATTCACGCCCAAAAGGCCTCTAAAAAACCCATTCCGCTTATTCTTGATACCGACATTGGGCCTGACTATGACGATGTGGGCGCTATGGCCTTGCTTCACGCCCTAGCCGACCAGGGGGAAGTTCACCCGTTGGCCGTTATTTCCTGCAACAAAAATGATCTGGTTGTCCCTACCATTGATGTTCTGAATACCTACTTTGGCCGCCCTGACCTACCCGCAGGAGCCCCCAAAGGCAAGGCCGTTACTGACGGCGCCTGGCAAAAATGGCCGGAAATGCTCGTGGCAAAATACCCGCATCGGCTTAAATCTACAGCCAACGCTCCCGACGCCGTCTATACCTATCGCCAGGTTTTGGCCCGCCAACCCGATCAAAGCGTTACCCTTGTTACCATTGGTTTTCTAACCAATCTGGCCGATTTGCTTAACTCAAAACCAGACCAGCTTTCAAAACTGTCAGGTCAGGAATTGGTAAAGCAGAAAGTAAAGCATTTGGTTGCAATGGCTGGCGAATTTCCTAAAGGCCGCGAATTTAATGTCTATAAAGACTCTTTAGCGTCCGAACAGGTTTTTAGTCGCTGGCCAACGCCCATTATTTTCAGCGGTTTTGAAATTGGGAAAGAAATTAAAACTGGCTTGCGACTGGTCGCTGACTCCTCGCTCAACGGCCCTGTGAAAGATGTTTATGCGTTGTGTCTGCCTAAAGCGCAAAGCGATTATGCGGGTCGCATGAGTTGGGATCAAACGGCGGTATTGGTCGCCGTTCGCGGCGTCGCGCCTTACTATGGACTTCGGCGTGGTCGAATCCAGCTTCAGGGCGGTAACAACACCTGGCAGGATGATCCCAAAGGCCCTCATACTTACTTAACCGAAGCCATGCCGGTAGCGCAGGTTACCGAATTAATTGAAACGCTGATGCGGCACCAGCCCGTAAATAGAAAAAACGTTAGTCGCTGATAACTACCGCTTTCGTTTGTAAATTTGTCTTTCATCCAGTAATCTAATGAACGACAATTACTGCGCTTTACGACGATTTCCCTTCCTGTTCCTGGTTTTTTGGCTATCTGGTCATCTTGCTCAGGCTCAGATAATCATCGCTTATCCATTTCTTCGGACGGTTATCCAGCGCAACCAGCAGAACGAAGCCACCGTACCCATTGCCGGGTATTTTTCTCTGCCTGTTGACCGGATAGAAGCCCGTTTTCTGCCTGTTCAGAACGGAATGGGCACGGCTACAGACTGGCAGGTAGTCCCTCATTTTCCAGAACAAGGCACTTTTCGCGGCGGATTGGTTATCAAAGGCGGTTGGTACAAGATGGAAGTACGGGGGGTGCGAGAAGGCCAGTTGGCGGCTCTTTCCACTGTGGAGCGCGTCGGTGTCGGCGAGGTTTTTCTGGTTGCCGGCCAATCCAATGCAATGGGGGTGCCTGAGCTCGGGTCCGTCGGTGCTTCCGACCGGGTGAATGCTTTCCCAGCCCTGAACAAATACCTGAATGACGAAAATGTGTTGGTTTCCTCCAGCAAACCTTTTCCAAAGCCAACTTTTGCCCAAATGAGTGCCACGGGTCTGGCTTTTCCAATGGGTGAGACGTCCTGGTATTTTGGCCAGTTAGGCGATCACCTGGCCGACCGCTTTGGCGTTCCGGTTACGTTTTTTAACGCGAGCTTTCCCGCAACCGTCGCGCAGAATTGGAGCCAGACTTCCGATAATATTCCTACAACCAATATTTTCATCAGCAAGCAATGGCCAAATTTACAGCCTTATTCTAATTTTAGAAATTCACTGCTTTACTACCACTCCCTGTTTGGGATTCGGTCTGTTCTATGGCACCAGGGCGAGTCGGATGCGGTGCCACTTCAAACTCCACAAGAGGCGTACAAGCATCATCTTCAGAATCTTATTAAAAATTCACGGCAGCATTTTGGACGTGATCTCACCTGGATGGTAGCCCGAAATTCGGTGAGTTATACCCTCTCTAATCCTAGTGCTGCTATTGTTGGAGCCCAAAATGAGATTATTAATACACCGGGAAATAACGTTTTCCCAGGACCTAATTTGGACTTCATTCAGGTTCCACGGCCAATTCATAGTCATTTCGAGAATATTCCGGGGGGCGTGCAGGGTCTGACGCAGGTAGCCCAGGCCTGGAACGAGAGCATGGACGATAATTTTTTCCGGCAATCACGCCCTTATCAGCCACAGCAAACCTTAGTTACAGGTCTGATGCCGAAGCAGATAGCTCGTGGAACTGACATTACGATTCCGCACGATTGGGTTGGTGAAAGTGGCTACCAATCTTATGTGGTTCAGTTGCTAAATAGCAAGGGGTATTATGTGGCTGAACTAGCCAATACCGACGCCCGGCACATTCGTTTTCATCTTCCCGACACGCTTGCCACCGGAACATATTCGATCCGCCTGTTTGCTTCGCTCCAACCGATTTCGACCGGCACTGTCTCGCTGCCGTTTACGGTCACCCAACGCGGAACGCCGGAGCTTTCCATTATTGACGTGCAGGCTTTGTCATCGGGAGAGCAGATTGAACTGTCGTGGCTTACGTCGGTCGAAAATGGACGCGGACAGTTTGTTGTTCAGAAAGCCTTAGCGGATGGCTCTTTTATCGATATTTCTTTGGTTACTTCCGAAAATGACGGCGCTGACTCCCACCTTTACCGCCATACCATTATTGAGCCGGATTCCGGGAGGCACAGTTACCGAATTAAACAGATCAACCCGGGGGGAGGCGAAGCGTTTAGTGGGCTGGCCGAAGCACTTTCGCTGGGCGAACGAAGCGCCATACAAGCAAATCCCAAGCCTATTCTGTACCCAAATCCCGGCAATGGTCAGGAGATTAATCTACTTTTACGGGGCATCACGGGCACCATCACTCTTCGAATTAGCGATTTTTCAGGTCGTCATATCCTAACGCAAACGCACGAAGTGCCGCAAGATAACCGGCTGAAAGTGACACCATCGGCTCCCCTGCCGCCAGGCGGTTACCTGGTTGAAATCCATACGGGCGCTGGCCGCTTCGTCGTTCGAATGGTTGTTAGTTCCTGAAAGTTATTTGCTCAGATAATCGATGTTGTCTTTTTGGATGTTTTCGGTTTCGTCTACATTCCCAAACGCCTTTTCCATTTTCTGACGGTCAAATTCACGTTCGTTATTGGCCAACCAGATGGTGGCGACCCCATTGCCAATAAAGTTGGTGATAGAACGCGCCTCCGACATGAAGCGATCTACACCCAGCAACAAAGCCAACCCTTCTATCGGAATGACCTGCACGGCCTGTAACGTACTCGCTAACACGATAAAACCGCTCCCGGTTACACCCGCGGCTCCTTTTGAGGTGACCATGAGCACTCCGATAATGGTTAGCATCTGGCTCCAATCCAGGTGCACATTAAAAACCTGCGCCAGAAAGATAGTGGCCATAGACAAATAGATGGTTGTCCCGTCCAGATTGAACGAATACCCCGCCGGAACGACCAACCCAACAACCGGTTTCGAGCAGCCCATACGCTCAAGTTTTTCCATGAGAGAAGGCAAACCAGCTTCTGAGGAAGATGTACCCAGCACAATTAGAAGTTCTTCCCGGATGTATTTTAGGTAGCCTAACAAGCTTACTTTATACGAACGCAGGATCAGATAAAGCACTACAAAAATGAACAGAGCCATTGTTGTGTAAACGGTCCCCATGAGCTTCGCCAGAGGCCAAAGGGTTTTTAAACCGTATTTCCCAATGGTATAGGCCATGCCACCAAACGCCCCAATGGGTGCAAAAAGCATGACCAAATGCAAGGCTTTGAATACCCATTTCGACGCAATTGACAACCAATTGATTACTTTATCTTTACCCGAATACCGCCCCAGTAACATCCCAAAAACGATGGCAAACAAGAGAACCTGAATGGTTAAGTTGCTGGCGAAGAAGTCCCACCAGCTAAACTCGGTTGCCCCTTTTGTATATTTCGATACGTCTCCGCCACTTGCTACGTTGGTGACTACGCCATCGCCAGGCCGGATGATATTCGCCACGGCAACGCCAATTAGTAAAGCTATTGTTGTCACTACTTCAAAATAAAGCAGTGCTTTCCCACCAACCCGACCTACTTTCTTGAGGTCATTCATCCCAACAATTCCCAGCGTAATGGTCAAGAAAATGATGGGCTCAATAAATCGCTTTACTACCCAGATGAACCCTTTCCCAAGTACTTCCATTTTTACGGCCGTTTCGGGAGCAAAATGGCCCAGCAAGGCACCAGCAGTAATCGCAGTTAATACCCAAAAAGTAAGGTTGGAAAAGATTTTTTTCATGCTAAAAAGCGAAGCAAGCGGGTTGAATAAAAGCGAAATTGATTCAGAACAATTTTGTAGAAACGCTGAATTTAATGAATACGGTGGAATTTCTATGTAAAAACATGCAGCAGGCAAATGAAAAAGAAGGTTGTTAAGCCCATTAGTAACGTTAAAACCGTATACGAGCGAAACATGACCGGCGCTTCGATGCGACCAAACCGAGAAACAACCCAAAAATAAGCGTCATTGGCATGAGAAACCGTCATCGACCCCGCTCCCATTGCAGCTAGAGCTAACAACTGTTCCCACTCCGTGGCAAAGCCTAATTTGGGCAACAGGGGCTGTAAGATGGAAGCTGCCGACATGACCGCCACTGTCGAGGAGCCTTGCGCCGTCTTGAATAGGGCCGCCAGCAGAAAAGGAACAAGAAGTCCCAACGAAGCATTTTGAGCCACTGTTTCTAACTCGCGTTCTAAACCTAATTGCCGGATGATTTCGCCAAAGGCTCCCCCTGCGCCAACAATGACCAGCACCGGCCCCGCTTTAACGATGGCTTCTTCAGTCAGTTCGTTGACCAACGGCTTACTCAACTTTTGAAATAAACCCAATGCAATGCAAATTCCAACACAAAGCGCAACCAGCGGATCGCCTATAAAACCTAAAACTGCCAGGACGGCCTCAGGATAAAAAGCCGGTGATAGTGAGACGATTGACTTTAGTGCAATGAGTCCTATGGGAACCAAAATAGCAGCTAAGGCGCCCTTGGCGGATGGTAGTGAGTGGTCTGCCTCTAAAACAGGTTGTTCGGCTAAAGCGTCCAAATGCACCGAAGGACCGAAGCGCTGTCCAGCATATTTTGCCCAGATATAGGCAATCACGGTGCCGGGAACAGACAGTGCCGTTCCGAGCAGAATCATGCGGCCCGTATCAACGTTCAAAATACCCACTGCCGCTGTAATTCCCGGATGTGGCGGCACCAGGCAATGCACTGAATACAAGCCTCCAGCCAGACAAAGAACCAGCCGTAAATGTATATTCCCTGAAGAAGAACCTTGGTGGATCAGTTGATACGCCAGCGTCAGCACTAGGCCACTTAGCACTATAAAACCTGAATCGCAAAAGATGGGTAGGCCGACCAAAAAGGCCATCAGGATAACAGCCAGTGGTGCCCGCTTTCTGCCAGTTCGGTGGAGAATGGCATTGGCCAGGCTCAACGTAGCTTTGCTACGATCTAGCAAGCTACCTAATAGGGTTCCTAAAACAACCAGCAGGCCAATTTTTTCCAGCGTGTGCCCGAAGCCTTCGCGTATAGACTTCAAAAGGACGTCGCCGGACAGCCCAGCCGACAAACCAACCAGCAGCGACAGCACAAACAGCACAATAAATGTATGCAGCTTATAGCGGGAGCTAAGCAGAATAATGGCAATAATGCTGACGGCCAGCAGAAAGGCAGGGCTCATGGAGCGATGGGGTTTAGGGCTAATCCGAATGGCCAAACCGCATCAATAAAGCCGATCTCATGCCTCGGAATTTACTTCGACTTCTTCAGATACATCCTGCCGCGTTATCTGAACATGGTTAATCCGCTTGTCGTCTGCGGATAAAATTTTAAAAACAAATGGCTGGTAACTAATCTCTTCGTCATTCTCCGGCACCCGGGTAAATAGTTCGAGAAGCAGTCCGGCCAGGGATTCACTTTCGCCTTTAGCAGCGTCAAAAAAGGAAGCATCTACTTGCAGAACACGGCAGAGATCTACCAGCAACGTTTTTCCTTCTATGACAATGGTTTTTTCATCAATGCGCTGGAATGGAACCGCCTCATCATCGTCAAATTCGTCGTTGATATCGCCAAAGATTTCTTCAATGATATCTTCCATAGTAACCAGACCACGCGTTCCGCCGTATTCATCCACAACAATGGCTAAATGCACCCGCCGCTTCTGAAAATCCTGCAAAAGATCATCAATCTTTTTGGTCTCCGGAATAAAAAACACGGGCCGGAGCAGAACTTGCCAATGGAACGAATCATCCTTGTCGATGTGCGGCAAAAGATCTTTTATGTAAAGAATTCCATCAATTTGATCTACTGATTCTTTGTAAACCGGTATCCGAGAATACCCCGACTGATTGATTTGTTCCAGCAATTCGTCGAAGGTAAGGTCATCGCAAACGGCTGAAATGTCTCCCCTTGAACGCATCACCTGCCGAGCCGTCAGGTTTCCAAAATTAACAATCCCTTTGATTAGCTCCCGCTCTTCGTGCGTCGATTCGCTGCTAGTCAGTTCAACTGCCTGGCTGAGTTCTTCGAGCGATACTTTGTAGCCCCGGCGTTGAATGCGCTTATCAACAACGTTACTCAAACTCACGAGCATTGCCGAAAAGGGTCGGAACAAAACCAAGGCAACGGCAACAAGTGGGGCGGTCCATTTGGCTACGGCGAGGTTATTCTGGCTGGCGTATACTTTGGGGATAATCTCGCCAAACAAGACAATAATGAGGGTAACGGCAGTAGTAACACCGGCCAGCATTAGTCCCGAAATAGTTTTAAATTGATAGAGCTCCCAAACGAGATAAGTGACGATAACAACAATTGCCAGATTGAGCAAATTATTGAAAATCAACAGGGAGGCTAACAAACGACGGGGTCGATCAAGAAGTTGAATGATCCGGCTTTCCGGCTTGCCTTCGCTAACCCGGCACAGGGCCCGGTCGTCGGGTGAAAGGGTGAAGAATGCGGCTTCGGCAGCAGAAATAACGGCCGCCAGAATTAATAAAACGAGCAGCACTGCGGCATAAGGGCCGTAAAAACCAAAATAGGTGCTCCAGACATCAGCCAGGAGCACCTTATGTAAAAGCGGGTCACTATCCATGTAATTGCGTGTTGGTAAACACTACACCGGGGAGGGTTTAGAACGGTAGATCGTCGTCCCCACCGGCATTGTCAAACGACGGAACCGGGTCTGGTTCGCGGCGTACTGGCTGTTGAGCCGGACGTTGAGCTTCTGGCTGCGGAGCTGGTTGCGCGGCCGCAGCCGGGCGAGCCACTGCTTGTGCCTGTGGCGCTTCCGAAGCCTCACCACCGCCTTCACCCGGACGACCTCCCAGCAACGTCATACCCGTTGCGCGAATCCGAACTCCTGTCCGCTGAACGCCTTCTTTATCCTGCCAGGTTTCTGAACGAAGACGACCTTCCACATACACCTGACTGCCTTTTTTCAAATATTGTTCGGCAATCTTTGCCAGATTCTCCCATAACTCAATACGATGCCATTCGGTTTGTTCAACCAGTTCACCACTGCGATTACGGTACGATTCATTCGTTGCAATATTGAACCGGGCTACTACAGAGCCGCCGTCTAGATACCGTACTTCTGGGTCTCCGCCTAAGTTGCCGACGAGGATCACTTTGTTCACACTTCCTGCCATTGCTGACTACTGTTAAATGGTGAATTGTTAAGGTACTTAAGTAAGTAAAATTAAGCAAAAAACGCGACTATTTCAAATAGTCAGCAATTAATATTGGCTTCGGTAACTGCTCAATTTCAGCGAGTTCGTAGAATTTTAACCCTCCTATTAACGACATCTTACTATCCGGTCGAAGTGTCACCCGCCAGAACTTTGCCCGGATGCGCTGATGCGATAAAAGTTGGGTACGCTCTTCTGCAACGCCACTGAAGAAGCCGTGTCTCAGCACTTCCTTTGACGTCTCGTCATCCGCTAAGTAACGGAAAGCATCGACAGGCTCATCCGTTTCAATCAGCGCAAAATCATACAGATTTTGCCAGACATCTTTTTCAAGGCGTTGCTTCATCGCGATCCGCAACTTGCCCGCCGCATCAATCTGCTGAATAACGATGTAATTGAAATAGCGTTCCCGAACGGGCTGTTTCTTGCTTTTTACGGGCAACAAATGCTGGCGGCCAGTCAAAAAGGCCCGACAATTTTGCTGAAATGGACAGAACAAACAATTCGGCGCGACAGGCGTGCACTGGATGGCACCAAACTCCATCATGGCCTGGTTATGCGTTGCCGGATCTGCCGCCTGTTGAATCAGACGATTGGCCAGTGCCGAGAAGGTTTTTTTAGCATTGGTCGTCGTAATGTCTTCTTCAATACCAAAAATTCGGGCTAATACCCGGTAAACATTGCCATCAACAACGGCCACTCGCTCCCCAAAAGCAAAGGAAGCAATCGCCGCAGCGGTATACGTCCCGATTCCACGTAACGCCAACAAATCGTGGTAGTTATCGGGAAACGCTCCTCCTCGCGTAGCCACAATCTGCCGGGCCGTCTGGTGCAGATTCCGGGCGCGGGAATAGTAGCCGAGGCCTTGCCAGAGCCGCAGCAGTTCCTGCTCTTCGGCGGCGGCCATATCCTGCACGGTCGGGTAGGCTTTAACGAACCGTTCGTAGTAAGGCAAGCCCTGTGCTACGCGGGTTTGTTGCAGAATAATTTCGGATAACCAGATGGAATAAGGATCGCGCGTATGGCGCCAGGGAAGGTCTCGTTTATGGTGTTCATACCAGCCCGCTAAAAGGTCGGCGAAAGTCGTTGCAGCTGCGTCAAGGTCTGATTGCCAGTCCAAAATAATTCGTAATGTGGTGTAGTTGAGAAGAAAAAACCAAAATTAGTGTTTCATCTCTAGGGATAATGCTCTACCTTTGTACTCCCAATTTTTAGAGGAATTTAAAATTCCAACAACTAATTGAACCTTAAAGTTTAGTAAGAACGTGACGAAAGCAGACGTAATCGCAGAAATTGCCGAGAAGACAGGGATCGACAAGGCAGATGTTCAGCACACTATCGAAACGTTCTTCACCGTGATTAAAAATAATCTGGCGAAGGACGAGAACATCTACGTGAGAGGTTTCGGTAGTTTCATTAACAAAAAACGCGCACGGAAAGTGGCACGTAACATCTCCAAAAACACGGCGATGGTCATCAACGAGCATTACATTCCAAGCTTCAAGCCCGCCAAAGTATTTGTTGAGCAGGTAAAAACAGCGGTAAAACGCGACGAGCAAGTCTCGGCTTAAAATGAGTTTTGACTTTGGCTCTTGGTATTAATTGGTTAACAGCCGGTGCCAAAAGTCAGAGTCAAAAATCAAAAGGAGTATGAACAAATCCATTCTTTTGGTTATTGGTGTTGCCTCGCTGCTAACGGTTGGACTGTATAGTCTACCTAAGGTAGTGGTGAGCAGCCAGGATCGGAAGTTGGTAAGCGACCGGACAACCACGCAAGCGGCTATGCCAGACTCTGCGGCCAGCTTGCCCGATAGTGCGTCCATGCACCAGCAACCGCTGAATGCGGCCCAACAGAAAGAGTTGGAACGCTTCAAAAAGAATTTTGCAACTGCCACCGTTAATCAGAAAGCACCAGCAGGTGCCGAATTAATTGAAGCCTACCGGAAGATTAGCCGCTTCGATAGTGCCGCCCGAATTGCCGAAGAACTGGCAACCCTGGCTCCCACCGAAGCGAACTTATTGAAAGCAGGTGACCATTATTACGAAGCCTACGGGTTTGCTGCCGATGCAAAAAAAGCATCGGCGCTAGGCCAGAAAACCCGGGAAGTTTATCAGAAAGCACTTGATAAAAATCCCGCTCTGCTGACCGCTAAGGCTAACATGGCAATGACCTATGTGACGACTGAAACGCCCATGCAGGGCATTATGCTGTTGCGGGAAGTTTTGGAACAGGATCCAACCAACGAATTGGCTCTGTTTAACATGGGGCTTCTGTCGATGAGATCGAGTCAATGGAGTAAGGCGGCGGAACGCTTCCGGGCCATTCTGACTACGCATCCTGACAATTCAAAAGCACAGTTTTATCTGGCTATCAGCCTGAGCGAGCTGGGTAAAAAAGACGAGGCGCGGCAACTGCTGGCACAGGTGAAACAAACAGAAAAAGATCCTGCCATCCAGCAAGCCATCCGCGAACTCGAAAAAGAACTGTAACGCGGACGTTTACGCCCGCTTTTGCCGTACTGGGTTACACGAATGTTCGCATTCGTGCTCTATCAATTATTAATTAAAAACACATTTACAACTATGCCTTGCGGAAAGAAAAGAAAACGCCACAAGATTGCTACACACAAGCGGAAAAAACGCCTGAGAAAAAATCGCCACAAGAAGAAATAATTGTCGGATCGTCCTTGTGGGACGGAAATAACCGATAGAAGCCGACCAATCGGGTGAAAGAGTAACATTTGATAGCCAAATGTTACTTTGCCAGCTAGCTCAGAGTAGGAGTGCTGTTTTTCACCGCCGCGATAGGTCGGCTTTTTTATTCTATGGTTATTCTGGCACTATTTCGATAAGTAATTTACCGGCATTTTAACCGCATATTCATCTTGTGAGTAACGAATTAGTGATTAGTTCGACTCAGAAAGGTGATCGGATAGCACTTTTGCAGGACAAAAGACTGCTGGAGTATCACGTTGAAGAGTCTGACAGCAGCTTCACCGTTGGCGATATTTACTTAGGAACTGTAAAGAAATTAGTGACGGGACTCAATGCTGCTTTTGTAGACATTGGGTATGAAAAGGATGCTTTTCTGCATTACCTCGACCTCGGCCCGAATATTAATTCGCTGAACAAATTCACCAAAGATGTTATCGCTAAACGGGCTAATACCGGCCGGCTTAATAGTTTCAAGCTGGAACCCGAAATTGAAAAACACGGGAAAATTGACAAGGTATTAGCTAAAAATGCACCGATTTTGGTGCAAGTAGTAAAAGAACCCATCTCGACCAAAGGACCACGACTGTCGTGCGACATTTCGATTGCGGGTCGGTATCTGGTACTAGTGCCCTTTGCCAGTTCGGTCAATATCTCCAAAAAAATTACAGATAAAACCGAACGGACTCGCCTTTTGCGTTTAATGTCGTCCATTAAACCGCAAAATTTTGGCGTTATTGTCCGTACTGTGGCCCAGGGCAAAAGTGTTGAAGAGCTTGACCGCGATTTGACCAACTCCCTCGAAAAGTGGGAAAAAGGAATTGCAACACTACGCGACGCAAAACCCCGCGACCGTGTGATTGGTGAGATGAACCGGGCTTCGTCCATCCTGCGTGACATGCTGAACGAGTCGTTCGACAGCATTGTCGTTGATACCCGCGAGATGTTCGATGAAATTAGAACGTACATCCAGGAAATTGCTCCGGATAAAGAAAAGATCGTTAAGCTGCATAATGGCAAAACGAAAGTATTCGAGCATTTGGGATTGGAAAAACAGATCAAGTCGCTGTTTGGCCGTTCGGTCAGTCTGCCAGGCGGAGGCTATCTGATTATTGAACACACCGAGGCGTTGCACGTCATTGACGTCAATAGCGGAAACAAGTCGAACTCCGAAGAAGACCAGGAGGCTACGGCCGTCAGTGTTAACAAGGAGGCGGCCAAAGAAATTGCCCGCCAGCTTCGGCTGCGCGATATGGGCGGTATCATTGTCATTGACTTCATTGACATGAAAAAGCCCGAAAATAAAAAGATGATTTTTGACGTGATGCGGGAAGAAATGACCACAGATCGCTCGAAATTCACGATTTTACCACTGACCAAGTTTGGCCTCATGCAGATTACGCGGCAACGCGTACGTCCTGAAATGAATGTTGTAACCCGCGAAGTCTGCCCATCCTGTGGCGGCACCGGCACCATTCAGGCCAGCATTCTGATTACCGATGTTATTGAAAATAACTTAGAGTATATTTTGACCAAGCAGAATGAACGGGGCGTGATCATTACTATGCATCCATTTCTGCACGCATATTATACGAAGGGCTTTCCTTCACGCCGCATGAACTGGTATTTCAAATACAAAACATGGGTAACAGTGGTAAAAGATAGCTCGTTTGGCATCAATGAATTTAAGTTCTACCATAAAAATGGTGAGGAAATTGAAATAACAGCGAGTTAACTACAAATACACTCCTTTTGGAAGGCTGCCCCTCGAGGGGCAGCCTTCCTCATTTAAACTAACTTCTGCCTACCGGACTGGTTATTATATAAATACTAGTTTGCGTAAGATGACAAGTTCCAGCGATTCAACCAATTCTGATTTTCTCAAGCACCTACCTTTGTTTGTAACCGGCGCCTTAGCGTTAGGTATTGGTATTAGCTATGCCGCGATTCCCGACTTTCGACAGTTTTTAAGCGAGGCTTTCACCGTTCTTACCAGCGATGACGAACAGCGAATTACGAAATGGGTTTCGCAGTTTGGCTGGCTGGGGCCACTCCTGCTTGTGTTTGCCATGATTGCGCAAATTTTCATGATCGTCATTCCTTCCTGGGCGCTGATGGTCGTAGCAGTACTGGCCTATGGCCCTGTTTGGGGGACCCTGCTTTCGCTGTTATCGGTTGTTATCGCAGCGGCGGTTGCCTATTCAGTTGGGAAATACGTTGGCAATGTGGCTGTCAAGAAATTAGTCGGTGACAAAACCGAGGAGAAAATAGAAAACTGGGTGAAAGAACATGGTTTCTGGGCCGTAGTCTTAGCCCGGGTTTCTCCTATTGTTTCCGGCGACGCCATCAGCCTGGTCAGCGGACTAACGGAGATGAAATTCTTTCAATTCATTACTGCCACGCTGGTAGGTGTTACGCCCCTAGCGGTTGCCATTGGCTTTTTTGGGGAAAATACAAGCCGACTAAAAGAAGGTTTTATCTGGCTTTCTGTCGCCAGCGGATTAATTTTTGTAGGCTATTTGCTTTATCAACGGAAAAGAAAAAAGGGACGAACCGAAGCTCGTCCCTGATCTTACTTAAGAATCGGCTCTAAGGCGGCCCGATTTTCGTCTAGCCACTTCGTAATATCAGACACGATTTCTTTGATACCTAATTCCGGCTTCCAGCCCGTTAGGTTGGTTACTTTGGTGTTATCGGTAACGTACAGCCGAATGTCAGCCGCCCGGTTTTCCGAAACCTGGTTGATTGGAATGGTTTTGCCTGTTACTTCCTGACAGATTTTGGTCAATTCCTGCAAAGAAGCGCTGCTTTCGACACCGCCCCCCGCGTTGAGAATCTGGCCGTTTACTTTATCCATGTTGTGCAGCTCCCAATCGATTAAGCGGTAAAGATCAGCGATATGGAGCATGTCGCGGGTTTGCTTGCCTGTTCCGCCGTAACCAATATAAGCCAGCTGCTGCTGGAAATAATGCTTCGCGATCCAAAGGACCATAACGCCCTGATCGACCTTACCCATCTGCCACGGTCCTGTAATAACACCGCAACGATTGATAACCGTTTTCAGGCCGTAGAACTCATTGTATTCCTGAATCATCAGTTCCGACGCCAGCTTTGTCGCGCCGTAAAGCGACCGGGCTCCGTCCAGCGGAAAGTTTTCAGCAATTCCTTTTGATGATACGCCCGGTACAGGTTGGTCGTCGGTCAATACAAAGCGGGTGTCGGCTTCCTCGTAGTTCAGCGTCTCGATGGCTTTGATCGGATAAACCCGGCTCGTCGAGAGAAAAACGACGTTTGCTTTCGATTTCTTCGCGTAGTTTAAGCAGTTGATAGTCCCAACCAGGTTGGTATTGATCAGGTAGTCAGGCGTTCCGTCAAGCCCAGCCAACACAGAAGGTTCGGCAGAGGCTTCAATGAGTGCATCAACCAGCGGCAGGGAGTCAAAGTCTTCTTTGTTCCGAATGTCACCATGCACAAAGTTGACTCCTGCGCTGCTCAGACGGGCAACATTTAGTTCAGAACCCTTCCGCTTCAGGTTGTCGAGTACGTAAATTTCGTAGTGTGGATAGTCCCTTTTCAGGGAAAGTGCCAGCGAAGAGCCGACAAATCCGGCTCCGCCGGTAATTAATAGCTTCATAAAAATGGGTGATTTTCAAACTCAACTATAAATCCGCTTCAGTTTGACATTTTCGACCGGGCGAATAACAAGCGGTACTTTTTCGATTTTCACCGAGCTACTGTCAAGGCCAAACCAACGGTCTTCGGGCGTTGTAAATCCTTTGACGTAGAAATAGATATCCATAATGATCCGCTCGCTAAACGGCAAATCATTTTCGTAAGAAAGGAATTTTTCGAGCACGACAAACCGAAAATCACCAATCACATTCTGACGGCTCAGGGATTCGTAACGGCTCGTAATATCCACCTCCTTGTTTTTCACCAGGTCCTCGATCACTTTGCGGAAGTAAAGATTAATCCGCTGTTCCATCCGGAAACCAAGCCGGAAGGTTACTTTGTAAACGTCATCGGGTGCGATGGTGTTTACTTTGTATTCCATGGTATACGGATCATCGGTAATATCGACATGGACAAACCAGTAGATATCAGCGCGCTTGGGCCGCTTCTGGAAAATAGAATAAATAATTTTTGATTCAATTTCCGAGGCGCGGGCCGCATTACTCATAAAGACCAGGTGCGTGGCGTATTTTGGAATACTAATGTCGCGGCTCAATTCCTTAAAAGGCTGAATATACTGGTCAATTTTCACGTATTCCGTCAGGCGTAACTTGATCTGGAAAGACCTCAGCCAGATATACATCAACGTAGCAATCGCAATGGCAATCAGCAAAGTAACATAGCCTCCGTGCGTGAACTTAATCAGATTGGCAACCAGAAAAGAGCTTTCGAAGCCCAGATAAACCAACAGAAACAAAACTACACCCCAAGCCTGGTACTTTTTGATATAGAGGTAATAGGCCATCAACATGGTCGTCATCAGCATGGTCAGCGTGATGGCCAGACCATACGCAGCTTCCATCCGCGCCGATTCCTGGAAGTACAGCACTACGCCAACGCAGCCCAACCAGAGTAGCAGGTTAACGCTAGGCACGTACAATTGACCTTTCTGTAGCGATGGATAAACCAACCGCACTTTAGGCCAGAAATTAAGCCGGATGCCTTCGCTGACAAGTGTAAATGAACCACTAATCAGGGCCTGGCTCGCAATGATTGCTGCAGCGGTAGCAATGGTAATTCCTATGATCAGAAACCAGTTAGGCATCAGTTCATAAAAAGGAATGCGTTCGCCTAACGTTTGTCCCTGAATGCCCAGATACCAGGCGCCCTGGCCCAGATAATTTAGCAGTAAACAGGTTTTTACAAACACCCAGCTCACCCGAATGTTACCCCGTCCGCAGTGGCCCAAGTCTGAATACAGTGCTTCAGCCCCACTCGTACAAAGGAAAACAGACCCCAATAGCCAAAATCCACCCGGATGCTGCGCCAGCAGCCACCAGGCATAATAAGGATTAACTGATTTGAGAATCGAGGGATCATCAAAAATATGAATCAGCCCCAGTGTGCCCAGCATGGAGAACCAGATCACCATGATAGGCCCAAAAGCCCGCCCAACCGTGCTTGTCCCCAGCGCCTGTACCAGAAAAATAAAGGTCAGGATGCCAATAACAATGGGAACAGTCGGAATATTAGGGTAGATAATGCGCAACCCTTCGACGGCCGAAGCAACCGAAATCGGCGGTGTAATAATTCCATCGGCCAACAGCGCCGAGCCACCAATGATAGCCGGAACAGTCAGCCAACGCGCATGCCTCCGAACCAGCGCATACAACGCAAAAATCCCACCTTCACCCCGGTTGTCAGCCCGAAGAATTAGTATGACATACTTAACGGTTGTTTGTAGAGTGAGGGTCCAGATAATGCAGGAGAGTGCGCCGTAAATGACGTTGGCATCAATTGGAGTATTTGTACCAGTGACCCCTTTGAGAACGTACAGAGGTGATGTCCCAATGTCGCCGAAGATGATACCGAATGCCACGAGTATACCAGCTGCCGTGGCCTTGTCCATCTGCCTTTTATCTTCCATACTGAATGTGCTTAGTAGCAAGCACGGCTTCATAAAGTTCGGCAAAGATAACAGCTAAAATCGTTCTGTAAGGTGGGGGTTAATTAAATTTGCGCCCGGGCAAAAAGTAGGCATTTAGGGCCTTTTAAATCTTTCACATAACAATGAAGGCTTATAATTATTTTTATATTTTAGAGAATGAAGCTATCTTAAACCTATCTTTCTCAGAATGTAGCTATCCATAAAAATATAGAAAATGATTCCTGCTAACGGTCGCTTTTCTCAGCGGCAAGTTTATCCATTTCCATTCATTCGTTTGGCAGGCACTTTTCTCTTAATTGCTTTACTTTTTGATCGTTGGTCTGTTTATAACCAACCGCAGAACGGACTGGATGGCTCCTGGACAATCGGCCTACACCTGGCCCGGCAGCTTGGCTTGATCCACGGCACTGAATTTGTATTTACCTACGGCCCAATGAGTTGGCTGATTACTCGCCTACCCATTGCCGCTCCCAGTTGGGGAATTGTCGCGCTGGATTTCGTTCGATTTGCAGGAATGGGACTGGTAGTTTGGTGGGCGCTAGGCTCCCGTCCGCAGCTGATTCGCTATCTGGTTCTTTTCGTTTTGGCGGTTATTCACCGGCAAACATCTGGCGAGGAGCATCCTTTCGTACTGTATTTTTTGATTTTAGCCGCACTGGCCTGCCACCGTAGAACGGGCCAGCGATGGCTCTTGCCGGTTGCCATAAGCCTGTCTATCTTAACATTTTATTTAAAGGTAAATGTTGGTCTGGTAACCGTCCTGAGCGTCTTGTTCTATGTAGTTGCCGAAACCCTTTCAGGGCGCATCAAGCTCGTCACCTGTGCCGCTGCCTTGCTGGGTACATTCGGCCTTTTGGGAGTAAGTGCCTGGTTCTTACCTGTGAAGTTAGGTCCTTATCTCTTAGCTAGTTGGCAGATTATCGATTCCTATAACGATGTTATGTATCTGATAACGGACCGACGAATTTTACTGGTCGGGCTTGGCATCACCGCTTTGTCAGTGGGGGTGCTTTTTTACGTAATCTGGCGAATCTGGAAATCAGGTACCCTAAAACAAGCGCGGCAACAGGATGGAACCCTTTTACTCCTGGTTTTATTGCAGTGCTTTGTACTCTTCAAAGAGTCTTTCGTACGGGCCGACTTGTCGCATATTGGCTTGTTCTTTAAATATGCCTTACTGCCTTATGGGCTATTAGCGCTCTTCGCCGCCACTCCTTTGCTTCGGCAGTTGGCCTTCTTGCCCATCGCTCTCATAACTGGCCTAGCGCCAATCTGTGTTCCTTATCACTGGGAAAGCAACTTTTGGTATCGCTGGGTACCCCAGTGGTCCGCTTATATTCAGGATGTGGTTAATCCTCAGAAGCCAAGCCTAACGCCTAGCCATAGCCACTGGCCTGAGCGCTGGCTTACTCAGTTGCGGGGTAAACGGGTCGATTGCATTCCGTATGACATTGCGGCTATTTACGCCCATCGGCTTACTTATGCGCCCCGCCCCGTTATTCAAACCTATCAGGTAACCAACGCTTATCTGGACTCGCTGAACGCCAATCATTTCTTATCTGAACGGGCACCTGATGCACTGCTCATTAATTGGTCCTCTACAGATGACCGCTCTCCCTTTTCGGATGAGACAGTAACAAAGCTGGCGCTCTTGCAAACCTACGCCGTAGCTGATACCAGTAATGGGTGGCTCTTTCTCCAGAAGCGCCCAAATCCTTTGAAGCTTGAGCCTGTCAAGACAGAAACCCAGTCCTGTTTACTAAACCAGACATTGCCTGTTCAGGATAGCGCTAATACTCTACAGCTTTGGCAACTACAGGGTCACTATAACCTGGCAGGTCACACTTCGCGTCTGCTTTGGCAACCGCCACACCTGAAACTAGAGCTTACCTATAAAGAAGGGAATCGGGATACGGTTAGAACGGCGTTGCCTTTGCTAAAAGCTGGCTTGCTATTTCCAGCGCACCCCCGCAGTCTGGCGGAATTTGCGCAGTATTTCAGTAAAAAAGGGAGAACCAATAATTACGTCACGAAGGTGCGCCTACTAACCGAGGGCGTTTCCCGTTTCGGATACAAGGAAAAAATGAGCCTGACCAAACGGTATTATCGCCTTGACTAAGCCCGTACGAGCGCTGCTGGTTTTGATTGATTTAGAAACCGATTATCTGAGCCAGAAGAACGCCATTCAAACCGATTATAAGCACGGCTACCACCCAGCTAATTACCTTTATCCACTTCGGATTTACAAAAGGACCCATTTTCAAACGGTCGCTGGTGAACTGAACCAAAGGCACCACCGCGAAACTTAGCTGAATAGACAAAATCACCTGACTAAACACCAGCAGATCAGCGGTTCCTTTTTCGCCGTAAAGAATGGTTACAATCAGGGCGGGCACAATGGCAATCAAGCGCGTAATCAAGCGGCGTAACCAGGGTTTTAGTCGAATGTGCAGAAAACCTTCCATCACAATTTGCCCCGCCAAGGTCCCGGTCAGCGTTGAGTTCTGGCCGGATGCGAGTAAAGCGATGGCAAAAAGTGTACTGGCCATCGTAGCACCCAACACTGGATTGAGCAAGGCATGCGCGTCGGTAATATCGGCAACGTGCTGATTCCCTGAGAAGTGAAAAGCCGCCGCGGCTAACACCAGAATGGCAGCGTTGATGAAAAACGCGAGAAACAGCGATACTGTGGAATCAATGGTTGCGAACTTAATGGCATTTCGTCGGCCTTCTTCGCTGCGCGTGTAGTTGCGGGTTTGTACAATGCTGGAATGCAAATACAGGTTGTGTGGCATTACGGTAGCGCCCAAAATTCCAATGGCCACGTACAACATTGCCGGATTGGTAATGATTTCACGCTTCGGAATCAACCCACCCGCAACAGCGCTCCAGTCGGGACTAGCCACGATCACTTCGTAGGCAAAACAGCCCAAGATAATGAAAATGAGCCCCGCCACTAGTCGTTCCAGCCAGCGAAATCCTTTGTTTTGCAGATATAGCAACAGCAGCACGTCTACTGCCGTGATGCATACCCCAACGGTGAGCGGAATCTGAAAAAGTAAATTTAAGGCGATAGCCGAACCGATGACTTCGGCCAAATCGCAGGCAGCAATCGCTACTTCGCTCAAAACCCACAAGACAATGGCCGTTGGTCGGCTGTAATGATCCCGGCAAGCCTGGGCCAAATCGCGGTCCGTGGCAATGCCCAGTTTCAAAGCCAGGTGTTGCAACAGGATAGCAAACACGTTGGAAATCAGGATCACAGAAAGTAACGTATACCCAAAACTAGACCCGCCAGCAATGTCGGTTGCCCAGTTTCCCGGATCCATATACCCCACGGCAACCATCATTCCTGGCCCGATAAAGGCCATCAAACGCTTCCAAAAAGACCCAGTCTCAAATACCGGCACACTAGCGTGTACTTCCGGAAGAGAATTGTCTACATTTTTCGATTTATCCTGGCGATTCGATTCGGTGGTTGAAAGTACTGATGCCCCCATAATATTTTGTGCGGAAGACCTCTATCCAATTTTTTAGGCTACCAATTCACTATTTTGACTTGCTTATATAACAGCTTAAGTGTAACAAGACAAATATATAAAATGTTTTCTAAATAAAAATTTAGACTAATCTAAAAAATAATAATTGTGTAATAAAAATGTAAATTTGTTGGGAGACCGATTTGTTAACCTGCCGATTAGCTGAATACTTAGCTGGTAATGTGACTTATGCATTCATTCACTGAGGAGAATTATTTAAAAACGATTTATTACCTTTCTACCCGGCAAGAGGGCGAGGTAACCACCAATTCGCTGGCCGAAATGACATCGACAAAGGCCGCGTCGGTGTCGGACATGCTGCGTAAATTATCCGAAAAAAGCCTTATTCATTACAAAAAGTACCAGGGTGTTCGCCTGACTGAAGAAGGCAAACGGCTTGCGTTGAAAGTAATCCGGCGCCATCGGTTGTGGGAAGTTTTTCTGGTCGAAAAGCTGGGTTTTGGCTGGGACGAAGTACACGAGATGGCCGAAGATTTGGAACACATTCGGTCGGAGGAACTGGTAGAGCGCCTGGATGCCTACCTGGATTATCCGCAATTTGATCCCCACGGCGACCCAATTCCCAGCCCGGCGGGTCAGATGCCGGAAGTAGAATACCGTAAATTATCGGAGATTCCGGTTGGTCAGGAAGTGCAGGTGATGGGCGTACTGGAGCATTCGACGGAATTTTTACAGCATCTGGACAAAACTGGCCTGAATTTGGGTTGTAAGCTTAATGTCCAGGACGCTAATTCGTTCGACAAATCGATCTCCGTGCAGATCAATGGTGAAAAATTGTTATTTGTTAGTAACGAAGTAGCTCGAAATCTTTTAGTCAGTCGTTAGTAGAAAGGCAGTAACTGACACTGGCAAGCCAATTATGAAGCTCTTAGACAAATATATTCTTAAGCAATTTCTCCTGACGTATCTTTTCGTGGTTTTGATGATCGTGCTGGTTGTTGTCATGATCGATTACACGGAGAAAGTGGATGATTTTTACAAACACAACGCTCCCACGGATAAAATTCTGTTTGATTATTACCTCAACTTTATTCCGTATTGGGCCAATACCATCAGCCCACTCATGGTCTTTATTGCGGCAGTTTTCATGACGTCCCGCATGGCGGCCAAATCAGAGGTTATCGCTATTCTGAGTTCGGGCGTTAGCTTTATTCGCTTTCTGGTTCCTTATTTTATTGGGGCGCTTATGCTGGGGGTAGCTACGTATTTTCTGGTGGGCTGGATTATTCCGCGCGCCAACAAAACCCGGATCGCTTTCGAGCTGAAATACATCAAAGATCAGTTTACGTATTCTGGCCGCAATGTTCACCTGAAAGTGGCTCCGGACGTTTATGCCTATCTGGAAAGCTACAACAATCAGGTTAATACGGGCTATAAGTTCACGCTGGAGAAAGTCAAAGACAACCAGTTGCAGCAAAAACTTTCCAGCGACCGGATTGAGTGGAACATGCAAAAAAAGAAGTGGACCATTTATGATTATTCGATCCGTACCATCAATGGCTTGCAGGAAACCATCACGCGCGGCCCGAAAGTGGATACGCTTCTGAATATGTATCCGTCGGATTTCGACAATCATTACAACCTCTACGAAACCTTTACATTTCCAGAGCTGAACAGTTACATTGAACTCCTGCAAAGTCGGGGGGCCGATGGCGTCGAGACCTACCTGCTCGAAAAATATGCCCGCCAGACCCGGCCTTTCGCCATTATCATTCTCACCGCCATTGGCGTCATTATGTCGGCCCGGAAAAGCCGCCGGGGTGTAGGCTGGCAGGTGGCACTGGGCTTTATTCTGGCTTTTGTGTACCTCTTGTTTTTCATGATGGCCAAAGGCATTGCCGAATCCGGGAATATGAATCCGTTAGTGGCGGTCTGGCTGCCAAATGCTATTTTTGCGGCCATTGGCTTAATCCTGTACCATACGATTCCAAGATAAAAATTGGCCGACCGTAGCCAACGCTCCATGCGCACAAAACCAACGCTTAAAGATTACCTGCACCTGCATTTTATTGTGCTGATTTGGGGGTTTACGGCCATTCTGGGATTGCTGATCAGTGTTTCTTCGCTTCCTCTGGTCATGTACCGGACCTTGCTGGCCACGCTCGGCTTGGGTGCGTTGTTGCTTCTGCAAAAGAAATCCTTTGCCGTTCCGACAGCAGATCGTTTCAAGCTCTTGGGAACCGGTGTTATCATTGCGGTGCATTGGGTGGCTTTTTTCGGAGCGGCCCGCATTGCCAACGCTTCGGTCTGTCTGGCCGGTATGGCCACCTGCTCGCTCTGGACGAGTTTGCTTGAGCCACTGGTTGTTAGACGCCGCATTCAAACGCTGGAAGTTGGACTGGGTCTGGTTATTATTGCCGGACTTTACATGATTTTTCGGTTTGAATTTGATAAAGCCCTGGGGCTATCGGTTGCTATTTTCTCGGCCATGTTAGCCGCTGTTTTTTCCATCATTAACAGTCAATTTACGCACCGCTATCCGGCTCAGATAATAACCTTTTACGAAATGGGCGGTGCTTTTCTGGGTTCATTGCTAGGGCTGGGGTTATATTTGGGACTTTCGAATGAACCGATGGCCATAATCCCGGCTCCCAACGACTGGATCTGGATTGTCATTCTGGCTCTAGTATGTACTGTTTATGCCTACGCTGCTTCTGTTAAACTCATGCGTAAGTTTACAGCCTTTGCGATCAACCTGACGGTCAATCTGGAGCCGGTTTATGGCATCCTGCTGGCTTACCTGGTTTTTGGCGAAAGCGAACGCATGACAACAGGATTTTACGCCGGAACACTGGTCATCTTACTGGCTGTACTCGCCTATCCAGTGCTGAGTCGGCATTTTAATAAGGTAATTGTTGAGTAATGAATGTAGCTTTCTTACCACGGCTGATCGTTGGAATTATTCTGACGGGCTGCCTGTTTCTGGCGGGTTTTCTGTTAGTCGTTCTGGCTTTCTACAATCATCCCTCCCCCACCGATGATTACTGTTTTACGGATACCGTAATCAAGTTCGGATTCTGGCAGGCACAGGTTTTTTATTACAACGGTTGGACCGGGCGTTTTTTCCATAACTTCATTGTCCACACCAATCCCATGGTGTGGGGCTGGATTGACGGGTACCATGTTTTTCCGATTCTGGTGCTAGGCTTGCTGTGGTCCAGCTTTTACGTATTGGCCCGCCAGCTCACCCGCCACATTTTATCGCCCGTTGATCAGTTGGTTATGGCTTCCGGCGGCACTTTTTTGACCATAACGAGTCTGGCGACCATTGCGGAATTTTTTTACTGGTATACCGGACTAGCCTGTTATTCGCTCTCCTGCATTTTTCTCATTCTGTTGCTAGGCGTGTTCATTATTCATGACCGCCATAAGTTCCAGTTTTCAACGCCCCTGTTCATTGCGGAGGCTTTTTTGGTCATGGGAATTATCGGTTCCAGCGAAACCAGCATGGTTATGGCCATGTCCCTGTTGGCCATGCTGCTGCTTTGCATGGTGCTGTACCGACGTAAGATTCCGGTTTCGTTTATTTCTTTGCTGGTTTGGGCCGTGATCTGCTGCTTTTTTCTGCTTCAGGCACCCGGTAATGCTGTACGAATGTCAGGAAATCCACAGAATCAGAACCTGGTTTTTTCGGTGGTGGAGACGCTTAAATACAGCTTAGGTTATTTTCCAAAACTGCTGGTCAAAACACCTATTCTGCCCTTATCGCTGCTTTTCCTGCCTTTGGCTTTTCGGCTTACGGAAGGACGGAGCGTGGTGCGGCCTTATTTTTTCGTGCATCCGTTACTGGCCTTGCTTTATTTTGGTTCAACCTTGTTTGCCTTGACGTTCCTGCACTTCTGGGCGGTTGGAATTCCACCGGTTGCGCGCTTGATGAACGCCGTTAATATCGTTTTTATCCTTGGCTGGTTCTACAACCTCATTATCTGGGTCCGGGTGTTTCGGCAGCGCATCGGCGACGTTTCTCTCTTGACTGACTATAATTGGCCCCTGGTTGCCGTGGCTGGTTTAGGGCTTCTTTTCACTACCTATGCCAATTCAAACCTGAAAATGATGTACAGCGACTGGCGGTCCGGTCGGGCTGCTCAGTATGATCTGGCCATGAAAGCGCGTTACCAGCAAATGGCCGCTAGTCCTGCCGATACGGTGGTTCTGGCTCCTTTGGCCGCTTTTCCCGCCTCTTTGGTGCTGGAAGACATCACCCCAAATCCGCAGCATCTCTGGAACAAATGCTGGGCTAGTTATTATCACAAAAATGGGGTGCGTCTAGGCGAAGTCAACGCACAGGCCGTTGGAGACAGCACCACCCAACTTCAGACAAAATAACCATGATGCACGTTTCGGAGCCGCTCAAACGGATTTCTCCGGTTTTGATCGCCCTACCCATCGTTTGTTTTACGGGGCTTTTGCTAAACTATGCCGTCAACGTTCCGTGGATGGATGACGTCGAGTCGTTTATCGGCTTTATGCTGACGTATCTTAAAACGGATCAGCTTTCCGACAAGATTTACTGGTTGTTCAAGCCCAATAATGAACACCGCATTCTGTTTGCCAAACTCGCCACCGTCGGAATGCACAGCCTAACGGGTGAAGTCAACTTTCGCGGATTGATTTTTATTGCTTTCGGCTGTTTGCTCGGGCTGCTTTTTTATTTCTTCCGCATTTTTCAATCGCTACGCCTGCCCCTGTTGGCGTTTCTACCCGTTCCGCTCTTATTGCTTCAGCCTCAGTTTCACCTGACCAGCAATTGGGCGATCACGGCCCTCCAGCACGAAGCTGCCGCTTTTCTGGTTTTTAGCAGCCTTTATTTGCTGGCGGAGCAGACGTCTAAACGCTTCGGCGGCGCGTTGCTGGTTCAGTTACTGGCCTCCTTTTCCATGAGTAACGGATTGTTTGGCTGGGTAGCGGGGGCCGGGGTTTTGCTGGTTCAGCGCGAGTTTAAAAAACTGGCGTTCTGGTTGGGTATTGGTGCCGCAGCGATCTTTTTCTATTTCCACGATTTTGCCAATCCCCAGGGCAATGAAAGTAGCATCGGCTTTTTTCTAAAAAATCCGCACCTGGTTTTCTTCGGCTTTTTCACATTTCTCGGCGGCCAATTCGATTTTTTCCCGGAAGCCGAAATTTTCCGACGGAGTATTTTGCCCACACTGGCGGGTTTCGCCCTGCTGCCAACCCTTCTTTTCCTGCTTTGGAAAATGCTGTGGCCCTGGCCTAAATCAGTCCTCCACGCCCCTATCGACCTGGCAAAACGGCGTTACTTCTTCGTTGGCGGATATGGTTTCTTACTCGTGAATGCGGTGGTTGTAGCCTTTTTGCGTCCGCGATTTGGCTACAGTGTCATGCTTATTAGCAATTACATGCTGTATCCGTCGCTATTGGTGTGTCTAATTTACCTGAACCTGCTGAGTGAAGCCAAAAACAGCAAGTGGCTAAAACGCTATGTTTGGGGCGGAATCGGTATCGGTACGCTTGTCTGGGGAGTCATGTATTTCTGGCACTTGCCCGCTCTGGCCGAGCGTAAACAGCGCATCGAAGCGTTTGCTTTTAACCAAAAACACAACGGCAATGGCCTCGGCGCTATGGTAGGTACTACGTACGGCACCTTCATGAAGCAATGGATGGAAGGCGCTGTTAGCCAAGGATTTTACCGCTATCCCGATAATATGTTTACATCCTCGGCGGAGAAAGCGCTCCTGGCTCCGATTCCGACTAAGCTGGACAAAAACTTGCAGTTCAAAGTCGAAGAGCAAGGCGATAGTTTCTGGGTTAGCTCCTTTGATGGACCAGTTGTGCGCGGTTCGCAACGCGCCTGCGTCATTGTAAAGTCGGCAGCGCATACGTATCTTTTTCCGATTATCACTCAGTTTCGTCCGCGGCCTTTCTACCTGAATGGCCCTGCCAGCGGTCTAGCTGCCGAGGTGCTGAAGTCAGCGCTGTATCCGGGTACCTACCAAGTTGGGTTATACATTGCTCCCGATCCGTCGGGCATTGTTTATTCATCTCAGCAAATTACCATTCCATAACCACCGTCCATGAAAAATCGCTACCGCCTCATCCAACACCCTGCGCTCATCTGGCCAATCTTGCTCGCTCCCATTCTGCTTTTTGCGTGGTGGACGGTTCGCTACGCCGTGAACATGCCGTATCAGGATGATTTTGACGCGATTATGGGACCGGTAGCCGAGCTGTCGAAAGGGCCCGGATTCTGGAAAAGTCTGCATATTCTGTACGTGCAGGACGATGAACGCCGCATCATTGTTGCCCGCCTTATCGCGTACCTGATTTATCTGGTTAACGGGATTCACGACCACCGGATCCAGATTTTTGTGGGCTGTCTGGCGCTACCGGGTTTGTGGTTGCTGTTTGCTAAAACCATTAGGCGGTTAGGAATGGCGTGGTGGGCTGTCGTTCCGGTTTCCCTGATTCTGTTTCAACCGCGTTATTACGAAGCGGTGCTGTGGAGCATGCTGCCAACGCAGCACCTCAGTGTCTATTTTCTAATTTTTTGTACGCTTTATCTGGTCGCAAAACCGCAGCGCTGGGCATTCATTGCGGCAATCATTACGGGAATTATAGCCATCGGCACCGACAGCAACGGCTCTTTTGCCTGGGCAATAGGCATTTTGATTTTGCTTTATCAGCAACGCTATCGGGCACTTATCATCTGGGTAGTCAGCATACTGCCGTTCCTTGGGCTATACTATTACCGCCTGGAAATTCCGGCTTACCGCCCCAAACTAACCGACAACCTGATTCAACTTCCGGGCGTGGTCATCCAGGAGTTTTTCGCTTTTCTGGGAATGCCTGCCGATCCTGGCTTCAAATTCTCGCTGAAACTACGCTTGCTGGTCACAACGGTGGTGGGCGTTCCTCTTTTTCTGGGAGCAGCTTATTGGCTGTTGGGCCTTTTAAGTCAGTACAAAATTATTCGCTGGCCCATGGCCTTGCTCATTCCGGCCGAGCGCGTTCGTCGGTTCCCGCAGCCGGTTTTGTTCCTGACCGGAGGCGCTTTGATTCTGCTTCTTACGATGCTGGCCTACGCAACAGCGCGGGCGGGCGACGGCATCGAGGATATTTACATCAGCCGCTACAAACTTATATCCAGTCTAACTTTGCTTGTTTTGTATGGTCTGGTGCTGGCGGGGGTGCCCCAACGGTTGCGTCGATACGTAGCTGGCGTTTTTGTTGGTATTGGGCTTCTTTTTTTCACGTCGGGGTATTTTCAGTATTTCGAACACATGGTTAATTTCCGGCGGACTCTGCTGGTCGATGCCTACTCCTGGCAATATACCCGGACTTTACCTTCGTCTCCTATTTATTTGTCATTCCGCGAGGCGGTTGATAAGTTCGTTCTGATGGCACTGGAAGCCAAAACGTACCGTTTTCCGGAAGGAATTTACACCGGTTTAGCCGCATTGGCCAAACAGGACACAGCTGCTCGGCAGAGCCTGATTGCCCAGATTTCACCTGATTCCAATTATTTAACTATTCTGGATGAGCGTTTTGAGCGCGGTTCCGGTCTCGATGACGGTGCTTATACCGTTCTGCACTCAGATTCATTAACTTATCTTTTTCCTACGCTGCAAAACCGCAATGGGATTCGCCTTTTCCTGACCCAGGGTCGCTATTTTGCGCCGGGCTATGAATCAACGCCCATTCTGTTAAAATCGCTTCGGCCAGGAACCTACCGCGTTGGCACGCTGGTTGTCCGGGAGCCCCAGCGAGAGGTTATTTATAGCAACTGGAAGTTGCGCGTAAGTACTAAAAATGTCCAATTGAACCAGTGAGTATCAGCGCCATAAAGTATACGTTTCCTAATAAAACCCAATTTGGTATGGAGGCGTTAGCGAAAAGGTGTAATTTTGAGCTCAGTATAAGACCAACCATCGACTAACTTTGTCTGCACCACAGATTTCCATCGTAGCGCCCCTCTATAACGAGCGTGAAACGTTTCCGCTTCTGGTTGCTCGTTTAAATGCCCTAATGGACACGTCACCGCTTTCAATTGAGGTAGTTTTGATCGACGACGGCAGCCGAGATAACACGGCACAGCTCATGCAGCAGGTTGCCCTGACCGATGCGCGTTACCACTGTATCTTCCTCTCGCGTAATTACGGTCACCAGATTGCCCTGACGGCTGGCATGGCCACGGCCCGGGGCACGGAAGCCTTATTTGTTATTGACGGAGACTTGCAGGACCCCCCGGAGCTTCTACCACAGTTCTACGAAAAGTACAAACAAGGCTATGATGTAGTCTATGCCGTTCGCAAAAAACGGAAAGAAGGCTTTTTGAAGAAAACTGCTTATTTTCTGTTCTACCGCTTCATGAAGTCTATTTCCTACGTCGATATTCCCCTTGATAGCGGTGATTTTTCCCTAATTAGCCGCCGCGTCGCTGATGTACTGAATAAAATGCCGGAAGAAAGCCGATTTATTCGGGGAATGCGGACCTGGATTGGTTTCAAGCAGGTCGGTGTTGAGTACGAACGCGATGCCCGCGCAGCCGGAGAGGCAAAATACACGTTCAAAATGCTGCGTAAGTTGGCATACAACGGGATTTTCAACTTCAGTGAATTTCCGATCAAATTTGTTACGCAACTTGGGGTGGCTTCTATTGGTATTGCGGTCATTTACTTCATCCAGACATTGATTAAAAAATATGTCTTTAACGATGTCCCCGAAGGCTTCACGGCTATGATTTTTCTGCTGATCCTCTTCAGCGGGGTTCAACTAATTGCCTTGGGATTGATTGGTGAATACGTGCTGCGTATTTTCTTCCAGACAAAAGGGCGGCCTTTGTATGTCGTTCGAGAGGTGATTTGCGAGCAGGAACGCCAGTTAGATAGAAATTTTTTGATACCGGACGAGCAGAAAAATGCTGTTTAATTCATTACAGTTCCTGCTTTTCTTCCTGGTTGTTACGCTAGCGTATTACAGTCTGTCGTGGAAAGGACGCTGGGTGCTACTTTTGTTAGCGAGTTGCTATTTTTACCTCGTTTTCAAGCCAGCCTACATCCTCATTCTTTTCCTGACCATTGTCATTGACTACTACGCTGGCCTGTGGATTGAGCGAACGCAGGGCTCCAACCGCAAGTGGTTGCTGATTATCAGCCTGATTTCTAACATCGGGATTCTGGCTTTTTTTAAATATTTCGGGTTCTTTACCGACATTGCTGTTACTTTTCTTGATCAGCTAGGTCTGGATGCGGCTGCCCAGCGAACCAACAGCGCGGGTCTGCAAATTCTGAACAAAGTTCTGCTGCTGTTTGGCCAGCAACCCGCTACGTCATTTGCCCTTGTCGAAGCCTTTCTACCGATTGGCCTGTCGTTTCATACGTTCCAGGCCATGAGCTACACGATTGAAGTTTACCGGGGTAATCAGAAAGCAGAGTCCCATTTCGGGATTTATGCGCTGTATGTCATGTTTTACCCGCAATTGGTAGCGGGACCCATCGAACGGCCACAAAACGTACTGCACCAGTTTCACACGTATTTCAAATACGATTTCGAAAATGTCAAGGCTGGATTGATGCAGATGGCGTTTGGCTTTTTCAAGAAAGTAGTCATTGGCGACCGGCTGGGCCTGATCGTCGATCATGCTTACAATAACTCCAGCGAACACAATGGTCTGACACTGCTGGTAGCCACCCTGGCTTTCACCATTCAGATTTATTGCGACTTTTCGGGCTACTCCGACATTGCCATCGGCTCTGCCCGAACCATGGGTTTTACGCTCATGGAGAATTTCAGAACGCCTTACTTTTCCCGTTCCATCGCTGAATTCTGGCGGCGCTGGCACATTTCACTTTCCACCTGGTTCCGGGATTATTTATATATTCCTTTAGGGGGAAACCGCGTCAGCCAGAGCCGACGCTACCTGAATGTATTTATCGTCTTTTTAGTCAGCGGCTTGTGGCACGGCGCGAGCTGGAATTATATTGTCTGGGGCGGCTTGCACGGCGCTTACCAGTTAATGGCAGGCTGGCGTGACAAGGCTCTGAGCCAATGGGGCATCAAGTTTCCGGAAGAAAACAAAGCGTATCAATTTTTCCAGCTTTCGCTAACGTTTATCCTGGTGATGCTGACGTGGGTATTTTTCCGAAACCGGTTTGCGCCAGTTGGCAACGCATTGGAAATCATCAGTAAAATTGTGTTTTCCCCTTTCGAAGGTCCGCTAAGCTCGCCGCTAAACACGACTGAACTCTGGTTCTGTCTTCTGCTGGTAGCGGCCTTGTTCTGGAAAGAAAAGTTCTACTTTACGATTCCAACGCGCAGCAACCTGGCCTTTTTTGTGGTATTCCCGCTGCTGTGCTTTCTGTGCTATTTATTTGGCGTCTTTACCTCAAACCAGTTTATCTATTTCCAATTTTAAGTTGGTTTGCTACGTGGCTGCTGGGGCCGTCTGGACCGTCAATTCCTGAAGGTCCAGTTGCTCCGATGGGGTTACATCGGCACCCAGTACCCGCTCCATGTAATCCAGCGACGCTTGCGTATGGGCTGTCGTCCCGGCAGCTACACAATCAGCCGGAACATAAAGACCAAAGTCGCGCATATAGGCATCATTGGCTGAGAAGAGCACACAAACATCTGCGCTAATCCCCGTCAGAATTAACCGCTCTACCTTCAGATACTTTAGCAAGGTATCGAGGGTTGTCTCGTAGAAAGCCGAATGTTTAGGCTTTATCATGAAATAATCGTCTTTTTCAAGATGGATGTATTTTGATAAAACCTGTCCACGCGCCTCGTCCCGAAACGATTGTTTGATGACTTCTTTAAAGTCTGAACGCCAGCGGCCAAAATTATCATTTACGTAAATAACCGGGATTTTCAGCGCTTTTGCCCGCTCTTTAAGCACAGCAATTTTTCGGGCTGCATCCAGGGTTGGATCTAAGAATTCAGGCCCTTCTGGAAATTCCAGGTCATTGATCATATCAATAATCAACAAAGCCACCGGGCAGGCATCCGGTGCACTACCATGTAAATCGTCACTTTGCTGTCCCATATATTACACTTTCATTATTTTAATCGATCTTAGAATAACTTAAACGCTCTGTGATCTGTTTAATGCTTCAACTTACTTTACCTAAACTATAGTTATAATCGTCCGACAAAATAAGGGAAAGGTCCTGCTTTCTAACTTTCGCTGACCGCCAGATAAATTAGTGTTACCGTTTATACCTGAAATGTACACTTCATCCTAAGATAATACGGGAAAATACCTATTTTCCGGCAGCCATCCGTTTTCGAGTAAAACTACGCTTGCGCTACCACAAAAAATCCAATTAACTTTGCATCGTTAACAACAACTAATCAATCCACACAAAGATGAAAAAGGCTCTCGCATCATTATTTGTAGCAGTTTTACTGCTTACCAGTGTTCAATCTTTTGCCCAGTTAGCTGTCGATAAAGGGACTAAGTTTATTAATGTTGGTGTCGGTGTCGGCGGCAATTATTTTTACAGTGCAGGCGTAGGCTTCAATGGCGCTATCGACATTGGCGTTGTCAAAGATATAACAGTAGGTGCTGCTGGTGGTTTCAGAAGCTTCGGTGACGGGTTTGGTGGATTTGATATTGGTGCTCGTGGCTCCTATCACTTTAATGATCTACTAAACTTGACGACCGATAAGGCCGACTTGTACGCTGGATTAGGTGTTACTTTTTTCAAATACACAGGTCCGTACTCAAGCTTTTATAATTCTTCATTCGTTACTGTTCCTGTCCACATTGGGGGGCGTTATTTCTTCTCCGACAATCTTGGTGGCTTTGCAGAACTCGGTTCTTCGATTTCAATCCTGAAAGTAGGCTTAACGTTCAAGCTGGGTCAGTAACCAATAGATGCTTTTTTGTACCAATGCAAAACGCTCCGACAGTCTGCCGGAGCGTTTTTGTTTTTAGTAGCTAACGTTTATTTACTGGCGACTTCCCGCAGGCTTTTCACACCCATGTTCCAGAGCGTAAAAGCATAGATGTCGGCCATCGTTTCAATGTTCTTTTTCGTATTGCTCGCGCCGTGTCCCGAGTTCGTTTCAATCCGAATCAGGGCCGGGTTTGGGCCTTGGTAGGCAGCCTGCAACGTAGCGGCGTATTTAAACGAATGCGCGGGCACCACCCGGTCGTCGTGGTCAGCCGTCGTGATCAGCGTTGCCGGATAATTCAAGCCGGGCTTGATGTTGTGAATGGGCGAATACGCATAAAGCGCCTTAAATTCTTCCGCATTATCGCTGCTGCCATAATCAGCAATCCAGTTCCAGCCGATGGTGAACTTATGAAACCGAAGCATGTCCATCACGCCCACCTGCGGAATAGCTACCCGAAACAAATCCGGGCGCTGGTTCATCACGGCCCCCACCAACAAACCACCGTTGGAGCCGCCCCGAATGGCCAGTTTTTGCGAGGACGTGTATTTTTGGGCAATTAGGTATTCACCGGCCGTAATAAAATCATCGAAAACATTCTGCTTTTTAAGCTTCATGCCTTGCTCGTGCCATTTCTCCCCGTATTCGCTGCCCCCACGCAGGTTGGCTTGGGCATAAACGCCACCCTGCTCCAGGAACGGAATCAACAGCGGATTGAAGGAAGGCGGTAAACTAACATTAAACCCACCGTAGCCGTACAGCAACGTCGGATTGTTCCCGTCTAGTTGCAACCCTTTCCGGTACGTGATGAACATCGGCACTTTAGTACCGTCCTTGCTGGAGTAGAATACCTGCTTTGTTTCGTAGTCCGTGGGCTTGAAATCGACTTCCGGGTTGCGGAACACGGTCGCTTTTTTGGTAGCTAGGTCGTAGCGGTAAATCGTTGGCGGGAACGTAAAGGACGAAAACGTAAAAAAGACAAATTTATCATCGCGTTGACCGCCGAAACCACCTGCTGTTCCGACGCCGGGCAACTGAATCTCGTTTTCCAGTTTTCCTTTCAGATCGTATACATATACGCGTGAGGTTACGTCCTTCGAGTACTCAACGAATAACTTGCCCCCTGCCGAACCAACACCGCCTTCGGTGATCGGTTCAGGCTTTTCAGGAATCAAAACCGAAAATTTCTTTTGCTTAGGATCGTACGAAAGCACTTTGCTATTGGGCGCTTTCTCATTGGTCGACACAATCAGTTGGTCGCCGTCGTTATCCACTACGCTGTAGCTAAAATTCGTAATTTCGGCTACGACGGGCGTAAAATCTTTTTGTCCAGCCTTTGCATCCAGCATGAATAAAGCGTTGCCATCCAGCCCCTTACCGCGATCACTAACGCTTAGAAAAACAAATCGTTCGTCTTCGGATGTATAGGCAACATTAAACCGCTGCGGATTCGCTTTGTCTTCAAATACCAGCCGGTCTGCCGACTGGGGCGTGTTCATTTTATGGAAATAAACCTGGTGGTTTTCGTTTTTAGCTGCTAACGCCGAACCTTCGGGCTTGGGGTACCGGCTATAATAAAACCCATCGCCCTGCCAGGCCGCACCCGATACTTTTACCCACTCAATTTTGTCGGACAAATACGCTTTGGTTGCCATGTCCATCACTTGGTATTCCTGCCAGTCGGAACCCGATTTAGAGAATCCAACGATGGAGTGACGACCGTCTTTTGACAGACTAAATACCGTAAGTCGGGTGGTGCCATCCGCCGAGAGTTTATTCGGATCAATCACCACTTCCGGCGCTCCGTTCAATCCTTTCTGGCGGTACAAAACCGATTGATTTTGCAAGCCATCATTTTTGTAAAAATAGAACCACTCTCCTTTTCGCGATGGAGCTGAATACTTCGGGTAATTATAAACTTTCTCGAGGCGCTCCTGCAACTGCCTGCGGTAGGGAATTTGTTCCAGATAACCGAAGGTAACTTCATTCTGGGCCTTTACCCACGCGCCCGTTTCCGCCGACCGATCATCCTCGAGCCAACGATAAGGGTCGGTAATCTTGGTACCGTGGTAATCATCTGTCTGGTCTACCTGGCGGGTCTGGGGGTATTTCAACTGAGCTTGAGCAAGCGAGGCTGTCAACATAAGGGACAATCCAATTAGCGTTGGTTTTAGCATATTGCTGATGGTAGTAAGGTAAAATCAGGCTATAAAGTTCGTTATAAATAGAAGCGATTACAAGCCTAACTGCCCATAACTAACTGGAATAGACTGACTCTAACCAAGGTTTGATTTGTAGGTAATCGGTAAAACTGTTAACTTACCAGTCCTTTACCGATTAAATAAATCATGAAACTATGCTGGAGATCAATTGGGCTCGCTTTACTGGCGATTTACTTGCTAACAGGCCCATTGATTTCTGCTTTTGCTCAACCCCGGTCATCGCAGGCTTTTCGCATTGATCACATTGGCGTCGATAACGGGCTGACCCAGGGTTCTGTCTACCACATGCTGCACGACAGTCGGGGCTTTCTCTGGCTGGGTACTCAGGACGGGCTTAATCGCTTCGACGGCCACCGTTTTCAGCATTACCGCCCGGCTCATAATGATACAACATCCATCACAGGAATCAACATTTTCGGAATTGTCGAAGATGGTGGCGGCAACCTTTGGCTGGGTACGGAAAATGGCCTTAATCGATACGACCGCGCTAGTAACCGCTTTTCCCACTTGCACGTATACGATAAAAATGGAAAAGCCATCAAAGAAAATGCACTGCCTTTTTACGCTGATGCCCGCGAACTGCTCTACCTCAGTGAACTGGATGGCCTGGTTTCTTATGATCTGAAAACCAAAAAGAAGCAGATCCTTCACCCGGATCTTAAGCCGCCCCACGAATACGACCAGCCAAACTCAACCATTCGAACGCCTTCCGGGATGGTTTGGCTTCATGCGCCCAAAGGAATAGTCTGCTACAACCAGCATACCAGGAAAGTACACCGCTACTTCAGCGATTATCCGAGCAATGAATTTGGGATTCCGCAAACTATATTCTCGTTTTACCCCGAACCCCTCCTGGATGTTGTCTGGCTTGGCACTACCGATGGACTGCTCCGATTCGAACCGTCAACCAAAAAACTGCAAAATATCGCTCCTCCCGGTCAAAAACCGCTGGGCACTATTTATTCCATCGAAGAAGATCAACAGGGACGGCTCTGGATTGGCACACAACGAACCGGCATCTGGCTTTACGACAAAAGTTCGGGCGCCTTTACGCAGCTGACGGATTTTACCAACATTCCAAAGCATCTTACGGATTACGAAATCAGTAAAGTATACGTTGATAAAGCAGGCATGGTCTGGGCCAATACCGACCCCGATGGATTAGCCCGGATTTTGCCGGAACATTACCGCTTCGATGGCATTTATAACCGCCAGCAAACGCAGCGCAACCAGACACAGGCCGTGCTGAGTAGCAACGTAATTCGAAGCTTTCTCGAAACGTCTTCTAAAGAAATCTGGATCGCCACCGAGCGGGGAATTGATGTTCTAGATCGGGTGAATAACCAAATCACCAAGCGTTATTTGACCCAAATTCAGGGTGGGAACCTTCCCTCTCGCAATCTCATCAAATCGCTCCACAAAGATCCAACGGGACGCATCTGGGTTGGAACGGTTGGAGGCGTCTTTGCTTTTAACCCAAACACGGAGCAGTTTGACAAGATTTGGCTTCCCGATAAGCATGATAGCCAGGTCATGGAAAACTTCGTGCGTGGGCTGGTCACGGTCGATGCAAACACCTTGATGGCGGCCACCGAAGACGGCATGTTCCAGCTTAATATTCCAGAGAGAAAGCTGACCCAAGTTGCGGCTTTAAAAGAAAAAAATATTTTTAGCCTTTACCGCGACAGCAAGGGCCGGCTTTGGGTGGGCACGT
The DNA here is from genome assembly GCF_021484805.1 of Tellurirhabdus bombi. Lineage (NCBI taxonomy): Bacteria > Pseudomonadati > Bacteroidota > Cytophagia > Cytophagales > Spirosomataceae > Larkinella > Larkinella bombi. The sequence goes on along the minus strand of NZ_CP090557.1, from coordinate 1,829,002 downwards.
ACCTGTCTGGTTTCTTCTGCTTTGAAAAACCTCCGCTAGAGGGTACTACCCAGCGGGCTCTGAAGGGCCTTGAAGGCTTTTCTATCCTGCATTTTTACGAAGATAAAATCCGTCAGATCTTATGGATGGCTACGGACAAAGGCTTGGCCGGACTAAACCTAAAGACGGGTAAAATACAGCTTTTTGGCGAGCAAAATGGCTTAGCCAATGAGTTTATCTACGCCGTCATTCCCGATCATACGCAAAAATTATGGGTTAGTACCAACCGTGGTCTGGCCCGTTTTGACCCCCAGACGCTTGCTTTTAAAAACTTCGATTTGTCGGATGGTTTGCAGGGCTATGAGTTTAACGGCAACGCTTATTGCCGAACAACCGATGGTGAATTGTTTTTTGGTGGCGTCAACGGGTTTAATCGTTTTTATCCCGAGCATTTCCGAAATAGCCCGTATTTACCAAGCGTTTATGTCTATAAATTGCTCGTTAATGAGGAGCCATACCGCCTGGATCAGTACGTCGGAGAAGCCAGTCAGATTGAATTACCCTACAACCGCAATACAATTGCACTTGAGTATGCCGCTCTGGATTTTTATAGCAGTGGCAATAACAATTATCAATACAAGCTCGAGCCTTACGACAAAAATTGGGTTAAGGCGGGTTCTGACACCTACGTTCGGTACGCCAACCTTCCACCGGGGACGTATACCTTTCAGGTGCGGGCTGCAAATAAAGATGGGCAGTGGAGCAAAAAAACACACCAACTCCACATTACCATCAAGCCTCCTTTCTGGCAAACCATCTGGTTTATTAGTTTAGTTTCTTTTTTTCTGGGCGCTATTGGATACGTCTGGTTGCGCCGGCGCGAAAACCGCATTCGTTGGCAACAGCAGCAGAAAGTCCGACTGGCCGTTGAATTACAGGAACAGATTAAAAAGAACCTTTCCCGGGATCTGCACGACGAAATTGGTACCCGTCTGGCTACGTTGAAGCTTTACATTAGCCGAATTGCTACCGATTCTCCTACGAATCCGCACCGCTCCGGTTCGCTCGGCGATCAAGCGAGGCAACTGATCAGCGAAATCATCACCGATGTTCGCAGCCTGCTCCGCGAGCTTAGTCCCCGAACCCTGGAACAGTATGGCTACGAAGCCGCCGTGGAAGAACTTTTATCCCGCATCGATGAGTCTACCCTGAAGATTCGTTTTTCAGCGGATAGCTTACCGGCCCGCCTCGACTCCGAAACGGAATTGATGCTGTACCGAATTACGCAGGAGTTATTGAACAATACCCTCAAGCACGCCAACGCCCAGCAGGTAAGGATTTTATTGCAGCTTAGAGGAGGAATACTCCACTTATTGTACGAAGATGACGGCGATGGTTTTGACTACGAAAAAGCCCGCCGTGGACTGGGCATTGGCAATATTGAATCGCGGGTGGCCCTAATCGGTGGGCACATCGAATGGCAAACGAGTTCCAAGGGAGGCACCCGCGCGGTTGTGGAATTAGCCTACCGCCCCCACGACCGACTCAATGCCCTCAAGCGGCTGGAACGCTCCCTGCGGCAGTTGACTTCTTGAGCTAAATTCCGGCCTAAACTACCCATTCTTCTTACTCTACTCCTACCTTTCCTATATTTTATCCTTTTTTCTTCAATAGTATGCTTGCATAATATCTCTCTATTTTGGTAGCTTTACAGTACCGTAGTTAAACGGAGAGCAGAGCGACACTAAATATGAAGAAGGAAAAAACCGTTGACTTTCACATTAAATGGGCATGGCATTCAATTTCCCGAATGTACAATGCCTATGCCGCTCGCTTCGGCATTACCATGTCCATTGGCTATGTTTTGCTAAATATTGACCTGGAACAAGGTACGCCAGCCACCAAAATCGGCCCGTTGCTGGGCATGGAGCCGCGCAGCCTGGTTCGGATGCTGAAAAATCTGGAAGAGCGCGGCCTCATTCGCCGGGAGGTCGATGGCAGCGACAAACGTTTTGTTCGGATTCTGCTGACCGAAGAAGGTAAAAAGAAACGGGAGATGGCCCGCGAAGGCGTCCTACTCTTTAATCAGGTTGTGCGGGAGCAAATTCCGCTGGATAAACTGGTGATATTCTTTGAGGTTATGAAAGATATTAACCGTCTGGTGGACGAAGAAAACGCGAAACTCAAAGCAAACGAAAGCGAAACGGAAGAACTAACCCTGGAGTAATTAAAGACCTCAATCCTACTTATGGAAGCTACCCTTTCAACATCGGCGGGCAATCGCCCCCAAACGAAAACCAGAAACCGCACGATCCGGCGCGTAGCCGTGTTAGGATCAGGAATTATGGGTTCACGCATTGCCTCCCACTTTGCCAACATCGGTGTCGAGGTCTTGCTGCTCGATATAGTGCCCAATGCCCTGACGGCGGCGGAAGAAGCCAAAGGCCTGACCCTGGAAAATCCGGCGGTTCGGAACCGGCTGGTCAACGAGGCTTTTCAGAATACGCTGAAAGCTTCTCCGGCGTCGCTGTATAGCCCTAAATTTGCGGAACGGGTCAAGCTGGGAAATTTTGACGATAACCTGAAAGAAATCGGTAGCTACGACTGGATTATCGAGGTCGTGGTTGAACGGCTGGACGTCAAACGCTCGCTGTACGAACGCGTTGAACAATTCCGTAAGCCGGGCACGCTGATTACTTCAAATACCTCGGGAATTCCGATGCACTTGCTCACAGAAGGTCGTTCGGAGGATTTCCGGCGGCATTTCTGCGGCACGCACTTTTTCAACCCTCCGCGCTACCTGCGCCTCCTGGAGATTATTCCCGGGCCCGATACCGATCCTGTCATCATTGACTTTTTGATGAAATACGGCGATTTGTATCTGGGAAAAACGACAGTGCTTTGCAAGGATACGCCTGCTTTCATCGCAAACCGTTTGGGGATTCAGGCGCTGGTTCAAACCATTCGCATTGCCGAGAACCTGGGGCTTTCGGTGGAAGCCGTTGATAAACTGACTGGCCCCGTAATTGGGCGGCCCAAATCGGGAACCTTCCGGCTGTCGGATGTGGTTGGTCTGGACACGACGGTGAACGTAGCCAACAACCTGGCCAAACTGGACTACGACGAGTCGCACGAATCGTTTCAATTAACCACTTCCATGCAAAAGTTGATGGAAAACAAGTGGCTGGGCGATAAAACGGGGCAAGGGTATTACAAGAAAATTAAGGACGAAAAAGGCAAGTCGGTTATTCTGGCGCTGGACCTAAAAACTTACGAATATAAGCCTTCCGAAAAAGTCAAATTTGCTACGCTGGAAGGCACCAAAAGCATTGATAATCTGAAGAAACGGTTCCCGGTTTTGCTGGCGGGAAAAGACGAGGCGGGCGAATTTTACCGGCAAACCTTTGCCGATGAGTTCCGCTACGCGACGTACCGCATTCCCGAAATTTCCGACGAACTCTACCGCATTGATGCTGCTATAACGGCTGGCTTCGGCTGGCAATTGGGTCTGTTTGAGACCTGGGATGCTATCGGTCTTCAGAAGGGCATCGAACTGATCGAATCGCAGGGCCAGAAACCCGCCCCCTGGGTGTATGAAATGGCCACTGCCGGTTTTGACAGTTTTTATAAGACAGACGGTGGCGTACGGAAGTACTACGACATTCCAACCAAAAGCTACAAGGCGGTTCCGGGCACGGAGAACTTTATTCTGCTCGAAAATTTCTCCAACAACATTGTCTGGAAAAATGCGGGTTCAACCCTCTACGACCTTGGCGATGGCATTCTGAATCTGGCTTTCCATTCGAAAATGAACACGTTTGGCTCCGAAGTCATTGAAGGACTAAACAAAGGAATTGCGATTGCCGAAAAAGATTTTCAGGGGCTTGTCATTGGGAATGAGTCGAATGAGGCGTTCTCGGCGGGAGCCAATCTGGCCATGCTGTTTATGTTTGCCATTGAGCAGGAATACGACGAGATCAATCTCATGATCGCTCAGTTCCAGCAAACGATGATGCGGGCGCGTTACTCGGCGATTCCGGTTGTCGGGGCGCCGCACACGCTGGCGCTGGGTGGCGGCTGCGAGTTGAACCTGCACTGCGATACAACCGTGGCGCACGCCGAAACCTACATGGGTCTGGTTGAAGTAGGCGTCGGCTTGATTCCGGCGGGTGGCGGAACGAAAGAAATGGCCGCGCGCGCTTCGGACCTTTACCAAACCGGCGACCCAGAACTGAATATCCTGCAAAACATCTTCATGAACATCGCCACGGCCAAAGTTTCGACGTCGGCCCAGGAAGCCAAGGAGATGAATTATTTGCACCCTGACAGCCAGATCGTTCTGAACCGAAGCCGCCAGATTGCCGAAGCGAAACAGGCAGCGCTTACACTGGCTGAAAATGGCTATACGCAGCCCAAACAGCGAAAAGACATCAAGGTACAGGGGAAAACCGGCATTGCCTTGTTCAGAGCGGGAATTACAGCCATGCGCATGGGACGTTTCATTTCGGAGCATGATCAGAAAATTGCCGAAAAACTGGCTTACGTTATTTGCGGTGGCGATTTGAGTTCGCCACAAAACGTAACGGAACAGTACCTTCTGGATCTCGAACGCGAAGCTTTCCTGTCGCTAACGGGCGAGAAAAAAACGCTCGAACGCATTCAGAGTTTGTTACAAGGCGGTAAGCCACTGCGGAATTAAGTAAACTTTAGTCTCTACCTAAGTAGCACGGCTACTTACTAAAAATATTCACTATGAACGCATACATTGTAGCCGGATACCGCACCGCCGTTGGGAAAGCACCGCGCGGTGGGCTGCGCTTCACTCGCCCCGACGACATGGCGGCTGAAGTCATTAAACACCTGCTGGCGCAGGTTCCCCAGTTGGACCCCGTCCGCGTTGAAGACCTTATTGTCGGAAACGCGGTGCCGGAAGCCGAACAAGGCATGCAGATTGCGCGCTATATTGCCCTTTTGTCCTTGCCAAACAGCGTACCAGGCATGACAATCAACCGGTATTGCGGTTCGGGTCTGGAAGCCATTGCCATTGCTTCAGCAAAAATTCACGCCGGACTGGCGGATTGCATGATAGCGGGCGGCACTGAATCCATGTCGATGGTACCGGTTATGGGCTGGAAGACGGCTCTGAATTATGAAATTGCCAAAGCGCACCCCGACTACTACATTGGCATGGGTTTAACGGCGGAGCAGGTAGCCGAGCAGTTCAACATTAGCCGGGACGCACAGGATGAGTTTGCCTACGAATCGCACCAAAAAGCCCTAGCAGCCCAGGCAGCGGGCAAATTTGATGCTGAAATCGTACCGATTTCGGTGAAAGAAACGTATTTCGACGCCAACGCCGGCAAGAAAAAGAACCGGGAATGGAGCGTTAGCAAAGACGAAGGCCCGCGTGCCGATACGAATGCCGAGGCCTTAGCCCGATTAAAACCCGTTTTTGCGGCGGGGGGGTCTGTCACCGCCGGAAATTCATCGCAAACCTCCGACGGAGCCGCCTTTGTCATTGTAATGTCCGAGCGACTGGTCAACGAACTGGGACTTAAGCCCAAAGCCCGCCTAATGTCGTACGCGACCGCTGGGGTAGAGCCGCGCATCATGGGTATCGGTCCCGTCAATGCCATTCCACAAGCGCTGAAAATTGCTGGTTTGAAGCAGGACGATATTGATGTCATTGAGCTAAACGAAGCCTTTGCGGCACAGTCGCTGGCTGTGATTCAGGAGCTTGGTCTTGATCGTACCAAAGTTAATCCCAACGGAGGGGCCATCGCGCTTGGTCACGCGCTTGGCTCAACGGGAGCCAGGCTATCGGTGCAACTCATCAACGAAATGGAGCGGGAAAGCCAACGTTACGGACTCGTTACCGCCTGCGTGGGTGGTGGCCAGGGCGTTGCTGGGGTGTTTGAACGCTTATAATCGTACGAGCCCGTTGAACGACGGGCTCACTTTTTTACTGTTTCTGGTAGATAATGATCCGCTGGCCCACTTCAATGACGTTGTTCTGAATGGAATTCCATTTGGCCACCAAAGCCGGACTCACTTTATACCGCAGCCCAATTCGGTACAGGTTTTCCCCGGGCTGAACAATGTGAATTAGCGGCTCCTTGATCGCTTTTGGGGCTACTGGCGGCGCTACCGGTACGGGTTTGACGGCTGGCGCAGCTGCTGGTCTGGCGCTGGGTGTTGGCGTGGGCCTGGTAACTGGTGCAGTTGCTGGCTTGACACTGGGTGCTGGTTTTACGTTAGGAACTGCCTTTTTGGGCGTATTTACGGCAGGACGCGTTGTCGGAAAAGTACCCACCAGATTTGTTTTTTTCGATAGATCAATCATCAGCTGCTTACCTGCCTGAAGACGATCCTGCCACGTCAGGTTATTCCAGTCAAAAAGCTGCTGAACAGTAACGCCGTACCGGTTGGCAATCATCAAATACGTCTCACCACGCTCAATCGTATGAATTAATAAAGGTTGTTCAGGAGCCTTTTTGGGAGCCACGGCCTTCTTGGTGACGGTTACGGCAGCGGGCGGTGTACTACTGGCTGGCTTGATGGTTTTGGTCGCGTTGCTGCTGGCAACAAGAATAGAATCCAGGATGCGCGTAGCTCTGGATGTTACCGAAGTGCTGTCTATTTTTTGGGATACCGTTCTTGTGGTGTCTGGCTTGGGGGGAGCCTGAGCAAGCGTGGTTGTTTCTTCTTTTATAACGGGCTCCGGGGTTTGTACGGCAGGCAAACGATAATATTCAACGGGTTTGCTTCGCGGTCGTTTCTGCTGCAACCAGAGCACCCGCCCCGGTAGCAACCGCTCGGTAGGCCCAATCTCGTTGTTTTTAGCCAGAGCTTGCATTTGAATACCATACTGCTGCGAAACATCCCACAACGTCTGCCCTCGTCGGACCACATGGTAGGGCACTTTTCCGCGCTTATCTTTTTTCTCAATATAGAAAATATCGCCTGCGTAAAGGACCTGTTCCTCTTTTAAATCATTATACTTCTGGAAATTTTTTACCTTGATATCTGCCTTATAAGCCAGCGTGATCTTGTTGTCATATAGCTGAGCCTGAATGCCTTTCTTATTATTTATCTGGTAAAAAACCGGCTCGCGAAACCCCGTTGTTTTAGTAAGCTTACGTAGTACCGGAAAACCCATGTCCTGCCAGGCGGTTTGGTTTCCTTCTACAATCCCAGCCCGGCGCTTGACTTCGATGTATTGCTCCAGCGGCGTTGAAATAAAAACAGTATACTCTTTATCCGCCGGCACCCGGTCCGATTTGACCCAGCGATTCAGTAGCACGACATCGGCGGGCGTAACGCGAAAAAAATCAGCGAGTTGCGTGAGTGTTTTATTCTTTGTATCCGCGTAGGGATAAAGTACCAAAGGGCGCTGTGGCCGATATACCGGCAACGCCCGTTCCAGAACGAGTTTATGCGCTAGCAAGCGAATAAGCTGCTCATCCGTTGCTTCATTGAGGGCATAGGCGGTTGGACTATCGGCCTTAGGTACGGCGGTTGAATTGGTCGATTGGGTGGCCGGATGATTGTATAAGTGCAGTGCTTCGATCCAGTTATCGGTTTGCTGATGCAGGCTTTTTAAACGCTGGGTAGCGGTTTCCGTGGCTAGCAAAAGGTGCAATCGCTCATCGACAGTTGGCGTTACCTGCAAGCCCAGCGGATTGGCTTTCGTAATGCTCCATAAGCCAACGGATCGGTCCGCCGACGTGACCAGCGAACTATCTTCAAGCGCCAGATACTTAAAATCGTCAGGTATACCCGCCTGATTCAACATGGGTTCAATGATCGGGAAGTACATCACCATCTGCTCTACTTTGGTAGAAACCAGCGGACGATTGATGTACAGCATCTCGACTTCCTGCTGCAAAAACTGCCGATTAGTCTGCGAAATATAGATTGTTACGCCGGCAAACTCCACGCGCTCCCCTACCTGCGGAACGCCCTGGGCCTGACTGGATAAGCCGCTTCCACTCAGTAATAATGTACTTACCAGAGCAACGGCGTTTCTTATCAAAATCCAATCCTTAAGCATACTATAGCGTTTGTCCTTCCTTCCCTGCTTTTGCGCCAAGTTCCCCGGCTCTTTACGTATTAGACACAAAATCAACTTACTAGCTATGATGAACAATATAGGCTTGAAAGTTATCAATTACCCATAAGGCCCGAAAATATTTTTCCTTAGTATACCACTATGATCAGTCAGTAACATAGAGACTTGTATTCTCTTTTTCCACTCCAACTATCATGCCATCCTGAAAAAACCTAATAACGTAAATAAATCTTGAATTAAGTAAATTTTAGAAGCCGTATGCTTGCATACTATTATTGAAAAACCTATTTTTACACAACAGTAGTAGTATGCAAGCATACGAAAGAGAAAGCCAATTAAGCCATAAATAATCTAACCCATATGATAGCTACGGAGCCTAAAGCCTCACTCAAAGGTGGTGAATTTCTGATCAAAGAAACGGACGCTTCGCAGGTCTTTATTCCGGAAGAATTTACGGAAGAGCAGCAAATGATTGCCGCTACCTGCCGCGAATTTCTAGAGCGTGAAATCTGGCCACGATTAGAAGAAATCGATCATGCAAAGTCTCCCGAGTTGATTTCGTCGCTGATGGACAAAGCCGGCGAACTCGGTCTTCTGGGCACTTCGGTTCCGGAAGAATACGGCGGTTTTGGTATGAATTTCAATACGTCCATGCTGGTTACGGAAGTAACGGGCGCTGGACACTCGTTCTCGGTGGCCCTATCGGCGCATACCGGGATTGGAACTCTACCCATCGTTTATTACGGCAACGAAGAGCAAAAAGCGAAATACTTACCCAAGCTGGCAACGGGCGAATGGAAAGCAGCGTATTGCCTGACCGAACCCGATTCTGGCTCTGATGCCAACTCGGGCAAAACCCGGGCAACACTCTCGGAAGACGGCCAGCATTATATCATTAATGGGCAAAAAATGTGGATTACCAACGGTGGTTTTGCCGATGTATTCATCGTTTTTGCCAAAATAGATTCGGATAAAAATCTATCTGCTTTCATTATCGAGAAAGGCTTTGGCGGCATTACCATGAACGAGCCAGAGCATAAAATGGGCATCAAAGGATCTGACACCCGCCAGGTTTTCTTTAACGATTGCAAAGTACCCGTCGAAAACCTCTTATCCACGCCGGGAAATGGCTTTAAGATTGCCGTTAATATTCTGAATGTTGGACGGATCAAGCTGGGTGTTGCCGCCGCCGGTGGCGCCAAAGAAGTCATCACGCAGTCGGTTCAATACGCTAACGAACGCCGCCAGTTCGGAACGCCGATTGCGACTTTCGGAGCCATCAAACACAAGCTCGGCGAAATGGCCATCAAGGTGTTTACGGCCGAATCGGCAAGTTACCGCGCTGGTCAAAACATCGACGATCTGATTGAAGACCTGAAAGCAAAGGGCATGTCTGATGCTGACGCCAAACTCAAAGCGCTGGAACAATTCGCCATTGAGTGCGCCATCATGAAAGTACACGGCTCGGAAGCCCTTGATTATGTGGTGGATGAAGGTGTGCAGATCTATGGAGGGATGGGTTATTCGGCCGACGCCCCGATGGATCGCAACTACCGCGATGCCCGGATCAATCGGATTTTCGAAGGCACCAACGAAATCAACCGGATGCTGGTGGTGGATATGCTGCTGAAACGCGCCATGAAAGGGGAGCTTGACCTCATGGGGCCAGCAATGGCCGTGGCCAAAGAGATTATGTCGATTCCCGATTTTGGTGCCGACGAAGACGAAGGGTTGTTCGTAGCGGAGAAAAAGGTGCTGCGTAACCTGAAGAAAGCCGCCCTCATGGTAGCCGGTGCCGCCGTTCAGAAATTCATGATGAAGCTGTCGGAAGAGCAGGAGATTTTGATGAGCATTGCCGATATGGCCATCGAAATCTATGCCGCCGAATCGGCGCTATTACGCGTCGAAAAACTGATCAACACCAAAGGCGAACCGGCGGTCGAGCTTCAAAAAGATATAGCGATTGCTTACCTGCACGAAGCCGTCGAAAAAGTGAACATTGCCGGACGGGCAGCCATCACGTCTTTTGCCGAAGGCGACGAACTGCGCGTTATGCTGATGGGCTTGAAGCGCTTTACCAAGATTGAGCCGATTAACCTGAAAGTGATCCGCCGCCGCATTGCTGACGCTATGATCGCAGAAAACAAATATATTTTTTAAGCACTGAGCAAGAGCGAAATAAGTCCCACAAAAATTTCGCTCCCTAAAGACTAACTTCACAACTAAAGATCAAGTATGTATAAGCCAGCCGCGGATTCGTGGCTGGCTTTATCGTTTTCATGCCGTTGCGGCATTCTAGTGCATTGCTCTGGCTGACTATAGTTTCACGCCGTTTGCGAAAGAGCCTGTTTTTTGTTGCCTGCATTCGTATAATTTTCTGACCTTTCAGCGTTTTTCGACCGTATCCGCATTAACGCATGAAATCATTTCCCCACGTTCTTTATGCTCTGGGTCTGTTGCTATTGCTAACAACCTGCTCACATTTAAACTCTGTGCACGTTGTCGGGCGCAATTTTGAAGACGAAGTTTCGCAGACTCAAAATCTGGTTTTTACTTTCAATAAAGATCTGGTGTCCAAAGGCCGCATCGGTGTCTGGGACTCAACGCAATACATTCATTTCGAACCGGCTATTCGCGGAAAATTCAAATGGGTTGATGAGAATGAGCTCGTTTTTTCGCCCGCTACCTCCCTGCGCCCCGCCACGGATTACAAAGCCGCTTTAACCGACCAGCTTATTCACCAGCTTGAGGACAAGAAGCTTGATGTGTCGAGCGAAGCTATTGCGTTTCATACCCCCTACCTCCAATTGACCAACACAGAAATCTGGTGGACCCGAAGCGAGAGCGGCAAAGCCATTTCTAAAGCCAAATTAGCGTTTAATTATCCCGTCAACAGCGCTGAACTCGCTGGCTTACTGAAAATACAAACGGAGGGTGCTAAGGCACTAGCCACGCAAATAGACCAGACCGCCCAGGCAGAAACCATTCCGATTACGCTAACCGATGCGCCCGCTACCCGCAACGAGCAGCCACTAACTATTCGCCTCGAAAAAGGCTTGAAAGTGCCCAATACCGCCTTCGTTACCAAAGAGGCTTTTGAGCAAAGCGTGGCCTTGCCTTCCTCGGCCCGATTAGACGTGGTTGATATCAAAACCGGCTACGAAAACAACGAAGGAATCGTCCGAGTCGTCACCACGCAGGAACTGAAACCGGAAAAGCTAAATGACTATTACACCATTGAACCTGCCCTTGACGTGCGCGCCGAACTCACGGAAAATGGTTTTATCCTACGTGGCGCGTTCAACGAAACGGATACGTATGCTCTGACGCTCACCGACCAGATGCAGGGCGTTTTGGGCGCTCGTTTGGAAGAAGTAGTTAGCAAGGATTTGTTTTTCGGGAAAATACCCGCCGGAATCTCGTTTGCGAACAAACGCGCTCAGTACTTATCGTCAAAAGGTAACCGCAACATAGGTGTACGTATCACCAATGTACCCGAAGTAACCGTGAAGATTGCTAAAGTCTACGAAAACAACATTCTGGCTTACACGCGTTCGGGCCGCTACGAAGAATATGGCGAAGTGGGCGGCGAATGGAAACCAACTGGATTGTACACATATAACGACGATGAACAACAGGCTTACAGCGACATTGTAGTCGATAAAACAATAGAAACCAGCAATTTACCCAAAACAAAAGGCATCTCGGCCTTGAACGTGGCTCTTCCCGACCCTACGAATAATTTCCGGGGGGTGTATCTGGTCACCATCGGCTCAAAAGAGGAAATGTACATGCGGGCCACGAAACTGGTGTCTATCTCCGACATTGGCCTGATTGCGAAACAGGGAGCGGACGACGTCTGGATTTTTGCGAATTCTATCCGCACCGCCGAGCCTATTGCTGACCTTGAAGTAACCCTGGTGAGCAGCAATAACCAAGCTGTTGCGACCCTGAAAACCGACGGAAAAGGCGTCGCCCATTTCGAGAAACTGACCGAAAAAGCACCAGGTTTTAAAATAGCGCTGGTTACCGCCAAGAGGGAAGATGATTTTAACTACCTGTTACTGGAAGACACGCATGTGGAAACTTCCCGCTTCGAAGTAGACGGCAAAAGAGACAATCTAACCGGCTTCGATGCCTTCGTTTACGGCGACCGCGACATTTACCGCCCCGGCGAAACGATTCATTTTAACACCGTTATTCGTAAACCAGATTGGGAAAGCGTGGGTGAAATTCCGCTAAAAATCCGTGTGGTGGCGCCCAACGGCAAAGAATACCGCGTGCTTCGGAAGGCTACCAACGAACAGGGCGCGGTCAGTACAGACATTGCAATGGACGCGGCGGCGGTAACCGGAACCTATGTCCTGGAAGTGTATAACGCCAATGAGGTTTTGCTGGCTTCACGCAACATCAGCATTGAGGAGTTTATTCCAGACCGCATCAAGGTTGATACCAAAACCGAGCGCGATGCTTACCGCTCCGGTGAAACCATTACCATGACGGCCACCGCTACCAACCTTTTTGGGCCACCAGCGACCAACCGAACGTATGAAATGGACCTGCAACTGGCCCGGAAAGTCTTTGCGCCGAAACAATTCCCGGAATATACGTTCGCCATTCAGAACACAACTTCTTTTGAAAAACAGCTTCGGCAAGGCGTCACCAACGCCAACGGCCAGGCCATTGAGCGCTTTCCGATCTCGACGGCCTACCGCGATATTGGGGTGCTGGAAGGGAAATTGTTTGTCACGGTTTTTGATGAAAATAGCCGCCCGGTCAACCGGTTGAAGCAATTTGAGGTATTTACGCAGGAGACATTTTACGGCATTCGGCTGGCCGACCATTATGTGGGTACGAACGCTCCCTTACCGGTCGAAATCGTGGCGCTGGATCGGGCGGGGGCTTTACGCAGCAACGTTACCGCCCGCGCCGAAGTAGTGCGTTTTGATTACCAGACCGTTATTGAAAAACAGAATGGCCAGCTTCGCTATGTCTCGAAAAAACGCGAAAAGATAGTTTATGCCAATACCTTGACGCTCTCAACTGGGAAAGGTGAGTTTCGCTATGTGCCAACCGTGTCCGGTGAATACGAGGTTCGCGTTCGCCGCCCGGAAGCGGCGTCTTTTACGGCCATTCCTTTTTATGCTTATGGGTATGGATCGACTGAAAGTTCGTCCTTTGAGGTAAGCACGGAAGGACAGGTGCTGATGGAATTTGATAAACCGGAGTACCAAACTGGTGATAAAGCAAAAGTGCTTTTCAAAACGCCCTTCGCTGGCAAACTCCTGGTTACGTTGGAGCGCAACCGCATTCTGGAAACGCACGTCTTAGACACTGATAATAAATCTGCTGAGCTTACTTTTTCGCTGGGCAAAGAACACTTACCCAATGTTTACGTCACGGCAACGCTCATTCGTCCCCTTGATAATTCTAACCTCCCACTGACCGTTGCCCACGGCTTCGCTCCGATTAAGGTTACTGACTCGGCTACCAAAATACCGGTTGTTATAACTGCTCTCGCGCAATCGCGGTCCAAAACCAGCCAGCGCATTACCATCAAGACCGAACCCAATGCCGAGTTAACTGTTGCCGTGGTTGATGAGGGGATTTTGCAGATCAAAAACTTCCAGACGCCCGATATTCATGGTTACTTCTACCAAAAACGCGCTTTGGAAGTAAACAGCCACGACTTATACGCCTTTTTGTTTCCTGAACTCTCTTTGTCGGGAAGTTCGTCTTTTGGTGGTGATGGTTACAATTTGGGTAAACGCATTAATCCATTGAGTAATGGTCGGGTAAAGCTGGTGACATTCTGGAGCGGTCCGCTGAAAGCCAATAGTAGCGGTGAAGCGCAGTTTATCGTCGCCATTCCGCAGTTTTCCGGTGATTTGCGCGTGATGGCGGTTGCTTATAAAGGCAAAGCGTTTGGCTCATCGGCCACAAACATGAAAGTCGCCGATCCGCTGGTGATTAGCACCGGTGTACCGCGTTTTCTTAGTCCCACTGATTCGCTTAGCTTACCCGTCACCATTAGCAACACTACCAAAAATCCGGCTACTGTTACGGCCGCTCTGTCCGTTAAAGGTTCTCTTACAAGTAGTTCTTCCGCGCAAAAACTGACCATCCAGCCGGGCCAGGAAGCCAGAGCAACGTTTGCTTTGCGTGCCAAATCGGCAATTGGAACAGGCAGCATTACGGTTTCGGTGCGCGGTCTAAATGAAACGTTCAGCGAAACCACAGACCTTACCGTGCGTCCCGCCACTTCTTTGCTGAAAAAAGCGCAATCGGGTGTGCTGGCCGGTGGACAGTCGCAGGTTATTGATTTAACTCATGCCTTCCTGCCTGGCACGGCTCAGAGTAGTCTGGTTGTTAGCCGCTCCCCGATGGTTCAGTTAGGCAAGCCCCTGTCTGACTTACTAGGCTATCCCTACGGTTGTATTGAGCAAACAATCTCGAAAGCGTTTCCGCAGCTTCACTTTGCCGATGTGGTGAAAACCATTGGTAAATCAAGCACTTATTTTGTTAGCCGGGGCGAAAGTAACCTGAACCCAGCCTTTGCGGTACAGGAAGCCATCCGGCGCATTGAATCACTCCAGCTTTTTAGCGGCGGGTTTGGGATGTGGCCGGGTACCGCGAAAGAAGATCTTTGGGCAACCGCTTACGCCGTTCATTTCATGCGGGAAGCCAATCAGGCAGGGTTTGAGGTTAGTCCTAAAACTTTGAGTAAAGCGATTTCTTTCCTGGAATCGCAAACCAGCACGCCTGCCTTGGAAGACGTGGTTACATACGAAGAAACAGGCAACCGAATTGTTCGAAAAGCAGCCAGCCGCGCGGCTTTGTATGGCTTGTACGTTTTAGCGCTCAACGGGCAACCCAACCGTTCGGCCATGAACTATTACAAGAGCAATTCCAAGCTGCTTACTCCTGACAGCCGTTACGTACTGGCGTCGGCTTATTATCTAACGGGCGATAGCCGCAGTTACAACGCACTCCTTCCCAAACGCTATAGCGACGCCTCAACGGAGCGGCAGTCGGGCGGCAGTTACGCATCGCCCATCCGGAATCTGGCCTTGATTTTAAATACGTTGCTTGAAACGGACGCGGATAATTTACAGATTCCAGGGCTGGCTCGCCAACTGTCGCAAGCGCTAAATGCCTCATCGTACCTGAATACGCAGGAATCGGTTTTCGCTACTTTGGCTTTGGGCAAGATTGCTAAAAAAGCCGCAACCTCAACAGCTACGGCTACCCTTTCCGCAGGAGGCAAAGTAATTGGGCAGTTTACCGGTCCAAACCTAAAGCTTACCAACGGAATTGCGAATCAGAAAGTAAGTATCGCCGCAAAAGGTACCGGTAGCCTATATTGGTTTGCGCAAACAGAAGGCTTGAGTGCAACCAATACGTATACGGAAGAAGACGCCGGACTGCGGGTGCGGCGGCAGTTTCTGGATCGTGACGGCAATCCGATGACTTCTTTCAAGCAAAATGATCTGGTTGTTGTACGGCTCACATTAGCCAGCGAAAACGGCCTTCCGGTCCAGAATGTGGTACTAACTGACGTGCTGCCTGCCAGCTTTGAAATCGAAAATCCGCGCCTGACCGAGCCGCGCGAAATGCCCTGGATAAAGGAAACAACCAAACCTGATCATTTTGACGTCCGCGACGACCGGATTCACTTTTTTACGAATGTCCACAACAAGGAACAGACTTTCTATTACCTCGTTCGGGTCGTCTCGAAAGGCTCGTTTACACTTGGACCAGTTTCGGCTGATGCGATGTACGACGGCAGCCTGCGCAGTTATTCGGGTGGAGGAAAGATTCGGGTGCATTAAAAAAGAAAGGCCCGGCAAATTGCCGGGCCTTTCCGCTATTGAATGGGTTCTTTAGCTATTGAAACTTCACATCACTGAAGCGCGAAACCACGCGTACCTTAGCCCCCGAACCTTTACCAACCTGACCCGTATATTGCTTAGTCGACTGATAGTGATAGCGGTTGCTTTCTTGATTTGGTTGCGTTTTCAGGATAATTTTGCTGTTATCGCTTGGATACCGAAAGCCCCCATGTTGAACGGTAACATCAAACTGGAGATTACCTTCGGCCAGTGCCGGAAGTGCCACCGACGAGTAAGCTGCCTGAATATCAATATTTTCGGCAGACCGGTTAAATTGGTCGATTTTAAATACATTCGAGAACTCGACGTTTATTTTGCAGGACTCCCGCAAGGTTCCAATCTGAACGGGTGAATAGCCAATCGTTGCGTTCAGGGTACCTACATCGCCAATCTGCATGTTGCCGTGTTTGTTCGTTAAATTCAGCACATTGACCTTGTCCAGCACCAGCTTCGAGTGTTGAAAATCGAGTTTGGCACTTTCCAAAGCGCCTATTTCAGCTGTTCCAAATTTAACATCAATGTCTATTTTATCGCCCCGCAGGTCAGTGGCGTAAAAGTTACCGTGTTCGTTGACGATGGTCAGTGGTGCCCGGAAGTTGGGAATATGCGTATTGCCAAACTGGTTTTTAACAATCAGGGCATTGTTACGCGGCATTGAGATCTGATAATCAACCTGTACGCCACTTTTATTACTTCCGTCCCGTACGTTTCTGATGATCGTTATAGCCCGGTTCTGCCCATTATAAGAACCCCGATTGATGAGCGTTTTCAGGCTAATCTGATCACCGTTCCGGCGTTCCGTTATATCCACGGCACTGAGATATCGCTCGGCACCCTCGTCTGAGGGCGCGTTTGCTTTCACCGAAATATCCACCCGAATTTCGTTGCGGTCCCAGAGATTTACCTTTACATCACCGAACTGATTATCGATGGCGAGGTTGTCCCGGGAATTTACATCGTATACTTTAACAATGGTCTTGCGTTTTTCAACAACAAGTTGTTGTTCCTCCGCCAATGCCCGCTGCATGGGTAGCAGGCAAACGAGCAGAAGGCTATATAAGTGCTTTTTTCGGTTCATTCGTTTGTTGTTTGATTCGTTGAATAATCATCAATTGCTGGTTGAGCATGTCGATTTGCAATTGCAGATTCTGTACCATCGCCTGGATCAACGCTTCCTGATTCGGTGCTTTGGGCAGGTCTTTTTTCAGGTTGGTGTAATTTTTTTCTAGCTCGGTTAATTCGGTGGCAAACTCCTTATACAAGGCTGGATTGCTAGCCGTCAAATTCTGCAGTTCAATTCGTTTTTCGTCGATTAAGCGAACATACTGCTTAAATTGACCCGCATAGGCAGGTGCCAAGGCCACCATTTCGGGTTGCTTCGTAAAGCCATATTGATTATTAAAGTACATAAACCCCGCCGCTAACCCGATCAAAAGAACAACGGATGCGGCTACCTGCCAGACGGCCCGGGTAGACCAGCTCGCCGATGATCTGGAATTCAGCCAGCGGCGCTGGGGTTTATGGCCCATCCCCTGCTCAATGGCTCCCCAGAGGTCAGCGCGCGGTTCCAGTACATCGAAGTCTTCCCGGTTATCCCGGATGAATCGTTCAAGATTTCCTTTCATTTTCTCAATGATTGAATGAATGAGAGAATAAAGCCCGTTTAGATTCTTTTACTATCCTCACATTCCCTACTCAACGTTTATTTTAGTAATTCCAACAGCCGTTTTTTTGCCCGCATGTACTGAGTTCGCGATGTTGTTTCACTGATTCCCAATACAGCGCCAATTTCTTCATGATCATACCCCTCAAACAAATAAAGCGATAAAACTACCCGGTACCCTTCTGGCAGCCCCTGCATGGCCAGCCTTACCCGATCAACCTCCATTTGAATTGCTTCCTCGTCGAATGATTCCGTATCAGCAATATCCAGCCCATCCTCTTCGCCAACGCGATACGAATCGATATCGACCCATTGTTCCGTTTGACGCCCCCGACGGCTCCGCAGGTGATTAATTGACCGATTAACGACAATCTGTTTCAGCCACGCCCCAAATGTCGATTGACTACGGAACGTGTGTAAATTACTAAACGCGTCAATGAATGCTTCCTGCAATACATCTTCAGCCTCGCCCACGTGGTTAAGGATGCGCATACAAACGTTAAACATTGCTTTCGAGTAGTGCTTGTACAAGTCGTACTGCGCCTTTCGATCACCTTGTTTGCAACGTTCAACTAGTTCGACATGTCGGTCGATGTACAATTTCGTTTCCAAATGGGCTGAGGAGTCGGATCGCCAGAAATTCATAGTAAAGACATCAGCTAATTGGTCAATGTTGCATGGTGCTTCAAAAATTTCGGGCTAACCGCATAAGAAAAAAAGCCTCTGGCCGTTAAACGGTGCCAGAGGCTGACAAAAGGACAATAAAGTAGTCTGATAACTAACACTTTACGACATAGAAGACCAGTTAAGCTATCAGGAAACTAACTTATTTATATGTCTTAATTTTCTGATACAAAAGCCAAAACGGTTGCCTCGATTAGATCACACGCTTCGTGCATTTGCTCTTCGGTGATTACCAAAGGCGGCGCAAAGCGAATCTTGTCTCCCTGGGTTGGCTTGCAAAGCAGGCCCGCATCCTTGAAGCGCAGACACAACTCCCAGGCGGTTTCATCCCCATACGCAGGCAGGCTATCAATCACAATTGCATTCAAAAGACCTTTGCCACGAACCAACTTGACAAAGCTCGTTTTTTGCGCAAGAGCCGTCATGCGGGCACGGAAAACCTGCCCCATTGCCTCTGCATTTTCAGCCAGCTGCTCATCCTGCGTTACCTGCAAAGCGGCCATCGTAACGGCACAAGCCAGCGGGTTTCCACCGTAGGTAGAACCATGTTCGCCGGGCTTAATGGTCAGCATAATTTCATCGCTGGCTAAAACCGCCGACACGGGCATGGTGCCACCCGACAACGATTTACCCAGAATTAAAATATCAGGCTTTACGTCTTCGTGATCGCAGGCCAGTCGACGACCCGTTCGGCCAATTCCAGTCTGCACTTCGTCGGCAATAAACAGAACATTGTATTTTGTACACAATTCCCGAACGCCCCGCAAATAGCCTTCATCTGGCACTAAAACGCCCGCTTCACCCTGAATGGGTTCAACCATGAATCCGGCAATCGTAGCATCCTTTTGAAACACATTCTCCAAAGCCGCCAAATCGTTGTACGGCACTAAAAGATAACCGGGAAGCAAAGGGCCGTAATCATTGGTAGAGGAAGGGTCCGTAGACGACGAAATAGCCGCCATCGTGCGGCCCCAGAAGTTTCCCTTGGCGTACACGGTTTTCGCTTCGTTTTGCGGAATGCCTTTGACTTTATACGCCCATTTCCGGGTTAACTTCAAGGCTGTTTCGCCCCCTTCAGCGCCGGAGTTCATCATTAAAACCTTATCGAAGCCAAAATAATCGCAGATGTACTTCTCACACTGACCTAACAAATCGGTATAAAATGCACGCGATGTTAAGGTTAGCCGCTGGGCCTGTTGAATCATGGCATCAATAATCCGTGGATGGCAATGACCCTGACTAACCGCACTATAAGCAGACAGAAAATCAGCGTATCTCCGTCCTTCTACGTCCCATACATAGATGCCCTGGCCGCGCGTTAGCACAACCGGAAGCGGATGGTAGTTGTGGGCTCCGTACTTATCTTCGAGCGCAATGGCTTGTTGAGTGGCTGTATTAGAACTAATGATTTCCATAGTAAGGACAAATTACAAAGTGGAATTAGGCTGGATTCTGGTAAGCGGGTGGCGTGCACCTAAGGGTGGGTAAGAACTGGAATCGCGAATAAATGGTTCTTGCCAAAAATACGAAGACTTCAACAGTCCGGCAAACAATGGCTGATTCAACGCAAAAAAAGCGGACGGTTCCTGCGCTCGACCCGAGTGATTATTACATCAACGAAATGGGTTACCTGGTTTTTACGGCCTCCTATCACCTCAAGCGGGGCTATTGTTGCCAGAACGGATGCAAGCACTGCCCGTATGGATTCCGAAAAAAAGACAATTTTCGGGCTTAATACGCAGATAATCCGGTTAATTAACAATTATTTCGCCGCCTTAGTTGTATTGTTTCCAACAATTTAAGAACTTTGCACCCTCATTTAGAAACCGATTACTGTCATGGCTAAAGTTTGTCAAATTACAGGAAAGCGGACACGGGTAGGTAACAACGTTTCTCACGCCAACAATAAGACTAAGCGGAAGTTCTACCCGAATCTGCAAAAGAAACGGTTCTTCCTGGAGTCGTCGGGTGAGTGGATCTCCCTGAAAGTTTCGACTTCAGCGTTGCGGACTGTTAACAAAAAAGGGATCGAAGCAACATTGCGGGATGCCTATCAGAAAGGTACGCTGACATTCTGATCATAGATAGACAGCGTTTAAGGCTTTTAAACACAGCCGCTCTTGGTCAAGAGCGGCTGTTGTTTTTCAGATCAGCCTTTTCAAGACCATCTGCGTAAAGATTATATTGCCGTTGCGCCGGACAAGAATTTCAAGCTCCTTGCCGTCTCCCTTCTGAAGAAGCTTATAAATTTCACTAATGTGCATCTTTGCGGCTGACGAGCCGTTGATAAAAATTACTTCGTCGCCTTCTTTTAAGCCCGCCTGGTCTGCCGGGGAGTCGTCAATTATCTTCTCAATGTAGTAATTCCGCAAATTTAACCCCCTGGCTTTAAGCTCCATGCCGCTCATGTCGTGCTCAAAAGTCTGCTTCAGGATTCGCTTAACGGGCTTTAGTACCAAGTATTTATCGTGGTAATTGAAGGTTACTTTGAAGCGGCGCAAAATCTCACAGCCGATGTTTCCGTTTCGTTCAGTTTGAGTACCAATTTTGACCCCAAATGCCAGACTATCCGGAAAGGAAGCCACTACGTTATCCATCTCAAAATTGCCAAACCGGATTTTATGAATGCGGCCCAGGTTGCCATTGATTACGCCACTCAAGCCACGGCCTAGCTGCGCCCGAATCACTTTATCGGGCAAACGCACGTCTTCGTTTCCATTATTTCGATTGATCAGCAAGGCGTGTCCTGCACCGGTATCAATAACGACCCGAATCGGCACCGTTTTGCCGTTATCAACCACGGCCAGCACATCCGTATACGGCTTGGTGTCCTGGATCATGATTGGGTAGCGAACCCCGCGCGAACGCCGATAACGATAAGAAGACGGCTGTTGCAGGAGAATTTCGCGGCGCTGGAAGTCAATCGTAACGATAAAATTATTGAATACTTCGTAGCCGAAAATACCGTGGATGGGTATGCCTACATACTCCGAAAGCTGAAGAACGTCTTCATCCAAAACAACCATATTCTGGTGATTTGCCCGCATGTGGCCCATCGTTAACACATTGTTGATGGCTACCGATGCCAGTAGCTGACCACCCTCACCAGCCCCTGTTAGTTTCACTTTGCGGGTAAATTGCAGTTTCTGTGACCGAATTGCCGCCGGATCGGTGATGATTGTTGAGCTAACCCCGGTATCTAAAATAAAGTGAAGCGTATCCGAATTATTGATTTTTACCGGCACAACAATCAGGTTG
Organism: Tellurirhabdus bombi; assembly: GCF_021484805.1. Taxonomy (NCBI): domain Bacteria; kingdom Pseudomonadati; phylum Bacteroidota; class Cytophagia; order Cytophagales; family Spirosomataceae; genus Larkinella; species Larkinella bombi. The sequence continues at coordinate 1,807,455 of NZ_CP090557.1, read as the reverse complement.
GAATGCAGCTCAAAGGGAATTCGGGCTATTTTACGGTTTTGAATCAAATGGTAACCATAACGATCTTTCCCGTCATCTTTGTCCTCCGCTCCAAACACGTTTAGGCAGCACAACAACAGCACGAAAAAAAAACCAAACCTTTTCATGATCGTAGTTATCAAGCCATGCAGAAATATACAATTATTTAAGCTAAAAACACAATATTAAAGCAAAGGGTTGCACGCATTGCTAAACGATGGAAGTCCTCAGAATCAAAGAGAAGCAGGAAACAGTCTCCGAATCGCAAGACTCGCTGTTTTTTTGTGAAAGCCCGCTAAAAATGTACTATTTTCGCCTGAATAAGCACAAAAAATTATATTCTATCTGGGCGAAGGGAAGGCGAATTTCTGATTAACCTTTATTCCCCGTAAAATAAAATAGTTATGCGAAAAAAGATTGTTGCCGGTAACTGGAAAATGAACAAGACACTGGAAGAAGCGGTTGCTCTGACTTCGGAAGTTGTTAACATGATCAAGGACGAGGTAACCAGCGACGTACAAGTTGTTTTATGTCCACCTTCACTGTACCTGACAACGCTTCGTCAATACGTGCAGGGCAATAGCCGGATCGCACTCGGCGCCCAAAATTGCCACGAAAAGGCATCAGGCGCTTACACGGGTGAAATAGCAGCTTCTATGCTGAAATCAATTGATGTTCAATACGTTATTTTAGGCCACAGCGAACGGCGGCAATATTTTGGGGAAACCAATGCGCAACTAGCCGAAAAGGTTAATATCTCTCTGGAAAATGGCCTTACGCCTATTTTCTGCTGTGGAGAGTCACTGGAGCAGCGCCAAAGCAGCGACTTCATTGGCTTCGTGAAAAACCAGATCACCGAAAGCCTTTTTCATTTAACACCGGAAGCTTTTGGCAAGATCGTAATCGCCTACGAGCCCATCTGGGCCATTGGCACGGGTCTCACGGCAACCGCCGACCAGGCGCAGGAGATGCACGCGGCTTTGCGGCAGCACATCGGGGAGAAATACGGCGAAGAAATTGCGGACAATACGTCTATCCTGTACGGCGGAAGTGCCAACGCACAAAATGCAGCAGAGTTGTTCGCCAACCCTGATGTAGACGGCGGGTTAATTGGCGGAGCATCGCTCAAATCCCGTGATTTTACCACGGTTGTTAAAGCTGCGTAAATGCTAAGGCCCTCACTTAAGAAGCAGTGAGGGCCTTATGTTTATTAGTTTTGTGGCCGGAATAATCCGTCGTTCAGCGCATTCAGCGCTTCTGCTTTGTAACGGCTGTGAAGCAACAAAGAAAGGTTGTGTTCGGTGCCGCCGTACGAAATCATGCGTATCGGAATGTTTCTCAGAGCGCTTAGCACCTGAGCCGCGATTCCCGCATAATCCGCGCTGAAGTTACCTACAATGCAAATAATCGTCTGGTCGTAGTCCGGTTCTTCCAGATCGCAAAATGCGCTCAGTTCGTCCGTAATGTCTTTTAGTTTTGACGTATCGTCAATCGTTACTGACACCGATACTTCCGATGTAGCCAGCATATCAACTGGCGTTTTGTGCTTCTCGAAAATCTCGAAAATCCGTCGCAAAAAGCCGTAAGCATTTAGCATCCGCAGGGAGTGGATGTAAAGCGCGGTAATGCCATCTTTGGCCGCTACGGCCTTAAACACCTGATCCGAAGCGGCTCCGGCGGCAGTGCGGTCGGCAATCAGCGTGCCGGGCGCAGCCGGGTCCATTGTGTTTTTCAGGCGAACAGGCACCCCGTATTTACGCGCCGGCGTGATGGTTGACGGGTGAAGAATCTTAGCCCCAAAATAGGCCAACTCAGCCGCTTCTTCAAAGGTCAGCTCGCGAATCGGGAATGTATTTTTTACAATCCGGGGATCATTGTTGTGCATCCCATCAATATCCGTCCAGATCTGAATTTCTTCGGCGCGGATAGCCCCTCCGATGAGCGATGCCGTGTAATCAGAACCGCCCCGCTTCAGGTTATCTACTTCGCCCCGTGGGTTCCGGGCAATGAAACCTTGCGTTACGATGATCTGCTTATCATTGTGTGGACGAAGCATCTCCCGCAGTTTACGTTCAATATAGTCTAGTTCGGGCTCCCCATCGGCATCAATACGCATGAACTCCAGAGCAGGAAGCAGCAACGAACTTTCGCCCTGCTCTTCCAGGTAAGACTGAAACATCTGCGTACTCAACAGCTCGCCTTCGGCTACCAATTCCTTCTCCTGCTTGGGCGTAAACGGCTTTACACGCATCAATGAGCGGATATACGAAAACTCATTTTCAACGATTTGCTGCCCCTTCGTCAGCCCCGTCGTCGTTTTGTAGAGATCACGAATAAATGAGTTGTAATGCGCCTTCAGGTGTTCAATTTTTTCAGCGGCTTCATCATCGTGGTTGCCCTTAAGCGATTCAGAAATTGATAAAAGCGCGTTTGTTGTGCCAGAAAGCGCCGACAATACGACGATTTTTGTGCTATCATCCGCGGTAATCAGGGTACGAATCGAGTGCATACGCTCGGGTTTTCCAACCGAGGTTCCTCCGAATTTCCAAACTTGCATTTCAGGTTATTTATAGATTTGATGGTTAAAAGTAAGCCAGTTGGTTTGCTGATGAAGGGTTAAATAAGCCACAAACCGCTTAGGTCAAACTTTAAATTGAAAACTATATACTTGCTTTTGCAAGCCCAGCATCTTGATGGCTGTCATCGCGGCCTCGTCTCCCTTGTTGCCATGAACGCCGCCCGCCCGGTCTAACGCCTGCTGCTGGTTATTGGGTGTCAGAACGCCAAAAATAACCGGCTTACCCGTTTTCAGTCCGACATTCGTTAAGCCTTGCGCTACGGCGTGGTTGATGTAGTCATTGTGCTTGGTTTCGCCCTGAATCACGCAGCCAATGGCAATCACGGCGTCAATATCGTTGCGTTGAGCAAACCAGTTGGCACCCAGGCTTAATTCAAAGCTACCCGGTACGTTTCCCCGAATAATATTCTCGGCTTTCGCTCCGTATTGAATCAGCGTTTGGTAAGCTCCATCAAACAGGGCTTCGGTAACTTCGCTGTTCCACTCTGCTACGACGATGCCGAAGCGGTATGGACTAATGTTGGGTAGATTTTCGGTCGAAAAGACGCTTAGGTTTTTGTGTTCGCTTGCCATATAAGTAAAAAGGACAAAGCCAGCCGGCTTTGTCCTTCGTATGTGTGCTTTGTTTGCTTCGATACGGTTACGACTCGCCGGCCAGGCCTTCCAGCACCGATTTATACTTCTTAGCGTTTGCCGTCTCGCTCGAATTTGGGTATTTTTCAATCAGCTGATTGTAGGTGCTAATGGCTTCGCTTAGCTGCTTATTTTGCTCATAAGCAACCGCCAGCTTCATCATATACGTTGGCGTAAAGAATGCATTAGGCTTGTAATCAGCCGCTTTTTTGTAGTAGTCAATAGCCTCACCGTAGGACTTTTTCTCGGAATAAGCGTCGCCAATCAGTGCATACGCCCGAGCTTGAATCAACAGATCCGAAGAGCTGAATCCTTTCAGACGCTCAATGGCTTCGTCAAATTTGCCTTGCTTCAATTGAGCAACACCGGCATAAAAGTCAGCCAGATTGCCGGCCTTTGTCGCGCCGTAGCCATCGGCAATAGCAACCAAACCTTCGTTAGCACCATTACCATTCAGCGCTTTTTTTAGAGAATCCGATTCCCATTCATACACCGAAGGGAACATGGCTGTCTGTGCTTCTTCATCCTGGCCATCAACATAATAGCGATAGCCAATAAAACCAGCCACGGCCAATACAACGATACCAATAAGCCCCAGAACAATATTCCGATTCTTTTCAAGAAATACTTCGGCTTTACCGAACTGACCTACTAATGCATCCGGGTCTTCCAAAAACTCCAGCTTAGAGCCTGTGTTTATTTTACTCATGTCCATTGACAAATTTGGAATGCAAAATTAGCAGTTTTAAGAATATTCGACAACGGAAATGAGATAAAGATTTGATTTATATTGGTTTTTAATCCAGTTTTAAAATAAAAGCCCGCCGATGATGTACCGGGCGGGCTTTCAGAAACAAATTTTAGTCCAATTAAATAGCGAAAGCTTACTCTTCCATGAATGGATAATCTTTGTCCATGTATACATCCTTGAAGGCTTCTTCCGGCGCTGGATAAGGCGACTCTTCCGCAAATTTCACGGATTCATCTACCTGACCTTTAATCTTCTTATCAATTGCGGCCAATTCCTCTTCTGTAGCAATGCCCTGCTCCAGAATCCGGGATTTGATCAGCTCAACCGGGTCGCGCTGTTTGTACTGCTCTACTTCGTCTTTCGAGCGGTATTTTTGCGGATCAGACATTGAGTGTCCCCGGTAGCGGTACGTGCGGAACTCCAGGTACGTTGGTCCTTCGCCTTTGCGCGCGCGTTCGGCGGCCCGGCTAACGGCTTCGTGCACTAGTTCAACGTCCATCGCGTCAACCGGCTCCGAAGGCATGTCATAGGCTTCGCCAATGGTGTACAGCTCCGTTACGTTCGATGTACGGGCTACTGACGTTCCCATGGCATAACCGTTATTCTCAACTACAAAAATAACGGGTAACTTCCAGAGCATTGCCATGTTAAAGGCTTCGTGCAAAGCGCCCTGACGAACGGCTCCGTCGCCGAAGAAACAGATGCAAAGGTTTTCTGTCTTGTTGTATTTCTCGGCAAAAGCCAGTCCGGCGCCCAGTGGAATTTGAGCACCTACAATCCCGTGTCCACCGACAAAATTGACTGATTTGTCAAAGATGTGCATGGAACCACCTTTTCCTTTTGACGAGCCGGTTTGCTTACCAAATAACTCGGCCATGATCGCGTTAGGATCTGAGCCTAGCGCCAGAGGAATACCATGGTCACGATAGGCCGTGATCCACTTATCATCTTTCGTCAAAGCAGTGTATGAACCTGACGAACAGGCCTCCTGACCAATGTACAGGTGGCAAAAACCCCGGATTTTTTGCTGACCATATAACTGACCGGCCTTCTCTTCAAACTTGCGTTGAAGTTGCATCGACTCATACCAGTACATATACCGTTCTTTCGGATGGGTCGCTTTGGCTGCTGCCGGCGATGCATCGCCCGGTTTAGATTTTTCTTTTACTGCCATGTTCTTAAGTTGAACCTAAAAAATAAGATAACCGACGGAACGGATAGCGTTCGCCGTCTCGGATGAACCGTTAAAAGCTTGTTTCAACCAAACGGTCTGTATCTTTGTTGCTTTAAGCACATAGTAACCGTTGCTGCGAAATTAAGCATTACTTGGATAACAACCATACCGATGCATTTGGAAAAACTCAACCTGACCAATTTCAAGAATTACGAGGAGGGGCAATTCCGTTTTAGCGAACAGATTAATTGCATCGTTGGTCCGAATGGCAGCGGTAAAACCAATCTGCTGGATGCCATTTATTTTTTATCCCTCAGCAAGAGCGCATTCCACAATCAGGACGCTCTGAGCATTGAACACGAAGCGCCGTTTTTCATTGTGGATGGCGTTTTCCGAAACGGCGCTAAAACGACGCAAATTACCGTTAGTTTACAACGGGGTCAGCGTAAGACTATTTTAACCGATAAAAAGCCTTACGAGCGTGTGAGTGAGCACATTGGCAAATTCCCAGTGGTACTGGTTGCGCCCAACGATACCGACCTAGTACGAGAGCATAGCGAAGAACGTCGGCATTTTTTTGACGGTGTTCTGTCGCAGCTCGATTCAGAGTATCTGCGGGATTACCTGGCTTATCAGCACGTTCTGAAACAGCGGAATGGCCTATTGAAAATTTTTGCGGAACAGCGCTACCACGATGAGGACCTGCTCGAAACCTACAACGAACCATTGTTGCAACTGGCCCTGCGTATTCACGAGCGCCGAAAAATTTTTATTGCCGATTTTCTGCCGATTGTTCAGAAGCATTACGCCTACCTGAGCGACGCCCGCGAAGAAGTTGATATTATTTACGAATCGGAGGTTGGAAACGAAGAGTTTGAGCGGGATTTTCGGCGGAATCGCCAGAAAGATATTCAGCTTCAACGCACGACCAAGGGTGTTCACAAAGATGACTATGTGTTTGAGGTCAACGGCGTAGCGCTCAAAAAATTCGGCTCACAAGGCCAGCAAAAGACGTTTGTCATCGCGCTGAAATTAGCCCAGTTTGAACAGCTACAAGCTGAAAAAGGCTTGAAACCAATTTTGCTTCTGGACGATATTTTCGATAAACTAGATGATCGGCGGATCGGCAAACTTATCGAACTGATGGAGCAGCAGACGTTTGGCCAGATTTTCCTGACCGACGCCCGCCCCGAACGAACCCAACAGCTCTTGAATTCGGTGAAAGCGGAAGTTGCCTACTTCCGGCCTGAAGGGTCAAGGGCTTAAGCTGCTCCATTGTATTGGACAAAACTTATTTTTAGTTACATTGTGTAACTATTCCTGGACAAATAATCATCCTTAACTCTTTCAGTAACATGATCCGCACGCTCATTTTTCTGACGACTCTATCTGCAACTAGTGCTTTGGCACAGCTTCCTGATCTAAAAGCCCCTGTTGCAGTCCCCAGAAATACAGCGCAACCCGATACAATCCTGAAAGTCATCTACGCCGATAAAGAAACAAAGGCACCGAAATTGGAATGAATAAATAACCTTTCCTGGTTTTAAATCTGTTGCTAATAGGTCACAAAAAAAGCCCGCTTTCGGCGGGCTTTTTTTGTGTATAATTTGATTATTCTTCGTCCTTGGTATAATTACCACTTTCCATCATTTCTTTTTGATCTTTCAGGCGCAGCCGTAGTACATATCCCGAAACCCAGATACTTACTTCATACAACAACGCTAGCGGAATGGATACCAGAATTTGGCTATAAATATCGGGTGAAGGTGTGATGATGGCGGCAATAACCAGAATAGCAACTAACGCATGGCGACGGTATTCGCGCATAAACTGCGGAGTCAATACGCCAACTTTCGATAGTACAAACGTAATAATCGGCATCTGGAAGGTCAGACCGCAACCCAATGTCAGCGTTGCCAACGTAGACATATACGATGAAATGTCAAATTCGTTAACGATGCTCGGGTCAAGCTGATAATTCGCTAAAAAGTTGATTGCTAGTGGAGAAACAACGTAATAGCCAAATAGAATACCGGTCAGAAACAGAAATGTTACAAAAAAGACTCCACCCCGCGCAGCCCGCCGCTCCGAAGGTCGTAGACCCGGCACGATAAAACGCCAAAGCTCCCAAAAAGCATAAGGAAAAGCCCCCACCAATCCAATCATCAACGACAGCGTAAGCGAGGTTGTAAACTGCCCGGCCATCTCACGGCTTTGCATCGTAAAGTTAAGCTTCTGGATACAAAGGTCCGCAAAGCCTGTTTTCTCCGATAACTTACACATCATCCGGTAGGTCCAGAAATCAGGTCTGGACGGAGCGGCAATGATGTTGCTGTAAATTTCCCGGATGAAAACAAAAGCAATTAGTGCAAATACAGCAATCGACCCTACTGCACGCACGAGATGCCACCGTAGCTCCTCCAAGTGCTCCAGAAAGGTCATCTCACCACTATCTTGAACGTCGTTTTCCAATTGTTGATCTAAAGGAGTCATCAAAAAATAAGTGAAGGAGTGGTAGCATGAATAAGTAGAATAGCCGTTACAGCTACCCTACCTGTTCACCAAATTAACTATATAACGGAAACTGCTTCATCCAGTTGTTAACTTCTTCTTTTATGGTTTGCAATTTCGCGTCGTTGTCATGATTCATCAGAACATCGTCTATATATACGACAATTTGCTCCATATCGGATTCTTTCATACCACGCGTTGTAACGGCAGCCGTCCCGACGCGCATCCCTGATGTTACCATTGGCGATTTATCGTCAAAGGGCACCATGTTCTTATTAATAGTAATATCGGCTTTAATGAGCGTATTTTCGGCTAATTTACCAGTCAGTCCTTTCGAACGCAAGTCAATTAACATCAGGTGATTATCCGTACCGCCTGAAATTATTTTATAGCCTTTCGCTACAAAAGCAGCGGCCATAGCCTGGGCGTTTTTCTGAATCTGCACGGCATACTCCGTAAAATCATCGCTCAGAGCCTCACCAAAGGCAACTGCTTTCGCCGCAATAACGTGCTCCAGCGGCCCACCCTGCGTACCCGGGAAAACGCCCGAATCCAGCAGTGAAGACATTAACCGCAATTCGCCTTTCGGTGTTTTGATACCAAACGGATTTTCGAAATCATTCCGCATCATAATTAACCCGCCGCGTGGACCGCGCAGGGTTTTATGGGTAGTTGTCGTTATGATATGGCAATGTTCCAGCGGATCATTCAATAATCCTTTGGCGATCAAGCCTGCCGGGTGCGAGATGTCGGCCAGCAACAGCGCGCCAACCTGGTCGGCAATGGCCCGCAAGCGTACATAATCCCAATCGCGGCTGTAAGCCGAAGCGCCACAAATCAGCACTTTCGGACGCTCGCGCATGGCGGTTTCCTCTACAACATCATAATTAATAACGCCTGTTTCCTGCTCTACGCCGTAGAACGTCGGGCGGAAATATTTCCCGGAAATATTCACGGGTGAACCGTGCGTCAGGTGGCCTCCGTGCGAGAGGTCAAAACCCAGAATGGTGTCGCCCGGCTTCAGAGTGGCCAGGAATACGGCCGTATTTGCCTGAGCGCCCGAGTGCGGCTGTACGTTCGCCCAGCTCGCCCCAAACAGTTCTTTGATCCGGTCAATGGCCAGTTGTTCTATTTCGTCAACCACTTCGCAGCCGCCGTAATAGCGTTTGCCCGGTAATCCTTCGGCATATTTATTAGTAAGCACGCTTCCCGCAGCTTCCATTACTTGTTTAGAAACAAAGTTTTCGGAAGCAATCAGTTCGATACCGGATTCCTGACGATGTTGCTCTCTGGCAATTAGGTCAAACACCTGTGTATCACGGGTAATGGAAGTGGCGGTCGTTGACATATGGCAATTAAATGGAATTGAGTAGTAACGTTTGTTTTACGGAACGCAAAGTTACGTCTTTTCCCGTACTGCACAGCATTACTACCCCGCATTTCCTAAGGACTGTTCGGCAAGAAATAAGGAAGAAAGCCAAAATTTATTTCATTCGTTGTAAATACTGGTATCTCAAGGGGGTTGTTCCGGTATAAAGTTTGAACTGGCGGTGAAAGTGCGAAATATTATTGAAGCCACATTCTAGCCCTACCTGCCCCACGCTATTGTTCGAATGAAGCAGCAGCTTCCGGGCGTGGCTGATGCGCAATTCGTTGAGGTATTCAATAAATGATTTTCGGGTTCGTCGCCGGAAATAACGACAAAAAGCAGCCGGAGCCATGCCAGCAACCGAGGCAATATCATCGATTCGGATGTCGTGGCGGAAATGTTCCAGCATGTAATCCAGTACTCGCTTCATGCGCTCACTTTCGGCTTCACTGGCAATCAGCTGGTACCCATCACTAGCCAGCATGACGGCGTCCGAGTCGGCCGCCAGACAGACCAAGAGTTGCAAAACACCCAGTAGCAAGGGCATTCCTTCCAAATGGAGCAGATTATATAACAATGGCTTAGCCTCTTCAACCTTGGCTTCGCTGAAACGCAACCCATGATTAGCCCGGGCAAGCAGCGTTCTCAACGTGCTGGATTCGGGGAGCTGCGGCAACCACTGATCGCCCAACTTTTGGTCAAATTGAATGACAATGGCCTCGGCAATTTGTTTGTTATCTGGCTCGTAGTACGATTCATCATTTCGCCAGAAGTGTGGCAGGTTGGGCCCCATTAGCACCAGATCACCTTCACTAAATGATTCAATATGGTCGCCTACAAATCGCTTGCCCTGGCTTTGAATTATATAAGTCAATTCGTATTCCGGATGATAATGCCAGGGAGCATCAAAATGCGCTAGTAACAGATGCTTAATCTGTAGAGAATTGTCTTTACCGAAATCTATCTTTTCAAACAGCGCTTTCACTGTATGCAGTATTTAAACAGGTTCTTATTACTTACCTCCCCTACTAAGTCAAAATCGTACACAATTAGGGCAAATAATGGCTTTTTTTCAAGAAAAAGTAGAACCAATTTTGTGACACTCTATTCCTAAATCCTTCATGCTTTTTTCTTCTAACAAAACGTTATTGCTGCGTGCGTTGGATGAGCCATATCCGTTGAGCGCAGAAGCCGTCCGTTTCTACCGCGAAAATGGCTATGTTAAACTGAAAAACACACTTAGCCCGGAAGTGTTAGAATATTACGGTACAATTCTTAGCGATTTGGTGATTCGTTTGAACACGCTCACCAAACCAATGGAAGAAAGAACCACTTACGAGCGGGCGTTTTTGCAGATTATGAACCTTTGGCGTGAAAACGACGAGGTAAAAGAGTTTGTCTTTTCGCGCCGCTTGGCCAAGATTGCCGCCGACCTGATGGGGGTCGGCGGTGTTCGTTTATACCACGACCAGGCACTTTATAAAGAACCATCCGGAGGTTTTACACCCTGGCACGCGGATCAATTTTACTGGCCCCTTTCTTCGCCCAACACCGTCACGGTCTGGATTCCCTTGCAGCCAACGCCGATGGAGATGGGCCCGCTTGCCTTTGCCGCAAAAAGCCAGACGGTTGAGTTAGGACGCGATAAGGAAATCAGTGACGAAAGCGAAGCCATGCTAGCGGAAGAACTGAGCAGGCTGAATTTTACCATTCATGATACGCCTTTCGAGCTGGGAGAAGTTAGTTTCCACGCTGGCTGGACCTTTCACCGCGCCGGGCCGAACACCTCGGATGCCCCCCGAAAAGTGATGACCATGATTTACATGGACGCCGAACAGACTATTTCTAAACCCTTAAATACATACCAGGAAGCCGACTGGCAAACGTGGTTGAGCGGCCTTCCCATCGGCAGCAAGCCCGAGGGACCCTTAAATCCGCTTTTGTTTGCTTCCGAGTAAGTTTCAATAATTAACGACTCGACAAGAGTAGTAACATCAGCAAACGAGCTTTGCCCTTTATAATCATTGACAAAGAATTGCCTTATCATAGGTTGGTTGTATTGAACACCCCGTCGGGATCTCCCGATGGGGTGTTTTTTTGCAGATTGATTAGATTTGGAAATATTTTTGTAAAAATGATGTTGTTAAACGAGCGATACAGCATCTTGTTGGTATGAAACAATATAGTTCTTTCTTTTTTCTGTTGATAGTCACCCTGTTAACAGGCAACACTAATGCCCAGATTCTTAAATCTCCGGCTACCTGGAATTTTCGCCTCAATAAGTCGGAGGCTAAAGTGGGAGATATAGTAGAAGTACGAATGACGGCGGCCATTGATGACGGCTGGTACATGTACTCCAGTGATTTCGACCCGAATCTTGGGCCTAATCTGGCTGTTTCTAAATTTAAGCCCAACAATACGTATGAGCTGGTTGGCAAACTCACTCCTGTTGGTGCCAAGGAAAAATACGAAGAAGTTTGGGGTGGAAATGTCCGCTATTTCACGCACGAAGCGATTTTTACGCAAAAAGTAAAAATCCTGAAAAACGCGCCGACGATAGCGGGTAGCATTGAGTACTCGACCTGCTCCTTAAAAGACGGAACCTGCCTGCCACCGGCCGAAAGTGATTTTAGCCTAACGCTCAAAACTACGGAGGCTACGGCTTCGGCGGCGACGCCTAGCCCAACTGCCGTGGCAACGAGCCAACCCGCCTCCGGTTCGTCAGTTGCAGAAGCAGCACCAACCAGCCAAACGGCTACGTCTACGGCTGTTGCCCCCTCAGCGAACCAAACGCTGGTGGATTCTGAACAGGTAGCTACTGCCAGTTCAGACGAAATGACTCCGCGCGAAGTCATCGCCCAACCCGAGCAAACGGCAGATACGTCCCTGATCGGTTTTATTGTTGCAGCCTTTCTGTCTGGTTTGCTTGCCTTGCTGACACCCTGTGTGTTTCCGATTATTCCCATGACTGTCAGCTATTTTACCAAGCAGAATCATGGCTTTGCGAAAGCTTTGCTATATGGTGTCTCCATCATTGGAATTTACGTTCTGATTGGTACGCTGGTTTCGCGGATTAATGGACCGGCCTTTGCCAATTTCGTTAGTACGCACTGGATACCAAACTTGCTTTTTTTCGCTATTTTCTTTGTTTTTGGCTTATCCTTTCTGGGCCTTTTTGAAATTGTTTTGCCTAGTTCGCTAGTTAATAAAGCAGACGCCCAAGCCGAAAAAGGAGGCGTTCTGGGCATCATCTTCATGGCTTTTACGCTGGTTCTGGTTTCCTTTTCCTGCACGGGCCCGATCGTAGGAAGCTTGCTGGTTGCTTCGGCAGGTGGCGAAATTGTGAAACCCATCGTCGGCATGGCCGCCTTTTCGTCGGCTTTTGCCATTCCGTTTACGTTGTTTGCGGCCTTCCCTCAGTGGCTGAAAAGTTTGCCAAAATCGGGGGGCTGGTTAAACTCGGTGAAGGTTGTTCTGGGCTTTTTGGAGTTGGCGCTGGCGTTAAAATTCTTCAGCATTGCCGATCAGGTTTACCACTGGAACTTACTGGATCGGGAAATCTACCTAGCACTGTGGGTGGTTATTTTCTCCCTAATTGGCTTCTACCTGCTGGGAAAAATTCGGTTACCCCACGACAGCGAAACAAAAACGGTCAGTGTTCCGCGTCTTTTGTTAGCCATTGTAACCTTTGCGTTCGTTGTCTACATGATTCCCGGACTTTGGGGGGCGCCTTTGAAAGCACTGGCGGGGTATTTACCTCCCGAAACAACGCAGGATTTTGGTTTTACGGCCCGTTCGGAGTCGGCGTCCAAATCGGTCAACGCACTGGGCGAACAGCCTAAACACGCGGATCTTTTTCGGTTGCCCCACGGCATTCAGGGTTTCTTTGATTACAACGAAGCATTGGCGTATGCCAAGAAAGTAAACAAGCCTGTATTTATTGATTTTACCGGTCATGGTTGCGTAAACTGCCGCGAAATGGAGTCACGAGTATGGTCAGAGTCGCCTGTTTTACAGCGCCTTACTGATGATTACGTTGTTGTTGCCTTGTATGTAGATGATAAAACAGAATTACCGCAAAACCAGTGGTATTCATCCAAGTACGATGGCAAACAAAAAAAGACAATTGGTGGCCAAAACGCTGATTTGCAGATTGTAAAATACAAAAACAACGCCCAGCCTCACTACTGCCTGGTTGATAATAACGGAAATCTGCTTGTCCAGCCAAAAAACTACGATCTGGACGTCAATAACTTCGCGGCTTTTCTGGATGAAGGCAAGAAAGCATACCAAACTGCGGGGATGTTATCCAACCGCTAATCGTTTCTTAAACATAAGAAAGCCCGCGCCAACTGGCACGGGCTTTTCTTTTTAACTCTTGCAGTCATGAGCTGCATAACCCTTAAACACACACAAACGCTTTTTATTTTATTGACCGATTGGGAATGAGTAGCCGATGGAGGCGCTCAGACCCCGGTTGCGAATAGGCAATTGTAAAATCGATAGTTCATACTGCCGCGAGAATCCGTGCTGGTAACGAGCCTCGGCAAAAAACTTGCCTGCTCCTACTTCCGCGCTTAATCCCAGACCAGCAATGGCGCTGAAATCCCACCGATTAAAGGCTCCGTTGCCCATCTCAATCGGAAAATCGATTGGCCGTGTCTGGAATATACCGCTTCCTCTTGTCCGAATCCGTCCGTTAGCAGCATAACCAGCTGATCCCCCCGCCAGCAAATAACCTTGCACAGGCCCATCGTTCAGGTTGACTTTAAACAGCAGTGGCGTTTCGATAAAACGTGTCTGATAAGCGACCTTCGCGCCTAGCGGAATGTTGAAGCCACCACCCAGACCAATATCGAAGCTTTGGCGGATAGCAAAACCTTTCTGCATGTACTGCACTTCTGGCCGGAACGAAACCCGGTTGCTCAGGGGAATCTCCAAAAATACAGCGCCCGTTAGACCAGGTTCGAACTTGATATCAGTGGGCAAATTATTTAAGTAGCTCGGTTTTGAGACTCCAGACCAGGTAGCGCCTCCGCGGAGGCCTACCTGAACCTGGGCTGTTACGGTGTGGGTAATAGTGAATGCTAAAGCGATAATTCCTGCCAGTGTAAATCGTTTCATTGAATTGGTTCTGTTAGTGAGTGGTACTTTATATTAGGCAGGTAAATTTTATTCGATAGTCTCCGGGTGTTTTTGTGTTATTTGCCCGTTTGATAAACCCGTGCGGGAAAGGTTTAACTCAGTTAAAATATTTTTTTTATAAGCTGTAATTTCTTGTCTCAGGCGCAGCCTTTAACGGAGTGGAGCACGTTTTCAACTAATTTTTTGGTACTATTTTTTGAAAACATTGCACCGCTATTTTAGCTTTACGTAGATAAGCTATTGGTTTTTCCCTGGATGAACACGAAGCCACCAACCCGATATAGCCTCCTGCCACGTTTTCTGATGCCCCTGGATTTTTTGGGGCTGTTTGAGCAGGACCCTTTTGGAAATTTCCTTTTTCTCAAGCGAATCCTTATGTCTATTGTAGGCTGGATAACCTATTTCCGCTACACGCTCTATAATCGGGTGAGAATTGAGGGGATGGAGCATTTGAAGGACCTGCCGATAAACAATGTACTTTTCCTCTCTAATCACCAGACTTACTTCGCGGATGTAATCGCTTTTTACCACATTTTCTGCGCGGCTAAATGGGGCTACAAAAACACCATTATTCCTCCTTTTTACTTATTGGCTCCCCGTGCCCGTAGTTATTACGTAGCGGCCAGTGAAACCATGAAAGGAGGTTTTATTCCGCGCATGTTTTCGATGGGCGGTGCCATTCAGGTAGAACGCTCCTGGCGATCAAAAGGGCAGGATGTAAACCGGGAGGTAGATAAATCGGCGGGAAACCGCATCGGAATGGCGCTTGACCACGGTTGGGTGGTGAGCTTTCCGCAGGGCACAACCAGCCCTTACGCCCCCGTGCGCAAAGGCACAGCCCACATCCTCAAAGAAGACGCTCCCATTGTGGTACCCATTGTAATCAACGGGTTCCGACGGGCTTTTGACAAGAAAGGATTGCGGCTAAAAAAACAGAACACCGTGCTGAGTGTGCGCATCAAACCACCTTTGGCGTACAGCCCGGACGAATCGATTGACGATTTGGTGGATAAAGTCCGGTCAGCGATTGAGCAGGATATTCCTAAAGAAAAATTAACGTGGTTGATGTAACCCGGCGTTGCAGAAACCCCGGGTTACCTTTCCTGACTTACAGCAGCCAGCGGAAGAAGATATATAGCGTAAACGAAAGCATAATCGATAC
The DNA here is from genome assembly GCF_021484805.1 of Tellurirhabdus bombi. Taxonomy (NCBI): domain Bacteria; kingdom Pseudomonadati; phylum Bacteroidota; class Cytophagia; order Cytophagales; family Spirosomataceae; genus Larkinella; species Larkinella bombi. Next base: position 1,792,114 of record NZ_CP090557.1, on the reverse strand, counting down.
CGGCAGCGTCATGATCCATGCCAGCGCGATATTTCGCACGGTTCCGCCCTGGAGGTTTTTAATGCCTCGGCTAGCCACCATACTCCCCGCAATACCCGACGAAAGCATGTGCGTTGTACTGACCGGCGCTTTGTAAAACGTTGCCAGCGCAATGGTGGTAGCAGCAACCAATTCAGCCGAAGCACCCTGCGCATAGGTTAGGTGTTGCTTGCCGATTTTTTCACCAATTGTTACAACGATCCGTTTCCAACCCACCATCGTTCCTAATCCCAACGAAAGGGCAATCATCAGAATGACCCAGAACGGTGCGTAATCTGTAAACCGCCGCAAGCCTTTTTTCTCGTTAAGATTAGCGGTAAGGGTATCGATATCAGCCGTACTTAAATTCACTTCTTCGCTCTCAATCAGCTTTTTAACGTTGTTATTGATTAACAACAAGTCGCGGCGGATTTGCAGACGGTCTTCGCGCTTGAATGTATTATCTTCCAGCGGGTGATTCAGAAGCATCTGTAAATTAACCAGTTCAGCTTTGGTTTGGCCCAGGCGGACCCGATCGGCGGAAGACAACCCAACGGTATCAATCCGGTTAACAACCGTTGAAATCTGCGTTATATTACCGCGCATTGTGGTTGGGTCGATGTTGTTATTCAGCGCAAAATGAGCGGGCGTAATACCAATCAAAATCAGCATGATGAGGCCAACTCCTTTTTGTCCGTCGTTTGAACCGTGAAAAAAGCTAACCCCCGTACAGGTAGCAATCAACACACCCCGTATCCAGGCGGGTGGTGGGGTATTTTTCTTCGGCTCTTTGAACAGGGCTTTGTTATTGACCAGTTTACGCAGCAGATACATCAGAATGATCGCCAAACTGAAACCGATCAGGGGCGATAACAAGAGGGCTTTCCCAATTTTGGAAGCTTCTTCCCAGTTTACACCGCCACCGGTTTTGGCGCTCGCCATGGTTGAAAATGCCAGACCGACGCCCAGAATCGAGCCAATCAGCGTGTGTGAACTCGAACTTGGCAAGCCAAAATACCAGGTTCCTAAATTCCAAATAATGGCGCTCAGTAGCAACGCCAGAACCATCGCAATACTATGGTATACGTTTTGGTCAACAAGGAGCTCGACGGGCAATAAATTAACGATCCCCATCGCCACCCCGATTCCACCCAATAATACACCCACGAAATTACAGATACCCGACCAAACAACGGCGACGTTGGGTTTCAGGGAGTTGGTATAAATAACAGTGGCGACGGCATTGGCGGTATCGTGAAAACCGTTAACAAATTCAAAGGCGCAGGCAGCAAAAAGGCACAGCGAAAGAAGGATGAAAATATCGGTTTCTAGTCCGAACATGAAATGTGCAAATCTGTTGTGAGAAGGCCAGTTACGGCTATTAATCAGAATAATACCGCAAAAGTACGGGAAACTTAGCAGTCCAATGTTAAGGAATTGTTAAGCCCTTAATCACAAATATCATGGTTCTACTCCAACCGTCGGCACATTTTTACCGGCTAATTGCCCACAGGCCGCATCAATGTCTTTTCCGCGGCTCCGACGAACGTTAACTGTTACGCCCCGATCGTCCAGAAAACCGGCGAATTTATCCAGTGTTTGCGGGTCCGTATTTTTGAATGATGCCTCCGAAATAGGATTATACTCAATAATATTAATCTTGGCAGGTACTTTCTTCGTAAACTGCCAAAGCTCCTTGGCGTCCTGCAAGGAATCGTTAAAATTGTAAAAAACAATGTACTCGAACGTAACCCGCGTACCGGTTTTGCGGTAAAAATAATTTAACGCATCAGCCAGAGCAGGTAGCGAATTGCTTTCATTGATGGGCATGATCTGATTCCGCTTGACATCATTGGCCGCGTGCAACGACAGCGCCAGGTTGAATTTCACGTTATCGTCACCCAGCTTTTTGATCATTTTGGCGATCCCAGCCGTTGACACCGTAATCCGCTTGGCCGACATACCCAGTCCGTCCGGCGAGGTAATGCGCGCGATGGATTCCATCGTTCCGTTGTAGTTCAGCAGCGGTTCACCCATGCCCATGTACACGATGTTGGTGAGCGGCGCGTCGTAGGCTTCTTTTGCCTGGCGGTCGATAGCAACTACCTGGTCGTAAATTTCAGCGGGGTCGAGGTTGCGTTTGCGCTCCATATAACCCGTTGCGCAGAACTTGCACGTCAGCGAACAACCCACCTGCGACGACACACAGGCCGTCATGCGGGCATCATCATCCTGCCGAAGCGCCGGAATTAGCACGCCTTCTACCAGGTTGCCGTCGTAGAGTTTAAAGGAGGATTTGATCGTCCCATCGGAACTGCGCTGCGACTGCGCCACCGTCAGCGAACGAATCTCAAAATGTTCGTCCAGCAGCTGCCGGGTCTTCAGCGACAGGTTACTCATGCCCTCAAATGACTGCACGGAGTGTTTCCAGAGCCATTCCTGAATTTGTTTAGCCCGGAATCCTTGTTCGCCGTGCTGCGTCAACCAGGTTTTGAGCTGGTCGGTTGTTAGTTTTCGTATGTCTTGCTTTGCCACTATCATTCTTCCTCTCGATCTGTTTGTCGATGTGCCACTGCTTCCCGGCTTTTTTTCAGAAAGCTGTTTCCCGTAGCTATAGTCATCACCTTGGGAGCTACGGGCACCACCAGCGGATAAAGTAAGGTTTCCCGCGTTTGGGCGATTGGCATTTGGACACCCATCCAGCTTAACAACCAAAGCATTACACTAATTCCGAAGACCCACGTAAAAATTCCAACGGCGGCTCCGGCCAGACTATCGAAGGTGCCGAGAAAGGTAGCCCGAAGCATTCGGCGCAGGGTATACCCCATCCGATTAATCATTAAAACCGTTGGAAAAAAGATCACGGAAAAACCCAGCCAGGGCAGCAGGCGTCGCGCCATTTCCCGGCTGATGTACGGCGCCAGCAAATCAATGCCAAAACTCAGGAATTTAAACCCGACAATCATGGCAACAACGAACGCCACCACCGCCACCACTTCCACTAGTAAGCCTTTGCGATAGCCGTTATAAGCACCCCAAAGCAGCGGAATAAGAATAAGAATGTCGATGGTTTTCATATTGGAAAATTAAGGCTTTAGTCCGCACCCAAATCAGATAAGTAGACGAACTAAAGCCTGTACATGCTTACGCTAACAGCGCCTTCACCATTGCAGAAACGACTTTGCCATCGGCAATACCCGCTAACTCTTTGGTTGCCACGCCCATTACTTTACCCATGTCCGACGGAGCCGAAGCACCCACCCGACTGATGATTTCCTGCAAACGCGCTTTCAATTCCTCTTCGGAAAGTTGTTTCGGCAAATACATTTCAATCACGGCCAATTCAGCCATTTCAGCCGCCAGTAAGTCTTCCCGGTTCTGAGTCCGGTAAATATCCGCCGAATCTTTCCGCTGTTTGGCGGCTTTGGTTAGCAACTTAATTTCATCTTCGGGCTTTAATTCACCGCCGACTGCTCCTTCTTTGGTTTCTTCCAGCAGAATCAATGACTTAATTGCCCGTAAAGCCCGGAGCCGATCCTGTGCTTTGGCCTTCATTGCTTCTTTAATATCTGCGTCAATCTGTTGTTTTAGCGCCATTGTATAATGAATAAATATTGATTGTACTTTTGACTGTGGAACTCACATTTGCTGGGCAAAGTTACAAAACCATCCCTACTAGTAAGCTAGCACGTTCTATTATTCATTTTTCACCTTGCCTAATTTATTAAAATGACGCGCCTTAGTGTAAATATCAATAAAATTGCGACCCTACGGAACGCGCGGGGCGGCGATAACCCCAATGTTGTCAAAGTAGCCATCGATTGCGAACGGTTCGGTGCGCAGGGAATTACGGTTCACCCCCGGCCCGACGAGCGCCACATTCGTTTTCAGGATGCCCTGGATTTAAAGGAGGTGGTTACTACCGAGTTTAATATCGAAGGGAATCCCGACGACCGCTTTATCGAATTGGTGAGCCGCGTTCGTCCCGAGCAGGTAACGCTGGTGCCCGACGCGGTAGATGCCATTACGTCCAATGCCGGTTGGGACACCATCAGCCACAAGGATTATTTAAAAGGGCTGGTCAGCCGCTTTAAAGACCTCGGCATTCGGGTATCGATTTTTGTTGATCCCATTGAAAAAATGGTGGAAGGTGCCAAAGAAGTAGGAGCCGACCGCATCGAACTATATACGGAGCCTTACGCAGCCCATTATTTCACCGACCGGGAAGCAGCCATTGCCGACTACGTGAAAGCAGCCAAACTAGCGAACGAGCTGGGCTTGGGCATCAACGCCGGTCATGATTTGAGCCTGGAAAACCTAAGCTTTTTTAAGCAGCAAATCCCCGGTCTGCTGGAGGTTTCCATTGGCCATGCCCTGATTGCCGACGCGCTTTATTATGGCCTGGAGAACACAATTCAGTTGTACCTGCGCGAATTACAATAGCCCTCCAAAAAATGAGCCAGCCAGCATCGTATTGGATCGAGAAATACAACATGCAGCCGCATCCGGAAGGGGGCTATTACGCGGAGACGTACCGAGCCGCTGAAACCATTCCGCAGGGAGCCCTGCCCGCCCGTTTCTCAGGTGACCGGAGTTTTAGCACCGCCATTTATTTTTTGCTGGAAGCCCACCACGTCTCGGCCCTGCACCGAATCCAGGCTGATGAGGTCTGGCATTTTTACGCAGGTGGCCCGTTAAATGTATACGTTATTGATCCGACAGGTGAACAGCAACTTATTCGCCTGGGAGCCAATCCAGACCAGGGCGAAGTCTTTCAGGCAGTTGTTCCGGCGGGCTGCTGGTTTGGCTCAAAACCGGCGGAAGGAACCGCGTATTCGCTGGTTGGCTGTACGGTGGCTCCGGGCTTCGATTTCGCCGATTTTGAACTGGCAGAGCGCGCGAGTCTCCTGAAAACGTATCCCCATTGTCATGAAGTAATTCGGTTACTGACTTAAATCAGGCGCTTTACTCAAGCTGTATTTGTCGTAACTTGTGCCCTGATGAAGAAATTGTTGTTGCTGGTTGGGCTTGCCCTGTTTGTTTTCTCTTTTATTCAACCACAGGAAGAACCTCAATCCTGGATTCGTATCAACTGGCTCGGATACCAGCCGCACGGCATAAAAGTGGCGGTTTGGGGAAGCAAAATGCAGGACAGCTTGCAGCGTTTTCAGGTTATTGAGGTAGCCAGCGGGAAGGTGGTTCTGGAGCAGGCCGCCGGACAGGCGTTCGGGGCTTACGGCCCTTTCCAACAAACCTACCGACTCAATTTTTCGACACTTACCAAACCCGGAAAGTATTACCTGCTGGCCGGTACCGCCAAATCGCCGGAGTTTACCGTTGCCGAAAACGTCTACGACGGAGCCGCTGATTTTTGCCTGCGGTACATGCGCCAGCAACGCAGCGGTTTCAATCCTTACCTGAAAGATTCCTGCCACACGCACGACGGCTATACGATGTATGGTCCCATGCCCGACAGCACACACATCGACGCCTCCGGAGGCTGGCACGACGCCTCAGATTACCTCCAATATGTGACGACTTCGGCCAACGCCACCTACCATTTGCTAGCCGCTTTTCGGGATTTTCCGAAAGCATTTGGGGACAAACACGAAGCCAACGGACTGGAAGGAACGAATGGTTTTGCCGACGTACTCGATGAGGCTAAGTGGGGACTGGACTGGCTCCTGAAAATGCACCCCACCGACGACTGGATGTTCAACCAGCTCGGCGACGACCGCGACCATGCGGGTCTGCGGATTCCTAAAGAAGACAGCTTGTACGGCAAAGGCTTCGAACGGCCTGTCTATTTCGCGTCGGGGAAACCACAGGGTCTATTCAAGTACAAAAACCGCGCGACGGGCGTGGCGTCTACCGCCGGGAAATTTAGCAGTGCTTTTGCGCTGGGATATCAGTTATTCCGCACAAAAAATGTTTTTTACGCCGAACAGCTCTGGCGGCGTTCGCAGAGTGCGTATACCATCGGAACCCACAAACCAGGTGTAGCGCAGACGGCTCCGGGACGATCCCGCTATTTCTACGAAGAAGACAACTACGTCGATGATATGGAATTGGCGGCGGTTGAGCTTTATAACGCCTCCCGGATAAAAGGCCAAAAATCAGCCGATTACCTGAACAGTTCATACGCCTACGCCCTCATTGAGCCCATAACGCCTTGGATGGGAACCGACACGGCCCGGCATTACCAGTGGTATCCGTTCATTAACGTCGGACACTATGAACTGGCTAAAAAGCTGGACCCGGCCCGCAAAAAACACATTGTCGATTATTACCGGGAAGGCATTCAAAAGATTCAGGAACGGGCGCAGGGCAATGCCTTTCAGCGGGGCGTTCCGTTCATCTGGTGCAGCAACAACCTCACAACGTCCTTTGCCATTCAGTGTTATTGGTACCGCAAACTAACGGGCGACAAGCAATACCTTGACCTGGAACAGGCCGCCTTCGACTGGCTGTTTGGCTGCAACCCGTGGGGAACGAGTTTTGTGTATGGCCTGCCTTCCTGGGGTGATACGCCCGCTGATCCGCATTCGGCGTTTACGCACCTGAAAAATTACCCGATTGACGGCGGGCTGGTAGACGGCCCGGTTTACGCCAGCATTTATAAAAACCTAGTTGGTATTACCCTAAAAGACGCGGACGAGTATGCGCCTTTTCAAAGCGATCTGGTGGTTTATCACGATGATTACGGCGATTATAGCACCAATGAGCCAACTATGGATGGTACGGCTTCGCTGATTTACCTGCTGGCGGCCAAGCAAACTGATACTAAACCAGTCGTGGTCGCACCGGTCAAAGTGACACCAAAGGCAAAGCCAAAAATCAAGGCGAAGTCCAAGTCAAAAGTAAAATCCCGGAAGTCATCTTCGCGGCGGAAAACAAGCAGCCGGGGCCGTTCGTCGAAATCAAAGAAGCGGCGGCGCTAAATACGGGCTGCTTCGGACGCCGGAATCGGTTATCTTTGTCGAAGGAATAGGACCGTACGAATGACGATTCATCAAATACTGAAGCAAATCTGGGGTTACGATGCTTTTCGGCCTTTGCAGGAAGACATTGTCCATGCCGTCATGCAGGGACAGGATACGCTTGTGCTGATGCCCACGGGCGGCGGAAAATCCATTTGTTTTCAACTCCCGGCCTTAGCGATGGGTGGCGTCTGCATCGTCGTTACACCTTTGATTGCCCTGATGAAAGACCAGGTAGAGCAGTTGCGGCGGCGCGGCATTTCGGCGGCAGCCATCTATTCGGGCATGCACTGGCGGGAAATCGACTCCACGCTGGACAACTGCATTTACGGCAATATCCGGTTTCTCTACGTTTCTCCCGAACGCTTACGAACGGAGGTTATGCTCGAACGGGTGAAGCAGATGAAGGTTTGTCTGCTCGCTATCGACGAAGCGCACTGTATTTCGGCCTGGGGGTACGATTTTCGTCCGCCTTACCTGCAAATTGCGGAGTTTCGGAAGCTCATTCCCCAAACGCCCCTGATTGCTCTAACCGCTTCGGCCACCCCCGACGTGCAGACGGACATCGTCACGAAGCTGGAAATGCAGGAGCCTCAGGTATTTCGGCAATCGTTTGCCCGGGCCAATCTATCTTACTCCGCTTTGTATGAAGAAGCCAAAGAAACCCGGCTACTGAAGATTCTGAATAATGTGCCCGGCACCGCCATTGTTTACGTGCGAAGTCGCCGCCAAACGAGTGAAGTAGCCGAATGGCTCTATCACCACGGCATCAGTGCCGATGCGTACCATGCGGGCCTGACGACCAAGCAACGCGCCGAAAAACAGGACGCCTGGCTGCGTAACCAAAAGCGCGTGATCGTAGCCACCAACGCCTTTGGGATGGGAATCGACAAGCCCGATGTACGCACCGTGGTGCATTTGGACGTGCCGGACAATCTGGAAGCGTACTATCAGGAAGCCGGGCGGGCGGGCCGCGATGGAAAAAAAGCCTACGCGGTTCTGCTTTATAATCAGAAAGATTTGACGGACATTGAGCAACGGGTTGAGCAGCAGTACCCTCCCATAGATGTTCTACGACGGGTTTATCAGGCATTGGCTAACTACGCGAACCTTGCCATTGGCAGTGGCGAGATGACAAGCATAGACTTTGATCTACCAGCTCTCTGTCAACGGTTTAACTTAGCCGTTACCGAAACGCATTACGCCATTCGCCAGCTTGAACTAGAAGGATTTGTCGAACTAAGTGAGGGCTATTACCATCCTTCCCGACTGATGCTTTCGCTCGATAATCGGGCTTTGTATGAATTTCAGGTACTAAATCCCCGCTACGATCCGTTCTTGAAATTGTTGCTTCGGATGTACGGCGGCGAATTGTTCACGCAGTTCATTACCATTTCCGAAAGTGCCATTGGCAAAGCCTTTTTGACGCCCGAACTGGAAATTCGGTCTTTGCTCGACCAATTGCACCAACGAGATGTACTGATTTACGAAAAACAAAAAGACAAACCACAGTTGACCTTCCTGACACCCCGCTTCGATGCCCGCCAGTTACCGATTAACGTAATGGGTATGGCCGAAAGTAAGCAGCGAAGCCAGGACAAGGTTCAGGCGGTAATTCAATACGTACAAAATCCGGTGCAGTGCCGGACACGCATGCTTCAGGCTTATTTTGGCGAAGAGCCGGGAGCAGCCTGCGGTGTTTGCGATACCTGTCTGAAAATGGCTTCCGGAAAAACCACCGATCTGGTAGCTTTACGGCAACAGGTTCATCAACTGGTAGCTGCTAAAAATGGGCAGGGACTTCCCCCCCGCTTACTGGCTGATTCTCTCAACGTTTCCAACGATCACTTAGCTGAAGTAATCCGGCAACTTTTGTCCGATGAAGAGTTGCAGTACGATGCAGCGGGCAATTTGCGCGTCAAATCGAATTAACTTTATCCATTCCATGAATCAGTTTCGATTAAGTCTCTCTGTACTTACCCTCCTGACTAGCTTTGCCTTTTCGGCTCAGGCTCAATTTGTTCCGGGATTATCCAGTAGCAATTACGGGGGTTTATACCGCGTTTTGCAAAATCCGTCGGCCGCCGCCGGTAGCCGTTATCGGTTTCAAATTATTCCCGCAGCGGGTATGGCTACGATCAATCCAGTCGTGTTTAAGTACCTGGTTTCGGATGACTACATGGGTACCCTGCGCTTGCCCTACAGCAACCAGCTAGCCCGCGACCTGCGCGCCGTCGGCTCACTGACCGATGCGCCTAACACCAATTCTTACTCCGAACTTATTGGGCCTTCGGCCCTGATTCGCTTTGGGGGCGTTCATGGTTTGGCGTTACATACCCGTATGCGCAATTACGTATACGGAACGTCTCTGCCTGAGCCACTGACCGAAGCCTATCGCCGTGGCCTGGGTAGCCGGGTTTTGCAGCCAGCATCGGGTAATTTTGCGTTTAATCTGACCAACGAAAGCTACGCCGAAGCGGGTTTAACTTACGGACTGGTTGTCTTCGACGGCCAATTGCACCGCCTCAGAATAGGCGCAACGGGTCGGCGAATTGTGGGTGCTCAACGGCAGTCGTTGAACGCCGCGGGTGGCTACGCCATTCGGGATGTGGCGGGTGCCGACGAGAAGGCACTCGATTTCATCAACGCGCAATATCTGGGCAGTTATACCGTTGCTCGTCAATCATTTAGTCTATCAGGGGGTTACGGCACAGGCTGGGCCTATGACCTGGGTGCTACCTACGAAATAGGTTACAACCGATCCGGCAAAACTTTTGATCCACACACGACCTATACCGACGACCGTCCGGCTTATCTGCTCCGTTTATCGGCGTCGGTAATGAATGGCGGCTCCATTAAATACCCTGGCAGCCAAGCGTTTGCCGGTTCATTGAGCCAAAGCATGAATCAGGAAACCCTGGATGCGTTCGGAAATAATCCAGTTGATTATCTCGTCGCCAATTCAACGCTTCCACCCCGGCCATCGGCGGAAGGCGCCACCACCGTCTCCTTGCAGCGTCAACTTCATCTGGAAGCCGATTTGCGGGTTATGCCAGCGATTTACATCAATGCCATTAAAACCACAAGCATAACCGATGGTCCCAAGCCTTTGCCCGATTTGTTCATCATTACGCCCCGCTTTGAAGACGAAGATGCCGAGCTGGCTTTTCCGGTTTCGATCATTGGAGAAGACAAAAAGGTAGCCGTGGGAATGTCCGCCCGACTTGGACCAATTTCACTGGGAATGAGCGATTTAAACCATTTCATCAATAAGAAGGCAGAAAACCGCAGTACTTTGTTCTGGGTTGGCCTTTCCTTTTGGGGTAAATGATTGTGCCGGTTGCCCGATAAGTTTTCAGGAGGATGCTTAGAACTAAGGCGCACGGCTATTAGTTTTGTTTCATTTATATTTACGCTGGCAGCCCAGAAGTTGCCTGTAAATCAGATTTTGAATAGCAGTCAATAGCAAAATACCCATGCTTCAAGTCCCGTTCATCCGCGAAAATAAAGAAACCACTATAGCTGGCCTGAAAAGAAGAAACTTTCCGCAGGCAGAAGCCATTGTTGAGCAGGTGTTGGATATTGACCAACAGCGGCGCGATACCCAAAAAGAACTTGACAATGTACTGGCCCGCTCCAACGCGAAGGCCAAAGAAATTGGTGCTTTGATGAAAAGCGGCCAAAAAGAAGCTGCCGAAGCCGCCAAAACGGAAACCGCAGATCTTAAGTTTATCTCCAAAGGGCTGGAAGATGACCTCAAAGCCATTGAGCAACAGTTGCAGGACGTGCTGGTAACAATTCCGAACCTGCCCCATAGCAGTGTCCCGGAAGGTCGCTCCGCCGAAGACAACGAGGTGGTGCTGACGCATGGCGATGTTCCTACCCTACCTGCCGATGCACAGCCTCACTGGGAGCTTATCAAAAAATACGACATTATTGATTTTGAATTAGGCGTTAAGATTACAGGCGCCGGTTTTCCGGTCTACAAAGGTAAGGGCGCGCGTCTGCAACGGGCCTTGATCAATTTTTTCCTGGACGAAGCGCTGGCGGCTGGTTATTTCGAAATTCAGCCCCCGATTGTCATCAATGAAGAGTCAGGTTTTGGAACGGGGCAATTGCCAGACAAGGAAGGCCAGATGTACTACGTCAAAGAAGAGAAGCTGTACCTGATTCCTACCGCCGAAGTACCCATTACCAACCTGTACCGGGATGTCATTGTCTCGGAAGACCAGTTGCCGATTAAAAATGTGGGCTATACGCCCTGTTTCCGGCGCGAGGCTGGCTCCTGGGGAGCGCACGTGCGCGGCTTGAATCGCCTGCACCAGTTTGATAAAGTAGAAGTGGTGCAGATTCGAAAACCCGAAGAATCGTACCAGGCGCTGGAAGAGATGAGCCTGCACGTTCAGTCGCTGTTGAAAAAGCTGGAGTTGCCGTATCGGGTGCTGCGGCTCTGCGGCGGTGATATGGGCTTTACGTCGGCGCTGACTTTCGACATGGAAGTTTATTCAGCTGCTCAACAGCGTTGGCTGGAAGTAAGCTCTGTTTCCAACTTCGAAACCTACCAGGCCAACCGCTTAAAACTGCGGTATAAGACAGAAGGCAAAACCCAGTTACTACACACGCTAAACGGATCGGCGCTGGCTCTGCCACGTATTCTGGCCTCTATTTTAGAGAATAATCAGACACCGGAAGGCATTCGTATTCCAGCGGTACTGGTTCCGTATTGCGGCTTCGACACGATTTCCTAAAGGTAATTTTATCTAATGAAAAGCCCGGCTGGTTGGCCGGGCTTTTTTGTTAATCTAGAAACTGATCGGGATTTGAAAACCGACCTCGGTGGGACGTCCGCGCCGCACGGCGGGCTTCCACCTTCCGCTAGTCTCCTGCACTAGCTGTAACGCAGCTTCATCGATGTCTTTCCGAATTCCTTCCACAACTTTCAAATTACACAAGGTTCCATCTGTGCATACGGTAAACGCTACCTTGACCTGACCATGCATACCCTTAAAGGCAAAATCAGGCGAAGACTCTATTTTCCGTCTGATTAAATTGAACATTCCCTTCAGCCCGCCGCTAAATTCAGGCAGCTGAGCTATTCTTTTATATCGGACAGAATCGAGATCCGAGCCGTAGGAGACGCCGCTTACGAACTTCCCTTTGGTGTATTTATCGCGATAACTTAACTGGCCGTTTACAGTTCCGACCCATATTCCTTCCTGCAAACCGCTTTTGATTTTTCCTTCTTCGATAACCCACCCCCTAAAGTTGAAAAATTCGGTTCGAGCCATGCCTTCACCTAACTTAACGTGTTGATTTCCGAGCGAGTCCCACTGATCGATGATCGTAGTTTCCCAAGGCATGTCCCCGGTTACCGTCGCCACTTGCTTTACCTGACCATTGGCGTACCATCTGTGTTCGAGCGGCTGAGCTTGATTGTAATCTGTTTGTAAACGGACCAGCCCATTTGGGTAATAGCAGGTTGTCTTTCCTTTCGACTTTCCGGCTTCGTACAATTCGACAGAATACAGCGCGCCATCAGGATAGAAAGAGTATTGCAGCCCCTGATAGCGGCTATCTTTGTCTTTAATTGCTAACAGCTTGAGATGGATCGTATCGGCTACCGGGCGCTTCTGGCCTAAGACGAAACGCGTTTCGACCGATAAACTATCGGTCTGATGCAATTTCCAGTCAGCATCCTGACGCTTGTATACGCTGGGCCCTGCTATTGGATAACCCAAAGAATCGACCAAAGTAATCTGGCGGAATTGGGCCTTTTGCTCGTCGATCACTAAATTTCCATGCTCGTCGTAGAAGTTAACGATCTTGTCCGGCTCAGCCCCCGTCCGTGTGGGCGAGAATTTTACGCTGTAGGTAAACTCCTGCCGAACGGGCTTGCCATCTTTCAAGGCGGGCTCCCAAGCTTTAAACAGACTCACCACCCGAACGGCCTCCCGGTCGCAGGCGGGTTCCAACGGACGCGTTACATGGACATCTGAAACCGAACCGTCGGGTTCGACAACGCCAGAGACATAAAGGGTGCCTTTAACCTTCTTCACCTCCGCCGAGTAAGGCATATGCTGGTTGGCCTGAATGAACTTTTCCAGCAGCGCATACCCGCCTTTGGGAATGGCTTCCTTTTCAACCGCAAAGGGCTTGTAGATTTCCTGGGCAAACGAAGTAGTAAAGGCGACAAAGAGGAAACAGGTAAGAAATGTTTTCATAAACGTGCGATATGCCGTATTTGAGGTTTTACCGTGTCTTCTGGCAGCGCTAGTATTGAAGATCGAAGTTAATGGGAAGATTAAATAGCGTCCTAACGGGCTTGCCATGCCGAATACTGGGAGTCCATCTTCCGTTCATGGCTTTAACTACTCTGACGGCTTCTTTCTTAAGACTCTCTTCCTCAAGCCCCGAGGCTTCATAATCGCACAAGGTTCCATCGGTACAAACAACAAAACTGACTATTACCTGCCCCTTGATCTGATTACGCGCTGCCTCCGGCGGATAGCGCATAGTTTGTCCTAGAAACTGATACAATGCCTCTTTCCCGCCTTTAAACTCTGCGGATTGAACTGACTGTTTGTAAACCGTAGAATCGCCCGTTGTGGTAAAAGAAACCCCTCCCAGACACAGCCCGTTCGAATAGGTTTCCCGGTAGAAAGGCCGCCCCTCTACCTTCCCAACCCAGATACTATCTCTTTTTCCGTCAAAAACCCTGCCTTCTTCAATCAGCCGACCTTCGTCTTCTACTTGGGATTCGAACCGAGCCACGCCTTGCCCATCTTTAACCCGTTGATTTCCGGACGCGTCCCATTGACTCAACAGTTCAGTCTGGTCCGAAAATTCACCCTTGGAAGCCTGTTGAATCATGATCTGTTTGATCTGTCCATTTGAGTACCAGTTCCAGATACGCACCTTGTCTTCGCCTAGTTGTTCTTCTTCCCGTTTTACCACACCATTTGGATAGTAATATCGGGACTTCCCGGCGGGTCTTCCCATATCATATCGTCTCACCGCAAACAAACTACCATCCGGATAATAGCTATACTGCTCTCCTTGCAACCGCCCCATGAACCGGATGAATATATGCTTCACACGAATGGAATCGGTGTCTGACGTTTTATCTGGATTATCAATGAATTTTTCTTTCTCGGAAAAGGCATACTTTTCACGTTCTTTCCAGCCTTTTCCCCGCCGTTCATAGATTGTGGACCCAGCGGTCGGATAACCCAACGAGTCGACAGGTGCAATTATCTGATAAGCCGCCTGCGCTTCATCCACAACAAGTTGCTGCTGCTTGTCATAATACGCCACAATCCTGTCTGGCTCGGCGCCGATCAACTGCGGACTAAATCTTACGGCATACGTAAATTCCTGACGAACGGGTTTTCCTTCCTTTAAGGCTGGTTGCCAGGCCTTAAATAACTTCAACACACGCATCGCTTCCCGGTCGCAGGCAGGATCGAAAGAGCGCGTTACACGAAGGGCCGAAACCGAGCCATCCGGCTCGACCACACCTGACACAAAAGTGACTCCCTTGATTTTTCTGACCTCGGCAGAATAGGGCATTCGCCGGTTTACCTCAATGAATTTTTCGAGCCATGCTGGGCCGCCTTTGGGGACTGCCTCGCGCTCCACTGAAAAGGGTTTGTAAATTTCCTGGGCAAATGAGGGAGTAAGAACTACAGCGAGTAAAAGAGTAATTATTCTATTCATAAATGTTTGCTTATAGCGACCAATATACTACAAGAAACATTTATTTTTTTAGACTAAATGTTAAAATTTTAGGCCCAATTCCAGCGAGACAATCCGACTTTTTGAGACCAGCGCTGATCCCCGAGCGACATTGGTTAAACCACGCTGGTAGGTCATTCCAATAATAACCGCCTGCGAATTATTCAGCTTGTACTGAATGCCCGTACCTAACAATAACGCAAAATCGCCCCGGCTATACTGGCGCGTCCGGCCTGTTTGTTCCGCCACCTGATACAGGCGATTAATGCCTTGGTTCAGTGGCTTTTCGGCTAATTTGATGTCGAGTACGCCACCGGTCTGGATGTAAAAACGGGCATCGGGAAACAAATTGTTTGCGTACATCTTGGCCGTTAACGGAATTTGTACGTATTGCAGGTTATACACCGATTCTTTCATGGTTGCGCCCGGATTCCAGGTGTCTGAACCATAACTTCCCGGAATCCGATACCCCGACCGAACAATCGTGTACCAAATTCCCGAACTGAAGGCGTAACGATCCTTGAAGAAATAATAATCCAGCGTCGGCCCAATACTCATTCGTACGCCCATTCCGTTGTTGGTGAAACCCGCGTACTCACCTGTACCGTGCGCCGTATTCAGCGTCAAGGAAGGCGCTACGCGAAAGCTCATTTCGACCAGCTTGGACGGACGGTCATAATCGGGCCCTTCGTAGTCATCGCCCTGAATGCGACGGAATACCTTGTCAGCCGCGCTGTTTGCCCGCCGATTGGGCTTACTCCCAGACTTATGCGTCCATTGATCGTCCTGTTTTTTGTCGAACTCATTCTTCGATGACTGTGTTCTACTTCGGGGCTTCTGAACAGTTACTTGGCCATACGTTGGGGTCAAGAGGAATAACCCTACAAGGAGCAATCCACCCATTACTATTCCCTGTTTCGTGCTTCCGAGCAAAAGTAACGCGCGACGGCACGCCAGGTGGTCGAGCGGGTAGGTTTTTTTCATAATTTTGTATGTTTTACCCAGAACCCCCAAAAGTGCGAATGAAGGGTCTGCCACTTATTATCGGCTTAGTAAGTTTACTGATTTTCAATGCCTGTTCCAAACAGGAGCCCGTCACTGTCCAGCGTGCGGATGATCAATTGTTCCAGACCCGAAAACCAGAAGATATACAGGAATGGCTCAACAACAACCGGGATGTGGCGCGCGCTTATTTTGGCACAACGCACTACGGTCAGGACACGGCCTTAGTTAACGAACTATCCAAACGGGTAAACGATAAGGAATTAAGAGTATTGTATGATCAAACGCACGAAACCTTCGGTACGGCAGGTGATCTGGCCGGGGCGTTGTCGGAGGCGTTTACCAATATCCGGGCAAATTTCCCTGATTTTCACCCGCCAAAAGTGGTCGGTATCGTCACGGGTTTTATGGGTCCTGATCTGGCCATAACGGATAGTTTGATTGTTATTGGTCTCGACTGGTTTACGGGACCGAGTGCTAAATACCGCCCTGATGTTCCGAATTACATCCTGAAAAGATACCAGAAAGAATACATTGCTCCCGCTATTGTCCTCGCGATTTCCAAACGATATAATTCCGAAGATCGCCGCGATCAGACGCTGCTGGCCGACATGATTTACTACGGCAAGAGCTACGTTTTTGCCAAAACCATGCTGCCTGACGTACCCGACAGCCTGGTGATTGGCTATTCTGACAAGCAGTTAACGGCTACTTATGCTGCTCAGGAAGCAGTCTGGGCGCATTTTATTGATGCACAGCTTCTGTACCAAACGAATCCAAACATAAAAGAGCGTTATTTGGCCGACCGTCCCTTTACGTCGGAAGTGGGTCCGAAAGCACCCGGTGGCATTGGCCGCTGGTTGGGCTGGCGGATTGTGGGCAAATACAATGATGATAAAGACCCTGGCATCCAGGAACTGATGAACAATGCCAACGCCCGACAACTGTTTGAAGCATCGGGCTACAAAGGGCTAGCTGATGAAAAGTAGTAATTGAAAACAAGTAGCTGAAGAGTTCTGACTCTACCGCTCAATTAACAAGTAACAATGGCAAAACGAGGTGGGAGGTCCGGCCAGGAGGTCGCTCCAGAAGATAAAAAGAAAATCAACAAGGAGAATTTGCAGAAGACCTTGCGCATTTTCCGGTTTGTCCGGCCTTACCGGACGTATTTCATCATTGGTTTCATTTTCCTGGTATTCTCCACGCTAACGACGCTTAGCTTTGGAAAACTAGTGGGGCTGGTAACCAGCGTTATCAGCGGCCAGTCGAGCTTTACCCTGAACGAGGTCGTACTGATTTTTGTGGCGATCCTGATCGTCCAGGCGTTCTTTTCCTTTTTCCGAATTTATTTCTTTGCCCAGGTTAGCGAACGGGCCATGGCCGATGTGCGGAAGGCGGTTTACAGCAAGATCATTACGTTGTCGGTGCCGTTTTTCGAGAAACACCGCGTTGGTGAGCTAACCAGCCGCATTTCTTCGGACGTGGCTCAGTTGCAGGATGTTTTATCCCTCACGCTCGCCGAGCTGTTCCGCCAGGTTGCGACGCTGGTGGTTGGTACGGCGATCATTTTCTACCTCTCCTGGAAATTGACCCTTTTCATGCTGGCGACCTTGCCCCTGCTGATTATTGCGGCCATTATTTTTGGGCGTTATATCCGGAAAATGTCGCGGCAGGTGCAGGACGAATTGGCAACGGCTAACGTCATTGTCGAAGAAACCCTGCAATCGGTTAACGTGGTGAAAGCCTTCACGAACGAGCGTTTTGAAATTAACCGGTATTCAACCGCCATGCAAAAAGTCGTTTCGATTGCGCTGCACGCGGTTCGGTACCGGGGCGCCTTTGTTTCGTTTGTCATTTTTGCGCTTTTCAGCAGCGTGATTGGTATCATGTGGTACGGTGGAAACCTGGTTCTTTCGGGCCAAATGCCGCTGTCGAGCCTGATTGAGTTTATCTTCTATACCGGCTTTATTGGCGGTTCTGTGGGTGGTATGGGCGACATGTACGCGCAGGTGCAACGCATCATTGGTGCCTCGGAGCGCATTTTGGAAATCTTGGAGGAAAAATCAGAGGTCAATACGGACGATGTTGTTACTGCCAAGCCAATTCGGGGCGACATTACGTTCCAGGATGTGCATTTTTCGTATCCTTCCCGCCCTGATGTTCCAGTTCTGGAAGGCATTTCTCTGCGGGTTGATGCCGGTCGTAAAATTGCGCTCGTTGGGCAAAGTGGTGCGGGTAAATCCACCATCATTCAGCTGCTGCTGCGTTACTACGGCATCGATACCGGAAGCGTTACGGTTGACGGGCAGAACATTCAGGATTACAACATCACGCACTTACGCCAAAATATTGCCGTTGTTCCGCAGGAAGTCATGCTTTTTGGCGGTACAATTCAGGAAAATATTGCCTATGGTAAGGCCAACGCGACCGAACAGGAAGTACTGGAAGCCGCCCGCAAAGCCAACGCTCTTGAATTCATCGAATCTTTTCCAGAAGGATTTCAGACGATTGTGGGCGAACGGGGCGTTAAGCTATCGGGAGGTCAACGGCAGCGGATTGCTATTGCCCGGGCCATCCTGAAAGATCCGGCCATTTTGATTCTTGACGAAGCAACCAGCTCGCTGGACGCCGAATCGGAGCGATTGGTGCAGGATGCGCTGGATGAGCTGATGCAGAACCGAACCACGATCATTATTGCCCACCGTCTGGCAACGATTCGTAAGGTAGATATGATTTACGTCATTCGTGACGGCCAGATTATTGAGTCGGGTAAACACGATGAGCTTAGCCTGCTGGAAGATGGTCTGTACGCAAATTTGGTTAAATTACAGTTTGAAATAACAGAATAAACCAGTTTCCGGGGTAGCTAACACCTGTCTGCGGCCCCGGACCTGCCGATATACCATGCATCCATCTGTTGAAAAAACCCTGGACGATTTCCGCCTCCGCCATACGGGCTGTCGCGAAGAAGTGCTGAATGCATTTCTGGAATCCGGTTACGCCCTGGCGCACCACGATATTGAAGAACGCCTGAAAGACAACTTTGATCGGGTTACCATTTACCGAACCCTGAAAACCTTTGTCGATAAAGGAATTTTACACAAAGTTCTGGATGATGAAGGGGGCTTGAAATATGGCCTTTGCCGGGAAACCTGCGGACACCAGGAACACCACCACGACCATGTTCATTTTAAATGTGAAGAATGTGGCCAGACCAACTGCCTGGAAAACGTTCTGATTCCCCGCGTTGATCTGCCCGACGGATACCAGCGTAAAGAAACCAATTTATTGATTCAGGGAGTTTGCCCGCAGTGCCAGTAATTGATGCAACGAATGTCTCTGAACCCCACCTTTTCTGCCCGCCAGCAACAATTTTCGGAATTTAAACAGGCTGCCCAGCAACGCTATAACCAACTGGCTATTTTACGGTTAGTCTGGTTTGTTGGTGTGCTCATCCTGCTTTATGTTTTTTATAAGCAAGATCAGATTAGCTGGCTTATTCTGACTGGCCTCGTTGGGATCGCGGGATTTTTGGCTTTACTTAAACGGCATCAAAAAATACAGCAGGAAAGGGACCGTTATCATTGGCTTGCCTATATCAACGAGGACGAAGCTGCCCGCCTTGAACGAAAATTTAACCGCCCCGAAACCGGCGCGGACTACCTGGAACCCACCCACCCCTACGCGGGTGATTTGGACGTATTCGGGAAGCATTCGCTGTTCCGGTTGCTCAACCGAACGCATACGCAGGAAGGCGAGCGAAAGCTGGCTACGTACCTGCTCTACCCTGCGCCGGAAGACGCAATTGTGCTGCGTCAGGCCGCCGCTGCCGAACTGCAACCCCAGCTCGACTGGCGACAAGACTTTGAAGCCTTGGCCTACCTCAATGAAAACGTCGGGCAACCCTCCGACGAGCTAAAAAAATGGGCCAAGCAACCCGAACTACCAATTCCTGGCTACGCTCAAATCCTTCGGTGGGTATTTCCACTCATAACCGTCACACTCATCGGTTTCTGGCTGTCTGACCTCGTACCGGGCTGGGCGGTGGCGGCTTCGCTACTGCTTCACGGCATTTTATTGAGTCGAGTCGCTGAGCAGACCAAACAAGTGAGTGAGCAGACTTTCTCTATTTCACGCTCGCTCCGAACCTACCGCGATTTGTTCCGGCATGTGTCGGACCTAAAGGTAGAGGCCGCTATTTTGCAACGGCTAAAACTGCGCTTGGAAACCGACCACACAACGGCTGCGGAAGCCATTGGACAGCTAGGCAAGCTGGTCGAAAACCTGAATTACCGACGGAACCCCTACTTTTTTCTGTTTTTTGGTTTGATTTCGCTTTGGGATATTCATTATCTGGTAGCGTTAGAAAGCTGGAAAAAGAAACATGGCCCTCAGCTAGCCAACTGGATCGACGCCCTGGCCGAATGGGAAGCCATCAACAGCCTAAGCGGATTTGCTTACGCGCATCCTACCTACATTGTACCGGCAGTTCGCGAAAATGAATTGCATGTTGAAGCCACACAAGCTCGGCATCCTTTGCTTCCACCGACGAAAAGCGTGGCGAACTCGCTGGCTATCGAAGGCAATGGCCAGACGGTCCTGATTACGGGTTCCAACATGTCCGGGAAAAGTACGTTTTTGCGAACCATCGGCACAAATACCATTCTGGCGCTTTCGGGCGCGGTTGTGGCCGCCGAGCGCTTTGGCTGTTCGCCCGTGCAGGTTTTTACCAGCATGCGCACGCAGGATTCGCTGGAAGAAAGCACCTCTTCGTTTTATGCCGAATTAAAGCGCTTAAGGGCTTTAATCGAGCGCACGCGACAGGCACAAGGCTATCCTGTTTTCTATTTCTTAGACGAGATTTTAAAAGGAACCAATTCGGCGGACCGCCACCAGGGAGCAAAAGCCCTGATTCTGCAATTGCACCAGACAACAGCCTCCGGCTTCGTTTCTACCCACGATGTCGAGCTGGGCGAACTGGCCGAAACACACGATTTTATTCACAACTACAGCTTCCACTCAGACGTAGTAGACGGGCAGTTGCATTTTGATTACACGCTTCGCGAAGGCGTCTGCCGCAGTTTTAACGCCAGCCAGTTAATGCGTTCTATTGGCATTGACATGGAACTTGGACAAGCTCAGAAATAGAGCCAGTAAAACCGCATTTTAGGCCTGACTCTTAAGGTTGGAGCCGGAATTTTGATGTATTTCAAGACTTTGAAGGCAGTTTTGGCAAACGTACTTTTCGGCTTAAATAATTTGATCAGATTAATATCCGGCGCGATATACCACTCGTGACGACCGCCTTCGCCCGTATGCCCGATGCTCCACGTTTCGGCCTCCAACCCCATTCCAACGGACAACTGCAACCAGTCGGGCCAGAAATTTCGAAAGCCTTCGCCCCCAAAATGCTCCGGCGAAAATGAAAACCAGTACGTTTGGTTGATGTAGTCATCGATGGAAAAGCGCTGAATGGCAATCCCTCGCTCTGTAAAATATTTAGGCGTCCGCTGCCAGTAACTCGCCTTCCATTGTGCATCGCGCAAAAAGCCAGAGCGATTTTGCAGCATTGGCCAGAAGCCCCCCACTGTTCCAAAAGCCACATCCCGCCAGCTAAAGCCGTAGTAGGGCGCAAACCCGTCTTTCACTTCAATACCGGCCTGCACAAAGGCGGCCGCGCCCAGCGCCAGCCATTCCGCTTTCCGCTCCGAAGCACCCGCCCAACGAAACGCGTCGTAGTAGACATCAGCGGTGAACACACCACCCATCCAGTGGGCTACTTTATCCAGGTTGCTGGCATAACGTCCGTCCCGCCCTTTGTCAAAATGAAAGGCAGTGCCGTTTTCGTTCCACCATTTTTTTTGCAGGTATACGTAAGTAGAACCAATCGTCAGCGCCGACGAGCCATAAACGATCCAGGAACGGATTCGGCGCGTTTGCGTAGAAAGAGACAGGGAGTCGTCAGGTACTATACGCGTGCTGTCTGGCCCGGCTGTATTTTGTACAGCAAGACTATCCTGCGCCCAACCAGTCAAGGATAGAAGCACCAGATAAACAGACAGCAAAGATTTCAATGGCGAAGCGGTAAAGGTCAAAATAAAATAAGCGCAATGTTACTGCAAAGTACACAAACTTTCTTATTAGGTGCACTTTACGCTAACTTTTACGCTTATTGTTTTGTGTACTTAAAAGTAAGTTACAAACTAGCTCGTGGGTTTATCAGGCACGGGAGCCGATGCGTGGAAGTTATTGTAAATCCGATGCATGTACTCATCGAGTAACGCTAAAATCCGCTCCCGACTGGGGGACTGTACAATGGCGCCAACGTGGTATTCTTTATTGATTTTCCACCAGACTTCCGGGTCTGCAAAACCCGACATATCCGGCCACTGTTGCCGCGCTAACGATACAATCAGGCCCGCATACAAGCCTTTATCTTCGGGAGCGACATACGGCTGACCCAACGCCACGGCGGTTTCGAGCCGCGCCCATTCGCGCCACAAATTAATGCCCGACGACGCTTCAACCATCTCGGCGATGTGCGCCCCGCCTACCCGGGAAGACGTTTCCAGAAAATAATACTGACCGTCGTGGTCTCCCTTGATGTATTCCGAATGCGAGGCGCTATACTGCATACCGAAAGCATTCATCAGTTGGTTGTTCAGCTCGGTTAAAGCCACCGTATCGGGATCGTCGAACGGCAGTACACCCGTCCTGAATACGCCCCCGCCGTGGGCTACCTCCATGGGCGTTGCCAGGTATTGGCTCACCCGTGTAAAAGCCGCTTTTCGATCCACCAGCAGCGCATCGACGTGGTATACTTTGCCGGGTCGGAATTGCTCGATGAGGTAATTGTGACGCCCGTCCCCCAGGGAATGAATCACCTGCCAGGCTTCGTCCAGCGAGTGCACTTTTTTGATGCCGGTTGCCGAGGCTTCCGAACGAGGTTTGATGAGCCAGGGCGCTTCGGTAGCTCGCAGAAAATCCGTAATACTCTGATCATGGAACAAATTGCTAAAGGCGGGCACCCGAATTCCCGCCGAGGCGGCCTGCATCCGCATCGCCAGTTTATCCCGAAAATAATTGGACGTAGTTTGCCCCATGCCCGGAATCCGGAATTTCTCGCGAATTAAGGCTCCTTTTTCCACGTCAAAATCATCCAGTGACACTACCCGGTCAATCTTTCGCGAACGCATCGCATGGGCCAACCCCAAAATCATTTTATCTAGATTTTCCGTCGAATTCGACTGAGCCGGCAAGTAAAATACCTCATCAATCGACTCGAAAGGCCAGGGATAGCCCGCGAGTTTCTCCACTGTTAGCAGATAAACCGTATTTCCCAGCTCTTTACAGGCTCGCATGAACTCTTCGCCCTTGAAATAGGAAGCAATGCACAAAAATGAAAGTTGGCTCATTGGTGTTGAAAGTCGGTTGATGTCCCTGAAAGTATTAAAAAAGCGCTAATCAGGAAAGGTGACGCAGGAAATCAATTAGTAGGCGAATTCCGTAGCCCGTTCCGTTTTTCTGGCTACCAAACTCATTGTCACCGTAAGCCATACCCGCGATGTCGAGGTGCGCCCAGGCTTCGTGCCCTTCCGCGAACACTTCGAGAAATTTTCCGGCGCTAATGGCCCCGGCAAAAGGCTTTCCGCTGTAGTTTTTTACGTCGGCTACGTCCGACTTGATGTCCTCTTTGTATACGTCCCAAAGCGGCAACCGCCAGAGGCGTTCGCCCGTGCGGTCGGCAGCGGCTATCAGAGCATTGGACAGCGCATCGTTTTGAGACAATAAGGCGGCGGCGTGGTAGCCCAGGGCGGCAATGCTATTCCCCGTCAGCGTGGCCAGATCAATCAGCACATCCGGCTGGAAATTGCGCACCATATAGCCCAATCCATCGGCCAGAATAACGCGTCCTTCAGCGTCTGTATCGATAATTTCAATGGTTTTCCCAATGTAGGAGCCAATCACATCACCGGGTTTGGTCGCGCTGCCATCCACCATGTTTTCCGTTGAAGGAACGATACCGATCAAATGCACCGGTAGTGCCAGTTTAGCGGCCACTTCCAGCGTTCCCAGTACGGCTGCTGCTCCGCCCATGTCGCTTTTCATGAGGTGCATGTTCGTCGATGGCTTGATGGAAATTCCACCCGTATCAAACGTGATGCCCTTCCCGACCAAACCAACCTTTTTCAGACCTTCCTGCCCGACTGGTTTGTACTCGGCAATAATGAACGTTGGCGGCAAATCGCTTCCCTTATTCACGGCCAAAAGTGCTTGCAACCCCTGCGCTTCGATCTGTTCTTTATTCAGCACCGTTACCGAGTAACCGTATTTTTCTCCTGATGCCAGCGTCCAATCCGCCAGGGTTTGCGGCGTTTTGTAATTGGATGGTGCATTCATCAGATTCAGAATTTCGTGGTGCGTAGCAGCAATGGCCTCAGCCCGATCCAGAATTTCCTGCGCGGCCTCTTTCTGCGTATCTGGCAGAATAAGCGATAGATGGCCTTCTTGCGTATAAAATGCAGGAGCCGCCGCTTTATCCGTCTGGTATAATTTTAAATCATATCCACCCCAGCGAATCCCCAAAACAACCGCTTCCACTACTTCCGCGCTGAAAGCCGACAAATCGACGCTGACGCTTTGAGAAAGCTTCTTTTTCTGGCGAAAAAAAGTTTCCCGAAACGCCTTTAGCCAATCCATTGCCGTCGGATTTTCCCCTAAACCCAGCAGGTAAACCTTACGTCCTTCCGCCCGATAAACCGGCAATAACTCCTTGGAATCAGCCTTAAAATCCTGTTGTAAAAGAGCTGCCGGAAGATTTACCTCCCCGGCAATTTGGACTAGTTGCTCCGCTAAATCGTCGGTTTGCGCCAGAGGAATAAGGGTGGTTTCCGCGTCTGTTCGCTGGGTATGCAGTTGAATATGCATTGTTTCGTTTTATTGTTGCTCGTAAAATAACCACTCAATGGCCTTGGGAAACTCCCGCCCCCAACGCGCTTCATTATGCTGCCCGTCCGGGTCAATGGTCAACTCAACCGTCAGATCGGCGCACCCCCCGTGGAGGCAGGCACTTTGCAGCCGCTGGAGGTTGGAAATCATATAGGTCGATTCGGCTCCACCTCCGTAGATGTACACTTTTGTCTGCGTAGAGCGCCGAAACTGAATAGCATCAAAATAAATTTTCGGCGCAATCCAAAGGGAAGGCGAAAAAATCATCAGCCGCCCAAACATTTCAGGAAACATCAAGCCGGCATAAATACTAATTAAGCCACCCATCGAGCTGCCGCCAATTCCCGTGTGCGTAGCGTCGGAAAGGGTCCGGTAACGCGCATCAATCTGCGGTTTTAGGGTTTTCGCAATAAAATTCAGGTATTGACGCCCTTTACCACGCCCAAAACGAGTTCGATGCAGAGAAAACTCACTAATTCGTTCCCCTTCCCCGTGATCAATGGAAACAATAATGACTTCATGGCGGCGACGGGCAGCTAAAATAGCCATTTTCTGATCGACATTCCAACTGCCATATTCGGCACCTTCGCCAAAGAGATTTTGCCCGTCGTGCAGGTACAAAACAGGGTATGGCTTACCGGTTGAGTGGTAATCATGGGGCAACAGGACATGAATACGCCGTGTGGTTTCGAGCTGTGGAATCTCAAAATCTTCACTAAGCAGCTCCACGTTAGGTACCTTTTCCGGATCAAACGGCAACCCGTTCCATTGCCAATGGGCCACATAATCAGTGCGGTAGGACTCCGATAAATGAATCGTTCGGTTCGGAATTCCTTCTCCCGTAAAATCCAGTTCAACGTGTTCCCAGCCACCCCGATTGTACTTATATTCAATCAGTTCGGGCAACGGGACTTGTTCGGGAAACTCACAAAAAAAGGTGTTTGGGCCCGTCCGCTGCATCTCAAACAGCGTAGCATCCCAATCGCAAAAGTTACCGGATATATAAACTGGCCGATCATCGTCTACCGGCGTTGTCAGTTCAAAATGTAGAGGCATGTTAAAGTCGTTATCGTTCCACTAATTCCGTTACTTCGCCAACCAGTTCCTCCGTTACTTTTCGTCCATCCAACCAATGAATGGGTATGCCGTCGCGTTCCATCTTCCGAAAAAACGTCATTTGCCGTTTAGAAAACTGATGGATAGCCGTTTCCAGCCGTTGCACCATGATTTCGTACGGTAATTCACCAATCAAATACTGCGTAATAAATTTGTATTCCAGACCGTAAAACACCAGTTTATCAGCGCTAACACCCTTCTCCAATAAGTGCTTTACTTCTTCAATCATGC
This sequence comes from Tellurirhabdus bombi, assembly GCF_021484805.1. NCBI lineage: Bacteria > Pseudomonadati > Bacteroidota > Cytophagia > Cytophagales > Spirosomataceae > Larkinella > Larkinella bombi. The sequence goes on along the minus strand of NZ_CP090557.1, from coordinate 1,766,084 downwards.
CGTTGTTTAGCCGTTCGTGCAGGCGGTTGGTGATTCGCTGCCGACGCATTTCAGCCGAAAGACTAATACCAAACACTTGAAAGTCCGGCAAGGACGGCAAACCGGCTAGTTTTGTATCAGGATGCTGCTTGAGGTAAGTCGCGATCTCAATGGCCCGAATCGTACGCTTCCGGGTAGACGTATCGGCCAGCTCCGAATAAATGGATGGCGTCTGGTGAAATACCGTTAATAACCCATCATCCGTTTGAGTTTCCAGCCTTGCCCGAAGACTTTCATCAATCGGAATAGCCGTGAACTGGTGTCCTTTCAGCACCGATTCCAGGTAAAGTCCCGACCCACCGCACGCTATCGGCACCCGCCCCCGCGCCAGAATCTGCGGAACAACGCGGTAAAAGTCCTGCTGAAATTCGTACAGATTATAAGACCTTCCAGCATCAACCAGATTAATCAGGTGATAGGGAATTGACTGGCCATCAACCTGATATTCGTCCAGATCTTTGCCCGTGCCAATGTCCATGTCGCGGTAGACCTGCCGGGAATCTACGCTTACAATTTCACCGTTCAGCTGGTGAGCAAGTTGTACGGCTAATCGCGTTTTGCCACTGGCCGTCGGCCCCAGTATAACAAGTAGCTTTTTCATGCCAGCATTTTTACAAACTTAATACTGCCCGCATTGTAAACAGGTACGTAACCATGTAGCAGCAGTTCTGTTTCGGCTAGGCCAGCGGGCAGACGGTGCGGATAATAACGAATGGCCTCGTTAGGGTGTAGCCAGAAAGGCTGTGGCTCAGTTAATTCCAGGCGTGTAAAGCCCAATTTCTCGTAGCTGCCGCCATCCGACCAATCGCGGTCGGCATAGGTCATCACATCGTCAAAGACAGAGCCATTTGTCTGACGGTCAAGCAGAAAGGCTTTCAGTAATTTGTCTAGACCGCCGATTACCGTACTGTTCAGTTGGTTGGCAAAACGCACCAATTCGACCGAGCGATAGGGCGTTCCATCTCGAACCACTTGTCGGGGGTAACTAAATGTGGCAACGGCCACCAGCAACTCCGTTATTCCCTCCGAAACAAGCTCCGCCTGGGCAGACGCTGACAAAACGCGGAAATAACGTGCGGGCAAAAAAAGACCGTATTTGTATTTGGCGGTAACGGGTGCCTGAAGGTGCGATTTTTCCAGAAAAGCCTCGGCAGTGGGCCGATCAATGCGCCGGGCTTTGGTCAACCGCGCCGGAATCCGCTCCGACTGACCAGCCAGCGCCCGCAAACGCGACTGAACAACCGCGGGTTTCTGTCGCCAAACGTCTTCCCAGAGGTGAATCAGGCGCTTGCCTTCCTGAGAAAAAGCTTCGGATAATTGCTGAAAGAAAAAGCGAACGTCTTGTTCGGACTGAAATACCGTGTAGGTGTCCAAATCAATGAAATGCAGCACCAAAGACGAGTTGACCAGTTGGAATAAAGCAAACGGCGTACGCTTATTTGACAAAAGACGCTCTAATTTTATGCCTTCTAACGATAACTGGCTGACAATCTGCTCTGCAAATAAGGACATTCTTCAAGGGATAAAACGAAGTAGTGGCCCATCCCCTGTTTTTGAAACGGGCAGGCTACAGGCTAACAAAAATAGCGCGTAAACCTACCCGTTTATACTGAACGTTTGAATTAGCTTACTTTAAAGACCCAAACGGGCTGATCGCGTAGCTTCTTCCGCGCGGCTTCCGGGACCGAAACAGTGATTCCTGTAGCGGTTTTCTTCCACGATAGGGTTTGTTTATTACCCAGCAAAGTCACCGATTTGGTCGGCACGATGGGCAGCGTTACCGTAGCGGGCAGGGTCGTTTCCGATTCAGTTGGCAGGTATGAGGCATAGCGAACCGCGCCTTTGCCTGTTAGTGCCCATTGACCCTGGCGGTAGGGAGCCAACGGTTTCGTTTCGTAAATAGACTCCCCGTTGACCTGCATCCAGTCGCCAATTTGCCGCAGGCGGTTGTAGGCTTCTTCATGCCATTCGCCGTCGGGACCGGGCGCTACGTTCAAGAGTAGGTTTCCATTTTTAGACACCACATCAACCAGCGTCTGCACCAGCTTACGAGCCGATTTGAAATTTTCCTTTGGAATATACGACCAGCTATCCCCCATGGTCATGCACGTTTCCCAAGGGATAGGCATGTAATGATCGGGGATTTGCTGCTCGGGCGTTACGTAGTTTTCAAACTCACCCGAGACGGTCCGGTCAACCACCAGCAAGCCGGGTTGATGCTGCCGGGCCATACCGGCGATGCGGGCCATGTCAATATCCTGATTGTATGGAATGGTGCGTTGCCAGCTAACCGTCGAATCGATGGTACTGAACGGTCGCACCCAACCGCCGTCAAGCCAGAGAATATCGACTGAGCCATAGCCCGTCATTAACTCCTGAATCTGGTTGTAGGTAAAGTCCTTGAATTTGTTCCACTCGTCCGGGTATTTTTTCGGATCGTAGTTGACATTGCGGTCTTTAGGCGGAAAATAAGGCTTCCAGTAATGCTCGTTGTGCCAGTCAGGTTTCGAGAAATAAGTCCCCAGCATGAAATCCTGGCTTCGGAAGGCGGCCAAAATTTCTTTGGTGACATTTCTGCGCGGGTTTGCCGAAAATGGCGACTTGGCGTCCGTGATTTTGTAGTCGGTTTGTTTGGTATCGAACATGCAAAACCCGTCGTGGTGCTTGGTCGTAAACACGAGGTATTTCATGCCCGCTCCCTTGGCTGCATTCGCCCACCGCTCCGGATTAAACTTCACCGGATTAAAGGTCGTTTGCAGCTTTTCGTAAGCATTTTTGTAGTCGTACCAGTTCGCCGAGTGCGGCCCTTTGCGCTCGCACCAGCCTTCGTCTTCGGGACAAAGCGACCAGGATTCCACGATGCCCCACTGGCTGTAGGTCCCCCAGTGCATCAGCAAACCAAATTTTACGTTCTGCCACTGGTTGAGTTTCTGCTTTACTAACTCGTCCTTCGGCCAGACGTACTTACTGTGATTTTGTTCCGAATGCTGCTGGGCAAAAGCCGCAACCCCCAGTTGCAGAACCATGAAGAGCGTCAGGTAGCTATGTTTCATTGTGTAATCTTTTTATAATCGAAATACTTATTGGTTATTAATCAGGCACCCAACGGCTGTGGTCTTGGGAACAGCCACCGCCCGGTTGTGTAGGGCGGCCTCGATGGCGTCTTTGAGGTAGAACTGAGTGGGCGCCGGACGGTATTTACCCAATTGATAGAACTGATCATCAACGCTTCCCCGGTACAGAATTTTATCCGACCCAGAAACCAGAATAACTTCGGGCGTGGTGGTAGCCTGGTAGCGCTTTACCAGCCGGTGCTGGGGGTCTAGTCGGCGCGGAATCCGCAGCGAATAAGCCCGTTCGAACGCACCCACCTCCTGCGGGGTTACGGTTTCGGTGGGATAAACCGCTTCGAAAGTCACTCGCCCGGCGTAGGCATCGGCCAGCGCCTGAATGCGCTGGGTTGTTTTCTGGGAAATCGGGCATTCTGTTTCCAGAAAAATAAATACCCGCAGCGAAGGGTCCGGTTTCAGAGCTACTAACCCAACGATCAGCATACCCAGAATAGCCTCAAATAGATAGCGTTTCTTCATCGGTCAAAAGCAGTAAACAGATTTTCCATGACATACGCATGGGTCCCCAGCCATTTGGCTGTGCCGTTAAGTTTCGTCACTTCGATGGTTAGCTCCTTGCGGAAGCCGCTCAGACAGTATTTATTAATAGCCTGCTCAATTGGATTTGTAATGAAGATAGCCGCCTCAGCCAGCACCCCGTCAACGATGATGATTTCGGGATTAAACAGATTGACCGCAATGGAAAGTCCTTTCCCGAGCTGGTACCCCGTCTCGTGCAACAGGTCAATGGCAAAGGAGTCTCCCTGGTGAGCCGCTTCAATAACGTGGTTAATCGTGATTTGGCTAACGTCTTCCTGAAAGGCCGACAATTTCGAGACGCGGTTACTTAATACAGCTTGCTGCACCCGGCGAACCAGCGACGAAGCCGACGTGATGGTGTCCAGACAACCTACTTTCCCACAGTAGCACAGCTCGCCTTCCGGGTCAACCTGGATGTGTCCCAACTCGCCCGCAAAACCGGAAGCGCCCTGAAAAACTTCCCCGTTCAGAATAATTCCGAGGCCAACGCCCCAGTCAATGTTGATCGACAAGGCGTGCTTTTTGCCTTGTCCGCCTCCGAAGCGATTTTCGCCCAGAGCCGTCGCTTTAGTATCGTTGATTAAATAGGCCGGTATTGATAGTTGTTGTTCCAGCCATTCGGTGAGTGACTGATCTGCTTTTTTAAGATTGGGGTAGGTCAGGTTTAGTCCCCGGTTTGTATCAATCAAACCGGGCATGGCCAGCCCTATCGCCAGAATATCCGATTGGGGAATGGCCGAATTGGCCAGCGTCTCCGTCACAAATTGAACCAGAAAATCCAAATACTCTTCCTTATCCGCCAATCCATGCGCCGTGGTGTGCTGAAAGATGATTTGACGCACCGGATTGATAATCATTAAGCCGGTTCCATGCGTACTGATGTCCAGCACCACCACATAATGTCCGTCTGGCTTAAGGCCAAACAACACCGGACGACGGCCGCTGTTGCCCGTAGCCGTGCCAATGGTATTCACCCACCCATTACTTGTAAGCTGTTCTATCAGGTTTGTAATCGAAGGCACACTGGTATGAATGGTTTCAGCTAAACGGGCCAAAGTACAAGCCCCCTCCTGATACAAACAAGACAGCACATTTTTCTGATGCTGGCTTTTCTTGTAAAGAACAACTGATTTTTGGTTTACAGATTCATCATTAATGGGGATAACTGGAAGCATGGTTGTATTTTGGTATTAAGAGAATGTGACTTATAAGTCCAATATTTAACAAATATATTTCCTCATCACGATTCAATTTTAAAAAAATTAATTAACAACGTTTGAGTTATACAAAAAAAGAACAAAATTTGGCTCTATAATTATTTTCCTTAAAATCATTTTAGATTTTTCATGTAAGCATCATTATTCCATTTATGAACAGACTACTACTCATTTTTTCTTTCCTGGCGATTTCAGTGTTCGCGGGAGCACAAAACCGACCCACTATCTCTGGTGTCGTTAAAGATGAACAGGGGGGTACTTTGCCGGGCATATCGCTTTTGGTGAAGGGAACCACCACCGGAACCAGCACGGATGCCAACGGCGCATTCCGGCTGACGCTTCCCAACGCAAACGCCGTTCTGGTTGTCTCTGGCGTAGGTTATTTACGGCAGGAAATACCCGTAGGCAATTCAACAACGCTTGCGATTACCATGAAAGAAGACCCTAAGTCGCTCGACGAAGTGATTGTTACGGGCTTCGGGGTAAAGCAGGAAACACGCAAGCTAGCGTACGCGGCGCAGGAAGTTCAGGGTACCAGCCTAACGCGGGCAAACACGCCTAACCTGGTGAATGCCTTACAGGGTAAGGTAGCCGGGGTACAAATTGACCAGGGATCGGGTGGCCCGATGTCTTCTTCACGGATTCGTATCCGGGGTAATGCATCCTTGAGCCCGAACACGCAGCCTCTTTTTGTGGTGGATGGCGTTCTGATTCGTCCGGCCACAACGGGTGCCGACTCATGGGGTGCCGCGCAGGATTTCGGGAACATCATGAAAAACCTGAACCCTGACAACGTGGAGACCATGACGGTTCTGAAAGGTTCTGCCGCCAGTGCACTCTACGGCTCAGAAGCCCTGAACGGGGTTATCGTTATCACTACCAAAAAAGGCCGCGAACAGAAAGGCTTGGGGGTTTCATACAACCACACGTCTTCGTTCGAACACGCTTACCGCTTCGTGGATGTTCAGAATCAGTACGGTGCCGGTTTATCGCCTACGTTCCCTAAAGCAGCGGATGGCGTTGAAACAGTTGAGTCGCAGAACAGCGCCTGGGCTTATTCATTCGGCCCTAAAATTGACGGACGCATGGTTCGTGACCTGGACGGTCGCATGGTGGAGTGGAAAGCCAATAATCCGCTCGACTTTTTCCAGACTGGCCGTTTCACAAACCATAACGTAGCCATCGAAGGCAGCAACGACCGGGGTTCATTCCGGGCGTCGTACTCGAACCTGTACAACAACACCATCATGCCGGGCGGTGCAGAGTTAAAGCGGAACAACTTTAACATTCGCGCTACGCAGAAACTCGGAAAGGTGCTGAACCTGGACGTAAGTGCTGACTATACGCTCAATGACAACCTGAACCCAATTCGGCAGGGTGGTACGTACAATCCAGTTTTCCGGTTTGTGTATGGTCGTCCCCGGACGCTTGACATCAACTACTGGATGGATAATTACAAGTCTCCCCTGGGTGGCCGGAGAACGGGCAGCGTTGATGATCCATACAGCATCAGCCAGTTTTTGTGGGAAACATTCCAGTACACGACGTCTCGCAACGAGAAAATCTTCCGGGGAAATATTGACGTAACAGCTAACATCACCCCTTGGTTGACGGGACTTGTACGCGCCAATATCCAGAACGAATTATACGCTACTGAAAATAAAAACTTAGGTGCTGGGGTAGGTTTCGCAGGTGGAGAATACTCGCAATATTCACAGGCTAACACACAGTCCCGTGTCCAGGCTTTGCTAACGGCAAGCCGTGACTTCGGTCCTCTTTTCCATTTGAACCTGACACTCGGTGGCGAGACCAACCGCATCAACGGTGGACGTGAATACCGCCTACGGACGGATGGTGGCCTTCGTATTCCTGGCGAATTCAACCTGCCAAACTCGGTTAACCCTGTTGTTGCCGATATTTCAGGAGGGCGACTAGCTCCGTCAAAGCGTACGGATGCAATCTATGCTTATGGTGACCTGAGCTACAAAGACGCTTTGTTCCTGAACTTCACAAACCGGCTTGACTATTCATCGGCGTTGACCTACGCCAATGGAACAGGCCAGTATTCGTACTACTATCCATCGGTAGGTTTGGCCTGGGATTTCACGCAATCCATCAAAGGCTTACCCAATCAGCTTTCATTCGGTAAACTGCGCGGTAGCTACGGTTTCACGGGTGGTGATACAGATGCCTGGATTACGAACCAGACTGGTTTCTACTCAGCGGGTAATATCTTCACGTCAATCAACGGACAAATCCAGCGCTATGGTTTCCGGGATAACGTATTGCCTAACTACAACTTGCGGAACCGTCTGGCCCGTGAGTGGGAAGTGGGTGCTGACCTGCGGTTCTTCGGCAACCGGTTGGGCCTCGACGTGGCAGTTTACAACAAGCTGACCCGGAACGAGATTTTCCGCCTACCTGTCGCTCAGGAGTCTGGCTTAAACGAACGGTTGGTTAACGCCGGTAAAATCCTGAACCGAGGTGTCGAGATTTTGCTGACAGGTACCCCAATCAAGACGAGCAAATTCCAGTGGAATACGTCGTTCAACTTTAGCCGCAACCGGAACAAAATTCTGGAATTGGCCGATGGAATTAGCACCTACGAGTTGAGCCTTGCCTTCGGAAACGACGTTCGGTCGATTGCAAAAGCAGGTGGTGATTACGGAACAATTATTTCGGGGTATGCTTTTGCCCGGGATGCCCAGGGCCGGAAACTGATCGGACCTGCCAGCGGTACAACCGGTGGTTACATGACCTTCCTGCGTAGCCAGGCCGCCGGACAAGGCAGCAAGGAACTGGGTACGCTGCTGGAAAACTTCCTGCTCAGCAATGTAAACAACTTCCAATTCGGTCCTTTCGCCGCGACGTTCCAGGTTGATTCTAAAATTGGTGGTGTGATGGCCTCATCGACCCACGCTTACGGATCGGCTTTCGGTAGCTTCAGCAACAGTTTGTCTGGCCGGGATACAGAGTCAGGCGGTATTACGTTTACTGACGCTCAGGGTGTTGTGCGCAACGACGGTATCATTCCAGATGGCGTCCTGAACGCGGGTGTAACCGCAACGGTTGATGGCCAGCAGATTGATCTGGGCGGTATGAGCTACAAAGATGCCGTTGAAAAAGGGTACCTCAAGCCTATTCCTGCTTACGCTTACTACGACAACTTGTCGAACTGGGGCTCAGGGATTCGGGAATATTCTGTTTTTGAAAATTCTTGGGTAGCTGTTCGGGAAGCTTCTATAAGTTATGAGCTACCGGCTTCGTTATTAAATAAAGTAAAAGTGCAGTCGCTACGTGTCAGTCTGGTTGGTCGTAACCTGGGCTACCTGTACCGCACGGCCAAGGATGGCATCAACCCGCAAGGTCTGCTGAGCAACAAGGCAGGTGAATTTGCTGAGTATGGTGGATTGCCTTTCAGCCGGAACATCGGCGTAACGGTAAACGTCGGACTTTAATTCTTAAATCGGACTTTATATAAACATGATAACGTCATATAAAAATTATGTTTCTGGATTCCTGGTAGCAGGTACGCTATTGTTCGGAAGCTGCCAGAAAGAATCTTTTGTCGAAACAAACGTCAACCCAGAAGGGTTGACGAGCGTTCCGCCGGCGAGTCAGTTCCTGAATGCAACAGTTAGCATTCACGATCGCGACTTCGAAGCTTACTACGATTTTTACCGCCGCATCATGCCCTGGATGCAATATTCAACGGGCGTAACGGGCAACGGTCAGAATTTCACCCAGGTTTACGACAACTTTGGCCAGCGCTATAACGCACTTTACACCACTGTTGGAAACGCCCTGAGCGATGTCGAAAGACTGGTGGCCAACCTGCCTGCTGAAGAGCAGCCTCGGTATGTTCACATGATTCGGATTGCCCGGGTATTGAAGGCTTATTACGCTTTCTACGTAAGTGATGTTCACGGCAGCATTCCTTATACAGAAGCTTTCCAGGCCCGTTACGGAGGTACCCAGACGCCAAAGTATGACACACAGGCGACTCTTTTTGCCACACTGGATACAGAGCTAAAAGAAGCCATTACGACGTTAAAGACGCCGCAGACGGCTCCGCAAGTGGCCCTCGGGACCAACGATCAGTATTACGGTGGAAACACCCAGCAGTGGGTAAAAGCGGCGAATGCGTTACGCCTTAAAATCGCCATGCGCCTGAGCAAACGGGATCCGGCCAAGTTAAAAACAATTGCTCTGGAAGTATTAGCTTCTCCCGCATCTGATCTGATGGGTAGCAATGCCGATAGCTGGGTATTCACTACTCCTGCTGGTTTCACGGGAGATGCCAACTCCAACTTCTTTCCGGAAGTGTTGCGGGCATCCAAGCCGTTGGTTGATTTCATGTGGGAAACGCAAGACCCCCGCAATGATGCTTTCTTTACGCCGAATGGTTACTCACAAGCCAACATTGACTTGCTGATTGCGAACCGACAACTACCAGCAGGTACAAGAGAGTCAACGCGGCGGTATGTGGGTGGATTTACCAGCCCTGACCAATCGCAGGCCGCTCAGAACATCCAGCGCTTTTATACCGCGCGGACGGTGCGGGTCAATAATGCCACGACTACAATCGATACCCTTTCGTTCATTCAGCCCCGCTTATTCCAGGCTTCGTACGCTGTTAACGGAACGGTCGGAACAGGTCGTAATTATTTCCCAGTGATTAACTACGCCGATTTCTGCCTGATGCGGGCTGAATTAGCCGCTACCGGCATCACAACCGAAAGTGCTAAAACGTGGTATGATACCGGCGTTACGGCATCCCTCGACTGGTATGATTCAGTGGCCCAGGGCGCTCAGGTAGCGAACTATACGCCCATGACGGCAGCCGAGAAAGCCGCGTATCTAGCCCAGCCTAAAGTAGCCTTTAACCAGGCGAAAGCACTGGACCTGATTGCGAGCCAGCAATACATCCACTTCCTGCGTCAGCCAAGCGAAGGCTGGGCAACCTGGAAGCGGACCGGTTATCCCAACGCCACCTCAACGCTGGTTCTGCCTCCGCTGGTATCGAACGGAGCCGTGCTGACTATACCGCGTCGCGTTCCACTGGGTATTCCGTCGCCAACGGAGCCTAACTACGAAAACCGGAAAGCTGCTTACGACGAAATGGCGAAGGAGCCTGGTTTTGGCCGGGATTTACAGGACGCCACGGGTCGGGTATGGTGGGATAAACTCTAACCCAACTTTGCTGGCTGATTTCGCCGGATAGTTTGTATTTTCGTCAATCAATAGTCCACCCCGCCAACGTTGGTGGGGTGGTTATTTTCTTTTATAGCCATGCGACAGCTTTTTGCGGGTAGCCTGATTGGATTGATTTGCCTGGTTTGGGGGCAAGCCGCGATTGCACAGAAACAAACTTTTTACCAGGATATTCAGCCCCTAGTTCACGAGAAATGCGCTGTCTGCCACCGCCCCGGCGAAGCGGCTCCATTTTCGCTTATTACTTACGAAGATGTGGCAAAACGCGCTACATTCATTAAAAAAGTAATCAGTAGCGGCTACATGCCTCCCTGGCGTAACGACGATCATTACGTAGCCTTTGCCAACAAGCGCAGTTTAACCACTGAGCAAGTCAATGCCATCACCAGCTGGATCGACGCAGGGCTGCCGAAAGGCAAAGTCCGGCGTGAGGCGGAGGAAAAATTTCAGGCCCGCGCTCAAGTCGGTACGGGTTACCACCGAGCCCCCGATCTGACCTTAAAGCTAGCCAAACCGTTTATGCAGCAGGGCGATGGCAAAGAGCGGTTCATGGTGTTTAAAATTCCTTTTGAACTTGCTCAGGAAGCCAACGTTGAGGCCTTGGAATTTACCTCGACCAATAAAAAAATCATTCACCACGCCAACTTCGCGATCCACCCAGTCCCCGACACCACTATTTCCCTGACCAAAACCATTGAACAGGTGGACCTGAATTCCCCAGACGCCTGGCATTATCAGGAGTGGATGCCGTACAAGAAAAAAATGACGTATTACGGCGGCTGGATCCCAGGCGCTTCGGCAGAAACCTACCCGAGCGACATGGGCTGGGTGATGCCTAAACGGGGTGTCGTGCTGTTAACGGTCCATTTTGGTCCAGCCGGAAAAGACGAAGAAGCCATTAGCGGCGTGAATTTCTTCTTTAAGAAAACACCCATCAAACGAACCGTCAACGTGATTAGCCTCGGTTCGGGCGGAATTGCTGAAAAAGAAATCAAGCCGCCTCTATTGCTGTTTGGTGGGGAAGTGAAAACCTGTAGCCTGAAAGTTGCCTACCAGAACAAACCCATCACACTGCTCTACGCCTGGCCGCACATGCACCAGATCGGCAAGGAATTTACGGCCTTCGCCACCTTGCCCAATGCCGACACCCTGAAACTGGTCCACATCCCGGAATGGGATTTCCGCTGGCAGGAATTATACCGCTACGAGAAACCGGTCATCATCCCAACGGGCGCGGTAGTCAATGTGGTTGGCACCTACGACAACACCGACGCGAACCCGATGAACCCTAACAAACCGGCCCAACTCATCACGTCGGACGGGCAGATGCGGAGCGATCAGGAGATGATGACCCTGATTCTAATTTACACGACTTACGAACCCGGAGACGAGAACCTGCGCTTTCACTAACTTCGCCGCCTCATGCCCCGTTTATCCATTCTTGTGCTGGTTGTTCTGCTGGCCGTTCCTGGCTGGTGGGCCATGCGCCCAGCCTCTCCCCCGCTGTTTACCCGCCTATCGGCTAAGGAAACGGGTGTAACGTTCACAAACCGCATTCAGGAGTCTGACTCGCTGCATATTTTCCATTACGAATACCTCTACAACGGCAACGGCGTCGGCGTCGGCGATTTTGATGGGGATGGAAAACCGGATTTGTTTTTTTCGGGAAATACGGTCCCGCATAAATTATACCTGAACCGGACGCCGACGGGGATTCAGCCCGCCAACTGGAAATTTGAAGACGTAACGGTCCAGGCAGGGGTCAGCGGAAATGGCACCTGGGGGACGGGCGTGAGCGTGGTGGATATCAATGCCGATGGCCTGCTGGATGTCTACGTTTGTCACTCGGGTAAGTTTAGGGCGGATAAGCTGGTAAATGAGCTGTTTATTAATGAAGGCGTCAAGAACGGCGTACCCCACTTTCGCGAACAAGCTCATCAATACGGCCTCGATTTGCCCGGAACGCAAACCACCCAAGCCGCTTTTCTCGACTACGACCGCGATGGCGACTTGGATGTCTTTATCCTCAATCATTCCAACCACACTTTCAATCCGTTACTGAACACCCGCAAGCTGCGGGCCACGCCTGATATGCGTTACGGCAATCGGCTGCTGCGAAACGATCAGGGGCAGTTTAAAGATGTAACTCTCGAAGAAGGCATTCTGAATAATCCCATCAATTTCGGTTTAGGCATTGGCGTAGCTGATATCAACAACGATGGCTGGCCCGACATTTACACAACCAGCGATTACACCGAACAAGACTGCCTTTACCTCAATCAACACGATGGTTCGGGCAAACATACGGGCTTCCGGGAGTCGATTCGGAGCAGTATGGCCCACACCTCCAAGTTTTCGATGGGCTGCGATATTGCCGATTACAACAACGATACGCTACCTGATATCGTCACCCTGGACATGCTGCCAGCAGACAACCACCGGCAAAAAATGCTGAAAGGAGCTGACGAATACGATATGTATAAGCTTCTGATTGACAGCGGGTATGTACGGCAGCAAATGCGCAACATGCTCCAGCTCAATCAGGGCACCGATTTGCAGGGAGCGCTTCGTTTTAGTGAAGTGGGGCAACTCGCGGGCGTATCGACCACCGACTGGAGTTGGGCGGCATTACTGGCTGATTTTGACAACGATGGCTGGAAAGACCTTTTTGTTTCCAACGGGTATTTGCGGGATTTTACTGATCTGGATTTTATGAAATATACCGTCGCTGACGCCAAACTGGCCGAGGCCGCGCGGGGCAACCTGAATTTCCAAACGTTGGATCTGGTCAAGAAAATGCCGTCCAATCGGCTGTCCAGCTATGTATTTCGCAACAACCACGACTTGACCTTTAGCGACCAGTCGACGGCCTGGGGCATTGACCGACCCGCCGTATCGGGCGCTTCGGCTTACGCGGACTTCGACGGTGATGGCGATCTGGACCTGGTTGTTTGTCATCAGAATGAGCCGGTTTCGCTTTACCGCAATAATGCCAATCAGCAACCCAATGCGAGTCATTTTTTGCGTCTGCGGCTAATGGGCGATGGAGCTAATACGCAAGCGTTAGGGGCGCGGGTGGTACTAGAAACAAATAACGGAAAACAATTGCAAAGCGTCTCGCCAACGCGCGGTTATCAGGCCTCCGTCGAAACAACGCTTCACTTTGGCTTAGGTGCCGAAACCACCATCAAACGACTGACCGTCTACTGGCCCGACGGACGGCAAACCGTGCAGCTTGCTCCACCTATTGATCAAACGCTGGTAATTAATTCGAGCAGCAAACAGGCTGTTTCAGCCTTGACAACTGCGTCCCCTACGCCCTGGTTCCGGCCTTTGTCCATGCCTTCGATTCTGCCTTACCAGCATCGGGAAAATGATTTTATCGACTTCAAGGTTGAAGTGCTGATTCCATACCAGCTATCTCGTTTAGGCCCCGCTTTAGCGGCGGCTGATGTTAACGGCGATGGACGCGACGACCTGTACCTGGGTGGAGCGGTGGGTCAGTCTGGTGAATTATGGCTTCAACAACCCAATGGAAACTTTGTCCGCAGCAGACAGCAACCCTGGCAGATAGAAATCGCCAGCGAAGACGTTAACGCCCTATTTTTCGACGCTGACCGCGATGGTGATGCAGATCTGTATGTCGTTAGCGGCGGCAATGAATACGAAGCGGGCGCGCCCGAATACCAGGATCGCTTGTACCTGAACGACGGGCAGGGCGGCTTTAGCCCCGCCGTAAAAGGCGCTTTGCCCACCATGCGCGATAGTAAAATGGCCGTGGCGGCGGCTGATTTTGACGGCGATGGCGACCTGGATCTATTTGTCGGTGGACGCGGGCAGGCGGGTTCATTTCCGAAGCCATCGGTTAGTTTCCTACTTCGTAACGACACTCCGGCCAACGGCCCCGTTCGCTTTACGGATGTGACGGATGAGCTGGCGCCAGAATGCCGGCAAGCTGGGATGGTGCAGGCCGCCGCCTGGGCCGACCTTGACGGCGATAAAAAGCCGGAACTCGTGTTGGCCGGCGACTGGATGCCCGTACGGATTTTTCGTAATCAACGCGGGAAACTGACGGACAACACAAAACAGGCCGGCCTTAGCCAGAGCAACGGGTTGTGGGCGGCTCTTTTACTAACCGACATCGATCAGGACGGCGATATTGATATTGTGGCGGGCAATGCCGGACTTAATAACCCTTTCAGAGCTAGCACAGCCGAACCGATGTCTGTTGTGGCGGGCGATATGGATCAGGATGGCATAATTGATCCGGTCTGGACGTACTATGTTCAGGGCAAGTCCTACCCCGCTGCTTCGCGCGATGAAATGCTTGATCAGGTAGTACCGCTACGGAAGCGATTTTCCCGCTATCAGCAGTATGCTGACGCCACCGTTGAGACAATTTTCGGCCCGCAAGCGCTTGCCAAAGCCATGAAAGTTGAAGCGTACGAACTGGCTTCGGGCGTCTTTTTAAACCAGAACAACGGCACCTTTGCGTTTAATACGTTTCCGCTTGAAGCCCAATTTTCGCGGGTTAGCAGCTTGCTGGCGAACGATTGGGACGGCGACGGTAAGGTGGATTTGCTCCTGGCGGGCAATTTTCATCCGTATCGGGTGCAGCATGGTCCATGTGATGCTAGTTTTGGGGCTGTTTTGCAAAATACCGGTAGCGGAAAATACAAAGTACTTCCCCCCCGGCAGTCTGGCTTATGGGCCAGCGGCGATGTCCGAACGGGCATTCAGCTACGCACCAGTTCAGGGCGCAAACGGTTTGTTTTTGCCCTGAATGATGGTCCATTAATCGGTTACGAACAATGAGAAAGAGGGCTTTTTTTTTACTGCTGTTAGCTACGCTGGTATACGATCGAAGTCACGCGCAGAAACCTACTCGTGTTCCTTATGACCGGCAGCTATTGCACCAGGCACACGAAGCCTTGACTCAGGTTATTGTCGCCGATATTTTTTCGCCCCCGGTGGCTTCCCGCATCTATGTTTATGCACACGCAGCAGCCTATGAAACACTGGTTTTGTGGCCAAATGGTCCGTACCGGTCAGCGGCGAAGCAGTTACCGGGTCTGACGCCATCACCTTCCATCGACCTGACTGGCGCTGATCCAGCGTTAGCCGCTACAGAAGCCTTTTTGGCCGTCGGACGCGCTTTGGTTTTTTCGGAAAAACGCCTGGAAGAATCCGCACAAACGATTTGGAATCAGGCAGGCAAGAAGGGCTATTCAGCG
This sequence comes from Tellurirhabdus bombi, assembly GCF_021484805.1. Lineage (NCBI taxonomy): Bacteria > Pseudomonadati > Bacteroidota > Cytophagia > Cytophagales > Spirosomataceae > Larkinella > Larkinella bombi. The sequence goes on along the minus strand of NZ_CP090557.1, from coordinate 1,750,730 downwards.
CAGAAAATGGCGGCTTCGCGGGCAGTGGGACAGCAAATGGCCAGCCACATTCTGGCCTGGGCGGCGGGGGATTCCTACCGGCAGACTCGCTCGCTCCGACGTTATGCCCCCAAGAAACAGCCCGGAACGTGGTTTCCAACGCCACCGGGCTATATTGCTGCTATTGAACCCTACTGGGCAAAAATCCGTCCGCTGGTGCTGGATTCTGCCGCGCAATTCAAGCTGGTAGCACCACCCCCTTTCGCCACTACGCCGGATAGTCGGTTTTATAAGACTGCCCGCGAGGTGCATGATGTGGTCAATCAGTTGACACCGGAGCAACGCCTGATGGCTAATTTCTGGGATTGCAACCCCTTCTTTATCAATACCCAGGGGCACATGAATTTTGCCAGTAAAAAACTGTCGCCGGGTGGACATTGGCTGGCCATTGCGGGTCAGGTATCCCGGCAAACGGGCGCTGATCTGCTTAAAACCAGCGCGGCTTATTTCCTGACCGCAGTAGCCTTATTCGACGGGTTTATTAGCTGCTGGGACGACAAATACCGCTACAACCTGATCCGCCCCGAAACCTACATCAATGCCTATATCAACGAAAGCTGGAAACCGGTTTTACAAACGCCCCCGTTCCCGGAATACCCCAGTGGCCACAGCGTTATTTCGACCGCTTCGGCGGTGATTTTATCGCATTTATTTGGTAACAAAATCGCTTTTGTAGATAGCACGGAAGTGCCCTACGGTTTGCCTACGCGAAAGTTTACATCCTTCAAGCAGGCAGCCGATGAAGCCGCTATTAGCCGACTTTACGGCGGAATCCACTACCGGGAAGCCATCGAAAATGGACAGCAACAGGGCGAACAGGTGGGTAATCAGGTATTAAATAAACTTCAGTTAAACCCTTCATACTCAAAAAAATAATCCTTTTCCAAGCGTGTATAAAACAAACGACCTGATCAGTTACATTTCATGAACAAACGAATTACAAGTGCTTTACTTTTACTCTTACTAGGTGGGCAGACACAGGCGCAGACTACCCAGCCAGCCCCTTCCGAAGGCTTTCAATTTAAGAAAGGCCTGATCGCGCTGACGGGCAGCCGCTACGGCCGGGAGGCGATTTATACCGACCCACTCGCCTATCAGTTGTATACTGGTTCGCTCAAACAACCAGCCGCCGACGCCGTATTCGGGCAGGACGAGCAAGGGCGGGAAGTCAAATGGCTCCCCGTTACAGCGGACAGCTTGAACCGGCTTCGTCCCCAGCGTAACGCGTTTCGGAGCGGAGGCGCGCCGGCGGGTCCCGGCGTGGTGGCGGGCAGCCTGCGGGGTGGTATCGGCGGCGGTGGCGGGTACACTTACCTGACTTACCCAGCTACGCGCGAGCAAGTAGCACTGCTGAATATTAAAGGCAACAGCAACGTGTACGTAAACGGCGAACTGCACATGGGTGACGCCTACAGCATGGGGTACATGCATATTCCCGTTCGGCTGAAAAAAGGCGTGAATGAGTTTTATGTTCGGGGTATCTCGATTACAGCCGGTCTGGAATTCTCAACGAAAAAAGCGTTACTCCGCACCGATGACCCAACCTTGCCCAGCATCCGGTTGGGTGAGTCAAACGCGGCGCTGCAAGGTGCTATTGTGGTCGTAAATATGTCGGTTACTCCGCTGACCGATCTGCAATTGAAAAGCAAAGTTGCCAATAAAGAGGTGACCACTACCTTACCCGCCATACCACCCATGTCGAGCCGCAAAGTAGCATTCGGATTCAACGGGACGGGAGTCAGTGCCAAAGGGGCGCAAACTTGCAACCTGAGCCTGTCGCAAAAAGGCAAGTTGATCGACGAAGCAAGCCTGTCTGTTGAGGCGACTGCCCCCGGTGCGTCCTACAGCCAGACGTTTATTAGCCAGATTGATGGAAGTTTGCAATATTACGCGGTAACGCCCCAGCCGACCAATTCAGGTCCGGCGGCCTTGTTTCTGTCGGTACACGGAGCCGGTGTTGAAGCCAGTGGGCAGGCGCGCGCGTACAAACCAAAAGACTGGGGCACGCTGGTAGCCGCTACCAATCGCCGCCCGCGTGGGTTCAACTGGGAGGACTGGGGTCGTCTGGATGCGCTGGAGGTACTGACCATCGCTAAAAATCAGTTTAAGCCCGATCCGCGCCAGATTTACTTAACCGGCCACTCGATGGGCGGGCACGGCACCTGGTTTCTGGGCGCTACTTATCCCGACAAGTGGGCAGCCATTGCTCCCTGCGCGGGTTACCCAACGCTCAAAGAATACGGTTCTGCCGACGGCGTGATTCCCGATGGCAGCAGCAATCCGCTGGAGCAGATTTTGTTGCGCGCCGGGAATCAGAGCGATGTACTGAAATTGACAAACAACTATAAACCACTGGGCGTGTACATCTTCCACGGTGATGCTGACCGGACTGTGCCCGTTACGTATGCCCGTCAGATGCGTAAAATGCTGGGCGAAACACAGCCGGATATGAGCTACTACGAATACCCCGGCGGAAGCCACTGGTTTGGCGATCATAGTGTGGACTGGAAGCCTTTGTTTGACTTCTTTAAATGGCACCAACTGCCTGTCGATTCGACCGTCAACACGATTGATTTTACGACGGCGAACCCCGGCATTTCGGCGAGCTATCGGTGGGCTTCAGTGGAGCAGCAGCTTCAACCGCTGGTTTATAGCCGAATTCAGCTAAACCGCACTGCTCAGGGAATTTCTGGCACAACCAGCAACGTTGCGGTTCTAAAGTTGGCCCTAAATGAGTTTGGCGCTAATAAGGCCGTAAAAATTACGCTGGACAGCCTATCTGCCATTGACTACAAGACAGCCAGCGCCAGCGACACGCTAATCCTACGCAGAGAAGGGGGCAAATGGAGCCAGACGGATCGGCTTAGCCTAAAGCAAAAAGGACCTCACCGCAACGGAACGTTCAAGGATGCTTTTAATAACCGAATGGTGTTTGTGTACGGTACAACCGGAACAGCGGCGGAAAATGAATGGGCGTACAACAAGGCCCGCTTCGATGCCGAGACTTGGTATTACCGGGGCAACGGCGCGGTAGACATCATTTCCGACAAAGCGTTCGACGCGGCGCGCTACGCCAACCGGGGCGTAGTTCTTTACGGCAACCAGACTACCAATCGGGCGTGGAATTCACTGCTGGCGGCCTGTCCGATTCAGGTTAGCCGGGGTCAGGTAACAGTCGGGAGCGAGCGTTTCACGGGTGACGGTCTGGGGGCTTATTTTGTCTGGCCACGCGCCGACAGCCCTACGGCTTCGGTAGCCGTTGTGGCTGGAACGGGTATGCCGGGTATGAAAGCGGCTAATGCTAACCAATACTTTGCGGGTGCGAGCGGCTTCCCGGATTTTATGGTGTTCGACATCAGCATGCTCCGGGACGGTGGAAAAGGCATTAAAACCGCCGGTTTCTTTGATAACAACTGGTCTTTAACCAATCAGACATCCACCAAGTAAGCTCGCCATTTCATCACCAGATACACACTATGAATCGTTATTTTCCAATACTTGGTTTTCTGCTTACGGGCCTGTTTTTCGTTGGTCAGGCTACCTCCACGCAGGCACAAAAAGCGTCAAAGCCTTACGTGATTATCGGTTACGTAACGGACAAAGGCTGGACGAAAGAGCAGATTGAGGCGAACAAACTAACGCACATCAATTATGCCTTTGCAGTGCCTGCCCAGAACGGCGAGCTAGCACCGCTCAATGCCCGGGACTCCGTAAACCTAGCTGCGCTGACTTCGTTAAAAGCGGTTAATAAAGACCTGAAGATTCTCATCTCGATTGGCGGCTGGGGCGGCTGCAAATACTTCTCCGACGTTGCCTTAACCGATGCAGCTCGTCGCAAGTTTACCAACAGTACGGTAGCGCTGCTCCGCAAACACAAACTCGACGGAATTGATATCGATTGGGAATATCCGGCGCAGATTGGGGCAAACAACATCTATCGGCCCGAAGACAAGCAGACCTATACCCTGCTGCTGAAAGCCTTGCGCGAGGGTTTGGACGAGCAGGGTAAACGGGACGGCCGCACGGGTAAAAACCACTACCTGCTAACGACCGCGACCGGCGTAGACACGGCGTTTGTCAACCACACCGAACTCGGTAAGGCCCAGAAATACTTGGATTACGTCAATATCATGACGTACGACATTTATCACGGCAACGACAAAACGACGGGCCACCACAGCAACCTGTACCAGTCAGCAAAAGGTAATCAGTCGCGGAACAGCTCGGCAGATGGCGTGGAAGGCCACATCCGGGCGGGGGTTCCGGCTAGCAAAATTGTTTTGGGGATTCCATTCTATGGACGCGGCTGGGCTAACGTGACCGACAAAGACAATGGGTTGTATCAACCGTCAACGGGAGAGCATTCATTTATCAGCTACGATAAATTGGCGGCGGAATACATCAACAAAAACGGTTACACCCGCTATTGGGATGCCGACGCCAAAGCACCGTATCTCTGGAACCCGCAGAAGCGTTCGTTTATTTCCTACGCCGATGCGGAGTCGTTTACGCCCAAAATCGAGTATGTAAAAGCGAAAGGACTAGCTGGCGTGATGTTTTGGGAGTACTTATACGATCTGGAACAGAAGAAGCTTTTGAATAAGTTAAGCGAGGGCTTGTCGGCTCCCAGTAATGCCAAAAAAGGCAAATAGCCGGCACTTTTGATTATTAGTTCGGCCCGGGAGCAATTGCTGTTCTCGGGCTTTTTCTTTTCGAAGCGTTGGAAACATTGTAGAGTTTTTCCAGGTATTACTAGTATGCGCGCCCCTATCCACTTAAAATATCCTTTTTTGTCCCTCTTCCATCCTACTTTTTACTATTTCTGCTTGTAGGTACTGAGCGATCAATTATATTTGAGTATAAATAGTATGCAAGCATACCTTTCTTAAACAAATGGACTGTATTTTTTGTCAATATGAACAAATAAAAAGCCCCGCTGGTGGGCGGGGCTGTCTGGAAGTGGTGATGGACGGAGTCGAACCGCCGACACAAGGATTTTCAGTCCTTTGCTCTACCAACTGAGCTACATCACCGTTACCGCGAACGGTCATCGTTTGTGGGTGCAAAGGTAGCGCAATTATTTGCTTTCATGCAACACTTTTGACCAAATAAATTTAATAAATAATCGAATATTGACTCAATACGCTGATAGACAAGACACAAAACATGACAATAATTCAGCAAATTTTATTCATTATCGCTTTAGCCACTGTATCCTGGCTGATCGCAAAGCGCGTTAAGCTTATTCAACGGACCATTCGACTGGGTAAACCCGAAAACCGGACCGACCATCCTCAGGAGCGGCTTAGCATTATGCTGCGCGTTGCCTTTGGCCAGAAAAAAATGATGACCAACTGGACGGTTGGCATCATGCACTTCATTATTTACGTTGGCTTTCTGATCATCAATATTGAAGTGCTGGAAATTATTCTGGACGGCATTTTTGGAACTCACCGGCTTTTTGCCCCTTACCTGGGTGCGGTCTATCCGTTTCTGATCAACGTCTTTGAAGTGCTGGCCGTTGGAGTTCTAACGGTTTGCGTGGTCTTTCTTTGTCGCCGCTACCTGACGCGGGTAGGCCGGTTTCAGCCCGAAAGGCACCGGGAAATGGGCCGTTGGCCCCGCCTGGACGCGACTTTAATTCTGACCCTTGAAATTCTCCTGATGATTGCCTTCCTGACCTGGAACGCTTCGGACAGCGTTTTACGAGAACGCGGCGTTGAACACTACGCCCAGGCTTCGACAGGTGATTTTTTTGTAAGTCAATTTCTGAAGCCGCTGTTCACAAACTGGGATACCACGGCCCTGATTGTCTACGAGCGATTTGCGTGGTGGTTCCACATTCTGGGTATTCTGGCTTTCGGGCTTTACGTCACGTATTCAAAGCACCTGCACATCGTGCTGGCCTTCCCAAATACGTATTTCTCGGATCTGAAGCCCAAAGGCGAGATGAACAACATGCCCGACATTACGAAGGAAGTTCAACTAGCCCTTGGCGTCGCCCAGGCCGACCCGAACGAAGCCCCTGCTGAAATTGGTCGCTTCGGAGCGAAGGACGTATTTGATTTATCGTGGAAAAGCCTCATGGATGCCTATAGCTGCACAGAATGCGGTCGTTGTACGGCGGCCTGTCCCGCCAATATTACCGGCAAAAAACTGTCGCCCCGAAAGATCATGATGGACACCCGCGACCGGCTGGAAGACATTGGCCGCAACATGCAGGCGCATAACGGCACCTTCGAGGACGATAACAAAACGCTTCTTAATGATTATATTCTGGTGGAGGAAATCAACGCTTGCACCACCTGTCAGGCCTGCGTGCAGGAGTGCCCCGTGAATATCAATCCGCTGGAAATTATTCTGCAATTGCGCCGCTATAAAGTCATGGAAGAAGCCCAGGCGCCCGCCGCCTGGAACGCCATGTTTAGCAATGTCGAAAACAACATGGCGCCCTGGAAATTTTCGCCCGGCGACCGATTCAACTGGGCCGACCAAGTCAATCAATAAATTTCACGCATTTCGGGTCTGTAACGTTCGCTTTGAAACAGCCCGATAACCGAAGTAAATAACCTATGGACGCAACCCCTGAAAAAACATATAAAGTACCGACCATGGCCGAACTAGCCGCCAACGGCGAAGAACCAGACGTTTTGTTCTGGGTCGGCTGCGCCGGTTCGTTCGATGATCGGTACAAAAAAGTAACCATTGCTTTTGTCAAAATCCTGAATCACGTTGGGATTAAGTTTGCCGTTCTGGGTACCGAAGAAGCATGTACGGGCGATCCGGCCCGGCGTGCGGGCAATGAGTTTTTGTTCCAGATGCAGGCGATGGGCAATATTCAGGTTTTGAATGGCTATAACGTCAAAAAAATCGTGACAGCCTGCCCCCACTGTTTCAATACGCTCAAGAACGAATATCCAGAGCTGGGCGGAAACTACGAGGTCATTCACCATTCACAATTCCTGCAAGGGCTGATTAATGAAGGAAAAGTTACGCTCAAAGGCGGAGGCACCTTCAAAGGCCGGAAAATTACGTTTCATGACTCTTGCTACCTGGGCCGGGCCAACAAAATTTACGAAGCCCCGCGCGAAGTTTTGCAAACCCTGGACGCCGAACTGGTGGAGATGAAGCGGTGTAAAACCAAAGGACTTTGCTGCGGAGCGGGCGGCGCTCAATACTTCAAGGAGCCGGAACCGGGCCGGAAAGACATCAATGTCGAACGCACGGAAGAAGCGCTGGCGACGGGTGCAGATACCATTGCAGTTGCCTGCCCGTTCTGCATGACGATGATGAGCGATGGCATCAAAAACAAAGAGCGGGAAGATTCTGTAAAAGTATACGACTTAGCGGAACTCCTGGCGCAGGCTCAAAGTTTGTAAAGTGTGTTCGGGCAAACTGAACACAACGAACGAGCAATTACGGCCATGTGGATTGATTTTGATCAACTTTCTGATACCGCGCGGATCTGGATTTACCAATCTAGCCGCCCCTTAACTGAGGCCGAAGCGGCGGCCATCGAGCAGAATTTGCAACCTGTGGTAGCCAATTGGGCAGCGCACGGTACGCCGCTGCTGGCCTCGGCGGCGGTTTATCACAATCGCTTTGTGGTTATTGGTGTCGATGAGGGGCACCACCAGCCTAGCGGATGCTCCATTGATGCTTCGGTAGGCTGGGTTCGCGAAATGAGCAAGGCGCTCAACGTAGACTTTTTCGACCGTTCGGTGGCTTATATTGCTGCGGATGGATCGGTACAAACGCTGGCTTTACCGCAATTGAAAGCTGCCGTAGCGGAGGGGACCATTTCGCCAGACACCACCATTTTCAATAATTTAGCCGCAACAAAAGCCGAACTCCAGCGTAACTGGCAGGTCAAAGCTTCCGAATCCTGGATGAAGCGGTATTTTAAAAACCAGACGGTCTAATGGCAGAAACTCTTGTTCTTCCGCAGACAGCTGACCGCCAGGAAGTATACGATAGCTTGTTGCCCCAACTGGAAGCGCTGACTACCGACGAACCAGATCTGGTGGCTAACCTGGCAAATATAGCCGCCGCCCTGAAAGAAGCTTTTGGCTTTTTCTGGGTGGGTTTTTACCTGAAAAAAGAGTCGCAGTTGGTACTTGGGCCGTTTCAGGGGCCAATTGCCTGCACGCGGATTCAGCTTGACAAAGGCGTTTGCGGAGCCGCTTATTCCCGCCGGGAGACGATGCTGGTGCCAGATGTTGAGCAGTTTCCAGGGCATATTGCCTGTAGTTCCGCCTCCAAATCCGAAGTCGTCGTTCCTGTATTCGACAAAGACGGCCAGGTCGCGATGGTGCTGGACGTAGACAGCGACGAACTGAATGATTTTAGCGAAACCGATGCACGAGCGCTGGAAAAAGTAGCTAGCCTGATTACTGCTTTACTGTAATATTGCCCGGAGTACTTCTCGTTTTCGGGCGGGACCGGGATGTTTTTCGACCAAAAATCCGGCGGCTTTCAGATTACGCTGTACGTATCCTTTCGAACAGTATGTGGTTAGAATGCCGCCGGGTTCCATCATTCCCGCAACCAATTCGAAAATTTCCTGCGTCCAGAGTTCGGGCTGGCCTTCCGGTGCAAAGGCATCGTAATAAACGAGATTGTAAGTCTGCATCGCCCGAAAATCCTGTAGCTTTCCGTTGTGTTTCCACAGCTTAAAGAAAAGCGTTAGCTCAACCCACTGATTCCAGGCGGCCTGGTGCAGGGCTACCGTTTGATCGGTGTGAAGGACCTCATCAAAATTCAACTGTTCGGCTTCGCTTAAAGGCAGCGGGTAAGCCTCAATCGACGTATACTCAACTGATTTCTGCGCCTTTTCTACTTCGTTTAGAGTTAATAAGGCGTTCAAGCCTGTTCCGAAACCCATCTCAAAAAGCCGTATCTGGTCGAAACGAGCAAAGGCCGCCTGTAGCCCTAATTCAATAAAAACCCGTTGTGATTCCTGCCACGCGCCGAATATAGAATGGTAATGCTGCCCAACTTCAGCGTTCCAGACTGAATGCGAGCCATCGGCCGTGATTACTAAGCGCTCCTGCGTTTTATTTTCCGAGTTGCTCATTGTATCTTCGCGGGGTTAAAATTTGCATAATTTGTATGATACAACGTGTTCAAAGCATATTTCTGTTTTTAATTGCCGTGTCGATGGGTGTTTTGCTAAGTACGCCCATTTGGGAAAAATCAGGCCTAAATAACGAAACGGCTCAACTAACGGCCTTACGCCTCACACACACGCAGGGAACGTCTTCAGTCATCACGCCCACGTATTATTTAGCCATTCTGGCCGTTCTGGTGCTTGGCATTTCTATTTTTACCATTTTCAAATTCCGCAACCGCCTGCTGCAAATGGGTATGTGCGCGGTAAATGCCATTTTGCTGACAGCAACGATGGGTGTCGTTCTGTACCTGACGCTTTACAAAGCCAAAGAATTCTTCAATCCTACTGATCAGGGAAACTTTACCTTTGGCTTCTATGCGCTGGTAGCGGCCCTGATTTTTAACATGCTGGCCAATCGTTTCATTCGTCGAGACGAAAAACTGGTGCAAGAGTCGAACCGGTTGCGCTAAGACACGACGGCCTCGGTGGCTAAGCCGAGGCTACTTTCTTACACCAGCCCTTCCTTCAGCAAATCGTGCAGGTGGACAAATCCTTTCAGCTGGTTTTCTTCTATCACGATTAATTGCGTGATGCTCCGATCCTGCATGATCTTCAAGGCTTCGGTAGCGTAGTCATCCGGCGCCACGGAAATAGGCGATGCAGTCATAATATCACGAGCGTGAAGGCCTGTCAGGTCATCATGCTGATTGAGCATTCGGCGGAGATCACCGTCGGTGACAATACCCAGCACTTTCTCTTCATCAACAACCGCCGTACATCCCAATCGTTTGGACGTCATTTCTAGAATAACTTCGTGGATGGTGGCTTCCGGCGAAACGGCAGGCAAGGCGTTGTGCGGGTAAATATCACAAACTTTGAGGTACAGTCGTTTGCCGAGCGCCCCGCCGGGATGGTAACGGGCAAAATCCTGTCGGGTAAATCCCCGCGCCTCCAGCAAACTAACGGCCAGCGCATCGCCCAGCGCCAGGGTTACCGTAGTGCTCGTTGTTGGTGCCAGATCGAGCGGATCGGCTTCGCGGTCGCAGGGAGCCACTAAAACAAAATCGGCGTGCGTGGCCAAATAAGAATTTGTCTGGCTGACCAGCGCAATAAGCTGTACACCGGTTCTTTTCAGAAGCGGCACCAGCACTTTAATTTCGGGCGTATTGCCACTTTTGGAGATGGCAATGACCACATCGCTGGCCTGAATCATGCCTAAATCCCCGTGAATTGCATCGGCGGCGTGCATAAATAGCGCCGGAGTACCGGTCGAATTGAGGGTGGCAACTATTTTTTGGCCGATAAGCGCACTTTTTCCAACCCCGGTAATGACAACCCGACCCGAGCTTTGCAGGATAGCTTCAACAATTTGTTCAAATTCATCACCAATAAATTCAATTGCCTGATGAATTGCGGCGGCTTCGGCCAAGAGAACATTCTTAGCCGTTGACTGAATATTTTTTTTAAGTAATTTCAACGTTGCTTTAGTCAAATAGTTTTTACCTAACTTTATAGACAAAGATACAGCTAAAAATAGGACAGTAATTCTCTGTGATTTGAGATGATAACGCAGCAGGTAGACCAGACAATACAAGTCACTCTAAAGGATAAGCTTAAAGAAATATTCGGATATAGCCAGTTTCGGGGCGATCAGGAGATTATTATCCACAATATTCTGGCCGGGCAGAATACATTCGTCATTATGCCGACGGGTGCCGGAAAATCATTGTGTTACCAGTTGCCCGCCCTGGTGTGCGAAGGAACGGCTATTGTGATTTCTCCCCTTATTGCGCTGATGAAAAACCAGGTGGATCAGTTGAATGCTTTTGGCATCAACGCCCAATTCCTGAATTCAACGCTGACCAAGGCCGAAATCAACAAGGTAAAGCGCGACACGCTCGACGGTACGCTCAAACTACTTTACATTGCGCCGGAGTCGCTGACAAAAGAAGAAAACTTAGATTTTCTTAAAAAGGCGTGCATTTGCTTCGTCGCCATCGATGAAGCGCACTGTATCTCTGAGTGGGGACACGACTTCCGGCCCGAATACCGCAAGATACGGGGCATCATCGACAGCATCGGTAACTTACCCGTTATTGCCCTGACGGCCACCGCTACGCCTAAAGTTCAGCAGGACATTATCAAAAACCTCCAGATGGAGGATGCATCGGTATTTAAAACGTCATTTAACCGGAAAAATCTTTACTACGAAATCCGCCCGAAGATTGATGAGAAAAAACAGCTCATCAAATACATTAAAAACAACAAAGGAAAATCGGGTATTGTCTACTGCCTGAGTCGCAAATCGGTTGAAGAAATTGCGGAGCTGCTGACTGTCAACGATATCAAAGCCCTGCCCTACCACGCGGGTCTTGACCCACAAACGCGGATGCACAATCAGGATGCCTTCCTGAATGAAGAGGCCGACGTTATTGTGGCTACCATTGCCTTTGGAATGGGAATCGATAAACCAGACGTGCGGTTCGTGATTCATTACGACGCGCCCAAATCGCTGGAAGGCTATTATCAGGAAACGGGCCGGGCGGGCCGCGATGGGCTGGAAGGTAACTGCATCATGTTCTACAGCATTGACGACATTGTTAAGCTGGAGAAATTCAACAAAGACAAATCGGTTACTGAACGCGACAACGCCAAACACCTGCTCATGGAAATGGTGTCGTATGCCAATCTGGGTGCCTGCCGTCGCCGCCAGCTTCTGAGCTACTTCGGCGAATACATGGACAAAGATTGCGGCTTCTGCGATAACTGCCTGAAACCGACCGAAAAATTCAAAGTACAGGATGAAGTAGTGCTGGCTCTCCAGACCATTTTTCAAACGGGCCAGCGCTTCGATGCCGACCACATTGCCGATGTTCTGACTGCCACGGACAACCAGTACATCAGTAGCTACGAGCATGATCGGCTAGACGTTTACGGCAAGGGCAAGGAGATCAACGAAAGCCAGGAATTCTGGTGCTCGCTGATACGTCAGTTGACCATTTACGGATACATCGATAAAGACGTTGATAACTACGGCATTCTGAAATTGAGTGCTAAAGGAGCGGCCTACATCGAAGACCCTTATTCGGTAGCTCTCTCGAAAGACCACAATTACACGCAGGCGGAAGAAACCAAAAGCGAAGACGAGGACAAAGATGCCGGTCCTTCGTCGGGGAACGCGTACGACGAAGCCTTACTTGGCTTGCTAAAAGCGCTCCGGAAAAAAATAGCCAAAGAGAAAAACCTGCCCCCTTACGTAATCTTCCAGGATCCGTCGATGGAAGAAATGGCAACGACTTACCCGACTACGCGCGAAGAAATGGCGCAGATCAACGGGGTCGGGATGGGGAAAGTGGCCAAATTTGGCAAACCGTTTATTGACCTGATTTCCAAATACGTAGAGGAAAACGACATCGAAACCGCGAAAGATGTGGTCGTGAAGTCGATGGTTAATAAGTCGAAAGTAAAAATTTACATCATTCAGCAAATCGACCGTAAAGTAGACCTCGAAGAAATTGCCGAAGCCAAAGGCTTGTCGATGGAAGAGCTTACGGAAGAAATTGAACACATCTGTTACTCCGGTACGCGCCTCAATCTGGATTATTACATTAACCAGATCATGGACCGTGACCGCCAGGAAGAGATTTTCGATTACTTCATGAGTGCTGAAACGGATAATATTGGTGTTGCCATGCGTGAGTTTGCCGGTGATGACTTTTCGGAAGAAGAGCTCCGGTTGATGCGCATTAAATTCTTATCAGAAGTTGCTAATTAGCGTGAATGATGAACCATGAACCCGACAACGTGCTCACTGCGCGCTTCGCTTCATCGTTCATCATTCATTAACTTTCCTAATGAAAATACTAATACTCGGTTCGGGGGGAAGAGAACATGCCTTTGCTTGGAAACTATCCCAAAGCCCCCTTTGTGATCAGTTGTTTGTAGCGCCGGGAAACGCCGGTACCGCTCAAGTTGCTACCAACCTGCCAGTGGCCGCCACTGATTTTGAAGCAGTTGCAGACCTTCTTCGCCAGCATCAGATCGATTTGCTGATTGTTGGGCCAGAAGAACCACTGGTCAAAGGCATCGTTAATTTCCTGCGCGCCAAAGAGGAATTTGCTAGTCTGCGGATTGTTGGCCCTGACCAGCAAGGCGCGCAATTGGAAGGCAGCAAGGACTTTTCTAAAAAGTTCATGGATCGCTACGGCATTCCAACGGCGGCTTCCCAGACCTTTACGACGGAAAACCTGGAAGAAGGCATATCGTACCTCGCAGCTCATTCCCTGCCGATTGTGCTGAAAGCCGATGGTTTGGCCGCCGGGAAGGGCGTGATTATCACAGAAGATCGGACGGAAGCGCAGGACGTGCTTCGTCAGATGCTGAGCGGCGAAAAGTTTGGTGCGGCCGGCAGCAAGGTCGTTATAGAACAATTCCTGCGTGGCATTGAGCTGTCCGTTTTTGTTTTAACCGACGGAACCAATTACAAAATCCTGCCCGAGGCCAAAGACTACAAGCGGATTGGCGAAGGCGATACGGGTCCTAATACGGGTGGTATGGGCGCCGTGTCACCGGTTAAGTTTGCGACGAATACCTTCCTGAAAAAGGTAGAAGAAAAGGTTGTTCAGCCAACTTTGTCTGGTTTGCAGCAAGAAAATATTCATTATCAGGGCTTTATTTTTGTGGGCCTGATGAATGTGAAAGGCGAACCTTATGTTATTGAATATAATACCCGGATGGGTGATCCCGAAACCGAAGTGGTGCTGCCCCGCATTCAGACTGACTTTGTTGAACTCATGGCTGCTACAGCCGACGGCGAACTAGACAAAGTAAATCTGAACGTTTCTCCGCAAACGGCGGTGACGACCGTGGTCGTGGCAGGCGGTTATCCAGACGCTTACGAAAAAGGCCATAACATTACGGAACTCGCTTCGTTAGAAGATGTGACAGCATTCCACGCGGGCACAGCCACCGGCCAAAATGGGCATGTCACCACCAATGGCGGGCGTGTTTTGGCGCTGACGGCTTTGGCTAATTCGCTGGAAAATGCCGTTCAGAAATCTCAGAAAGCTGCCCGAACCGTGCAGTTTGACGGGAAATATTACCGGAAAGACATCGGGCTTGACCTGATCCGGTATCAGGATTAGTTAAGAGTTAAGCGTTAATAATTTGGCTTACAATCCAATCATGCTTGTTAACTCTTAACTCCTAACTCTTAATCGTGCTGGTAAAACCAGCCTTAACTATAAAGAGTTATGGGATGTAAATCATGTACAACCGGAGGGTGCGGTTCGCGAAAAGCGGACGGAGCCGTATCTGGTTGCCGCAATAATGGGGCCTGTGGCACTGGCGGATGCAATAAAATGAACGTTTTTGACTGGCTGAGTAACATGGAGGCTCCCTCCATTCACCGGTTTGACGTAGTAGAAGTTAAGTTTAAAGGAGGTCGGAAAGAATATTACCGCAATCCGCACCAATTGGATTTAACAACGGGTGATTTTGTGGTAGTTGAAATGCAGACAGGTTTTCATATTGGCTGTGTTTCGTTGCAAGGAGAACTGGTTCGGCTGCAAATGCTGAAAAAAGCCATCCAGGTAAATGACGATTTAAAGGTAATTCACCGGGTTGCGGCCCCGAAAGACCTGGAAAAGCATGATCAGGCTATTGCTCGTGATTTGCCGACGATGTACCGCACGCGCGAAATCGTTAAAGAGCTAAAACTGAACATGAAGCTGTCGGATGTAGAGTTTCAGTCTGACAACACTAAAGCCACGTTTTATTACTCTTCAGACGAGCGGGTTGACTTCCGGGAACTGATTAAATTGCTGGCATCTGAATTTAAGATTCGGGTCGAAATGCGTCAGATTAGCCTCCGGCAGGAAGCAGGGCGGCTCGGTGGGATTGGCTCTTGTGGTCGTGAACTGTGCTGCTCGACCTGGCTAACCGATTTTAAAAACATCACGACTTCGGCGGCGCGTTATCAAAACCTGTCGCTGAATCCCAGTAAACTGTCGGGCCAGTGTGGACGCCTGAAGTGCTGCCTGAATTACGAGCTTGAAACGTACATGGATGCGTTGCGCGATATTCCGCAGGTAGAAAAGCCTCTGGAAACACAGAAAGGCCGCGCTACGCTCCAAAAGACGGATATTTTCCGGAAAATCATGTGGTTCGGGTATAGCACCGAAAGCACCTGGTATCCGCTTCCAATCGCTCGGGTATTGCAGATCATTGAGCTTAATAAGCAAGGAGTTATTCCTGAATCGTTTGATGTGCTTGAGCCCATGGGCGAGAAAAAAGAAGGCCTGAAAATAGCCGCCTTAAACAGTGATCTCGAACGGCTGGATAAAAAATTCAGCACGAAAACGGATCCTAAAAAGAAGAAACGCAAGAAAAAACCATCCGATGGTCAGGCCGTTCAGGCCAATGCTAATGCTGAAAAGCCGAAGCATAATCAGAACGGCCAGTCTTCAGAAAGAAGAGGGCCACGGCAATAAAAAAGCCCCGACTCACTGAGTCGGGGCTTTTTTAACTTTTTTGTTCCTGGGCCAGGAAATCTCTCAAACAGCTTCGAATGGCCACAATCAGATCATATTCTGTGGCTTTGAGCACTACTTCTTCGGGTAACTTACAGAACTTGACAAAAGCCGACAGACGAGGTCCTTTCAAATCCGTAATCCGGGCGAGCCAGACTGTATCCATGCGTGTTTCGTATTGCTGCTGCCGGATTTCCTGCTGGAATATTTCCTGTGTTCTGCGCTCACGTTTGGCCTGTCGGCTGAACTTACCGTAAAGGGCTGAAACGGGACCCTTAAAAGTCATTTTCGGGGCCAGATTCTGGTAATCATACCCCGCACGCCCGTTCTTGCCCAACGATATACCCGCAATGTCGCGCGGTGCTTCAATAATAATTTTGGGTTTTATGACAGGATTTAGCTTTAGAAACTGGCGCTTAAATTCTTCTTCCGTCCAGCCTTTTAGGGTAAACTCCCTCAGATTAACCACATCAGGAACCAACTTTATGATAAGCTCTGCTTGCTCCGGCAGAACAACTATCTTCACTGTTTTATAGCCTACACACGATACCTGCAAGGTGTCGCCCGCTAATGCGCTTAGCCGGAAATACCCGTTTTCATCGCTCAGCATTGCACGTCGGTTTTGCCGGTTCTGCACGGTTGCCTGCGGGATGGGTTTGCCGCTCGGCTCATCCCGGACATAACCGGTAAGAGGGACTTGCGCCAGAGCAGCCGATTCAATTCCTAGCCCGATAATTAGGAACAGTAACCATTTTTTCATGGGAGTAAGGTTTTGGCCTTCCCAACATAACGAAAAAGGACGGCATGCCGCGTACCGTCCTCTCTTTTTAACATTTTTTAGTAGCAACCGCCTTAAAAATCACCGGAGTAGAACGGGCTGAACACGTAATAGGTGCTATCGCGCCGCTCCCGTTTGGGGGCCGTTTCGATAAAAAGCACGTAACGTCTGTCTTTTTCTATGTTGTTGCCCTCAGGCGACAAGGTACCCGGAGCCCATTCGTAGTAGGGCCGCTCACGGGAATAAAGCATTTTCACCTGACGAACATGAATTTTCTCAACCGCCGCCGCATCAACTTCCTGATCATCAATGAATACCGTCATGTCTTTGCTAAATTCCTTGTAGACCTGGAGGTAATGATTTTTGGTTCGCTCAACAAGCGCGTCTCTCCGCTTGAAAAAAGTAGCCTCCAGCAAACCGTTCATGGTATAGGAACGTGAATTGCCCGTTGGATGATCGGTAAGTGCCATCGCCTTCGCAAACGCGAAAAAGTTTGTCCGCAGCGAGTCTGTTGCCATACTTGCAGCAGGGCTAGTTTCAACCAAAAGCTTGTAGCTGGTTTCAGCCATTTCAGAATTTTTGCTGAGCAGAAAAATTTCCACCACGCGATTCGGGTCAACCTTAGCAAACGGGGTAGAATCTACCTGAACCCCATTGATGTAGTAATCGATGCTTTTAAAATTGGCTCCTTTCAGAGAGAGCCGATTCTTTTCCATAGCCAATGTAAGACCACCATGTAAGCTAGTGTTGGATTGATAATTTCCTTCTTTGGATTTGTACAGCCCTTGCTCAAAAAACCAATTTTTGTGTCTGAACTGATTAAAGAGAACGCGACTTTTATTTGTTTCCGGCAGCTTTGAAGGACTATCTCCCATTAAGACTTCTTCTACCAGGTTAACCTCTTCCGGTTTTTTCTCTTCCCGCCAGTTTTGGCAAGCCATGATAACGGCAATCGTCAATAACCAAAGCAGTCCATAACGCCACCAGGCCCGGTCGTGGTCGGTGGAGTTGATCATCCGAATCCGTTCTTTGACCCCCGAACGCTCGAAGTGATTCGTGAATGTATATCGATGTTTCATTAGTAGGACGTACTTGTTAACGAAAACCATTACTCATTGACATAAAGCAATACATGCCGGTCTATACCCTTAGAGGTACTTTTTGTTACGACAGCATGAAGCTTTTCCAGGTTTATACTCCGTACGGCCTCGACGTTTACAGGCTGGTTATTGATGTAGTAAGCAGCCGGTTTATCGTAGGGTGCCAGCTTACCCGCATCATCAATATAAACACCTAGATTTGAATTACGCAGTTTAGGATTATTTCTCAATACATCACCACTGGCCGATGACGAACCATATCCTTCTCCCTGACCTATCGATTTCTCACCTTCATAAATGAGATAATTCATTTTGTGGGCTTTGATCCAATCGGTGACTTCCTGTTCATCGGCGGCAACCTGAACCGCTAATTCTGAAGGCAAGCTAAATAATTTTAGTTCTGCAACCGGACCAATGCCGCATTCTCCTTTTGTGCCAATATAGCCTCCCATAGACGCAATCGGCTTCATGGTTATGCTTGTTTGACTTCCATCGTCTATCTCACAATAGCCACTTCGTTTCATGCTTACTTTGGCACGAGTGACGTAATGATTGAGCGGATCGTAGCGAATCTCACTTAGATCAAATGTGTAGCCAAATTGCTTCGCTTCCTGCCGCAACGCCATCAGATCATCCAAGGTAATATTGGGTGTAACAACCCAGTATAGTCGATCTCCCTGCCGTTTAAAAAGCTGGCGAACTGGTGCTTTTTTAGCTTGACCACTAGCCACAGAATCAGCAATCGTTACTAACTCTGGTTTATTGACAACTTCGTCAAGAACGGATTCGTGCTGGCTTGAGTCAACCGCAGGGAAGGCTAACCCTGTTGGTTCTTCTGTTAGCACTTTTTCGGCCGGCTCTTCCCGCTTGTCCGCTGTTTTTTGTAGCGTTTCTCTGGGTGAGGTCAACAAAGTCACTGTGGATTTTTTTACGTTCCCGCTGCCGATAGCCAGGGTTGCTGTACCAAGCATAGCTAGCAGAACGCCCCCATAACCCCAGGTAGAATAGTTGGAAAAACGTCGATTCATCATGGCAATTCGCTGTTTAATGCGGTGACTATTGAATGAATTAGCCAAGGCCTTCGGCTTTGAATTGGCCGAAAAACTGGCTTTTAGCAAGTGATACTGATACGCTTTCCGGTCAACGCCTTCCTCCAGCACTTCCCGATCAACTAAATATTCCAGATTTTCCTGAACAAGTCGCTGGTGCCACCACACAAACGGATTTATCCAGAACACGATTCGCAGCATTTCACTGGTTAAAATATCCAGACTATGCCATTGCCGACAATGCACCCGCTCATGCGCTAAAATTTGCGCTAACTCATCAGGATCGTACCGGTTACTGTCTATCACAATCCAGTGAAAGAATGAAAACGGCGAGCTCACGGCCTCATTTTCAACTAGCCAAACATCTTCTTCCCGCTCTTTCTCCGAGCGTGTAATCAGTCTTGTCAGCGAAGTCAGTTGCAGCAGAAAATGCAACCCTAGCAACCCTACTCCTACCGCATACAACCAGCCCAACACCACCAGCCAGTTGATGGATTGATCTACAGAGGGTGCCCTCATGTCAAGATGTGCGCCCGGAAAATCGTTTATGGGCTGCCGAAGGACTACCGGGGGCGTTGCCGCCTGAAGCTGGGGTAGAGCGGGTAAGGTTTTCTGCACCAGCTGACGAACAGGCTCTGGCCGAAAATCGGGTAGCTCAACCAGCGGCAAACCCAATGACAGGACAACATTGAACCAGAGCAAATAGCGATTCAGCTCAAACCACGTAGCCCGACGAAGCAAAAACCAGTAGCTGAGCGTCAGCACGCCCATAATCAGACTCGCTTGCAACAGATAGATAGGGAGACTCATAGCTACTCACCTTTTTCGATCATTTTGATGATATCCTTTAATTCGTCTACGGAAATTTTATCCCTGCGCGCGAAATAGCTGACCAGATTTTTGTACGAATCATCAAAATAATCCGACACTACTTTTTTGAGTACAAAGCGATTTTGGTAATCTTCCTTAGCAATAATCGGGTAATACTGGTGCGTATTGCCGTAGGCCTGGTGGCCCACATAGCCTTTCTCCTCCAGATTTCGAACAATGGTCGAAACCGTGTTGTAGTGAAGCGGCGGATCAGTAAAAAAAGGCAGCATGTCCTTTACAAACGTCTGCTCTAGTTTCCACAAGACTTGCATCACCTCTTCTTCTTTAGTGGTTAATTTTTCCATTTCGTTAAAATTATTTATTGGATTGACCCGCTTATTTAGCCGGATCGTGAACTGACTTAAATCCAAGTTATAACGATTTATATAGTTTGCAAACTATTTTTATAGTTTTTTATTTAACGCTTTTTTCCCGGGAGCACGCGAAATTGGAATCTTAGACAGACACTTGTAGTTTTGTAAAAAAAGGAAAGCATGAAAACCTATAAGCATTGGCTCCTTGGCCTGGTTTTTCTGATTGGCGGCTGCGATACCAATGCGGTTTTCAAAGAAATTTATGACATTGAAGGCGGGAAATGGCATGTGACGCAGGTGCCGTCTTTTTCTTTCCAGATTGCAGACACAACGGCCACCTATTCCATTTACTACAATGTGCGCAATAGTGTATCGTATCCTTATTATAATCTGTATATCCGCCGCAACCTAATCGACTCTACCAAGAAAAATCTGGAATCGCGGCTGGACCAGCTCATTCTGCTCGACCCTAAAACGGGTAAACCCTATGGTGATGGCCTCGGCGATTTATTCGATCACAAAATAAAAGTGGTTAGCCAATACCGCTTTCCTCATGCGGGTACTTATACGCTCCAGTTGCGGCAATACATGCGCCAGAACCCCCTGCCCGAAATTTACAGCATAGGAATCAGCGTGGAAAAAGACATCTAATGGAAAAATACCTCTCTTTATTTCCGCTTAATCTGGTTGCTTATCCGGGCGAAGACCTGAATCTGCACATTTTCGAGGAACGATACCGCCAGCTCATCAACGAATGTCTCGCTACGGGCGAAACGTTTGGGCTGCCAGCCTTCATCAACAACAAGATGCCGGGTTACGGCACCGAAATGCGCGTAACTACGTTGCACAAACGCTATGATGATGGCCGCATGGACATTAAAACCCAGGGGTTGGGCATTTTTCGGATAGTAAATCACCAAAACCCGGCACCCGGTAAATTATTCGCGGGAGGCAATGTGGAGACGATTGATACGCCTGCCGAACAAGGCGCGTTCCAGTCTGAATTGCGGAGCCAGGTCCTGCGGCTTTACGAACTGCTAAAAATTGAGGCGACTGTCGATTTCGAGCCGCCTCTGCTCTCCTACCGGATTGCGCACAAAATCGGCCTGTCCGTCGAGGAAGAATACAAGCTTTTAACCATTGCAAGCGAAGACGAACGGCAGCAATTTCTGATTCGTCACCTCAAACGCGTGATGCCCGTTGTGTCGGAAATGGAACGTACTAAAGACCGCATTCGGATGAATGGCCACTTCAAGAATCTGGATCCGCTAAGTTTTTAACGCAAAACGCCCCGTCAATCCACTAACTTTTTGACCGGCTTGGGTAACTTCTGCTTGATTTCTTCGACGTTCATGGGTCGGGTTTTCTGTCGTTCGGCTTCGCCGATCAGGAATCCGTACGGCTTGAGCGGTTCCACGGCGTCGAAGATTACTTTCAGAATGGCCGTCATCGGCAAGGCCAGCACCAAACCGGCTACGCCCCATAACTGCCCCCACATCAACAAAACGATAATGGCCGCCAGTGGGTTGATACTTACTTTAGAGCCGACAATGTAGGGCGTTATGAAATTCCCTTCCAAAATCTGAACAAACAGAAAAACGCCGACAACGCCCAAAGCTACCAGGGGATTATCGTTCGACAGCAGGGTAAAAAGAGTTGGTAGCAACGATCCGATCAAAATACCGACGTAGGGAATCAGGATCATAACGGCCCCAAAGAAGCCAAAAAACACCGCGTAGTCGACGCCCAGAATAAACAGGCCCGTTGTGTTCAGAATGCCCACAATCACGATTACAGAAACCAAGCCAACCAGGTAATCTTTGACGACTTCGTAAATCCGACCCAGAACCGAGTCCAGTTTGGCCCGCTTCGTCGAGCTAAATACTTTGTAAAAAAAGGATCTAAAAAAGTCCCGGTACAGCATCAGGAAAAAGATGTACAGGGGCATCAGGGAAATGGTAGACAGCGTATTAGTTGTTGCCAGAAGCGTGGTGGTAAGGATCGAGCCACTTTCGCGAATCAGGTTATTGAAATAACTCCGGGCTTCGTTCATCTGCTTCTTCCGGTCGATGTTCAGGTTATTCTCCCCAAACTCCAACGCCTTGTCAATCATCATGTTTGCCTTCTCCATTAACTTAGGGGCTTCGCTGGTGAAGTTGGAGATCTGGAGTGAAATCAGATAGAAAAACAAATACAACGTCCCAATTACCAGTATGAGACAGATAATAATTGCCAGCACCCGGGGCACTCGCCAGGATTCCAGTTTGCGGTCGATGGGATAGAGAATCATCGCCAGCAGCACCGAAAAAATCAGTGAAACGACTAATTCCTGCATGACCGACATCCAGTAAACCAACAGCGTAATTGTAATTAATAAACAGGCAAATTTGACATAAGCCGGTAACTTTAGCTCCGCGTATTTATTCTCCATCTTTATTCTTGAATAATGCCATCATTTTTAATTTTTCTTTTCTCGCTTAAAGTAGCTTTTTGCACCTGCCATGCCGAAAATAAACAGAGCGGTTTTCGAAGCGGTCGATCGCACTACACGGTCAAACGCCTGGGAAGGTTGCCAAAAGCCATTAACGAAAGTTCGGGTTTAGTGTACCGCTCCGGTTCCAATACGTTCTGGACCCACAACGACAGCGGTGGCCGTCCAACACTGTATGAGGTTTCTCCAAATGGTATGCTGCTTGATTCATTACCGTTGCCCTTTCTTTCGAACATCGATTGGGAAGCCATTAGCCAGCGGGACTCAACGGTACTCTTCATCGGTGACATTGGTAATAACCAGAATACACGCCGAAAGTTGACGATTTATCGCGTTCGAGTTAAACAACCCGATCAACCGGAAGTAATTACGTTTCAATACGCTAACCAAAGGGATTTTCCGCCGGCGAAAGATACGCGGAATTTCGATAGTGAAGCCCTGGTGTATGCCCACGACTCGCTGTTTATTGTCTCAAAAAACCGCTCCCAGCCCCGGCGACCCGTGAATCTGTACGGCATGCCCAGCCAGCCCGGCGACTACAAACTGCTTCCAAAAGATAGCGTCTACCTGAAAAGTATGGTAACCGATGCCAGCCTCAGCCCCGACGGCAAAACGCTGGCTGTTCTGACGTATGGCAAGATTTTTCTGTTCGAAACCAAAGACGGAGAGGTGTCTTTTGGTAAACCAAACCGCTGCCTGCGTATCCCACGCGGGCAAACCGAAGGCATCAGCTTTGTCAACAACACAGATTTTGTGATGTCTAACGAACGGGGAAAGCTTTTTCTGGTCAAAAAGAAACAAAGGAAACAAGCACCGAATCGGTGACACTGAGTTCAAATAGTTATCAGCCGCATGTGCTTCGGAGTGAGGATAATATTTTCTTACTCAGCGCCTTTATTAAGTTTTTGTTAAGACTTATATTGTCTTCATAAAATTGCTGATACACAGCGTACCTTCGAATTCTATTTTACCAACAAGCAAACCAATGAGCGCAGCCAAAGCTTCGCAACAACTGCATCGTATACTGGTTGTCGATGACGACCCGGATATCGTCGAATTGCTCCAGTACAACCTCGAAAAAGAAGGTTACGATGTCCGCACCGCTCCCGATGGACGAAAAGCGGTAGAGACAGCCCGCAACTTTTCTCCCGAACTTGTTTTATTAGACATCATGATGCCCCATATGGATGGCATCGAAGCCGGCAGACAACTGCGCGAAATACCCGAACTCCGCCAAACGTATATTCTTTTCCTGACGGCCCGTTCGGAAGAATATTCTGAAGTGGCTGCTTTTGAAGTAGGTGCTGATGACTACATCACCAAACCCATCAAGCCGCGCGCGCTGATGAGCCGCATCAACGCCCTTTTCCGGCGGGAAGCGCAGAAGGCTGATACGGGCGATCAGGTTCAGGTAGCCGACCTGGTGATTAGCCGGAAAAATTATACCGTGACGCAGGGCGAGAAATCAGTTGTGTTGCCGAAAAAAGAATTTGAGCTCTTATTCTTCCTCGCGCAGTCTCCTAACAAGGTTTTTAACCGGGAAGAGCTGTTACAAAAAATCTGGGGTGCTGATATTTACGTTCTGGAGCGTACCGTTGACGTTCACATCCGGAAGCTCCGCGAAAAAATTGGCGAAACGTATATCCGAACCCTGAAAGGCGTTGGGTATATGTTCACCGACCAGCCCGAATAAAAAGGCGAAGTAATCGTTTCCAGCGAGCGAGGCGCATGCTTCGCCCGCTGGAAATAACTCTAGTTCTTCGTTGTAAGCCGCGTAGTAGGGTCCACGCCAACTGGATCCATTGGAAGTTTACCGGCAACTTCTCTTTCTTTTCTGCGTAATTTTGTTGCATGTCGCTCAGTCCCCGTTTCATTGCCTTTTTACTCGCTTTCCTGATTGCCGTCAGTACGGTTGCCTTTCTGACGTTTGTGGAAGGCGTTACGAAAAACATGCTGTTTGTAGCGGCGGCGTCTTCGCTGGTGGTCTCGTTTTTTCTGATTCTTTTCGCCATTGAGCTTCTGGTCTACCGCGAAGTGAACAAGATGTACAAAACGATTCACAAACTGCGGATGCGGGATTTTTCGGTTTCCCGCAAGAACCTCATCAAGAGCAACAATCCATTCAAAAAGCTGAACGACGAAATTTTTGTTTACGTCGCCAAAAAGCAGCAGGAAATTGAGGAATTGAAAAAGCTGGAACAATTTCGGCGCGAATTTCTGGCCGATGTTTCCCACGAGCTGAAAACGCCCGTTTTCGCCGCGCAGGGCTTCATTCATACGCTCATCGACGGCGCAATCGACGACGAATTTGTACGGGATAAATTTCTGGCCAAAGCCGCCAAAAGCCTGGATGGTTTGGATGCGCTGGTGAAAGATCTGGTTGCTCTTTCTCAGATGGAAACCGGCGAAATCAGAATGCATTTCGAGCAAGCTGATTTGAGCCACATTACCCAGGAAGTTTTTGAGCAATTGGAAAAAACTGCCCAGAACCGGAATACAACCCTCAAGCTGAAAACCGATGTTCCAGGACCGGTTTGGGTCAAAGTCGATACCCAGCGCATCACGCAGGTAATGACAAATCTGGTGGAAAACGCCATCAAATATGGCAACGATAACGGCAAAGTGCTGGTTACGCTGGAAGAAGATAGAAAGCACATTCACGTGTCTATTCGCGACAATGGCCCCGGCATTCCGCCCGAACACCTCAGCCGCATTTTTGAGCGTTTTTACCGCGTAGACAAAAGCCGTTCGAAAGAACGCGGTGGCACCGGCCTGGGACTCGCCATCGTCAAACACATCCTGAATGCCCACAAGACCAAGATCACGGTCATGAGCAAATTGGAAAAAGGAACGACGTTTAGTTTCAAACTGGAAAAGTCGGAGTAGTATTCTTCCATAAAAGCCATCTTTTGCAGGAACTTTAGGGGTTGGGGCTAAGGTTAATTCTTACGAACTTTGTACTATGAAACTGCAATTTGAAGACCTCATCGTTTTTGAGAACGAGGATTATATACTGATTAACAAGCCCCCGCACATTGCTTCGCTCGACGAACGCAGTGCCGACAGACCGCTTAGCATTCTGCGGCTGGCCAAAGCGTACCACAACGACGCGCAGCTTTGCCACCGATTGGACAAAGAAACCTCGGGTATTTTAGCCATTGCCAAAAATCCGGAAGCGTATCGACACCTGGCTATGCAGTTTGAACACCGGGATGTTACCAAGCGTTACCATGCCGTTGTTGATGGCGTTCACGATTTCGAAGGGATTTCGGTTTATCTGCCAATTGCGCCTCTTAAGGATGGCACGGCGGTACGCATCGATCGCCAGAAAGGAAAAGTAGCCGAAACGATCTTTAACACACTGCGGGCCTATCGTTCGCATACCCTCGTTGAATGCATGCCCATCACGGGGCGAATGCACCAGATTCGGGTTCACCTGATGTGTTTAAAAGCGCCCATCGTTCAGGATCCAACCTACGGCGGCAAACCCATTTTTCTGTCGGAGATCAAGCGCAAATTTAACCTCAAGCAAGGAACCGAAGAACAACCGCTGATTCAGCGCGTGGCACTCCACGCCCACTCGCTGACGTTTGCGCTGCTCAATGGGGAAGAAACCCAGTTTGAAGCGCCGTATCCGAAAGATTTTGATGTATTGGTAAAGCAGCTTGATAAACATTCGCTTTGATAAACACGGAACTTCGGCACGAGTGAGCGTCAAAATAGGTAGTCGATGCAGATTTTGTTACTTTGCCGTTCTGAACCTTTTATCACGTTTGCTCTTTTAGAATCATGTTTGTTCACACAGTTTTCTTTTGGCTTAACCATCCTGATAACAGCGAAGATCGGCAAGCCCTGCGCGATGGCCTGGAAACCCTTAAAAGCATTGATGTTGCCAGCGCAACTTATGTAGGGGCGCCCGCCGATACCCGTCGGCCTGTCATTGACCACACGTATGACTGGTCGCTGACGTTGATCTTTACCGACAAAGCGGCTCACGATGTCTATCAGGAACATCCAACGCATCTAAAATTCGTAGAAAACTGCGCCCGTTACTGGCAACGCGTGCAGGTATATGATGCGGTCGAGTAATAGAGAAACGGGGCGTAAGTAGTTGCGCCCCGCTTCGTTTCAAACCTCTTTAGCCAACGTATCCAGCAACGCCTCAATCTGCTGGTATACAAAAGTTAGCTGTTCTTCTGTAATGCAGTAAGGCGGCAACAGATACAAGACATTTCCCAAGGGGCGCATCAGCACACCGCGTTCCAGCAGAAACGCATAGGCGACATCCCGAATGTTGTTGAAGTAAGACGTTTCACCACCCAGATGCAGATCGAAGGCCAGAATGGTGCCGCGTTGGCGAACATGGCGCACGACCGGATGCTGCACAAGCTGCTTCGCAAAAGTCTGGTGCCGGTCGGCAAGCCATTGAATTGCGGTTTTGGTCGCTTCCGATAAGGTTAGGTCGAGACTGGCCAGGGCCGCCGTACAAGCCAACGGATTGGCCGTAAAGGAGTGCCCGTGAAACAAGGTTTTGTGTTTATCCGCCGACAAAAAAGCCTCGTAGATCTGTTCTGAGCAGGTCGTTACGCCCAAGGCCATCGTGCCACCCGTCAAGCCTTTAGACAGGCACATCAAATCAGGCTTCACGTCGGTCAGATAATGCGAAGCGAATAATTTTCCGGTACGGCCAAACCCAACCATTACCTCATCGGCAATGGCAAGTACTCCTTTTTTTTGCGCCGCCTGGATCAACTTGGTCAATATTTCCGGCTCATACATCACCATACCGCCCGCTCCCTGCACCAGTGGCTCAAAAATAAAAGCGGCCACGTTTTCGTCCAACAGGCTTTCAAACCGCGCCAGTACTTCTTCTTCACGGCCAGGAATTGGCGCGGGAATGTATTCTACGTCAAATAGAAAAGGCACAAAAGGAGCCGTGAAGGCACTACGCCCCCCAACCGCCATTGCTCCAAACGTATCGCCGTGGTAAGCATCTTCCAGTGCAATGACTTTGGTACGTGGTTTTCCGATGTTATGCCAATACTGAAAGGCCATTTTCAAAGCCACTTCAACCGCCGTAGAGCCATTATCCGAATAAAAAACCTTCGCCTGATTGGCAGGCAAAAGGGGCAGCAAGCGTTCGGCCAGCTCAACGGCGGGATTATGCGTAAAGTCTGCGAAAATGACGTGTTCCAGCGTAGTTAACTGCGCCGCTACTTTCTCCGCAATGTAGGGGTGCGCGTGTCCGTGCAGGTTCACCCACCACGACGAGATAGCGTCAATAAATGTCCGGCCGTCTTCCGTGTAAAGCATCGTCCCCTCGCCACGCACTATAGGAATTGGCGGCAGGGCCGTTTTCATTTGGGTGAACGGGTGCCAGATTACCTTTTTATCGCGTTCCTGTAAAGTCATAAGGAATTTTAATTTCGTCTGTATAACGGCTTATTACTTCTTTGGTCAGCCGTTCTTCCCAGCCAACGCGCCCCAGACAGGGCAAACCAGAGTAGTTTAAAATAAAGTCTTCGGTAGCCGGAACCGATTCTCCGTTAAAAATAATTCCCAGCGTTGGAATATTCCGACTCTTCAGGGCTTCGATGGACAAGAGGGTGTGATTAATGCTACCAAGATAGTTCTTTGATACCAGCACCACCGGCAGACCCCAACGTTGTACCAAATCAATATTCAGGTCCCTATTATTGAGTGGTACCATCAAGCCCCCTGCCAGTTCGATCACAAGATGGTTTTCCGTAGCGGGAACATTTAGCTGATCCAGCGAAATTTCTACCCCATCGATTGCCGCAGCGGCGTGGGGAGAAAGCGGCTCGGTCAGTAAATACGCTTCCGGGTGAAACTGCGAGGCAGCATTGGAGATCAAATTCCGAACGGTTGCCTTATCGGAGTCGGTAACCGCTCCCGACTGGATCGGCTTCCAATAATCGGCCCGAAGCGCTTCGACGAGTATCGCAGAAGTCACCGTTTTCCCGATTTCTGTACTAATACCCGCAACGACAAATTGCTGTTTTTTCATGCTATACTTGATTCACGGCTTGCAGAAGCGCCAGGATTTGGGCTTCTGTATTAAACGAATGCAGGCAGATCCGGAGCCGCTCGCGTCCGGCTGGTACGGTTGGACTCAAAATGGGCCGTACATCGAAACCTGCCTGTTGAATTTGGAGGGCCACCGTCCGACAGGCGTCATTGCCTGGTAGGATTAATCCCTGGATGGCACTTTCGGTTAATAACCATTCTTTGTCAGGTGAATGCAACAATGCCTGTTCCTGAAACAGCCTTCTTAGCTGGTGCAACTGCTCAATCGTAGTGGATTGCGTTTGCAAATAAGCATAAGCGCAGCGAATGGCCAGCAAACTATGAGGAGGCAAGGCCGTGGTATACACAAAAGATCGGGCAAAATTTATCAGATAGTCGTGTAGCACTCTGGACCCAACAACAGCAGCTCCATGTACCCCCAAACCTTTTCCAAACGTATGTACCCGTGCGAACACCTGCTTTTCCAGCCCCAAAAGCGTTACCAGGCCCTCTCCTTTCGGGCCAAAAATACCCGTCGCATGTGCCTCATCGACAATGAGGGCGGCACCATAACGCACGCAAAGAGCACAAATCTCCGGTAAGGGAGCCAGATCGCCATCCATCGAATAGACCGATTCAACGGCTACATACACTGTTCCGGTGGCCTTTTGCAACTTGGCTTCCAGATCAGACAGGTCATTATGCCGGAATTTATACCGATTGGCGAGGGAAAGCCGCGCTCCATCAATCATGCTGGCGTGAATCAGCTCATCGGTCAACAGGGTGTCACCGCGTTGGGGAACACTGGCTAATAGTCCTACGTTAGCGTCATAACCTGAATTAAAAATCAACGCCGCTTCAGCTCCGTGAAACGCTGCAATCTCCGCCTCTACAGCCTCAGTCAATGCATAATTCCCCGCCAGCAAGCGTGAGCCTGTGGAGCCGTTAGTTAAGTTTGGCTCTTGTTGTCCGGCTTGCTCAACTAATGTCCTTAATTCTGCCGATTGGGCAAAACCCAGATAATCATTCGAGCAGAAGTCAACCAGTCCCGTGGGTTGTTTGAGCTTTCTAAGCAGCCCCGCCGCCTGGCGATTTTCGAGTAGTTGATGCAGTGCTCTTTTAGCTTTTTCCAACTTGTTCTTAAAGAAAATTAGATAACAAAAATAGCAAGGTTAGGGAAATGATAAAGAAAGTCTTTTGGAATGGAACCTCTATAAACGTGCATAAGTCGGGAGTTATCCACAATTAATTGTGGATAACTCCCGACTTATGCACGTTTTGTTTCGTAAAATAAGATAAGTCGTTTTTAATATATTTTTGGTAACAATTAAGCAACTTATTCGTTACACTACCTCAGTAGCCACTTTCTCCTCAAGCTGTTTTGGCTTTTTCTGAGGCGGGATATAATGCTTGAAGTAGCTGCCGATTTTCATTTGCAAGACACCAAAGACCGCTTCCTTGAAAATCTTGCTCGACATTTTTGATTCTCCCTTCGTTCGATCCGTGAAGATAATGGGAACTTCCGTGATTCGAAAGCCATATTTCCAGGCTAAAAATTTCATCTCGATTTGAAAGGCGTAGCCTACAAACCGGATGTTGTTTGTTAGGATGGTTTCCAGCACCTTGCGTTTGTAACAGATAAATCCGGCGGTCGGATCCATAATGGGCAGGCCCGTAATAAACCGTACGTAATGCCCTGCAAAATAAGACATCAGAACGCGTCCCATTGGCCAGTTCACCACATTGACTCCTTTGATATACCGCGATCCAACAGCCGCATCATGTCCTTGTTCCGAACACGCTTCGTAAAGCCGAACCAGATCGTTTGGATTGTGCGAAAAGTCGGCATCCATCTCGAACAGGTGCTGGTAATCCTGGGCCAAAGCCCAGCGAAAACCATCGATGTAGGCAGTACCAAGTCCTAGTTTTCCGCGTCGCTCCATTAAGTGCAAACGACCGCTAAATTCCCGTTGCAGATTTTTTACACGCACGGCTGTTCCGTCGGGCGACCCATCATCCACAATCAGGACATCAAACGGCACCGGCAGCTCAAACACGTTGCGAATAATCGCTTCGATGTTTTCGATTTCATTGTAGGTCGGTATGACCACTAAGCAATCCTTCATAGTCGTACCTCGGCTATACTTAAACTAATTAAGCAAATAACACTATTTTCTGCCATTTTAGTGCACAAATCAGCGAAGACTAAGGTTAAAAGTTGTTAAAACCCATCAGGCGAGTTGCCACTGGCCGAGCCTTTTCGCTAGCTCCTTGCCTTTTCGAATATTATCAGGCAAACTGATTCCACCGTGCCAGTTGGCGCACACAAACAGTCCGTCTGCTTCGAGCGCTGGCAAGTGTCGCTTTGCTTCCGCATAAGCCAGATCATACTGCGGAATGGCCCGCTCCCACCGCGCCAGCCATTGGTGAACTGGTTTTAGCGCCTTGATCCCGAATGCCTGCTTGTGCTCGGCAAATACCTTTTCCAAAATCGCTTCATCGAGCAACTCTGTATTAGCGGCTGCTAACCGACCGCCAACAAAGGTGGTTAGCAGTACTTCATCGGCAGGGCAACGGTCATCAAAAATAGAGCTGTTCCAGATGTGTCCGGCGCAGAATTGATTCTCTATTCTCGGGTTCAACCCACCAAATCCATTGAGGGGATGCGCCACATCCGCCCGTTTGTAAACGCTATGCACGGCTGTCATTGGTGGGTAATCCAACCGCCGAAAAGCTTCTGCTGCGCCCGGATACGTAAGTTCCAGTAGCTTTGCCGCCGCGCTGGTATCCGCCGCGAGCACCACTGCATCAGCTTGAAAAGAGCCGCTGCTCGCATCAACCAGCCAACCATTTTCCGTCCGGATCAAGCCAGTAACCGGATCATTAAGTTTTAAAGCCGTTAATTGGTCAGCAATGGCTTTTGGCAACATCTGCATTCCTTCCTTAAAACTCACCATTTGCTTTCGCTCTCCCCCCGCCGTTTTCATGAAACCCCGCAGCACCGACCCATAGTCACGCTCGTGCTTCAGCAGGCTTGGAAACGTCTCGGACACCAGAAGCCGGGATGGATCACCTGCGTAAATGCCCGTTACGAAAGGCGTTAGGGCATAATCCACAATTTCTTGCGAAAAGCGACGCCGGAAAAACTGACTTAACGTCTCATCCGGCGGCGACACCGTTCGGTTATTGCGTTCTTTCCAGATGGCTTTCAGCGTTTCCCAGCTAAAAAAAGAAGGTCCAAACAAAAGCGATAACGGGCCGGAAGGCAATTTCCGGTAGGCTCCGTTTCGGAAAATATACCGGGATTTGCTAACGGGCTTGCTAAATCGCAAATCAGGTGTCAAACCAAGCGCATCAATATCGTTCAGGAGGTTTTGATCCACCAGGAGCGAATTAGGTCCCAGCTCCCGCAAATAAGAAGCTCCGTCAGGGGTTGTCTCCCGCCGCGACCGAATCACCCCGCCCGGTTCTCCGGCCGCCTCAAACAATTGATATGGAATGCCTTGTTTTTGCAACTCGTAGGCCAACATCAGCCCCGAAATTCCTGCTCCAATGATAACAATCATTATTTTATGCGTTGGTGCCTCAGCTTTGGGGCGTGCGTTCGATTTTTAGTTGCTCTCTCAGCTTCAATTTTTTGAGCGATGGCTTTACCCGTAAACTATCGTTCGCTTTTTTGGATAAGCTGTCTTTTTTCGGCGTCGGGGTTGGTGCCGCCTTCAGCCTTTGCAAGCTATCCTGTATCTGTAATTTTTCTGTAACCTGCTTATAGACATCGGCCATTTTAGCCGGATTCGAAGAGTAATATCTGTAGCTTCTGAAATAAGCCGCCGTATCAATTTTGTGCTTTTTGTAAATCTGGCTTTCCAGGCGCTTGTAAATCAGGGTAGTCGAATCGGCCGAGATTACGCCTAACTTACTGGCTTTCGCTTCCGCCAGGTGTATTTCGGTAAGCACCTCCGCCATTTTGTCTTCCGGCAACACATCACTGGGCGTTGTCTCGGAGGTGGTCTGACACGACCAGGCAAACAGCAATATGCCAATGACCCAAATCACACTCAGCCTCTGTTTTCGGTAGTGATGTGCTTCTTCTTTTGTTTTCATTAATTTTGTCAAAATGCCTTTTACACAAAGGTCGGAAATTTATAGGAACACTACTTACCGCAATTAAGGCCGACAAAAATCTATTTCTGCCGGTTTCTTTCGTTTACCTTTAACGGAACTGCGTTCCTATCTAGTTAACCAAATCAGGCATGGACGAATTCCTGAAGAAGCTTTATAAATACGAAATCCGCATCCGAAAAGCCGTAAATTCCCAGATGCGCGGCAATTTCCACTCGATCTTTAAAGGGTCGGGGCTGGAATTTAGCGACTTGCGGACGTATCAGTATGGCGATGACGTGCGCGCCATCGACTGGAACGTATCTTCGAAAGGACACGGTACGTTTGTAAAGATTTTTCGGGAAGAAAAAGACCAGACCGTATTTTTCGTTGTCGATGTCAGCGCTTCGCAGGAAATTGGCACTTCTGAGCGTTCCAAATTGGACACTACCAAAGAAGTCTGCGGCGTCCTGACCATGTCGGCCATCCGGGAGGCCAGCCATGTTGGGCTGTATTGCTTTTCCAACCAGAAGGAAAAATACATCAAGCCGTCCAGCAGCATGAAGCACGGTTATCAGCTCATTATGAATTTGTATAAGCTGCAACCGGAGTCGGTTAAAACAGACCTGGCGGGTGCCCTGCTATTTGCCCTGAACGTGCTGAAACGCAAAAGTGTCGTTATTCTGATTTCTGACTTTATTGATACCAATTACGAACACAACCTGAAAGCACTGGCGCGCAAACATGATCTGGTGGTTGTGCATATGTACGACCGTCGCGAAACCGCCCTTCCTCGACTGGGCATTATTCCCGTTTATGATACCGAAAGCCGCCAGACAGTCTGGATAAATACATCCTCTTCGGCGTTTCGGGAACAACAGCGGCAAACTTTCCGGGAAAGTCAGCAACAGCTTGAGCGGCTTTGTCGCCAATACAACGCCAACTACGTTGCCCTCGACGCGCAGGAAGATTACGTACCCCGACTCATTGAACTCTTCCGTGTCCGGCAACAAAAATGAAATGGATTGTCTTTTTTCTGCTTGGTTTCTTTTTCGGGGTAAATCCAACGGTTGCCCAGGCACCTCGCGGGGTTTTCCTGACGGATACGATGGAGATTGGGCAGCCTTTTCAGTATTCATTGCGGGTACGCCATCCGGCCAGTCTGGAACTCCTTTTTCCGGATACAGCCCGCCATTTCAGGCCGTTTCTGGTTCGGGACGTTGATATTTTTACGACCTCCACGGATGCTACCGGTAGCCTAGACAGCGTTGTCTATACATTGGTTTCGTTTGAAACAGGTCAAGCGCAACAGCTTCGGGTGCCTGTTTTTACGGTAAACAGCCCGCAGGATTGCACGGCTTTTTTTTCCAATACAGACACGATCTACCTCAGAGAACGCATTCAGACAACCCGGCTCGACACCCTGCAACTTTCCACGGAAACGCAGGTAATTGCTTTGCGCCAGCAAATGAACTACCCGTTTTTGCTGACTATTCTGGCGGGCATCGTGGCGGTGGCGGGTGTTGTTTATCTCTTATTTGGTAAGGCGATCAACACCCGACTGGCGCTGTATCGAATGCGTCGGCAACACCAGGAGTTTGAACGGGCCTACCTGCGTCTGACGCGAAACCTGAATCCAGATACGGCTTCTGAAAGCGTTGGAAAAACAATCATTATCTGGAAAGAATACCTGGAATGGCTGGAAGACAAACCTTTTTCGACCATGACCACCCGCGAAATGGCCGATTCCATGCTGGATGATCGGCTAGCCGACGCTCTGAAAGAGATTGATGGCGTTGTGTATGGCGGTATGTACTCTGACCAAACCCAGGCTTCGCTGCGAGTTCTGCGCGAAATTGCGGACCATTCCTACCAACGGCAACGGGCCAAAATCGCCGAAGCTCAACAAAAAAAATTACCGACAAATGATTGATTGGCTCTCCTGGAAATGGTTCACCTTGTCGCAGCTTCGGCAATTTAGCTGGGAATCGCCGTATTATCTGTACGGTATTCCGGCCTTGCTCCTGCTGTTTGGGCTACGTTCGCTGCTGCAAAATCGGTCCAAGCAACGGTTGGGCGTGGCTTTTAGTCGCGGAAAATTGAAACCAAGCCTGATCACTTCACTTCGGCACCTACCGGGTATTTGTCTGGTTATTGGAATGACGCTTATTCTCATGGCGCTGGCCCGCCCCCAGATTGTACGGGAACAAACTGAAAATATTTCGGAGGGAATTGACGTGATTCTGGCGCTCGATATTTCCTCTTCGATGAACGAAACGGACCTGAAACCCAACCGCCTGGCGGCGGCTAAACGGGTAGCACAGCTTTTTGTCCGCAGCCGCCCCGACGACCGGATGGGGCTGGTTATTTTTGCCGGAGAAGCTTTTTCTCTGTGCCCTTTAACCACCGACCATGACCTCTTGAACAGCTACCTAACGGACCTTGACGACAGCATGATCAAAACATCCGGCACCGCCATTGGTAGTGCGTTGGCGGTGTGTATCAACCGGATGCGGGAATCGGCCTCAAAAAGTAAGGTCGTTATTTTACTGAGCGATGGCGATAATACAGCCGGAAACCTCGATCCGATCATTGTGGCGCGATTAGCCAAGGCGTTCAACATTCGGATTTATACCATCGCTGTTGGCAGGCCCGAAATCCCTCGCCTGGGTGCCCTTGCTTCGGCGGTAACCATTGACGAAGGCATTCTGACCACCATTGCGGGGATTGGCGGCGGCACCTTTTTCCGCGCAACTGACGCCCGGCGGCTGCAAACCGTGTTTCGGGAAATTGACCGGCTGGAAAAAGCCCCTGTCAAGACAAAGACTTATAAGGATATTAAAGATTACTACCGCGTTTATCTTTACTGGGCAATCGTTTTTCTGTTGCTCATTCTGTTGTTGAAGAGTACCATATTTGGAAATATTCTGGAAGATTGATGCTACGATCGTGTTATAATAATCAGGTTATTGAGGCGGGTCTTGATGAGGTTGGCCGGGGCTGTCTGGCGGGGCCGGTGGTAGCGGCTGCCGTTATTTTGCCCTCCGATTATACCCATACCAAACTCACTGACTCTAAATTATTGAGTCGTTCTTTGCGGGATAAACTACGCGTTGAGATTGAGCGGGATGCCATAAGCTGGGCCGTCACGGAGGTGTCCAATGAGGTGATTGATCAGATCAATATCTCCCAGGCCAGTTTTCTGGCCATGCACCGAGCCGTTGAATTGCTCTCTCCGCAGCCCGAACACCTATTGGTTGACGGAAATCGCTTTCGGCCTTACCCCCTGATTCCGCATACGTGCATCGTCAAAGGCGACTCCAAATTTTTGTCCATTGCGGCGGCTTCCGTTCTGGCCAAATGTTACCGGGATGAGCTAATGGAGAAATTAAGCGAAGCGTTTCCGCAGTATGGCTGGGCCAAAAACGTGGGCTATCCGACACCCATCCACCGGGAAGGCATTCGGCAGCACGGCCCCTGCCAGTGGCACCGAAAAAGCTTTCGACTGGTCTGATTTTTTAGGGTATTCCAACGCATCCAACTGGAAAGGGGTCCAGATCTAAAACCCTGACTGTCATGAAAAAACTCTCCCTGATTGCGGTACTACTGGTAGCTCTTGGAAGTTGTGGCCCCAAAGACTCTACGCCGGAACCTTTGTTGACTGGCGACCCGCTTTCGGTTGAATCGAAGCGGACGAATACGCCCTCGGCTTCGCCGGCTGGATTTCGCCTCCTGGAAAGCCGTTACACGACCAATCGTACTTCTGTTTCTACTTTTGTCTACAACGCCGCCGGACGTTTGCTGGAGTTCAATAATGGCCCGAATGGTCTGGAAAGCAAAGTGACGTACCATTGGCCAAATGACAGTACTCTACGAGCCGAACTCTACAGCACCAATCTGTTTTCAAGTTCCACTCCAAGCAATCAGCCTTTAAAATTAAGTTCGTATCTGGAGATTGTCCATAATCCAGCCAATCAGGCAAAATGGCGTCGATCTTATCTTGCCCAGGATAAAGCAACTGAATACCGCAGTTATTCCCTGTACGAATACAACGCGAACCAACAGATTGTCAAGATCAGTATCTATGCACCGACTAACGTTTTGGGGTCTTATACCACCTATGCGTATGATGCAGCCGGAAACGTGCAAACCGAGAAATACTACGCCACCACAAACGGCCAGCTCGATTTAATCAGTACAACCGTTTATGAACACGATCAGAAACCGAATCCGTATCACACCACGGGGCGGAATGAAATAGTTTACGACCGCAATACCAATAACATAACCCGCCAGGTTGTTACCCGCACTTTTGAAGTGAGCGGTATTCCAAGGGTTTCCGAACATCGGTGGCGCTTCGAGTACCGCCCCGATGGCTACCCCAAACGCATGATTTACGACGACGGCAGTTACGAAGAATTTATTTACAACCGTTAAGCTTTCGGACGCTTATACAACGGCACAGTACTGCACGGCTCGCCAAACATCAAACTCTGAACCACGGGTTGCAACAAACGAGTCACTTCAACGTAGGCCGCCGTTGGAACCGGCACTTTGCTGCATCCCTTTACAACCAGCTTCGTGTCCCGAAACGATTCGATGTCAATTTTGGCAATGGCGTCAAAATAAAGTTTTTCTTCCAGATCTTGCAGCGAGCCGTAGACCACCAGATTGGCGTGCGGTTGCAAGTTCAGGGTTAGCAGCATATACGCCCAAGTCGGTACAATGGCATCTTCAGAGCACGTAATGGCCACATTTTTGCCCGCATACTGGCTCCAGTCGTGGGACTTCAGGAAATCCCGAAAGTCTTTTTCTTTCAGAATCAGCCCCATATACAGATTATCCTTCAGGTCATAAACGATCCGCTCCCCTGTATGGTAGTAATCTTCCAGATCCAGCGTTTGCAGGCCACTTTTGGCGACGCGGTTAATAATTTCGGTTTCCATACTCATTGAACAATTGCTTTCCGGGGCTTGGTTCCCACAAAATCTTTCAGGTAAAACGGCTCGAATAAGGCTACGTTTTCAAACTTCGTGTCAGCGTAGGCCAGGGCCGCCAGTTCACCAATCGTTCTGGCCGAAGGATGAATCAGCCTTTCCGGGAAAATAGCGTTTTCCTGATGGCTCAAGACTGGCTTGCATTTGGCGGCACCATTGCCAAAAAATACAACAGGACGCTGCGCCAGCACCTCAGCAAACGAATGCTCATCGACAATGGTTGCGGCGGTTGCTTCTATCTCCTGACCATCAGTCATATAAACCGCGGAATAAACCTCCATGCGCCGGGCGTCAATCATGGGGCATAGGCCGTGCGCCGGGGAGTAAAAAGCGCCCATCTGGCGCGCCATCGCTTCCAGGGTGTTGATGGCAATCATCGGCTTATCCAGCGCAAAACACAAGCCTTTGGCCGTCGATACGCCAATCCGTAAGCCCGTATAAGAACCAGGGCCTTTGGCCACGGCAACCGCGTCGAGGTCCGGCAATTGATGCCCGGTATGCTGCACCGCATCACGAATCAGGGTGGTTAACATCCCCGAAGATGATTTCTCCGCGAGTAATTCGTAAGCCGCTAACAAATTGCCGTCTTGGTGCAGGGCTACCGAACAGACGGTAGTGGACGTATCAATACTTAGAATAAGTGCCATAATAAAAACAAGTCATGCCGATAGTTGGGCGAAAACCCAGTATCGGCATGACAAAAATACAAACAGTCGGTAATTACTTGCCGCCTTTTAAGGTTGCCTGGTATTTGTTCATGTCTTTGAACAGGTCCAGCGCTGCCTTGATCTCCGGATCGGTCGCGAAGGAAGCTTCTTTCAGACCCTTTTGCAGGTAATAATGACCCGCTATTTCCTGCTCCAGCAACCCCTTGATTTCGCTTTTAAACGTCATCAGGTCGGTGTCTTTGCTGTGGGACACCTTTGCTTTCAACGCTTTCAACTGATCCTGAATCTGGTCGAAGTTTTTCTCTTTTTTGGCCGATGCTTCCAGCGTACCCAAGTCTTTTTCGACCTGCGTAGTGTAGTCGTACTCCTTATCTTTGAGCCAGTTCTCAAAATCTTTGTACTCGGCATCGGTCAGGCGAAACTCGCGGGCAGGTTTTATAGTCGGATGCTCGTTGTGGTATTTAACGGCATAATCGAAAATCAATCCTTTGTTAGTCAGACTCAACGCAATAGGCGTCGGAACCACTGCCTCCGTTGGAATATCGGGCGTTACTCCCCCGCCGTCGTAAACGACACGGCCATTTTTCGTTTTGAAGGCCGTTTTCAACGAATCTGGAATCTTCCCAACGCTCCCGTCCGTATTTCGATGGCTGTAGTCAATGGCCTGAATACAGCGCCCGCTAGGAATGTAATATTTCGCCGTGGTGATTTTCAGCTTGGTGTTAAAAGACAATTCCCGCGTTGTCTGTACCAATCCTTTGCCGTAGGTACGCTGGCCGATCAGTACGCCGCGGTCGTAATCCTGAATAACACCCGAAACAATTTCAGCCGCCGATGCACTCCGGCTATTGGTCAGGACAACGATGGGAATATCCAAATCCAGCGAGGGATTGAGTGCCGTGTATGTCTTATTCCACTCGGTGACTTTACCTTTAGTCGTAACAATTTCAGAATCTTTCGGGACCCAAATGTTGGCAATATCGATGGACATGTTCAAGAGTCCGCCCGGATTTTCACGAACGTCGAGCACCAGCTTTTTCATTCCTTTGCCCTTCAGCTCTACAAAAGCATTCCGCACTTCACGCGAAGCCGTCGCGGTAAAATCCTTCAGATCGATGTAACCAACGTCTGCCGACAACATACCATAATAAGGCACGTTGGTCATTTTCACCACGTCGCGGGGAATCGCCAGGTCCAACGGATCTTTGGCACCCAACCGCTTCACGGTCAGTTTGACTGCCGTATTGGTCTGACCACGGAGCAATTTGTCGGCATCGGAATCGCGGCGGGTTTTGATGTCTACTCCATCTACTTTAACAATCTCGTCGCCAATTCGCAGACCAGACTTTTCAGCAGGTGTTCCGTCATAAATCATCATAACGATGCTTTTTCCCTGCCGTTGGCCGATGAGTGCACCGATACCGTTGTAACGGCCCGTCGTCATGGTCATGTAATCTTCAATCTCGTCTTCGGCGTAAAAATTGGTATAGGGGTCCAGCGCCTTTAGCATGGCATCGATGCTGCTCTTGACCATGCGATTTGGATTGACCTCATCGACGTAGTACAGGTTCAGCTCTTTGAACAGCGTGGCGAAAATATCCAGGTTTTTGGCAATCTCGAAGAAGCGGTCGTCCTGCTTGAAGGACATAAAACCCAGCCCACCAGCCAACAACGCCGTAGCCGCCGCAATAGTGAAACGTTTTTTCATGAGGTAGGACGGTAATTTTTAGCCGTCTGTTAAAGCTGTGTGTAAGGAAAATATGGGTAACTGGCAGTCAGACCATCTAATCAAAGGCTGATCTACATTTTAGCCAGTACTAATTTCATGCTTTTTTCTATCTCTTCAAACGAAATTTTTTGCCGGGCGGTATACAAAAAGGCAATGTATTCGGGCGCGTTTTTGGATTTTTCGGGAGTCCCGAATAAAAACGGTTTGTTTTTGCGGTATGCTTCGCGAATTCGGCGACGAAGCAGGTTACGGTCAACGGCATGTTTGAAGTTGCGTTTGGAAACCGTAATTAAAATAGCAGGCAAAGGAGAAGCATCCTCTGCGGAATTTTCGGGCACGGGCAAATACAATACCCGAAACGGAAAAAGGTAGAACGTCCGAACGGTCGAGCTACCTTTTTCAAATAACTGGTCAATGACTTTTTTGCTGCAAAGCCGCTCTGATTTATGGAACGTTTGCCGCATAAGTCATGGAGAATTAAAGTTAACGGACAACTAGCTAGCTGATGATTCCACCAGCCATTTATGCCTGTAACCTCAATAATTAGAATTTAAAGCGTTCGCCTTTTTTCTCGTCGGAGACAGTCAGCTTATGACGACCTTTTTTGCGACGAGCGGCTAATAATTTGCGACCACTAGCGGAAGCCATACGTTCGCGGAAGCCGTGCTTGTTTCTCCGCTTACGGTTCGACGGTTGGTATGTTCTTTTCATGACAATCTATGCGTTTGATATCGTTGTTCCTAAAAGAGTCCGCAAAGGTAGGGAATCTTTAGCTATGTAGCAAGTAGCTTTCACCTTTTTATAGTTTTCATAAACAAGCGATTAACTTTACTGGTCTACTTATTAGCTTCGGACGGCTGATCCTTATTGATAAATCCGTTATTCAATAGCTTTTATCCGTTGTACCAACGTTTCTGGAACGTCTTATGCATTACAAACTTTTTTCTGAAAATCCCGCCTCCCGCTCGCTCAACGTGGAATGCCACCTTGCTGATATTGACACTGAGAGTGTTGAGCTTCAACTACCAAGCTGGCGTCCCGGCCGGTATGAGCTTCAGCATTTTGCCAAAAATATTCAGCAATTTGAGATCACGGACATAAACGGTAACCCACTGATTTTCCGCAAAATAACCAAAGATCGCTGGCACATACAAACGGAAGGAATTTCAGAACTGGTGGTTCGTTTTACGTATTACAGCAACGTAATCAATGCCGGAACGTCCTACGCCGACCATCGCCTGCTCTACATTAACCCCGTCAATGTCTGCCTCTATGCTGAAGGCCGCCTGCACGAACGCTGTACGGTTGAACTCGGTATTCCCGATGATTGGCAAATAGCCTGTGGCCTGAAAAAAACTGGCCCAACGACGCTGGTAGCAAACGACTTTTACGAACTGGTTGACTGCCCGCTCATTGCTTCGCCAGATTTACAACATAATCAGTATGTCATCGATGGCATTCCCTTTCACGTTTGGATTCATGGCAACTACCAACCTGATTGGGAGCGGATTAAATACGATTTTACGCGGTTTACAGAAGCACAACTTCAGTTATTTGGCGCGTTCCCGGAGACTGAGTACCATTTTCTGACCCTGGTTCTGGACACTCCCTATTACCACGGAGTTGAGCATCGTAATTCGACCATGCTTGTTCTTGGGCCGCCCGAAGATGGTCTTTACGTCGATTTGCTGGGCGTTAGCTCCCACGAATTATTTCACACCTGGAACATTATCCGGATTCGCCCGACAGAGCTGCTGCCGTATGATTTCACGCGGGAAAACTACTTTCCGACCTGTTTTGTGGCCGAGGGCGTCACTACCTATTATGGTGATCTGATCCTGCGCCGTTCGGGTGTGTTCAGCGATGAAGCTTACCGCAAAGAACTGCACGTTTTATTTAAACGACACTTTGAACAGAGCGGTCGGGCGGCACAATCGCTTGTCGAGTCCTCCTGGGATTTGTGGCTGGATGGCTACGAAAAAGGAGTTCCCGACCGGAAAGTTTCCGTTTATCACAAAGGTGCTATTGCGGCCATGATTCTGGATTTGCACCTCCGCCGAAAAACAAACCACCAGACCACACTCGATAATGTGATGCGCATCATGTGGGAGCGATTTGGCAAACCGTTTATAGGGTATAGCCTCGACGATTACCGCGCTGTTTGCGAAGAAGTAGCGGGTGAAAAACTGGATTGGTATTTCGATGCCTGCATTTTTAGTAATCAGCCGTTGGAAATGCTTCTAAATGATTATCTGAACTTTGTTGGGCTGCAAATAAGCTATGAGTCAGGTGACACGACCTCGCTCCTTTTGCACGATCTGGAGGATGCTGACGGGCAGGAAGAGCGCAAAAAGTGGTGGACGGAGCCAAGCGCTTAGACTCTATCGTTACCCCCTATCCTCGCCTGAAAAGCTATTAAATTCACTTGGTCTTAATCCGCTATCTTTTATGGCGGATTTTCTTTTAAACTTTTTAACTAATTAATTAGTTGTAAAACTAACACATTAGTCTTACATTAGCTGTATCAATTTATTCCAACTACAACAAGTCTTATTACAATGCAGGTACGTGAACTCACCAAAGCCGAAGAAGAAATCATGCGGGTATTGTGGAAGCTGGAAAAAGCGTTTGTGAAAGACGTTTTGGCGGAGCTTTCCGATGAGCCAAAACCAGCTTACAATACAGTTTCTACCATCATTCGGATTCTGGAAAAGAAAGGATTGGTAGGCTACCGGGCTTACGGCAAAACGCATGAGTATTACCCGCTGATCACGGAAGAGCAGTACAAGCAATTCCAGACCGAGCAGTTGATGTCCAACTACTTTGATAATTCGCTGAAAAAGCTGGTTTCGTTTTTTGTCAAAGATCGGAATCTATCGTTGAAGGAAGCCAATGAAATCATCGAACTCCTAAACCGTAAAAAAAACGTATGAATGCAGTAGACTATTTTCTCAAAGCCAACCTGTATCTGGTGTTATTCTACGCCTGCTACTGGTTATGGCTGCGGCGACATACCTTTTTTAAACTGAATCGAGCTTATCTGATCGGTTCCGTTTTGGTTGCGTTGCTTCTGCCGCTGGTCGAATTATCGACCCAGACAGTTGAACAACTGCCCATGCCCATTGGGGTTATAACGCTGCCCGTGACCGTATTAGCTCAACCAACCGAACCAACCGGCCCCGATTGGAAAATTATTAGCTATGGGGTATATGGCTTAATAGCCGCACTAATTTTCGTTCGGCTATTATCCCGGTTGACGGGCGTTAGTCGGTTAATTGCTCGCTCCCGACGAGTTCCTCGGGAAGACCACGTGCTGGTGCTGCCTGAAAAAAAGGAGGTGCCGTCTTTTTCGTTTTTCCGCTATCTGGTGCTTAACCCAGTGGATGCTCAAGAACACCAGAACATTGTTTGTCAGCATGAAATGGTGCATATCCGGCAATGGCACAGCGCCGACATTCTGTTTTTTGAGCTGGTTCAGGTTGTTTTCTGGCTTAATCCGGTTTTTATATTCTACAAACAGGCCATTCGGCAGGTTCACGAATTTCTGGCCGACGAGAGTGCTAACGACAAAAATCAATACGCCACCTTTCTGGTGGAATACGCCTTCAATGCGCAGCCAGACAGCCTTGCCAACAGCTTTTTTAACCCTTCCCTGCTGAAAGAACGCATTCTGATGTTGCACAGCCGCACGACCAGCCGCTGGGCAGTCGGAAAATATTTACTGGTGATTCCACTAGCAACCGGATTGCTGGCGATGACCACGGCCCGGGAAGAGCTTACCAATCTGGTTACATCGGTAGCAGATGAAAAAGTTACGGTTACCGGCACCGTGTTCAATCAGGATAAAAAGCCGCTGGCCGGGGCAACGATCATTGTCAAAGGGACAACAACGGGGGCATCAACGAATAAGCAGGGAACTTACCAATTGAAAAACATAGCGGCCAATGCTGAATTGGTGGTCAGTTTTGTCGGCTATGATTCTCAGGTAAAAGCCGTTGCGGGCAAAACCAGCGTTGACTTTACGCTAGCCCAGCGCCCGGAAGTACTGAGTGAAATAGTCGTGGTGGGCTTTGTTCCTGAAGTCAAACCAACAGTTCCTGAAGAAAAATCTACCGCAGAGAAATCGGACAAAGTATTTACGGTGGTCGAGCAAAAGCCGGAATTTCCGGGGGGAATCGAAGCCTTGCAGCAGTACCTGGCCCGGCACATACGCTACTCAGCCGCCGCCGCTCGCAGCAATATCCAGGGGACTGTTTTTGTTGATTTTATTATTAATCAAAACGGCGCCGTAAGCGACATAAAGGTGCAGAAAGGGATTGGCTACGGCTGCGACGAAGAAGCCGTTCGGGTGGTTAGCCAGATGCCCAACTGGACGCCAGGAAAGCAGAACGGAGAACCTGTCTCGGTCAAGTATACAATACCCGTTCGGTTTATGCTGGAAGGCAACAAAAAACTTCCGGCAGAAGACTTATCGAAAGGTGTCTTTGCGCCTAATCAGTGGGATGACCCAGCGCCGCTATTTATCATCGACGGAATCCCCCAGGTAGATCGTCCTGCTCCTGGACAAATAAACCCTAACAACATTCTATCGATTGATGTGCTCAAAGATGCATCAGCAACCGCCCTTTATGGCGAACGGGGTAAAAACGGCGTCATTCAGGTAACCACCAAAAATGCGTCGACTCAGCAAAAGGCT
The DNA here is from genome assembly GCF_021484805.1 of Tellurirhabdus bombi. Lineage (NCBI taxonomy): Bacteria > Pseudomonadati > Bacteroidota > Cytophagia > Cytophagales > Spirosomataceae > Larkinella > Larkinella bombi. The sequence goes on along the minus strand of NZ_CP090557.1, from coordinate 1,706,229 downwards.
ACTGCCTTTAAGAATCAGCTCAAAATCTATACAGACCGAAAGCTACCTGCCACCTACTACGTGAACGATCAGGTTATTACACGCGAGGAAGCGAGCGAAATATCCCCGAATACCATCGAGCGGATCGACGTTAACCACCAGGCAGACCCGTCCGAAGTCCGAATCTATACCCGAAAATAACCTTCTTATGAAACCTCCGCAGCAAGTAGTCAAGCATTGGCTGAACGCTTGTCAGTCCGCTTTCGCGTTCAAGCCGGAAACCGATTTTTTAATTAACCCTTTTCTAAATTCTTCTACCCTTAAACAACGCATTCTTATGTTACAACAATCCAAAACCAATCGGTGGGCACTGGTGAAATACGGTGCCGTTGCCGCCTTGACTACTGCCGTTGTCGTGTTCGTTGCTGCCTGCGAAGACCAGTCCAAGAAGGACGTCGTTCAACAGGAGTCGGCTACTGCTAGCTCCGCCGCCAAAACCATTTCGGGCCAGATTCTTTCGCCGGATGGCAAGCCGTTAGCTGGTGCCAACATTGAGTTAAAGAATCAATCCAGAGGCACTTCAACCGATGCAAACGGTAATTTTATTTTTTCTAACGTGCCGGGTAATGCCACGCTGGTTGTTACGTTTGATGGTTACCCTACCACAGAAATCGCCGTTGCCAATCCGGCTGCCGCTCCCAAACGCGGTAATCTTATCGTCAAAATGGGAATCAGTTCTGCTGCTACTAACCTGCCTACAAAGCCGCGGGTAGATGAAGAAACCAGCCCGTTGGTCGATGGAAAGATTTTTGCGGTAGTTCAGCACCAACCCGAATTTCCGGGTGGTACGCCAGCTTTGTTCGAATGGCTGGGTAAAAACATGCGCTATCCAGAGGCGGCGGTTCGCGCCAATGTATCAGGCCGGGTTTTTGTCAACTTCATCGTAACGACTGATGGTAGCATTAAGGATGTAAAAATATTGAAAGGGATGGGATTTGGTACAGATGAGGAGGCCAAACGCATCGTTGCAGCCATGCCGAAGTGGAAACCAGCTATGCAGGATGGTAAACCGGTTAATGTCCGTTTTAATCTGCCCATACACTTTTCTTTGGAAGAGTAACAAACAAAAAGCCCCGATTCGGTCGGGGCTTTTTTTATCGTGTTTTTTTAGGAAACAGCTTCAAGAAATCTTCGTAAAAATCCCGGTATCCATCGGGCGCATCTTTGCCTTCCCAACTGACGTTAAACTGCGTTTTTGACTTTTTCCAAGCTACTGACGCATCCGGCGTTTCCGATTTTGTTGCCTTAACAGTCTTCACTTTCAGCTCCTGCTCTAGTTTTTTAAAGAGCGCCTGGGTTTTTTCCTTCGGCTGCTGGCCAAGTTGCTGGTAAGAACTATCAGTGGTATTTCGGTAAAATAGTAAGCCATTTTCAAGCATTCGGTATTCCGGGCGGGCTTCCCCGTTGCCCACGGTGACCACAATTTGACGGCCCGTATAGCGATTGGGGAAGGTTGAACCAGTTGGCTGCTGGGCTTTACTAACAACTACATTGAGACTAATGACACTAAAAAGAAGAATCAATACGCGAACGATCCTTATACACATAACCAATAATCAGATAATAGTAACTATTGGTATAACTGCATTTATCCGGGAAAAATTGCACAAAAACCTTTTTCAATCTGCTTGTTAGTCCTAAAAATCAGCCTCACGGAGGTGTTGGCTCCCCATACGTACTTTCTCGGAGGCGGACGGATTTACCAAAAAGTCCTCTTTCGAGCGTAATTCTCAGTAGGTTATCAAAATCGTCTGATTCTATTTTCGTCATTCTCGGCTTGACGCCTAATCCTCTGGCAATTTCCAAAATGGTATTGCTGTGACCTACCACCAGAACGTTTTTTCCCTTCATGCGCTCCAGCCTTTGTACAATTTCCTCCGTCGAACGAGCTGAATACGAAACGATGGGCAGGTTTAACTGACGGGCTAGTGGTTCGGCCGTTTGCCGGGTTCGGCGGTATGGCGTGGTTAGAATGGAATCAATCTGGGCGTTGATGAGCGCCCCGGCCAGGTCTTCGGCCCGCTGGAAACCCACTGGCGAAAGGCTGGTTGTGTCGGCTTCGCTCACCTTCTCCGCATGCCGAACAATATAGATGGTACTGGTCGAGCAGGAAGAAAGACTAAAAATAGCCAAACTAACTACAATCGTCAGGTAAAAAGGACGCCACGCAATGCAAACCATAGGCTTTATTTTTGGGAGCTTAACTCGTTAATGGCTAACCAACTCATTAGACCCGCTCCAATTTCCAGCGCCGACTCGTCGATGTCAAACGTAGGCGTATGCACGCCCGAGATAATGCCTCGTTCTTCGTTGCGCGTTCCCAGCCGGTAGAAACAAGAATCAACCACCTGCGAATAAAACGCAAAGTCTTCACCGGCCATCCAGAGATCCAGGTTAATGACGTTTTCTGAGCCCATGTAAGCCGTGGCGGATGAGCGCAGCCGCCGCGTCAGCTCAGGGTGGTTTTTAAGGAATGGATACCCGCGCACAACGTTCAGTTCGCAGCTTCCTCCCATTGCTTCGGCCATGCCCTCGGCCAGTTTTTTCATGCGCTTCAGGCCATCTTCGCGCCACTCTTCGTCCATGCAGCGAAACGTTCCTTCAATATGCACTTCGTTCGGAATCACATTCGTCACGCCATCGGCAATAAACCGCCCGAAAGACAAGACCGACGGGTTCGCCGGTTTGCGGTTCCGGCTGATAATCTGCTGCAACGCTACAATGATGTGCGAAGCGATCAATACAGGGTCGATCAACTGGTCTGGCATGGCTCCGTGGCCGCCTTTGCCTTTCACGGTCAGGTACAGTTCGTCCGTGCTGGCCATGTACATGCCTTCGCGGAAGCCAATTTTCCCCACCGGAATATTCGGTGCCACGTGCTGCCCAATCATGCTGGCCGGGGCCGGATTTTCCAGTACACCGTCTTTGATCATGAGCGACGCTCCGCCGGGCGCTTTCTCCTCCGCCGGTTGAAAAACAAGCTTAACGGTGCCTTCAAACTGGTCACGTAGGTTTTGCAGAATGCGGGCCGTCCCGAGCAGTGAGGATGTGTGTACATCGTGTCCGCAGGCGTGCATCACGCCCGGAACAGTCGATTTATAAGGCACATCGTTCGCTTCCAGAATGGGCAAGGCATCCATGTCGGCCCGCAACCCCACCACCCGGCTGGTCGGATTTGTTCCTTCAATAATGGCCACCAGACCTGTTCCGGCCACGCCTTCCTGCGGCGTGAGGCCAATCGCTTTCAGTTGCTCGGCGACAAACTTAGCCGTGTTGTATTCATGAAAAGACAACTCTGGATTGGCGTGCAGGTGCCGCCGGTTGGCAACGATATCAGCCGCGTATTGACGGGCCAAGCTTTTAATTTGATCTTGCATAAGTATGGGTCGCCAAAGCGATGGTATTCTGTGAATTGGCCGGTAAGGGCAAAAACACAGGTGCTAGTTCATAGCGATATGTTGATAATCGTTCAGTAATGTCTGGAGAAAAACACGATCTTCCAGGTCTGTTTCAAGGCTTAATACCTGTTGCACCTTCCGGGCGGTTCGTTCGGCAACCTCGGCATTTCCCCGCTGCACAACCCCCCGGATAATTTGTATATCCCGATCAGACAGGTTTTTTACTTCTGGAAAACGCACCTGATAATTATCAGGCAAATTGCCGTAAACCACCTCATGGAGCGCTACGGTAGCATTTAGTTTTACGACGGTAGTCCCGGCGGCCACATCCCCCACCCGCTGGCCACGCCCACTAACCGCAATCGCGATGATTGCCACGATTCCTCCAAAAACCAGCGGTGACTCAAGCAACCGCAGCAGCCACCGAATGACATAACCGCCTAGATTGGGTTGTGAGCCATCGAGCCGGACCACCCGGATATTCACCGTTCGCTTCCCCAGGCTCTGCCCGTTCATGAACACCTCCGACAGCAGGTCATAAAACATGATGGGAAGGTAAAACAGAGCCAGAGAAAAAAATGAACTCATGACATTGATTCGAATCACGTATCTACTTAGCCAGCCGACAAGCATGAACCAGACCAGAAAAATCACATAGTCAATCAGGGTTGCCAGAATTCGGTCGCCAATGCTGGCGGGTTCGTATTCCAGCAGTACGTTCTGGGATGTTTGGATCGATACGCTCACGTCACGCTAAAAGTCAAAAACAGGCTACCCGTATGGGCCAAAAGTCGAAAATAGAAAAGATTTATGAATTCCTGCCTATGATTTCCCGGAGGTTCCGTATTTTGGAGAGACTCTTTCGACTTTAACTCTTAACCTATTTTCATGCGTGAAGCTATTTTTGTTAAGCGCAATACCGATAAATGGAAGCAGATCGAATCGGTGCACGCAACCGATCCGGATATTTTAACGGAACGGTTTATTGAGCTGACCGATGATTTGTCGTACGCGCGGACTTTTTACCCCAACGCCCCCGTCACGCGCTACCTCAATGGCCTCGCTGCCCGCATGCACCGCGATTTGATGCGCAACAAACGGGAAGACCGAGGCCGCTTCGTGACCTTCTGGAAGTACGAGTTGCCTCTGCTCTTCCGAAAAACACACCGCCTGCTGCTCGTGTCGTTCGTTATTTTTATGGTTGGCGCGCTGCTAGGCTGGGTTTCGGCAGCCAACGACGAAACGTTTGTCCGGTTGATTATGGGCGATGGGTATGTGAACATGACGCTGGAAAACATCCGCAAAGGCGATCCGCTGGCCGTTTATAAAAGCCGGGGGCAGGCCGATATGTTTCTGTCTATTACCATCAATAATATTCGGGTTTCGTTTGTCGCGTTCGTACTTGGCCTGATGGCCTCCGTCGGAACCATTAGTGTGCTCTTTCAGAACGGAGTGATGCTGGGTTCGTTCCAGTATTTCTTCTACGACCGCGATTTGTTGGTGAAGTCTGTTTTAACGATCTGGATTCACGGAACGCTCGAAATCTCGGCCATTGTCATTGCCGGGGCCGCCGGACTGACACTGGGAAACAGCCTGCTTTTTCCGGGCACCTATTCCCGGCTGGAGTCGTTCAAGCGGGGCGCGAAGCAAGGCGTCAAAATCATTATTGGCCTTATTCCGATTTTTATCACTGCGGGGTTCCTAGAGAGCTTTGTCACCCGCTTGCCGCTGCACCCGGTAGCAAGTTCGGCCATTATTCTCCTATCGGCAGCCTTTCTGGTATGGTATTTTATCCTTTATCCAATTCAACTAAACCGTAACCAGCCTCATGATTAATTTGTACCAGCAACGCGATTTTAGCGAAAAAATCAATGTAACATTTCAGTATGCCATTCAGGAAATGAGAAGCCTCGGCATGGCCTTGCTGTACATTGCCGGTCCGCTGGCGCTCGCTAGCGGAATTATTAGCGGTTATCTGCAAGCCACCGTTACAACAGGCATCCAGGCGGGCACGCGTGTTACCCCCTTTTTTGGCACAACCTCTTCTCTGATGCTCGTCTTTTTGACCTATTTCCTGACGCTATTAACGGGCCTTCTTGTTAGTTTGGTTGTTTATGCCCATCTAAAAATTTATGACCGCACAAATGGCGGCCCCGTAACGGTTTCAGAGGTATGGGAAGAAATTCAGGCCTCACTTGGGCAGTCTATTGGCGTTGGTATTGTCACGTTGTTGCTTACCATCCTTGCTTTCTTTGTGTTTTTTTTTCCGGCGATTTATTTAGGCGTTGTTTTTTCGTTAGCCATCATTATTGTGGTGTTTGAACGGCCCGGCCTTGGGCCAACCATCAGTCGCTGCTTCAACCTGATTCGCGACAAGTGGTGGTCTACGTTCGGACTGCTTTTGATTATGGGGATTATCGTTTATGTTATTAGCTTCATTTTCAACGCCCCGCTCATTGCGTTTACCCTGCTTAAATCATTTCGGGTCCTCTCCGATATCCCGGAGCCATTTACCATTCTGGCAACAATCATTAGTACCATTGGTAGCTCGGTGATGTCGGCGCTGGGAGCACTGGCGCTGGCTTTTCAGTATTTCAATCTGGTAGAGCGCCAGGAAGGCCGAGGCTTGCTTTCGGATATTGAGAGCATCGGCTCCACACCGACAAAACCACGATTTGACGATGAAGGTGATTATTAATCGACGGGTTAGCTGGTGCTTTTTCGCGCTGCTTTTCTGGCTAAGTTGGGGCGGCTTCGCCCAGCAACCAGCCCAGAATGATCGCAGCCGGATAGAACTGCGCCGCCTGAACCAGGATAAATTGGAAGACTACCGAACCAGCCGCGACTACCAATATGACCGCGAGGCACCCCCACCGCAAAATCCACTGGCGAAGTTTTGGGCTTGGGTAGTTGGTAAGATTCAGTCGTTTTTGCGGAGCAGCGCGTACGAAAATGTCTGGCAGTACGTCTTCTTAGCCGTCTTTGCGGGCTTTGTCATCTGGCTGTTAGTCAAAGCAGATGTTACCGGGATCGTTTTTGGAAAAGCAGCCAAAAAATCAGCACTGGGTTACCAAACCATTACCGACAATATTCACGAGATTAACTTCTCGGAACGCATTGAAGAAGCCATTGGGCAGAAAGCGTATCGCTTAGCCATACGATTATTGTATTTGCAAACCCTTAAGGATCTCTCTGACCGTGAACTAATTACTTGGAAACCAGACAAAACAAACCACAGCTATGTCCTGGAACTAGCACAAACACCTTACCAGTCCAGGTTCGCGGAATTAACCCGCCAATTTGAATATGCCTGGTACGGTGACTTTCCAGTAACCGAAGAACGGTTTGGAAGCATTCGGGAAACATTTAGACAATTTTTTGGCTCAGCACGTTGAAAATCAACCGATACCTGCTTATTCTCCTGCTAACAGTCGTCGCCTACGGCCTGTTTGAGTATTACCGTCCGAAGCCCATCGACTGGCGGGCAACGTACGTCAACAAGGATAAGATTCCGTTCGGGACCCGGGTACTTTACGAATTGTTACCCGAATTCCTGAATGACCAACCGGTGGAAGTTTCCCGACTGCCGGTCTTCAACCAACTGACTGAAACGAAGCTGCCCGCTCGTAGCAATTATTTCTTTGTCTGTGAACGCATTAAACTAAGTACGTTCGATCAAACAAAGCTGCTTCAGTATGTCGCGAAGGGGAACAACACGTTTTTGTCAGCTTACTATTTCCCGGATTCACTGGCCAAAACGCTGGGGTTCAAGGCCGACCTGAGAGCACCATCGCTGCGCGATACGACCCTGGGGGTTAATTTCGTTAATCCCAGTCTTCGTCGTAAAAGTCCCTACCATTTTCGGTACGATGATGGGCGGAATTTCCTGGAGCCTACTTCCAACCGCGTGACTGTCCTGGCCCGAAATGCCCGTAACGAGCCTGTTTTCCTGAAAATTCCGTACGGAAAAGGCGTGTTTTACATTCATAATTTACCCCTTGCTTTCACCAATTATTACCTCCTCGACCCAAACAGCGAAGATTTTGCTTCGAAGTCACTCGCGTACTTACCTAAATGGCCTACTTATTGGGATGAATACCAGAAACGCGGTCGGTTTGATGAAAATGAGCAGACACCGTTGCGCTACGTACTGAGTCAGGAACCGTTGCGCTGGGCTTACTATTTGACCCTGGCCAGTCTACTTCTATACGCCATCTTTGCCGGAAAGCGAACGCAACGCATTATCCCCATTGTCGAAAAGCCGAAGAACACGTCCCTTGAATTTGTGCAAACGGTGGGTGGACTGTATTTTCAGCGGGGTGACCATACCAATCTGGCGCAAAAGAAAGTGCAGTACTTTTTTGCTTTCCTTCGTGAGCATTATCTGCTAAATCCGTCCTATCCTGACGAAGAATTTAAAGAAACGCTTTCCCAAAAAAGTGGCGTTTCGCCTGCTGATATTCGCGATTTATTCCGGGTCATTGCCTTTGCGCAGCAACAGACAACCGTGAGCGAGCACGATTTATTGGTCTTAAACGAGAAAATTGAAGCGTTTTATAACCTTACCAAGAACTAACGATTATGTCTCCATACGAATCCCGACTAGATTTATCCGGCCTTCAGGCTTCTGTAGACGCCATTCGAGCCGAAATTAGTAAAGTCATTGTCGGGCAACCCCAGGCGATTGACTGGCTGCTCACCGCGCTGCTTGCCGATGGGCACGTGCTGATTGAAGGCGTCCCCGGCGTAGCTAAAACCCTTACCGCAAAACTTTTAGCTAAAACCATCTCGGTGCAGTTTAGCCGGATTCAGTTTACGCCCGACATGATGCCCTCTGACGTGCTGGGTACGTCCGTCTACAATCCTAAAGTGTCCGATTTCGAATTTCGGCAAGGACCGATTTTTGCCAATATTGTCCTGATTGACGAAATCAACCGGGCGCCGGCCAAAACCCAGGCGGCCCTGTTTGAGGTCATGGAAGAACGGCAAATCACTGCCGACGGCACGACCTACCCGATGACCGAGCCGTTTATGGTACTTGCCACCCAGAACCCCGTTGAGCAGGAAGGAACTTACCGGCTGCCAGAAGCGCAACTCGACCGTTTTCTGTTCAAGATCATCATCAATTATCCCGATTTATCCGACGAGGTTAACATCCTGCGAGGGCACCACGAACGCCGCAACCTCGCCGATGCGCTCGATGCGGTTCAAGCGGTTTTGTCCGCCGACCAATTGACTGAATTGCGCGCACAGGTTCACCGGGTACACGTTGAAGACAAACTGTTTGATTACATTGCCCAGATCGTGCATAGCACTCGCGCGAGCAAATCGCTGTATCTGGGGGCTTCCCCACGCGCTTCGGTTGCCTTGCTCAACAGCGCGAAGGCCCTCGCTACGCTCCGGGGCCGCGACTTCATAACGCCCGAAGACGTACAGGAGCTGGCGGCTTCGGTGCTTCGCCACCGGATTATCCTGACGCCCGAACGGGAAATGGAAGGTGCTACCGCCGACGAAGTGATTGCGCAAGTGGTGCAAAAGATCGAAGTACCCCGATGAAAGCGCTTTATTTTTCTCGCCGCGTCTGGCTGCTGCTCATTGCGTTGATCCTGGCCTTTGTGGCGGCTTACGTTATACCGGCGCTCTTTCCGTTTGTGCGGTTGGCGTTCTTTGTCAGCCTCTTTCTGCTGGTTCTGGACGGTGTGCTGCTGTTTCGGGGCAGGGCTAAGATGTTCGCACGCCGCGAAGTTCCCGACCGATTATCCAATGGTGATGAAAATCCCATTGATATTTACCTGGAAAACCGCTTTGCCTTTAAAACGCATCTGGAGATCATCGATGAAATACCGTTTCAGTTTCAACGCCGCGACATTCTGTTTCGGGCCACGCTGAAACCCAACGAAACGAAAACGATCCGGTATGACCTTCGGCCCACTAAACGGGGTGAATATAATTTTGGCGCGGTAAACGTGTTTGCCATGACGGCGCTGCAATTGTTAAAACGCCGCTTTCAGTTTTCGCAAAACAAGATGGTGGCCGTTTACCCGTCGTATTTGCAGATGCGTCAGTATGAACTGCTGGCCATTTCTAATCGCCTCACTGAATTTGGAATTAAAAAAATCCGTCGGCTGGGGCACAGCATGGAATTTGAACAGGTGCGGCCTTATGTAGCTGGTGACGATATCCGCACGTTGAACTGGAAAGCTACGGCGCGGCGTTCGGATGCGCGCGGCTCCTCCTTCATGGTCAATGCCTATCAGGACGAGCGTTCACAGGCGGTTTACTGCCTCATCGACAAAGGTCGGGTGATGAAATCGCCTTTTGAGGGTTTGACGCTGCTGGATTATGCCATCAACGCCACGTTGGTGCTAAGCAATATTGCCTTGCAGAAACAAGACCGGGCGGGCCTGGTCACCTTCTCGGACCGGATGGGCCAGTTCGTTTCGGCGGAGCGGCGACCGGGGCATTTGCTACGCATTCTGGAAGTACTCTACAAACAGAAAACCCGGTTCTTGGAAACTGATTACGAAATTTTGTACCAGCACGTTCGGACGCATATTCGCCAGCGAAGCCTGCTTTTGTTGTTTACCAATTTTGAAACGGTCAATGCGTTGCACCGCCAATTGCCTTATTTGCGTCGGCTGGCGAAGGACCATCTGCTGATTGTTGTCTTTTTCGAGAATACGGAATTAAAAAGCCTCCTGGAAAATCCGGCCAATAATACAGAGCAGATTTATCAGAAAACTATTGCGGAGAAGTTTTATTACGAGAAAAAACTAATCGTGAAGGCGCTTCGGCAGTACGGTATACAAGCCATATTGACTACGCCGCAGGAGCTAACGGCCAACACCGTCAATAAATACCTGGAACTCAAAGCCAGAGGAATGATCTGATAGTAAACCAATTACCCGTTTGGTATGAAACGATTTTTACGTCTATTGCTTATTGCCCTTGTTCTGCTGGCGGTTATTCTGCTCGTTAATACGTTCCGATTTAAGTCCAAACAACTAACCGATGTACAAACTGCACCGGCGGTGCCCGTCAACGACTCGGCCATTAATCGGCTCGCAGAAGCCATTCGGATTCGCACGGTTTCCTTCACGGATTACGCGCTCACGGACACCACTCAGTTTGATCAGTTTGTTCAGTTTTTGAAGCGCTCGTTCCCGCTCACGCACGCGCAGCTCAAGCTCGAAACGATCAATCAATACGGGCTGCTGTATGAATGGAAGGGACAAAATACCAGCCTGAAACCGGCGCTTTTGATGGGGCATTACGACGTGGTGCCCGTTATTCAGGGAACGCAGCGCATGTGGAAACGCCCCCCTTTTGCCGGATTAATTGAAAATGGCGCTATTTATGGCCGGGGAACACTCGACGACAAAAGCGCCGTTTTGGGCTTATTTGAAGCCGTAGAAGGTTTACTAAAAGCCGGTTTCCGTCCGCAGCGAACCCTTTATTTATCCTTCGGGCAGGACGAAGAAGCCAGTGGTCGACGTGGGGCCGCGAGCATTGCCCGCACGCTTAAAGCGCGAAAAATCAGTCTGGAATATATTCTGGACGAGGGCGGTATCATCAAAACAGACGGTGTTCCGGGCATCAAGAAACCCGTTGCGCTAATTGGCATTACGGAAAAAGGCTTTGTCAGCCTTAACCTGAGTGCTCGCTCCAACGGCGGCCACTCATCGATGCCGCCGCCCCAGACCAGCATTGGTCTGGTAGCCAGTGCCGTCAGTAAACTCGAAGCCAATCCGTTTCCGGCGCGACTGGACGCGGGAGCCAATTTTATGTTTGATTACATCGGTCCCGAAATGCCGTTTGGGCAACGCCTAGTGTTTGCCAACCGCTGGCTCTTTGGTTCGCTGGTGAAGAAAATCATGTCGGGCACCAATTCGGGTAACGCGGTGCTGCGGACTACCACTGCCCCAACGATTTTCAGCGCGGGGGTGAAAGATAACGTATTACCCATTGATGCCACCGCAACCGTCAATTTCCGAATCCTGCCCGGCGAATCCGTTCAAAGCGTGATTGAGCGCGTCAAAGAAGTGATTGATGATGAACGCGTTCAGGTTAGCCAGTTCAAAAGTCTGGACAGCAATCCGGCCCCTATTTCCGACCCTACTGCACCGGCCTTTGAAGTCATCCACCGGACTATCAGGAGCGTTTTTCCGGCGGTGGTTGTTGCACCTTACCTGATGGTTGGCGGAACAGATGCCCGTTATTACACAGATTTGTCGCCTAACGTGTACCGGTTTACGCCTTACCCCATGAATGACGAATCGCTTAAAACGATTCACGGCACCAACGAGCGGTTAATGGTCGCCGATTACCGGCAGATGATTCGGTTTTATACGACCTTGATTCGCAACAGTCAGTAAACAAATTCCCATTAGCTACCTTACCATGATTGAACAAATTGAAACACCGAACGCTCCGCTTCCCGCCGGGCATTACTCCCAGGCCACCGTCTGGAACGACCTGATTTTCGTAGCTGGCCAACTGCCTATTCGGCCCCAGACCAACGAGAAACTAACGGGTTCCGTTGATGAGCAAACCCAACAGGTGCTGGAAAATGTAGAGGCTATTTTGGTTGCTGCCGGAAGCGATTTGGCGCATGTTCTGAAAACGACAGTTTATATCTCCGATATTTCGCTTTGGAGTCAGATTAACGCGGTTTATACAACTTTTTTTGGCGAGCATAAACCCGCCCGCGCGGTGGTTCCGACCAAAGAATTGCACTATGGCTTTCTGGTGGAAATCGAAGCGGTGGCGGTTCGAAAGAAAGCCGATTAATCAGGCAAAGGTTAGTTCAAGATCGTTTTTCAGCTTGCTATAAGCAGCAAACAAGGTATCGACTTCCTTCGCTACAGCCGGGGTGAACAAACCCACATCCCGCCGGGTAAAAGTTGAGAGTTCGAAGCCTCTTTTTTGCAGGAAATACTTGGAAACGATGGGATATACCTGGTGAATGACATCCATTGTGTCCACTAAAAACTGCTGCACTTTGGCTACTTCCTCCTGCTGGTCGCTGTCGTTGTAATTGTTGCAAAGCCAGACAATCAATTCCGGGAAGAAGTTACCCTGAATGCAGGAAAGCCCCGCCGAACCGGCCTTTAACGACTCAACGGCGTGGCCCATGTAAGCGTCGTAAATGCCTAATTTCGAATCCGAGGTCAAGCGCACTTTTTCGCTGACTTGCTGAATAGACAGGCAGGTATCTTTGTGGTAAATAAATCGTCCCGTAGCGGCAAACTGCGCCAATTGCTGCGGCGAAATCAGGCGCTTGTAAGGTACTGGGCACTCATAAAAACCAAGCGGAACCGCATCCGTATGCCGCAATAATTCAAAAACCCGTTCGTCAAAAATAGCATCAGACTCCTCTTCACTGGCCAGCAGCCCCGTTATGACAATGACGGCCTCCGTTCCAGTATCGTGTACTTTTTTGATGAAGTCGGCCTGCTTCGAAATAGCACCTCCGAAGGTTCCGGTTGCCACGACGGGCACGGCGCCGTTAGTTACCTTAATCACATGCTCAATTAACTGAATGCGCTCCGATTCACTGAGTTCAAACATTTCGCTCGACAGGCAATTGGCAAACAGCCCAGCGGCCCCGGCTTCCAGGTAAAATTCGGTCAACCTTGTCAACGCGTCGAAATCAATTTGCCCTTTTTCGTTGAAGGGTGTGAGCATAACCGGAATAAAACCTTTTTCTGGCTTTTCCATGATTTACGATGGATAAGATGTTGAATAAATCGATTCAGGATGGCGTAACCGCCGCCGTTTCTGCTTCTTTTCGGGAGCGTGCTCTGAGCTTTGTCAGCAAAAGACCAATCAGGAAAATAGTCAGCGTTCCGACTACGATAATCATGTTGGTATGCAGCGGATTTTTCAGGAAGTGATATTCCTGGGGAAGATTGCCCGAAAACGTCATCCAGAGAATCACTAAAATACCGATTAGCGTTGCCATCAGGGCTTCGTGGTTCCGCGTCTGCCGGCTAATGATTCCCAGCAGAAAAAGCCCCAGCATACCCGCCGCGAAAATGCCCGATAGCGTCCACCAGATGTCCAGAATGCTTTTGACACCAATCATGGCGATGCCCGCTACCAGACCTAAAACACCAAAAACTACGGTCGCTACGTGCAGTAAAGTCAAGGTACCTTTGGCGCTTATATTGGGGTTGAAATAGCGTTTGTAAATATCTTCCGTAAAAACCGTAGCCGACGCGTTCATGCCGGAACTGATGGTACTCATAGCCGCCGATAGAATGGCTGACACGATCAGGCCAACCAGTCCCGCCGGGATTTTTGTCACCATAAAATGGGGCATCACCTTATCGCCATAATCGGCTGGCGTTAGGGTTGCCATCAGGTTGGTAATTTCTGCTGCCGATGCCTGGGCCGGTAACCGTTCGGAAGCAACTTTATATTTGATGGCTTCAATCCATTCAGGATGCAGGTTGTAATACGCAAAAAGGCAGGAACCGATGACGAAAAACAGCAGGGAGGCGGGCAGGTAAAGCCAGACACACAGCCAAATCGACTTCGAGGCTTCTTTGGCCGACGACGTTGTGTGATAGCGCTGAATGTAATTCTGATCCATCCCAAAATTGTTCAGGTTGATAAAGAAGCCGTACAGCAAAACAACCCAGAACGTCGACTGCGTAAAATCGAGCGAGAAACTTCCCAGACTGAACTTGTTGTTTTGGGTACCAATTTCAATAATCCGAGCCGTGCCGCCCGGCATTTCGGCTACAATCAGGTAAAGAATCAGCAGGGCACCGAATGTCTTGATGACGGCCTGTACTACCTCGGTCCAGATGACCGCTTCCATGCCGCCCAACACCGTATAAATAATGATGCAAATGCCCATCACCACCATGATCAACTCCATGGAATAACCCGTCAGCGCTTGCAAGCTGAGCGCAATTCCGAAGAAAATTGACCCCATACGCGCTAACTGAGTCAGCAGAAAGCAAACCACGGCGTAGGTGCGGGCCCAGGGACCAAAACGATGTTCCAGGTGCGTGTAAGCCGAAATTTCGCCGGTATGCCGGTAAAACGGAACAAAAAATCGGGAGGCAGTATAAGCTGCCAGCGGCATCGACAAGCTAAAAACAAAAGCGTTCCAGTTGCTTCCGAAGGCTTTCCCCGGAACACCCAAAAACGTATTGCTGCTCAGAAAGGTGGCGTAGATGGATAGTCCGATGGCCCAGCCCGGTATCCGACCGGATGCTTTGGTGAACTGCTCGGCGTTCTTTGTCTTTCTCGAAAAATAAAAGCCAACCAGCACCATGCCTATAAGGTACGCCAGAATAACGGCTAGATCAAAGAGCGGCAGACTTTTCATACAGTATGGTTAAGGGAAAAGGCTAACTTTTTGGATATTACTCCATCTAAACCAATAAGGACTATTTTTTCACCATCTTTTCCAATTCATCGAAGCTGCGAATGGCGTTTGCGGGTAGTTTTTCGCCTTTCTCGCCAAAAACATACAGAGCCGGGAAGGCTTCAATGGTGCATTTCGACTCGTCAATCTTACCGCTCTTATCCTGAATCCGTTTTATATCCAGATTGAGGTATTTGGCCAGAAACTCGTATAAAGCCAGACGCTTATTAACGCCAAAATCGTGTCCTTCCTGCGGTAAGTGAACATTTGTTACCAAATCTGTTTTGCCGTAAAAACCATACGTCCGCTGCAAAAACGGAAACTCGTTTTGCGGCACAAACTGTGTCCAGTCTTTTCCGTCGGAGACAATGAGCTGCGGTCTCGGAGCCGCCATGGCCGCCACTTCGACGTTGTTGGTGCCGCCGCCGCACAGGTGAACACCCATGCCGCTCTCGCAGGGGCAACCGCCGCTGTGATACGAGGACACCATCACCACCGGCGCACTGACCGTAATGCGATCATCCAGAGCCGTCAGCAGCATGGTTTGGCTACCCCCGCCCGAGGCGCCACTGATGGCTACCCGCTTCGGATCAGCTTCTTTCAAGGTCAACAGCCAGTCCAGAATACGCATCCCATTCAGCGTTTGAATGGTGTTAGCCAGACTCCGGCGGTGGTCTTCCGTTTTAAATTGCAGGGCTGATTCGCCCCAGGCAAATAAGTCATAACTAAAAGACATCGCACCCATACGCGCCTGCATCGCACAACGGTACTGACAATCAGCCCGGTAGCGACCATCGCCAAAATGACCATCTGGACTCAGAATAACCGGCACCGGCCCTTTTGCTTTCAGCGGTCGGTAAAGCGAACCCGTTGCATATAGACCCGGCAGCGTTTCGATGGCTACGTTTTCGACGGTGTAGCCGTCCATGATCCGTTTGTTAGTAATAATTGGCTTGCTATTTGGTTGGGCTGGCAACTGATCAAATTTCAGGGCATTCCGCATGCAGCTTTTCAGTTCAGTTTTTCGCTTTTCCCAGCTTGCTGCGTCGCTGTACAAACTAGCCAAGTAAGCAAGTTGCTCTTTGCCTTCTTCCGGTGTTTTCAGGTGGTATTGAAACGCCTGAAGTTTGTATTTCCCCGTGCCTTCTTTTGCAAAGGTTATATCCTGTGAGGCCAGAATATTGGTCATTGTTTTCTCCACATCCGGGCGAAAGCGCCAACCCGCGTAGGAGACATATTTTTCCTTGACCAAATCCTCTGGATAGCGAATCTTCACCGAATAGCGGTTTTCAATTTCCTGAATTACCATCTTTAACGGAACCCGAAAAGCTTCGTCGGCGGTTTGTGCCTTTGCTATGAAAGCGCCGCAAAGCAGCCAGATAGCCAATGTTATCCTAAGCATGAAAAGGTTTGTTTTCTTTTGTCTAGTTAAAGCTGGCATATTATAAAAAAGGAGCATCCGTTCCGATGCTCCCCCTATTAAATTTTCTTACATCACCCAGCCCTGGCGGTATTCGCGTTTCAGATGCTGGTTCAGTTCGGGAGCGTTGGTGAATTGCATGTTGGCCGCATCCCAGGTAATCTTGGTGCCCTGTTTGTAAAGCGCAGCAACGCCCAGCAGCATGGTTTCGCACAATGGCCCCGCGTATTCGAAGGGTGAAACGGCTTTTCCGTTGCCTTTGCAGGCTTCGGCCCAGTTGCGTTCGTGGCTCATACCAACGCGTTTGAAGGTCTGTGCTGGTTTCTTGTACGAATCCATCTTTTCCTTAGGCAGTAAGCGTGGATTGCGTCCGTAGGTTTCGTGAATTAGTTTGCCTTTTGTGCCAATATAAAGCACTCCGCCCCCTTTATCGACGGCCTGATCACCTAGTTCAATGGGTTTCGGTGGCAGAATACCTCCATCAGTCCATGTCAAGGTGATAATCGGATTCTTCTTATCGTTGGTCGCAAATTCATACGTCACCATCGACGCAATTGGATAGGTCTGCATCGGGCCTTTCTTGTCGTTTTGCCCCCAGGGCGTAGCCGATGCTTCCACGCTGATTGGGGCGCTTAGACCCAGCGCCCAATACGGATGGTCGATGAGGTGGGCACCCATGTCGCCCAACGCACCAACCCCGTAATCGACCCAGCCGCGCCATTTGAACGGAGTATAGGCCGGATTGTAGGGACGGTAAGCAGCCGGTCCCAGGAACAAGTCCCAATCCAAGGTATCGGGTACGGGTGGCGTATCGGTTGGAGCCGGAACTCCCTGTGGCCAGTGCGTCACCGGGCGGTTTGTCCAGACGTGTACTTCTTTCACTTTTCCAATGGCCCCGTCTGCAATCCACTCGTTGATGGAACGAGCATCATCGCTGGAATGGCCCTGGTTGCCCATCTGGGTAACAATCTTAGGATTTTCCCGCGCCATACGCGCCAGTTCCCGCGCTTCCCAAACGGAAACGGTTAGCGGTTTTTGCACATAAACGTGTTTACCCAGTTTCATTGCCGCCGATGCCTGAACAGCGTGCTGGTGGTCGGGCGTGGCAATGATTACGGCGTCGATGTCTTTCTGGGCTTCCAGCATTTTCCGGTAATCCTTATACCGCTTGGCACCCGGATATTTTTCAAAGACAGGAGCGGCGTACTTCTGATCGATGTCGCAGAGAGCAACAATATTTTCGGTGGGGGCCAGCGCATTGATATTGCCTTTACCCATGCCGCCAATACCGATAGCCGCCACGTTGAGTTTGTCCGAAGGTGCGATAAATCCCGAGCCGCCCAGGACGTGGCGCGGTACGATGGTGATACCCGCCAGCGCCAGCGACGCCCCTTTGACAAAACCCCGGCGGCTCACGGAATTGTCTGACTTTATTTTCTGATCGTTCACAAGTAGAAAGGTTTATAAGGGTAAGTGTTCTTTAAATAAAAGCAGCTAGCCGTTCCTTTTTTACTACTTGTTACCCATTTTTTCTACCCAGCTAACGAATTGTGTCTAACGGAGTTTTTTAGGATCTACCCGCCGGATTACTTCGCTCTTGCTGAAGACGACACGCCAGATGGCAAACGGTTGGCTGGCCTCATCGGAGCAGGTTTTACAGATGATATTTTCGGTTGGAACCGCCGCGTTATAAATCAAGAGCGTATCGCCGATCGGTTGGATATTGTCACTCTGGGACAACTTTTGCTTTGCGTTATACAGGTAAGCATCCACCAGCTCACGCTCCTTGGCTGGCAAGGCGACGTTCTTCGCGTCGCTGGCCCGCAGCAGATTGATCTGAACGCCAAACTGTTTTTCCAACTTTTGAATGGCGGCCAGTTTCTCTGGATTACACAATTCCTTGGCCCGTTTTGGCTCGGCTTTCGCCAGCTCGTCGGCCACTATTTTCTCGGCTGACTTAACAACAGCCTTCCCCCATTCATCTACGGTGCTTGTTAATTGAGCGCTGGTGATGCGCTTGATTTTCCGGTTGTTCATTTCCTGCGCCAACTCCCTAGTGTTCTGTACGCGTTCAGAATTACAGGATATCATTAAAAACGCAAGACCAAAGATCCAGGCAAATGGAAGGCAGAAACGAGTAGGGTATTTCATTGTCAGGAACTTAATACGTCTGAATAATGTCATTTATGAAGATAACGAAACGATGATCAGATTCGTTAGCAAAGCTACAAATCAACGGTTGACTGAGCGAATTTTTGTAACTTTGTCTCTACGGCAAAATCAATTGCCGATCATTCCTTGGATCTAGTCTTTTAGAAATACATGATTCACCAGTTAGAAGCCATAAAAGAACGATTTGGCGAAGTTTCTCAGCAAATTATGATGCCCGAGGTCGTCTCCGACCAGAAACGGTTCATGAAGTTGAGTAAAGAATATAAAGACCTGGAAAAAATTGTTCAGCAGTATAAGGCTTACCAGAAGCTGCTCAACGATATTGAAGGGGCTAAGGACCTTATTGCCAACGAAAAAGACGAAGACATTCGGGAGCTAGCTAAAGCCGAGCTTGACGAGTTGTGGCCTCAGCAGGAGCCGATGGAAGAGGTTCTGAAAGAATTGCTGATTCCGAAAGACCCCAACGACAGTAAGAACGTCATTCTCGAAGTTCGGGGTGGTACAGGTGGCGACGAAGCAGCCATTTTTGCTGGCGACCTTTTCCGGATGTACCAGCGTCTCTGTGACCGCATGGGCTGGCGGATGTCGCTCATGGACTTTACGGATGGTACGGCAGGCGGTTATAAAGAAATTATCTGCCAGATCGAAGGTGAAGACGTTTACGGCAAACTGAAATTTGAGTCGGGTGTGCACCGCGTCCAACGCGTTCCAGCAACCGAATCGCAGGGACGCATTCATACCTCGGCAGCCAGCGTTGCCGTGCTTCCCGAGGCGGAAGAAGTTGACGTTGAGATCAACATGAATGACGTTCGGAAAGATACTTTCTGTTCGTCAGGTGCTGGTGGACAGTCGGTTAACACCACGTACTCAGCAGTTCGGCTAACGCATATTCCGTCGGGTCTGGTAGTGCAGTGCCAAGATGAACGTTCGCAGTTGAAAAACTTCGACAAAGCATTAACAGTATTGCGGTCGCGTTTGTACGAGATTGAGTTGCAGAAACACAACGACGCCATTTCATCCCAGCGGAAATCGATGGTTGGAAGTGGTGACCGTTCTGATAAAATCCGGACGTATAATTACCCCCAAAGTCGCGTTACCGATCACCGCATTGGTCTAACGGTTTATAACCTGCCAACGGTGATGGATGGCGATATTGACGAATTTATTGAGCAGCTTCGGATTGCGGAGAATGCCGAACGCATGAAAGAAGCGCAGGTAGCTTAATCTTCCTTTTTTTTGATGACAGGAGCCCGAGACTAGTTTTCGGGCTCCTTTATTTTACAAGCTTCCGGTTTTGCCGCCATCGACCGGCACGTTAATGCCATTGATCGAGGTCGCAGCGGGCGTACATAAAAAAGCAACGGCAGCCGCTACTTCTTCTGGCTCGACAAAGCGTTGCGTTGGAATTTCACGCTGCATCTGCTCGACTACCTCTTCTTTCGACTTGCCTGAACTTTCGGCCCGCATGTTCAGCACCGATTCCAGACGGGCGGTTCGCGTGTAACCCGGCAATACGTTATTCACCGTAATGCCAAAACTTCCCAGTTCCAGCGACAGCGATTTTGCCCACTGAGCCACGGCTCCCCGAATCGTATTGGATACGCCCAAACCCACAATGGGCTGTTTAACGGATGTGGAAATGATGTTGACAATTCGCCCATAGCCCGCTTCCTTCATGGCTGGTACGAGCGCCTGCACTAGTTGCTGGTTGTTAATCAGATGCGCAGCGAAAGTTTTTGTAAATTCTTCCGGCTTGGCGTCGATTAAGGGTCCGCCCGCCGGTCCGCCGGTATTGTTAATCAGAATATGGACGACTGGATTTTCAACCAGATAAGCATCCAAAGCAGCTTTCACCTGCTCCGTTTGGGCGAAGTCCGCTACCAGATAGCGATGCGTTTGCCCTTGCGTTGTATCCAGTTTCTCAACGGCTTCTTTTAGTTTTTCTTCATTTCGGGCGAACAAGGTTACATTCGCACCGAGCAGGGCAAGTTCGACGGCACTGGCCCAGCCAATTCCCTGGGTACTTCCGCAGACAAGAGCCGTTTTTCCTTTAAGTGACAGATTCATACAATATGTGTTTAATTCCAGGGGCTTCTATCTGCAAACTAAAATGAAGCAGAAGCCATCCATTTCCAACCATCAACACAGATATATGGTTAATAGTTGAAAAGGCCCAATTGTGTAATATATTCACAATATATGCCTTGTTTTGCGCAACTTTGACGTATTAACCTATTCAACACAACCATGTCAAGAGGTCTCATTATTGGTATTGTTATAGCACTTGTTTTTGTTGTATTCGGATGTAGCTCCTACAACGGCTTGGTCGATAAAGATGTTCGGGTTGATCAAGCCTGGGCTAATGTACAAACTCAGTATCAACGGCGGGCAGATCTGATTCCTAATTTGGTAAACACCGTGAAAGGGGCGGCTAACTTCGAGAAAAGCACATTGGAGTCAGTCGTTAAAGCACGGGCCAGCGCTACGGGTATCAACCTGAATGCGGATCAGCTAACGCCCGAAAATATTCAGCGTTTTCAGCAGGCACAAGATCAGTTAAGTGGTGCCCTGTCGCGCCTGTTGGTGACAGTCGAGAAATACCCAGACCTGAAAGCAACCCAAAATTTCCAGGAATTGCAATCCCAGCTTGAAGGAACGGAAAACCGGATTACGGTAGCGCGTAATGATTTCAACGGAGCCGCAACGGAGTATAACCGTTCCGTTCGTTCGTTCCCGAACAATATTTTTGCTGGTGTTTTTGGTTTCCAGCGTCGGGGTCTTTTCGAAGCGTCTCAGGCAGCTCAATCGGCCCCATCGGTACAGTTTTAATCCTAGAAAGCCATACGAGAAGCGCTAAGGCTTTTTGTATGGCTTCTTATTCTTTCTTACGCTATGTCGGCCATCAACTTATTTTCGCCAGAGCAGCAAAAACAGATTGTTGCAGCCATTCAGGAAGCTGAGGGCCATACATCGGGCGAGGTCCGGGTGCATCTGGAAGCAAAATGTGCGGAGTCGAATGTGTTAGACCGTGCCGTACAGGTTTTTTACCAACTGGAAATGGATAAAACGGCCCAGCAAAACGGTGTCCTTTTTTATCTGGCGACGGAAGATCATAAGTTTGCCATTTTGGGCGACAAGGGCATAAATCAGGTTGTTCCAAAGGATTTTTGGGAGTCAACCAAGGAGTTAATGCGTACCCATTTCCGCCGCGGACAGTTTACAGAAGGATTGTGCCAGGGCATCGAACAGGCCGGGCAACAGTTAAAACAGTATTTTCCTCGTGCAAACGATGATAAAAATGAGCTTTCTGACGAATTATCTTTTTAAATGACAAACACACCTCTGACCATACGCCTGTTTTCGCTTTTGCGCAGCGCTTTGCTCTTGCTTTTTCTGCTGGTTCAAGTGGGCGCATTTGGACAGGATATACCAGAAGGAATTCCGCCCCGCCCTAATCCGCCTCGTTTGGTCAATGACCTGGTGGGCATTCTAAAGCCCAACGAACGGGAGCAACTAGAGCAAAAATTACGCGCTTACAACGACTCAACCTCTACTCAGATCGTTGTTCTGATTGTTAAAACAACAGAACCCTACCCTATTGGAGACTTTAGCTTTCAGGTTGGACGCGCCTGGGGCGTGGGTCAACAAGGGAAAAATAACGGCCTTATTTTAACCTGGAATCCACAAGCTCGCAAGGTCTTTATTGCTACAGGCTACGGACTTGAAGGGGCCATACCAGACGCCATTGCCAAGCGGATTGTTAGCCAGATCATCACGCCGCACTTTAAAAAGGAAGAGTGGTATGCAGGTTTAAATGAGGGGACTAACGAAATTATTCGCCGTGCTACGGGCGAGTATCAATCAGAGGAGTCTGGTGACAGCGAAGGCTACGGCATTTTTGCTATGCTCCTTATTCTGTTTATCATCCTCATTGTTATCGCCTGGATTGGACGCAACCGGGGTGGCGGCGGCAATCGTTCGCGCGGTGGTGGCGGCTTTTTCCCTTTCCCTTACACGACATTCTCTGGCTGGGGCGGTTCCTCAGGCAACTGGGGCGGTGGCGGTGGCGGAGGCGGTGGAAGCTTCGGCGGGTTCGGTGGCGGTAGTTTTGGAGGCGGTGGTGCTGGTGGGGACTATTAGTCCCTGGCACTTATCTAATTTTTCCTTCGATCAGGAATGGTTTTTTCTCCAACCAAGCTAGTTGCTGGTATCCTTCGACGTGGTATTTGCTAACCGTTCCTTCTTTGGTTTGTAACCATACCATTCGCTTGGATTCGTAGAGAGAATTTTTTGTCGCCAGAATAGCTTCAATTCGTATGGGTTGGCGGTTCACAGAATCGAGCGAAATTTTCAGGTAGCCAACGGGAAGCTTTTCGCCTTCTTTAAGCTGGTATTCGTAGGTAAGTGAATCAGGACGGGTCACCCGATAACTAGCCTGATAGGCCTGTTTATTGATATCGGCTTGCAGAAACAAATCCAGTTCGCGGGTCCAATCAATTTCGTTGGTCGTTTGCAAATCGCGTCCGCCGGCCAGACCAATCTGCTTCTCTACGGTTGGTTTTTTCTTGTTTAAAACCGCGATCTGTTTTTCGATGTATGATTTGAGATCATAAAACTGACCGCTTGTCGCTTCTTTAGTGGGGTTGGTGCAGGCTGTCAGACTTAGAAGCAGCAAGAAGAATACGTGTTTCATAGGGCAAAAAATTTCCCCCAACCAGTTGGTCGGGGGAGGTACGGTCTATGATGGCCGAACATGAACTTTCGCGAAAAAGTTTATTTACGCTACAATCAGGCTTTCTCCATTCATATCGGCTGGCTGGGGAATACCCATCAAAGCCAGAATTGTTGGTGCAATATCGGCTAGTTTGCCACTTTTCATCTTGGGATGTAGGGTATCATCCACCAGAATACAAGGCACTAAATTGGTCGTATGCGCGGTGTTCGGTGTACCGTCTTCGTTAAGCATGTAATCGGCGTTCCCGTGATCAGCAATGATTATGGTTGTATATCCGTGCTTCAGGGCGGTCGTAACGACAGCTTCGGCGCACTGATCAACCGTTTCAACGGCCTTAATAACCGCTTCAAAAACGCCGGTATGACCGACCATATCGGGATTGGCAAAGTTAAGGCAAACAAAATCAACGTCTTCTCGCTCCAGCTCTGGAATAATGGCATTCTGGATGTCCCGTGCTGCCATTTCGGGCTTTTCGTCGTACGTTTTTACATCCTTAGGCGATGGGCATAACAGGCGCTTCTCACCGTCAAAAACCTGCTCTCGCCCTCCCGAAAAGAAAAAGGTAACGTGGGGGTATTTTTCCGTTTCAGCAATGCGAATCTGCTTTCTACCCGCTTTAGCCACAACCTCTCCCAACGTATTAGTCAAATTGTCCTTATCAAAGATCACCTTTACGTCACTAAAATCATTGTCGTAATTCGTCATGGTGACGTAATAGAGCTTTAGCTTATGCATGCCCTGCTCTGGATAATCCTGCTGCGTCAGTGCCATTGTAATTTCACGGCCCCGGTCGGTACGGAAGTTGTAACACAGCACCACATCGCCTTCGCTAATTGTAGCAAGAGCTGTGCCTGCTTCGTCGGTAACTACGATTGGCTTAATAAACTCATCCGTTAAGCCTTCTTCATACGAGCGTTGAATAGTTGGCAACAATTCATCGGCCTTAACGGTGGTTCCTATGCCATTCACCATTACATCGTATGCCATTTTAACGCGTTCCCATCGGTTATCCCGATCCATGGCATAAAAGCGCCCAATCACACTGGCGATTTTCCCTGTAGTCGTGTTCAGGTGTTCCTGCAAGTCAGTCAGGTAGCCTAAACCGCCTTTAGGATCGGTATCACGGCCATCCATAAAGGCATGGATGTATACATCCGATAAACCTTCAGCAGCGGCAATGGAACAAAGTCCTTTCAAATGGTTGATGTGTGAGTGAACACCACCATCTGAAACCAGACCAATAAAATGAATTTTTTTACCGTTGGTTTTGGCGTAATTCAGGGCATCAGACAGTACAGCCTCTTTTTCGAGCGTATGCTCCTCAACAGCTTTGTTAACTTTTACCAAATCCTGATAGACAACCCGTCCGGCTCCCAGATTCATATGGCCGACCTCTGAATTACCCATTTGTCCCGCTGGTAAGCCTACGGCTAATCCTGACGCTTCCAGCGTACTATTGGAATACTTCGTATATAACGAGTCGATAAAGGGCGTTTTAGCCTTGGCAATGGCTGACACTTCCGGCTTGGTAGCGATACCCCAGCCGTCCAGAATCATTAGAATGACTTTCTTATCCATAGTTTTCCTCAGTGCCAACCGCTTGTAAACAAGTTAGCCAGCTATCATTTTGTTTGTTAAAGCCCATCGAAGCATACCATCGATCAGCAGAACTCGCCGCAAAGTTATACTGCTATCTGTCAAAAGGAAAACCAATTTGAGACCATAATTGTGAAAATCCACGAACATTTAGCCTGAAAAATGGTAATGTTAATACTGACACCAAGCTAATTGAGGCACACGCATATGGAAGATGAAAATCAGGAATACGAGAAGCACCTCGATTCATTGTATAAAACGGTAAGCCAGGTCCAGCACAATTGTGCCAATGACGAGCGGACTGAAAAGCTTCAGAGCGTTATCGGCATGGTTTACAGCATCCTTCTCATTGAAGGGCCACATAATCTGGATGAAGTATTGCGGGTTAATTATCCCAATTACTACGATGATGGAGAAATTCCGTTGTTAGGCTACGGCGAAACGGATAACTAATCTATTGCTGCGTACCACCCGCCACTAGATTATGTTGATCCACGATGTAATTTAGTAGGTTATTGCAACACCGGTAAGCAATCTGATAGACTTGCTCGAAGACATTAGCCTCCTCGTAATAAGGATCGGGTACGTTTGTGCCCCCTTGTTCAGGATCGTCAACCAGGGGATCGAATTCGCGCAGTAAAAATGTGTTTTCTTCGCTGTAAAATCCGGTACTGCGGTGGCTGGCGTATTGAATGGCATCGTAATTAGCTTCATCCATCGCAACCAGGTAGGTAAACTGCACAAAATCTTCCCCGCTTAATCGGCGGGCACGGTGCGTTAGTGTAATTCCGTGCTTAAGGGCATTTTCTCGAGTGCGGCGGTCGGGTAAATCCCCGACGTGATAGGAAGCAGTTCCCGCCGAATCACATTCAATCTGGCCGTCTAATCCCCGCTCCTCCACCAATTGCCGAAAAACGCCTTCTGCCAGGGGTGAGCGGCAAATGTTTCCCAGGCATAAGAACAGAACAGTAATCATAAGCAATCATTCAAACCCGAAAGAAATCAAGCGGCTGGCTGCACAATCGCCCGTTCTTTATTTCTCAATCGGTTCATTGTTCTCATTAACCAGCACATAGACTTCCTCCCCGTTCTTTTTCATTAAGTAGTTTTCGCGGGCGAATTTTTCCTGAGAGCGAGCGCTTCCAAAAATTTCTTTCCGTTGTTGCTGTATTTTGGCAATTTCTTCCTCGTAATAAAGCCGGTCGGTTTCTAATTCGCGGAGCTTCCACCAATTCCGAAACTGGGTGCCTAAGTCGTTGGTGTCAAAACCAAGCATCCAAGCAAACAAAATAACACCGGTTACTACGTAGAAATTTTTGCTGAGACGGATAAGCTTTTGAACGAACATAGACGTATAAATTAACCGTGAGCGGCAGAAAACCGCTCACGGTACGTACTATTAATTACATCTTGATTCCCGGGAAATAAGCAACATCGCCCAGTTCTTCTTCAATACGAAGCAATTGGTTGTACTTCGCCATCCGGTCTGAACGTGAAGCCGATCCTGTTTTGATCTGACCCGTGTTAAGCGCAACGGCCAAATCAGCGATGGTCGCATCTTCCGTCTCACCAGAGCGGTGCGACATGATGTTTTTGTATGAATTCCGTCTAGCCAGATTAACCGTGTCAATCGTTTCGCTCAATGAACCAATCTGGTTTACTTTTACCAGAACGGCATTGGCGATACCCTGCTCGATACCTTGTTGCAGACGAGTTACGTTGGTTACGAACAAGTCATCACCAACCAATTGGGTTTTCTTGCCAACCAGATCGGTAACTTCTTTCCAGCCATTCCAGTCATCTTCGGCCATACCGTCTTCAATTGAAATGATTGGGTATTTCTCCACCCATTCCTTCCAGTAGTTGGCCATTTCGGAGGAGCTCAATTTATCGCCCGTCGATTTCTTGAAGTGGTACGTTCCAGAAGCGGCATCGTAGAATTCAGAAGCAGCCGCATCCATAGCCACGTAAATGTCCTGGCCCGGACGATAACCCGCTTTCTCGATAGCTTGCAGAATGATCTCGATAGCCTCGACGTTCGAAGGAATATTTGGTGCAAAACCACCTTCGTCGCCCACGTTCGTAGACATCCCTTTGCTTTTCAACACTTTTTTCAGTGAATGGAAAACTTCCGTTCCCCAACGCAGGGCTTCCGAGAAGGTTGGTGCGCCTACTGGCATAACCATAAATTCCTGAAAATCGATGGAGTTATCTGCGTGGCTACCGCCATTCAGAATGTTCATCATTGGAACAGGCAGGGTGTTGGCACTAACACCACCAATGTAGCGGTACAAAGGCAAACCAGCCTCCTGAGCCGCCGCTTTGGCAATAGCCAGCGATACACCTAAGATAGCATTCGCTCCCAGACGGCCTTTGTTTGACGTTCCATCCAGATCAATCATGATCCGGTCAATCACATTCTGATCATATACAGATAAACCTACCAGCTCTGGATAGATCAGTTCGTTTACGTTCTGAACGGCTTTTAACACACCCTTACCGACATAACGTTTCGGATCATCGTCGCGAAGCTCAACAGCTTCGTGTGAGCCCGTTGAGGCGCCCGATGGAACCGCAGCCCGGCCTACAAAGCCATTTTCTGTGCGTACATCTACTTCAACGGTTGGGTTACCTCTTGAATCCAGAATCTGTCTGGCATGAATAGTCTGAATGATACTCATTGTGACTGAAGGGGATTGTTTTGTTTCAGTGAAATAATGAAATTCAGGCCACAACGTTAAAGATATTGCGATCTTGCTATTGCGCCGAAATGATTACCAATGCTTGGCGATAAGCCAATTTTGGCCGTACAAAGTAACGGATTTTTCGCGATTGTGCGGAACTGTATGTGTAAATTGCGTATTACCAATAAAAGACTAACTCCATGCGCTATAAGTCGGTTTTCACTTTTCTGGCTTTATTGACCAGTATTAGTGGGTTTGCTCAGAAACCTGTTCTCTTGACAGCTGATCGTTCTGATTCTTTGCTTCGGGCTCAACCGAACATTCAAGTGCTGGATGTTCGGACTGCCGGCGAATATGCCAATGGCCATTTGACAAACTCCCGCAATCTCGATATCCGCGATTCTACGTTTGCCCAAAAACTTAAAGAGCTTGATCCTAACAAACCCGTTTTGGTCTATTGCCTTTCCGGTGGACGCAGCGCGAAAGCCTCAACTATATTAGCTAACCAGGGATTTAAGCAAGTATATGACATGCAAGGTGGGTTCGTTCAGTGGACCGCTGGTAAGCGCGCTATAGAAGGCGGTAAGACTAATCCAAAGGGCGCCCTCTCGATGGAAGAGTTCAAGAAGCTTACGAAGTCTACCAAGCCAGTTTTGGTTGATTTTTACGCCAAATGGTGCGCTCCCTGCCAGCAAATGCTTCCGATGATCGATCGCCTGAAAAAAGAGCTAGCCGATAAAGTAACCATTGTTACCATCGATTATGATCAGAATCGCTCTTTAGCGCAACAATTAGGCGTTGACGAAATACCTACTTTTCTCCTTTATAAGGACGAGAAAATTCAGTGGCGCGGTCTTGGAACCGTTCAGGAAGAAACCTTTAAGGAAAAAATTAGGAGTCACCAATAAGCTTTAGCTCTATATTGGATTGACTCAATGGCTTTTGAATTATTCTATAGAAACCATAAAAAAGTCCGTACCAGCTGGTACGGACTTTTTTGTATTATTTCGTTTCCTTAATTAAATCAGTAAACTGATCGAACAAATACCGCGAATCATGCGGTCCTGGTGAAGCTTCCGGGTGATATTGAACCGAAAAGGCCGGCTTATCTTTCCGTCTGATTCCTTCGATAGTTTTATCATTTAGGTTTACGTGCGTCAACTCAACGTCTGGATGTTCCATAACTTCTTCTGCACGCACCGCAAAACCATGATTTTGTGATGTCACTTCGCACCGACCTGTGATTAGGTTTTTTACTGGATGGTTCAATCCACGGTGCCCGTTATGCATTTTGTACGTTGATAATCCGCTAGCTAGCGACAGAATTTGATGCCCCAGGCAGATTCCAAATAGGGCTTTTTCTGTTTCAAGCGCCTGTTTAACTGTTTCTACCGCATAAGGCATTGCCGCCGGGTCACCGGGACCGTTCGATATAAAATAGCCATCTGGATTCCAGGCAGCAATTTCCTCAAATGGCGTTTTTGCGGGAAATACCCGGCACTGTGCACCCCGGTCAGTCAGGTTACTCAGGATACTTTTTTTGACGCCCAGGTCAAGAACAGCTACTCTAAATTCGGCGTTTGTACTATCTAGATCATAGATCAGCTTTGAACAAACTTCCGAAGACAGCTCTAAACCTTCCATATCTGGAACAGCCTTCAACTGGTCTAAGAGTAAACCAGCGTCCAAAATTTCAGATGAGATGATGCAATTCATCACCCCTTTATTCCGGATGTGGCGCACAATTTGCCGCGTATCTACTCCACTAATTCCAACAATATTTGCTCGCTCAAAATATGCCTGTAACGATGTATCGGCAGTATAACGTGAGTGAATTTGAGAAAAAGAATTGCAAACCATACCGCTAATCTTCACCCCATTGGATTCCTCTTCGTCCTGAAATTGGACTCCATAGTTTCCAATGTGCGATGTGGTGTTAACGATAACTTGTCCGAAATACGACGGATCAGTATAAATCTCCTGATACCCTGTCATACCCGTATTGAAGCAAATCTCGCCTCCCGCTGTACCAATTTTACCCAGCGCTAACCCTTTGAAAACGGTACCATCTTCAAGTACCAGCAATGCTTCTTGTTGTTGTGAACGCTTCTGCATCAGCTTTATTTAAACTTAAAATATTAGCTATGAGACATGAGATTTGTCTTTTTAGTTCTTTTCTCTCGTCCCTTTTAACTTTTATTTAATTACAGTTCAAAAAAAAGGGCTAAACCGTACGGTCAGCCCTTTTTCTTATGTGATTTTGGAATCATCTATTCTTTCGGCGCTTCCGCTTCGTCAGTTGATTCCGTTTTCGTTTCTGGAGCAGCTTCTACTGCTGGTGCTTCGGTAGTTGAAGCGGCAACTGGTGCTGCCTCAGCAGTAGCGTCAGCCTTACGGCCACCACGACGGCTACGACGTGTACGCGTTGCTTTTTCTTCAGTAGCCGCCAGAAGCGTCTCGTTGAAGTCTACTAGCTCGATGATGCATTTCTGCGCATTATCACCAAGACGAACGCCCAATTTAATGATGCGTGTATAACCGCCCGGACGAGTAGAGATTTTGTCTGCTACTGTGTTGAACAATTCTTTCATCGTCTCTTTGTTATTCAGATACGAGAAAAGAACGCGGCGGTTTTGGTAAGTATCTTCTTTTGCACGCGTCAAGAGCGGCTCTACGTATTTACGCAGTTCGCGGGCTTTCGGCACTGTCGTTTCGATCCGCTTGTGCAGAATCAGCGAGGACGCCAAGTTTGACAGCAAGGCCTGTCGGTGCGAGTAAGTCCTGCCCAGGTGGTTATCTTTTTTACCGTGTCTCATGGATGTTAACTATTGCGGCCAGATCTTGTGCGTCGCTTCACAGCCTGCACAAACGGCCAGGTATTTTAGTCCTCGTCTAATCTGTATTTACCAATATCCATGCCGAAGGTTAGACCCTTTTCGGCAACTAGTTGTTCTAACTCCGTTAATGATTTTTTACCGAAGTTACGGAATTTCATCATGTCTGAAATCTCCAGTCTAACCAGATCGCCTAGTGTTTTAACATCAGCGGACTTCAAACAGTTGTATGCGCGTACCGACAAGTCCAGATCTGCTAGCGGTGTTTTCAGAAGTTTGCGCATGTGCAGCATTTCTTCATCAACAACATTATCTTCTTCTGGTTTGGCAGTCTCAAAGGTCATTGTCTGGTCTGAGAACAGCATGAAATGCTGAATCAGAATATGGGCAGCACCTTTCAAAGCCTCTTCTGGGTGAATTGATCCATCAGTCTCAATATCCAGGAGCAGTTTTTCGTAGTCTGTTTTTTGTTCTACCCGCGTATTTTCAACGCTGTAACGAACGTTTTTGATTGGCGTATAAATAGCATCAATCGGAATATGTCCGAAAGGAAGCTCGTTTGCGCGAGGCTCATCAGCAGGAACATATCCGCGGCCTTTCTCAACGATAATTTCCATTTCAAACTCACGGGTATCGTCGATATGGCAGATTTCCAGTTCTGGATTCAACACTTCAAACGAAGCCGAGAATTTAGAAATATCGCCTGCTTTAAGAACCGGTTGATTTTTAACCGTAACGGTAATTTTGTTGTCGACCATTTCCGAAATTTTCTTAAAACGAACCATTTTTAGGTTCAGAATAATTTCAGTAACATCTTCAACAACGCCTTCTATAGACGAGAACTCGTGCAAAACGCCGGGGAACCGTACGCTAGTAATTGCGTAGCCCTCCAACGAAGAAAGCAGAATTCTCCGCAATGCATTCCCGATTGTCACGCCATAGCCCTTTTCGAGCGGCTTGAACTCAAACAACCCGTGAAAGTCGTCAGCTCTTTCCATGACAACTTTGTCGGGCATTTGGAACGCTAGTATTGACATACGAGTTCGTAGTTTGGTGTTAGGCGGCTTGGAACCGCTGTTGATATATAAAATCGTTGTGCATCAATAAATTGACACAATAATCGTCCGATAAATCCTTTTTTGAAAGGATTTATTGGACGCCAACGATTACTTGGAGTATAATTCGACGATTAACTGCTCGTTCACATTTTCCGGAATCTGATCGCGTTCTGGAAACGCGGTAAACGTGCCAACCAATTGCTGGTTGTCCCAATCTAACCAATTATAGCGCTTGTTGCCACGTCCTGATAGGCTATCTGAAATAGCTTCCAGTGACTTTGACTTTTCGCGTACACCAATTAATTGACCAGGCTTCAATGAATAGGAAGGGATGTTCACTACTTCACCATCAACAATGATGTGTTTGTGAGAAACAAGCTGGCGGGCAGACCGGCGAGTTGGCGCTAGGCCTAAACGGTAAACCGTGTTGTCCAGACGGGCTTCGCACAATTTCAGCAGGTTTTCACCTGTGATACCTTCTTTAATAGTAGCGCGGTGAAATAGACTACGGAACTGGCGTTCCAAAATTCCGTAGATATATTTTACTTTTTGTTTTTCCTGTAACTGAACTGCATATTCTGATTGCTTCCGCTTGCGGCCGCGACCATGCATACCAGGTCCGTATGCTTTCTTTTGCAGGGCTTTGCTGGGGCCGAGGATTGGCTCGCCAAATTTACGGGAGATTTTGGCCTTGGGGCCTGTATATCTTGCCATTTTACTGTTAACTTAATGAATAAAACTTGAACGATGAACAGATACAACTCAATGTCACCTGCTCGTTATTCATCCTACTGTTGCCAACTATACGTTAGCAAAGCGAACGTTGTATTAAACACGACGACGCTTAGGTGGCCGGCAACCATTGTGTGGCAGCGGCGTAATGTCTTTGATTGATGTTACCTCAATTCCTGAGTTTTGGATTGTCCGGATGGCAGATTCACGACCTGCACCAGGGCCTTTCACAAAAACTTCTGCTTTACGCATACCAGCTTCGTGAGCTACGGCAGCGCAGTTTTGGGCAGCAGTTTGAGCAGCGTACGGCGTGTTTTTCTTTGAGCCTTTAAAGCCCATTTTACCTGCCGATGCCCAAGAAATTACTTGTCCTGAACTGTTAGTTACTGAGATAATGATGTTATTGAACGTAGCCTTGATGTGTACTTGGCCTACTTGTTCAACAACTACAATCCGCTTTTTCGCTTTATCCTTGCGTTTTGCTTGAGCCATTTTTTTGAGAGTTTACAGCTTCCAGTGCTTAGCAGGCAGCAGTATGAGGGTAACTGCCTACTACATCCTGCTTACTGTTCACTTATTACTTAGTCGCTTTTTTCTTATTGGCAACTGTCTTCCGTTTCCCTTTCCGTGTCCGGGAGTTGTTTTTAGTATGCTGACCACGAACTGGCAAGCCTTTCCGGTGACGAAGTCCACGGTAACATCCAATATCCATCAAACGTTTGATATTAAGCTGAACCTCTGATTTCAGAGCACCTTCAACTTTATATTCATTCGTAATGATGTTACGGATTGCCGTTGTTTCATCATCATTCCATTCGCTGACCTTTTTATCAACGCTGATTCCTGCTTGTTCCAGGATTTTCGTAGCCGTACTACGACCGATACCGAAGATGTAGGTCAATGCAATTTCACCACGCTTCCGATCGGGAATATCAACACCTGCAATACGTGCCATATCCTTAAATTAACCTTGTCTTTGTTTGTACCGAGGATTCTTTTTGTTAATAACGTAAAGTTTGCCTTTGCGGCGGATCACTTTACATTCAGCACTGCGCTTTTTGATTGACGCTTTGACTTTCATGGTCTTGCTCCGTTGCGGTTTAAAGTTAGAACCTTAACCCTTATTTATACCGATAAACAATTCTTGCCTTTGTCAGGTCATACGGAGACATTTCAAGCTTCACCCGGTCACCCGGTAGAATCTTTATATAGTTCATCCGCATTTTACCAGAAATGTGAGCCACTACTTCATGCTTGTTTTCCAGTTGTACCCGGAACATCGCATTAGAAAGTGCTTCTACTATTGTACCGTCTTGCTCGATGGAATTCTGTTTTGCCATACTATGCCTTACACTATCGTAGCCTCATTAGTTCCCACCATGAGAGTCGTATTAGCTGTTACTTCCTCAATGTATTGGAACGTAGTTAGGATTTCTGCTTGTCCTTTCCGTATCGCTACGGTATGTTCGAAGTGTGCAGAAGGTTTGCGATCAGCGGTACGGATTGTCCAGCCATCACGCTCCTGAACAATATTTTTCTTACCAAGATTAATCATCGGTTCAATAGCGATGACCATTCCTTCTTTAAGCTTTGCTCCTTGGCCTCGTTTTCCATAATTTGGAACCTCTGGACCTTCATGTAGATTCTTACCAACTCCATGACCGACCAGCTCCCGAACAACGGTATAACCAAATTGCTCAACATAACTTTGAACGGTGTAACCGATATCTCCTACTCTACCTCCTTCAACTGCTTTACCAATACCAGCATATAAAGACTGTTTTGTACGAGTTAGTAAATCACGGACTTCTAATGCAATTTCACCTACAGGATAAGTATATGCACTGTCACTATGATAACCGTTCAATTTCACTCCGCAATCAATAGAGATAATATCTCCTTCTTTCAATTCGTACTTGCCTGGTATTCCATGAACAACTGTTTCATTGACTGAAATACAAAGCGAAGCTGGAAAACCATTATACCCCTTAAAAGAAGGAATCCCTCCGTGATCACGGATGAATTCCTCAGCTGTGCGATCTAATTCTTTCGTTGTAACGCCGGGCTGAATTCGTTTTGCAACTTCAGCATGCGCTTTACCCAGAACTTGAGCGCTTATTTTAATGAGTTCGATTTCCTGGTCGGACTTCAGATAAATCATTTCTTATGCAGTAACGCTTTCTGCGCGGCCCTGTACACGTCCTGACTTCATCAACCCTTCATACCGACGCATCAAGAGATAACTTTCAATTTGCTGTAAGGTATCAAGAACAACCCCAACCATAATCAGCAAAGAAGTACCTCCAAAAAACGTTGAGAAGTTTCTTGTCATTCCTAACAATACTCCGATCGATGGTAAAATAGCAACTACTGCTAACAAAACAGCACCCGGTAATGTAATTCGATCGAGCACTTGACCAATGTACTCAGAAGTCATAAACCCAGGTTTAACACCCGGAATAAAACCTCCGCTACGCTTCATATCATCTGCAATCTGGTTTGGATTAACCGAAATTGCCGTATAGAAAAACGTAAAGACAATGATCAGGAAGCCGAAAAGTACATTATATTGCCAAGTAGTATAATCTGAGAAAACAGTAACTACTGAACCAGCAAAATCACTTTTTTCAGCGAACAGACCTCCTACTAAAGAGGGAACGAACATCAGTGCCTGAGCAAAAATAATTGGCATTACACCCGCAGCATTAAGCTTAAGCGGTAAGTACTGGCGTTGGCCACCTACAACTTTGTTACCAACGATTTGCTTAGCATATTGAATCGGAATCCGGCGAACAGCTTGCGTTAGAACAACTGCACCCATTACCACAAAGAACAATGCAACGATTTCTAATACAAAGATCAGCAACTGGCCTGTTCCCCGTGACTGGGCTTCTCCAAGAAGTGCACCTGGAAAACGAGATACAATACCAATCATGATTAGCATTGAAATACCGTTTCCAATTCCTTTGTCCGTGATCCGCTCACCTAACCACATACAGAAAATCGTACCTGCCGTTAAAATGAATACAGATACTAATTTAAAAGTAACGGGGTTAATTAGAATGGCTTCGTTTGGAATCGTAGTTGTCAAATACGTGGTAGCCTGAACTGCGGTTACCGCAATTGTCAGAACACGTGTAATCTGATTTAAGCGCTTCCGGCCCGATTCGCCTTCCTTCTGCATTTTCTGGAAGTAAGGCAAAGCCAGCGTTAACAACTGAATCGCAATGGACGCCGAGATATACGGCATAATCCCCAGCGCAAAAATCGACGCCTTACTAAAGGCACCACCTAGGAATGTATCAAGCAAACCTAATAACCCTTGAGGAGTTAGATTCAATTGGCTTGGATCAACACCAGGCAATACAATTTGAGAACCCAATCTGAAAACGGTCAGGAACAGCAGGGTGTTCAAGATACGCGTTCTCAACTCCTCAATGGAAAAAATGTGCTGAAGGGTCGTGATAAATCGTTTCATCTGCTTCTTATTGCTTCTTGGATCTCCTCAGACTAAAAGCCAAAGGAACTAGTTATCCAAAGATACGACTTTTTGCGCTGTTTACCTAAATGACGCTTACAGCTTTACGGCTTTACCACCAGCCTTCTCGATAGCCTCAACAGCCTTCTCAGAGAAAGCATCCGCTGAAACTTCGATTGCAGCACTTAATTCACCGCGGCTCAAGATTTTAACCTTGTCATTTTTACCAATTAAACCATTTTCTAGAAGAAGATCACGGTTTATGGTTGTTGCATTTGTTTTGCTTATCAATTCCTGAAGTGTATCCAAGTTGATAGGCTTGTACTCAACGCGATTAGGATTGTTGAAGCCGAACTTAGGTACCCGACGCTGTAATGGCATCTGACCACCTTCAAAGTTCTTTTTCGCACTGTAACCCGAACGAGACTGAGCACCTTTGTGACCACGGGTAGATGTTCCACCCATACCCGACCCTGTACCACGGCCAACCCGTTTGTTTACACGGACAGAGCCTGGTGCTGGTTTCAGAGAGCTTAAGTTCATGGTATTATTAGATTTCTTCGATCTTCACCAAATGTTGTACCTTGCGGATAATTCCGGCTACTGCGTCGTTGTATTCCAACTCAACGCTTCGATTGATCTTACCCAGACCTAGCGATTTAATCGCAAGTTTCTGTGTTTGTGGCCGATCAATCGTACTGCGAACCTGTGTGATTTTAACCCGTGCCATTCTTTTTTTTGCTTAGCCGTTAAAAACCTTACTCAGGGCAACACCACGCTGTGAAGCAACTTGATACGGAGCCCGCATCTTCAACAGAGCATCAATAGTTGCCTTCACCACGTTATGTGGATTTGACGAGCCTTTCGACTTCGCCAATACATCTCTGATCCCGGCGCTTTCCAATACAGCACGCATTGCACCACCGGCAATTACTCCTGTACCTGGAGAAGCTGGCTTCAGAAGAACGAAGCCTCCGCTAAACTTGCCTTCCATTTCGTGAGGCACAGTGTGCTTCAGAAGGGGAACTTGAACAAGATTTTTCTTAGCGTCTTCAATTCCTTTAGCAATGGCGTCTGTTACTTCGTTAGCTTTTCCCAGACCGTAGCCGACTACACCGTTGCCGTCGCCAACTACCACGATTGCCGCGAAACTGAACCGGCGACCACCTTTCACTACTTTCGCAACGCGATTGATAGCGACGACTTTTTCCTTCAGTTCCGACTCGTTTACCTTAGCAGGTCTTGTATTCGTTACCATGTTCTTTGCTTAGAATTGAAGGCCTCCTTCACGAGCGCCATCAGCCAGTGCTTTTACCTTACCGTGATACAAATAACCATTCCGGTCAAAAACAACGGCACTTACGCCAGCTGCTGTTGCTTTTTCAGCCAATTTCTGGCCTACTTGCTTCGCAATCTCTACGTTAACACCTTTTTTATCTTTGCCATTGATTTCAACGGATGAAGCGGCAGTTAATGTCTGCCCCTTTACGTCGTCAATAATCTGTGCATAAATACGTGTATTCGAACGGAATACGGATAATCTTGGTCTCTCGGTTGTACCGGAGACCTTTCTCCGAATTGAATGCTTAATTCGCAGTCTTCTGCTTGTTTTTGTGACAGCCATTTTCGCCTGTGCTTATTATATGGTTCACCAATTACTTCTTGGAAGAAGACTTACCTGCCTTACGGCGGACAACTTCACCAACGAAACGGATACCTTTACCTTTGTAAGGCTCAACTTTCCGCAACGACCGAATCTTAGCAGCTACATCACCGATGAGTTGTTTATCGATCCCTTCCAGAATTACTTTAGGATTTTGCCCTTTTTCCGTTACTGTTGTAACTTTAATTTCAGCCGGAATGGCAACATATACATCGTGAGAATAGCCCAACGTCAATTGCAAAATATTGTTCGTTGCAACTGCTTTGTAACCAACCCCAATGATTTCCAGATCAATCCGGTAACCTGTGCTAACACCAGTTACCATATTATTGACCAAAGCACGATATAATCCGTGCATAGCCTTATGCCGTTTCTGATCACTTGGGCGAACTACTTTTAGTTCACCGTCAGTGATTTCAACTTTAATGTCAGAACTGATTGCCTGCGACAGGCTACCTTTAGGGCCTTTTACGGTAACAACATTACCATTTTCAACCTCTACAGATACCTTTTCCGGCAGTGCAATTACTTTATTACCTACGCGTGACATGGTTTCAGATTAGTATACGTAACACAATACCTCACCGCCTACATTCAGCGTACGGGCTTCTTTATCCGACATAACGCCTTTTGACGTTGACAGGATCGCGATGCCAAGTCCGTTCAGTACGCGTGGCAGCTCTTCGTGGCCCCGGTACTGGCGTAAGCCTGGCTTGCTGATACGCTGCAAGTCGACAATGGCCGGCTGCTTCGTCACCGGATTATATTTGAGGGCGATTTTGATTGTACCTTGAGGCCCTACTTCATCAAACTTATAGTTTTGAATAAAGCCTTTATCGTACAATACTTTCGTTATCTCCTTCTTTATATTAGAAGCAGGGATTTCTACAACCCGGTGCTTGGCACGGATTGCATTTCTGATGCGAGTCAGATAATCTGCTATTGGATCAGTATTCATTTTGTCCTGATTATTAGCTGCAAACCGCATCGACCGACCGCCCCTTCTAGACTCGGCCTCAAATTGGCTTGCAAAATTACGGAATCGTTTTTAGAATCGCAACGGTGAATCGCACGAAACGTCGAACCGTACGAGCGCGCTAGCGCTATAGTTTATATTACCAGCTCGATTTCGTTACACCTGGGATACGACCCGCAGAAGCCATTTCGCGGAAAGTTACCCGAGAGATTCCGAACTTCCGCATGTAACCACGCGGACGACCTGTTAGCTTACAACGATTGTGGACGCGTACCGGCGATGCATTGCGCGGCAGTTTGTCTAATCCGGCATAATCGCCGGCAGCTTTCAGCGCTGCACGCTTGGCGGCATATTTCGCTACCAGATGCTCCCGCTTACGTTCTCTTGCTTTGATTGATTCTTTTGCCATGTTTCTATGTCCGCTTATTCGAACTTATTTCTTGATATTGGCAAACGGCATTCCTAACGCTTTCAATAGCTCGTAGCTTTCTTCGTCAGTTTGAGCCGTAGTTACGAACGTGATGTCCATCCCTGAGATCCGTGCCACTTTCTCAATAGAAATTTCTGGGAAGATAATCTGCTCCTTCACGCCGAACGTATAATTTCCGCGTCCATCAAAACCTTTATCACTGACCCCTTTGAAATCACGTACCCGAGGTAATGCAACAGCAGTCAGACGATCTAGAAATTCGAACATCCGCTCACCCCGTAGTGTCACCTTCGCACCAATCGGCATATTCTCCCGCAGTTTGAAGTTTGAGACGGCCTTTTTAGACAGTGTAGGTACTGCCTTTTGACCCGTGATTTGCGTTAATTCATCGACACCAACGTCAACTAATTTCTTATCGGCGACAGCCGCTCCAATGCCCTTGTTCAAGACGATTTTCGCCAAACGAGGCACTTGCATGACGCTCTTATACTGAAATTTATCTTTCAGCTGGGGAACGACTTCCTGTAAATATTTTTCTTTAAGTCTCGGAGTTGCCACTGTGTTTCCGCTTTAAATATCCAAAACCTGATCTAGATAAAGTTGCCCGACTTTTTGGAGTACCGCTGCAACTTACTTTTGTCGTTCAGCTTCCGGCCTGTGCGTGAGGCTTCTCCCGTAGCAGGGTCGATTACCATCAGGTTACTGATGTGAATTGTACCTTCTGTTTTTTCAATGCTACCTTGTGGATTAGCGGCTGAGGGCTTAACATGCTTTGTGATTATGTTAATACCTTCTACCGTTGCCCGTTGCTTATCTACGAGTACACGCAGAATTTTGCCGGTCTGACCCTTTGAGTTACCAGAGATAACCTTTACAGTATCTCCCGACTTAACGTGTAACTTTTTAGGCTTATTTGCTACTGTCTTCATGTCTTAGAGAACTTCTGGAGCCAAGGAAACGATTTTCATAAATTGCTTCTCACGTAACTCCCGCGCTACAGGCCCAAAGATACGTGTACCACGTGGCTCATCGTTATTGTTCAAAAGAACGGCTGCGTTGTCTTCGAAGCGGATGTAAGAACCGTCTTTACGACGAATTTCTTTTTTTGTCCGCACAACAACTGCTTTAGAGACTGTTCCTTTCTTCATTGTGCTTGAAGAAAGCGCCGCTTTGACCGTTACTACAATTTTATCGCCTATGGAAGCATAACGCTTACCTGTACCGCCTAGTACCCGAATAACGAGTACTTCCTTGGCACCGCTGTTGTCTGCTACGCTTAGACGTGATTCTTGCTGTATCATGGGTTACTTCGCTTTTTCGATGATTTCGACTAAACGCCAACGTTTGTTCTTACTCAGCGGACGAGTTTCCATGATGCGTACTGTATCACCAATACCACATTCATTTGTCTCGTCATGAGCTACCAATTTCTTTGTACGGTGTACAAATTTACCGTACATCGGGTCTTTTACTCGACGGTCAACGGCAACAGTGATGGATTTCTGCATCTTGTTGCTAACAACCTTCCCGATACGTTCTTTTCTTAGATTTCTTTCTTGCTGTTCCATGGATCAAAAGTGTTGATCGGTTGGTCTTAGGCCTGACGGCTTTTTTGCGCCAGCTCAGTATTTAGTTGAGCGATCAGCCGGCGTGTTTGCCGGATACGCATCGGGTTTTCAATAGGAGAAACAGCATGCGCAAATTTCAGTTTTTGCAGACGGTCAGTTTCAGCTACTACCTGCTCCTTCAATTGCTCAACGGTTAGTCCTTTGATATCGTTCTTTTTCATGGTCTTACTTTATAAATTCGTTAAACCTGTCGGGCTTACTCCTGTTCCTGATAGTCCCGACGAACGATGAACTTAGTCTTAACCGGCAATTTCTGAGCGGCCAAGCGAAGTGCTTCACTCGCGATAGCTAGGGGAACACCCGTTGCTTCGAACAGAATAGTACCGGGTTTGATAACGGCAACCCAGTATTCGGGAGCCCCTTTTCCTTTACCCATCCGTACTTCAGCCGGTTTCTTCGTGATCACTTTATCCGGGAAAACACGAATCCAAACCTGGCCTTCACGTTTCATCGCACGAGTAACGGAGATACGAGCTGCTTCAATCTGACGCGCTGTAATCCAACCTTCTTCGAGCGATTTGATCGCAAACGATCCGAAAGCAATCTGGTGACCCCGGGTAGCAAGACCCTTGATCTTTCCTTTCTGCTGCTTACGAAACTTGGTTCTTCTTGGTTGTAACATTGTCTTATTGCATCTGAGGATCTACGCCTTTCAGCATTAATCCGATGTTCAATTTACTATTTTCTACGTGGGTTTCCGCCGCCTGCACCACCCCGGTTGTTGCCGCCACGGCCACCGCCGCCACCTGCACCACCCCGGTTTTGATCATTACGGCCACGGCGACGATCTCCATCACGGCCTCCATCGCGACCGCCATCACGACCACCACGGTCATTGCTGCGACGATCTCCACGGTCACCACTGCGTTCGGCCTGCACTGCACTTACTTGCGCAGCTGGGGAAAGATCACGTTTACCGTAGATTTCACCCTTGAAGACCCAAACTTTGATACCAATCTTTCCGTATACCGTTTGTGCTTCAGACAGCGCGTAATCGATATCCGCACGGAGTGTATGCAAAGGAACGCGTCCCTCTTTATACTCTTCTGTACGGGCCATCTCAGCACCACCTAAACGACCAGATACGCGCACTTTGATTCCCTGAGCACCTACACGCATGGCTGAGCTAATTGCTTGCTTCATAGCGCGACGGTAAGAAATCCGAGCTTCCAACTGCTGAGCGATTGTTTCACCAACCAGCTTAGCATCGATTTCTGGACGTTTAATTTCGAAGATGTTGATTTGAACGTCCTTGCCCGTAATTTTTTTCAGCTCTTCTTTGATCTTGTCTACTTCGCCACCACCTTTACCGATAACGATACCTGGACGGGCAGTATGAATTGTCAGAGTGATCCGTTTCAGCGTACGCTCGATAACAACACGAGCAATAGCACCTTTCGGAATACGAGCCTGGATATATTTACGGATTTTAACGTCTTCAACCAGCTTGTCAGAAAATTCTTTACCGCCATACCAGCTTGAATCCCATCCTTTAACGATGCCAAGCCGCAGACCAACGGGGTTTACTTTTTGTCCCATTCTGTTGTCTTATTTTTCTGAATTATCTGTAGTATCGTCTTCTGAAACCGTTAGGAGGTTCTGAGCCGCGCTATCTACAACCAGTGTGATGTGGTTGGAACGCTTACGGATCCGATGACCCCGGCCTTGAGGTGCCGGACGTAACCGCTTCAGGATACGACCACCATCTACGAAGACTGTTTTTACGAAAAGATCAGCATCTTCAATACTATCCCCTTCGTTTTTTACTTGCCAGTTAGCTACTGCTGACAGCAGTACTTTTTCCATCACCTTGGCACCTGACTGCGGTTGAAAACGCAGAATACCAAGGGCTTTGCTAACCTTCTGGCCACGGATCAAATTGGCTACTAACCGCATTTTACGAGGCGAAGAAGGCACATCTTTGAGCTTTGCTATTGCTTCCATTTTTTGTTTTCTGGTTTGTAGTCTAAAGTTTGAGAGTTCCTCAAAACTTTCAACGTCAAACTAAATGTTAACGACGGCCTTTATCTTTCTTCGCAACGTGACCCCGGAAGTTACGGGTAGGGGCAAATTCACCCAGTTTGTGACCGACCATGTTTTCCGTTACATATACCGGAATAAATTTGTTGCCGTTGTGCACAGCAAACGTATGGCCGACGAAATCTGGAGAAATCATTGAACGACGAGACCAGGTTTTGATCACCGACTTCTTTCCAGAGTCGTTCATCGTGTCGATTTTTTTCTCCAGACGAAAATCTATGTAGGGACCCTTTTTAAGTGAGCGTGCCATCTACGACTTATTTTTTCCGTTTGCTAATAATCAGTCTATCAGAGTACTTGTTCGCTGGGCGAGTCTTCTTGCCTTTTGCGTACAAACCTGTGCGTGAGCGAGGCTGTCCACCGGAAGCACGACCTTCACCACCACCCATCGGGTGATCGACAGGGTTCATAGCTACACCACGAACACGAGGACGAATTCCTAACCAACGGTTACGGCCTGCCTTACCGATGCTAACGTTCATGTGATCCGGGTTTGATACCGAACCTACCGTCGCCAGGCAAGTAGACAAGATACGACGTTGCTCACCAGACGGCATACGTACAACGGCGTATTTCTCTTCACGAGCAACTAGCTGAGCGTACGTACCTGCACTGCGAACAAGTGCACCTCCTTTACCTGGTTTTAATTCCAGGTTATGAATGATTGTACCGATTGGCATTGAACCTAAAGGCAATGCATTTCCAACTTCCGGAGCAACTGAAGGACCACTAACTACTTGCTGACCAACGGTTAAACCTTGTGGTGCAATAATATAGCGTTTTTCTCCATCTGCGTAGAACAACAGAGCAATACGAGCAGAACGGTTTGGATCGTACTCAATCGTTTTTACTGTTGCTGGAACATTTGCTTTATCGCGTTTGAAATCGATAATGCGGTACTGTTGCTTATGCCCGCCACCAATGTAGCGCATTGACCGGCGACCCTGATTATTACGGCCACCTGTTTTCTTTATCGACACCAGCAAGCTTTTCTCCGGAACGTTTGTCGTCACATCGGAGAAGTCCGGAGCCACGCGAAAACGTTGACTCGGGGTTACTGGTTTCAGTTTCTTAACAGCCATTTCTAACTAATGCGTTTAGACTTCGTGGTTAGAACCCCTTAGATTTCGGCGTAGATATCCAGTACTTCGCCTTCCGCCAGGGTCACAATCGCTTTCTTCGTTGTTGAAGTACGACCAGAAGTAACCCCTTTTTTTGTGCTTCTTGACTTTGTATGTCCGATGCTACGCAATGTCTTCACATCCGATACTTTTACGCCATACATTTTTTCGATTTCTTTTTTGATCTCGATTTTGTTGGCATTCAGCGTCACTTCGAAGCCATATTTACCCTGCTTATTGAGGGCTGTCAACTTTTC
The DNA here is from genome assembly GCF_021484805.1 of Tellurirhabdus bombi. NCBI lineage: Bacteria > Pseudomonadati > Bacteroidota > Cytophagia > Cytophagales > Spirosomataceae > Larkinella > Larkinella bombi. Next base: position 1,662,585 of record NZ_CP090557.1, on the reverse strand, counting down.
CGTAATAATCGGTCTCTTTAATACACTCATGACTTTTTACGCGAGGAGAGTTTCTAGCTTCGAAAGTGCACCTTCACTGATCAGCAGTCGGTCAGCATTAATCAGGTCGTATGTATTTACCTGATCAGCCGTTACAACTTTTGCTTTTTTCAGATTGCGGCTTGATAGAACAACATTCTTATCCACGTCGGGCAGAATGAGCAGCGTTTTTGTTTCTGCTGCCTGGAAAGCATTCAAGAAATCAATGTATGCTTTCGTTTGCGGCGCTTCCAGTGTAAAGTTTTCTAAAACAGAAACACTGTTTGCTTGTGCTTTTGCAGCAAAGGCTGACTTACGAGCCAGTTGCTTTACTTTTTTGTTCAGCTTGAAAGAGTAGTCACGGGGACGGGGACCAAAAATGGTACCTCCACCTACGAATACTGGCGATTTAATCGAACCAGCACGTGCGCCACCTGTTCCTTTTTGCTTTTTAATCTTGCGGGTAGAGTGAGCGTTTTCAGCGCGTTCTTTCGCTTTGTGCGTACCTTGACGTTGGTTAGCTAGATATAGCTTAACGTCCAGATAGATCGCGTGCTCGTTCGGCTCAATTCCGAAGATGGCGTCTGACAGGCTAATTTGCTTACCCGTCTCTTCGCCTTTCGAGTTATATACTGCTACTTCCATCAGATTACTTCTCTAAGATAACGAACGAATTTTTTGCGCCCGGAACTGAACCACTGATCACGAGCAGATTCTGATCGGCTAGCACTTTCAGGACACGCAGGTTTTGAACTTTCACGCGGTTACCGCCCATGCGGCCTGCCATGCGAATACCTTTGAATACACGAGAAGGGAAGGAGCAAGCACCAATGGAACCTGGGTGCCGCTGGCGGTTGTGCTGACCGTGTGTTTGGCCACCAACCCCGCCGAAACCGTGACGTTTCACAACGCCTTGGAAACCGCGTCCTTTGGCTGTACCAACTACATCAAGAAAATCACCTTCAGCAAAGATATCCGTAACGCTTAACGATTGGCCCAAAGTCAATTCATCTGTGAATTCTTTGAACTCAACCAGTTTACGCTTTGGCGTAGTGTTGGCTTTCTTGAAGTGGCCCAGCAATGGTTGCGTAGTACGCTTCTCTTTCTTTTCGCCGTATCCGAGCTGGATAGCTTCATAGCCATCTTTCTCTTGCGTTTTCACTTGCGTGACTACGCAGGGACCGGCCTCAATTACTGTACATGCCAGAGCCTGCCCGTCAGCATTGTACAGACTGGTCATCCCAATCTTTTTTCCTATTAAACCAGACATGGTAAGTTGTTGTAAAGCAGGAATTTATGATAAATGAATAAAAAAACGGAGTGCAAAATTAGCAATAATCTAATCCGATTACAACTCCTATTTCCTTTATTCTCAAAATTTTACAGTTTCCAGCAATAAAAAAGGCCAGGCATATAAACACCTGACCTTATAATTTGGTAGCTCTATCAGTAGATAGTTACCAAACAAGTCAGATGCGGTTTCCTGGAAAGGACCTTCACCCGCGTATGTTTTTGAGAACTAAGTTCTTATTCGGACTGCAAAGGTATGATAATTTCTTTTATAGAAAAATTAGAACGAATTAAATTTCTATAAAAATCTAATGCCGCTGGCAAATCACAAAGGAATTGCACAGCGGCATTTTATCAAAGCTGTCTTTCGACGAGAAAACTATACCTTAATCTCTACATCAACGCCACTTGGTAATTCCAGTTTCATTAACGCATCTACCGTTTTAGCGCTCGTTGAATAGATATCAACTAAACGCTTATACGTACACAATTGGAATTGCTCACGCGATTTCTTGTTTACGTGCGGAGAACGCAGTACAGTAAAGATTTCTTTGTCTGTTGGCAAAGGAATCGGACCATTAACAACAGCACCCGTTGACTTTACCGCCTTAACAATTTTCTCAGCCGATTTGTCGACCAGCATGTGATCGAACGACTTCAGTTTGATACGAATTTTTTGATTCATGTTTTTGGATTGGTTCTGAAAAATAGGACTCGTTCCCGACGCGCCGTTCGTTACCGAAAGAACCATTTACTCCGGTAACGCAACTATAGAAAAATCACTAATGAACGAGCGTGTACTTGTTGACACTCATCGTCCATTAGTGATAGCTTATTGCATTTATGCTCTTACTGTTCCTTTGGCTTTAGCTACAATACCTTCCGCCAAACTAGTTGGCACTTGCTCGTAGTGCGAGAAAGTAAGGTTAGCTGTTGCCCGTCCAGATGACATGGTACGCAAGTCAGTTACATAACCAAATAATTCTGACAGAGGCACGTCAGCTTTGATTACTTGTGAACCAGCACGTGAGTCCATACCTTTCATAATACCACGACGACGGTTTAAGTCACCTGTGATTGGACCAGTATATTCTTCAGGCGTTAATACTTCAACTGCCATAATTGGCTCCAACAGGCGTGGACCAGCATTTTTTGCTGCTTCACGGAAACCAATCCGAGCGGCTAATTCGAAGGATAGTGAATCGGAGTCAACGTCGTGGAATGAACCGTGGAACAAACGCACTTTCATTGAATCCAGCGGATAACCGGCTAGTGGTCCGTTAGACATAGCTTCTTTGAAGCCTTTCTCAACTGATGGAATGAATTCACGTGGAATTACCCCACCAACGATGCCGTTAACAAACTCTAGTCCTGTTTTTCCTTCTTCACCAGGCATGATTTCAAACACGATGTCCGCAAATTTACCGCGACCACCCGTCTGCTTTTTGTATACCTCACGGTGTTCAAAGTTCTTCGTCAGCGTTTCTTTGTAAGCTACCTGCGGAGCACCTTGGTTTACTTCTACCTTGAACTCACGACGCATCCGGTCGATGATAATTTCCAGGTGAAGCTCACCCATACCACGAATAATGGTCTGGCCAGTTTCTTCGTCAGATTCTACTTTCAACGTTGGATCTTCTTCGATCAGCTTACCAATTGCTTTCGAGAAGTTATCCTGATCGGCTGATTTCTTAGGTTCGATGGCATACCCGATAACTGGATCTGGGAAGACCATTGATTCCAAAACAATCGGATTTTTTTCGTCAGAAAGTGTATCTCCTGTTTTAATATCCTTAAATCCAACTACCGCACCAATATCGCCAGCTTGTAGCTTATCGATTTGGTTTTGCTTATTAGCGTGCATTTGGAAGATACGAGAGATACGCTCTTTGTTGCCAGAACGCGTATTCAGTACGTATGAACCTGAATCCAAGGCGCCAGAATAAACCCGCACAAAGCACAAACGACCAACGTAAGGGTCAGTAGCAATTTTAAATGCCAGTGCTGAGAATGGATCTTCAATGCTTGGATGACGAACTACTTCAGCATCCGTATTTGGATTTGTCCCTTTGATTTCAGGCTTATCGATCGGTGAAGGCAACAGGGCCATCACATAATCAAGCATCGTTTGAACACCTTTGTTCTTAAAGGAAGAACCGCAAAGCATCGGAACGATTTTCATTGAAATCGTAGCTTCACGAAGCGCTTTTAGTATTTCAGCTTCTGAGATCGAATCTGGATCTTCGAAGTATTTTTCCATCAGCGTATCGTCGAACTCAGCAATGGATTCGAGCAATTGCTCACGCCAGTACTGTGCATCTTCAACCATATCATCTGGAATAGGAACTTCGGTAAAGGTCATCCCCTTATCTGATTCATTCCAAACAATACCCCGGTTGTTGATCAAGTCAACTACACCTTTAAATTGGTCTTCTGCACCGATTGGTAATTGCAGCGGTACAGCATGGCTGCCCAGCATTTCTTTTACCTGCTTGCAGACATTCAGGAAGTCTGCACCAGCCCGGTCCATTTTGTTAACGAAGCCAAGGCGAGCAACGTTATAGTTATTTGCCAAACGCCAGTTTGTTTCTGACTGAGGCTCTACACCATCAACGGCGCTGAATAGAAACACCAAGCCATCCAGAACGCGCAGAGAACGGTTTACCTCAACGGTAAAGTCCACGTGACCCGGCGTATCAATGATGTTTACATGGAATTTGTCACCCCGATAAGTCCAGTTAACAGTCGTAGCTGCTGAAGTGATGGTGATACCACGCTCTTGCTCCTGCTCCATCCAGTCCATGGTAGCCGCTCCTTCGTGTACTTCACCAATTTTGTGGCTTACCCCGGCGTAGTATAAAATCCGCTCGGTCGTAGTGGTTTTACCAGCGTCAATGTGGGCAGCGATACCGATGTTGCGTAGGTATCGAAGATCAGTTGCCATATTGAATTATCTAAGAAGTTTGTTTATGCTCACTTTTTAATTCACTCTTAAGTGCCTTTAAATGAACAGATGTAAAGAGGACAAATGTTCGTTCTGAAATAGACGCTTTTCGTGAATCAGAGCGCAAAGGTAGTGAGTTTCAGTTGCAAAAGCAACGCTAATCCAGGACAAATCGAAAAGTTAACCTAGATTTAACCGTACTGCTTTTAAAATGAAACGGGATCATTTAGACAGGACACCCTTAGCAATCAAATACGGAATAAGAAGCCAGAGTAAACCTTTAATCAAGAAAAAGAAGAACCCAAGCCAACCAACACGTTTAACCCAGGATTTGAAGCGATCATTCATGAAGGAAGGCAGTGGCACGAAGTAGCCTTTAGTTTCTTTGCGTTCAATCGTTTTACGTAAATATGTTTTAAATAGTTCCTTTGCCTTTCTTGGTGTAAGCCTATAAAACAAAAAGACCTTCCCGATGGAGAAGGTCTTTTCAAGATGTATTAGATACAGCTTAGAAGCGGAAGTGAGAGAACGCTTTGTTCGCTTCGGCCATCCGGTGCGTATCATCCTTTTTCTTAACGGCTGCGCCTTCACCTTTCGATGCGGCCACGATTTCCGCTGCCAAACGATCTACCATGGTTTTCTCACCACGTGAACGGGCATACTTGATCAGCCATTTCATGCCTACTGATACCTTACGGTCAGGACGCACTTCCGTTGGAACCTGGAATGTAGCACCACCTACGCGGCGGCTCTTCACCTCAACTGAAGGCATAACGTTGTTCAACGCTTTCTTCCATACTTCGAGTCCATTGTCGCTGGTTTTTTTCTCAACGATTTCTAGTGCATCATAGAAGATAGAGTATGAAATACTCTTTTTGCCCTCATACATGAGGTTATTCACAAACTTCGTTACCAGAACTTCCCTGTATTTAGGATCTGGTAAAACGTATCTTTTCTTAGGTTTTGCCTTTCTCATGATCTTCAGATATTAATCTTACTCTAAACGCAGCTTTGTTTATCTACGCTCAGTGCGAATTTCTCTTACTTATTTTTTCTTTCCTTTTGCAGGAGCTCCTTTACCAGCTGCTGGAGCCTGGCCTGGTTTCGGACGTTTTGTACCGTATTTCGAACGGCTTTGCAGACGACCATTCACACCTGCTGTGTCAAGCGCACCACGAACGATGTGGTAACGTACCCCTGGTAAATCTTTTACCCGTCCACCACGTACAAGCACGATTGAGTGCTCTTGCAGGTTATGGCCTTCACCAGGAATGTATGCGTTTACTTCTTTTTGGTTCGTTAAACGAACACGGGCAACCTTACGTAGTGCCGAGTTTGGTTTTTTAGGCGTTGTCGTGTACACACGCGTACAAACACCGCGACGCTGTGGGCACGAATCTAAAGCTGGTGATTTTGACTTAAAAACCAGCTTTTCGCGACCTTTACGTACTAACTGTTGTATAGTAGGCATTTTATCTGAATTTGTATAAATGCAGTATTCCGGGAAAATCGGAGTGCAAAATTAGCAAAACCCACTTCAATACCCAAAACGATCCTGACTTTTTTTTGCAATTCCTTCTTAATCAGCAATATTGACGCACTGTTAGGCCTCTCCCATGGGGCCACCAAACTGAGAAGGAAAGCGAAAAGCTTCATCTGCACCATTGATATCCCCGAAAGCCTCTTCGTATTTACGGATATTTTCTTTTAATGCTGACAATAGACGCTTTGCGTGTTCAGGTGTTAAGATAATGCGGGACTTTACCTTTGCTTTCGGAACGCCAGGCATAAGCCTGATGAAGTCAATAATAAATTCACTATTTGAATGGGCAATCATTGCCAGATTAGCATAGGTGCCTTCTGCTATTTCCTCCGTCAGTTCTATATTGATCTGACTTTCCTGTTCTTGTTTTTGCTCTTCCATGAGACACTCTAGTTAGTATTATCCCTTTACAATAGACACCTTATTGTTACGAACGTCACGATTTAGTATGAAAAAGCAAAGGTCAGGCCATGAGGCCTAACCTTTGTTCACTTGTTCGTTATACGCTACCTATACCGTTTCCCGGCGCTTGTTGCGTGTAAACTTCTCTTTATTTTCAACGTATGATTCGTATTCTTCTTTCGAACTAACGATGAGGTTCTGATAACGACGAACACCCGTTCCTGCTGGTACTAAGTGACCAACAATGATGTTCTCTTTCAGTCCTTCCAAGTAATCCGCTTTACCACGAATCGACGCTTCGCTTAGCACTTTGGTTGTTTCCTGGAACGAGGCCGCTGACAGGAAGCTTTCTGTACCCAACGAAGCCTGGGTGATACCCAGCAAGGTTGGTTGCGAAACCGCAGCCATCGCATCCCGTACTTCAACGATACGTTGGTCGCGACGCTTCAGCGTTGAGTTTTCATCACGCAGACGACGAACCGAAATAATCATACCAGGTTTCAACGTCTCAGAGTCGCCGGCTTCCGTAATGACTTTCATGTTCATGATCTTATCGTTTTCATCGCGGAATGACCACTTGTCAACAACTTGACCCTCCAGGAAGTTTGTATCCCCTGCATCGATGATTTCAACCTTCTGCATCATCTGGCGAACAATCGCTTCAATGTGCTTATCGTTGATTTTCACCCCTTGCAAACGGTATACTTCCTGAATTTCATTCACCAGGTATTCTTGTACTGCCGTTGGTCCTTTGATAGCCAGAATGTCTGAAGGTGTGATTGCACCATCTGACAGCGGATCGCCGGCCCGTACGAAGTCATTATCCTGAACCAGGATGTGCTTCGACAGCGGAACAAGGTATTTTTTACGCGTACCGTCTTTAGACTCGATGTAAATCTCCCGGTTACCCCGTTTGATGGTACCATACGTAACAACACCATCGATTTCCGATACAACTGCCGGGTTCGACGGGTTACGGGCTTCGAAAAGTTCGGTTACCCGTGGAAGACCACCGGTAATATCGCGTGTTTTACCTACGTTACGAGGAATCTTCGCCAGCGGTTGACCAGCTTTGATATCAGCACCGTTCTTCACAACCAGACGAGCACCTACCGGAAGGTTATACGCTTTTTCATTTGTATCCTCCAGCAACGTACTTGTACCACGAACCATGATGGCCGGGTTTTTCGTCTTATCGCGACTTTCGATGATCACCATTTCCTGGAAGCCTGTCTGTTCGTCAAACTCCTCACGGTAGGTAATTGCTTCTTCAATCGCTTCGAATTCCAGTTTACCAGTAACTTCCGACAAGATAACGGCGTTGTAAGGATCCCAAGCGCAAAGCTCATCTCCTTTTTCAACGCGCTGTCCTTCTTTCACCCGTAGGAAAGCACCGTATGGTACGTTGTTGCTGATCAGAATCAGGTTTGGATTTGTTGGATCGACCACTTTTACCTCACCAGAACGACCCATTACAACCGTTACAGAATTTCCTTCGTTATCCGCCGACTCAACTGTCCGCATTTCTTCAAATTGGACAACGCCGGAGAATTTCGCGCGGATCGATGCATCAACCGCAATGTTTGATGCCGTACCACCCACGTGGAATGTACGAAGTGTTAACTGTGTACCTGGCTCACCAATTGATTGCGAGGCAATTACACCAACCGCTTCACCAATATCTACCATCCGTCCTGAAGCCAGGTTACGTCCGTAGCATTTGGCACAAACGCCTTTTTTCGCTTCGCAAGTCAATACAGAACGAATCTCTACTGTCTCGATGCTTGTTTCATCGATTTGAGCAGCGATCTCTTCATTGATTTCCTGACCAGCTAATACAATCAGATCTTTCGAAAGCGGATCGTAAATATCGTGTACGGAAACACGGCCCAGGATCCGTTCTGATAGTGGTTCAACGATATCTTCGTTGTCTTTCAGAGCAGAAATCTGGATACCACGTAGCGTACCACAGTCATCTTCCGTGATAATTACGTCTTGCGCAACATCGTGTAGACGACGAGTCAGGTAACCGGCATCGGCTGTTTTCAAAGCCGTATCGGCAAGACCCTTCCGCGCCCCGTGTGTAGAGATAAAGTACTCGAGTACGTCCAACCCTTCTTTAAAGTTCGAAAGAATTGGGTTTTCAATAATCTCACCAACTGAGCCTTGCAGGTTTTTCTGTGGCTTAGCCATCAGACCCCGCATACCACCCAACTGACGAATCTGTTCCCGCGAACCACGCGCTCCAGAGTGCATCATCATGAAGATAGAGTTGAAACCTTGCTGGTCGCCCTCTAGTTGCTTCATCAATGTCTCTGTAATCCGTGAGTTTACGCGCGTCCAGATATCAATTACCTGGTTGTAACGTTCGTTCTCCGTAATAAGACCCATCAGGTAGTTCTGCCATACGCTTTCTACTTCCTGCTTGGCCTCCTGGATCAGACTTTCTTTAGTTTCCGGAACCTTAACGTCATTCAAACCGATTGACAAACCGCCTTTAAAGGCCATTTGGAAACCAAGTTCTTTGATATCATCAAGGAAGTGCGCAGTCCGCGCCATTCCAGAAATTTTGAAGATATATGAAATGATTTGCTGAAGTTTCTTTTTCGTCAGCAGCTCATTAATGTATCCAACTTCTTCAGGAACCGCCTGGTTAAACAACACCCGGCCAGCTACCGTTTCAATGATTTTAGTTTCTAATTCGCCTGCTTCATTCCGAACTTTCGTCCGAACTTTGATATTGGCGTGTTTAGAAAGCTTTTTCTCATTGATGGCAATAATTACTTCCTCAGATCCATAGAACGTCATGCCTTCACCCACAATTGGGTATTCTGGCGTACTACGACGACCTTTGGTTACGTAATATAGTCCCAATACCATGTCCTGCGAAGGTACCGTAATCGGCGCGCCATTGGCAGGGTTCAGAATATTGTGTGAGGCTAACATTAACAGAGAGGCTTCCAATACCGCTTCTTGTCCCAGTGGAACGTGAACCGCCATTTGGTCACCGTCAAAGTCAGCGTTGAAGGCCGTACAGACGAGTGGGTGCAGCTGGATTGCTTTTCCCTCAATTAGTTTCGGCTGGAAAGCCTGAATACCTAAACGGTGCAGTGTTGGAGCCCGGTTAAGCAGTACAGGGTGTCCTTTCAAAACGTTTTCCAGGATATCCCAGATGATAGGGTCTTTCCGGTCAACGATTTTCTTGGCAGACTTAACGGTTTTAACAATACCCCGTTCGATCAACTTCCGAATAATAAACGGCTTGAATAACTCAGCCGCCATGTCTTTCGGCAAACCGCACTCATTGAGTTTTAGCTCTGGACCAACAACGATTACTGAACGACCGGAGTAGTCAACCCGCTTACCAAGTAAGTTCTGACGGAAACGTCCTTGCTTACCTTTCAGCATATCTGACAATGACTTCAGCGCACGGTTCCCTTCTGAACGAACGGCGTTAACTTTCCGCGAGTTGTCAAATAAAGAGTCAACAGCTTCCTGCAACATCCGCTTTTCATTCCGCAAGATCACCTCAGGTGCTTTGATCTCAATCAGACGCTTCAGACGGTTGTTCCGGATAATTACCCGGCGATACAAGTCATTCAAATCCGACGTTGCAAAACGACCACCATCCAAAGGAACAAGTGGGCGTAGTTCTGGTGGAATAACAGGTACCATGCGAATCACCATCCATTCAGGACGGTTTTCAACGCGGGTGTTTGCATCCCGGAAAGCTTCTACAACTTTTAGTCGTTTCAGGGCTTCTGCTTTCCGTTGTTGCGATGTATCTGTAGCAGCAGCGTGACGTAGGTTATACGATAGCTCATCTAGTGCTACACGACTTAGCAACATTTCAAGCGATTCCGCTCCCATTTTGGCAATGAATTTCTGCGGATCGGTATCCGGCAGTAATTGATTGCCACTTGGCAGCTTATCAACGATATCCAGGTATTCGTCTTCAGTCAGGAAATCTAATTCCTGTACGCCATCTTCTCCTTTAATACCGGGTTGAACGACAACATAACGTTCGTAGTAGATAATCTGATCGAGTTTTTTAGTCGATAACCCTAACAGATATCCAATTTTATTAGGAAGGCTACGGAAATACCAGATGTGCGCTACTGGAACAACCAGTTCAATATGGCCCATCCGTTCCCGACGAACCTTTTTCTCCGTCACCTCCACCCCACAGCGGTCACAGATAATGCCTTTGTAGCGAATACGTTTGTATTTACCACAATGACATTCCCAGTCTTTCACCGGCCCGAAAATCCGCTCGCAGAACAAACCGCCCATTTCAGGCTTGTAAGTTCGGTAGTTGATCGTTTCTGGCTGCGTAACTTCTCCGTACGAACTTTCCAGAATCGATTCAGGCGATGCCAGACTGATCAGAACTCTAGAGAAATCGCTGTTGAGTTTCTTGTTCTTTTTGAATGACATTGGTTGGAGTTTTATAAGTTTAACTGTTTTTTAGTCGTATCCTGGAGGATAAGCTATCCTCCAGGATGTTGACTTTTACTAATCCAATGTAATTTCCAGCGCAAGACCACGTAATTCGTGGACAAGTACGTTGAATGATTCCGGAATATTTGGCTTCGGCAGGTTTTCACCTTTTACGATTGCCTCGTATGCTTTCGCACGGCCTACAACGTCATCCGACTTGACCGTCAGGATCTCCTGAAGAATGTGTGACGCACCGAACGCTTCAAGCGCCCATACTTCCATTTCTCCAAAACGCTGTCCACCGAACTGAGCTTTACCACCCAATGGTTGCTGCGTAATGAGAGAGTATGGTCCGATTGAACGGGCGTGCATCTTGTCATCAACAAGGTGACCAAGTTTCAGCATATAGATAACTCCAACCGTAACGGGTTGATCAAAGCGTTCACCTGATAAACCGTCATAGAGATAAGTACGGCCAAACTCTGGCAAGCCCGCTGCATCTAGTTCCGCCACAACTTCACCTTCCGTAGCACCATCAAAAATTGGCGTTGCATACTTACGACCCAGTTTCAAGCCTGCCCAACCAAGAACAGTCTCATAAATCTGGCCCAAGTTCATCCGTGAAGGTACCCCTAGTGGGTTCAATACGATATCTACCGGCGTTCCGTCCTCAAGGAATGGAAGGTCTTCGTCCCGTACGATCCGCGCGACAACCCCTTTGTTACCGTGGCGACCGGCCATCTTATCCCCTACTTTCAGCTTACGCTTCTTAGCAATGTAGACTTTAGCCAGTTTCACAATACCTGCCGGTAGTTCATCACCCACCTCAAGCGTAAAACGCTCACGCTTAAAGCGACCTGTGATTTCGTTGCGACGGTTGTTGTAGTTTTTCACCATCTGGGTCAACAGACGGTTAGTATGATCGTCTTCTGTCCAGCCTTCAAGAAGTAAATCAGCCAGAAGGTTTACTTCTTCTGCCACTGCGTAGCTACTTTCATCACGGTATGAGTTTTTGTCAGGGAATAAGTTATCCGTCATATTCTTACGGGTAAACTTAACGCCCTTACTCATAATCTCATCACCAAATTTGTGACGAATACCGAGTGATGTTTTGCCTTCCAGCAGGGTTGACATTTTGTTGATCATCTTCTCACGAATACCGATCAACTCACGGCTATACCGCTTCATCAACGCCTTGATTTCTTCTTTATGCTTCGAACGCTCATCCTTATTCGGACGAGAGAACAACTTAGTATCGATAACAACCCCTTTTAACGATGGTGGCGCCTTTTTCGAGGCATCCTTCACATCACCCGCTTTGTCACCAAAGATGGCGCGAAGCAGTTTTTCTTCCGGAGTTGGATCACTCTCCCCTTTTGGCGTGATTTTACCAATCAGGATGTCACCTTCTTTTACTTCAGTTCCAACCCGTACGATACCGTTTTCGTCCAGGTTACGAACCGTTTCTTCTGAAACGTTCGGAATCTCAGCGGTGAGTTCTTCTTCTCCACGCTTTGTATCACGCACTTCCAATTCGAATTCCTCAATGTGAATCGAGGTAAAGATATCATCCCGAACAACGCGTTCTGAGATAACAATGGCATCCTCAAAGTTGTATCCCTGCCATGGCATGAAGGCAACTTTCATGTTCCGACCAAGTGCTAATTCACCACCTTGGGTTGCATAGCCTTCGCAAAGTACATCCCCTTTTTTAACCCGCTGTCCCTTCAACACCATCGGTTTCAGGTTGATACAGGTATCTTGGTTTGTACGACGGAACTTGATCAGGTTATATTCTTTGACGTCATTATCGAAGCTCACCAGACGCTGGTCATCGGCCAGGTCGTAACGAACTTTAATAACTGTCGCATCAACAAATTCAATAACACCATCTTCTTCTGCGATGTAAAGTGCACGAGAGTCAACCGCAACGCGGCCTTCCAGTCCTGTACCTACAATCGGAGCTTGTGGCCGTAACAGAGGTACAGCCTGACGTTGCATGTTAGAACCCATCAAAGCACGGTTAGCATCATCGTGTTCCAGGAATGGAATCATAGAAGCAGCCACCGATACAATTTGGTTTGGCGCAATGTCCATGTACGATACGCTCGTTGGCTCAGACATCGGGAAGTCACCTTCAAAACGAGACTTGATCCGATCGTTACCAAACGTACCATCCGTTTGAACTTGCGAGTTCGCCTGAGCAATGTAATGCGTATCCTCTTCTTCTGCGGTCAGGTAAACAACGGGTTTTTCAAGCACCTTACCGTTTTCAATAGCCCGGTAAGGAGTTTCAATAAAGCCCATGCTATTCACTTTCGCGTATACACAAAGCGAAGAAATCAAACCAATGTTTGGTCCTTCCGGCGTTTCGATTGTACAAAGACGACCGTAGTGTGTATAGTGAACGTCACGTACCTCAAAACCTGCACGCTCACGAGACAGACCACCTGGCCCCAGTGCTGACATTCGACGCTTGTGCGTCACCTCAGCCAATGGGTTCGTTTGGTCCATGAACTGCGACAGCTGGTTAGTACCAAAGAACGAGTTAATTACGGAAGACAATGTCCGAGCGTTGATCAAATCAACCGGTTTGAAGTCTTCGTTATCACGTACGTTCATCCGCTCTTTGATTGTCCGAGCCATACGGGCCAGACCAACACCAAATTGCGCATATAATTGCTCCCCTACAGTCCGTACACGACGGTTGCTCAAGTGGTCAATGTCATCGACAACTGCTTTGGAGTTAATCAAACCAATCAAGTATTTAACGATAGAGACAATGTCTTCCGTCGTCAATACTTTTGTGTCAGCGGCTACGTCAAGACCTAGTTTCTTGTTAATCCTATAACGACCAACATCACCTAAATCGTAGCGTTTATCTGAGAAGAACAAGCTCTGAATAATTTCACGAGCCGTTTGTTCATCCGGTGCTTCTGTATTCCGTAGCTGGCGATAGATTTGCTCAACAGCCTCTTTTTCCGAGTTTGAGCTATCTTTTTGCAGCGTATTATAAATAATGTTGTAATCAGCCACGTTCATGTCCTCCTTATGCAGGATGATTGATTTAGAGCCTGATTCAACAATCGTATCAATGTCGCTTTGAGATACAGCAGAGTCGCGCTCCATCAATACCTCATTACGGCTAATTGAAACAACCTCACCTGTATCTTCATCCACGAAATCTTCTGTCCAGGTTCTTAGAACCCGCGCAGCTAGTTTCCGACCGACTACCTTTTTCAGATTGGCTGGTGTTGCTGGTACTTCTTCCGATAGACCAAACAGATCTAGAATTTCTTTATCAGACCCAAAACCAATAGCACGTAGCAAAGTCGTTACCGGAAACTTCTTTTTCCGGTCGATATACGCATACATGACATTGTTTACGTCCGTTGAAAATTCAATCCAAGAACCTTTGAATGGAATAATACGAGCAGAATATAGTTTCGTGCCGTTCGTGTGCTTGCTCATTGAGAAGAACACACCTGGCGAACGGTGTAATTGAGAAACAATTACACGCTCAGCTCCATTGATTACAAAAGAGCCTTTAACAGTCATATAAGGAATATTACCAAGGAACACTTCTTGTTCGATGGTTTCGAAATCCTCATTGTCTGCATCATTGCATGAAAGCCGTAATTTGGCTTTCAGAGGTACTGAATACGTCAACCCCCGGTCAATGCATTCGTCAACTGAATACTTCGGTGGATCAACCGAATAGTCAATAAACTCCAGCACGAAATTTTCGCGGGAGTCCGAAATAGGAAAGTTTTCCTGGAAAACTTTAAACAATCCTTCTTCAGATCGATTATCCGAGGGAGTGTCTAGCTGAAAAAAATCTTGAAAAGACTGTAACTGAACATCCAAAAAATCCGGATATTCGATCACTGGTTTAATGTTCGCAAAACTTTTACGCGTGGTTATGTTCGTGGCCAAGGCTTCTCTGCGTTTAGTTCGTGATCGAGGCTCATTCGTCCGTAATAGGGCGTAAACGGACAACGCATTTTCCCGGAAAATAGTTTATTTGCCGGCTATTAGTTCGTCTATCTCCAAACAGGAAAAGACCTGACGTTGGTCAGGCCTATTCCTTTGAAGAAATCCGTATCTGTAGAATCGTATGATTACTTAACTTCTACTTCAGCACCGGCTTCTTCCAGTTGTTTTTTCAGTGCTTCAGCTTCGTCTTTCGCTACACCTTCTTTAACTGGCTTAGGAGCACCGTCTACCAGTTCTTTCGCTTCTTTCAAGCCAAGACCAGTTAAGTCTTTCACCAGTTTAACAACGGCTAATTTACCAGCACCTGGGCTTTTCAGGATAACGTCGAAAGACGTTTTCTCAGGAGCAGCCGCAGCAGCGTCACCTCCACCTGCAGCACCACCTGCTACCATCACCGGCGCGGCAGCAGCCGGCTCGATGCCATATTCATCTTTCAGAATAGCAGCAAGTTCGTTAACTTCTTTAACCGTCAGATTAACAAGCTGCTCTGCGAACGCTTTCAGATCTGCCATTTTCGTATTATTTGATTAATTGTTACAAGATTGATTTAGATACTCTTGGCGCAAGGCCATATTTTTTTATCGGATTACTAGCCCAAGCTTAAACCACTCAGGCAGCTTCGCGCTCCGATAATGTCTTGAGGATACCAGCCAGTTTGTTGCCACCACCTTGCAGACCAGAAATAACATTTTTGGCTGGTGATTGTAGCAGAGCAATAACATCGGCGATAAGCTCGTTTTTGCTTTTCAGCGTCAGAAGCGTATCCAATTGATCAGCGCCGATAAACAAGCTATAATCAACAGAGGCTCCTTTTAATTTCAACTTATCATTCCCAAGTTCCCGACGGAAATCCTTGATTAATTTTGCCGGTATTTTACCAGATTCAGAGGTGAACATAACACCTGAGAATCCCGTTAATACTGTATCTTCAAAAGAAGAATAATCTGTATCCAGCGTCTGAAGAGCCTTTTTGATAAGGGTATTCTTAATAACGCGGTATTCAACACCTCTTTCAAAGCACAACCGACGTAGTCGATTCACTTCAGCAACTGTCATGCCACTTGCGTCGGTGATGTAGAAGTAAGGAACTTCTTTGAACTTTTCGCTCAGTTCCTCAATAATGGCTCCTTTTTCTTCGCGTGTCATGATTATATACCAGCTACTGTCGATTTGTCAATTACAACACTTGGACTCATTGTACTCGACAAATGAATCGTTTTCACATACGTTCCTTTTGATGAAGAAGGTTTCAAACGCATAAGGGTTGCAATAACTTCTTGTGCATTATCAGCCAGTTTATCTGGATCAAAAGATACTTTTCCAATACTCGTGTGAATGATCCCGAATTTATCAACTTTAAAGTCAATTTTACCCGCTTTCACTTCACGCACAGCCTTGCCAACTTCTGGCGTAACCGTTCCTGATTTTGGATTTGGCATCAAGCCGCGTGGACCTAGAACCCGGCCCAGCTTACCAACTTTTGCCATTACGTTAGGCATTGTAATGATAACATCTATATCAGTCCAGCCTTGTTCGATTTTCGAAATGTAATCGTCCAGTCCAACGTAATCAGCACCTGCCTCTTTTGCTTCAGCTTCTTTATCCGGCGTACACAGTACTAAAACGCGGACGGTCTTACCCGTACCGTGTGGTAGTGTTGCAACACCCCGAACCATTTGGTCAGCTTTGCGGGGATCAACGCCCAAACGAACGTCGATATCTACAGATGCATCAAACTTAGTGTAGGAGATTGTTTTCAGAATCTCTGCAGCCTGCGCCAATGAGTATGACCCTTTAGAATCAAACTTTGACAGCGCATCTTTTTGCTTTTTTGTCAGTTTTCCCATGATCTTCTCTGAATTTGGCTGCCGTTATTTAGTTTCGAAAGGGGCTTCACCTGTAACAGTAATACCCATTGAACGAGCCGTTCCGGCAATCATTTTCATTGCTGATTCCACTGTGAAGGCATTTAAATCAGCCATTTTAGTTTCAGCGATCTGACGAACCTGATCCCACGATACTGATCCAACTTTGTTCCGATTTGGTTGTGCCGAAGCGGTTTTAACCTTTGCAGCTTCCATCAGCAAGATGGGAGCAGGGGGAGTTTTGATGACGAAGTCAAATGACTTGTCTTTGTAGTACGTAATCAGAACAGGAAGTACAGTACCTACCTTATCTTGCGTCCGTCCATTGAACTGCTTGCAGAATTCCATGATATTCAAACCTTTGGAACCCAGCGCCGGACCAATTGGAGGAGCAGGATTGGCTTGACCGCCTTTTACCTGCAGCTTCACGTAACCAGCTACTTCTTTTGCCATTGCTTAAAACATGTTAAGCTACGCCCTGCAAATGACTATCTAACCGGGGGAAGCGCGTCAGAATTGTCTCGGGCATCGCAATTTAACTTTCCTTTTCTACTTGTGCGTAACTCAGCTCTACAGGCGTATTGCGCCCGAAAATTTTGACAACGACATTCAGTTTTTTACGCTCATCGAATACTTCTTCTACCGTACCGATAAAACCACTGAATGGGCCATCAACTACCTTCACCGACTCGCCTTTAATAAACGACAAGGTTGGTGTCGATACTTCTTGGGTAACTTCATCGACTTTACCCAAAATCCGATTTACCTCTGCTTGACGAAGGGGCACTGGGACTTTTGTCGGACCATTGCTGTTTCCTAAAAAGCCTAATACACCAGGCATACTGGTGATTACGTGCATAACTTCGCCGTTCGATAAATCAGCAGAAATTAAAATATAACCTGGAAAAAAAGTCTTCTCTCGAACACGCTTTTTTCCATTCCGCATTTCATATACCTTTTCAGAAGGAATCAGAATTTGCGGAACGTAGTCACCCAAACCTTGTCTGTAAATTTCATTTTCCAGATAAGACTTGACTTTTTTTTCCTGGCCCGAAACAGCCCGGACGACATACCATTTAACTCCGCTATCCATTCTTTGTGCTGGTTACTACGTGCGCCTTAAAACGACTGATAAAACAGGTTCAGGCCGTTCTCGAAGACAAAATCAATTAAGCCCACCAGTAAGGCAAAGATGAGCGACGCTACTAAAACTAGCGTTGAGCTAGCCTGTAAATCACCAAACTTGGGCCAAGTAACATTTTGCTGAACCTCTTCCCAAGAAGCTTTTAGAAACGCAGTAAATTTGTCCATCTGCATTATGATTGGCACGGGTGGAGAGATTCGAACTCCCATCAACGGTTTTGGAGACCGCTATTCTACCCTTGAACTACACCCGTATGGTACAACTGTAAAAATTACAGCCCGACAGGTTTCAAGCCTTTCGGGCTGCAAAGATACTAAATATCTAGATAAAAACAAGTGCATCTCCCTAAAGAAATGCACTTGCAATCATATACTTGAATTAGTCAAGAATTTCTGTAACCTGACCAGCTCCTACAGTACGGCCACCTTCACGAATCGCGAAGCGAAGACCTTTTTCCATAGCAATTTTGTTGATCAATGTTACTTCAATTGTGATGTTATCACCTGGCATAACCATTTCTACACCAGCTGGCAGAACGATTTCACCAGTAACGTCCGTTGTACGGAAGTAGAACTGAGGACGGTATTTGTTAAAGAATGGCGTGTGACGGCCACCTTCTTCTTTCGATAGTACGTAAACCTCAGCCTTGAATTTAGAGTGCGGCTTAACCGAACCTGGCTTACAGATTACCATACCACGACGGATATCCGTTTTCTCAATACCACGGAGCAACAAACCTACGTTATCACCAGCTTCTCCACGATCCAGAATTTTCCGGAACATTTCAACCCCAGTTACAACTGATTTCAGGTTTTCTGCACCCATACCTAGGATTTCAACTTGCTCACCTGAGTTGATGATACCACGCTCAATACGGCCAGTAGCAACTGTACCACGACCTGTGATTGAGAACACGTCTTCAACTGGCATCAAGAACGGCAGATCTGTCTGACGAGGAGGCAGAGGGATAAAGCTATCCACGGCTTCCATCAGTTCGTCAATGGTTTTAACCCACTGAGCGTCGCCATTCAAACCACCCAAAGCAGAACCTTGGATAACTGGAATGTTATCGCCGTCGAAGTCATAGAAGCTTAGCAGTTCACGAATTTCCATTTCAACGAGTTCCAGAAGTTCTGGATCGTCTACCATGTCCACTTTGTTCATGAAAACAACCAACTGAGGTACACCTACCTGACGAGCAAGCAGGATGTGCTCACGCGTTTGTGGCATCGGTCCATCAGTAGCAGCAACTACCAGGATAGCACCATCCATCTGGGCAGCACCTGTAACCATGTTTTTCACATAGTCAGCGTGACCTGGACAGTCAACGTGCGCATAGTGGCGGTTAGCTGTAGCGTACTCAACGTGTGATGTATTGATAGTGATACCACGCTCTTTTTCTTCTGGAGCGTTGTCAATTGAAGAGAAGTCCCGTACTGCGGCCAATCCTTTTTCGGATAGCACCTTTGTAATGGCAGCCGTCAGCGTCGTTTTACCGTGGTCAACGTGACCAATCGTACCAATATTGACGTGAGGCTTGGAACGGTCAAATGCTTCTTTTGCCATTGTTGGAAAAGCTTAAAGTTTACTTGTTATTGTTTCTGTTATTGTATGAAATTTGCCGTTTCAGAGCCGTTAAGGGGATTTGAACCCCTGACCTCTTCCTTACCAAGGAAGTGCTCTACCACTGAGCTATAACGGCTTCTATTACTAACAAAATAATGAATAATGCTAAATGAAAATGACTATTTATTCATTGTTCATTAAACATTATTCATTATGGAGCGGGAGACGGGGCTCGAACCCGCCACCTGAAGCTTGGAAGGCTACCGCTCTACCAAATGAGCTACTCCCGCTTGTTAATTCAAAAATCATAAAAGCTGTATAAAAAAACATCAATACAACTTTGTGGGGAGTGGAGGATTCGAACCTCCGAAGGCGTTCGCCAGCAGATTTACAGTCTGATCCATTTGGCCACTCTGGAAACTCCCCGATACCCTTATAAAAGCCATTCAAACATTTCTGTTTTCACTGCCTTTGTCAATGGAGTTGCAAAATTATATTGTTTTTAAATCTTTTCAAATGTTTACTCAAAATTATTCTTGCAGAATTTTTAAACCAATGATTTTGAGCACTGTTACAAAAATAATAGCTACAAAAAAGTATTCCGTCCAGTGAAAAAATATCCTTCCAATGGCAAAATTACTTTTTTGTAGCTCTTCTTATTACCTAGCCTTTCAGCAATTAAAGGCTTATTCCAAAGCTAGCAACTCGAACATCGGGGCCTAAATTATCCTTGAAAAGAGGACTCAGATCATATTTTGCGAAGAAATTAACCCGCGCGAGCCCTAAGTGCATCATCATTCCGTAACGAAAATCGTTTAAATGAAAATTAGAATGGCTTCGGTCTGCACCCATGTTGTCTGGCTTTACTTTTGTGTAGCTATCAATCCGGTAGTTGACATAAGGACCAACACCTATGTGAAAAACCCGTCGGCCACTCGGATTGTAAAAAGAGACGCGTGGAACAAACGGAATTCCGATTGTGCATACGGTCAATTTACTTTTATCAAGCCGCTCCACATTTCCATTGGCATCTACTCCTTCATAGAAGATAACTCCATTATCTCTTTTATCCATGCGGGTATTGCCATCGAACATAAAGTTATTCCAGGCTACTTCTACTCCATAATAGAGCTTGAAAGCTACTGTTTTCCCCCGCACGATTGTTGGCAGCTGTCCCAGGCTTAGGTTGAAATACCGTGACCCAATGGGACGTAGTTCATAGCTTTCTACGGGATATGCGCTCAGTGCATTCTGCTCGATTAATGTATTCAAACCAATCGAAGCGCCAAATACGCTCCAGCGGCTCCAGCTATGGTTCTTTCGGTATTCACGGGGCCGCACAGAATAATCCTCATCTTCTTTATCAAATCGCTTATCGCTGCTTCTTTTTTGCTCATTGCCATGCTCCCGCACCGTAACCGTTACGTTACCCTCCCCGCGTGTTACTACCAAAACAGTATCTTGCAGGTACCGGACCGTATTGTTGCGATCCATTACCACAAATGTGTTTCCGGCATCGGCAGAGTCAAGCTTCATTCCCATATCACGAATAATCTTATTTATGTCGTAATTGGTTAACTCGCGAATTCCATTTCGATCTATAGAATGAATAACTAGCCGTGTCTTATTTCCGAATAAGATGACCAGTGAATCTTGTTCCGCCGTATAGTTGGCTGCCATTCCAAGGCTGCCTAGTAATAGAAAAACACTTGTTAGTAAGTATTTCATGAGTTTATTTGTTGTTTAGTCGTTTCTAAATGCTCTGGAGCGAAGCTGCTCATAGGATTCGCCAATTTTCTCTTTGCCATCATGTACTTTATCTGATGCTTTCGCAAGTATGGTATTCGGATCTATTCCGGCATCTTTCAGATTAAGTGGTTCCCCTTCCCGCAAGTTGTTAAATTGGCGTACCAGCCTACCCAATCGCAAACGCTTTTTCTTAGTCTCTTGCGCTACTATCTCTTCTGTTTCATCGACTGGATCTATTCTGGCGATTATTGGCTCATCAAGTTGCACAACCAGCGTTCTTGCAGGTTCTTTTTTTACCGACACTTTTTCTACGGCAGTCAAATGAATCTGCTTTTGTTCTAATTGATCCGTATTCTCAATTGGCTTTATTACAGGCTCCCGAACTTTGGCGAGCAATTTCTCCTCCTTAAAAGAAAGAGATTCTACAGGCTCCGAGATCTGCTCTTTTGAGCTTTTACGTGAATCAGTAACGCCTGGCATTTTTTTCATTTTATTGTTACCCACTGCTGTGAGTTGCTCAGTTTTACTGAGTTCTTCAGCTTTTTGCTCGCTTTGTTCTTTGCCGTATACCTTTTCTTGCTTTTTTGCTGCTATATGGTTTTCACTAATTGTAGGCTCTTGCTTCTGCCATTCAGACCGACTTATTAATAAAGTTAATAACACGCTAGCCGCAGCTGCATACCACCAAACGCTCCCAATTCGGCTTTCTCGTTGCAGGGGTTGCGGATGCAAACGTTTTTGCATTTCGTCCCAATTTGCCCGCTTCGGTTCTAAGCTATGCTCATTCAGCTTTTTGGCAAAAAGGTCGTCAACGGGATGCTGTTTCATAATCCAGATAGTTTTTTTTTACGTCCAAGTGTGCTAATTGCTTTTGCAATAAGGCTCGAGCCCGGTGCAATTGCGATTTTGACGTACTTTCTGATATTCCTAATGATTCGGCTATCTCGGCGTGATTATATCCTTCGATAGCATATAAGTTGAACACGGTTCGGTAACCTTCCGGTAATTTTTCTAATAGGTTTAATAGGTCTTCAGCTTGGATATTTTGATCGGCAAACGCTACATCTGCCGTTGGTAATGCATCATCCAAGGCAACCTCTGCAAGCCAATGTTTGTTACGGCGTAGATAAGTCAACGCTTCATTAACCATGATCCTGCGTACCCATCCCTCAAAGCTTCCTTCACCTTTGTACTGGTCAATCCGCTCAAACACTCGCATAAACCCATCCATCAAAACTTCTTCAGCTGTAAAACGATCTCCAATATAACGAGCACATACCGTGAGCATACGACTTGCATACCGCTCGTAAACCACTTTCTGGGCCCGAGCGTCGGCGCGTTGCAATGCACTGATAAGTTGCGCTTCTGTTATAAAAAAGGGTATAATTCGAATCATAGCTGAGGTCGATTCATCAGTAAGATGCGCAAAACCAAGTCATAGGTTGCATGTGTTTTCAAATTTTATTCATCTAAAACGAATATTATAAAAAAGGCTCTGCAACAACTTTTTCAGTTATCACAGAGCCTCCTATAATTCTTAAGTTTACTTATAATCTGGGATCGTAGCTTATACCTGAAACATAGTGTAACCAAACGATTCTAGAGATGCGGAAATTAATGGGTGTTATTAAAACCAGGGCTGGACAAATAATACCTAAATAAATCCAGGAGCTTGGATCATTAAATCCATAGAACAGAGTAAATCCAATCAGCAACGCTAACCCGCCGGATAACATATAACTGACGTACATAGCTCCCCAAAAATAACCTGGCTCAATCTCAAATCGTAAATTGCAGTGAGGACAATGCTCATGCATGTTGTCGAATTTGGCAATTTTATACCAGGGATACTTAAAAATTTTGCCTTGTCTACATCTAGGACAGCGCCCTTCTAACACGGCTTGTGATTTCGATACGTTGGCCATGTTCTTTTTTACTGTTTCGGTACCAGAGATAAGCAATAACTGTTACAATTAAATACGGCGCAGCCAAAAGGTACAAGATGCCAAAATTTAATCCTGTGGCTACCATGTTGCGCCCATTACTCATCGTGCTCTCGACCGTTCCCCGGCACATAGCACATTGGGCCGTTGCTTGGTTTATGGTCAAGAAAACAAAAACTCCTACTAATAATAACTTATGCCAACCTTTCATCCTGCTTTCTTTTAATGGTTGTAATAAGGCTTGATCAGAAAATACACAACTACGCCGGTTACGCTCACATACAGCCATATAGGATACGCCCATTTAACCACAGCCTTATGCCGGGCAAACTGTTCAGTAAGTGCGTAGTACACAGCCCTCAGTACAAACCAAACGACTACAATTGATAATAGAATATGCGAGACTAGTAAGAAATAATATACGGGTCGAATCCACCCTTCTCCTCCGAAAGGAGTTGATTCATTCGAAAGGTGGTACAATACATAACTCACCAGAAAAAGAGATCCTAGCACAAATGAAATCAGCATCGTTATTCGATGCGCATTTACGTTTCGCTGTTTAATGAAGTAAAGCCCTAGAATTAATGTTACGGAAGTAATGGAGTTGATTCCAGCATTCAGATGCGGCAATGATGTTGTCCAAACGCCCAGATCAATTTTTTGTCGCACGCCTAATAATACAGCTACTACCACTGGAATAGCCACTGCTAGAACATTTATGAGCCGCTCAATATTTTGTTTTTTTTCTAACTCAAGCGTTGCCATTGGTCAAGTTATTTTTTGCATACACATCGAGTAACACCCGGATTTCCAGGATTAGCCGATCTACATCTGTTTTATCCGTACTTTTGTAATAGCCTCTAATGTGTCCTTCTTTATCTACTAATACAAACCCTTCATTGTAGGCAAACGTTTCTTTCTTAGGATTTATAATTGGCCTTTCATTAAATCTGAACTCATAATCGGCTACCCGTTGTACAGACTTGTGCGTAGGCTGACCTAAAGTCCATTTGTCTGGCATGTTGCCCCACTGGTGTTGCAAAGGACGAGCAGCTCCCAGCCTATCCATTAAGGTTAAAGCAACAATTTCAGACTCTTTGTTGAAAATATCCAGGATACGAGAAATCTGCCCAGCGGTCTGTAAACAAGTTTGATCACAAACTGATCCGGTGAATGAAACAATTACAATTTTATCCTTAAAGTCTTTCGTACTTTTAAGTTTCAGTCTGCCTGATGTTGAATCTTTTGGAGGAACAGATAAGGTATAAGAAGGAACGGTATAGAAAACCGTATCCTTTGGACTCTCCCACCAGTCAGCATCCGGACTAGCCCGCACTAATACATCCCCAGTTGAAGGGTTAGTTAGCGGATAGTACGTTTTCAGACTAAAATGATTTTCCCCAAAAAACCTCAGAAATAAAAAAACTAAAGCCGGAACCACCAACACAAGGATGAGGGCTCCGGCTTTTATGATTTGTTGCATTTTTATCTAAGTTGGAAGATTGATCCACCCTCCATTAATAAAGCAAGTAATAGCCAAACAACAAAAATACAAGGTAGAAGAACTGACCAGATTAGCGTCTTTACTTCATGCTTTAAGTGCATGAACTCACCAACGATGTAGAATGCTTTCACAATTGTCAATCCAATGAAGATCGCAATTTTCAGTGTACCCGCTGGTATTGTAAAGGCGATTAAAAACTCAAGGGCTGTGATTGCGGACAAAATGTAAAATGTACGCCAGATTCCTTTTGTCTGCGGAGGTGCAATTTCGCCCTGCTCGTGCTCGTGATGATATGTATGCTCTGCCATAATATTTCTAAAACTTACGGATTATACTAAATAGAAGAACGTAAAGACAAATACCCACACTAAATCAACAAAGTGCCAATACAAGCCTACTTTCTCTACCATCTCATAGTGGCCACGACGCTCATATAAACCAGTTGAAGCCCGGTAGAAGATCAGGATATTCAGTACAACCCCTGACAAAACGTGTGTTCCGTGAAAGCCAGTGATGAAGAAAAACAGATCAGCAAAGGCAGCAGGACCATATTGATTTTCTACCAGGTTCGCTCCAAAAACCGTATGCGACACCCATTCACCATTTATATACTCCTTCATGATAGTACCCTGATCGGTACCATGAATAAAGTGGCTCCATTCCCACGCTTGGCTTCCTAGGAAGGTAATACCACCAATAATAGTCCAGAGCATGTATTTCTCAACGGCTGCCCGATCCCGACGATGTCCTGCTTCTACCGCAAGTACCATAGTTACTGACGAGAAAATCAGGATAAATGTCATGATCCCAACAAATACCAGCGGAGCATCTACGCCATGCAAAAATGGCAATGAGGCATAAACCTTTTCCGGTATTGGCCAGTACAAATTTGAAAAATGAAATTCACCATGAAGGGCCGGATCGTAAGCGGGGAAACTAAACCGGATTAGTCCATACGTTACCAGCAAAGCTGAGAATGTAAAGGTATCCGATAATAGGAAGAACCACATCATCAACTTACCGTAACTTGCTTTCATGGGTTCCACTCCACCCATCCAGGTCTTTTTGTCGAATGCTGGAGTTTCCGCCGTTGTAACCGTAGCAGCCATGCTCTATTCTTTTAAATCAATTGAAGTACAATAAAAAGCCTAATAAATAAATCCACAAAATATCTAGAAAATGCCAATAGGTATTTGCGATTTCAATCTGCGTTAGATTTTTCGCATGGATTTTCAAGTTAAATGCTGCCCGTAAAGCGAATAGCAATACAAACAAACCACTGATTAAGTGAAAGGCATGTAGCCCGGTAAATACGTACATGAATGAACCTGAAGGGTTACCAACAAAGTACACATTTTGAGCTACCAAATCTCTCCAGCCTAAGTATTGCATGACCAGAAAGAGTAAGCCGCACACAAAAGTAATAGAAATTGCCGTTTTCAAAACGCCAAAATTGTCTTTTTTTGCGGCATTGTAAGCCCATTGCATGGATGCACTGCTGATAATCAGGACTCCTGTGCTATAGCTGAAAATAGCAGGAATCGTAAACTCCAGCCAGTTTCCTTCAGCCCTCCTCACCAAATACGCACTTGTCATCGACGCGAAAAGCATAAGTATGCTTACGATAAATAGCCAGAGCGTAAATTTTTTGGGATTCATAGAGAGCGTCTCTTCGGGCTCTTCTTGAATCATGGTTAATGTTTTAACTGAATCACTCATTAGTTGTTGCTATAATTTATCCAAAAGAAACGCGATCTGCACCACTGGAAGGTACAGGAACGATCCAAACATAATTTGTAAGGCTGCTTTGTCTGTACATCGTCTCATTAGATGAAACGTTTGCGCCAGAAACAAGATTCCAAAAATCATAGCTATAATAGCTGAATTAAACCCTGTCATACCCATTACATAAGGTAACCACCCTACTGGTAGTAGGAACAAGGTGTAAATCATGATTTGGAAAGCAGTATCAATATTTTTTTCTCCTGCCGATGGCAAAAGCTTAATATCTGCACGTTTATAGTCTTCATCTGCCACCCAAGCAATGGCCCAGAAGTGAGGGAACTGCCAAAAAAACTGAATGGCGAAGAGAATACCTGGCTCTAGTCCAAAATGGTTAGTTGCTGCTATCCATCCAATCATGGGCGGAAATGCTCCCGGTAGCGCCCCAACAAATACAGCAATCGGACCCACCTTTTTCAATGGTGTATATACGAAGCCATAAAGAAGCAAGGACAAGATTGATAAGGCACATGCCCGTAGATTAAAAAAAGCCAGGAAAATATAGCATCCAACTACAAACAGAATAAAACCAAAAATAGTAGCTTCCTGCACACTCAAACGTCCACTCGGTAGCGGGCGTTTAGCAGTACGCTTCATTAGCTTATCACTGTCTTTTTCAATAATTTGATTGATGATGTTAGCAGCTCCTGTAATGGCTAATGATCCAAGTAAGAGCATTACTAACTTATACCAGGATAGATCGTTTACGGCTAAACTATACCCGAAACCTCCCGATAAGGCAACGAACATTGAAAGACGAAACTTCAAAAGCTCTGAATACGCTTTTGCTTTGTCAGACAGTGTTAATGATTGTAGAATATTTGTTTCTGATTGCATTCTTTAATGAGAGTAAGAAAGAGCGTTGGCTGATTTATTTTTCAGGAACGTTTGTGCATTGATCATTAACAAAATTACAAATTGTGCACCTAACATGACAATAGCCACTGTTAAATGTATAGGTTGTGCGAAAGCAGGAACACTTAAATACGATAGTAGAATACCCGTTAAAATTTCTACTGCTACAGCAATGGCTAAAATGGTAGCCCAAGTGGATAGTTTAGCATCCAGCTTGCTGTATTTGCGAAGCCGATAAATTAACAGTAAATGGACTCCGAATACTACTATTGAAAAGGAGCGATGAATATAGAATGGCAAGCCCAAACGTTCGATCCAATACATTCTTCCTGCTTCTCCCATCCTCACAATCACTTCATCCATTGCTTCTCGAACCTGGGTTCCAAAAACAACCTGTATGGTTGACAACCCAATCACCCAGTAAAGGACATTATTTATTGCTGTTGTCGGTATTTGACTAGAAATGCTCGAATAGGCTTCTGCATTCGAACGAACCATAACATACAAAAGCGCAAATACTACTATGATTGCTAGCAGCATATGCAAGGTTACCATGTATGTAGCTAGTTCAGTTGATACAACTTTTGCTCCTAGCCAACCGTTTACACCTATTAGAACAAATGCCACCAAACTACCATAGAAGATAGCTCGGTCAGTTTTCAAAAATCGAATTGAAGCAAGTAGAGTAGCAAATACGAGCAAGCCAGAAAAAGCACCCGCTAAACGGTTTATGTATTCTGTCCAGGTTTTTGCTGCATTGAATACAACTTCGCCCTTTAGTTTTGCCCCGTAAATTTCAGCGTAGTTGGGGGGGAGCTGTGATGAGGTTGTAGGTGGAACCCAACTCCCAAAGCATTTCGGCCAGTCTGGACAACCCATTCCGGAGCCAGTGCTTCTGACAATACCACCAGCTACAATGAGTAGGTAAATGGTAATTACTGTCAGAAGGGCCAGCCTCCGGAATAAGCGTTCAGATGTATTAGTGAGGTTGTTTGAATTGGTCATTATAATTCTGCGCCTCAATCTCCTTCTCAATTGCAATCAGTGCATTTTCATGCGGCAGGTTAGACTCTGGAGTTTGAGAAAAAGGTACGTTTTGCGGAATGAAATCTCCCTGCGCACCTGGCTTGCTATAATCGTATGGCCAACGATAAACAGCTGGAATTTCGCCTGGCCAGTTTCCATGACCCGGTTTTACTGGCGTTGTCCACTCCAGCGTATTAGAGTTCCAAGGGTTAGCCGAGGCCTTACGCCCTTTGAATATACTATAGAAGAAATTGATTAGGAATAAGAACTGAGCTCCAAACGTAAAGATAGCTGCTAAGCTCACAAACGTATTCAAATCGCCAAACGTTTTAAAAGCATCATAGCTAGTAAACGAATAGTATCGACGAGGGAAACCAGCAATTCCAATATAGTGCATCGGGAAGAAAACCAAGTAAATTCCTATGAACGTACACCAGAAGTGAATATATCCTAATTTCTCATTCATCATGCGACCAAAGAACTTAGGGAACCAGTGATAAACACCCGCCAGGAATCCAAACGCTGAAGCAGCTCCCATTACAAGGTGGAAGTGAGCAACCACGAAATACGTATCGTGTAATTGAATATCCAAAGCACTGTTCCCTAAAATGATCCCTGTTAGACCACCTGAGATAAAGAAGGACACCAGACCGATTGAAAATAGCATTGCTGGCGTAAAGATGATATTACCTCGCCATAGTGTCGTAATGTAATTGAACGCTTTCACCGCTGATGGTACAGCAATAATCAACGTCAAGAACATAAAGATTGATCCCAGGAAGGGGTTCATTCCTGAAACAAACATATGGTGCGCCCATACGATAAAGGCTAAGAAGGCAATTCCAATCATTGACGCGATCATCGCCCGGTAACCAAAGATCGGCTTCCGCGAGTTCGTAGCAATAATTTCAGACGTAATACCTAGAGCTGGCAGTAGTACGATATACACTTCTGGGTGTCCTAAGAACCAGAATAAGTGCTGGAATAATACGGGGCTACCACCCATATTTGGCAAGGCTTCACCACCAATGTAGATCTCAGATAAATAGAAACTTGTTCCGAAGCTACGGTCAAAGATCAACAACAAGGCAGCAGACAATAATACTGGGAATGAAATTAACCCTAGAACAGCCGTTAGGAAGAATGCCCAGATTGGTAGTGGCAATTTACTAAAAGACATTCCCCGCGTACGAAGGTTAATTACAGTTGTGATGTAATTGATTCCTCCTAAGAGTTGGGAAACAATGAACAAAGCCATACTGGTAAGCCACATGGACATTCCCAAGCCAGACCCTGACATTGCTTTTGGTAATGCACTCAATGGCGGATAAATTACCCAACCACCAGAAGCTGGTCCTGTTTCAATGAAGAGCGAAACAAACATGATCACGCTAGACAAGAAAAAGAACCAATAAGATAACATGTTCAAAAACCCTGATGCCATATCACGGGCACCTATCTGTAATGGAATCAGGAAGTTTGAAAACGTACCACTTAAGCCAGCTGTTAATACAAAGAACACCATAATGGTTCCATGCATAGTCACTAAGGCTAGGTAAAACTCTTTATCCAAACGACCGCTTTCATCAATCCAGTTTCCTAGAATTGGGCGAAGCCATTCCAATTTCATGTCTGGGAAACCCAGTTGTAAACGGAATATGATGGATAATGAAGCCCCAATAATTGCCCAGAAGATACCAGACAGCATGTATTGCTTTGCAATTGTCTTGTGATCTTCTGAAAAAATATAGGTTCTAATGAAGCTTTGATGCTCGTGGTGGTCATGCTCTTCGTGATGAGCAATCGACGTTACGTGCGGTTCAACAGTTGCCATATATCAGGTACAGTCTAATCTTGTTCAAATAAATTATCGCATTGAAACGCTTGCAGTTGCAGTCGCGGTTCCTGTCGTATCAGCTTCACTAGCTGCTCCATCCTGCGGCAAATATTTTGCTGCTTTGCTTTTTAGATTAGCAGGTATGCGAGAAGCATAATCTGGGTTTTGTGAAAGCCACGTTTTGTGTTCCGAAACCCATTTGTTAAATGCATACTCATCTTCAACAACAACGTTCATCTTCATTGAGAAGTGACCCTGTCCACAAACTTCTGTACAAGCCAATTCATATTTGAAGTTAGGATTACCTGTCTCAGCTTTCATTTGGTCTGTTGTTTTGTCAGCAATAAACCAAAAGCGAGTTGGCATTCCTGGAACAGCATCCATCTTAACCCGTAGGTGAGGCAGAAACACACTGTGCAAAACATCACGAGCACGAATCTTCAAAAGCACCGGCTTTCCAACTGGAATATGTAGCGTATTATCAGTAAAGTCATCGAAAGCTGCTTCATCCGATAAATCGATACCCATTGTGTTACCTGGATCGATCAGCTTATAATTATAATTGCCTAACTTGTTATCATCAACACCGGCATAACGGGCTGTCCAGTCAAACTGTTTTCCCATTAGCTCAATTACAACAGCATCTGCTGGTGCCTCAGATGTAATATCTCGCCAAGCACGCCAGCCTGTGAATACAAGCAATGCCATTACTACAGCTGGTATAACCGTCCAAATCAGTTCTAACTTGTGATTTTCAGGATAGTATGTTGCTTTATGACCTTCCCGATACTGATACTTATAGGCAAAGAAGAATAGCAACGTATTGGTCACAACGAATGCAGCTGTAATTACAGCCATTACCAGCCAGAACAAGGAATCAGTCCGACGTCCATGGGGCGTTGATGCTTCTGGTAAAAAGAAGTCAGAAGCATGAATAAATGACCATGCAGCCGCTATTGTGCCTAGTACTAGAAAAGCTAAGAATAAAACGGCATTGATTCGATTACTCAAGCCAACCCGAGTCTCCGTTTGATTGCCATTCAGACCTTTTAATAGAGAGGTCAATCGCGTTAGTACTACGATGGTCAGTACCAGGAATACTAGCGACAAAAGTCCTACAACGTAAACCATATTAGCTGTGGGTAAGAGTAATTGTTAATTAGTGCTCTAAATATCGTGATGCAATGATTCTTCGAGCATTGGATGATTTTTTGCGATCAAGTTTCCTTTGGTCAACTGAGACGATACTGACCAGATAAAAGCACTTGCAAAAATTAGGATCATTCCAAATTCTATTGGTCCAAAACCACCATGCTCGCCGACCGTTCCTGGCATAATATTTTCCCAGAAGTCAAAGTAATGACCTACTATAATCGACCAAGCAGCAACTTTCAAAATAATTGGCGTCCGCTTTGAGTCTCTTGGCATCAATACTAGAAAGGGAACAACAAAGTTTAACAAAAGATTAACGAAAAACGGAGCCTGATAGATCCCTCCATAACCACTAAACCGCTCCCGGTAATAAATCGTTTCCTCTGGCAGGTTAGCATAGTAAATAAGCATAAACTGCGCAAACCAAACGTAAGTCCAGAAAATACTAAAGGCAAACATAAACTTGCCTAAGTCATGCAGGTGGCTTTCGTTAACCGCTTGTAAATAACCACGTTCCCGTAATGTAACAACAACTAGCGTAATGATAGCCAAGCCTGTTACATGCCAGCTTGCCAGTGTATACCATCCAAACATTGTAGAGAACCAGTGCGTATCAATTGACATCACAAAATCCCAGGCCGATGTTGAAGAGGTTACGCCAAATACCAGTAAGAAGGCAACGCCAAACTTGATGCTTTTTTCATAGTATTCTGTTCCGCCATGTAAATCTTCTTGCAGCGAAAAGTCCCGTAGTTTCTTCCACAGGAAGTACCAAGCTACAAAATAGAAAACGATACGACCAACAAAGAAAGGTGTATTCAGGAAGCCGTGCTTTCCGGCAATAACACGATCATATTCTGGGCTGTTTGGATCATATAACCCCTCATGCGTCCAGTGGAATAAATCGTGACCAGCTACGAAGAAAGTAACTAGCATCAAAATCCCTGCTATTGGTAAGAAAGCCGGCAAAGCTTCTGGAACGCGTTTGAAAACGGCTGTCCATCCAGCTTGAGCTAAATAGTTATATGACATAAAGAACATCCCAATTACAGATGCTCCTGTAAAATAAACGCAGTTTAACCAAACATTTGCCCATAAACGGGTTGTCCATTTAAAAGCATGATGTCCCCCTTCTGCCGCTGCATGCTCGTGGGCTACTTCTGCATGCCCATGATCACCTGCACCAGAGGCTAACAGATAAGCACCGAGGGCAACAAGCAATACACCTGCTACACCACCGATAATTAGCCGCCGCTTGCTATCCGCTGTAAATTCAAATTGTTCGTCTAACGACGGTATAGAATGAGTATGAGCCATTACCTTTCTATGAATTATAATGCACTTGCTGTAATTATCCTTCGTTTTGCAGCTTTTGAACGTAGTGAACAATCTTCCATCTTTCTTCCGGTGTCATTTGTGAACCATGTGGCCACATCCGACCTTTTCCGTGTGTTATGACGTGGAAAATATGTCCATCATTCATCGGTGCTAAACCCGAATAGATTGGAACCCCTTTGTATTGTTTCGCTACAGGTCCATCTCCCTTGCCACCTTCACCATGACAGTGCTGGCAGTAACGCGCATAGTATTCTTTTCCTTCAGCTAAAGTCTTTTCGCTTAAGGCAACCGGGTTGGTTAGTACGCGTTCTGAGATAGTAATGCTATCTGGGTTGATGTTGTAAACCATTAAGTCTTTTACTGACCGACCCGTGCTATCAGTAAACGTAGTATGGTAATTACGGCGAGAGACTGTACCACGTACAGGCGTCCATAGGTTACTACCATCCTTATTATATGGATTTTTAAATCCGTCTATTTGCTTATACGGCTCGTATCCGACGGGATCATACATATTTGGGGCATATTCAGTCCCCGTACTATCATGACCACGCTTACACGCCGAGAAAGTCAGCAGGGCTGCCGCCATCACTAAAAGCGAACGGTTCAGACGCATGAATTTCATGTGTGTCAATCGTAATTAGAATTGTTTGATATTCACTTCGGCAGCACCGGAGCTTTTTAAAACACTAGATATTTCAGCTTCAGACAATTTGTTTTTCTCCAAATCAATGGCCATCACAAATTTATTGTCTGTGCTACGAAGGTCAAACATAAGTGGTTTAACAGTTGGTCCCAAGCCATTGGAAACTAAGAATGTGCCTACCATTCCAAGAGCTGTAAAAAGAACTGTAAACTCGAACATAACCGGTATATAAGCCGGATATGCATATGGATCCTTACCACCGATAACCATTGGCCAATCAAACTTCATGGTGTATAGGGTCAATGCCACCATACACAAAAAGCCTGTTAAGCCAAACAAGAAGGCTGCAATACCAATGCGGGTACGCGGATGGCCCAACGCTACATCTAATCCGTGAATGGGAAAAGGTGTATAAACTTCGTGGATTCGTACGCCTGCCTCCTTTACATCTTTAACCGCCTTCAGTACGACATCATCGTCGTCATAGACGCCTACGAGAAATTTGCTATTATGAAAATCAGCCATTCTGGTACGATACTATTCTGTTAATTCTGTCTTGACTATAATCCTACTCTACGTCTTTATTGTAGGTTGGATTAGTTACACGTTCTCCTTTTGCTACCCCCGCAATCGACTTGGGAAGTTTCTCAGACGATGATCTGATAATTGCTTTTACTTCGAACATGTTAATAACAGGTAAGAACTTAGCAAATAGCAGGAACAACGTGAAGAACAAACCAAAAGAGAAGATGTAATCGCTGATATCAAAGATCGTCGGTGTGAACATAGCCCAGCTTGACGGAAGGTAATCACGGTGCAGCGAAGTAACAATGATCACAAACCGCTCAAACCACATACCAATGTTCACAACTACTGACAATACAAATGTCCAAGTAATGCTCCGGCGAATTCTGCGTGACCAGAACAGCTGTGGGGAAATTACGTTACAGGTCATCATCGCCCAGTAAGCCCACCAGTAAGGACCAGCCATCCGGTTAAGGAATGCATAGCTTTCGAATTCAACACCTGAATACCAGGCAATGAAGAACTCAGTAATATAAGCTACCCCTACAATCGAACCCGTTAAGGTGATGATTTTATTCATCGACTCAATGTGCTCGAAGGTGATATAATCTTCCAACTTAAAAACCACCCGTATGATCAACATTAGGTTTTGCACCATAGCAAATCCTGAGAAGATGGCACCAGCTACGAAGTAAGGAGGGAAAATAGTAGTGTGCCAGCCCGGAATAACGGACGTAGCAAAGTCCATACTTACAATCGTGTGTACAGATAGTACGAGTGGTGTTGAAATACCAGCCAGAATCAAGCTGATGTATTCATACCGTGCCCAAGTTTTAGCACCTCCGTTCCAGCCTAGCGAGAACACACCATAAATATAGCGTGATACTTTGCTAGTTGCCCGGTCGCGAATCGTAGCTAGGTCAGGAACAAGTCCAATGTACCAGAAAACGAGTGATACGGTGAAATAAGTACTAATTGCAAAAACGTCCCATACCAGTGGTGAGTTAAAGTTAACCCACAAAGAACCAAAGGCATTCGGCAAAGGTAGCGCCCAGTGAGCCATCCAGGGGCGGCCCATGTGCATTAGGATAAATGTTGCGGCGCAAATAACGGCGAAGATCGTCATGGCTTCAGCAGCCCGGTTGATCGACGTCCGGTATTTCATCCGGAACAACAAAAGAATGGCTGAAATCAGCGTACCGGCGTGACCGATACCGACCCACCACACAAAGTTTGTGATATCCCAGGCCCAGCCGATTGTTTTATTCAATCCCCAAACACCTAGTCCTTCCCACCAGGTCCAGAAGACGCAAGCCGTTCCATAAATTAAGACGATAAAGGAGATAGCAAACGCAATGGTCCATTCACGGGTTGGCTTGCCTTCTACCTGGCGGCAGATATCCTCCGTTACGTCGGCGTATGTTTTACCCCCGGTTACTAGAGGGGTTCTTACGGGTGATGTAACGTGCATGGGTTATAAAAGTTGAATGCTGTACATTGACTAATTACTAATCTGAATCTAAAGAAGTTATTTAAGCTTCTTGCTTAGGTTCCTGATGGGCAACTGGTTTTGGTGCTTCATCCTTATTCCGAATTTTCGTCAGATAAGAAATTTGTGGCCGTACGTTGATTTCCTCCAGAACCTGGAAGGCCCGTCCTTCTTTCTCTTCTTTCAGCAGTTTAGAAATTGAGCTTTCTGGATCGTTCATGTCACCAAAAACAATACCACCTGTAGGACATGCTTGTGCACAAGCTACCTGAATTTCATCTGGATATGGTCTTCTGCGCTCTTTCTTAGCAACCAGTTTACCATCCTGAATCCGTTGTACACAGAATGAACATTTTTCAATAACCCCCCGTGAGCGAACAGTCACATCCGGGTTAATTACCATTTTACCAAGATCGTTGTTATAATGGTAATCGAAGTTATCGTTATCAAAGTACTTAAACCAGTTGAAACGACGCACTTTGTATGGGCAGTTGTTCGCGCAATAACGCGTACCAATACAACGGTTGTACGTCATTTGGTTTAACCCTTCTGTGCTGTGTGTTGTTGCTAATACTGGACATACGGTCTCACACGGAGCATTTGAACAGTGTTGGCACAGCATCGGTTGGAAAGTAACCTCTGGGTTTGCCGAAGCAATCTCAATCGCTTTCCAATCTTCAGGATCTGCATCGCTGCTATAATAGCGGTCAATACGAATCCAGTGCATTTCACGTCGGTTGATTACCTCCTGGCGACCAACAACCGGAATGTTATTTTCAGCCTGGCAACCAATAACACAAGCACCACAACCCGTACAAGAGTTCAGGTCAATAACCATTCCCCACGAATGGTTTGGCTTTGCGTAACCATCCCACAAGCTAATATCAGTAGGCTTAACCGCCCCTTCCGAAGTTTCAACTTTCGGGAAGTAGCGACCCGCTTTTTTGTCTTTCTTGTAAGCAGCTAATACCGTCTCTTGGAGAACTGCCCGACGCCCCATTACAGTATCGTGGGTTTGTGTCTGCGCAATCTCGCGGCTTCCACTAGCTTTGCTAACTTTTACATCTGCTGCAAATGTCAAATAACCATTCGTAACTGATGCTAAGCTATATGCATTTTTACCTACGCCGTTAGCTGATTTTCCAGCCTTTTCGCGTCCGTAACCAATCGCAACTGATACCGTATTGTCGGCTTGTCCTGGTTGAACTAAAACTGGCAATTCAACAGCAGGTTTACCAGTCACTTCAATAGAAACCAGATCATTCTGCTTAACGCCAAGTTCTTTTGCTGTCTTTTGTGAAATACAAGCGTAGTTATCCCAGCAAGCCTTCGATACTGGATCTGGCATTTCCTGAAGCCACGGGTTATTAGCCATGGCGCCAGTTCCTAAGCTTACTTTTTCGTACAACGAAAGCTCGAAGCCAGTAGCATTTGCTTTATACCGTCTGGCTACACCAGCGGCAGCGGTTGCAACAGCAGCTTGATTAAATGTAGCTCCAGATGCAGCTTGAGCAGTTTTTGATTCGAAAACACCTTCATGCAGTGCTTGAACCCAAAATTGTTCAAATGAAAGGCTGCTACCTGCCTGCGGATAAACCGTTGAACGCCAGTAATTCTTAATTTGAGCTTCATAACTCGTGTTCAGACCAGCCCATTTCAACAAAGAAACTTGTGGTTGACGAGTTTTGAAAATCAAATTAATGGTTGGCTGTGTCAGGCTATAAAAACCTGCTTTTGGCGAAGCATCATCCCAAGACTCCAGATAATGCGGTGTAGGGCAAATATATTTACAAAGTGATGCAGTCTCGTCAGCCCGATCTGAAAAAGATACAGATAAGGCTACTCGTGATAAGGCATCTTTTAATTCTGTACCCCGTGGGTGATCATATACGGGATTAGCTCCGTAGAAAATAACCCCCTGAACTTGTCCACCCTTAACTTCGTCAACGAACCGGTTCATTGCAGCATCATTCCCTTGACGATAATAAGCCGGACGGTTCAGGTCAATGGTAGACCCATAGCTGTTGAGCAGACTATTCAGTGCATTAACAAGTACTTGGACGTTTGGATCATTTGAACCTGATACAACCAATGAAGCACCCCGAGAGGCCGCTAGATCAGTGGCTGCTTTGTCTAAGTAAGGAATGTCAATAGCAGGTGCGCTGATAGCAGCACCACCTAACTTCGCAGCAACTTTATTATAGAGGCTAGCCACAACTAAACCTTCTTGTGAAGGTTTGATAGCAGACCGGTAATCGGCGTTCGAGCCCGTCATGGACAAGCCCGTCTCAAACTGATAATGTCTTGACATATCAGTTCTGTTACCAGCATTAGCACCTACTTTACGAGTTGCTACGTATTGATCTGTATACTCCAAAGGAGCAATCCAAGTTCCTAAGAAATCAGCTCCAATGCTTACAATCGTTCTGGCTTTGCTAAAATCATAAGAAGGCACAACTGCCTGATTGAATGATAGCTGGTTAGCCTGAATCAGCCCAGATACTGAGTTAGCATCGTACTGAATGTGAGTAGCTGTTGGATATTTAGCAATAAATGAGGCAATAACGGCTTTTGTAGAAGGACTCAAAATCGTTGGAGAAACGATTCGAATAGCGCCGCCCCGCTGAAGCAATGCCAAAATGTCTTTATCCGCCGTATTCCAGTCAATATCAGCTTCGCCGCGTTTAGGTCCTTTTAGTTTATCAATATCGTACAATGACAATACAGACGCCTGAACCCGAGCTGAAGTTCCTCCTTTAGTAATTGTTGATGAAGTGTTCCCTTCAATTTTGATGGGTCGTCCTTCACGGGTTTTCACCAAAACAGGCACATAATCACCACCTTCACTATAAGTAGAAGCATAGTAATCAGCAATTCCCGGAAATATAGTTTCCGGCTTATTAATATAAGGTATTGCTTTTCTTACGGGCGCATCGCAGGCAGCCAAAGAAACAGCAGCCATACCAAAACCCAGTACTTTTAAGAAATCCCGACGATCACTACCGATTCCGTCGACAATGCTTTCAGATTCGGCAGGTTTATCAAGATTGGTATCAGAAAACTCTTTATGTGCGTTCTTTACAAACGATTCTTCGTTCCGCAGTTCTTCAAGTCCTCTCCAATACCGTTTTGTAGTATTTTCCATATAGGCCTGATAATCAGATCAATCAATTATGAATGGTTCAAGCTTGGATTAATAGTGGCATTTTGAACACTCCAGACCACCGATGTTTGCAACACGTAAAGGTTCTTTCGAGCTTTTGTTGTGGAGTGCTACTAACTTGTCGTAATAAGCATTGCCTTTTGTGTTCACTTCTGTTTTACGGTGGCAGTCAATACACCACCCCATCGTCAGTGAAGAGCGCTGCTCCATTACTTCCATTGTTTCCACTTCTCCGTGACAAGACTGGCATTGTACACCACCAACATTCACGTGTTGTGCGTGATTGAAGTAAGCCAAGTCAGGCAAATTGTGAACACGAATCCACTCAACGGGCGTATCAGACTCAATAGCCTGATAAATTTTCTGAATTTCCGGTGATTCTTTTTTAATCACGCCGTGGCAATTCATACAGATGTTAGCAGAAGGAATAGTAGCTGACTTTCCTTTGTTCACACCAACGTGACAATAGTTACAGTCGATCTGGTATTGGCCAGCATGTAACTTGTGCGAGAAAGCAATAGGTTGCTTTGGTGCATAGCCTTGCTGAACGCCGACACTATACGCACCATCCACCGTCTGTTTTACAACGATAAAAACAAAAAGCCAGATAACAATTGACCGAAGCGTGCTGTTCCCAGCAGCTGCCGCCAGATTTTTACGGAGGCCTGTAACGAACGAAGTACCTTCTTGGCCAGCTGCCGGTTGTCCACCAACGGCTTTAGACAAAATGGTAACAATAACTAGTAGTACACCCAGAACGAGTAACATAACTACCAGTAGAGCAACAAGCACAAAAGTAAATAGACCGGATGGGCTTTCGTTGCTGGCAGCAGGAGCGGCGCCTGCAGTTGCAGCTGCGCTACCCGTAGGTGCAGCCTCGACAGCAGGTTGACCAGCAGATTCAATGTAAGCAAGGATACCACGGATATCGTCTTCCGAAAGGTCCGGAAAACTTTGCATAATTGTAGGTTGGTATTGGTTATACAACGCTACAGCATATGCGTCTCCGCTTGAAATAACTGCTTGTGGGTTATGAATCCACTTAATTAACCACGCTTCATCCCGGCGTTTGGTGATGTCTTTCAACCCCGGGCCTATCACCTTCTCATCTGTCACAGCATGGCACTGCTGACACTGGTTGGTAAATAGTTGCTTGCCTTTCTCTACATCAGCGCCACCACCAGCTGGTGCGGCTGCGTCTTGAGCCATTATCGAGTAACTTCCAAATAGCAAAGACAACGCTATTACCAGCGAATTGCAGAAATGCTTAAACCTCTTGTGAATCAGTAAGAAACTAAGAAAATTACTATGCATAGGTACTTATTAATTTTCCATTAACGCACAAAAGTAAGTCAGGAACGGTTCTTATCAAACATAAACGGTTTGATATTTTGACCGGATTCTTTATTTATACTTCTTCTAAGTAAGCATTCTAAACGACTGTTTTGTACCTTTTTATATTATTTTTTAGTCCTAAATTTTAAAAGAAAAATGCCATCAGTTACCGGAAACAAACCGCATATCTGATGGCATTACTTTACTACTCTTCTAGGCCAATTGAAGGCTAGAAGAGTCCTATTTTCAAGAGGTTCCGAGCGGATTCGAACCGCTGTACAAGGTTTTGCAGACCTCTGCCTAGCCACTCGGCCACGGAACCGTTTTATATGAAACGTGGCGCAAACTTAACACAAAAAGTGGTTCAGTCTACGCCACGCTCAAAAATTATTAACTTTTATTCGCCTTTCCGACCACGGCCTTCAAACTGCTCTTTCAAAGCAGCTAGTGCATCCAGGTCACCAAGCGTAGCTCCCCGTTCTGCCTCTTTTGGCGCAGCTTGAGGCTTTGGAGCGGCAGCAGCTTTCTTTTCAGCTGGCTTTTTCTCCTCTGTTTTCTCCTGCCAAGTCTTTGAGTGCGACAACATAATGCGCTTCTCATCTTTCGAGAACTCCTGAACTTTAAAGTCAAGTGATTCACCTATCTCAGCCATCGAACCATCTTCTTTCGCTAGGTTTTTCAGCGAAGCGAAGCCCTCGATACCGTAAGGCAATTCAAGCGTAGCGACTTTATCGTTTTTAGACAAGATTGTAGACCGGTGTACTGAACCTGGGGTGAAAACGCTCTCGAATGTATCCCAAGGATTCTC
This sequence comes from Tellurirhabdus bombi, assembly GCF_021484805.1. NCBI lineage: Bacteria > Pseudomonadati > Bacteroidota > Cytophagia > Cytophagales > Spirosomataceae > Larkinella > Larkinella bombi. The sequence goes on along the minus strand of NZ_CP090557.1, from coordinate 1,622,225 downwards.
TTCGAGTTGCTTGTGACCCAGTGCCAGACGACGATTCTCAACGTCAAGTTCAAGAACGATAACTTCTAGCTCTTCGCTCACTTTAATGAAGTCAGAAGGGTGCTTGATCTTCTTCGTCCATGACAAGTCAGACACGTGAACCAGACCATCGATGCCTTCTTCCAATTCCAGGAATAAGCCAAAATTAGTTAGGTTACGAACAACGCCTTTGTGACGAGTCCCAACGGCATATTTTTCAACCAGATCAGCACGTGACCAAGGATCAGCAGTGAGTTGCTTGATACCTAATGACATTTTACGGTCATTGCGGTCCAGCGTCAACACAACAGCTTCTACTTCATCATTTACTTTCAGGAAATCCTGCGGATTCCGTAGGTGCTGTGACCACGACATTTCTGATACGTGGATCAAGCCTTCTACACCCGGCATGATTTCCAGGAATGCACCGTAATCAGCTACATTTACGATGCGGCCTTTTACGTGAGAACCAACCTGAATTTCTTCAGACAGTGAATCCCATGGGTGTGACTGAAGTTGCTTCATACCCAGTGAAATCCGTTTTTTATCTTCGTCGAAGTCGAGAACAACAACGTTGACTTTTTGATCCAGGCTTAGTAGCTCGGACGGGTGGCTGATACGACCCCACGAAATATCCGTGATGTGCAACAGACCATCTACACCACCAAGGTCGATGAACACACCGAAGTTGGTCATGTTTTTGATCACCCCTTCCAGAACCTGGCCTTTCTCGAGGTTCGTCAGGATTTGCTGACGTTGTGCTTCGAGGTCTTTTTCGATCAGTACTTTGTGCGATACAACTACGTTATCGTTCGCGTAATTGATCTTCACTACTTTCACTTCCATTTTCTTACCAACAAACACATCGAAATCGCGAATTGGCTTCACGTCGATCTGAGAACCTGGTAAGAAAGCTTCAATGCTATAAATATCAACGATAAGTCCACCTTTCGTCCGACGTTTCACAAATCCTTCAATTACTAGATCTTCATCCAGTGCTTGCTGAATTTTTTGCCATGCCGTAATTACTTTGGCTTTCTTGCGCGAAAGAACAAGCTGGCCGTTCGGGTCTTCCTGATTTTCTACGTAAACTTCTACTTCGTCTCCAATTTTCAGGTCCGGCAAATCACGAAATTCGGATGCTGGTACCAATCCATCGGATTTGAAGCCGATGTTCAAAATTACTTCCCGGTCGGTAATACCAACAACGGTACCCTTCACTACTTCTTTTTCATTTACCTGCGCGAGGGTGTTGTCATACAACTCTTCCAGACGGCTGCGCTCTTCTGTCGAGTAGCCGTAACCGAAACCTTTGTTGTCTGCTCTGTCCCAATCGAATGCAGGCAGTTCTTGCGTTTTAGCCATAAAAATTTAGTCTTGGCCCATTGATACATCAGCCCCCGGGCCTTCCTGGCTGAAATTTGGTCTAAAAAAATAGGTGATTTTGAAAAGGAATGCAAAAATAAGCACCTTTCAGCGATTTTAGTTCACTGATAGTCAAAAAAATGCAGGTTTTGTTTTTTAGTTGTAGATACCTTTGTCGCGTTTGCTCAAATAAGGCATCCAACTATCGTCAACGGAGCCAGAGAAATCACGAAGAAATACCAGGAAGGAAGGCTTGAAAGGCTTGTGGTGCATGCGCATGTTAGCTTCCTCCGGGGTTAAATCTCCTTTTCGGGAATTACAGCGCTTGCAGGCTGAGACTAGATTATCCCAATTGGTCTTTCCACCCCGCGATTTTGGCAGCACATGATCCAAGGTAAGTTCTTCCGTTGTTCCGCAATACATGCAACGATGGCCGTCGCGCTTGAAGATGTTTTGCCGATTCAACATAACCCCTTTGTACGGAAGGTGCACGTATCGATGTAAACGAATAACTGTAGGAGAAGGGTATTCACTGCGTACCGTACGTAAAACGTAAGACTCTGATTCAGCAACCAACTCTGCTTTATTGAGGTAAACAAGCAGAAATGCTTTCGGAACTGAGCAAATGCTCAACGCGCTGTAGTCTTGATTTAGCACCAGTACTTTCCTGCCCATATTGACGTCTGGCTCCTTTCTTTTTTAGCAATTTATCAAAATTCTTTATTATAGAAACGAACGAAACGGTAAAATTTATATTAATCATTTAAAATTAAGTACCTGATTATCATATGTGAAGAAGGTCAATGACGGTCCCGGTCCATTTCCCGGCTAACATCCCGCTCTTTGATTGACTCCCGCTTGTCGTACAGTTTCTTTCCTTTTGCCAGTGCGATGTCTACTTTCGCGAAACCCCGGTCATTGATAAAAAGCCGAACGGGTATAATCGTTAAGCCTTGATCCGTTAATTTGTTGACTAGCTTCCGAATCTCTTTTTTTTCAAGCAGTAGCTTCCGGTCGCGCAGCGGCTCGTGGTTATAATGCGTTCCTTCCGTATAAGGTGAGATGTGCATCTGCCGGATGTACAGTCCATCATTCAGGAAAAGACAGTAAGCATCGCCTAGATTGACCTTAGCCTGCCGAATCGATTTTATTTCTGTTCCCGTCAGCATAATTCCCGCGGTATACGTTTCCAGAAACTGGTATTCAAACGACGCCCGTCTGTTACGGATGTCTACATGCTTTGCTATTGTTTTTGTCTTATCGGCCATAATAATTTATCTTCTCTCTGGAAACTCCAACAGCCTTGATTGCTGCTGACAAGTGCCAGAAACTCTTCCTGATAACGCGTCAAATGTATTAATTTGTTAACAAAAAACCCCGGAATCACTTCCGGGGTTGCAGACTAAGCCAATTGATACTGCTTATTTCTTAGCCTTTTGTTTTTCGTCGTATTCTTTATTCAAACCAGCAATGATTTGCTTCGTAGCATCCATTGACTGATCGGCAAAAAGAATACCGCCCCCTTTGGTATAGCCTAACACGAAATCATGTTGGTTTTGTTTATTCACTTTTTTCAGATAATCCTGAATTTGTGTATACAATTCATCGTTTTTCTTCTGCTCTTCTTCCGCCAAACGCTGGGCTGCCTGCTCGCGGTAAGCCACAAAATCCTGCTGCTTTTTCTGTAGAGCGGCTTCGGTAGCCCGGCCTTGCTCCATCGTCATGGTTTGCGCTTTCTGCTGGAAAAAGGCAATTTCATTCTGTAAAGAGCGCCCTCTTGCATTTAACTCATTGTCGAGCTGGAACCGCTTACTTTCCAGCAGTTTCCGGGTATCCTTGAAGTATTCGTAATTTGTCAGGAGAGAGTCAACATTTACATAGACTACTTTCCGGGAAGGAGCAGTTTTGGTTTCAGTAGTTACGGGTTCAGCTTCGGATTTGTTTGAAAATTGCAGGTAGTACAAGTAGGCAACGGCAACAGCCAATACCACATTTAGAATCAAGGATGCTTGTTTCACAATAATTAGGTATTAATTAGTTAATTGAAAGTAACAAAGTTACAATTTTACACCGTACGATTGCTGTGTCTATTCTGCGTATTTTTGCGATCGATTTTTAGCCATGCCTTTACGCTTCGTTTTTGCACTTCTTTCTCTAACAACCTCCGCCTTGGCCCAGCCTCTTCCCTTTGACATACAGGGCCACCGGGGCTGCCGAGGTTTAATGCCGGAAAACTCCATTCTAGCCTTTCTCAAAGCCCTTGATTTGGGCGTGACAACCCTGGAGCTCGATGTAGTCATCAGCCAGGATCGAAAAGTAGTCGTTTCCCACGACGCCTATATAAACTCCAGCTTTTGCCTCGATCCTAGTGGAAAACCTATTAACAAAAAGAGTCAGGAAGAGCTAAATTTGTACTTAATGACGTATGACGCCATTAAAAAGTACGACTGTGGCTCGCAAGGAAATTCGGCTTTTCCGCAACAACAACTGCTTAAAGCAACCAAGCCGTTACTCAGCGAAGTGATTGAAGCCGCCGAAAGCTACCGAAAACAAAAAAATTTACCTTTTTTTGCTTATAGTATTGAAATTAAAAGCACCCCGAAAGAATATGACGTTTCCCAGCCGCAACCCGCTCAATTTTCGGACTTGGTCTATGCTATAATTCTTGAACAACTTCCGCCGGAGCGGGTTATACTGCAAAGTTTCGATTTCAATATTTTGGCCTATTGGAACGAACAAATAAGGGCAGGAAGGTACCAGAAAGTACAGCTGGCAGCATTGATATCTACTCTAAAAAACGTAAACACGCATCTTAAAGCCTTAGGATTTACGCCCGCTATTTATAGTCCTTATCATTTGCTCGTTGGTAAACGAAAAATTCTGCGAATTCATCGGAAAGGCATGAAAGTGATCCCCTGGACAGTGAATAGCCCTAAACGCATGAAAAAATTGAAAGCATGGGGCGCCGACGGACTAATTACTGATTATCCGGACCGAGCGAAAGCCTTGTGATTGAGAGGATTTATTTATAGGTTCGTTGCAATTAATTTTTGATTTATGACTTTGCTCAACACTACCCTGAAATGGCTCCTGCAACGGCGACTGCCAACCATCGAGGCAATGATGAAGCGTCCAGACGTGGCGCAGCAAAGTATATTTCGGCAATTAATCGAGAAAGGGCGCCGAACAGAATGGGGTAAACTTCACCAGTATAGCTCTATTCATACGGTTAAAGATTTTCAGCAACGGGTACCGGTTTCTTCCTACGAAGATCTTTTCCCTTATATTGAGCGCACCATGAAAGGAGAACAGAACATTCTGTGGCCCTCTCCTATTCACTGGTTTTCCAAATCTTCAGGTACAACCAACGCCCGTAGCAAATTTATTCCCGTCTCTTCCGAATCGATGGACGATTGCCATTTTCGGGGCGGCAAAGACCTGATGGCCCTTTATATTGCCAATCGGCCAGATACAAAGGTATTCGAAGGCAAAGGCTTATCCATTGGAGGTAGCCTCCACGAAAACCCCTATAGCAAACACGGCTTTGCGGGGGATGTATCGGCAGTGATTACCAAAAACCTGCCTTCCTGGGCCCAATATATCCGCACTCCGTCAGTAGAAGTTGCGCTGATGAGTAAGTGGGAAGAGAAAATTGAGCGCATGGCCGAGGTTACTGCCAAAGAAAATGTCACCAGTATCTTGGGCGTTCCAACCTGGACTTTGGTTTTGCTGGAACGCATTCTGGCCTTAACGGGGAAGAAGAACATCCTGGAAGTGTGGCCAAACTTTGAGGTTTTTATTCACGGAGCGGTCGCTTTTCAACCCTACCGGGATCTGTTCACACAGTCTATTTTCCCGTCTAAAGACATTACGTATCTCGAAACCTACAACGCTTCGGAAGGCTTTTTCGCCATTCAGGACGACTTGAGCAAAGTAGGAGAAATGTTGCTCATGATGAACTACGGTATTTTCTATGAATTCATACCGATGGATCAGGCAGAGCAACCGTTCCCCAAAGCACTGACTATCGAAGAAGTTGAGTTGGATAAAAACTATGCGCTGGTTATTTCCACCAATGGGGGGTTGTGGCGCTACCGCGTGGGAGATACCGTGCGATTCACATCGTTGAATCCGTTCCGTCTGAAAGTCAGTGGCCGTACGAAGCATTTTATCAACGCTTTTGGTGAAGAGGTCATTGTCGAGAATGCTGAAACAGCCATTACACGCGCCTGCGAAGCAACCGGCGCCGCGGTGAAAGACTACACGGCCGGTCCAATCTACATTGGCAGCGGCACCCAGGGCCGCCACGAGTGGATTATCGAATTTAGCCAAGATCCGCTTAGTCAGGATCGGTTCAATCAGGTGCTGGACGAAACGCTACGTGAAGTCAACTCCGACTATGACGCCAAACGCTACAACGACATGGTTCTGCAAAAACCAATCATTCACGTAGTACCGCGCGGTACGTTTTATAGTTGGATGAAAAACCGGGGCAAAGTCGGTGGACAGCACAAAGTACCCCGTTTGAGCAACACCCGGGAGTACCTCAACGATATTTTAACCACGCTTGAACTGGGATTACGCTGATTCCGTTTTGTTCGTAACTGACTATATACTTAATGAAATCGTTTAATATTCCAGCGCATTACCGGAGTCGTATTATTAGCCCTATCAAAGAGTTTCGCCGGAAACGGGATAAGCTAAAACGCGATTTTACTCCGAGCGTCCTGGATTTTGGACCTGTCCGCTTCTTGATTGCTCGCCATTTCGGGTTTTGTTATGGCGTAGAAAACGCGATTGAAATTGCCTACCGGGCCATTGCTGAAAATCCGGGCAAACGCATTTTTTTGCTGAGCGAAATGATTCATAACCCGGACGTCAACCGCGATTTGCAGGAACGGGGCGTGCGATTTATCATGGATACGGCCGGCAACCAGCTTATTCCCTGGAGTGAATTTACTCCCGACGATATTGTTATTGTCCCTGCCTTTGGCACTACCCTGGAAATTCAGCAACAGCTAGAGCTTGCCGGTCTGGATCCGTATAGCTTCGATACGACCTGCCCGTTTGTCGAGAAAGTTTGGAACAAAGCCAGCCAGATTGGGAAAAAAGATTACACGGTTATCGTGCACGGAAAGCCCAGCCACGAAGAAACGCGTGCTACTTTCTCGCACAGCAAAGAGTCGGCCCCGACTGTTGTGGTGAAAGACATGGAGCAGACCAAGAGACTAGCTAAATACATTACCGGCGAGTTACCTACCGCTCAGTTTTATGAGGAGTTTGCAGACCAGTACTCCGACGGCTTTAATCCCGAAACGGACCTTCAGCACATTGGTGTCGTGAATCAGACGACGATGTTAGCGGCGGATACCCAAAGCATTGCTGATTACCTGAAATTGGTTATGATTCGCAAATACGCGCTTTTGCCCGAGCAGGTTGAGGAGCGTTTTGCCAATACGCGGGATACCCTTTGTTATGCCACGAATGACAATCAGGATGCAACGTATGCTTTGCTAACCAATCCCGCCGATTTTGCCATTGTGGCCGGAGGTTATAAAAGCTCTAATACGTCGCATATCGTTGAGCTTTGCGAAGAAAAATTGCCGACCTATTTCATTGAATCAGAACAAAAGATTTTGTCCCGCAACCTGATTCGTCATTTCAATCTGCACACGAAGCAGGAAGAAGTAGCCGAAAATTTTATCCCGGACAAAGAACCAGTAACTATTCTGCTGACTTGCGGAGCTTCTTGCCCCGATGCTATTGTTGAAGGAATTCTGTTGAAAATTGTGTCTTATTTTGAGAATACGCAATCGCTCGAAGACGTAATCCAGCCATACCAAGAATAGTCAGACACCAGCCTTATTGCTGTGATTGTTGTACGTTAACCCGGATCAAGGCGCTCTCGTTATGAAGCCGGTCAACTGCCGTCAGCACATACACGTAGCGCTCACCCGGTTTGGCAGTACGGTCGAGGTAATGGGTTGTTTTTTCGCCAACACAGATCGACAGAATATGACGCGGATCTTCAGTGCGTACTTTTTCCTCCTCGTTGAAACGATAAACTACGTAATAACGCACCTTATCTCCGTCGGCAGCATCTTCTGGCTGCTGCCAGGTTAGTTCCATGCCTATGGGCGTCGGAACGGCCTTTGCCTGACGAGGCGGATAAGGCGGCTCCGCATCTTTCCAGGGCATGGGCGGCACCAGCGCCGGATATCGGTTTAAGTCTGTCAGTAAAGAATCCCGAAAATTGCCTAAGTTTCGGGTTAGCGACGTAGAACTGAAATAGATGCTACCATGAACACCCGAGAATTGCCGATTATACCGAACCTGATTAGGCAGTTCTTTTGGGTTCATCCAGTTTTTGTCCTTGTCCCGAACATTGCCGAACCGGTAGACACCGTGTCCAATGTACAAATGCCGGTTGAAACTATTCCGTGTCCACCACTCAACCAATGCCCGGTACGGCACCTTGTCAAAACCGGCACTGAAATATACCTGAGGAGCCACGTAGTCGATCCAGCCTTCTTTAACCCATTTTCGCACGTCAGCGTATAGGTTATAATAAGCCGTCATGCCGCCATATGTTGGCGAACCTTCGGGATCCTGGCTATGATTTTTCCAGACGCCAAACGGGCTAATTCCAAATTTCACATAGGGTTTAGCTACCTGAATGGAATCGTGCAATTGCTTAATGAGCTTATCGACGTTTGTCCGCCGCCAGTCGTCTCTAGATTGTCCGTTATAAAAGGCCCGATACGTTGAATCATCCTTAAAGACCTGACCTGGAACAGCGTATGGGTAAAAATAATCATCGAAGTGAATGCCGTCCACGTCGTAATTTCGCACAATGTTGGTCACCACGCTAGCCACGTAGGTTCTTACATCAGGCAATCCCAGGTTGAACAGTTTTCGTTCGCCATAAGGCAACATCCAGTCAGGGCGGCGTAGGCTAATATGATCGGGCGCGACAACACTTTTCTTGCTAAAGGTGGCGCGATCGAGATTAAACCAGGCGTGAAATTCCATCCCCCGGCTGTGCGTTTCCTGGATCATAAATTCCAGTGGATCGTAAAAAGGCTCCGGTGGCTGGCCTTGTTTTCCCGTCAGCCAGTAAGACCAGGGCTCGAAGCTCTTGGCATAAAAGGCATCCGCCGCCGCTCGTACCTGCACAACGACGGCATTGATCCCAGCCCGCTGGTGTTGATCCAGAATATTAATAAATTCAGCCTGTTGCTCCTCCGCGAGTAAGCCTCCTTTGCTGGGCCAGTCCATATTACCCACGGTAGCAATCCAAACGGCGCGAAATTCTCTCTTCGGCGGTGATGGCGTCTCTTCAGCCGCTTCTGCGGTTGGCTGCTGGCGGCTTCCAAACAGAAAAACAAACAACAAGGGGAAAATTGATGCAGGAAAACTCATACTCTATTAACGACTCAAATCAGCCTTTCTTGAATATAATTTTATAACTAACTTATTAGTTATAGTTGTAAATTCATTCTGCAAATCTATAAATTACGGTGATTCTAAACCAATTGCTTAAAATATCATTTGGTCTATCTAGCTTTTCATGTAATTTTGAGCAGAAAAAGATGCTTTAAAACAAACCATATTTTACTATTTAGTAGGATATCAATATATCTTTAGAAAAAATAAAGATTTGATTTAGTTTTGTGGCATCTTTATGGTTGGATAAAGTTAGTAACAACATGTCAGTCACCAAACTTGATCAGATTGATCGTAAAGTCTTAGAAATTCTTCAAAGCAACGGCCGGATCACAAACGCGCAACTTTCTAAGGAAATTGGCCTTTCTCCAGCGCCTACACTCGAACGGGTCAAGAAACTAGAAACTTCCGGGATTATCCAGAGCTACCACGCTCAGCTCAACCGCGAAAAAGTAGGTCTTGGAGTAACCACCTTTGTTCAAATTACCTTAGTTGGTCATAAAAAACAGGTAACAGAATCCTTTGTTGCCCGTGTGATGGAAATTCCAGAAATCGTTGAATGCCACCATATCACCGGTTCTGGTGACTTTTTGCTTAAAGTTATTGCTAAAGACATTGCTTCTTATCAGCACCTGATGCTCGAAAAGATCAACGAAATTGAGGAAGTTGCCAGTACCCAGACAATGGTAATCCTTTCCACGTTCAAGGAAAGCAAAGTTCTGCCAATTCCCTGATAAAGCATTGATGCCCAATAGATAACGCACTTAAACGCTATTATCTATTGGGCATCTTTAATTATTTACTTCGCCAGAAATGGCTTATTTCCGACCCCGTCGCTCATCACGCCGGGATTTTTTATTGCCTTTTAGCGCTTCTTTGGCTTCTTTGTACTGGCTGGACTTTTTATCAGCCTTATCGAGCACTTCCTTGTAATACTGCTGCGCCTGCTCGTAATTCTTCTCTGCCGTTGCAATCTTGCCCAGGCTCAATACCGACGCCCAGTAGTACCCTGCGTCAAATGAGTTCGTCTGTTTTGCATACTCGATCGATTTCAGGAAATACTCTTTCGCAGTAGGCAGGTTATGCATGTAATTGTAATTGATATAAGCTAAGATATAAGCCGCCGTTCGGCCGCTCACCCCTTCATAGCCCGGTTGCCCCTGTTCAATTTTAGCCAGAATACTTTTCGACACGGCATCCGCTTCGTTGATGTTTCCACGCACAAAAGCAGTCCGGGCGTAATACCGCTCGAAAAACGGATTGTCGGGATATTGCTTCCACATGTACTTGGCCAGGTCGTAGGCTTTGTCATACTGGTTTTCCATGCTGTAAATCTGAAGCAGGAAATAGCGCGCCTCGACCCGGGTATAGAATGCATTATTTGACGTTTTTTCCAGTTGCTGAATTCCAAGATTCTTGTTTCCCTTGGGAAAAAGCATCAGAATAGGTTTCAACAAAGGATAATTTTGTGGAATCCATTGCGCGTAGTAATTGAACAAACCATCACCAAACAGCAGTTCAGGACTTAGATCACCATTGTTTTTGCACTTGTCAAAATACTTTAGCGCATTCTTCCCGGCAAAGGTCGCTTTTGTCCATTTTTTGCGCTCCGAGTAAAGACGGCCTTTAAACCCATACGCTGCCGAAAGAAAGAACGCAGCCTCTACTTTATCTTCTTTCTCATCATATAGCTTTTCTGCCTTTACGATGGTCGAGTCCATATAGGCCAGAAATTTATCGTCGTAATCCGTCACGTCCGTATTGGGAACAATCTTCCACCACTCGGCCAGGCCGATCAGAAAATAAGGCATGGGGTGGTTGGGAAAACGCACGCGCATCCAGCGAAACTCTTTGTCCGCTTCGTAAAATTTATAATTATACAGGTTATTGATTGCTTCCGCCGATTCAATCTGCATCCCCGGATGCTTTAGAAGCATATCGTATTTTTTATCCAGCTCCCGTGGGTCATATATCTGCGCCTGTGTGGAGATAGCCAATAGCAAACCTGTAATAAAAAAAACTAATCCTTTCATTTTCAACTTTTAGGTCAACTTCCTCCTATCAACGTATATTTTGACTTTCGAGTTTATCCATTAAAAATTTTTAACCCATCTAGTCATGCATTACCTTTGTTTCTTACAATTCGGCTCTGTATTATGCTTACTGTCAAAGACAAAACGTTCGTTCCTTTTATCAATCAGACAACCATTGAAAGCCGTATTGCTGAATTAGCAAACCAGATCAATCAGGACTACAGCGGCAAAGAGCCCTTCTTGGTCATCGTACTGAATGGTGCTTTTATGTTTGGCGCCGAGTTGATGAAAAACCTGACGATCGCCTGCCGTGTGACGTTCATTCGCGTTGGTTCCTACCAGAAGACCGAATCAACGGGCGTCGTCCGCGAAATTCTGGGATTAACTGAAAGTCTTACCGGCGAAGATGTGATTCTTCTTGAAGATATTGTCGATACAGGTCTGACAATCCAGCAGGTCCGCCAACAAATAGAAACGCATAATCCAGCCTCGTTGGCAATTGCTACGCTCTTGTTTAAGCCTACTGCGCTCAAAACCGAGGTAGACCTAAGTTATGTTGGCTTTGAGATTGAAGACCAGTTTGTGCTCGGCTTTGGCTTGGATTATGATGGCTTTGGCCGTAATACAAAGGAGATTTTAGTCCTGGAAGAAAACCACAAAGAAGCAGTATAAATCTTTTATTGCAACTGTCCTTCGATCCAGTCCAGTCCTCTTCCAAATAGCGCTTTCGCAAATCGAACTCGGTTGTCGAAATCCGCATTTGCCGATTTCCCGTCGGCAAGAAACTCACGTATCAGTCGGGCATTATCGTGGGCATAAGGACTAATAACTTCTTCATCACTATCATTCCGGTATTCGGCAAAAGCAGGTAAATCGGCGTCAAAATGCTGAAAAAACAAATGCCCCTGCGGTGTCCGAACGGCACAAAGAATTCCACTGGCACGATTTGTTGAGGGAGCCAGACTTCCTTCCAGTCCACGTTTTAGAACAATGGCCGCGTCAAAACCAGCCATGAGCGCCAGTTCAGCCATTTTCATCTGGTAAGTAATGTGAAAAACAGACGTTACTAGTATCCGGGCTCCGCAGGGATTAAGCAGTTTTTCCAGCGTGGATAAAAACGGACGCTTTATCAAAACTCGACGCCGATCAATCCAGCGATCCAGGGCGGGAGAAAGTGCCTTCTGGTCAAGCACCCAGCCATAAGGCTCAGCAGGTATGGCTAATTCATGATTACTCTGTAAAAGATGACAGCCCAGATGAAGAAATAGATCGTACGCATTAAGGGTGTATTTAGGCCCAGGCGTGCGGCTTACCATCGAAACCACCCCGTAGTCACGCTGGCTGAAAAACTGGGCCAGCAATGGCGTTATCATGTACGAATGATTTACCCCATCGAATGGCTCAGCCAGTTGAATAAGCGGCTTCGTTACGCAACTTACCTGCTGAAAACCCGGCGATAATGTTTCCATTGTCGCCATGTATAGACCTTTATATTCATCGTTGGTTTCGTGCCGGACACGCAAAATACTAACGGCCATGGCCCTGAAGGCTTCACAACTTGCCTCCTCGCTTTCCTCTTCCGCGAAAAGAAATTTGCCTAACTGATAGGCTTCGCTAAGACCTAAATTATGACCCCGAAGCAATTTGGTAGCAATCGGAAAGAGGTTGCTTGGTAAACCAGGACAAACTTTATTGATCAGAAACATAGGATGCGAAAAAGCTCCTTTTCCCCAAATGTCCTCGAGTGTGCGTTCTTCGTCGGTTGGGCCTTTGGCCAGCAGCGCGCCAATAAAAGCTCCTTTTTGTAATGAATCCACCTCATTAGCCAGCAAAACGCGCCGACATTCAGCCAGTAAATCAGCCGGTAAAGGTTTGCTTCCGTTTTTACCGATACCAATATGCTGAATTGCCCGGCCAAGAACCGTTGAAGTTGGCTCAGCCAAGACAGAGTTTAGAATTGCCATAATGCAGATAAATTCCAACGAAAATAACGGCTAATATAAAACATGCCATACTACATTTGGCTGAATCGAGTAATTATTTCTCTTTATTTCGAATTATTCGTTTAAAAAAAGGAAATAATATTGTCCCAACCTTTTTATAATTTTTGGCTTGTTATTTTCTGATTTAGAAATACTTCGTAACTTTGCGGACTATTTTGAGAAGCGACTTGAAAGAACTGAAAAAATATACGATTCAAATCGTTGGGCTGGAAAACCAGGCGTATGAATACGACATGGAATCAGGTGATGCTTTCTTTGAGGAGTTGGAGCAGAATTTGATTCGCCGTGGACATTTCAAAACGCATGTGGTTTTAGACAAGTCTTCAACTATGATTCGGCTGGATTTCCACATGCAGGGCGAAGTTGAATTGATTTGTGATCGCAGCCTTGATCCTTTTTACGAGCCGATTGACGTCCAGCAGCGGCTCTTTTTGAAGTTTGGCGATCGTAACGAAGAGCTTACCGACGAAATTGAACTGATTACCTGGAATACGCAGGAAATCAATGTAGCCAGATACATTTTCGATTTTATTGGCTTATCGCTCCCCGTTAAGAAACTACACCCTAGATTTCGTCCCGATGAAGTGGACGACGAAGACAATGAGGAAGAGGGTAAACTGATCTACAGTTCCTCGCCAGAAGACTCAAGCGATGATGATACGCAAGAGCCGCCTGTCGATCCTCGCTGGGAAGCATTACGAAAATTAAGAGATAACTAGAACTAACCAGTAAAGCTTCAGCGCCGCAATGTGATAAAGAAAACAGATTTGACATTTTGCACCTTCGCTGAAATTTTACGATTATAATTAACTGACAACCGAGATATGGCACATCCCAAACGCAGACACTCAAGCACACGACGTGATAAGCGCAGATCGCACGATAGATTGACTTCAAAAGCTTTGTCAATTGATGCAACAACTGGCGAAATTCATGTTCGTCACCACGCCCACGTTTACGAAGGCAATTTGTATTACAAAGGCAAAGTAGTCATTGAAAACTACGCTCCGACCGCTTAAAGTAGCCTATTAGTTAAATTAAGGGTACTTTTCAGGCAAAATTTCTTAGTCTCTTTACAGGGATTTAGAGTGCAAAAAAGTATTTCCCGCTACACACGGAACGTATTAACTGACCGTTGCCAAGTGGGAAATACTTTTTTTTTGCCTGTCATCTACTAATTTTACGCCTTCGTTCATCGTACCCAAATAAATATCAATGAAAATTGCAGTTGACGCAATGGGTGGTGATTTCGCTCCGGAAGCAATTGTTGAAGGAGTTGTGATGGCCGCCAAGGAATTATCGGATGAAGTAACCATCGTTTTGGTGGGTAAACAGCCAGTAATTGAAGACCTGCTAAACAAAACCAGTTATAAAGCCTCCAACATCGAAGTTGTTCATGCCGAAGATGTTGTAGAAATGGGTGAGCACCCCACGAAGGCGCTTTCTCAGAAACCCAATTCCAGCATTGGAGTTGGGTTTAAACTTTTACGCGATAAGCAGATCGACGCGTTTTGTGGTGCCGGAAATACGGGAGCGATGCACGTCGGAGCGCTGTTTAGCGTTCGGGCTATTGAAGGCGTACAACGGCCTTGTATTGCTGGTTTTGTTCCCCAGATTGCTGGTGATTACGCGGTAATGCTGGATATTGGCGCTAACGCCGATTGCAAACCCGAAATGCTGGACCAGTTTGGCCTGATCGGGTCTATCTATGCTCAATACACGTTTGGCATCGACAAGCCCCGCGTTGCCCTTATGAACATTGGCGAAGAAGAAGGCAAAGGCTCATTGGTGGCTCAGGCGACCTATCAACTGTTAAAAAATAACCGGCGGATTAACTTTGTCGGAAATATCGAAGGGAAAGATATGTTTCTCAATAAGGCCGACGTGATTGTTACGGATGGTTTTACGGGTAACATCCTGTTTAAAATGGGAGAATCGCTTTACGATATGACCAAAGCACTGGGAATCAGCCACGACTTCATCGACAAAACAAATTATGAATCTGTTGGCGGCAGCCCAATTGTTGGCGTAAATGGCAATGTGATTATCGCACATGGCATTTCGTCTCCGTTGGCCATTAAGAATATGCTATTCTTAGCCAAAAAACAGGTAGAGTCAAACGCATATCTGAAAATAGCTCAGGCATTGAGTTAAGAATTTTCGAATTTGTTTTCTAGCTCCTTCATGAAGGAGCTTACGAAGCCGTTTCCGGAATTTTTCCCGCAACGACAAATTCGATAAAACCAGCAAGTACCCCGCAGTATGACTAAGTTGAGAGCGGCAATTACCGGAGTTCACGGTTATTTACCGGATTACATCCTGACCAACGCAGAGTTGGAAAAAATGGTGGATACAACCGACGAGTGGATTACTTCTCGTACTGGTATCAAAGAACGCCATATTTTGAAGGGCGAGGGGCTAGGTACGTCGCACATGGGTGCGGAAGCTGTGAAGGGGTTACTCGCGAAAACGAATACGCGTCCAGAAGAGGTAGAGCTGTTGATTTGCGCCACGACCACGCCGGACTATGTGTTTCCCTCGACAGCCAATTTAATTTGTGATATGTCGGGCATTCGATCCATCGGGAGTTTCGACATCCAAGCAGCTTGCTCTGGCTTTTTGTACGCATTAACCATTGGTACGCAGTTCATTGAAACTGGCAAATACAAAAAAATAATTGTAGTCGGTGCCGATAAAATGTCGGCTATTATCGATTATACAGACCGGACTACCTGCGTACTCTTTGGCGATGGAGCTGGTGCAGTCCTGCTGGAACCCACTGAAGAAGATACCGGAGTACTGGATTCAATTATTCGTTCCGACGGCATCGGACAGCACCACTTGTTTCAGAAAGCAGGCGGAAGCCGCTACCCACCCACGCACGAAACAATCGATAAGCGATTGCATTACGTGTACCAGGACGGTCCATCGGTCTTTAAATTTGCCGTTAAAAACATGGCAGACGTTTCGGCGGAAATCATGCAACGTAATGGCTTACAAGGCAATGATGTAGCGTGGCTAGTTCCTCATCAGGCAAACAAGCGCATTATTGAAGCCACTGCCAACCGCATGGGTGTTAGCATGGACAAGGTAATGCTCAATATTCATAAATACGGAAATACCACGGCGGCAACCATCCCGCTGTGTTTGTTTGATTACGAGTCTCAACTCAATAAAGGAGATAAC
Source organism: Tellurirhabdus bombi (assembly GCF_021484805.1). Classification (NCBI taxonomy): domain Bacteria; kingdom Pseudomonadati; phylum Bacteroidota; class Cytophagia; order Cytophagales; family Spirosomataceae; genus Larkinella; species Larkinella bombi. The sequence continues at coordinate 1,606,174 of NZ_CP090557.1, read as the reverse complement.
CTGATTTTAGCAGCCTTTGGGGGCGGCTTTACCTGGGGTGCTGTTTACGTAAAATGGGCTTATTAGTGAGCTCGTAATCGAAGTTAATCTATCTAAACTGAATAATCATAGTTCAAAAATTTATGGCAACGACCGCAGACATTCGAAATGGATTAGTCATTAACTTCAACCATGACTTGTTCCAGATAGTTGAATTTCAGCATGTCAAGCCGGGCAAAGGCGCTGCTTTCGTCCGTACGAAACTGAAAAGCCTCACGTCAGGCAAAGTTCTTGATAATACCTTTAACTCAGGGGTTACTATTCTTCCTGTTCGCGTAGAACGCCGGAAGTTTCAGTTTCTGTACAAAGATGAAGCTGGTTTCAACTTCATGGACAACGAAACCTTTGACCAGATCAACCTGAGTGAAAAACTGGTTAGTGCTGCCGATCTGATGAAAGAAGGCCAGGAAGTTGAGATTCTGATTAATGCCGAGACAGAGACGCCGCTTTCCTGTGAACTTCCCGCTTTTGTGGAATTGGAAGTAACGTACTCCGAACCAGGTATTCGGGGCGATACAGCCAACAGCCCAAAGAAAAAAGTGGAAGTAGCCACGGGAGCAACCATCATGGTTCCTTTGTTCATTGAACAAGGTGACAAAATTCGCGTTGATACACGTACATACGATTACGTAGAACGAGTAAAATAATAGCAGTAAATTTTCGGCTGTGTATTACCTTAAATGCCTGGCTAAAAACTTACTCTTGACCAATTCCTATGGAAATCAGAGATATTCAAAAACTCATCGACTTTATTGCACAATCCGGTCTGGACGAAGTGCATGTTGAAACTAACGACCTCAAGATCAGCGTTAAACGTTCTGGCCAGGCTACCGTATCAACTTCTACTCCAGCACCAGCGCTATTGCCAGCCGCTCAACCCGTTGCAGCGTCAAGCCCTGCCCCAGCTTCAGCTCCTGCTTTACCCCCCGCTGCTCCTGCTAAAGCTGATGAGTCAAAATACGTAACAATCAAGTCGCCTATGATTGGTACTTTCTACCGCTCGGCCAATCCGGAGACGCCTTCTTTTGTAGAAATTGGCGACGAAGTAAAAACGGGCAAAGTAGTTTGTATCATCGAAGCGATGAAACTCTTCAACGAAATCGAGTCGGAAGTTTCTGGCCGTATCGTTAAAGTGCTCGTTGAAAATGCTACCCCGGTAGAATACGATCAGCCATTGTTCCTTGTCGAACCTATTTAAAGAATGAGAGGGTGAAAGAGCGAAAGAGTGAGAAAACAACTTACTCTTTCGCTCTTTCACCTTTTGCTCTTTCACTCATTATGTTCAAGAAAATATTAATCGCCAATCGGGGAGAGATTGCTCTACGCATCATCCGGACATGCCGCGAAATGGGCATCAAAACGGTTGCGGTTTATTCGACAGCCGATCGCGACAGCTTGCATGTTCGGTTTGCCGATGAGGCCGTTTGTATCGGTCCGCCAATTAGTCGTCAGTCTTACCTCAATATTCCAAATATCATTTCAGCCGCTGAAGTAACCGGTGCCGATGCCATCCATCCAGGCTACGGTTTTCTGTCAGAAAACGCTGAGTTTTCGCAAATTTGCGCGGATTACGGCATCAAGTTTATTGGTGCTACGGCTGAGCAAATCAACTCCATGGGCGACAAGGCCACGGCTAAAGCAACCATGAAAATGGCGGGCGTACCGGTCATTCCTGGCTCCGAAGGCCTTCTCGAATCGCTTGAGGAAGGAAAGCAATTGGCGGCTGGTATGGGCTATCCGGTTATTGTTAAGGCAACAGCCGGTGGTGGTGGCCGTGGTATGCGGATCATCAAGGGCGAAGCTGACTTCGAAAAAGCGTGGTTCGACGCCCGCATGGAAGCCGGAGCCGCTTTTGGCAACGATGGTCTTTATCTGGAAAAGTTCGTTGAAGAACCCCGCCACATCGAGATTCAGATTGTGGGTGATCAGTACGGTAAGGTTTGTCACTTGTCCGAACGCGATTGTTCGATTCAGCGTCGTCACCAGAAATTAGTAGAAGAAACGCCTTCGCCGATCATCTCGCCAGAACTTCGCGAAAGAATGGGAGAAGCCGCCATCAAAGGCGCTTCCGCGATCGGTTACGAAGGAGCCGGAACCATTGAATTCCTGGTCGATAAGCACGGGGAGTTCTTTTTTATGGAGATGAATACCCGGATTCAGGTAGAGCACCCGATTACGGAAGAAGTAACGGATTTCGACCTGATTAAGGAACAAATTAAGGTAGCAGCCGGCGTACCTATTTCGGGTCGGAGCTATACGCCAAAGCTCTATTCGATGGAGTGCCGAATCAACGCCGAAGACCCCGCAAACGGTTTCCGCCCATCACCCGGCAAAATCACGAACCTTCACTTCCCCGGCGGCCACGGGGTTCGCATTGATAGCCACGTTTACAGCGGCTACACGATCCCCCCTAATTATGACTCCATGATTGCCAAACTAATTGTTTCTGGTCAGTCGCGAGAGGAAGTTATTACGCGGATGAAGCGGGCTTTACAGGAGTTCGTGATCGAAGGTATCAAAACAACGATTCCTTTCCATATCAAATTGATGGACGATCCAAAATTCCAGTCGGGTGAGTTTACAACCGCCTTTTTGGAAGGATTTGACTTTAGCACTTTGTAATTTATTTAGTCCAAGCTATTGGATGAGAAGAGCCGGAAGCGAAGCTTTCCGGCTCTTTTTTTATAATTTCAGCCCACCTAAATGCAATGAGTCCAGTAAAATAAGTCTTCATGAAAGTAGCCCCTTTTTTTTCGCCTAAAAAAGCCGTCTTTGCTTTCTTCCTTTGTTTCTATTTTGCGCTAAACCAGCAGGCTTTGCCTCAGGTAGTTAAACAATATCAAAATCCAATTCTGGCCGGTTTTTATCCCGATCCTAGTATTTGCCGGGTTGGGAACAATTATTACCTGGTTAATTCCACCTTTGCTTATTACCCCGCCCTGCCTATTTTTCAGAGTACTGATTTAGTCAATTGGAAGCAAATTAGCAATGTTCAAAGCCGCTTGGATCAGTTTAACTTTGACGGTTTGGGCGTATCAAGAGGTATTTTTGCGCCTACCATCCGGTATCATAAAGGGACTTTTTACGTTACCTGCACCCTGGTCGATGGCAAGGGTAATTTCATTGTCACTTCCCGAAATCCGGCGGGTCCCTGGTCCGATCCAATTTGGTTACCGCAGGTAAATGGCATTGATCCGTCTCTATTTTTTGACGACAATGGCAAAGCTTACTTGATCTACAACAGCATTCCACCCGATAATAAGCCGCTTTACGACGGTCACCGCACCATTCGAATGTATGCTTTTGACGTACAGCAGCTAGCCGTAACGGGTGAGGAAACAATTTTGGTTAATGGAGGCACCGACATCAGCAAAAAACCAAGCTGGATTGAGGGACCTCATATTTTCAAAAAAGACGGTTTCTATTACCTGATTGCCGCCCAGGGCGGTACAGGTTACGATCATTCGCAGGTTGCATTTCGCAGTCGGCAGGTTACTGGCCCCTACGTTCCTTACGAGCACAATCCCATTCTGACGCAGAGAAAACTAGACCAAAATCGCAATTGGCCAATTACCTCAACGGGCCATGCCGACTTGGTGCAGCTTCCCAATGGCGACTGGTGGGCTGTCTTTTTGGGTTGTCGCCCATACAAGCCTTTCGACCAAGATTATTACAATACGGGCCGCGAAACCTTTCTGGCTCCGATACGGTGGAAAGATGGCTGGCCCATCATTAACCCAGATCACGAAGTAGTTCAATACCGCTACCCTGCTCCCAAGTTGGCTGCGGCGCTAAAACCAGCCAAGCCCACTAACGGTAATTTTCAGATCAGGGATAATTTTGATAAACCCAAGCTAGATTGGGACTGGCTTTTTCTTAGAAATCCGCGGACAAGCTGGTATAGCTTAGCTGAAAAAGCGGGTCACCTAACCGTTGAGGTTCGTCCCGAAGATTGCTCTCAGAAAATCAACCCGAGCTTTATCGGACGTCGCCAGCAGCACCTTTTCGGCTCAGCCAGTACGTCGTTTCAGTTCTCGCCCACTTCAGCCAACGAAAAGGTTGGTATGCTGATTTTTCAAAACGAGGAGCATTTCTATTTTCTGTGCAAATCCATTGAAGCTGGTCAGCCAGTTGTGCAGCTTTACCGATCAGCGAATGGTATGCCACCCAATCAAATGGAGTTATTGGCTACGCAGAACCTCCCAAAAGAAAGCGCGGCACCAAGTCCATTATTCTTGAAAATTGAAGCGAAGGGCGATACGTATTCGTTCTTTTACGCGCTTCAGCCCACAAGCTGGACACTGTTGAAGGACAAAGTAGAGGCCAAATTTTTGAGCACGAAGGAGGCGGGCGGCTTCGTCGGCTGCCTCTACGCCTTGTATGCTACCTCACTGGGCAAAACGTCAACCAATAAGGCTCACTTCGACTGGTTCGATTACACCGGGTCGGATGAAGTCTACAAATAGTTTATTTACTCTTCGGTTCGGCATCACGTATAAAGTTTTGAATAAAAATTAGTCTATTTTGCATTGTTTTAGCCTAAATCCTTCCTTCTGATGAATCATTTACAACCCGCTGACTACGCGGTGTTTCTACTTTATTTCATTCTCGTATCCGGCTACGGCTATTGGGTTTATCGCCGTCGGAAAAACAAAGAAACTGATACAAAAGACTTCTTTCTGGCTGAAGGTTCACTAACCTGGTGGGCAATCGGTGCTTCCCTCATTGCCTCCAACATTTCTGCCGAACACTTTATTGGCATGGCCGGATCGGGCTTTGCCATGGGACTGGCCATTTCCTCCTACGAATGGTTTGCCGCCGCAACGCTCATTGTGGTTGCGGTTTATTTCATTCCGATTTACTTAAGCAACCGCATCTATACCATGCCGCAATTTTTAGCGCAGCGGTATAACGATACGGTGAGTACCATTCTAGCCATCTTCTGGCTGGTAGTTTACGTGCTAGTCAATTTAACGTCTATTCTGTATTTGGGTGCCGTAGCTATCGAGTCGCTGGCGGGCATTTCGTTTACAACCTGTACCATTGGGCTTGCACTTTTTGCAATTTTCATTACGCTGGGCGGCATGAAAGTAATTGGCTATACCGATGTGGTTCAAGTAGTTGTGTTAATTGTTGGCGGTTTAGTAGTGACCTACTTGGCCTTGGACCTTGTCGCGGATAAAGTAGGTGTTTCTGGCGTTTGGAATGGAATCCTCTCGCTACGGAAGGAAGCAGATACGCATTTTCACATGTATTTGCCCAAGGGCCACCCGCATTACAACGAATTACCGGGTATGGCTTTGGTCACGGGAGGCATGTGGATCAATAATTTTTCCTATTGGGGATGTAATCAATACATCGTGCAACGCGCTTTGGGTGCCGATTTGAAAACGGCCCGAAGCGGAATTCTTTTCGCCGCCTTCCTGAAGTTACTGATTCCCCTGATTGTGGTTATTCCCGGCATCTCGGCGTACGTCCTTTTCAAAAACGGTATTTTTCAGGAGGCCATGACGGGTGCGAACGGGCTGGTTCGTCCAGACAATGCTTATCCCGTTTTGATGAATTTGTTGCCAGAAGGCATGAAAGGGCTGGCTTTCGCTGCGCTGACAGCAGCTGTTGTTGCCTCGCTGGCTGGTAAATGCAACAGTATCTCGACTATCTTCACGCTCGACATCTACAAGAAATTTATCGATAAAGATGCCTCCGAAAAAAAGCTGGTGCGAGTAGGGCGTTACGCGGTGGTGGTAGCCTTTGTGATCGCCATTTTTATCGCGCCGATGCTGCGTTCCTTTGACCAGGTTTACCAATACATTCAGGAATATACGAATTTCGTTTCGCCGGGTGTTTTTGCCATTTTCCTGTTGGGATTCTTCTGGAAGCGCACCACCACACGGGCCGCTTTGACGGCAGCTATTTTGAGTATTCCGCTTTCGGTTCTACTTAAATTCTGGCCAGAAGTAATGAATCTGGTTGGCGTTCAGGCAGACGAAATTCCATTCCTCCACCGAACTATGTGGGTTTTCTGCCTGGATGTACTGCTCATGATCGGCGTGACACTTACTGATCCCGCTAGCGTCAATAACGAAAAGGGGTTAACGATTGACAAGCGATTATTTCGGGTTTCGCCTTCCTTCATAATAACCTCAGCGCTGATTTTAAGCATCCTGGCCGTATTGTATAGCGTGTTTTGGTAGATTGCAGCATGAAATCCGTTGTATTAGCCATAAGCCTGCTTTGTGCTACTTTATCTGCCTACGCTCAATCGTTGAAGACTGAATTAGATTCCGTAATGAGTCGCCACTTCCCGGCCAAATCACCGGGAGGGGCTTTGTTTGTCCAGATTGACGGGAAAATAATCTACCAGAAAGGGTACGGCTCCGCTAATTTAGCTAAAGCAACGGGCGTTACTCCGGCGACGAATTTCCGGATGGCGTCGGTTTCCAAGCAGTTTACGGCCATGTGCATTTTGCTGTTAGAGAAACAAAAAAAGCTGTCTGTTGAGGATAACCTGCTCCGATTTTTCCCGGATTTTAATTCCAAGGTAGGTCAGAAAGTAACGCTTCGGCACCTGCTAACGCATAGGTCTGGTCTGGTTGATTACGAAACCCTGCTCCCACCCAAGCGAAAAAACCAGATTTTTGATGCTGAAGTGGTTCAATTGCTCAAGCCGCTGGACAGCACTTACTTTGAACCGGGCACCTCTTTTCGGTATAGCAATTCTGCGTTCTGTGTGTTGGAGCAGGTGGTCGAAAAAGTTTCTGGCCAGCCTTATTTATCCTTTATTCGTCAGACCATTTTTGACCCTCTAGGCATGAAGCAAACGACCCTTTATGATCCTCCCAAAGGCATTATTCCAAATAGGGCAATGGGGTATGCACCGGGCGAGAAAGAAGATGAAGTCGTGCCAGCCGATCAGAGCGTCACCAGTGGAACCAAAGGCGATGGCTGTATCTATACGTCCTTAATCGATTACCAAAAGTGGTGCAAGGCCTTAGAAGACAATACGCTTCTTGATCTTACCGCCGCTTTTGAGCGTATTAGTTATCCTATTGAAAATACAGAACAAGCCTCTTACGGACTGGGTTGGTTTCAGTACCATCCCGACGAAAACACGGCTGAGTATTTTCATTCGGGGAGCACATCTGGGTTTAGCACGTTTGTGGTGCGAGTTCCGGCGAAGAAGACAACCATTGTGCTGTTTTCTAACCTGGCCGATAACACTGCTCCTTTCGAGGAAGTACTAACCACCATTCGCGTTGCCTCAGAAACAGCGCCGCTGATTGACGTATGGGCACTGCATGATTTAACGCAGTAGATTACCGGCCTCCCCTATCGTCGTTGCTTATTTTCTTGCTTTGCTTGCTACCCCCGGCATTCATCTGACCAAATCGCCATTCGAACGTAAGGCGAGCCGAGCGGTTAACAAAGAAGTAACGGCCCTCGCTCCTAAAAGATGGTGCCGATTCAGTTGCCGTTTGCCGTATCCCCCGGCTGAAGGGATTGTTTACTCCTAACGTTAAGCTAGCTTTTTTGTCCCAGAACTCGCGTTTCGCCGAGAATCCGTACCAGTAAAATCCTGAATTGGTCCCTTGTAAGCTGATCCAGCCCGAACCATAGCTCCCGTTTGCCTGCAAGGTGTAATTATTAGGCAATTTATACGTGCTATTGAAATTAACATTCCAAATCATACCGCTGTTGCCCTGTTTGAGGGCCGGACTATACAAATCGATATAGCGTAGATCGCTACCGCCGTTCATAGTCCAGTTTTTATTGATTTGCCCGGATAAATTTATGTTCAGTCCGTACGCTTTCCGCTGGGCTATATTTTGGGGCTTCACAAGCGATACACCCGTAGAATCAACCGTTGACAGAAACTCAATCGCATTATCCGTCTGCCGCCAGTAAAGTGCCGAATTGATCGATACGCCTTTTTTTGTGGTTACACTATGAGACAGTTCTGTGGCGTGGCTCACTTCCGGATCCAGGTAAGGATTACCCGTCTGTAGGTTTTTAGGATCGCTGGCGTTGAGCCAAGGATTCAGATACCAGATTTGAGGCCGCTGAATGCGTTGCGTATAGCTAACTTTCAGCGTATGTGTTTTGAGGCCCTTGGACAGAGTTACGCTAGGAATAAGATTGTTATACTGACTGGCTAGAGCCGTTTTCGTCGTTAAAAAATTGCCTCGAATATCCGTATGCTCAAAGCGTGCACCGGCGTTAAGGCTCCATTTTCTTTTAGTCTCCATCCGTAGCGCTGTGTAACCGGAGTAAACGTTCTGTGTATAATCAAAATCATTTGCCTGAGTGGGGTCTACAATCCAGCCCTTCTCAGCGTCTCTTAATTCTTCAACCCGGTATTCGCTGCCGATGTCACGCAGAATGGCCTTCGCGCCGACTTCCAGTTTAAAGCTTGTGGTATCTTTCGCTCCTTTCCGTGTAAATGGGTGGGTATAATCAGTTTGCAGCGTATATTCCTTGTTACGGCTATAATTGGTGCTATGCTGCCGTAACAAAAGTTGCTCGGATAAGGAATACCGGTCTGTATCGTAGAAGTAATTATCAGGCATCAGGCTGAATTGGGTCAAGAACGAGAACTCCTGCTCTGGCTTCTTAAATGTCTTGGTATACCCCAAATCAAGCTGTCCGTTTCCATAGGGATTACGAAAGCGAATGTCATTCCGAAACGCCTGCAAGCTAACTCCCGCCGGATCGGTCAGGTTATTAAACACTCGGCTATCGTTTGGGAAATTCCCTCCCCAAACATTGGCCGCAAAGTTGATACGGCTGGTTGAATCGGGGTCATAATCAATACTCATCTCGCCATAGCCACCGGTCCCGGTATTGTCTCCCGTACTGATTTGGGACAATATATTAACTGGCTTTCCATCCAGCAACGTTGTCCGGTTTGTCTGTATATCCCGAATATTCCGGTATTGGTAGCCGTTGGCAGCCAGCGACAGCCCCCATTTCTTTTTCTTTAACGCCAGATTAGTCCCTAAGCCGCGGTTAAAGTTACCGGCGGTGGCATTGACGGAACCATTGAATCCCTGCAAGGCTTTTTTGGTAATGATGTTAATAACCCCAGCCGAGCCTTCTGCGTCGTACTTGGCACCCGGACTAGTAATGACTTCAATCGATTTGATCGTATTGGCGGGCATCTGCTTCAGGGCATCGGCCAGGTTACGGGCCATCATGGCGGACGGTTTCCCATTGATCAGCACTTTGAGGTTACTGTTTCCCCGCATTTGAACATTTCCGTTTAAATCAACGCTCAGGGTCGGCACTTTTCGTAGTACGTCAGCAGCAGTGCCACCCGCGTTGGAAATGTCTTTTTCGGCGTTGTAGATCAGCCGATCGCCTTTGTCCTCCACCAATGCTTTCTGGCTCACAACGGTTACCTCACCCAGCGTTCTATCTTCCGGGGTCAATTGATTTTTTTCTAAACGCAGGGTAGGGTTTGAGTTGGTCAGCACCACCGGTATTGTTTTCGTTCGATAGCCTACGAAAGATATTTCCAGTTGATATTTTCCTAACGGTAGATTTGTTAACCCAAAAGCTCCGGTCCCATCCGTTGTGGTACCTGTGATGAGTTTTGCATCGGCTTTGAGTGCTACGGTAGCAAAAGGGATTGTTTTGGACGTTGTAGAGTCCGTAAGGACGCCGGTGATTTGTCCGGCTTGGTCAGATTGGGCGAGAAGTCCACCTGACCAGAGGGCCAGCATGAGTAAAAGGAAGAATTGTTTCATTCGTATTTGTTGGTGGTTTAGGATTTCTGGGTAAAAGTATACCACAGAAAGAAGCGCTGACGCTGTCTTAACACACTTTAACAAGTGAGTATAACGGTTTATTCAAACGCTCATGCCTGAGAGATGCAAGAAAGCGGACAAGAGTTGCGCGAGTAAAAAGAGAAAATTCCGCTGATGTTTAGTTGCAGAACGGTAGGCTTTAAGAAAATAAAAGCAGAGACAGAATACTAATTCTGCTCTGCTTTACGGTGTATTGACCAATTTGGCATCCGCCAGTAGGGCCTTATTAAGGGAAGCTCGTGAGAGAGTAAATTAGCTTTCAGCGCGAAAACGACACGGACTATAAGCATACCAGTCAATTAGTTCCGTTCTAGGTTCATATACGGCAAGGGGGTTGATTGAGTCATGCGTTGCCAAATCAGATAAAATAGCCAACCCCTCATTTCTGGAAGAACACGGTAACATTTTGTATTTCCCCCGCAGCAAATAAATAACGATAAATTTCATCTGTATGGAATTTGGAATAGAACAAGTCTGCCAGGAGCAGAATTTTGAGTTCTACTAAGACGGCTTAATTCCAAAAACGTCAACGATCCATGCAGAAGATATAGGTGAACAACAGGTTTAAGGTAGTGAACTGTAAAAATATATAGGTGAACAGTTTTTAGATTTTAGTCATAAAAAGCATTCCATAGAGATTAAAGAGCGACCATAACCAGATAAAACCTACTTGGGGCCAACAAATAAAAAGCGACTTTACCAAGCACGGAGATGTTATTAAATCGCTGCTGTCCGGCTTTTCTACGCCTGAATAATGATACATAAATAACAGATCGGTAACATCTAATTAATGCAGCGACGCTCTCTTTGCAGCGGGAAATTCATCACCCCCGTTTCATGAAAAAAAATCTATTTTCGACGCTTTTATTGCTTCTTTTGGCTTGTTTCGGGATATCCGAAACAATGGCCCAAACCACCCAGGCTTCCATTGCCGGGATTATTTCGGATAAACAGCAGGCTCCCCTGCCCGGCGCTACAGTTCAGGTACGCAATGAATCGACTGGTTTTTCTACCGGTACTGTAACCAATGCTCAGGGTGAATACTCCTTTAAGGAATTGCCACTGGGAGGTCCTTACACCATCAAAGCCACTTTTATCGGTTATGGCGAACAAAAAAGAACCGGTTATGCGCTCAACCAGGGCGATGCCGTCCGGCTAAACTTGGTTATGCAGGAAGATGCGCAGTCGCTGGAGGTGGTTCAGGTTGTGGCTTCTGGTCTGAAAAATAAGACGGAATACCTGGGTGCCGCTACGGCTATTTCGGCCCGATCAATCGCTACGCTGCCCGTCAATGGCCGGAATTTCACCTCGCTGATGGATCTTTCGCCGCTGAGCCGGGGCGGTAACCTATCGGGTCAATTGGGCTCATCTACCAACTACACCATCGACGGGATGAACGCCAAAAACCCGACATCGGCAGGAGCAACTACCAGCCGCAGTGGGGCACCTTATTCAATTTCCATCGAAGCCGTTCGGGAATTCAAGGTAGTTACGAACCAGTACGACGTGACTTTCGGCCGTAGCGGAGGTGGAACCGTCAGCGCGGTAACCAAAGCCGGTACGAACCAATGGACCGGTAGTGCTTTTAATTATACACGGGCGGGCTGGTTGTCCAGTCGGTACGATATTCGGGGCAACGTACCAACGAATGATTTTTCTACCAATCAGTACGGTTTCTCTTTGGGTGGTCCGATCATAAAGGATAAATTACACTTCTTTGCTGTCTGGGATCACCAGCAGGATTCTCGCCCGTTGATCATTGCTGATGTTCAGTCACCTGTAGACGAAAACCGGTTTAATGTAACGCGTGAAACCCTGGATCGGTACGTAAGTATTGCCCGTAGTAAATACGGAGTGGCCAACACGCAGCAGTATGGCACCTTCGACAAAGGTCGGGGTTCCGATGCTGCCTTTGCCCGTCTCGACTGGCAGATCAATCGCAAGAATCTGTTAACCATCCGGAACAACTTTACCAGCGACCGCAACAAACTCGGTTTAGCGGACAACACGGCCATCAACATTTATGAGTCGTACGGAGATGATTATAACAAGGATAACAGCTTGCTGGCTACCTTACGGACTTCGCTGAACCCACGGCTTACCAACGAGCTGAAGCTTCAGCATCTTTATACGTATCAGGACAGCCGCCCGGGCGATCAACTCCCTGAATCAAACATCCCCCGCGCTATTGTGGAGAACGTAGTTTCGACTATTAACGGAGCGAACCGCTCGACCAGCATCCAGATGGGGGGCCACCGCTTTGCGCAGGAGGGCTTCACCAACAATGTGCTTCAACTGGTTGATAATGTGTATTATAATACCGACAAAATTCAATATACATTCGGAGTTGACCTGATGTATACGCACTCGCGCTCGCTATACGGAAGCGAGGTAAACGGTCGTTTTCACTATATTGGATTAGACAATTTCGAGCAGTTAAAACCGTACCGTTATTACCGGGAAGTGCCGCTGGTAGATGATCCTACCGTGCGGGGAAGCATTCTGAATGCCGGTGCCTACGGACAAATGAGCACCCGCTTGGGCGCTGGTCTGGTCATGACGGCTGGTTTACGCCTGGATTATGCTCACTATCCATCGACCTCACTGAATGAAGTGGTTTTGGCTGACCTCAACCTCCGGACAGACAATAAGCTTCGGTCTTTTGTGGTACAGCCGCGCTTGCAATTAAACTGGGACGTAAACGAGCGGCATACGGATTACATTCGGTTCGGAGCGGGGATTTTTGCGTCTGATATCAATAACTACGTAATTATCAACAACCTTACCTTTGATGGTAAGCATCTGGCGACGGTGGATGTTCGCTCTCCGAATATTCCAGCCCCTGACTTTGCGGCGTACCGGAATAATTACGCCAGTATTCCTTCCTTGAATGCATTCCAACTGCCTACCATTAACATGACAGGTCCCGATGCGCGTGTACCGATTATGTACAAAGCGAACCTTTCTTACAGCCGGTTCCTGACGGATAAGCTCAAAGTGGGTATTGCCGGTTATATGACCTTAGGGCGTAATAACTACATGTACGTGGATCGCAACATGGTGGCCGAACCTTTCTTCCGACTGGCTAATGAGGGCAATCGGGGTGTATACGTTCCCGCCAACACAATTCCAGAAAATAATGGCGCTGCCGACTGGTTGCAAGGGCGGATTAGCCAACGGCTAGGCCGCGTGCTGGAGCTAAACAGCGAAGGAAAAGTAAACCAGTTTGCCGTGGTAGCCGATGCCACATACCAGTATTTCCGCGATGGCGAAATTTCGATGAGCTATACCTGGAATGATACGAAAGACAATACTTCTTTCAACGGAAACGTGGCCAATACTGCTACTCTATCGTTACCTGTTAAAGACGATCCGCGTGATTTGAGCAAGATGACGTATTCTGACAACCACTTCCGCCATAAAGTAGTATTCTACGGTACCCTGCCTTCGTTCTGGGGCGTTACGGTTGGCGTACGGTATTCAGGCCTCGGTGGAACGCGTTACTCATTGCTTTCAGGAGGTAACACCAACGGTGATTTCGTATCGGGAACCAATGACTTGGCATTCATTTTCGACCGATTCAGCGAAAATGTACCCGCCAATGTTAAAACAGGCTTACAGGCTGTTCTGGACAACCCTGATGCCAGCCAGAGCATCAAGGATTATATCAATCAATACTCTGGTCAAATTGCTGAGCGTAACGGTGGAATCAACGGATTCTATGGTGTATTCGACGTGCGGGCTAGCAAAAAAGTGCGGTTGTTCCGCAACCATAATCTGGAAGTATCGGTCGATGTATTCAACTTTGCCAACATGCTCAAACGGACTTGGGGCGTTAACAAATCGCTGGGAACGCAGGCGCTGTATGCATTGGGTATTCCGAGAACAGCTACTACAGAACAAGTACCTTTTTTCAGCCAGGCAACACAGCAGTTCAATTACCGAGTCAATACGGCGGGTGTAGTTTCACCGTCGGGAAATCCTTTCCAGGTTCAGATTGGTGCCCGCTATAATTTCTAAGCTTAAAAATTCAATCACGCTATGCATAAGTTAGGACTTCTGGGGCTACTACTTTGTTCGCACATGCTGGTAGCCCAGCATTCCTTGGATCGACAGGGGCACCGGGGCGCTCGGGGGCTAATGCCGGAAAACACAATTCCCGCGATGAAAAAAGCGCTGGATCTGGGTGTTCAAACGCTGGAACTGGATGTGGTTATCTCGAAGGACAAGCAAGTGGTTGTCTCTCATGATACCTACATGGCTTCGGATTTTATTCTAAAACCGGACGGAACGCCTATTCTGGCAAGCGAGCAAAAGGATATCAATCTGTACCAACTGACTTACGCTGAAATTAAGAAGTTCGACGTAGGCAGTAAGCCTCATCCGCAGTTTCCGCAGCAGCAGAAGTTTACGACGTACAAACCGCTGCTGGCTGTTCTGATTGATTCGGTGGAGACCTACGCAAAAGCCAAAGGATTGCCGCAGCCGCAGTATAACATCGAGATCAAATCCACACCCGCGTCGGACAACAAATACCATCCTGAGCCAAAGGAATTTGTGGATCTGGTTATGAAGATATGCCAGCAGAAGAAACTGGGAAAGCGGTTAACGATTCAGTCGTTTGATGTTCGGCCTTTGCAATTAATCCATAACCAATTTCCGGACGTAACGCTCTCTTACTTAACGGCTAATCCGAAAACCTTGGCAGAGAACCTTGCTGTATTAGGCTTTGTTCCACCCGTTTATAGTCCTTATTACAAGACGGTTACGGGTGACTTGGTTAAGGCTTGTCACAACCAGCAAATGCGGATTGTTCCGTGGACGGTTAATACCAAAGCTGAAATAGACGAGATGGTTAAATTAGGTGTAGACGGGATTATCTCTGATTATCCAAACTTATTTTAACGGCTAGTTTAGTCCTACATTTTTATACAAAAGCCGTACCTGATCGATCAGGTACGGCTTTTTTGATGCCAGCATCGCATCATTCGCGGTCAATTTCAAACGACGTATGATTGATCCAAATAAAAAAGAGGTTACCACTTTCGTCGTAACCTCTTTACAATGCTCCCGAAGCTGGGCTCGAACCAGCGACCCTCTGATTAACAGTCAGATGCTCTAACCGACTGAGCTATTCGGGAGTGTTATTGTGGTGCAAAAGTAGAGCAGCTATATCTATTTTGCAAGTGATTCCCATAAAAAAATTGTCAAATCACCGCTATTTTTGATAAGTCTCTGATTCTCTACTACTCTACTTTTGCCAATTAATACCGGTTTCCGCCCGGAACACGCTCCAGAATAATCTCCTTGATCCGACGAGCATCCCCTTTGGTGAAATTCTTGATGATAATTTCAGGCCGCGCCCGGGGTAAAACCCGAATCGTTGAAAAAAACAAGCCACTGTCAATTTCAACGCCGGATATGTCGGCATAGAAAACAAAATTCTCGTTGCCGCCAATCAGCTTGCGCGTGCGGAACGTAACACCTTTGTCGTCCAGAACGACTTCATCGCGATTAATAGGGTCTTTAAAACTGCTGGAACGAAATATGTCTGCCATAGAAAAATTTGTTATAGGTGGTAAAATCTCGAAGGCCCCAATAAACCGACGACTTCGGGATTCTACGACTGCTTCGGTATATAAATGATTTTTTTTGTCTCAAAAAAAGGCTCCTCAAAGTAGTCAGATAATTCATAAATCCGGTATCTCTCCTTGATTTCCGCTAATTCTTCTGCTAAATCGCCGCCTTTCAGGTATAAGACGCCATTGGGTAACGCATTGTTTCCCGCTTTGTGAATTTTATACCGAACCCAGCCAATAAAAGGATGTAAACGCGTCACAGCCCGGCTGACCACAAAGTCATAGGTCGTATCCAGTCGCTCAACCCGGGCTTGCTCTGCCTTCACGTTGGTTAAGCCCAGCGCCTGCACCACTTCGTTAACAACCTTGATCTTTTTCCCAATACTGTCCACCAGATGAAAATCGGCGAGCGGAAAAAGAATGGCTAGCGGAATGCCCGGAAAGCCTCCCCCCGTACCCACGTCCAATATTTCAGTGCCCGGCTTAAACTGGATCACTTTAGCAATTCCCAGTGAATGCAGCACGTGCTTTTCATACAGCGCATCAATGTCTTGCCGGGATACGACATTAATCTGCGCGTTCCAATGCCGATACAATTCGTCCAGCGCCGCAAACTGCTCCTGCTGCCGGCTAGTCAGCTGGGGAAAATAAGTTAGTATTCGTTTTAATTCTTCGTTCATCGCCACATGATTTTTCGATTGCGCCGGGGCCATAGCGTTGTTACACCCATCACCGCATAATAAATACTCAACACTAAATCCATCGCTGGTATGGCCAGCCAATGAACCGTTTTACCGAGTCGGTAGCTAATTCGTCCAACTACCACCCAAAATAAAATGAATCGGAGGAGAAATAAGCCGACAGCGCCAATTATCAACTGACCCGTTGGTTCATGCACTATTGCTTCTTCCCACTTTACCCAGGCAAGTCCAGCCATGATCAATACGGGAATGCTCGTTAGCCAGCTCATAATGTGCGAAAAAGACAAAATACCCAGCCAAAGTTTATTTTTCAGCCTGTAGTATTTCCCTACGGATAAATGCCGGCGCTTCTGGTACCGCCACGCCGCCACGGTCTCTTTCGGAATCGACTCCACAAAGGTAGCCGGGTGCAAACAAACAGCCACATTTTTACCCGTCGCCACTTCGTTCATAAACAAATCATCATCACCCCCCATTACGCGCATGTGTGAGTAAAAACCTTTGTTAGCCAGAAATAAATCGCGGCGATACATCAGATTTCGGCCAACACCCATGTAGGGCTGACCGGCCAGCGCCAGCGAGAAATATTGAACCGCCGTATATAAGGTTTCGTAGCGAATCAGTCGGTTAAGCCAGCCGGGCCGTTTTTCGTACGGCGAGAAACCCAATACAATTTCTTTTGCCGGATTGGCTAGATGGGCCACCATACCAGCCAGCCATTCAGCGCTTGCCGGACGACAATCAGCATCGGTTACTAATATTATATCGTATGTTGCTTTACGAATCCCAGTAGTTAATGCATACTTTTTGGGAGTAACATGATCATAGTCGTGATCAATATGATAAAAGCGTAAGTGCTCAAATTCCTGTGCGGCTTCTTCCAGAAAAGTACGCGTTCCATCCGTAGAGCGATCGTTCATCACAATCACTTCAAATGTTGAGTAGTTTTGCCGGTCGAGAATCGGCAGTAACTCACGCAGATTTTGCAGCTCGTTCCAGGCGCAAACAACAATGGAGACACCTGCCTGCGGTTGAGCCGAGACAACATTACTTATAAGTTCACCAGCCGGCAATACCCGGCTTTTGTAAAAAGCAGTTCGGGAGAAAATAGCGACGATATAAAAAAGCTGAACCAAAACGGCAGCCGCAAAAAAGGACAAGAAGAAATAGAGCACAGAAACGTTACGAGTTAACTAAATCACGTACAAATGAATAGTTTTGCAAATTTATAGGTTACCACTATACATTTAGTAGTTAACCTTCGACTTTCGATTAGGACTTTATGACTTTTACGATTGAAGCGACCGACCCAGGGTCAAAAGCCCGGGCGGGCGTTGTTACCACTGATCACGGTCCCATCCAGACGCCCATCTTCATGCCTGTTGGAACGGCAGGAACAGTTAAAGCGGTTCATCAGCGCGAACTGGAACAAGATATTAATGCCGATATTATTCTTGGAAATACCTACCACCTCTACCTGCGTCCCGGTCTAAACGTGCTGGAAAAAGCCGGTGGTTTGCATGCGTTCAATGGCTGGAAACGCCCCATTTTGACCGATAGTGGCGGTTATCAGGTTTATTCGCTGTCCAATACCCGCAAGATCAAGGAAGACGGAGTTACCTTCAAATCCCACATCGACGGTTCACCGCATATCTTTACGCCGGAAGGAGTTATGGATATTCAGCGCAAGATTGGCGCGGATATTGTTATGGCTTTTGACGAATGTACGCCTTATCCCTGTGATTATGAATACGCTCGGAAGTCGATGGAAATGACCCACCGCTGGCTGCAACGTTGCGTTACCCGTTTTGACAGTACGGAAAGCCACTATGGCTATCAGCAAACGTTGTTTCCGATTGTGCAGGGCAGTACGTACAAAAATCTGCGCATTCAATCGGCAGAAGCGATTGCTTCTCACCAGCGCGAGGGAAATGCCATTGGTGGTTTGGCCGTTGGCGAACCCGCCGAAGAAATGTACGAGATGCTTGAGATCGTGAATGGAATTTTGCCCGCTGATAAGCCCCGTTACCTAATGGGAGTCGGGACACCTGAAAACATTCTGGAGGCAATTGCGCTTGGTGTTGATATGTTTGACTGTGTAATGCCTACCCGAAATGCCCGCCACGGCATTTTATTCACAACTCAGGGAATCATTAACATCAAGAATGAAAAATGGAAAGATGATTTTAGCTCGATCGACGAAGAATTGGGTGGCTATGCTAGTACATATTATTCGAAAGCGTACCTTAGACACCTGATAAAAGCGGAAGAGTTGCTGGCTGCGCAAATTGCCAGTCTGCATAACCTGACTTTTTATCTTTGGCTGGTTCGCCAGGCCAGAGCGCATATTCAAACCGGCACATTTGTGGAATGGAAGAGCCGTATAGTCAGAAAAGTAATGCAACGCCTCTGATTGTAGGACTAAAGAGATTTTAAAATAATAATTTTAGATATATTGGCACAAACAAAGCTAGAAGTATCTTGTTTGTAAACTAAACGAAAAGATTTAGCTTTGCGGCTAATGTTCGGAACTTACGTCAACCTTGACATATGTCCACTAACCACACTATTCAGATTCAACTACCAAACAATAACCTGATAAGTATGAAAAAAGTATCCCTGTTTGTGAAGGCAATGGGGTTGGGCTTGTTGGCATCGGCCAGTGCTTTCGCCCAATATAACCCGAAAGCCTCGTATGAGGGGCCTGCGAAAATGAACACCTGGTCTGTATCCATTCACGGTGGCCCTACCCAATTTTTCGGAGACCTGAGGGAATATGATTTCTATCCGGTAGGTAATACCAATTCCGATAGTTACAGCGAACGGGGAACATGGTTCGTCGGAGCAGCCGTAGGAAAACAATTATCGCACCTATTTGGACTCCAGCTGGGCGCCAACCTCGGAAATCTGGCAGGTATGAAGCGCCGGCAGTATTTCTCGTATTTCCGCTCCAACTACCAACAAGTAGACCTGACCGGTTCTGTCAACCTGAAAAGCCTACTGTTCGGTCCTAACAAAATGAAGCACTGGAAAATTGATGGCTATACGGGTATAGGCGTTCTGCGCTTTAAATCTACCGCCTATCAATTAGGTTCAGGCCGTGTTCAGCGCTTTACAAAACACAACGCTGGCGATGGTACTGTGACACCAGCGGGTTACGAAGCGGACTGGGTGATTCCAATCGGAGCGGCTATTCATTATGAAATCAGCCCTCGTTTTGACATCGGTCTTGATTTCCGGATCAACCACGTTAACACCGAACGCCTGGATGCAACCATTGGTGGCGACAACTCAAGCGTTTACGACCAAGTAGGTAGCCGTGGGTCTTTCGATAACACACTTGCTCGCAAAGGGTCTTCTTCACTGGATAAATACGGTTACGGTTCCTTTATGGTTACTTACAAATTAGGTAAGAACGCCATTCGGGTTAAGAAAGAAAACGGAAAATACGAATACGATACAACCAAAGGTACTTATCACCTGCGTTGGACCGATCCTCGTAACCTGATCAAACCACCAGTCATCCTGACTCTGGAGCAAATCGACTCAGTAGCGAAGGCAAACCGTCCTAAAGACATCGATCCTCGCTTGCTGCTTGACTCTGATAACGATGGTGTTTCTGACTACTTCGACCGTCAGCCAAACACGCCAGCAGGTAGCATCGTATCGGGAGCTGGTGAAGCCATCGACTTTGACAAGTACGTAAGTGCTGCTCTGCCAGGAATTGCTTGTGCTGAAATCTTCGCAAACGTTCAGTTTGATACTGATAAGAACATCATCAAGCCGCAGTATTACGAAATGCTGAACAAGGTAGTAGAGTTACTGAACAAAACTCAGTGCCGTCTGCAACTATCAGGTCACGCTGACCGCCGGGCATCTGACCGTTACAACATCGCTCTGTCACGCCGCCGTGTTGAAGCTGTTAGAAACTACCTAGTTAAAGCAGGTCTGAACGACGCAAACCGTATCGTTATCGATGCATTCGGTTCATTCAAACCAATTGGCGACACTTCGCGCAATGGTCTGCAGAAAAACCGTCGGGTTGAATTGCGGTTAGTACCGTAATCAAACCAGTAACAATAAAAGAAAACCCCGCTCGCGATCGCGAGCGGGGTTTTCTTTTATATAGATATTAATGCTTGCCTTAACGAGTGTACTTTCAAAATAAAGTCTTGATCGTATCTACTATGCGCGTTAAGTCTTCCTGGCTTAGATTAGATCCCGAAGGCAAACACAAACCCCGATTGAATAAATCTTCACAAACGCCGCCTCCGTAGTAAGGTGCTTCCTCAAAGACAGGCTGTAGGTGCAGAGGCTTCCAAAGCGGACGGGCCTCAATGTTTTCTGCTTCCAGCGCTAGCCGCAAGTCTTCCCGGGAAATTTCAGCAGATTCGTTAACGACCAGTGCAGATAACCAACGATTGGAAAAACTATCTGCAAGCTCCGGCTGAAACTCAATAAATGGATACGCTTTAAGCTCCTCCTGATAAAAGTGGAAATTAGCCCGCCGCCGTTCAATCCGCGTGGGTAACACCTCCATCTGTCCAAGTCCAATGGCCGCGCAAACGTTGCTCAAGCGGTAGTTATACCCAATGTGCGAATGCTGGTAGTGTGGTGCTGGGTCTCTCGCCTGCGTAGCCAGAAAACGCGATTTGGTAATCAACGCCTCCTCATTACCTAACAAAGCTCCCCCGCCGGAAGTAGTGATGATCTTATTTCCGTTAAATGACAAAATTCCTAGCTTCCCAAAACTGCCCATTGCCTGGCCCTTGTAGGTTGACCCCAATGCTTCGGCAGCGTCTTCAATGAGCGGTATTCCGTATTGCTCACAAATAGCCTGGATAGCAGTCATCTGGGCGGGCATGCCGTATAAATGCACTACAATAACGGCCTTAGGCTTCTTGTTCTTTTTCAGGCGGTCTTTGATCGCTTCTTCTAAAGCGACTGGGCACATGTTCCAGGTTTCTCGTTCGCTATCAATGAAAATTGGTGTAGCGCCCTGGTAAGCAATGGGGTTGGCACTCGCAGAAAACGTGAATGACTGGCACAAAACTTCATCGCCATAGCCAACGCCTACTAAGATTAAAGCAAGATGTAAAGCCGCTGTTCCAGAAGACAAAGCCGCCGCGTGTTTGACACCCGTATAGGTACAAAGTGCTTTTTCAAAGGCGTCAACATGTGGTCCTAGCGGCGCAATCCAATTGGTATCGAATGCTTCCTGAATGTATTTTGTCTCATTACCGCCCATATGCGGTGACGATAGCCAGATTTTTGGTTTCATAGCACAGGCTCTTGGTATTTAATGATTCGACCGGGATTTCCATAAACAACGGCATAGTCAGGAATGTCGCGCGTTATCACTGCCCCGGCTCCGATCGTAGCCCAACGGCCAATGTGCAAGTTAGGGACAACTACAGCGCCTGCCCCAATCAGGGTTCCTTCACCTACTTTTACGTTACCGCAAAGGGTAGCGTTCGGAGCGACATGCACAAAATCACCAATAACGCATTCATGATCGACCGAAGCACTTGTGTTGATGATCACGTGCCGTCCAATTTTCACTTCTGTCTGAATCACTGCACGTTGTAGAATGACACTCCCTGCGCCAACCGACGCATTTTTATCGATTATGACTGTCGGATGAACGATTTGCCCAAAGGCATGCTTACTGTTTGCCGCCAGTTGGTACCGAATAGCATTGTATCCAACCGAAATAATCAGGTTACTTTCGGGTAAAAACTGAGGGTTATATTTCCCTATAACCGGAATATTCCACAGGCTTTTTTTGCTCACATCATCATCAAAAATTCCTTCAACGGGAATGGAGTAAGCTTCTAAACAGCTAATAATTACTTTGGCGTGTCCACTGGCTCCGAATAGCAGCATAGTTAATGATTACCGGTAAATCGCTCCATCGTTACCGAGGTTGCGGATGAAATTCCTTCGGGACGAATAAATTTCTTGAGTGTCAAGGCTATAATTTTTACGTCCAGATAAAACGATACATTATCTACATACCAGACATCATAAGCAAATTTTTCCTGCCAGGAAATTGCATTTCGGCCATTAACCTGCGCCCAACCCGTTATTCCAGGCTTTACATCGTGCCTTCGCCGCTGCTGGCTATTGTACAAGGGAAGATAGTCGACCAGCAAAGGCCGGGGGCCGATAAGGCTCATATCTCCTTTTAGCACATTTAGTAACTGTGGCAGTTCATCAATTGACGTTTTGCGTACTAGCTGGCCGACCCAGGTCAGGCGTTCCTTGTCTGGCAACAAATTACCTACCGCATCGCGCTTATCATTCATCGTTTTGAATTTGATAATGCGAAATACGCGGCCATGTTTACCCGGACGTGGCTGTAAAAAAAACGCTTTCCCCTCGTTGGCTACGCTTAAAACTATGGCGGTGATCAGTAAAATTGGCCAGCTAAGCAACAGCCCCAGTAAAGCAAGCGTGTAATCGATCAATGGCTTGAACCCTGTCCGATACATTTTTCCAGTATAGTTATGTAGTTATCGGCTAGTACCGTTCGATCAAAATGCTTCTTCGCATACAGGTAACCATTGGTTCCCTGCTTTGCGATCAGGTCTGGATTTTGCAGGTAGTTTTGAACTTCGGCGGTATACTTGTCCGGGGCTTCAGGCTCGACAAAAACACCGGCTTGCGCTTCCTCTACCAACTGGCGCGAAATACCATCAATCACCATTAGGATCGGTTTTTTGCAGGCCATATAGTCGAATGTTTTATTCGAATAAACCGTCTTAAAGGTATCGGCTTTTTTCAGCACCGAGGTCCCTAAATCCGACGCCAGGATAAACTTAAAAACCTCTCGCTTGGCTACTGAATCAATGAACCGGACATTTGCCAAGCCGCGCTGCTGGGCATCTCTCATCAATTCTTTTTTCTGCATGCCATCGCCAATCAACATGAAATAAGCCTTGGTATCTCGTAGTCGTTCAGCCGTGTCCAGAACCTGCACCAGGTGATTGGCCACGCCATGCGCACCAACATAAGTGATAACTAGTTTATCGTCGATGCCTAGCTCACGGCGGAATAGTTTGGCGTCAAAGGTATGCAGGAGCTCCTCTGAAAGCGAAAAATCAGCTGCGTTGGGAATGAAACAGATTTTCTCGGCAGGTACACCTTTCTTTTGAATCAATGTGTCTCGGAACGCTGGTGTCAATACGTTTATCAATCTGGCCTTTCGGTAAACAAATTGTTCAAACCAGTACGCAAACCGAATGATCAGTTTATTGGTCAGTACGCCCGTATCAATAGCCGATTCGGGCCATAAATCCCGAACTTCAAAAACAAAGGGCACCCGCTTAATACTGGATAACACATAAGCCGTAATGCCCACAAAAAGCGGCGGTGAAGTCACTACAATTACATCATACTGGCCTTTTATTTTGAACATACCGGCCCAGATACTCGAAAAAACAAACGAAAAATAAGCCCACAAGCGGCCTAAAAAATTTACGTTATAAGCTTCCGAAACATGGCAACGAACGATATTTACACCGGGCACGTAGTCCTCCTGGTAGAAATACTTACCCTTGTATTTATCCGATTTAACGCCTTTCGTATAACTCACCATTCCAGCCAGTACAGTTACCTTATGTCCTTTTTCGGCCCAAAGACGACTCATTTCATTCCAGCGGGAACCACCGCCTTCCTGGCTGTCCAGAAAATATTGGTGTATCAATAAAATGCGCATCAATTAATCAGTAATGGTGTATTCAATTCGGGTGGTTAGCTGATTCTCCTGCGTTGAGAAGACCAGTTGCTGAGTTGCTACCTTAACACCGTATAGCCCGGAATACCAGCCATCCCGCATTTCAGCAACTAGTTTTTTCCCGCCCGCATCGCTAGCCGAGATTTGGCAATTTTCAGAAAAGTCATCCGACGGATTCCAGATCTGTTGTAGCGGAAGGCCAGCGGTATGGCTAAATATATCAGTTATTTCCCAGACAAAACTATTTTTATATTTAAGAACCTTGCGTGTATGCGTGATGCCTGGACTAACATGCGCAAAAGCTTGAATGGTTCCTTCAAAGATATAGGCTTCTGCCGTTTCCGAAAGACTTGCTTCTACGGCCTGCGACCAATCGAACCAGATGAAACGAGGCCCTTTTTCCATTTGGTCGTAATGACCTAGCATTACTGTATTGTGGGAAGCTGTTCCATTAAAAAAACGCCGGAATGCCTCTTCAGTATTGTATTTATACGAGCCAGCATCCCGTAAAATATTCCTGCCCTTCACCCAAATATCCAGATGCAGATTGTCGGCCTGCGACGGACGGTCTTTGTGCCGCCCGCAACGTACAAAAGTCAGCGTCTCTCCATCCCGAATCGTGTAATATCCACCAAGATCAAACCTATTTAACGCCTCCTCGGGTGGCTTTTGCCAGACATGGTTAGTTGGTTGATGCAGGCCGTACCAATATGCATCTTCCTGCCATTCTCCCGGACCATACCCTAAATCAGCGGCGACGCAACTAGCTAATGCCTGAAGTTGTGGCCGATAATCACGATAACCACAATTGTTTAGCGGAAAAAACAAAGCGCCATCATTAGCGCCGTAGTTGGGCAACCAACCCGACTGATCCTGACAAGCCCGGAGAAAATGAATAGATGCTTCTGCGCGTTGCTGCACGACCGGACTCAAGGTTTCCTTATTAATCTTCGACAGTTGTAACGCCCAGGTAAGTAACTGAACAACAACCCGATGATAGTTCATCGAAAACTGAAGAAAGCTTCCATCTTCGTAAATCTGGTATGCAATTTCTTCTTCAAACCAGCGTTTGCCGTCTTTGTGCCACTGGTTGGATTCTGGAAAAAAAGGCATCAACAGACCAACCAAATACAAAGCCAATGTCTCCGTAATGGCGTGGTTGTTCCGAACGGCAATGCGCGAAAAATTGATATGCTTGTAAACGTGCTGAATCTGCCAGTGAATGCTATTTAATATTGTCGAGAAGGCTTCTTCTGTCAGAGCGGGGGAATCACGGTAATAATATAAGGCAAAAATCCAGTTTAAAACCCGCAACGAAATTTCCTGACTGCATCGGTAATTAGGCCCCTGGTTTAATGGGTTAGCCGCTATCCACGACAGAATTTCTGCCACGACAAAATCCGAACAATCGTGTTCAAAATGGTAATCGTAGCGAATCAGCGTCAGGATGTAAGCAAACCGCGACTTTTCCCAAACCGCTTTGATATCACCTGAAACAGGGGAAAAGTCAGGAATTTCGGTCCAGTGCTTGAGCGGATACGTATAACTATTATCCGGATTGGTAACCCAATCGTAATTCAGGCCAAGCGGTTTATAGTCAGCGTTAAAGAACAGAATATTACCAGCCAGAATTTCCTGCGCCGCCCGCTGTAAGGAAGGAGTTTTCTGCTTTGGAAACGCTACTTTCTCGCGGCTGACAAAAAAGAAAGGTTTAGCCGATTGTTTCCAATTGGCCTGTGTAATGAATGTCTTTGGCGTAAACGTGGTTGGAAAATTTTTCTTCAGTAAACCAGTCCGCCGTTTTACTTCATGGCCCAGCCGATACCGGACATAGCGCCATCCCATATTTTGCCATAGCTGACGCAGTAATTTAACCTTTTGCCGCATGTTCAGGCTTCAGCATTTGCAAATACGTTTCCAGTAGACTCTTTAGGAGCTAACATTTCCGAAATGGCAATCCATCGGCCTTGTTTCAGGCTCTCAATAGCAGCTAACGTAGCGCGCGAGGTATTAATTAACTCCTCAAATGGAATAAGGGCGTCTCCACCCTGCTGAATTTGCTGGACCAGTAGCTCAAATTGCTTGCGGTGCCCTTTATCTAGTTTGGTTTTCAGACTCGAAAAGCCCTTAAATCCGAAGCCGTCCAATGTCCGGAAATTATCCAGAACAAAGGTTCGTTCTTGCGAGTAAACCTCAACCCGCTCTTTGGAATAGGCTTTATGGCCGTTCGAAAAGTAGTTTACTACTCCCGTTGATCCATTAGCAAATTTGAGCAGAATCGAAGCATTGTCTGTCGCTCCAGTTGGGTTTTCACCCATCGCATTCATACAAACCTGTTCGACGAGGCTGCCCGTCAGAAAAGTCATCAAGTCGATAAAATGACAAGCCTCACCAAGGATTCGTCCACCACCGATTTTAAGATCATGCACCCAAGAACTGGCAGGAATAGCACCGGCATTCATCGTAGCAATGACATTCATGGGGCCGCTTCCCAGCAGCGTTTTCATCTTCTGGACGTGCGGCGAAAAACGGCGGTTAAAGCCAACGGTCAAGGTACGGTCAGCCACTTGGTAAGCCTGGATGATTTTTTCAAGCTCGTCGGTATTTAGCGCAAGTGGCTTTTCCACAAAGACGTGTTTTCCCGCATTCAGTGCTTCAATGGTCATCGACGCGTGTTGGTTATGCCGCGTCGTGATCATCACCAGATCGGTTTCTTTGTCGTCCAGTATCGACTTATAATCGGTTGTGCTGTTACTAATCCCATATTTTTTCGCTAATGCGGTCCCATTCACTCCGCCCGAACTAGCAATGTATTTGATGGTTGCCGACGAGTCTTTCATATTTGGCAGAATGGTCATCTTGGTGAAATTCCCCGCTCCAATAATCCCAATAACTCCTTTACCACCCTTAAACGTAGCTGATGGCAGACTTTCGGTGGTGTTATACGTTGCTTTCTCTGGATAGGTAAAAATAGTAGCAATAGACCGTGAAGTGCCAATTCCCCCGTATATATCCCGAAATGACGCCAACGGAATAACCTCGCTTATCAATGGCTTAACATCTAATTGGCCCGCTGCCAGCGCTTGCAGTATGGCTTCAAAGTTTCGTTTTTCAGTCCACCGAACAAAGGATAATGGATAATCCACCCCTTTTTGTTCGTAATCGTCGTCATAACGGCCAGGTCCATACGAACAGGAAACCTGAAAGGTGAGTTCTTTCTCGTAAAAGTCGGCTCGTTTCACATCCAGACCGATTACGCCCACCAGAATGATTTTACCCCGCTTCCGGCTCATGTGCGCCGCCTGGGCAATGATGTCATTGCTTTTATTGGAGGCCGTAATAATAACACCGTCAGCTCCTACACCATTGGTCAGGTTTTCAATGTACTTGACGGGGTTTGTACCATCGGAGAGATTAACGGCCAAAATGCCTTTTTTCTGCGCAATACTTACTTTTTCAGCATCAAAATCAAAACCTACTACCCGGCATCCGTTGGCCCGAAGTAGTTCGGCGGTTAATAGCCCAATCAGCCCCAAGCCTATCACCACAACCGTTTCACCAAACGTAGGCGACAACAATCTAATTCCCTGTAAACCAATAGATCCAATGACGGTAAATGCGGCTGCTTCATCGGTTACCTGGTCTGGAATCGAAGCGACCAGGTTTTTAGGAACGCACACAAACTCGGCATGTTGGCCGTTCGAAGCCACGCGGTCCCCCACCTGAAACTCGGTTACTCCTTCCCCGACGGCCATGACCCGACCAACATTGCAATATCCTAGTGGTAGAGGTTGTTCCAGTTTATTGAAAACAGCCTCGAGGGTTGGCATCAACCCATCCGTTTTGATTTTATCTAGTACCTGTTTTACCTTATCTGGTTGCTGCCGAGCTTTTTCAATCAAGTTTGCTTTCCCAAATTCAACCAGCATACGCTCTGTGCCGAGTGAAACCAAACTACGCGTTGTCCGAATCAGAACGCAGCCTCTTCTGACAATCGGGGCGGGTACTTCCTCTAATAAGGTTTCGCCGTTTTTAAGATTTTGTATAATTTGTTTCATGCGTTTTCTTTAGGAACTGCATATACAAAAAGAGTATTATCTTCATCCAATTTGATTGGAGCATCTTTATCAAGATTGTATATATTATAATCATCAGATAGCAACTCTCCAAATACCTCTTTCTCATCACTATTGCTATGAAACTCCATAATAATAATTGGCTTATAAATCTTAATTGTATTAATTGCACCGCGCAATACATTCCCCCCAAATCCTTCTACATCAATCTTAATTAAATCAATCTTTTTAATCGATTTCTCCTTTAGATAATTATCTATTGATATAGCTTCTACTCTGTTGCCTTCCGTATATGAAACTTTGCCTGTGGTGGAAGTAGGGCCTTCATTAAAATAGAGTATTCCATTTCTATCGCCAACCGCTTTCTGCTCAATAGTCCAATTTGAAACTGTATTTAGTTCTTTTATCCGATTACAATAAATATAGTTTTCATAAAAGGGTTCGAAGCTATATACATGGCCTAAAGGGGCACTAGCCGCAGATAATAAGCTATAATATCCTACATGTGCACCGATATCTATAAAAACAGTATCTTGTTTCAGGTATTTCAGAAACAATTTAGTCACGTTAGGCTCATAATAGCCTTTGTGGTAAGCTCTTCCAATTGAGGATCCTAGTATCCACTTATATCCTGAAAGTTTTTCAAGCCCTGAAAAAGTAGTTACTTTGCCTTCATATACTTTATAATATAATTTATGGAATAGCTTTTTAATAAAGAGATACATAGCAATTAAGGATTATAGTTAAATAACTACTTAGTCAACGAACTGCCTCATCCAACTTTCAATTGCTAAGAGCGCCCAAATAGGATAAGAAGCGTCAATATATCCCTTTTTGTTATCAACAAGAAGTTGCTGGACCGCCTCGTAATCAAATAATCCGCGCTTTTCGATAGATTCATAAGACAAATAATCATCAATAAGCTCGCCTAAATCATTAACTATCCACTGTCGTACGGGCGCCCCAAAACCAGCTTTAGGACGGTAAATTATTTCTTTTGGTAGATACCGTTCCATTACCTTCCGAAGCAAATATTTCGTTGTTGTTCCTTTCAATTTCAGAGCCGGCGGAATTTTTGTACTAAATTCCACTAATTCCTTATCTAGGAAAGGAACCCTGACCTCTACACCTACTGCCATACTCATCTTATCTGTGTAGTTTAGATTATGGTCGGCAAGAAAGTATTTAAGATCCCAATAAAGCATTTTATTGAGATTATTTGTTTCAAGCGGTATATTTTTCAGTGATTCAATTAACTGATTTATAGGAGAATAATTACTAAGATATTGTTTATGTTTATCCGCTACTAAATTATGCAGTATGTGAGTTGGTAGCCAGGAAAAGAAATTAGAATAGCGAACTAACTCTGGCTGGGCAATATCCTGAATCAACTTGCGAATTCGTCGGGTAAGGGGCCTTTTTGTATTAAGCGGGGTAACTAAACGAGCAAGGGAGAGCTTCACTACTTGCGGCAATAAGTGAAAATAGTTTTCATAGTACAAAGCCTGATGACGTCGATATCCCGAAAATATATCATCTCCAGCAGTGCCTCCTAGCAAAACAACATACCCATCCTCACGCGCTTTACGGCAAATATTTAATACATTTAGGGGGGCAGCATCTGCTTGTGGCTCATCAAGATGATAAATCATTTTATCAAAATCTTTGACGATATCCAGTTTAGCATTTACAATTTGCAAATCTGCATTTAAGAATCTGGCTACCTTAACGGCATAAGGTAAATCGTCCGCAAAGCCTTCGAAGTTTTTCCCTCCACTGCCTGTGTCAACCGTGTAACATTGCAGCTTACGCTCTGGATATAAGCGGCGCGCCATGGCTACAATAGCACTAGAGTCTAGGCCTCCTGAGAGAAAAAAACCAACGGGGACATCGGATAACAATTGACGCTCGACGGCTTTCAGTAATTTCTCATCAAGTTCATCTATTAACTCTTCTTCAGATTTAGTACTATAAGAGCCATCAAAGGTTAATTCATAATATTTTGTAATAGAAAAAGTTGACAGATTTCGGACATTAACTTCAATGTAATGGCCAGGCAATAGTTTTTTTACATGCTTAAAGGGTGTCTTTTCACCTGGAGACCATAAAAATTGAATATAGTTAAGAATTGCTTCGTGATCGATAGACTTATCAAAATCAGAAAGCTTTGATAAAGCCTTAACTTCGGAAGAAAAGAAAAGTACTTCCTTATTAAAATAATAATAAAGCGGTTTTATACCAAATTGATCACGGACAATAATAAGATCCTGCGTCTGCTTGTCATAAATTGCCAAAGCAAAAATGCCATTCAGGCGATTAAATAAAGCTTTACCAAACTCAATGTATCCATATAGTATTGTCTCAGTATCGCTAGTAGACCGAAATGAATATTTATCAGTAAGCTCCTCCCTTATGCTTAAATGGTTATATATTTCTCCGTTGAAAATAATAACATATCGCTCATCCTCTGAAAGCATAGGTTGATGTCCATTGGATGAAAGGTCAAGGATAGACAACCGACGATGGCCTAGCTGAAGGTATTTGTCTGTAAAAATTCCCTCATCATCTGGTCCTCTATGTGAAATAGCATGATATGTCTCAATAAGATCATTGTTAGAAGAAACTGCCCCGACTATACCACACATCAAAGTATCAATTAAAGAGCTCTAGATATTCTTTCTCAAAATTTACACTTTTTATGTAATTTTCTGCTACACCAACTGCATTCTTTGAAATTTTCTGATATTCCTCATTAGACACTGTAATGCAAAACTGGACAATATCAATCCATTTCTCTTTTTGACCCAGAGAAATATCCCAACCAGCATTGATCGGAGCGAGGTTTTTCCACTGGGTTTGATCACTAATTAAGACAGGAACACCTGCTGACATAGCCTCAATAATAGCATGTCCAAAATTTTCACCAAATGTCGGCAAGACAAAAAAATCATATTTATGTAAAACTTCATTAATTAGCTCGTGAGCTATGGTACCTTTATAAGTGATTATACATTTAGAGGCTTTCTTTGATATTATTGCCTGACACTCTTTCCAATATGCTTCATCAATAGGTCCAAAAATATCAAAAGTTATAACTCCATTAAAATCATTTTTTAGTAGCTCTAAAAAATAAATCAATCCTTTCTTCTGCGTTATACGGGATATATAAACAAAGCTTACTTGATCACTTCTTTTCTGATAGTACTTTCTGGGTGCCAAAAGGCTAGTAGTATCTGGAGCTAATCTAATATCGCGGTTACCAAAAAGTTGGCTTATAGAAACCTTTTCAACATAATCAGTAGCGTGCCATATGATTTTTTCTAAAATAAACTTTTTAACAAACCATATATAAGGTTTTTTCTTATCTTTTTTAATAGAAAGAGCTCCAGAATGCAGTTCACCTCTAGGAGCTACTATGATTTTATTTCTTAAAAGAAAATTATTTAAAAATAAGTATCTTGTAAACTCAGACATTAAACTATTTGTATAAATAAAATCATATTTAATCGAACAAAGAATTTTGTAAAATCTTGATATTGTTACTGAAGATGGACTTAGATAAAGTATGGTATAGTTGTCTTTTTTTATCCATTCATCAATCTTAATATCTTTAAATGCTTCTTTGTCTCCAGCATCTCTATCTCTTGTAACAATAAAAACATTATAATATTTATTAAGAATTGGAATAAGGCTTTCTATTGATCTAACAGGTCCTCCCGATTTGTATGAAGGTGTAAACCGCTCTATAAAGATCAATATTTTTTTTTTAACGTTTTCCATAACGATCTAACTAAATATAGTTATAAATAGCTGCATATTGTTGAGCAATCGAACTTAATTCAAACCTAATAAGATTACTGTACCCATGTGTTATTAATTTTTCTCTTAAAGAATCATTATTCAAAAGTTCTAGTATAGCCTTTCGAATAGAATTAGGATCAAATGGATCAACAAAATAAGCACCTTCACCAGCAATTTCTATCATTGGGCTTATTTTGCTAGTTATTAATACCCTACCAATAGACTGAGCCTCTAAAATCGGCAACCCAAATCCTTCATAGGTTGAGGCAAATAAAACAATATCTGATTCTATATATTTTTCTATTAAAATAGATTTGTCTATATCAAAAAAATTATCATAGTCTATATGAAATTGATTTAATAATTGCTCTTGAGATCGGCATAATTTGCCGACAATAATAAGTTTACATTTAATACTAGCAATAGCGTGAATAATATTTTCTAAGTTTTTATTAAATCCTGTACCAACTTGAAGTAATATCGGATAAGCTGTATTGAATCCTTTTTCTATTTTATCAAATTCGTTATCTATAGGATTGTATATTATTTTAATTTTATCGGTTATTTTTTCACTTATCTTCAAAAGGTCCTGTTTTGTTTTCTCAGATATAGTAGTTATAACATCAGCTCTAATCATCGGTAGCTTGTACCAAAAGAAATAATACACCCAATATTTTAGCGTATATTTTGATAACCTGTGCAAGAGAACGCAATCATGTATTGTTAATACTACCTTTTTATACTTAGGCAGGCACAAAATTGAATAATGAGCATCACCTGTTATATGAATGATATCACTTTCAACGTTTCTTAGAAAAAAAATATTCTTTAGAACATTAAGTATGCTTGTTGAATGCTGAGGCAATTTCACTTTATCTAATAATAACTCTTGGGTTATTGCGTCAAAAACCTTTTCAATGCTCTTAAAATTAGCTCTATCTTTTCTATATATTAATACCGTCTTTTTCATATTTTTATAGACCTTAGTAACTCTATTGATTTGTATAAAATAAATACAATCAAAGCCGACTTCATAAAGCTATTAAAAACAGTCAAGAAATCAGTTTCTATTCCTACGGCAGTCACCCAGAGTATTGGTAACCATAAAATGATAGTTGGCCTTACCGAATACAATCGCAAACTAAATGAAAATAAATAGTTAAGTAGTAATCCATAGAAAAACATAAAAACACAACCGCCAATACTTGAAAAGTTCACATAAGCCTCTCCTAAAATTCCAATATTGTAGCTATGCTCTTCATGAAGACAATCTCCTAAGAATCGGCAAGTCATATATTCACCCCCTGTTTTTGGCTTATCAACCCAAGCAAACCTAGGAACAAATGTTGATAAAATACTAATTAGAATGGTTTCGCCGTATGCATATGGCTCATTAATGGGCACATATTGTATAGCTCTTGCAACGTATAATCCATTATTAAAACGGTTTACTAACCCATATATATGATCTGGTTCTACAAGTATTTTAGGATTTGCTATACGTTCTGTTACTAACTGATACATATAAGCAGTATCTGCTATTTTTTCAGAGCCTGACCAAGACTTTGCTCTATAATCAGCTTTTAATGACTGTATTAAGGCTATAAAAATTATACCAATACCAAATATAAAATATTTAATTTTGTAGTTAAGATCTGCTCCATAACAAATAATAATAATACCTATCACAAAAACGAAGAGTGGATTACCAAACATTCCAGACCGAACTATATCATATAGTATAAAGGCAACACATATCAAGATTATTGCTTTTTTATAAGTATAATTAGAATAATACGCATAAAATATAGCAGCGTAGTAAGAGAAGGCAATTATCTCTAATATACTTTTAATAGATGATGGAACATAAAGTGCTATGATATGACAGCTTATACCTATAATACATAAATAAGTACTAATAAAGCCTTTATCTTTTAGGTAAGAGCGTAAATCAGATTTTATTTCTTGAAAAGATATTGGTAATGAGTTAAAAGCATTAAGTCTTAAACCGAAAACAAAAGCTACAACTGCAGGCAAGGAATATGAAAGGTAACTTACAGAATCTATAGGCATATAAGTACCCCATAAGGATCCATGATAAGAATTCTCATCAAAAAAATAATAACACAATATTGGAGATATTAGCCAACATAAAAATGCATATATAGCAATTAATTCAAGAATCACAATTTCACGACTAAATTTATTAATAAAGTCACTTATCAAATAAATAAAGATTATAATTGAAAATGACTCAAATAAATTAAAACCGATAAGAAATAATATTACATTAACCAGTAATAAGGCTATAATTTTATAATTTATCATATACAATATATCCAGACATTAAGACGATTAATTGTCGGTTATAGAATTTAAATTATCTAATTTCAATATATTTAAAATTAAACAGATATAAAATCACGCAAAATTGAACAAAATAACCTGCTAAGGTAGCATAAGCAGCTCCTATCATACCAAAGGATGGTACTAACATTATATTAAATGGTAAGTTTATTAAAAAGTTAAAAAGCATTCCATAAAAAATATATTTAGTAGCACCATAAGAATAAAACTTAACTTCCATAAATTGACATGTATGTGAAAAGACATAGGCTAAAGCAATTACAGGAATAATATAAAAAGATTTATTATACAGTTGAGATAGTAGTAAAATACCAATTTGGTTATAGAATATAAATAGAAATATACATAATGGTAATGAAAGAACAAAAAACAATAACATGTACTTATATATAATTACGTTTACCTTACTGGATAATACTTTATCTTTTCTATATTTATAAACGATAGGCATCAAATATTGATTAAAAGGCGCAGCAACAATGGCTATTTTAGCCCCTAGCCCATAACCAGTAGCATAGTATCCTACTTCTGTCTTATTTAAATAATAGTCAATTATATATCTATCCGCATAGTTAACTATCCATCCAAAAATTGTGTAAACCAGTAATGGCCTTACATACTTGTAAAGGCTTTTAAACATAATTATTTTATCTATCTTACTTACTTTACCTAAATTAATATCGCCAAGTAATTTTAATTTATATAAACGAAATAGAACTAATAATGTTAAAATAAAATAAAGAAATATATAATTAGTCCACAGTAAAACTGAGTTTGCAGCAAAAAAAACAATTAAAACATTTAATATAACTAAATTGATAAAGGGATTTATGGCTTGAATAAAAGCAATACTTTTATATTTAAAAGACAAATTTAGATATGAGTTTAAGAACATAAAAGAGCTTTGGCTTATACCACTAAGAACAATCAATACCACATAAAGCCTATGATTAAAACAAAAAGAGTATATTAGAGATGCTATTAAAATAAACAAATATATTTTTAGCAAGAATGTACTATAATAATGTACTACTTTGTCCTGATTGGCAACTTGCAACTCCTTCATATAGCTTTGTATAATTGGATTTATAACGACGCTATAAAAGAGTAACATACCAGTTAATTCAAGATTATATACACCTAGATCATTTGGTAATATATATATAGAAATGAGTTTTCCATACAGTAATGTTAAAAGTGCACTTAAGATATGTCCACTACCTAAAAAACTTATATTCTTCCAGTCACTTAATAAATTTAACTTACTAATAACTTTATTTTTAAAACCCATTTTGAACGTAATACATTATAATATTAAACTTCACCATAATTTTACACAAAAAAGTTTATGAATATTTAATATATTAGAGTAGACTGTTTAATATTGAGCCATAACTTGTTCCATAGTCATCCCAACTATATTCTTTTTGTAAAAGTGAAGCATGTTGCTTTAATTCATTTAAAAGTATTTTATTTTCGTATAGCAAAGTAATATGATCGGATATTGCTCTTGAAGATCTAATTGGAATAATATATCCATTAACACCATTTTTAATAAAATCTCCAGCACCCGTATTATAGGTCGCAATAACTGGAACTCCACAGCCAAGCATTTGCGGAATAACCATAGATAAGCCTTCTTCTATTGACGGCTGTATACCTATATCACATTGCACTATATAGTCAGCTAATTTATAGTGATTAACATGACCAAATATTTTCCAATTGTTTTTAATATTTTTTTCTAAGAAAGGCTCAATTTCTTTGGAAACATTTCCAATAAACCAAACTTCATATTCTGTTTCTTTTAGCGTTAAAAGTTTAATAGCTTCAAATAGATATACTAATCCTTTTCTTATACTAAGAGTGCCCAAATAAAGTATTTTGAATCTTTTATTATTTTTGATATCCAAATTTTCTTTGTTAAAATACAAACTAACCCCATATGGAATATGAATTAACTTTGCTTCTGGTATTGAATTCTCTAAAAATGTTTGCTTTACAAATTGCGAGGGAATAGTAATAAAATCTGCTTCAGAATACTCTGCTTCCTCTTTATCTATTGTTTTTGCATCAATACTGAAATTGAGTCCATAGCGTTTATATTCGTCAATTAGTATTTCATTTTGATATCTTATGTGACTAGATCCTCGTTCTATTATTGTTATTTTATTATCTAGTTTTGCTTGACGTATTGTATTTAGCGACATTCCACTCCAACCAATAATTATTTTATATAAGTCAGGATTCTGCTTTATACTTTTTGCAGCCCATTTGTCAAATTCTTCATTAAGCTCATAATGAGATTTTAAGTTTAATCGTGCTATAATAGCTAAATGAATATTTGTTGATATATTTTTAGGGCAAATTATTTCTTTATCAATACGAGAGACAAAACGTTTCATCAGAGTATTCTTCTGATGTGCATATAAGGTATATAGTTTTGTTAAAATAGCTCTCCTTTCTAACTGTTCGGCTAGATTAAAGGCGTGGAACTTACCTGAACAAGAAACTATAACCATTATATGTTGAGTCTACTTAGTAATTTTTTTGCATTAAGATGCCCAAATTGACACCAATTTATTTACTCTTTCAAGATAGGTATGCTTATTTTTTACTAACTGATAACTTTCCCTAATAATATTATTGGCTGTAGAAGAATTTGTTAGAATCCATTCAATTCGACTCAACAGATTTTCTTTATTGTTGTAGTATAAAACCGACAGTTCGTCTTGAAACTCATCATCAAATTCAGGACAAACGCTTGCTAGTTGCAATCCACTCGAAATTGGTATTTCAAAAAACCGCATATTAGCAGCTGGAAAGCAAGTATTATCAATAATGTTTAGATTTATTTTGCTTTGATTAAGCATTAGCGAGTATTCTTTACCTACAACTTGCCTTTTTTGAATACTTTTTTTTAATACATCGCTCTTATTTCTGTGCCAGTCGCTTCCCAATATTATCATCTTTATATTGGGGAAGTTATTCCCAATATAAGCTAACGTTTCTTCTCGCTCAGGCCTTAATGCACCAATAAATATTAAATCGTTTACTTTTTTTTGAGGTATAGATGATATATTATGTAGCTCTGGGTCCGCAGCAAGTGGTAGCCAGTTCACATTCAAAAAACCTAATTTTTCAAAAATAGGCACTGAATTTTTACTATATGTTGCAACTCCATCGTAAAGTTGTGCTGACTGATGAACATGGGCTTGTAAGTTAGTCAATGGATCCGGCCATATTAAAATAAACTTAGTTTGACATACTGATTTGACAAATGCAAGTGTACTATATAAAACAGGTGCATTGCAGAAAACTAAAACTAAATCTGGTTTTGTCTCTTTAATATAAAGGGCTAACTCACGGTTAACTTTTCGTTGCCAAATATCTACAGGTATAAATTGATTAAATAATGAACCTACTTTTCCAAATTTTATGTAAGGTTGTAAATGATTATAAATATTAAAATATTCTGTTATTACACCAATCTTTGTGAAAGCTCTATAATACGAGGCCTCAAGTGAGTAATTAGCGCTATAACCTACTAATAATACTTTCATAACTCTTATTTTAAGAAGGTATCTTTAATTACAGAGAGGATAGTCCCATAACTATATATACCTACTTTTTTAGAAGATTTATCTCCCATTTCAGATATTTCTTCTGTATTTTTTGATAATAATTTTTCCAAGATTAAGCTCAATTGAACGACATCTCCTGCTTGGTATAAAAAACCATTATGACCTTCTTCTAAAAGATCTTCTGCGCAGCCAACTTGATCAGATAATACAATAGGAAGTTTAAAATTCATTGCCTCATTAGTAGACAGACCCCAAGTTTCTCCAACTCCTGAGCACATTACATAAACATTTGCAATAGAATAAAAATTTGCAATTTCCGACTGATTAATAAAACCTGTTAGATAAACATTTTGCAATTGGTTTTCTTTAATATAGCTTTCTAACTCTTTTCGCATATCTCCTTCCCCCATAAATATCAAGCTAACATTGGAAGGCTTTATCAAATGATAGGCTTTTAATAAATCTATTGGCCGTTTTTTATTAGTATATTTTCCTGAATAAAGGATAACTCGATCATTTAGATTAATACCAAGCCTTCTACGAATTTCGTCTCTTTTAGGATAATTGATTAGGTACTGCTCTCTAAAAAAATCATTATTTACTGCATAAGGCATCCAAATAAGCTTTTGATCTTTGACTCCAAAATATTCGTAGAAGGCCTTATTTTGCTTACCAATATAAAAAAAACGATCAACTAGTGGAAAAAGAACACTCTTAAATATCAATTTTCTTCTTAATCTTGAGAGTTTACTTTTAGACCATTCATGGCATAATGGACTTTCGCCTCGTAAACATACCGTATGGCCAAATACTTTCGAAAAAAAAATAGCTAACCAATTTGTTGCATGTGCCCATCCGTGAATCCATATAACACTTTTTGGCGCTTTCCATAACTGATAGATAATTTCTAAATTCAATAAGCCCCAGAAGGAATATATTGATGGATTGGTAGAATTATTTTTTAAAATTTTATAAGAATATCCATCTAATAGCGATAAGTCCCATTTTACATTTACTCCAAATAATTTATCCAGCTCAGCATTCAAACCATAATTAGAGCAGTAATAAACGTTTAATTTAATAAAGCTATCTTTTGCTATATACTGATATAAAGGGGCAAAGTATTGAATTGGATGACTATTAATAATAATAACATTGATAGGCGCA
This sequence comes from Tellurirhabdus bombi, assembly GCF_021484805.1. NCBI lineage: Bacteria > Pseudomonadati > Bacteroidota > Cytophagia > Cytophagales > Spirosomataceae > Larkinella > Larkinella bombi. The sequence goes on along the minus strand of NZ_CP090557.1, from coordinate 1,567,316 downwards.
GGTTCCTTCATAATATAGTAAAATAAGTTATTCCTCCTTATTCTATTTCCTCACCATAAATTTGTTATTTTAGTATACCAAGGTTTTTTACTCTTGGTTACTTTATCCTCTGAATATCCATATTCACTCGTATAAGAATACCCGTAGCCATAGTCTCCACCATAGCCATAATTATATTCGTAATCTTTTTTCGGAATAATTCCATTTATTAATAATCCCATATTATTAAAACGCTTTTCCGAATAATGAGTAGCAATGTTTTTAAGATAAGCCTTTTGCGTATACATATGTCGTATGATATACAACGTCATATTAGAGTATTTAGCTAGTATTAAAGCATCACTTACTAAACCTATAGGAGGAGTATCAGCTATAATAAAGTCAAAACTTTCTTTCAAGTCATTGAACAATCGTTTCATCCTTTCTGTACTGAATAATTCAGAGGGGTTAGGCGGCGTAGGTCCACAAGGAATAAAATATAAATTGGGATATCCTTCAACAGGAAGTACAATTTCGTCTAACGTCGCTTGGTTTGCTAGATAATTAGAAACGCCTTTAGCCGTAGAAATATTCAAATACTTATGCAATTTTGGTTTTCGCAAGTCTAACTCTAACAAAATTACTTTTCGATCAGTAATAGCTAAACTAGCTGCTAGATTAAGAGAAATAAACGATTTCCCTTCACCACTAATACTAGATGTTACTAATATAGTTTGACTACTTTCATTATCAGTATTAAGAAATTGAATGTTAGTTCGTAGAGCACGAATTTGTTCTGAAAGTACAGAACGACTCGTTGCACTTACTTCGAGCGGTGAGCTTACATTAGCTTGCACTACTTCCCCAATAATTGGAACCTTAGTAATCTCTTCTATCTGTCCTTTCCGGGCGATTTTACTATTAAAGAAATCAGTTAACCAGATGAAAAACGTAGGAATTAGAAGGCCTAAAGTAAGCGTAATAAAAAATACAAGTCGACGAATTGGTCTAACTGGTGTTGAATTAGCTTTTGGTGGATCAACTACTCTTAAATCTGACACTGTTGAAGCATAAGACAAAGCAGTCTCTTCCCGTTTTTGCAATAAATATGTATATAACCCGCCCTTTATGCTTTGTTGACGTGAAATATCAAGCAATTTTCTTTCTTTTGTCGGAACAGATCTAATAAAAGCTTCTAATTTCGCATTCGACGATTGAAACTTACGCTGCGCATTTAATAATGCCTTTTTTAACGAAGTTGCATTGTCTGAGATATTTGCTTTAGTAATTCGTAATTGGTTATCAATTGTTTCAACAGCCGAACTTGTCTCAGGCAAAGTTTTAATTATCTTTTCCCTTTGTAACTCTAATTCAACGGCTTGTTTAATCAGGCCTAATAAAGTAGGATCTTCTAACCCAATCGTAGCAGGAACTATACTTCCTTTGGTAGGCTTACTTTGCACATACTTCTCTAATTCCTGTAGAGCACCAAGCTGAATTGCAACCTGATTTAATTGAGTGTCGCTATCTTTTACCTTTTCAAGAAATACTGTTGATTCCGCACTTAGATCTACAATACCCGATGAAGTTTTGTAAGTTTCTATGTTTTGCTCAACATTGGTTAATTCTTTAGCAATAATTTTCAAGCGATCATCAACAAATCGCAATGTATTTGAAGCTACTTTATTCTTATCTTCTAAGGATGCTAAATCATAAAAATGAACGAGCCGATTAAGATAGGCAACCCCCTTTTCGGGCAAAGTTGTTTCCTGAGTTAAGACTAGAATAGATGAGAAACGACGCGGCTGCGAAATTTTCAGACTGGTTACTAAATCATTAACAACATCATCTTTATGATTAATTTTAACCGTAATATTTGGATGGGCAATATTTGCAGACCGCTTTTGGAATTGTAATAAGCCATAGGGAGTTTTTACTACTTTACCATATGGGTAGCTGACACCTTCAAGTACGACCTGGTTTTTATTGATCAAAATCTCGAAAGGCTTTTGAAAAGCTATGTCATTAGCTTTTACTACGTAAATCCGCAAGGCATTATCAATAAAAATCTCTTGATCCCGCAGGCGTCCTTCAACCATATAGCTTACGTCGAATCCTAATTCATCAACCACCTTTTCTGTTAGTGCCCGAGACTTTAAAATTTCCATTTCGTTTTCTACCACCTTTTTTGGAGAAAACATATCCAACTCCTGTAGTATATTTTCTTTTGCTGAACCTGCCTGTTCGTCTTTTATTAAAACGCTAGACTGAACACTATATGTAGGCTGGGTATAGCGTAGATATAGGTAGGCAACTGCAGTACAGACTGCTAATGATATAGCAAACCAATACCAATTCTTATAATAGCGGATTAATAGAAATTTATAGTATTCCTTAACCGCTTCGTTTCCAAAATCAGATGTCTTTGAATTGGCAGAACTCATTAGTTCAACTTATTATAAATTGGTGAAGTATATTATCGCAAAACATTGGCTGTTACAATACCAATCAGCGAGAGACCACTCAAAATAGTTGGTAGCCAAGGAAATAGTTTTCCAGCCAGTAACTTCTTGGATTTCTGCGGCTCGACATAAATCACGTCATTGGGCTTTAAATAATAATATGGCGAGCTAAACAAACTGCGATCGTGCAGGTCTATACGTCCAAATTCCCGCTTCCCGTCAGCTTCACGGATAACCAATACCGATTCGCGCTTGCCATAGATTGTTAAATCGCCAGCCATGCTGATGGCTTCGGGCACCGTCAAACGGCTTCGATGAATATTTAATACAGTTGGCTTATTTACTTCGCCCAAAACAGAAACCTGAAAGTTTAATACTCGTACAGTCACAAAAGGATCACTCAAGTGCTTTCTTAAGGGTTCTTTAATCAATTCGGAAGCCTCCTGCGTGGTCATATTCATCAGCTTTACTTTTCCCAACATCGGAAAATCAATTTGCCCTTCTGTATCCAGTACGTAGCCCGGAATCTGGGTTACTTCTTCGCGGCTACTTCTTACCGCCAATACAGGATTGAAAACTAGATCGGCTTCTTTGTTTAAGCTTGATACCGTAATGCTAATCTCCGTTCCTGGCTGGAGCCGGAAGACCGGAACGTTGACGGACGACTGTACACTGTCTCTCGCCTCAAGTATCTGAAAGTAAGTTACTAAATCTTTACTTTTTTTGCCTTTCTTATCCTGCGCGAAACTTAAACTATAGATGAAGTGACTAAAAAATAGAGCTAAAAATAGAGTCTTCCAAAAGTTCGTATAAATAGACTTCATTGGGTATTTTATTAAACTCGTAAAGTCACGATGCTTCGATCCAAGACAGCTTTTAGGTCATACACAACAGAATGACTGTCTTTTTTTAATTCTAAAATATTCATCTGCTTAAATTCCTGATGCGAAACAGTTACTAGTATCGCGTCATATGAATTTTTGCTTAGCTGGTCACAGAGCGAAATGCCGTATTCATGCATGACCTCGTCCTTAACGGCCCACGGATCATACACATCTACATTAATGCCAAAGTCCTTTAATTCGAAGTAAATATCTGCAACTTTCGTATTTCGAATGTCTGGGCAATTCTCTTTGAATGTAAAGCCTAGTATTAGGACGTTGCTCCCCGCAATAGGTATTGCGTGATGAATCATTCCTTTTACTAGTTTATTGGCAACGAAGTAGGGCATATCGTCGTTGACACGCCTTCCTGATAAAATTACCTGCGGATGATAGCCTAAACTCTGAGCCTTATACGCGAGGTAGTAAGGATCTACGCTGATGCAATGCCCACCTACCAGTCCTGGCTTAAAATTGAGAAAATTCCATTTGGTTCCTGCTGCCTCAAGTACATCCAGCGTATCGATCCCCATCCGATCGAAAATCAAAGCCAGCTCATTTACGAATGATATATTTACGTCGCGCTGCGCGTTTTCGATGGCTTTAGCTGCTTCAGCAACTTTGAGTGATGCCGCCCGGTAAGTACCCGCCTGTATAATAGAGCGGTAGAGCTGGTCTACAAAATCGGCTGCTTCGGGCGTAGAACCCGACGTAATTTTCAAAATTTTCGTAAGTGTGCGCTCTTTGTCGCCCGGATTGATGCGCTCCGGCGAATACCCACAGAAAAAATCAGTATTGTAAGTAAGTCCACTGTATTTTTCCAGTACCGGTACACATTCTTCTTCCGTACAACCAGGATAAACGGTTGACTCATAGACAACAACGCTTCCTTTCGTTAAATACTGGGCAATATTTTGTGAGGCTTTTAAGAGAAAACTCAGATCAGGGCACTTATAACGATCAATTGGAGTCGGTACAGTAACAATAAATACATTACAGCCCGCCAGTGCATCTGACTCATGAGCATAAACAAGCTGTGGGTTGTTGACTAATTCTTCTTGCGAAACTTCACGGGTACGGTCATATCCGCTTATTAACTCTTCAACTCGGCTTTTATCAACATCAAAACCAACGGTTGGATAGATTTTGCCAAACTCAAGTGCCAAAGGAAGCCCCACATACCCTAAACCGATTACTCCGATTCTCAGACTCTCAGAGGCTATAAAAAGAGGCATACTTACTGAACATTACTATGAGATTAAAAGAATTTGAGCAATTTAGAGTCTGAAATGTAATACTTTTTTATCAAATATTCAGACATTGAGCGGTCAATTTATATCCATTTCGTTCAAGAAATGACAAGAATTATACCGCGTTTTCGACACTAAAATAAAAAAAATGCCCGGACAATTACTGTCCGGGCATTTTTCACGTATGTAAGTTATTATTTAACGCTCTTCCCAATAGCGATCAGCGCATCGGCAGATTGAGCACCAATCACTTTTTTGACTACCCGGCCATTGCCATCGATAAAGAACAGTGTCGGGTAGGCCTCTAGTGGATACTGGCGTGCCAGGGCGGGGCCTTCCCCCTGCTCCATGTCCATCTTCACGTTGATAAACCGCTTGTTGAAATAATCCCCAACTTCCTTTTTCGTAAAGACGTGCTTCTGCAAGAGCTTGCAAGGGCCGCACCAGCTTGCGTAGGCATCGAGAAAAATTATTTTATTCTCGGCTTTGGCTTTTTTCAGGATAGCTGCCCATTTCGCATCCGTGAACACGATTCCGGCATCAGCTCCCTCCTTATGTTTTGGTCCCTCTTCGGCACCAGCATTCCATACTAACCCCACTAACAGCAACAGCAAAAGGGGCATCCAACGGGTACTTTGCATAAATCCTTTGATTCGTTTAAGTACATCTATAACGATGAAAAGCAACGATTTCGTTTCCCAACCTACCTAGTTTCCTGAGCAGCGAAAGAAAACTCCTAGTACAAAAATAGCGCTTTAGGCAGAAAAAGAATGCATTTTGAGAGACATGCCCACAAAATTAACGTGCCTTAGAAGCCCTTCCCCAATGAAAAGCGCCTACAACATTAACTTACTAATCAGCACTTTTGCTTTTTTATCTGTTTGTGTTCATAACATTTAGCCTTATTTACGACTTTCTTAGCTATCCGATATTCTACACGCATGACAACTCTCGAAAACGATTTTTTACGCGTACTTGTCCGCCCAAAAGGCGCAGAATTAACCTCTATTTTCCACAAACCGACAAATACCGAACATTTGTGGCAGGCAGACGAAGCCATCTGGGGCTGGCACGCTCCCAACTTATTTCCGGTTGTAGGTGGCTGCCTGGATGACCAGCTTCTTATTGACGAACAGACCTACTCCATGGAGCGTCACGGTTTTGCCCGGAAATCCACGTTCTCGGTCATTGAATCAACCCCGGAAAAAGCAGTTTTCTCGCTTAAAAACAACGCCGATACTGAGTTAGTTTATCCTTATCGCTTCGATTTCCAGGTTGAATACCAGCTCGACGGCCCTGTTCTTACGGTAGTTTACCGAGTTCTTAACGAAGACAACAAGACCATTTACTTTTCGGTTGGCGCGCACCCTGCTTTTGCCGTTCCCTTCTCGCCAAATGAATCTTACGAGGATTATTTGCTGGAGTTTCAAAAGGAAGAGCCTCTAGAAAGACATCTTTTGTCTCCAAAGGGCTATTTCACGGGCGAAACCAGTCCTATTTTAGCAGTTGGCAATCAGCTTCCTTTAACGCGTGATTTATTCGATCAGGATGCACTTGTGTTCAAAAACCTTGATTCGCGGCGGGTTACTATCCGAAGCCGGCATCATGATCACTGCATTACGGTTACTTATCCGCCCTTTCCGTATCTCGGAATCTGGGCTAAACCCGGCGCTCCCTTTGTTTGCATTGAACCCTGGTTAGGTTGTGCAGACTCCGAGGGAATGGCTTTTGATATTAGCCAGAAAGAGGCCATTCAGCACGTAGATGCTGGTGAACTTTTTGAAGCGGGGTTCACCATTGGTATTCAGTAAAGCCTTTGACTGATGCGTGTCCACGCTCTAAAAAAGCACTTAACCGATGTAGTTAAGTGCTTTTTTAGTTTGAATTGTATCCTCCTCTCCGAAAAGATACGAATAGGGCCAGTAGCTCATTTTCTTGGCTTTCATAGCTATCTAGCTTGTTTTGCATATTGATCACTTTTACCAGCAACTCATGACTAATAAACCCGTTAAGGCCAAATTGCATGGTATTCTCGACTATGCCTTCGCCGGTGTCCAACTGACCCTACCCGCAATCCTTGGTATCAATCCAACTGCCGTTAAAACGTACCGAGCCATTGGCTTAGGCTTTTTGACAGCCAATGCTTTGACCGATACGCCCGCAGGTATATATCCTGTCATTTCTTTGCCAACTCATAAAAAGGTGGATGCGGCTTCAATTCTTAGTCAATCACTGCTCACTTTCGCGCCTTTTATCCGGAAAGATCAGACGGCTCTAAACTTTCATTTAGGATTTTTAGGAGCAGCCATTACCAATTACCTCCTAACCGACTACCAAAGCCAGCCAAGAAAGTAACTCAAGTGAAGGCCAGGTTCTCGTTCAGCGCGGGTTCCGATTGTGCGATCAATCAGCGTGCGCGCTGCGTTGAACCGTGCCAATCCGTTAGAAGAACAGTCAGACCTGCCAGCGCAGTGAAGCCAATGTTAAACAGCCGTGCCCGTGGATCTTTGCGAAAGGGTTTTGTGAAGGTCTGTAGCGCAAACTGCCCTACATTAAAAGGGTCGATTTTTCCATGCCTCGGAAAAGGAATCAGCGGTTTTACGGCTGCCGGCTGGTCGGTTAGGGAAACATATACCAGAAGGGCCAGTGCTTCAGCAGTATAGATTTTCTTCACGTCCGGGCTGAAATTCAACACGGTGGGAAAGGTAAGCAAACTACCAACTAGGGCATAGTCGATTAAGCCATGCATTCGGGGCGTAATGAGTTTTGTATTCATAAGTATAAGGGCTTGTCAAACTGCTTTCGCGTAAGTCTTTTACTTATTCGCAAAACTGTGACGCTAGATTATTGTTTGATCGCCAAGCCTTACGGATTTCCGAATCGAAGAAGACCAGCATGGTCGGAAATTCGTCTTAACCGACTTAGAGCGCAGTGTTTTGACATACTGTACAGAAGCACTTTCACAACGTATACGGATAGACCCTAATTCAACAAAATCTTCTTAAAAAAAGGGGTTCCATTACCAGACATAAAGAAAAGAATACCAGCCAAAAGCGACAGGAACGGATTCAATAATCCAAACATGGAGTATATTCCGATTACTGATCCGGCGAATCAGAAAAGCAATCCTACTAGGGCAAGCATAATCGGAATACCGAAAATAAAATTCAGAATAATGTTTCCTCCTTTATTCCCCTGATTCCGTATACCAGCATTATAGAACTCAACGACGCTGCAATCATAAGTAGACTGATCAAATCTCCTTCACCTGTTTCTCATCCAGCACCCATTCCATCTGTTTTCATTAGCCCCGTCTGGATCGGTGAGCCCTTGCTCCTATCCAGCTGCGAGCACGTGTCTTAAGGGCCAGGCCGTATCACGCGCCTGAAATACAAGTTGATCCAATCAGTTATCTTTTGCTACTGAACAATTAGTTATCAGACAGTAAAATTTGAAAATTTGCACCTGAGATGCTTTTGAAGCTCAATCCAGAAAATAAAGATGCTGACTAGTAAACGGTTCTTAATGGGGTAGAATATTTCCTAAAATACAGCTTTCAGGAAAATAGACTAGCAAAAAAAGTGGCCTTAATTCGATAAAATGACAATTTTTTACTAATTTGTTCGCACCTATCCAGATTATGGTGGGACAGAAAAAAAGCCTTACAGCCCGGCTTACTAAGTCCGGGTTTTGTTTTTCAAGCCCTCCCTATTATTCACTTCGCTTTTGGATTAATACGCTGCTTCTTTGTACAAAACCTTACTTTTTTGACCTTTCTCTCAGCGATTTCACCCAAGCTGTACGATAATTTAATTTTTACTGTACGCCATATTATACCAGCTTATTTTCCAGACAATTAATAGACAACCAATATGAATTTATCTTTGCATCTTAATAAAATACCTAATTAGTTGCTTGGCTGGTTAAGTATTTCCTCCTAGTTTTATCCACGAATTAAGGCTTAGCTTTGTCATGCTGGCTGTCATTCCACCGTAAAGTTTAGAGATAGTTTTTTGTCATTTTGGGGCGAATTATCAGAACGACAATTTCAGTTTCTATATAATTACTCACTAGACGTATGAAAAATACATTCATCATCGGTGTTTTCCTGCTTTTTTGGGGATTGACCGCTGCTTATCTCATTCATTTGGATTGGTGGCAGCCTTATCTTTACAGGTCGATCGGTTGGGGCGTAGCCATCATGGTTGGAATGAGTATCAGTGCTTCTGTAGCCATTATTCTGTTAAATCTTACTGATTGGGTTCTTGATAAAATACTAGTTATCGAAACAGATAACAACATCATCACACCCATTAAAAACTAAGCCATTCGCGTCTGTCAAGTGCCTATCCTTAACCGTTGGATGGGCCTTGTTCTTCAGCAACTCTTACAGTCTTCTAAATCTTTCGGGCGAAATAGCATAGGCAAATCGAAGGTGGTGTATTTTTACGCGTTTGTACCTTAACGTATCTTTCGTGTAATCGACCCGCTAATGATCCACCGGTTTCCAATCCAGCTACAAACGGAACGACTTCTCCTTCTACCTCTCAATTATTCGCAACTAGTGAAGTACATGCGTACCGATCGTTACGATCTGGAACGTGAGTTGAAATTAGATCCTCATCCTAGAGATATACCGCCGGCGCTGGCCGAGGCGCTTGAATACGGAATTTTGCCCACTGTTGCGAATGCCACCGAAACAGTCCTCTTCTCTACTTTGTGGACCATCGTGCATAAAGAACAAAATGTAATGATCGGGGATTTGTGCTTCAAAGGCGCCCCGGACGAGAACGGCGAAATTGAAATCGGGTACGGAACCTATCCAGACTTCCAGTGCCAGGGCTACATGACAGAAGCCATTGGCGCCATGATCGAGTGGGCAATGGGTCAGGAGGATGTCCGCGCTATCATTGCCGAAACAGAAAGCCATAACCTGGCTTCCCGGCGAGCCCTGGAAAAAAACAAGTTTAAGTTCTTCAAGCAGGAAAAAGACATGCTTTGGTGGCGGCTGGATTTTCCGCAGCCGCGCTAGAATAAGCTTCCCTGTATTACCTCGGGTCGCAAGGTTGGCTCCTGCAAATGTAAGCCACAAACGGCATTGAGGCGGCGCACCCAATAGCGAATGAGTTCGGGAGCGGTATCATTTTCGCCACCACCGTGCACAAAGAGGTAAGCCGTTTGCAAGCCCTTGCCAAACCATTCAGACAGGCGCTGCACCCAGGCATCCGTCCGTTCATAGTCGCTTGGATGACCTTCATTGGCAATAAATCGCAGAACCAACACTGGACTGCTGAGGCTCATGTGCAACACGTCACGCCGCCCCGCTACATCCGAGATGACAACATCACGCCGCAGAGCATGAAGCCGGTCCAGGGTGCGTTGCCACACCTCGGGCTGGCTAAACCAGTCTTGATGCCGAAACTCTACGGCTACTTTCAGATCATCCGGCAAGCTTTTCAGGTATTTTTCCAGGATAGGCCAACGGTCAGGGCCAAAAGTCGGCGGCAGTTGCAGGAACGTCGTTCCCAGAAATTCCTCCAGGTCCAGCACAGCGTTTACAAAATCTTCGGTCAAGGCTTCGGTAGCAACCAAACCGCGCTCGTGACTAATCGCCTGCGGAAATTTCGGGCAATACACAAAAGGCGGACGCATTGGCGAACCCGTAGCCTCCTGCTTCCAGCGGCTGATCATTGCTGGCGTCGGAATCTGGTAATGCGTTAGATTAAGCTCAATGGTATTGAACTGGCGGGTATAATGGTGCAAAAAATCCTTCTCTTTGGCATTGCTGGGATAGATTTTACCAACATATTGTTTATTGGCCCAAATCGGTCCGCCTATGTAAACTTCTGGATTTTTATTCGGTTCAAGGCTGTCCCAGATGCGCTGGTTGGCCGGATGGTCTGCCGGAAGGGTAAAGTCAACGGCATCAAGATTGGTAGCTTTTCCAAATTCCATAAGGTGTAAAGGTTTGTATTTCTCCTTAAAAACTTTCAAACCCTGCCTTTCGTTTTCGCACGCGTCAGAATTGACTAATTTTGCAGTACTTAATTAGCCTCTGTCTTCTTTGTGGCGCTTTTCAGGGTATGCGGTGATTTCTTGTTGATCGCCAAAATGCTAAAAGTAACGCAAAGCCCACGGAGGAAAACGCACATCGCATGATTTCAAAGACGTATAATCCGAAAGACATTGAAGAAAAGTGGTATCAGTATTGGCTCGAGAACCGCTATTTCCATTCGACACCTGACGATCGTGAGCCCTATACCATTGTCATTCCACCGCCGAATGTGACAGGAGTTTTGCACATGGGTCACATGCTGAATAATACTATTCAGGACATTCTGATCCGTAAGGCTCGTATGGAAGGTAAAAATGCCTGCTGGGTGCCAGGAACCGACCATGCCTCTATTGCCACGGAAACGAAAGTGGTGAACTTGCTGAAAGAGCAAGGCATCGATAAACGCGACATTGGCCGTGAGAAATTTCTGGAACACGCCTGGGAGTGGACCCATAAATACGGTGGTATTATCCTGAAACAGCTCAAAAAACTGGGTGCCTCCTGCGACTGGGAGCGGGAACGGTTTACGATGGAACCAGCGCTGTCTGATGCCGTCATTGATACCTTCGTGGATTTATACAACAAAGGCAAAATCTACCGGGGCGTTCGAATGGTGAACTGGGACCCGCAGGGCCGTACTGCCGTTTCGGACGAAGAGGTAATCATGAAAGAAATCCAGCAGAAGCTGGTATACATTCAGTATCCGATTCAGGGCGAAGAAGGACAGTTTGTTACCATTGCGACGGTTCGGCCCGAGACAATCATGGCCGATTCAGCCATCTGCGTCAATCCGAACGACGAGCGTTATAAGCACCTGCACGGCAAAAAAGCCCTGATTCCGCTGATTAACCGCGCTATTCCCATCATCACGGATGAGTACGTAACCATGGATTTTGGAACGGGCTGTCTGAAAGTAACGCCCGCCCACGATCCGAATGACTACGAGCTAGGCATCAAGCATAATTTGCCGGTTATTGACATTCTGTCGGACGACGGAACGCTGAACGAAAAAGCCCAGATTCTAGTTGGCGTAGACCGCTTTGCCGCCCGGAAGGCGATCATCAAAGAACTGGAAGAGAAAGGCTATCTGGCTAAGACGGAAGAATACAAGTCTAACGTGGGTTACTCCGAGCGGACGAACGCCGTTATCGAGCCAAAACTGTCGTTGCAATGGTTCCTGAAAATGGCGGATATTGCCAAACCCGCCCTGGAAAACGTCATGAACGACACCATCCAGTTGCACCCGGCCAAGTTCAAAAACATGTACCGGTCGTGGATGGAAGCCCCGCACGATTGGTGTATCAGCCGCCAGCTCTGGTGGGGCCACCAGATTCCGGCATTCTACATGCAGGATGGTCGGATCATTGTTGCCCACAACAAACGCGAAGCCCTGCGCATTGCCCGCGATAAATACCAGCTTTTTGCCCTGAGCGAAGCCGATCTGACGCAGGACGAAGACGTATTGGACACCTGGTTTTCGTCGTGGTTGTGGCCGATGTCGGTTTTCATTCCGGGCAAAGATTCCGAGAATCCAAAAGCAGGTCCCGGTGATCTTGACTACTATTACCCAACCAATGACCTGGTTACCGGTTTTGACATCATTTTCTTCTGGGTTGCCCGGATGATTATGGCTGGTTACGAGTTTAAGGGCGAAGCACCGTTCCGCAACGTGTATTTTACTGGAATGGTACGAGATAAGCTGGGCCGTAAAATGTCGAAGCAGTTGGGTAATTCACCCGATCCTATTGACCTGATTGAGCAGTTCGGCGCCGACGGTGTTCGGACGGGAATGCTTTTCAGCTCGCCAGCGGGAAATGATTTGCTTTTCGATGAGAAACTGGTGGAGCAGGGCCGTAATTTCTGTAACAAAATCTGGAACGCCTTCCGATTGGTGAAGGGCTGGCAGATCACGGAGAACACATCGGCTAATAACGAACTAGCCATTCGCTGGTTCGACGCTAAGTTCAACCAGACGGTGGCTGATCTACAAAGCCATTTCAGCAAGTACCGCATGTCGGACGCGCTTCAGACAGTTTATAAACTGATCTGGGATGATTTCTGCTCGCAGTACCTGGAGATGATTAAGCCCGGTTACGAACAGCCCATTGACCGGCAGACCTACGAAGCGACCATCCAGTTTTTTGAGCGGTTGATGTGCCTGGCGCATCCGTTTATGCCGTTTATTACGGAAGAAATCTGGCAGGAAATCCGGGAGCGGCAGAGCGGTGATACGATTTGTCTGGCTACTTACCCGCAGGCAGGTTCAGTTGACAGTTCGCTTTTAGCCGATTTTGAGCTTTTGTTTGACATTGCAACCAGCATCCGAAACATTCGCAATAGCAAGCAAATAAGCCCAAAAACAGAGCTTCCATTGGCTATTAAAACGGAAAATGCCGCACGGTTCCAGCCGTTCGAAAGTCTCATTCGGAAAATGGCAACCGTATCGGAAATCAGCTATGTTTCTGAAAAGGCCAGCGGCGTTTCGTTCGTGATTAAAAGCGACGAGTTTTTTGTTAACATCGTCGGAGAAATCGATGTGGAACAGGAGCGCGCAAACATCCAGAAAGAACTGGAATACATTCAGGGGTTCCTGCTCTCGGTACAGAAAAAGCTCTCTAACGAACGATTTGTGCAAAATGCCAAGCCAGATGTCGTCGAGAAAGAGCGCCAGAAAGTAACCGACGCCGAAGCAAAAATTAAGTCGCTAGAGGCAAGTTTGGCGGCTTTATAACTCGAGTTTATAAAGCCTACCACTTATTGCTTTAGAATAGTTACCTCAACCCGGCGGTTCAATCGCCGGGTTTCTTCTTTCCCGTTATTAGCCAGGGGACGACTTCCACCGTACGCCTGTGTTTTGATGCGGCCTGGCTCAATGCCTTTGTTCACCAGATAACTCTTGGCTGTCTCAACCCGCCGACGTGATAAATCGACGTTCAGTTTCGGATTCCCGATGTTATCGGTATGACCAGCCAGTTCAATTTCCATCGTTGGATGGCGCTTCATCAAGGCCGTCAAGGTGTCCAGCTCCGGGTACGAACTTGCCTGAATCGTCCATTCTGATTGCTGAAAAAGCAAATTAGATAACTGATACGTTTTTCCAGCCTCAACGTTATTTCCGAAATTTTCGGCTTTTTTAGTCACTATTGGCCCTTTAACAGGCGGTGTTTTGGTGAGCATCGAATCGCGCTGGATGGGTTTTGGCTTGGCTGGCGGAACCGCTTTTGGGGTTGTTGCTTTAGAGGGAGCAGCCACTTTTGGCGCAGATGGACGGGCGGCTTTGGGGGCTACTGCCCTGGATCGTGTATCACGCCGCACAAGAGCCGGATCGTCTTTGTCATCATAATACATAACCTTGATGTCGTAGACGTTGTAAGGCCACTGCGAACTTATGCTGGCAGGATCCTTCGGATTGGTGCGGCGGTTTTCGTAGAGCTCGATTCCCTCCTCAATCATATCCACCATTTTGACTTCTTTTGCTGGTCGCTCGAAATGCGCCTCGCAAACAATACGCTTCACGAATGAAAACTCCACGGGACGCGGTTTATCCAAATGTTCTTCGTAAATCTCACCGTCAGCACCAATATTTTTTATAAATAACAAGGCGTATTCCCGCTTGGTCTTCTTATCATACAAGCGCCACGAATTGGCATGACCAGGACCATAAATCGTAGCATGTTGGGCAAAATCGCGATCTTCGGCCACAAAATGAACAATCATTTTATGACGCGTGTATTCAATTTTAGTAATATGCCCCCCGCCACGTGCGTTACGTTGGGGAGGGTTGATTTCCTTTTGAATAATTTTTTGGGCGTAACCGAAACTTAAAAAGCCGGTGAAGAGTCCAATTAATAAGGTTCTAATCAAATAATTCATAGCCTCGCCTATTACTAATAACACAACGAATTAAACGGCAGGGTAGCAAAAACCAGTTACCTTTTCTGTTAATTTTTGTTAACTGGTAACAGAAATCACTGGAATCAAGTTAAAATAACTAATAGTATTTCCTTATAAAATGGTATTTTTCCAGAAATACCAGCTATATCAACCAGATAATAGAGAAGAATGAATAAGTGCGTGTTTTTGGATCGCGATGGTGTTTTGAACGAAGATCGGGTCGATTATGTCTATCGGATCGAAGATTTCATCATTCCAGAGGGAGTTGTGGATGGCTTACGGCTTTTGAAAGAAGCAGGTTATATGCTCATTGTTATAACCAATCAAGCCGGTATTGCCCGGGGGCTTTATTCAAGAGAAGACGTCATGAAATGCCACCAATACTTACAGGATACGTGCCAAAACCTGATTGACGATATTTATTTTTGCCCGCATCATCCCGATTATGATTCCCGCTCGCTGCTGCGCAAACCGGATTCGCTGATGCTGGAGAAAGCCATTGCTAAATATACGATTGACGTTAATCAATCCTGGATGATTGGCGACGCCTTGCGGGATATGGAAGCTGGAAAAAAAGTGGGTGTCCGGACGGTACACATTACGCACGCCCTGCATGAACCACCCGCTGGCGACCAGCAAGCCAAAAACCTACTGGAAGCCTCACGGTATGTAGTTAGTGTCAGTTAAGCAGGCCGAACGCTTGAGCTCGGTGCTTTTTTCAGGGAATTCTGGCCATACGCCGGACACATTTTCCGGGAGCATGATCCTAAAGAAGCAATCGCTACAATGCCTAGCAAAAAGATAGCTTTTTTCATAAGTGGCAATACTATTTGTTTAATGGGGTGCTTTAGCTAATAAACCACGTTCAGCTAATATACGAACAAACAGGCTGATTATTCGGTGTTCTCATAAATTTAATGAGCACTAACGAATAATCAGCCAGCTAGTTAACTTAGTTCTCCTGGTTTTCCAATTCTTCGACAGAACGCTCCTGCCCATTCTGCGCTTCCTCGTAAGCCGCATCCTTTTCGGTCTTCGATTCAGTGGCCGTTTGCTGGTAGCCCAGAATTTTCAGCATCGTCTCGCTTTCCTGCTCATTGGCAAAAAGGCGCGTCGTGATGTTTCCTTCCGAATCACGATCCACAATGACGTGTTGCGGGGCCGGAATCAGACAGTGTTGAATACCACCGTAGCCACCCAGCGACTCCTGATAGGCACCCGTATGGAAGAAGCCAATGTACTGGTTCTCAGACTCCTGCTCGTAAATCGGCAGGTATAAATCGGCGCTGTGTGCTTCCGTGTTGTAGAAATCGTGCGAATCGCAGGTCAAACCACCGAGATTCACTTTCTGGTATGGATTATCCCAGTTGTTAATGGCCAGCATGATGTACTTCTGACCCAGACCCCAGGAATCCGGCAAGTGCGTGATGAACGAACCATCAATCATGTACCACAGCTCTTTGTCGTTCTGTAGTTTCTGGTCAATGATGTTGTAAATAACGGCACCACTTTCACCAACAGTATAGCTGCCAAACTCCGTGAAGATGTGCGGCACCGGTACGTTGTTTTTGTTGCAAATCCACTGGATGCTCTCCACAATCTGGTCGACCATCGCCTGGTAGTCATACGAAAACTGGAACGAGGTCTGAATCGGCATACCACCGCCAATGTCAATAGAATCCAGATCCGGGCAGATTTTCCGCAGCTCGCAGTATTTGTACATAAACCGGCTCAGCTCACTCCAGTAATACGCGCTGTCTTTAATGCCCGTATTGATGAAAAAGTGCAGCATTTTCAGCTTGAACTTCGGACTGTTCTGGATTTTGCTCCGGTAAAGCTCGTTTACGTCGCTGTAGCGAATGCCCAGCCGCGAGGTATAAAAAGCAAAGTTCGGTTCTTCATCCGTGGCAATCCGAACGCCTAGATTTACCGTTTCCGCCGTGGTCGACCCTTCGTAGGCTTCAATTTCTTTCAGGTTATCTAGAACCGGAATTACGTTAAAACCTTCGTTGATTAACTCACTGATATACTGCGTATATAAGGGCCGTTTGTAGCCGTTACAAATCAGGTAAGTGCTTTTCGATATTTTCTCCTCCTTGTACAATTCGCGGATGATGGGAATATCATAAGCCGACGAAGTTTCAAGGTGGATATTGTTCTTTAATGCCTCTTCAAGGACAAACCGAAAATGCGATGATTTAGTACAATAGCAGTACGTATACGAACCTTTGTAATTATACCGTTTGAGGGCATTCTTAAACAGCAACTTGGCGTGTTCGATATGCTCCCCAATTTTGGGCAAATACGTTAGTTTGAGCGGCGTACCATACTGTTTAATAATGTCCATTAGCGGAACATTGTTGAACAATAGGGAGTTATTCTCCACTTTAAATTCGAGCGTTGGGAACTCAAAGGTTTGTTCGATCAGGTCGTTGTAACTTTTCATCCTTTCGGGAGAAGCATAAGGGGGTGTTCGTGGTTGTCAAAAAAGTCTGCGAAAATGATATAAAAAGAGCAGCTTTGCAACAGCAGACCGGTCTGTTCATCAATCCTTCATTCAGTACAGGCCGGGAGTCTGATTGTCAAGCTGCTTATTGATTATCCCCTCGCAATTTAAGAAACGCTTTTTCGAAGATTTTTGATTCAGATAAGCCATAAATTTTATCGGGCTTATTGCCAGAACAGGCGTATCACTACGTGTTTTCTCTTTAAAATCCTGCGAAACGGCCTACCTGGCGCTATTTCAAACATTAAGCGTGCTGATCGTTGTGTTTGGGTATCAGTTTTTTCGCGAGAAAAACGCCCTCCCGAAGCCTTTTGGTGTGGCGGTTCTGGTAGCTGATTGTCGTCTTCCGGTAATCCCGCTTTTTACTGTACCAATCTGTCTGTATTATTCGTTAATTTGTAGCAATTTTTAATTCATATGCGCTACAAACTAAATGCTACGGCCCTGGTATTGGCCTTAGGGTGTCAGGTTGGTTTTGCCCAAACAGCAACCGACTACGCCCGCACCATCCAGGCAGCCGACCTTGAGAAACATCTCCGTATCCTGGCCGCCGACGACATGGAAGGCCGCGAAACAGGTACAGCCGGCCAGCGAAAAGCAGCGGACTATATCGTGAAGCAGTTCACGGCCGAAGGACTGAAACCCATCGTAAAGGCTGGTGATGGCAAAGAATCCTACCTGCAACAGTTCAACCTGTATCGCAAGATGTGGGGTGATTTTTACGTCAAAGCGGGTAAAAAAACGTATACCTATCCCAAGGATTTTATTGTCAACGGCTTGCTGAGCGTCCCAGCCGAAACGGCTTACGAAACCGTCTTCGCGGGTTACGGCATCAGCACCGGCCAATACGACGATTATGCCAAACTTGATGTTAAAGGCAAAGCCATCGTCATTATGGATGGGGCGCCAAAAAACACCAGTGGCGAAGCACTCGCCGGAACGGCAGACTTCAGCGCCCAGGATAGCTGGCGCAAAAAACTGACCCTGGCCAAAGATAAAGGAGCCGCTCAGGTGTTCATCGTCGCAGCCGAGGCGGGCGAGGATTTCAAACGCCTCGTTGCCCAGCGTAGCGCCATGATGAACCGATTCAATCGCCTCACGTTAAAATCAGGTACTGAGCAACTAAGCTCCGTCGGAACGTTTATCGTTACGTCAGAAATTGCCGCTGACCTGCTGAATACTAGCGCAGCCAAATTGAAAACTGCCGCCGATAATATTGCGAAAACGGGTAAAACAACGGCTGGCTCTTTAAAAGGCAAGACAAGCGTATTGGCCCAGCGCAAAGAAGAGGCTGTTCAGAGCAGCAACGTCCTGGGCTATCTGGAAGGAACGGATAAGAAAGACGAAGTCGTGATTATTTCCGCCCACTATGACCACATTGGCGTTAATCCAGACGGACAGGTTAATAACGGTGCGAATGACGATGGCTCCGGTACGGTTTCGGTCATCGAAATCGCGCAGGCGTTTGCGAAAGCGAAAGCGGAGGGCCACGGCCCGCGTCGGAGCATGTTGTTCCTGACGGTTTCAGGTGAAGAAAAAGGCTTGTTGGGTTCTCAGTATTATGCCGATATGGACCCTGTTATTCCACTGGCTAAAACGGTTTGTGATTTGAACATAGACATGGTGGGTCGCGTGGATGATCTGCACCTGGGCAAATCAGATAACTACATCTACGTTATTGGTTCGGATAAGCTCTCGTCTGACTTGCACAAGATCAGCGAAAACGCCAACCAGACCTATACCAAAATGGAGCTGGATTATAAATACAACGAGCCAACCGATCCAGAACGGATTTACTACCGCTCTGACCACTATAACTTCGCCAAGAATAAAATACCCATTATTTTCTACTTCAACGGCCTTCATCCCGATTACCACCGGCCAACGGACGATGTAGATAAAATTGACTTTAAGCTGGCCGAAAAATCAGCGCAACTCGTTTTCTACACCGCCTGGGACGTTGCTAACCGCGACGAGAAACTGGTCGTAGACAGCAATAAGCCTTGATTGTGGTCTAGTTAAAAAATAAAAAGCCTGCCGATTTGCTTCGGCAGGCTTTTTATTTGTAGGTACGCTATTGTTTGCCGCCCGATACTTTGCTGGCTTTCGGGGCCATACCTGGCTGGCTTATTTCAAAGTTTTCTTTCCCCTTCGCGTTGGTAACGAGTTGCCGAACGTCGGCCAATAACTGTTTGGCGTCATACACAATCCCGTCTTTCACCGTGTATTTCACGCCACCCGCCCGAACGACTTCATTTTTGTCGTTTAATCGAATGGCGCCCGTTCCGTACAGGACTTTCAAATTTGCCAGCGGATTTTCCTCCACAATCACGAAATCGGCGAGTTTACCAATTTCAACCGAACCAATCTGATTGGCCATTCCCAAAGCCTCGGCTCCTTTGAGCGTTGCGGCCCGAATCACTTCGAGCGGATGAAAGCCCGACTCCCGGAGGAGTTCCAGCTCCCGGATGTAGGCAAAGCCGTATAACTGATAAATAAATCCCGAGTCCGAACCCGCCGTTACGCGACCACCCCGGTTTTTGTATTCGTTGACAAACTGCATCCAAAGCTGGTAATTGCGCTTCCAGGCGACTTCCTGCTCTGTGCCCCAATCGTGCCAGTAAGATCCGTGCGAGATGCGGCTTGGTCCGTAAAAACGCCATAGCGACGGCAAGGTGTAGTCATCGTGCCATTCTGCTCGCCGGGCCAGCATCAACTCCCGGTTCGCTTCGTAGATATTGAACGTAGGGTCAAGCGTGAAATCCATCGCAATGAGGCTGTCGAGCACTTTATTCCACCGCGCCGTACCCGGTTTGGCCGCCTGCTCCCAGAGCCGACCGGCTTCTTCAAAGCGATGCAGCTCGTTGTTGTAGTTGTAATTGGCTGGATAGTTCTGAATGGTTTTGTCCTCAAACAAAGCTTCGGGCAACCCATACCAGTGCTCCATCGACGTTAATCCGGCTTTTGCGGTTGCCAGCACGTTCATTCGGGCCACTTCCAGCTGCGCGTGGTGGCAGGCAGACCGCAATCCTAGTTTTTTATTTTCCTCTAAAGCTGCCCGAAAGACATCTGGTTCAGCACCGAAAAACTTAATGCCGTCCGCGCCTTTTTTGGCATTTTCCCGCACCCAAATACGTGCCTGCTCCGGCGTTGAGATGGGCGATTTGCTCCCCTGCCCGAAGACGGTATACGCTTTGATCCGTGGTGCGGTGATTTCATTTCGTTCGCTTTTAGTGCGGTGTTCCAAAACCCAGTCGAGGCCGTTGCCGCAGGATGGGTCACGGATGGTAGTAATTCCGTGGGCTAGCCAGAGCTTGAACACATATTCCGAGGGAGTTCCCTGACCTGTGCCGCCAATATGCCCGTGCATGTCCACAAAACCCGGCATCAGGTACATGCCTTCGCAGTTTAATTCTTTGT
This sequence comes from Tellurirhabdus bombi, assembly GCF_021484805.1. Taxonomy (NCBI): domain Bacteria; kingdom Pseudomonadati; phylum Bacteroidota; class Cytophagia; order Cytophagales; family Spirosomataceae; genus Larkinella; species Larkinella bombi. The sequence goes on along the minus strand of NZ_CP090557.1, from coordinate 1,546,869 downwards.
CACCGTTTTCTGCTTTTGGGCGACTTTTTTCGTTAATTGGCACACCAGGATGGCCGACCTGCCTGATTTGTGCGATGCGATTTTTTTCGACCACAATATCAACCGGACCCATCGGCGGAGCGCCTGTACTGTTGATGAGGGTAACGCCGCGAATGATCAGTCGGGTGTTGCCTCCTTCGCCTTCTTTGCGGGCTGGTGCTTTCTCAATCTGCGCGACTAGTGGTTGACAGAACGCACTAAGCAATAGCCCGATAGCAAACAGTCGGGTGAAAACTTTGTTCATATGGTACGCAATTAGTTGTTGATTGAATAGAGCAAGGAAGATAATGACTTTGTTGATACATTTGGCAAAGAAAATGGTCATCTCCCTGCTTCTGTAGGTATTATCCCTGAATATCATTCCAGAACAATATTTCTGATAAGATTATGAAATCACTCTTGATAAGCTTTGCTTGTCTTGTCGGCTTAATCGCCTGTTCTTCAGACGCCAACAAAGAGGCTAGCCAGAAGCCTGCCGATACCACGCCAATTCATACATTGATTTTTATGGATAAGTCGGTTAGTGTGAATATCAACAAGGGATTTGTGGCGCAGAAATACCAGCAGGCCATTAACGACATCATCGATCAGAATATTAAGAAGAAAGGCGACAAGCTGGAAGTTTACTTTATCCACGAAAACACCTCGAAGGCACGGGCTTTATCGCTAACCACCCGCTCTGAACTGGACGCTATCGAAAACGCCAACGCCACCGACCGCGAAGCCGCCCAAACGTCTTTCGATCTTTCATTAAACCGGGAGAAAGCGCTATTTCGTCAGCGGGTTATTCAACAGTTGGCCCAGCAAAATACCTCTGCATCGAATCAGGAAACCGACATCTGGGCCAGCCTGCCCGTCATTGCTAAGGCCAACGAAAACGGCGCGGCCGTCAAGGTGTATTACCTGAGCGATATGGTAGAAAGCACCAAAGGTACCGACCGCCGCGATTTCCATACGACGCCGCCCAAAGACAACGCCCAGGCCGACGACTGGGCCAAAGCTGATACGAAAAAGCTCAAACAATACACGCTGGGTAGCCCGGATATTGCGATGATCTTACCGTTTGAACCCAATGCATCGGTGAAGGAAAATAACCCGGCCGTTACGCAGTATTGGCAAACGTTATTCCAGGAGTTGGGCGCCGCCAACGTCGAAGAGCAGTAAACCAGCCGTAACAGCCCCTTTCTGTCCTAGTTTCATTATTTTTGGACAACGCTCAAGCTGTTCTCTTCATGCTCCTTCTTTTCATTGCGCTTTATTTACTTTCTAACATTGCTGTTGGCGTTTGGGCCGCCCGGAAAGTCACCAATACGCAGGATTTCGTACTGGCTGGCAGGAGCTTGCCGTTAGTACTAGCGGCGTCAGCGACGTTTGCCACCTGGTTTGGTTCGGAGACGATTATGGGTGCCCCTTCCGTGTTTGTTGAAGGCGGGGTGCTGGCTATTATCGAAGAGCCTTTTGGCTCGGCCTTGTGCCTGTTTCTGGTGGGGGCATTTTACGCGCGTCCTTTGTACCGCCTGAAAATCACCACATTTTCTGACTACTTTTCCTACCGCTTCGGACGGTCAGCGGAGTTGCTGTCGGCTATTTTAATCATTCCCTCCTATTTTAGCTGGATTTCGGCGCAGTTTATCGCCATTGGCATTGTGCTGAACGTGGTTACGGGAGTTCCTGTCTTCTGGAGTATTGCCTCAAGCGCCCTTATTGTGATGATTTACACCATTCTGGGGGGGATGTGGTCAATTTCGATTACGGACTTCTTCCACAACATCATCATTATCCTGGCCCTGATCGTGATTGCGGTTTTGCTCTACAACCGAATCGGGGGTTTCGAAGCGATTTTACGCCAAACGCGACCTGGTTTTTTCCGGTTTCTACCGCAACCCACTTTCAAAGACAGTGTCACATATATTGCCGCCTGGATCACCATTGGTCTTGGTTCTATTCCCCAGCAGGATGTTTTTCAGCGCGTAATGGCGGCTAAGTCGGAGCGGACGACGGTGCAGGCTTCCTACCTCGCTTCGGGTCTGTACATCACCATTGCTATGCTGCCGCTTTTTATCGGGCTGTGCGGTAAATTACTCTACCCCAATCTAAGCACCGACAACCAGATGCTTATTCCCAATATGGTGATGCAGGAAGGTGGCCTTCCCTTGCAGATCCTTTTTTTTGGCGCGTTGCTGTCGGCCATTCTAAGCGTTTCCAGCGGGGCGATTCTGGCACCGGCCACCATCTTTGGCGAAAACATTTACCGGTTTTTCCGCCCTTCCGTGACCGACAAGCAATTGCTGCTCAGCATCCGGCTGGCAGTTGTGTTCATCACGCTGGCCTGTGTCTGGATGACGGCGGCACGCGATGTAAACATTTTTGAGCTCGTTGCCGAATCGTCGGCCTTCAGTCTAGTGTCCCTGTTTGTACCGCTAACGGCTGGCCTCTACTGGAAACGAGCGAGTAAGCTGGGTTGCCTTTTATCCATGAGCGTTGGTTTTGCCGCCTGGCTCGTCTGCCTGTGGCTGGAAACGGAATACCCCGCCATGATTTATGGTTTACTGGTTAGCGCTGCCGCTATGCTGGTTGGGAGTCTTATTGAAAAAAAGGCTGATCAATCTTACCAACATATGCCGCGTTAGGACCCATTTGTAGCCAATGTTGAATCTGACGACCCACATTGGGGTACATATTCAACGCCGCTAGTTCGGCAATTGGCTTCCAGACAACGGCCAAAGCAGTAGTATGCTCTGGATTTAATTTGGGTAATCCGCCAATGATCTGACCCGAAAAAACAACGTGCAACACATCATTTTTAGCTTCGGGCAGAATCACTTCACCCATACACGCCACCGAGCCAACCTCCACGTCAATACCCAGTTCTTCTTCTAATTCGCGTATCAGCGTTGTGTCCATCGTTTCGCCCCGGTCTGGATTGCCGCCGGGCAGGGCGTAAACATCCGATTCGCCGTAGCGGTAATGCATCAAGAGAACGTGGTTATTTTCCAGCAGTAATAAGGCAGGTCGTACTTTCATTCGAAATTCAAAAACAGAAGATTTGGCAGAAAGAAGGGCAATTCTCCTGCCAAATCCCGTTTTCTTAGCTAATTTTTATTTTGTTACCGGTTTCCGCTGCCCGGTAAATCGCCTGCATAATCTTAACATCCTGCTTTCCTTCTTCGCCAGTAATGTGCTTGGGTAATTGTTTACCCGCCGCCAGCACCTCACACACCCCATCCATGTGCATGGCCTGATGATTAACCACCGGTTTTTCGATCGGGCCTTTGCTGGTCATTCCTTTGAGCGGTCCGTAGCCAAAGGCGGGACGCAACTCAAACCAGCCATTTTCGGCTGACGCATACAAACGCTCGACTCCGGCGGCATAGCTGGTTGTGGACGTGGACGTAACACCGCTCGGAAATTCAAACTGCCAGTAGAGCGTTTCTTCAATGTCCTTGAACTTTTGCGGATCTGTTTTAGGACCAAACTGGGCCGTCACCGAAATTGGCTCTTCGCCCGTTACCAGCCGAACTCCCTGAATCGCGTAAATCCCAACATCCATGAGCGGTCCACCGCCCGCCATCGACTTTTTCAGACGCCACTGGTTCGGATCGCCCGCCTTAAAACCGTCGCTGGCTTCCAGAAATTTCAGATTACCAAACACCTTTTCCCGACCCATTCGCATCACTTCCTGCGTGAATGGTTCGTAGTGCAGGCGGTAACCGATAGCCAGTTGACGGTTCGCCTTTTTGGCGGCGTCGTTCATCTCCTGGCATTCTTTTTCGGTAATGGCCATCGGTTTTTCGCAAATGACGTGCTTGCCTGCCTTCAGTGCCCGAATGACATACTCGTGGTGCATGTTGTTGGGCAGTACGACATAAACCACGTCAATATTTTTGTTGTCGGCAATCCGGTCGAAGGTTTTGTAATCGTAGACGTTCTCTTTCGAGATGTTGTACTTCTTCATCCACTCTTCCGCTTTGGCGGGCGTACCGGTTACAATGCCCGTCAACTGGCAATTTTTAGTCTGTTGCAGGGCCGGTGCCAGCTGGTTTTTAGCGTAGCCGCCCAGTCCGACCAGTGCTATGCCCAGTTTGCGATTTTGCTCAGGCTTATTCAGTAACGACATAACGTCAGCGTGGTGCTTTTCATACCCGGCATACGAAGCCAAAGGCAAGGTAGAAGCGCTCAAGCCCAACGATAGTTTTTGCAGAAAATCACGGCGTGATGAATGCATACAGCGGTTGGTTTTAGGATGTGAACAGGTACAAAACTAGCGAAGTATACCGCTTATAAGCGATCAATTTGTTAAAAATTAGGGAATAGAATTATTCATTTTTGATGATTACGTCAATATTGGTATTTCGGCCTTTGTCGTCGGCGCAGGAAATCTTTAATCGGCCTGGCTGTGGTGGAAAAAAAACCGCTTCGGTCGGCGCGGCCCTGCGATAAAGCCGGTCGTTCAGGTACCAGAATACTTCTTTCACCTCGTTATCCGCCTGACAGCTCAGCATTAGCTGCTGCGGGTCGCGGGGGTTGATGTAATATTCGCTTCCATCGTTCGGACTAACAATTTGCGGGCCTCGCTGACCAAATACACGCGTGCAGGCGGGATTATGCGGCGGCACTTTCTCGTACGGAATCCGGCGACTTTCGTAAAAACTAATGAGTTCAGGGGCTAGATTGGGATAAAACCGCCGCACCGCTTCTGCTTCTTTTTCCAGACTAGGCAGGCAATGAGCACAGTACGAAGTTGTTCCGGTAGCATTGGTCCAGACCGCCTTTCGATGCTGGCACCGCCGATACTCCGAGACGCCTTCGATAGCATAATCCAGCACCTGGTGCTCACAGAATTCACCCGGCACGTTACCCGTTTGGGCGCATATTTTACGCAGAATCAATCCTTTAGGTGATTTAAACCAGCCTTTGGCCGAATTGTAATCAAGCGCATTGAAGATGGTAAACAGCAAGGGCGTCGCGGTGTTAGCGCCACTAAGCTCCGGTACGCCCGTTCCCGAAAAATTGCCAATCCAGACGCCTACCGTGTAACGTTTGTTGTAACCAATGCTCCAGGCATCCCGCCGCCCGTACGAGGTGCCAGTTTTCCAGGCAATGCGCGGCAAATGGTAACTGTTGTCGAAATTGTTTGGCAGGTCGGGGCGCGTAATTTGGGTCAGAATATTCGTAACCATAAAAGCCGATTCGGGACTAAGCAGGCGCAGGGTATCCTTTTTTGCCGACTGACTGAATTGAATGGATTGCATTAATCCACCGTTGGCAAACGCCGCAAACAAGCGGGTCAGCTCTTCCAGCGATACGCCACAACCACCCAGAATCGTTGATAGTCCTAAATCCTTGGCCTGCTTGCGCACCGTCAGGAACTCAGCCTGTTTCAAAACACTAACAAATTTCGGCGTCCCAAGCTGTTGCAACACTTTTACCGCCGGAACATTCAGCGAATTGGCCAGCGCACCCTCCACTGAAATTGGCCCATAAAACTGGCGGTCGTAGTTCTCCGGTTCGTATCCCGAAAAATTGGTGGGTACGTCGTTTAGAATACTTTTGGGGGTAATCAGGCCCTTGTCGAAAGCCAGCGCATAGAGCAGCGGTTTCAACGTACTCCCCGGCGACCGCACCGCCCGAACCCCATCGACCTGTCCGCCATCGTAAGCATTCCTGAAATCTGCCGAGCCAACGTACGCTTCTGTCTGCATGGTCTGGTTGTTCACGACCAGCACGGCGGCATTGTGAATGTTCATGGAACGCAGTCTGGCTACGTAATTGCTTACCAACTGCTCAACCTGGGCCTGTCGGTTGGGACGGATTGGCGTATAAATAATGGGCTGATCTGGATGCGTCTGTTTTAAGCGCATGGCCAGATGCGGAGCTTGTTTGGGAGCCTCCCGCCGATGTGCCGTCAGCGGTTCTCGCAGCGCATCCTCTATTTCTTCAGCAGAAAAAAGCGACTGTTCCCGAAAGCGCCGCAGCCAGTGATTTCGCGCCTGAACCACAGCAGCATTGTTGATTCCTAAGCGCAAACTGGATGGCCGGTTCGGGATAATGGTCAGCGTGGTGATTTCGGCCAGACTAAGAAGCTGAGGCGGCTTCCCGAAATACAGCAGCGAGGCCGACTTGATTCCTTCGATGTTACTGCCGTAAGGAATCAGGTTCAAATACAGTTGCAGAATCTCATCTTTCGAATAAAAAATCTCCAGCTGGATAGCCCGAAATAGTTCAACTAACTTGCTGGCATAGGTTCTTTGACGCGGTTCCAGCAAACGCACAACCTGCATGGTAATGGTCGATGCGCCGGACGTTCGGCGGCCCGCCGTCAGGTTCCGAAACGCGGCCCGTGCCATCGCCACCGGATTAAAGCCCGGGTGGAAGTAAAAATAACGATCTTCTTTGAACAGGATGGTTTCCCGCAGCAAGAGCGTCATTTCAGCCAGCTCGGTTTTCATGCGCCATTTATCCTCTTCGTTCAAAAACGCATGCAGCACGGTACTATCGGCAGCCGTAACCAGAGTTGAATAACGCGGTCTAACCTTTAAGGGGAAAATCAGGTTTAAGATCAAAAACAAAACAACCAGACCCAGCAAAATCTGCACCCAGCGAAGCCGTCCCAATTTTTTGGTTATGTGTCGTAATTTTTTCAATATGCAGCGAATAAATAGGATCCGAACAGCACAAAAGGTTCAAGTTTATGTCTGTCCATCCTTAACGACAAAACAGGCTTAATAACGCAGAAAGCATTCTTATTTCATAACTGACCCATGACCATTCAATTCTACGGCGCGGCCCGAAGCGTAACCGGCAGCAAACACCTGGTTACCACAAAACGCGGCACTAAAATCCTGCTTGATTGCGGCTTGTTTCAAGGTATCAATACCGACGAGTTGAATCAGAAATTCGGTTTCAAGCCCCAGGAAATTGATTTTTTGATTCTGTCACATGCTCACATCGACCACTCTGGGCTGATTCCACGGCTGGTGCGGCAGGGTTTTACGGGGCCGATTTTTTGCACGCCCGCTACTGCTGACCTTTGCCGGATTATGCTTTCCGACAGTGCCCATATTCAGGAAAAAGACCTTAAACGGGTAAATGAGCGCCGATTGCGCCGGGGGGATGCAGCCCTTGAGATTCTGTACGAAGCCAAAGATGTGGAACAGGCGCTCAAGCAATTTCATCCGGTACCTTACAATGCGCCCTACGCGATCAATGACGGAGAAGCGACCTTTGAATTTACGGATACGGCCCACATTCTAGGCAGTGCGGCCATTAGTTTGCAGATTGACGAAGAAGGAACAAAGAAGCGCTTGTTTTTTAGTGGTGACATTGGCCGGCCGAACGACAAGATTCTGCGAATGCCGCAGGCTTTCCCCCAAGCTGATTACATCATCTGCGAATCGACGTACGGCGACAAACTTCATGAGCCCGAACCCGACATGAAAGCCCATCTGCTGCGCATCGTACGAGAAACCTGCGTCGAACGCCGGGGAAAACTGATTATTCCTGCTTTTGCCGTTGACCGAACCCAGGAGCTCATTTTTGCGCTGGACCAGCTCGAAAGCGCCAACCAGCTCCCACGTATAGAAGTCTTTATCGATAGCCCGCTGGCGGTCAGCGCCACCGATGTGATGAAGCGGCACGAAGAATGCTTTAATCCTGATCTGCTGACTTATATCAAGAAAGACGGCGATGCCTTTGCCTTCCCCAATTTGCATTACATCTCCAGTCTGGAAGAGTCCAAAGCCATCAACGAGCGCGACGAGCCCTGCATCATTATCTCGGCTTCTGGGATGGCCGAGGCCGGACGTATCAAGCACCACATCAAAAATAACATTGAAGATTCACGGAATACAATTCTGATTGTCGGGTATTGCTCGCCCGAAACGCTGGGCGGAGCCCTGAAACGCGGCGATAAACAGGTCAGGATTTTTGGGGACGAATTTACGGTTCGTGCCGAGGTCGAAGTGATGGACTCGTTCAGTGCGCACGCTGATTACGCCGAAATGATCTCTTTTTTGGCCTGCCAGAATGCGGAAGAGGTGAAAAACGTATTTCTGGTCCACGGCGAATTTGACCGTCAGACTATTTTCAAGGACAAGTTATCGAAGGCGGGTTTTCCGAAAATCACTATTCCATCGCTTTACGAAAAAGTGAATCTGTAAAATTTTTACGTTCGATGCTTGCGAAATAAAAAGACATCTTCCATCTTTGCAGTCCCGATTAGCACATGATGGCAACATCATTGCGAATGTCGACCAAATACCGAAGTGGTGGAATTGGTAGACACGCACGTTTCAGGGGCGTGTGTTCTTACGGACATGAGGGTTCGAGTCCCTCCTTCGGTACAAACCCCAGCCATATTGGCTGGGGTTTTTGCTTTTTAGATGGTTATCTCCGACCAGCTCAGGTTTTTTATTTTTTTCGTGAGGTAATAAGCGCTGACAAATGCGATAGGAATGGCGGCCACTACGCCATACGGCACGTAGCTCAATCCCCAGTGAACGCCCCCCATCAAGGCAATAATGAACATGATCAGTAGATTTTGCCCGGTTTTCACCCCTTTCGTGGCTGCTTCCAGCGGCATCGAAAAAGGCAGGTAATTGGTATTGGTCGAAATGCTGATTTGCAGGGCAACGAGGTTTATACCACCCGCCAGCAAAATATCATCCAGCGCCGACATACCGACTTTCCAGAATACGTACGCCGAAAAAAGCAAGTAGGCCGGCAAGACAAACTGGACGTAAACGGCTTTCAGCGTGCCCGTAGTTAATTCACCAGGGCGGATTAGAGGTGCGGCCAGATAAATCCAGGCTGATTTATATTGGTCCGAATGCCAGACATAAGTTAGCACCGAAAAACCGATGAAATTGGAAAAATAAAGCGGAACTATAAACCCTGTACTTCCCGCATTCATCCAGGTCGTGCCCGAACGCCAGGCCATAAGACCCACAAACACGATCATGTAACCAATCGCAGGATAGACTTTCAGCTTGAATTTTCGATCCCGGAGCATGGTGCGCCAGGCAAAGGCAAAGCCCGCCTGCTCAACACCTGAACGGGTGAACGCACCGGCCAGCCATTCAGCCTGGTCCGAATCATTCGCCTTTGCGGGATCTGTCTCTTTGCGACTTTCTACATCCAGCGTTGCCAGCCGTTGATTAAAAATTGGAGCCAGAAACCGGTTCATGATCCATAATCCCAGAAAAGGTGTTGCAACGGCCAAGATCAGCAACCCCAAATGCAGCGCGTCAAATTGCTGGAATAAAATGGCTTCAACGGCCCCACCCAGCCAAACCGGCGGAATCAGATAATGCCACCACTGAATCGTCGATACGATGCCGTCTTCCGATAAATTGATCATTCGAGGCAGAATCTGATAGCTGGCGTAAAAGAAAATAGCCGCTACAATCTGAAAGTAATTGATGGTTTCCCGCAGTCTTTCCTGGCTCATAAACCGCATCAGAAGCAGGTAAAACAAATTCGTCAGAAAGACAATCAGAAGGGTACTGAGCAGGACAAAAAACACATAAACAAGGCCCGCTACTAGTCCAAATTTGTAGGTTACAGTTATAATGCTGATCAACGAAATTGCCAGCGAAATCAGCAATAAATACAGCACAATATGCACCAGACGCGCTACCAGCAACGTCCGGCTACTGACGGGCCGGGGTAGTATAATGGCGTTATCCGATGAATCCAGCATGACCGACGAAAAATCAGTAATAAGCGTCATGGCAATCAGCGTCATCGGAACACCAAATGAAAAGCTAAGCGCAAAAAGCGGCGCACTTTCCGCAGCAATAAACAGGTAGAGCGCACTTAAGGGTCCCATAAAGATCATGTAGACACCAAGCATCCACCAAAAGGTGTTCGAGTGCTCCTTTTGGGTATGCTGCCGGTTCTGACCAAACGCCGCATAAGGCCGTCGGTTATCCATGGTCAGCTTCAGGTTTATAATCGCCGAAACTTGCTCATAGTCAGCACCCAGACGGGTAATGAGCGGATGCAGGACAACCAGTAAGCGTAAAAACAAACTATGTAAAAGACTCATCGATAAGCAATTACTGGTTTAAGGTATTAATAAAAGCTTCGGCTACCGACGTTTGCTCGTTATTGCCCGTAAGCTGGGTAAAAATTTGTTCGAGAGAACCACTTTCCTTGAGGTGCTTTAGTTCGTTGAAAGTGCCATTGGCAATGATTTCGCCCCGGTTGATGATGACAATCCGGTCGGAAATTCGCTCTACCACGTCCATGATGTGGGAGCTGTAAAAAATCGTTTTTCCGCTATCGGCCAACTGGCGAATGATTTCTTTTACCAAGACAACGGCGTTAGCATCCAGCCCGGAAAGCGGCTCGTCCAGAAAAATGATGTCGGGATTGTGCAACAAACCGGATATCAGCAACACCTTCTGCCGCATTCCCTTCGAAAAGGTGGTCATTCGGTCATTGGCGTTTGACTCAAGGCCGAAAATTCGAAGCAGTTCCATCGCTTTGTGCTCCACTGCCGAAAGCTCCAGGCTGTGTAGTTGACCAATAAACCGCAGGTATTCGCGGGGCGTCAGCGATTCGTAGAGCGCGGCCTGCTCCGGCACGTAGCCAATACGGCGTTTAACCTCAATTGGATTGTCGCGCACGTTGTAACCAAGCACCGAAACGTCACCCACAAAATCGGGAATCAGGCCAATCAAAATCTTGATAGTCGTTGATTTCCCCGCCCCATTGGGGCCAATATAGCCAACGACTTCACCTGCGTTGACGATCAGATTAATATCTTTTAGAACCTGCGTTTGCTCGTAGAATTTTTGCAGATTCTGGATTTGAATGACTGGATGCGTCCCGTTCATAGTTCTTTTGGCTCCGTTACCGTTTCATAAATTGCAAAAAAATCCCGCCAGAACAAGACCCGGCGGGATAAATGGTGCAAAAGAGCGCTTTACTCTAGAATTCGGATTCGCCAGCGGATTCGCTGTTTTCTTTCTTATCCCGATCGTCCCGATCGCGTGAAATCTGCCGACTGAGCCGGTAGCTAAATCCAATAAAGGCGATCCGGCTTTCGCGTTTGTTGACGGTTGAAGAAACAAAGTTGGTCCCAAAGCTCTCATTCTGGAACCGCAGCGTATTGAAAATATCGCTAACCCTCAGATTGATGGTTCCCCGTCCTTTCAACACGTCTTGTTTCACTCCCAAATCGACGTTGAAGAAGCCTTTGATGGTTCCCTGCGCCACGATAAACGGCGAGCGGTAATTTAACAGTACCTGCAAATCGGTTCCTTTCTTCGGGCTCATGTTTGAAGTCAGCCGCGCTGTCCAGCTCCGGTTGGTACGAGTCAATACGCCAGGTAGGTCAGGCGATGATTGAATGGTTCGCTGGAAAAAAGAGAAATTCCCGTTTACTTTCCACCACTTCAAAATATCCTGATTAACAACCAGTTCCAGACCATAATTTTGTGATTTGTTCAGGTTCAAAAAGGTCTGCTCGGTAATGCCGTCCGGGCGGAGCGTCCGGAAGCGGGTTACTTCGTTGATGGTCTGGCGATAAAACAGCGAAGAGGTTACTGAGGTGCTTTTCCCGTACCACAAGTGACTCAATTCAAAGGAATTAATTAATTCTGGCGACAGGTTGGGATTACCAAACTGAATATTCAGCGGATCGGACAGATCAATAAAGGGATTCAGTGACCACACCGAAGGCCGGTTAATCCGCCGCGTATAGTTAACCTGTAGTTTCTGGCTCTGGCTTAGGTTGTAATTGACAAAAGCACTGGGAAACAGGTAAATATAATCCCGCTTGTTCTGCTGGTTGGTGATCCGCTGATCGGCATTAATGCTGGTATATTCCGTTCTTAAACCAAGCTGGTAACTGAATTTTTTCATTTCATTTCCGAAGTTGACATAAGCAGCGCTGGTGCGTTCGTCGTAAATGAAATTATTGGACAAATTCACGTCTGGTGTCCAGAAACCGTTTTCTCCATTTTCGAAAATATAGTTGGTACCTAAATGCCGAAACGTGTGTTTCAGCCCGGTTTCCAGTCTTTTTTTCTCACCCAGTGGTTCTATAAAATCGGCTTGTAATACCGCAACCTGGTTATCCCGTTCGTTGGTAGCCCGCTGTTGACCAATGCGCAGCAAAGGCGGTCTGATGGCTTCCGGTAAGGTAGTTGTCTGATCAAAATTCTGTTGCTCGATGCCCTTGTTGGTAGATAATGTAGCATCAAATGTAAATTCGCGGCCTTTTTTGTCAAACGAACGTCGGTAACCGAATACATAATCCAAACCCGTTGACGGATCGCTCTCCCGATTCGCGCGGATCGATTGACCCAACGGAACCTGCGAGTTGCTCAGCGTATTGACCACCTCTGTTTCCGTATCCAGCCCATACTGATTCCGGTACATAATGGAAGCCGTCAGGTTATCACGATCGGTCAGGTTGTAATCAACGCCAAACCGCAAATTGTGATTCACGTTCCGCCGGATGGCATCGTTGCGCTGATTCAGGTAGCTTATCGAATCTTCAAAAATATTCTGACGCTCTGAGTTCCGGTAGCTGAATCGCCGCTCCTGGCGGAAATTGTAACTGCTAAACAGGTTAAATTTCTTAAACCGGGAATTAAGATTGATGGCGGCGTTGTATTTATCCCGTGTTCCAACGTTTAGCTGCACATTCCCGTTAAAGCCCGATGCCCGCTCCTTCTTCAAAACAATGTTAATAATACCGGCAGCTCCATCTGCATCATAGCGCGACGAAGGGTTAGTAATCACTTCAATACGTTCGATGTTGCTGGCTGGAATCTGTTCCAGAATGGCCTGGCGATCAAGACCGGTCAGACCCGAAGGTTTGCCATCGACCAGCACAATCACGTTAGCACTTCCGCGCAGACTTAAAGACCCGTCTACATCAATGGTTACTGAGGGCACATTTTGTAAAATATCCACGGCAGAGCCGCCCGTAGCCACCGGCAACTGATCGACATTGACAATCTTGCGATCCAGCGAATATTCGTATGCTTCCTTCTGTCCCTGAACGGTTACTTCTTTTAACTGCCGCGCCGTTTCTGCCAGAATAATGTTTCCTAAATTCACGTCGGGTTTATCGGCCGAAATCGCTAATCGGGGAATTCGTTTTGCTTCAAATCCCAACGATTGCACCAATAGGTAAAAAGTCCCTGCGGGCACAGAAGCAATCTGAAAGGCACCTTTTTCGTCCGTCAATGCGCCCGTTACCGACGTTGAATCCGCCAGTCGGAACAAGCCCACGCTCGCAAATTCAACCGGCTCATTCTTTCCGTTCTGATTTACCAGCAAGCGTCCACTGATTCGTCCGATTCGGGCCTGGGCGTTGTCCGCCGCCGTTGGTGCTGCCTGCGAACGCGTTGGAACCGGTGTCACCACCGAATCGCCGGGCGCGATGGATGCGTTTGTAGTTACCGATGTACGAACCGTATCGAGGCGATCTGCCGAGTTGTATTGAGTAGTATCCGGGCGTGTTGGGGCAACGGGTTTGGTCGTGTCAGCTTCAAAGCCAAGCCCCTGAAGCATTGAGTTAGAAACTGCGGGTACTTCCTGAGCATAGGCATGCCCACAAAAGCCTAATGCTGCCAAGGCAATTACGTAATGAAGTATAGCCATTTTCATCATTGTGCGTACTAAATTGTATCTATTTAAGACTAGCTGTAACCTAAAATGGTTTAATCCTATTTGATAACTTCTAGATATAGGAAACAAAAAGCCCGTTAGCAGCGAGCTAACGGGCTTTTAATTCTAAAAATCTATTTTATACCAACTTGTTTTCGGCCAAATACTCAGCAATTTGAACCGCATTGGTTGCAGCTCCTTTGCGCAGGTTATCAGCGACAATCCATAAATTTAACGTGTTTGGCTGGCTCTCATCGCGGCGGATACGACCCACAAATACCTCGTCTTTTCCGTGAGCCGTCAACGGCATCGGATATACGAAGTTCTTCGGATCATCCTGCACAATAACGCCTTCTTCTTTTTCGAGAATGTCAACGACCTCTTTCAGATCGTAGTCGTTTTCGAACTCGATGTTTACCGCTTCCGAGTGTCCACCAATGGTTGGAATACGAACCGTGGTCGCCGTTACGTGAATGGTATCGTCGCCCATAATTTTCTTCGTTTCGTTCACCATTTTCATCTCTTCTTTGGTGTAGCCATTGTCGAGGAAAACGTCAATGTGGGGCAGCACGTTTAAATCGATCTGGTGCGGATATACTTTCTCAGCCGCCTGGTTGCCAGAACGCTCGTTGTATAGCTGATCCACGGCTGCTTTACCCGTTCCGGTTACCGACTGGTAGGTCGAAACAACAACCCGCTTGATTTTATAGCGTTTGTGCAGTGGGTTCAGCACCACAACCATCTGGATGGTCGAGCAATTCGGGTTAGCAATGATTTTATCCTCGGGTGTTAGAGAGGTGGCATTGATCTCTGGTACGACCAGTTTTTTGCTAGGATCCATCCGCCAGGCCGACGAGTTATCAACGACCGTAATGCCCGCTTCCGCAAAAGCAGGAGCTAGTTTCAGGGATGTTCCACCACCGGCAGAAAAAATCGCAATAGCCGGTTTGGCCTTGATAGCATCCTCAAAGCTAACGACCGTGAACTGTTTACCCTTGAACGTCACCTGTTTACCTACTGAGCGCTCCGACGCGACAGGAATCAGTTCCGTTACCGGGAAGTTACGCTCTTCCAATACTTTCAGGATTTCACTACCAACGAGGCCCGTTGCCCCAACTACCGCAATTTTCATCTTTGCACCAAGGTTTAAGTTGTAAAAATCGGGTGCAAAACTACGTAGAAAAGGCGAAAGACGAGGATTAATTGCTTAAAAAGTACAAATTGTTTAGACGCTAACTGACTCTTTATCAAAACCGCGCTACCAAACCGAGGCCCGCATTTGTGTTATCCCAATGAGGTTCTAGCTTGAGCGAAACACGGTTTTCGAGCGCCCGGTTGTAATACTGAACCGACCGACGCAAGTGCAATCCGGGCCGGTGCATAATGCTCCCAACGAGCAAAACCGTTAGTCCGCTGGCCATCGTTACAATTCCACCTCGATTCAGGGATTTCTTTTCAGATTGCTGAGATGAGAAAGGATTTCTGCTGTAGGCCATTCCATTGCTATAATAAAGTCCGTTCTGATAGATTGGTATTCCAGCAATATCTCTCCTGGAGTCGCTATTCGAACTAAACGTAATCACCGCCCCGATCACAGAAGTAACCCCGCCTACCACTATCAAACCCGTACCTACACGCCGGCTACTGGTAAATTTCCGGTATTCCCGAATTGCATCCGGATTGCCCGAAGCTAGAATGTATTTGCCCAATTCGGTAACTCGCCGCACCTCAATCCCATCATAAAAATAAGTTGTTTGCGACTGATGGCGGGGGCCATACTGAGTTCCCCAGGTTACGGTCTGGTTTTCTTTTTGAATCGGCTTAAGCCCTTCCGTCTGCGCCAATACGCCCAAAGGCAGTATAAAGGCTATAAAAGTATATGGCTTTCATCGGCAGTTTTTATAACAATTTATAGCATATACCCATAAACTAAATTAAGGACAAATTAGATTTAACGAATAAATCATTAAACTTTTTAAATGGGCCTCAAAAGGTGTACAGCCTAAACGGGGTTACGCAGTGGGTCAGCGTTATGTCCCCTTCGTAGGTATCGTCAATAAGGGGAACGGGGTCAAACAAGGAAAGGCCCACGATAGGGCAATCGGCTCGGCAGTTGATCAGAAAACGGTCATAAAAGCCGCCGCCGTAGCCAACTCGGTTGCCCTCCTCGTCGAAGGCTAGTAAGGGAGCAAATACTACATCGATTTGTGGCGTCTCGATGGGCAAAGACGTGTTTGGGTCCGGCTCAGGAATTTGAAATTGATTGGTCAGAAGAACCGACGTAGGCAAAAGCTCGTAATGCGCCATCGTCCCTGTAGTGAAATCCGTGCGAGACACGGCAATCCTGATCGCGGGAAATTCACGCCATAACCGGTGGATAATCAGCCACGTGTTGACTTCCGCCTGTTTTTCAATAGGCAAGAAAATATGGATAACGCGTCGATTATCCAGCAACGAACTCACAAAAATCCGCTCTGCAATCGCTTCGCTTCGTTGCTGCCATTCTTCTTTCGACAAGCTCCGGCGCTTCTGGCGATACAAAGAACGAATCTCGGCTTTCGTCATGCTACTTTTCCGTCAATATAGCCATGCGGTAATCCAAAGGATCGAACGTTGCTTTGAGCTTGTTGATGAATTCAGAGTCATTCATCCAGTAGGTGAGAATATTCTCCGAGCGGTCCTGCGCACCACCCTGCGGAAACAATTTTGACTTTAGTGTAACCAACTGATTGACTACTGTTTCGTAGTTGCGGTCTTCGGCTTTACGCAGCCGCTTTTCCAAATCATCGATGGCGTTGATCAAGCGCGAACGTTCGGCTTGCACCGCTCCTTCCAGCGACTTATCAACCTGGAGCGCTTTGGCCAGAATCTGGTCAAAATGGCTTTCTACTCCAGCTTTTTCTTCGGCCAATTGCAGCGAATTTTGGGTGATTCGTGCGACATACGTCCGCCGTAAACGAATTTCATCCAGAAAGAGCTCTTCGTGCGTAACGCCTAGCTTGTCAATCCGTTGGGCATTGGTTGCATTTACATAGAGGGCAAAGTTGCGGGGCATCAACAACGGAAAAGGCAGCTCGAAATGATCAAAAACACCTTTCAGCTGCAACCAGTACGGCACTTCCGAGGGGCCACCAACATAGGCCAGATTCGGCAAAATATATTCCTGGTATACAGGCCGCAACACCACGTTCGGGCTGAATCGCTCCGGATGCTGCTCCAAGAGATCTAAAAGCTCAGCCTGCGTGAATTGCAGATCCGTTTGCAGTACGTAATAATTATCCGTAACCGCCGCTTTCTGTCTTTTCTTTTTGGATGCCTCCTGCTTTTCCTTACCCGTCACAATCCGCTCCCGCAGATTATCATCCAAGTAGAAAAGATTAATATCGCGGGGAGCGATCTGGGTCGTATAGCCCAGCGCTTTGAGCTGGTGGGTCGTCTTTTTGGTCAGGTCGCTCGTCGTCTGGTTCAGGAGTTCTTCGCGCATCACGGGCAAAAATTCCCGCTTCAGTTCCGCGTCGTCGGCATCCAGGCAAATCAGGCCGTCTTTGCCAAACAGCTCATTCACGTAACTACGCACCGCATCAGCCAGGGAATCATTATTCAGATACGCCTTTTTGAAAACCCCGGCTTGTTCGGGAAGCTGTTGCAGGATGGTTTCCAGACTTTTCGGATTAATGCGCCCGACGGCTCCGCTCTGTTTTTCGTCCCAGCGGTAGGTTTTGCCGAACAAATTAAAATGGTTAATCTCCGCGAAATCGTGATCTTCCGTAGCCATCCAGTAAACCGGCACAAACTTGTAATCCGGGTACGTTTCGGAAAGCTTTTTAGCCAGATTAATGGTCGTAATCAGCTTATAAACAACGTACAGCGGCCCGGTAAAAATATTCAGCTGATGACCTGTGGTAACCGTGTAGGTGTTGGGTTCCGCTAAGATGGATAAGTCAGGATGGCTCTCTAACTTCTGATACTGCCGCTCCAGCACCTTGACCAACGTCTGCCGTTTCGCTTCATCAAAGGGCCGGTTCTGAATTTGCTCCCCGAAAGCCTCCAGCGTCGGAAAGCGGTCGTAGAAGGGTTTAATTGTATCTTTTTGGGCGAGATAATCCAGAAACAGATTTGAAAACTGGCCGGTTGCGGCAAGGGGCAGATACTGACAGTCCATGCGGTGGATAAGTTATTGACGGCTGAACAACAAAAAACCCCGCAAGGTTCGCTGCGGGGTGATGAGTATTAGGAAACGACTTCGCCGTACAAGTCAAATTCGTGCGCTTCGGTGATCCGTACCGCCGCGAAATCGCCCTGCCGTACGTACGTACTGTTGGCTGGCACCAGTACTTCGTTGTCTACTTCAGGCGAATCGGCTTCGGTCCGACCAATAAAATAGCCGCCTTCTTTGCGATCGAACAGCACTTTATAGAAATGCCCAACCTTTTCCTGGTTTTTTTCGTACGAGATGCCTTGCTGCAACTCCATGATCTCATCAACGCGCTCCTGTTTCACCTCAGCTGGAATGTCGTCCGGCATAGAAAAGGAATGCGTATTGTCTTCGTGCGAGTACGTGAACGCGCCCAGGCGGTCAAAGCGCATTCGCTCTACAAAGTCGTAGGTTTCTTCAAACATCGCTTCGGTTTCACCCGGATGGCCGACAATCAACGTCGTGCGCAACGCAATATCAGGTACTTTTTCGCGGATCGTTTCAATCAGCGCTTCTGTTTTTTCGCGCGTAATACCCCGGCGCATGATTTTCAGCAGTTCCGTCGAACCAGTCTGCAACGGCATATCGAGGTATTTGCAAATATTGTGTCGTTCGCGCATTACATCCAGCACATCCAGCGGAAAACCAGACGGATAGGCATATTGCAACCGGATCCAGTCGATGCCCTCTACATCGGATAAATTACGCATCAAATCGGCCAGATTGCGCTTTTTGTAAATATCCAGACCGTAGTAAGTCAGATCCTGCGCGATTAGAATCAATTCTTTAGTGCCGCGTTTCGCCAGCGATTTCGCTTCTTTCACCAGCTCTTCCATTGGCCGCGAAACGTGGCTACCGCGCATTAGCGGAATAGCGCAGAAGGAACAGGGGCGGTCGCATCCTTCCGCAATTTTCAGGTAAGCGAAGTGCGCTGGCGTTGTCAACAGGCGCTCGCCAACGAGTTCGTGTTTGTAGTCGGCCTTCAGCGTTTTCAGCAGACGAGGCAGTTCGTTGGTACCGAACCAAGCGTCTACCGTCGGAATTTCGACTTCCAGTTCATCTTTGTAACGATGCGAAAGACAGCCCGTTACGTAGACTTTATCGACCACGCCCGCATCTTTGGCATCGACATAGCGCAGAATGGTATTTACCGATTCTTCTTTGGCATTATCGATGAAACCGCAGGTGTTGATCACCACGATGTTAGCGTCGTCTTTTTTTGATTCGTGCGTTACGTTATAGCCGTTTCCTTTCAGTTGCGTGTACAGCACTTCCGAGTCTACCAGGTTCTTTGAGCAACCGAGCGTAACAATATTGATTTTATTCTTGCGTAATCCTTTTGTCTTCAATGTCTTGTATGGCTAAATACCAGCTCCCTCTATCGATTCTGGTACAACACCTGTATTTTTGTCAAAGTTCGGAAAAGTCCAATTTAGAGCCAAGCTAAATCGGTTTTATCCACGGAATTTTATGCTCGACAACTTGTTGAGGTACATTTTTAAAATACTCGTCCAGAGCAAAATCTAGGTAAATACTATTGCGGTTGAGATATACACTTTGTCCATCGGCCAATCTAAAGATCAGATAGCTATAGACTGCTACCATCTTTGATGAGTTTCGCCCCGGAAAATGATATTCTATAGTGTCAATGTTATCCGGCGTTATCAACCAGCAGTCCTGCTCGTGTTCTATTTTGATGCTTTGATCAGCCGGATTCATGGTTACCACGCGGTTGCGGGTAATTGCCCAATACTGCCATTCCAGTTTGGCTATCTGCCACAAATACCACGCGCCCCAACCTGAAAGAGCTAACAGAGATGCAGCCAATAACCAATGGACAGGATGTTTCGCTACCTTGGGCATTAAGAATGAACCGAGATAAGCCAACATCAAAATAAGGAACACCAGCACGAAGTTGAAGAGAAAATTAAAGCGGGTGAAGTAGTCCCAGGCCGTTTTTTCGTACGTCACCACTACGGCCAAAGGCGATTCGTCACCGACCGATTTTGCCGTAAAACGCAGCATCTTGTAGATGAACCAGCCGAAAGCCCCAAAGATGATAACGAAAATAAGCGCTGTACCCATAACAAACTAAAAAGCAGCCTGATAGGTAATATCAAAGGTGACTGAAGTTTTACGATTTTTCTGAACGGATACCGGAAAAATATTATTACGCTCGTCGGATAAATTGGCGTATAATCCGTTCTTTTCCTGCACAAATAGCGAGTATTGACCAACGGGCAGACTAACGCAGAATTTCCCGTCTTTACCCGACCTAACCGTTTTGACTTTTTGCGTCAGTACCTTGGTATAAAAGCCCTCGTCGTTCGTTTCCGTCTGCGACTGATTGGTTAGTTTGTAGACCAGCAGCTCACGCACAACGGGCTGGCCTTTCGGTTGGGGCCGGTCAGGGCCGGGCATCATATTACCCGACTTAAAAATAACAGTTCCGCAAACTCCCTGAAATGGCGCTTTGGGTTTGGTCTTCTGAACTTTCTTCTGCGCTATAGCTACCGGACAGCCAACTAACAGGCTCATACAGACAAACAGCAGTGAAGCCCACCCAAATTTGCGTATATCAGCCTGTTGGTTATTCATATAGAATGTTGCTAAAATTCCGGAAAATCACTTAAACACGCTTAAAGAACGAATCAACAAACTCCATCTTGTTGAACGTCTGTAAATCATCAATTTTTTCGCCGACGCCGATGTATTTCACCGGAATCTTGAATTCATCGGAAATACCGATCACTACGCCCCCTTTGGCTGTGCCATCCAGTTTGGTGATGGCCAGTGCCGTCACATCCGTTACCCGAGTAAACTCCCGCGCCTGAATTACAGCGTTTTGTCCCGTCGAGCCATCCAGAACGAGCAGAACCTCGTGCGGTGCATCGGGAATCACCTTTTGCATCACGCGCTTAATCTTGGAAAGCTCGTTCATTAAGTTTACTTTGGTATGCAGACGGCCTGCCGTGTCGATAATAACCACATCCGCCTGGAGTTCAACCGCTTTTTTGATCGCATCGAACGCAACTGCCGATGGATCGGTATTCATGCCGTGGTCGATTACGGGTACACCCACGCGCTGGCCCCAGAGCTTAAGTTGGTCAACGGCGGCGGCTCGGAAGGTATCTCCTGCGCCCAAAACGACTTTTCGGCCCCGCTGGTGAAACTGGGCAGCCAGCTTACCGATGGTCGTGGTTTTGCCCACGCCATTGACACCCACAACCATAATCACATACGGTTTTTTATCGGCAGGCAGGGAAAAATCATTGCTAATATCAACGGATTTGTTTTCAGAGAGCAGTGATGCAATTTCTTCCCGAAGAATGCGGTCAAGTTCGTCGGTACCAACGTATTTA
This sequence comes from Tellurirhabdus bombi, assembly GCF_021484805.1. Lineage (NCBI taxonomy): Bacteria > Pseudomonadati > Bacteroidota > Cytophagia > Cytophagales > Spirosomataceae > Larkinella > Larkinella bombi. The sequence continues at coordinate 1,525,644 of NZ_CP090557.1, read as the reverse complement.
TCACGGGCAACCCGTTCTTCGATTCGCTTGATGATTTTAACGGTTGTTTCGACGCCGACATCCGAACTAACGAGTACTTCTTCAACTTCGTCCAGAACTTCGTCATCCACTTTCGATTTGCCGACAACTGCCCGGCTCAATTTGGAGAAAAAGCTATCTTTTGACTTTTCCAGTCCTTTATCAAGCGATTCTTTTTTTTCCTTCGAGAAAAAATCAAACAGACCCATGTAATTTTCGTAAAGTTTAAGGTGTGAAATTTAAGGTTTAAAGTTTACAAAGTAGCCAACCTCAAACTGTATACGGTAAACCTAAACTCGTTTCTGTCAACAAATATAAAAACAAAAAAGTCCCTCATCGGGACTTTCTATGCAATGTCTTTCGTCAAGAAGTGATTAGCTTTTCAGGGCAGCCTGTAATTCTTCCAGAGGGACCATTTCCTCTTTGAATGTATAAGCGCCTGTTTTTGGCGACTTCACAGCTTTAATAACTTTTGCGAAGTTCTTGCCGCCACCTTCTTTTTTCAGGGTTGCAACTACTTTCTTTGCCATGACAGTTCAATGGGGCCGTTCCCCCGTTTAAATTACTTAATTTCTTTGTGTACGGTCACTTTCTTTAGGTACGGATTGTACTTTTTCAGTTCGATCCGAGCCGGAGTGTTCTTACGGTTTTTAGTAGTGATGTAACGAGACATGCCCGCTACAGCTGCAGTTTTCTGCTCCGTGCACTCCAGAATGACCTGAATTCTATTGCCTTTCTTCGCCATTACTGTACGTATTTTCTCAAACAGGAACGCAAAGGTAAGGAAAAACGAGATTTATCACAAAACTTTTTTACATAAATTCTGTGATTAGTAGTCGGTTAGGCAACTGTGTTTTACTTTTGGCTTTGACCTCTACTAATAAGGTGCTGGAATTAATCACTTATCTATTATTGTTTATTTAGTTCCAGTCTTTGACTTATAATGGCAACGCAAACAATTCAATACGACTATCAACCCGGGCATTTTCAGGCTTCCGAACCCAATAAATACAAGCCGGAAAGCCTTCAATCCGGCGAGATGATTCTCAACATGGGGCCGCAACACCCGTCTACACACGGGGTTTTGCGGCTGGAAGTCATTACCGACGGGGAGATTATTGTCGATGTGGTACCGCACCTGGGGTATCTGCACCGTTGTTTTGAGAAACATGCTGAATCCATGCCCTACAACCAGACGCTGCCGTTTGTGGATCGGCTGGATTACGTAGCAGCCATGAACAACGAGCATGTGTTTTGTATGGGTGTCGAGCGCATGTTGGGCATTCAGGATGATCTTCTGAACCGGGTGGATGGCCGCCGCGTCGAATACATTCGCGTGCTCGTTGCTGAACTTAACCGGCTGGCGTCCCACTTTGTCGCCATTGGAACCTACGCGCTGGACATTGGGGCTTATACCCCTTTTCTCTGGATGATGCGCGACCGCGAGCACCTGCAACGCCTGCTGGAATGGGTCAGCGGTGCCCGCATGCTGTATAATTACATCTGGATCGGGGGGCTGTATTACGATTTGCCCGTCGGTTTTGAAGAACGCTGCCGGGAATACCTGACCTACTTAAAACCCAAGCTGATTGAAATGCAGCAGCTCGTTATCGAAAATAAAATTTTCGTTAAGCGAACGGCCAATGTAGGCGTGTTGCCTCTGCCAGTAGCGATTGATTACGGTTGCACAGGGCCCGTGTTACGAGGTTCTGGCTTGCGATATGATTTGCGCCGCGTCGATAATTACTCAGTTTACCCGGAGCTGGATTTTGATATTCCTATTGGCGAAGGAAAGATGGGAACCGTCGGCGATTGCTGGGACCGCAATTATGTTCGGGTGCTGGAGTGCTGGGAATCCGTTCGTATTGCCGAACAATGCCTCGACCAGCTCCAGGGCGATCTGAAACGCACCCGCGACTTTGATCCCCAGGTATTGGTTCCGAAAAAGATTCGGCCCAAAGCGCAGGAGTTTTACATCCGGGGCGAAATACCGAAAGGCGAGTTAGGCTTTTTCTTCCGCGCCGACGGACGATCCGACGTGCCGTTCCGGTGTCGCTGCCGTTCGTGCTCTTATCACAATCTGTCGATGATTGGCGAGATTACCAAAGGCTCCATGATTGCGGATTTAGTCGCCGTGATTGGTTCTATTGATATTGTGATGGGTGAGGTTGACCGGTGATTTACCGAAAGGCCAGTTGTAAAAAAGCCGTTAACTCCATGAGCCAGGCCACACCAAGGTGGACAATGATTCCGCCCCAGACGCTGCGCGTTCGTTGCGCAATGACGCCCAGAATATAACCGCCAAAAATCGAACTGATGGTTTCGCCGGGCGGTTTGCCAAAGTGAATAAAGGCGTAGGTTACTACCATTGGCACAACAGCGCCCCGACCCAGAATATGCGTCATGCCAATTACCAGAAAGCCCCGAAACATGAGTTCGGTTGGAATGAAGTCCCAACCGTAAGCTAATTCATAGACTACCGCTGTTACCCACTCTGGCACCCCGAAAAATTCGTTGGCGTTTGTATCCTCGTAGGATGGGTAGCTCGCCAGGAAAGAAGGCTGAAACGAAGCGTAGGTAATAATTGGTACCATCAGGAGCAACAACCAACCGTAAATTTTCAGTCCCTCCCACTTGGGTTTTAAGCCGTAAAACGCACTCGAAGGCTGAGGTACTAGTTTATAGAATAAAAACAAAGGCAGCACAACGGTCAGGAGCGAATGCAGGTTTCTAAACAGATAGAAGGCGTATACATAAATTTGTCCACCAAAGACGGCAGCGCTCCAGGCATCGAATCCATAAAAGCCCGCATAGATGGCAAACACCACCAGGCCAAACCCGCTAAACAGCCAAAAAGCCGGTTTTCGCAGGATATGGCCTTGGCGGTTGAAATAAATCCAGATGGCAGCGCTGCCATAATAAGCGAACGCATACAGCAGAAAATAAAGACTCATTCGTTTCAGCGGCGCCGAAACATATAGGTCGATATGGCTGTCTTCAATATCATAATAGTAGTTTAAACTAATACTGGCGGCCAGAAAAAGGCCAAGCGTAGCGTAAAGATCAGGACGAAAATCGGCTTTCCAGTGTTCACGCAGGTAGCGCAGAAATTGTCGCATTGGACATTAAATATTAATCAAACCAAAAGAACCTATAATTTTGGAAGATAAAGTACTTCCTATTCATTTTTCCATGAAAAGTCTGTCTCTCCATTTCATTTCCATTGGCGGTAGCGTCATGCACAATTTGGCTATTGCTCTTCAACAGCAAGGGCATAAGGTAACGGGTTCCGACGACGAAATCTACGAGCCTTCGCGCACGCGCTTGCAAAAACAGGGACTGCTTCCGGCGGAAATGGGTTGGAATCCGGCCAATATTCATACGGGATTGGATGCTGTTATCCTGGGGATGCACGCCCGTAAGGATAACCCGGAACTACTGAAAGCGCAGGAGTTGGGCTTGGCCGTTTACTCCTATCCCGAATTTATTTACGAACAAAGCAAGCACAAACAGCGGGTAGTTATTGCGGGCAGCCACGGCAAAACCACCATTACGTCTATCCTTCTGCACGTACTGAACTACCACAAACGAAACTTTGACTATCTGGTTGGCGCGCAGATAGAAGGCTTTGATACGATGGTTAAACTAACCGCTGATGCGCCGCTCCTGATTGCCGAAGGGGATGAATACGGCGCCTCGCCCCTGGATACGCGACCAAAGTTTTTGTTTTTCCAGCCGCATATTGCCCTCATTAGCGGAATTGCCTGGGATCACGTGAATATCTACCCGACTTACGATTCGTATGTACATCAGTTTGAATTACTAGCCGATTCGCTCCCCAAAGCCGGCGCTATTGTGTTCGATGATACGGATGATATGCTGGATGTGATTGCCCTCAAAGAACGCGAGGACGTTACGCGTCAACCCTACGACGTGCACTCTTACCGAATTTCGAACGGGCAAACCTGGCTGAAAACAAAATCAGCGGGCGATGTACCCGTGCAGATTTTTGGGGAGCACAACATGAAAAACATTGCGGGTGCGCTGGCCGTCTGCGATCGCCTGGGCATCACCGAAGAGATGTTTTACGAAGCCATTCAAAGCTTTAAAGGCGCTGCCCGCCGCCTTGAACTCGTCACTTCGAACGACCAGAAAACCATTTACCGTGATTTCGCCCATGCCCCTTCAAAAGTCGGTGCAACCACGGCGGCAGTTCGCCAGCAGTTCCCAAACCGAAAACTAATCGCCTGCGTTGAATTGCACACGTTTAGTAGTTTGAACAAAAATTTTCTCGGCCAATACCGTGATAAGCTGGACCAGGCCGATGTAGCCGTTGTTTTCTATAGTCCCCATACGCTCGAGATGAAACGCATGGAACCTATCAGCCCACAGGAAATTATCACTGCTTTTGACCGCCCGGATCTACAGATTTTCACGGACACCGCCAGCCTGCAAACTTTTCTGGAGAGCCAGAGCACAGCCGCTCCATCGGTGTATTTGCTGATGAGTTCCGGTACATTCGGTGGTCTTGACGTAAATCGTCTGGGCGAGCAATAGAAAATTTTTCAACTGCTTTACAACTGTCTTTATACCAGTGGGGTCTTTAGTCTGAACCGGTATGTTGGATGAACGATCGTTAGTAGACGGGTGCAAAAAGAAAGACCGTGCAGCACAGCGAAAACTCTATGAGTTGTTCGCCGGGAAGCTCTTTGCCGTTAGTCAACGCTACACCAAAAACCGCGACGATGCTGAAGATGTCCTGCAAGATTCCTTTGTAAAGGCCTTTCAGCATATTGACTCCTTTCGGTTTGAGTGCCCACTGGAAGCCTGGCTGAAGCGCATCGTAATTAATACTGCTCTAAAACATATCCGTAAAAATAAGCCCTGGCAAAACCAAACCGATGTGGAGGAAGTGGCTTATGCACTACCACAGGCGGAAGACAGCTTGGCCGGTCTGCACTACCAGCAATTGTTGCGGTTGGTGCAGGAATTACCGACCGGTTGTCAGACCGTATTCAATTTGTATGCTATTGAAGGATACACGCATCCCGAAATTGCTGATTTGTTAGATATTTCTGAAGGTACATCGAAGTCGCAGTATTCCCGTGCCCGGGTGCTGCTACAACAAAAAATTCAGAACGAACTCCGATTTAGAAATGAGTCAGTCTGAAGAAAATATGTCTGATAACCAATGGTCTGGTCAGGAATGGCGCAACGCCTTCCAGGATGCAGACGACACCCCGCCCAGTGGGCTGTGGGATGCTATTGAACGCCGTCTTGACGAAGAGGAGAGCAAAACGGTGGTGATTCCTTTCTGGACAAGCTACCGCCCCTTTTTATACGGGGCAGCGGCAGCCGTGGCTTTGCTATTGGTGGGCTGGTGGGCCTTCAACTCGGCCAAGCACCCGGGTATGGAACAGCCCGTTGCCATCCAGCAGCCTGCTCAAAGCAACCAGCCAGAGGCTTTCTCGTCAGCGGTTCCCAACACGTCATCAACTCCAGAAAAAATCAATGATCCAAATGCCGATCACATGGCACGGCCTTTAGACAGAATTGCCGCTACGGAGCCTACACGCAATGCACGTAATTTGAGCCGTACGCGAAATGAGGCCAACCGCGCCCAGGAATTGGCACCAGACGTACTGCAAAAAGTAACCAAGGCTTTACCAGCAACCGACAATGCCCTGGCTTACCAGCAAGCCGCGTCTGAAAAAGCAGCTTCAGCACGGCGGGTTAAGGCGCAACAAGGCTTGACGTCCAGTACAGAAAACGTAGCTGTTCAAGCTCGTACCGATCAAGATTTAAATTCATCAACGACTCCGCCATCCAGTACAGACGCAGAAAAAAAGTTAGTTTCAGAAGCATTAGCAGATAATAAAGCGCTGGCTTCGGCTTCCTACGAGTTACTCGAAAGCAAGCAGTTTTCCCTGAAAACCATGCGGGGCGTTAACCGTATTATCTGGTACCGCGCGCCGGATTTAGTGATTGAGCCGGAATCACCGAAAAAGTCCTCGAAAAAAGACTATTGGACGGCTATTGCTTACATGCCTATGTCGTTTAACCCAGCGACGTCGGTTCGGACCAATGGCTTGGCTCCTTTGTACTCGGCCTCACAAACATTTTCGGCAAATCGGGCTGTTCAGTCACCCGAACTGCAAAATCATGCGCAGTGGTCAACATCGCTTCAACTGAATACGGGGATGAAACTATCGAAGCACTGGTCGGTGGAAACAGGAGTGAATTACTTGCAGGGACGCTCGGTGGCCCAAAGCAACGCGGTTGTTTTTACGGCATTAAGTACTAGTTCTCCTAATAATTTATTGGAGAACGCCCTTCGGAATAGCGCGTCTCCTGCCTATAGTGACAAGAGCAATTTTGCACCCAGCAGCTTAACCAACGATCCAATCTTTGCCGCCGCCACGTCGGATGAAAAAGCATCCGTACAGAATAACTACCGCTTTCTCCAGATTCCGCTTCAAGCCGGGTTTAACATCAACCCCGATGCTAAGCTAAGTTATTCCGTTTTGGGTGGCGCATTGGCTAACGTCTTTCTACAAAATACGGTAGGCTCTTATGAAATAACGTCCGATGATAACATCTATCGCCCGGTAATTCTGTCGGGAACGGCTGGCCTTCGGGTAAATTATCGCCCTACAAATCATTGGTCTGGTTCGTTAACGGGTTCCTTCCAGCGAGCCCTTCAATCAGGCACGCGTCCTGAAGCACAGGTACAAACGCGCCCACAAGCGATGGGCGTTGGCTTCGGGCTTAACTACCATTTTTGAAAGATTAGCCGAAATTTCGGCTAATCTTTCAAAAATTTTGCGGTCGCTTCCAACCTCTTCTTTTCTTCTTGGGTCTCTTTAGTATTGGCACGAACTCATCGGCTAATCCGGACGTGTCGATGGTGGGTGTTCGCCACTTGTTTTCATTTACTCGTAGACATAAATACTCATGAAATCCATAACATCCATAGTCACAACGCTTGCCATACCCGCATTGACGCTGGCGCTAACGGTTTCCAGTTGCCAGCGTGATAACGCGCTAACACCAGAACAAGGCACTTTCCAGCCTACCGCAGGAGCCCGGCAGTTTGCTACCAAAACCAATGATTTCTCATTTAATTTTCTGAAAGAAGTCAACGCAGCGCAACGGGCCAACGAAAATATTTTTGTTTCGCCTTTAAGCATGCACATGGCTTTGGGGATGCTGCTCAATGGTGCTAATGGCACTACGGCGGAAGAAATCAAAAAAGTTTTGAAACTGGACGATGTTTCTCTGACCGAAGCCAACCAGATTTGGCAGCAACTTCTTGAAGGATTGCCCAATGCTGATCCGAAAGTAACAACAACACTAGCGAACGCTATTTTTCACGACAATAATTTTGCGTCTGAAGCTGGATTCTTGACCAGCACCACCGATTATTTCAAAGCCCGCGTTGCTGCGGAAGACTTTACCAATCAGGCTACAGTTGGAAAAATCAATCAGTGGGCCAGTGATAATACCAACGGTAAAATCAAGAAGATAGTCAATCAGATTCAGCCAAACGAAGTCCTGTTTCTGCTCAATGCGCTTTACTTCAAAGGCGACTGGAAATACCAATTTAATGCAGAGCAGACACAGGATAGACCGTTTGAGCTAGTTGACGGTGGGCAGAAAACCGTGCGGATGATGCAGCTTAACCGCGAACTCCGACGAGCTTTCCGTCCAAATTACACAGCGTTTGAGCTTCCTTATGGCGACGGTACTTACAGCATGACCGTTATGTTGCCCAAAGAAACCTCCTCTGCCGACGCGCTTATTAAATCATTAAGTGCCAATGAGTGGAATCAGTTACAGAACGACATGACCGCTGGATCGATGATGATTGGCTTGCCGAAATTCACCCTCGAGTATGAAGGAAATTTAAACGGCGTTCTGTCAAAATTAGGAATGCCAACGGCCTTTACTGATCTGGCTGATTTCTCCAAAATTAGCACCAAAAAAGGCTTGACGGTTACTTCAGTGAAACAAAACACTTTCGTAGCCGTCGATGAAAAAGGCACTGAAGCGGCCGCCGTGACGGGCATTGGTGTTGGCGTAACTTCCGCTCCGGCCAGCTATTTCTGCGACCGTCCATTTGTCATTGCGATTACCGAAAAACAAACGGGTGCTGTCTTATTTATGGGTAAAATCGTCAATCCAGAATCAAAATGATAAGAGCCTATTTCGTTTTATTGATAGCCGGAATCTTAATGTCTTATTCTGGTTGCGAGCGGAATGAAGAAGCAGTAATTCCGTCAGACGCGAGTAAATTAGCCGGAAAGTGGAAGTTGGTTGGCCCCTCGTCTGCCTATACGGTAACCTTACAATTAACCACAGACTCTACGGTGGTTACTATTCCTGAGGTACTGGCTTACCAACTGAATGGCCGTTCGTCCGTTAACTCCTATTTTTCGAAAGGTACGTTCGCTCATCTTTCAGAGACGGGTAATCCAAATCAAGGGCAGGCCAGTGTTGGAGTTATTGGCGCTACTAAAATGGCTGGGCCACCAGAAGCCATGCAGTTTGAAACGGCTTATTTCAATAACCTGAAAGCGGTTAACCGCTTTGAACTAACGAACCAAAACCGCCTGAAACTTTTTTACGGAGGCGAACAACCTGGCGTACTAACTTACGAAAGAACGAAATAATACAACCTGAATATCGATATAGCCGAGGTTTACCACACCATCTCCTCGGCACCTTAATAACCAACAATTATTTGATCACTGATTCATTGTGCAACTGCGAATGATTCGGGGCAGTTGCTCCGAATCATTTTTTTTAGACCTCTCCTTATTCGATTTTAACAATTTAATCTATTTAAATTCCAACCCTTTCACAATCAGCTAGGTCATGAGAGTCAGAACTAATTTCTAACTCTCTTATGAAGCTTAAACTTTTACCTCTTTTGACCCTGCTGGTGTGTCTGGCATTAGCCTGCACCGATAATTGCCGTGAAACCCGAACCTTTCGTCGGTTTACAGCACAAACTTTCACGGCTGCCCAGATTCGTGAAGGCGTGCAACAAGAAGATGCCCGAGCTTTGCAGATGCCCGGAAAAATCTACACTAAAGACGGTTATCTATTTATCAATGAGCTGAAAGAAGGTATTCATGTAATTGATAATCGGAATCCTGAGAACCCACGGACACTGACTTTTTTGCGTATTCCGGGAAATGGGGATATGGCGGTTCGCAATAATATTCTTTATGCAGATAGCTACATGGATTTGCTCGCTTTTGACATCTCCAATCCTGCCTCAATCAAACCGGTCAATCGCGTGCAAAATGTCTTCCCAAATGGTGTTTTTGACGGAGCTAGCTGGAGCTTTGACGCTAACTCAAATCGCATCAACGATCAGCGCGTTGATTATGTAACTGAAACAATAGCTACCAACTGTGATAATGCGCAGCCCGCTAATAACGGCTGGTGGTGGGGCGGTACTCTGCTTTCCGATAGCCGCGCCTTCAATAGTGCTTCACCCGCTCCAAATTCCAGTGGTGTTGGCGGCTCGATGGCGCGCTTCGCCTTATACGACAATTACCTGTATACCGTTAGTCAAAGCAACATGCAGTTGTTTGACATTCGGAACGCCGCGAATCCGGTGATAGGTAACAAAATTACACTGGGCTGGGGTATTGAAACGGTTTTCCCGTATAAAGATAAGCTTTTCATTGGCTCGCAGACGGGTATGCAAATTCTCGATAATTCTAACCCAGAAAAGCCGGTCCATATGTCCACCTTCCAGCACGCGCGGGTTTGCGATCCGGTGGTGGTCAATGATAACATTGCTTACGTCACACTTCGGTCGGGTAATACATGCGCAGGCTTTCAGAATCAGTTGGATGTGGTTGATATTTCCAACCTCTATAGCCCTCGCCTGCTGAAAAGCTATCCCATGAAGAACCCACATGGACTTGGCGTTAATTTCCCGAATCTATTCATTTGCGAAGGACATTATGGGTTAAAATCGCTGGACGTGAGCAATACGATGGACGTCAAGCAACTCATGCATCTGGAAGGTATGGATGCTTTTGACGTGATTCCGCTGGGCAAAACGCTGATGATGATTGGCCGGGATGGACTTTACCAGTTCGACGCTAGCAATCCAAGTAAACTACGGCAGATAAGCAAAATTCCGGTAACTCGTCCCTGGCAGAACATATGAAATCATCGAAACAAGTGCTTGATCTGGTGCTTTGTTATCAACGCATCACCATACCGCTAACTTTTTTGATCTGGCTGCTTTTGCTGTCGTCGGCCTTCGCCCAATCTTCCTTCAAGCCCAGTTACACCAACATGACTGAAGCGGGCGTTTTGTTTGGGCAAGTCCGCTATGGCGGGTCTACTTCGGAATCAGTAGCCAAGCGACATAACATTACTGGTCAAACTTTCAATGGGGTACAACTTCGTCCTAAGCTAGCCGTGGGCGCAACCGTGGGCGCTGACTGGTATAACTCGGCCTTGCTTCTACCGCTGTGTGCTGGCGTGCGTTACGATTTGGCTCGGCCCAACCAAAAGAATCTCCGGGTTTTCACTAGCCTGGACACGGGTTACAGCGTCACCTGGCTTAACGAAGATCCGACGGGCTATGAAACGAAGGGCGGCTGGGTGATTTCGCCGGGAATTGGCTTCCGCATTGGCAGACCACAAAATGCGAATTTTATCCTGTCGCTTAGCTACAAACGGCAGGAAGCCTCTGCCGAAAAGCCTCTTTTTTTTAATGAAATAGCCAAGGAAGAGACTCGCGTTTACAACCGGATTGCGCTTCGGATGGGAATTAGTTTTTAACAAAAAAGCCCCGGTAGTACCGGGGCTTTTTTGTTAGGCCATTACAAATTTGCTCTGGTTGCGTTTCCGCTCGTTTTCATCCAGATAAATCTTACGAATCCGGATCGATTTTGGCGTTACTTCCAGGTATTCATCCTTCTGGATGTATTCCATCGATTCTTCCAGTGAGAAAGTGATCTTTGGCGCAATTTTCACGTTGGTATCTGAACCCGATGCCCGCATGTTTGTCAACTGCTTGGCAGTTTGCAGGTTCACCACGATGTCGTTTTGACGGTTGTGCTCGCCAATAACCTGACCCGTATAAATGTCATCACCTGGCTCAACAAAGAATGAACCACGATCCTGCAATTTATCGATAGCGTAAGCTGTTGCCGCGCCGCTGTTCATCGAGATTAGCGAACCGTTGATCCGCTCAGGAATTGGTCCTTTATACGCCTGGTAATCCTTAACGCGGTGGCTCATTACGGCCTCCCCGAAAGTTGCAGTCAACACGTTTGACCGTAAACCGATCAGACCACGCGAAGGAATTTCAAACTCCAAGTGCTGCAAGTCGCCTTTCGGTTCCATGATCAAAAGCTCGCCTTTGCGCTGCGTAGCCAACTCGATCACTTTTCCAGCCGTTGCTTCCGGTACGTCAACAACCAGGGTTTCAATCGGTTCCAGACGGTTGCCGTTTTCATCCTGCTTGAACAATACCTGCGGCTGACCAACCTGCAATTCATATCCTTCCCGGCGCATGGTTTCAATCAATACCGACAGGTGAAGAATTCCGCGGCCAAATACCAGGAACCGGTCTTCGCTATCTGTATTTTCAACCCGCAGTGCCAGGTTTTTCTCTGTTTCTTTATACAAGCGCTCACGCAAGTGACGTGATGTCACAAACTTTCCTTCCTTACCAAAGAAAGGCGAGTTGTTGATGGTGAACAACATGTTCATGGTTGGCTCATCAACTGCAATACGCGTCAAAGCCTCCGGATTTTCGGCGTCTGTCAGCGTATCACCAATTTCGAAGTTCTCCAAACCAGTTACCGCGCAAATCTCGCCGGATGATACCTCAGTAACCTTTTGTTTACCTAGGCCTTCAAATATCTGAAGTTCTTTAATCCGTACTTTTTTAATAACTCCGTCAGCTTGCACCAACGCCATGTTAGCACCTTCACGCAAGGTTCCGCGATGCACCCGTCCGATGGCAATCCGACCTACGAAGGCAGAATAATCGAGGGAGGTAATCTGCATTTGTGGATTACCTTCATTTACCGGGGCCGCCGGAATATTTTCAATGATGGTATCCAGTAGGAAAGTAATGTTGTCGGTTGGTGTTCTCCAATCCGGCCCCATCCAGCCTTGTTTCGATGAACCATAAACGGTCACAAAATCAAGCTGGTCTTCTGTTGCACCCAGGTTGAACATCAGGTCAAAAACTTGCTCCTGAACTTCTTCTGGACGACAGTTTTCTTTGTCCACTTTGTTAACAATGACAACAGGCTTCAGGCCTAGTTGTAGTGCCTTGCTCAACACAAAACGTGTCTGAGGCATCGGGCCTTCAAAAGCATCAACCAGCAGACAAACACCGTCAGCCATTTTCAATACACGCTCAACTTCACCGCCAAAATCGGAGTGACCTGGTGTATCAATAATGTTGATTTTCACGTCTTTGTAACGTACAGAAACGTTCTTTGAGACGATTGTAATTCCCCGTTCCCGCTCCAGGTCGTTGTTGTCCAGAATCAGGTCGCCAAACTCCTGGTTGTCCCGGAAGATCTTCGAAGCGTGAATAATTTTGTCAACCAGTGTTGTTTTACCGTGGTCAACGTGTGCTATAATAGCTATGTTGCGAATAGATTGCATACAAATTCATTGTGTTGTACTAAGCTTCTCAGATCATTACTCGCTTTTAATAGTACAACTACTGTATTTTTTTAGATAATTTTTGTAATTATGTTGATTGAAATAAGATCAACTCTGAAAAATAAGCGTGCAAATTTACAAAATTTCTGCCTGAATAACAGATTTTTACAATTTATTAACCCATATTTAACCCAAAAGCCGGTCAGTGCCGGCTTCTGTCCTACTTATAAGATTCAGGGATCAATGATTAGGGCAACCACAGCCGCTTTTCTTCCGAAACAATCCCCACATAAATCCTTTCTTTTTGCGGTATCCCTTCCGCTTTTTGCCAATGGAAGAAGCGTCAACAACGCTGAATTCTGTTGATTTCGCGGGGCTAGCCTCAACCGTTATGTCAACTGGCAGCAACAGCACAGCTGTAATGATACCTATTCCTAGTTTCTTCATGACGAACGACCTTAACAACCTTAGTATCCTTCTATAACGAAAGATACGCTACTTTCTTCTCTGATTTAGAATTAAATACGTGTTTTCTCCTAAGTGGCCTTACCTAATTAACGCAAAATTTGCTGTTTGTTACTGAGTCGGCGCTTCGACGTTAAACATATTAACCCGCTCCTCTTTTTTACGAAGACCAAAATTATAACGCAGCGTCATTCCAAACCGGCGCGTGTCATTGCGACGCAGCCCGGTGGCAGCTACGGTGCCCTGCTGAAGCGTGAACCGATAGTAATTTGTAAATAAAATATCGTTCGCCGTTAGGGTGACCATCAGCTTATCGCTTAAAAATTTCCGGTTCAGGCTCATGTTCAGCGAGCCAAAATTGCTTAGCTCATAAAACTGAAGCTGTCCCTTGGTGCGAATAAATCCATTTAGCGTAAAGGTGGATCGGCGGTCTATTTTCAACGAATGGAAGGTAAAAAATGACCAGCTTCCCCGGCTAAAATTCAGCGGACGATTTTCGTAAAAACCGGTGTACTCGTTGTGATTGTACTGCGCACCCACCACAAAAAAGTAACGATTAACGGGGGGAATAGCGCCCAAAATTCGGAAATACGTTTCTCGGTTTGAGCCAAGATTGTCGTAGGTCCGGTAGGCGATGCTGCGGTTACCGGGGTCTTGATAAACAACATTCGTGAAAATGTCGCGGGTATGGTTGCGTCCAACGGCAAAAAGCGGCCGATCTTCCACGCTGATATTTACCTCGTAATTATCGGTAAACTGAGGTCGCAACGCTGGATTACCCGTTTCGTATAAATACTGATCAATGTAACGGGCACCCGGGTTTAGGTAGTCGTAAGCCGGACGTGTAATCGAGCGTCGGTATACTAAATAACTCCGCAGTTCATACCCGGCGATTTTAGCTACCCGGCGGCTTAGGTATACATACGGGAATAAATCCGTGCGATTGATCTTAAACGACGTGTCGGCTGGAACCCGCTGCTGGCCGTACATATTTGTGTTTTCGAGCCGCAGACCACCTTTCAAAATAAATTGCCCAAACGTCTTTGAGAGCTGCGCGTAAGCCGCATTAATATTCTCCCGATAATCAAACGAATTGGTCCGAAACTGGTCGGGCAAACGGTTGTTGTTGACCTGGTTAAAATAATTCGTTCGATTTGTGAAACGCTGAATCGTTGTTTTTGCCCCCGATTCGAAGGTGAGCGTAGTACTTAGCTTGTATTTCAAATCGGCCTGCGCAGCGAAAAGATGACGCTGGTTATCAAACGTACCGTCGCCCGTGATACCCGGACGCTCGGGCAATAAATAACGCGTGGAAAAATCCTGCGTGCTTTGATTACCAATGAAGTTATAGGAAACATCCGTCGTAACCTCGGAACCCAAGGTATCTAATTTGTATTTTGTCGTAACTCCCTGACTAATTGACCAAACCCGATTGTGCGTGTTTACAAAATTTCGGTTGTCAGACAGCAAGCGGCCAGCACTGATCTGACTAATCTGGTTGTCGTTTTCCGACTCTGTTTCAGCACCAGTCCATGACAAACGTCCATCAAAATTCAATTCCCATTTGCGGGACAAATCGAACCCCAGTCCGTAACCCGCATACAATACATGAGCCGGATATGTGGTATAAGCATCCTGACCCAGAACAGAATCCGGCGCAAACTGTCGCTGGCTCTGCACCTGCTCATAAGAATTACGCCGTGTATAATTTACGTTCAGGTAAGAGGTCCGGTTATCCTGGCCATTGTTAATGTTAATCCCCACAAACTGATTGCCCAGTTTTCCCTGATTAAAACCGGCGTTGGCCGAACCAGTCAGACCTATTTTAACGCCTTTCCGCAGGATGATATTGACTATTCCCCCACTTCCGCTAGCGTCATAACGCGCTGAAGGCGTACGCATCACTTCCATTCGGGCAATGCTGTTTGGTGGCAGACTTCTCAGGAGGGAAGCCATATCTGCCGCGCTCATTTTTTGCTCTCGCCCGTTGATATAGATGGTAGCTGGACTGGTGCTGCTGAGATAAACGTTGCCATCAGGATCCAGAAAAAGCCCGGGTGTTTTTTCCAGCAGTTCGTAAGCGCTGGTACTCGTGCTGGCAATCGGTTCCGGATCAACAATGGTTTTGTCGTCTTCCTGCCGCACCAGCGGTCTGGCCGCCGTTACCGATACGGCTTGAAGGGTAATGTTATCCTGCGCCATCATCAGGGTTAATACGCCTTGTCCGATTGAAGCCGGAATTTCCCGGCGCAGTGGTTTATAACCCACCGAGGTAACCTGCAATCGATACGCCTTTCCTGTCTGGATTTGAAACGAAGCCAGGCCAGCCGTATCGCTACTGGCATACAGACGGCGGGTTGTATCGGTCCGGTCGGTTAGCTGGAGATTAGCGCCAATTACGGCGTCCTGATTGGCATCCCGCAACCGAATTTTCAGTTGACGGTTTTGGGCAAAAAGAGAAGAAGAAAAAAGAGTAACAAGTAAAATTACTAAGTAAGTAGAACGGTGAGTACGCATTATCGAAATGTTTATCGACAAATTTACGCAAAAACCGATGAACCATCATGGAACAAAAAATACCGGCACGTTTGTACCGGTATGCTATTTAATCTTGATTTAAAATAAATTAACGTGGTCCTCTTGAGCCTGAATAAGGTCGGCTGTTCCGATAGGTGTAATTCGGCTGGCGGTTATAACGGTAACGCGGCGGTGGCGTTCGGTAATAGCGCTTATTCCGATAAACAACCCTCGGCGGAGGCGTTACAATCACTGGTCGGGCAGGGCGGTAATACCTCGGCCCATAGTAGCCGTAACCAGGTCCATATCTGTAGTCGGGGCCAACACGTACTCCCGTTGGCGCACAACTTGTCAGCATGATTCCAATAATCAGAGCCGACAATAGTGAAACTAAACGACGTGTTTTCATAATCGTAAAAGAGTCTGTTTCTAAGTCAACAAGCTGTTTCTCCTTAGACTCTGTTAGTTTATAATAGTTTAACGTTGAAACGCCAAAAATCGTTTAGAATCAAAAAAGCTCCAGCTAATGCCGGAGCTTCCTATTGTTAGTCTGGGGGAGCGTTTACTTATTGAACCGTTCTTTCAAATAGGTCTGCGTCAATTGATAAGCATCTTCAGTTGCGGCTTTGTCAAACCCCGGATTACTTGGGTTAGCAAACGCATGATCGGCATCATACATTTTGATGGTAGCTACTTTACCAACTTCTTTCATTGTCTTCTCAAACTCTGAAACACTAGCCGGTGGAATGCCTTTGTCACGGATTCCGAAAATACCCAGCACGTCTGTATTTAGTGTTTTTAAACGCTCTGGATTTTTTTCTGGCTGGCCGTAGTACATCACACAGCCGACGGCTTGATTGCCTGCTAACAAAGCTGATTGCAGGGACAAGCCACCGCCAAAACACCAGCCGACACTCGCAATTTTTGCCTTTGGACCCGCGTAAGTAATGGCAGCCTGCATAATGGCGCCTAAACGCTCTTTTTTGACAGATTGTACCAATTGAGCGGCTTCCTCCCGTTTGGTTGCTACCTGACCATCATACATGTCAATGGCCAGCACATTCACGTCTTTTAGGTCGTTGTAGTATTTTTCGGCTTCCTGCTTAACATAATCGTTCAAGCCCCACCACTCCTGATAAACCAGTAGCCATTTATCTGAAGCTGTTTTAGACTTTAGCAGGAATCCGTTCGCTTCTTTTCCATCCGGAGCGGCAAACTTCACCATCTCACCAGCGGCGCTGGTATACATGAAGGCAATCGGCTCCCTGTGTAATTTTTGAAAGGCAGGGTCAGCAGCTAAGGCAGCCATATCGTGCGAAGTAGAAGTATAACAGAGGGGAACACCATCCGAGGTCAGTGGTAATACCTTATCCTCTGGCTTTTTAGGAGCAATCAGCGATAGAAACAGCGATCCAACGAAAATAAAGAGTGCTTTCATAATATGAGTGTAAACAGGTTGATTGTCAGGCTTTTTTTAATTCAATTAGGGTTATCTCCGGGAAAATTCCAAGCCGTCCAGGATAGCCTAGGTATCCATAGCCGCGGTTGACGTACAAGTATTGATTGTTTTCCTGGTATAAACCTGCCCATTGTTTGTAGACGTATTGAGAGGGGCTCCACTTGAAATCACCCACTTCTACCCCAAATTGCATGCCGTGGGTATGGCCGGCAAACATGGCATCAATGTCTGGAAACTGCTGACGAACCTGCGCATCCCAATGGCTGGGATCGTGCGAAAGCAACAACTTGACTGGATATTCCTCTGTACCACGGTACGCTTTTGCCAGATCACCATATTTTGGCCACCGGCCCGAACCCCAATTTTGAATACCGATTAAAGCGATTTTATCTCCATTTTGTTCAAAAATCCGGTTTTCATCCATCATCAGGTTCCAACCCATTTGCTTGTGAGCCACCATGAGCCGTTGCAAATTTCGGCGCTTCGCGTCATTGCTTTCCCAGGCAACGTAGTCGCCATAATCGTGGTTTCCCAGCGTCGAATAAACGCCCAGTGGTGCTTTTACTTTGTCGAAAATAGGGAGGTAATCAGTCACTTCATCCGCCGTGTTGTTTACCAGATCACCTGTAAAAAATACCATATCCGGCTTTTCACGAAGCAACATCTCAATCCCTCCTTTCACCGCCGTTTTGTTGAAAAAACTACCGGAATGAATATCGGACAATTGCGCAATCCGCATCCCATCGAAACCAGACGGCAGGTTTTTCAGCGCAAGTTTTACCCGCCGAATCCGGTAATCGTGCGCTCCCGAAACAATTCCATACGTAAAGCCTACCAAGGGAACAGCACCAGCCACCAGGGCCGCTTTCGACAGAAACTCGGACCGGGTAATCGCATCCGTTACTGGAATGGTTTCCTGCGTCGTTTGGTCCACGGCGGCCCGAACATCCGGGCGATGAACCAGCGAAACCACCCAGCGCCCCAGGCGGCCCAAGTCGTCAATCAGCAAAAACAGAACAGGAAACACTTTACAGAGGTACGGAATGGCAATAACGGAATACATAAAATTGCGCGTTACGCGTCCGAATGCATCTGGTGGGCTAAACTGCATAATAAGATACAGCAGCAAAATAAGGCCGGTAAAGCTCCAATAAACAATCGTGGCCGCCCGTCTGGTGCCTTCCGAAGACGCATTCGTCACCGTTTTTACCGCTTGAAAGACATACCAGTCAATCAGCAGCATAACGGCTGATACAAATACAATTACTACTAGTCGATTCATAATCAAAAATAAAACCCACTGCCTGACGGTAGCTTGTTGCTTAACGTCAAGGAATGGGTTTAGGTTTACGCTTAGTTAAAACTCTTATTCGTTTATAAACTCAGGTTCCGGCCTTTCTTCAACGATGTCTTTTTTTCCGAAATATTTAATTCGGATTCGCTCATTGATCCAATACATACAAGGAACCGCAATCAGCGTTAGAACGGTTGAAAAAGTTAAACCAAAAATAATGGTCCAGGCCAGAATATTCCAGAATACGGCGCTATCGCCACCAATGACAATATGCGGATCAAAATTTTGGAACAGTCCGACAAAGTCAACCGTTAAGCCAATGGCCAAGGGAATCAGACCAAGCACGGCTGCCGAAGCCGTTAGTAAAACGGGCGTTAACCGAATACCTCCTCCTTCAATAATGGCCTCCCGCAACGGCATTCCCCGATCGCGCAATTCGTCGATAAATTCAATCAGCAGGATTCCATTTTTCACCACAATACCGGCCAGGGCAATAATCCCAACCCCGGACATAATGACCGAGAAGGTTTTGCCGAAAGCCATGAAACCCAACAACACGCCAATCAGGGACAGAATAATCGTCACGAAAATAATAATTGGCTTCACGACGGAGTTAAACTGAGTGGCCAGAATCAGATAGATTAGCAACAGAGCCAGCCCGAACGCACCACCAAGGAAACTCATGGACTCCTGCTGGTCTTCCTGCTCACCACCCATGCGGACGGTATAGCCATTCGGAACTTCCATCTGATCAACCAATTGCTGAATCTGAGCCACAATCTGGTTAGCATTGTAACCCGGAATTACGTCTGAACCTAGTGTAATCAGGCGCTCCTGGTTTTTCCGGTTGATCTGGCTAAAGGTAGTTGAGTAGCTAATATTGGCTACGGATGTTAGCGGTACTTGACGCAGCAGCCCGCCTGCGTTCATATCCCGGTAGACCACATTCATACTCAATAGCCGTTCGATTTGGCTCCGGTCGTCTTGTTTCAGGCGAACCATGATCGGGTATTCGTCTTTTTCGTCCCGAAACTTCGATACTTCCAACCCAAACAACGCGGCCCGAATGGCCTGCGCTACCTGGCCCGTCGAAATCCCTTCGCGCTGCGCTTTGTCGCGGTCCACATTGATGATAATTTCTGGCTTGTTGGTAATCAGGTCTGACTTTAGCTGGTCGATTCCTTCAATACCTGCTTTCGTAATCATCTGCCGCACTTCTTTCTCCAGGTTCGATAACATTTTGAAGTCATCACCCGCAATTTCGATGGAGATGGGTTTTCCCGTTGGGGGACCATTTTGCTCCCGCTCGACCGAAATTTCAGTACCTGGGATTCCCTGCATGGCTCCCCGAACTTTGTTCAGGATGTCTTCTGTGGAGATGCCACCTCGCGCTTCGTTTTTGATGAAGGCTACCGTTACTTTCGATTTGTGCGGCGTTGCTGAACGGTCGGGATTAGTTGGATCACCGGCATTTTTACCCACATTGGCAATCACAGAATTAACAATGTGAGCGGCTTTATTCTTTTCCAGCACGTTGAACACCCGCCGCTCAATGACTTTAGTAACCGAGTCCGTCACCCGTGAATCCGTTCCAACAGGCATTACATTGTAGACATAAATGTAATCTGGATCACCGCTGGGGAAGAAAATCACTTTTGGCTGGACGATGCCCATTAGAACAAAGGTAACGATCAGCAAAGCAAACATGGAAATGATAGCTCCAGCTGGCCGCCAGCCTTGCAATAGCCACGAAATCAGTTTACGATACCCGTTTTTTAACTTTGGTAACAACCGCTCCTGAAAGGGTATGATGATGCGTGGTGTCAGGACATAATGATTGAATACGTACAAGATGATAAAGAATACAAACAAGTTGCCGATCCCCCGGTCAATAATGTATCCCACACCAGCCATAGCGGCCATAATAATTATTGGGCGCTGAATGGTCTTGAAGCTGGTATCAACCTCCTCGTGGTGTTCCTCATCATGGCGCTGCATGAACGTTACGGCAAACACTGGATTCATGACATAAGCGACAAATAGCGAAGCAAACAAGGTTAGAATCAGCGTTAGGGGCAGGAATTTCATGAATTCGCCCACAATACCCGGCCAGAACAAGAGCGGAAAGAAGGGAGCGATAGTCGTCAGCGTTCCCGATAATACCGGAATAAATACCTCGCCAGCTGCGGCTTTTACTGCTTTTTTGATGTCCCAGTCTTTGTGCAGGTTGAAGAGCCGGTGCGTGTTTTCAATCACCACAATGGCATCATCCACCACAATTCCCAGACCCAGCAGGAAGGCAAATAACACGATGGTATTCAACGTGAAGGTAGTGCCAACGATAGGCCCCACCACGGGCATACAGACAAAGGCCACCAAAGCCGACAGGGGCACCGATAGACCAATGAAAATAGCATCGCGTACTCCCATAAAGAACATCAGGATCAGTACCACGAAAACAAAACCAAGAATAACGGTATTGATCAGATCGTGAATATCGGCTCGTGTCCGTTCCGACTGGTCGGCTGTGATTTTCACATCCAGTCCTTGCGGAAAGCGGCTTTCTTTGTACTCGGCGATTTTTTCTTCAATCTGATCCGAAGCCGAAATAAGGTTGGCACCCGCCCGCTTGATTACGTTCAGCGTTACGACCGTTTTATTGTCCAGACGGGCAAAATCCTGCTGCTCTTCAAAACTATCCACTACCTCGGCAACATCGCCCAAACGCACCGTAGCGCCGGTACCGGTTCGAATCAGGATGTTTTGCATTTGCTGCACATCCGTAAACTCGCCCTTCACCCGCAAGGTCCGGCGAACACCGTCAACATTTAGATCACCTCCCGAAGCGTTGACGTTTTCACCCTGCACGGCCATCATCACGTCTGTAAACGTCAAACCAGCCGACTGCATACGAGGCAAATCAAGATTAATCTGAATTTCCCGCGTCAACGCCCCAACAATATCCACACGGCTGATTTCCGGCATGGCTTCGATGGCGTCCTGTAAATCTTCGGCGTATTCTTTCAGGCGTTTGAGCGAAAAGTTACCGGCCATGTTGATGTTCATGATCGGAAATTCCGAAAATTCAACGCTTTGGGCGGTTGGCCCCGAAGTCAGATCACTTTCTTTGGGCAAGTCCTGTTTCGCCTTATCGACGGCATCCCGTACTTTCTGAAGCGCCTCCGATGCCTCGACATCTGGATTAAACTCCACCAGAATGACCGATACATCCTGCAAGGCGTTGGATTTAACCCGTTTAATGCCCGAGATCGACTTAAGCTGTTTTTCGATGGGCTTATTAATTGTATTCTCGATATCAGCCGGTGCCGTTCCCGCGTAAACTGTCTGCACATACACCTGCGGTACCTTTATATCCGGAAATTGCTCTTTAGGCAGGTTGTTGTAAACGACCAGACCAAATAAGGTAACGATAAACGTAAAGATGTAGATCGCCGTTCGGTTTTCGACACACCAGTTTGTGAAGCCGAGTGTTTTATATTGTTCGAATTTCATGGGCCTCGATGGGATAATTTAGAAGTTTATCGGTTGTCCATCTACTAATTCCTGATAGCCTTTTGTTATGAGCTGGTCCCCTGCTTTTAGCCCCTCCGTAATTTCGATCTGTCCACCGTAGCTTTGCCCCGTTTTCACCTGGCTGGCTTTGGCTATTTTCTTACCGCCTTCATTGACTGCCACATAAACCAGCTGCCCATTTTCGGTACTTTGAATCATGTTTTGGTCAATTACAATTGCTTTTGGCTTGGCTATATCATTGATTCTTACCTGTGCCAGCATATTCGGCTTCAAGTCTTTACTCGATGGCAATGGCGCTTCAACCATAAACGTACGGTTCAAAGGATCTACCGTTGTCGACACAAAATTGACCGTTGTACGTAATTCCTTATTGATATCGGGAAAATTAATGATGATTTGATCGCCCCGCTTCACGCTACCCGCATACGTATCCGCCACTTTTGCGACCACCTTTAACTGCGAGAGATTTACTACCCGTACTAGACCTGCCCCGGGCATTGCCATGTCGCCCAGCTTAACATTGACCTGGTCAATAACCCCGGAAATAGGCGAAGTCACCGTAAACTGCGAGCGTTGGGTATTCAATGTAGCCAGTTGGCGTTCCAGACCCTCTTTGTTGTTTTTGGCTTGCAGGTACTGAATTTCGGTGCCGATCTGTTGCTTCCAGAGATTAGCCTGCTTTTCAAATATGGTGTTCGCCAGCGTCAATTGGGTTTTCAATTGTTCTACGTTGTCCCGCAAGACGGCGTCATCCAGCTGGGCAATAACTGAACCCGCCCTTACCACATCACCTTCTTTAACTCGCAACGACGTGATAGTCCCCCCTGATTTCGGAGATACCTGTACGTTGTTTTTGGCGTCGATGGTGCCTTGTACTTCCACAAAATGCCGGAAGGTAGTCGCGGTTATTGGTGAAACAGTTACATCTTTTACCCGAACTTGTTCCTTCTTGTTCGGATCAAGTTTTGCCACTTCCAGTTCCAGTGCCTTAATTTTTGTACCAAGTTCAGCTTGCTGATTTTTTAAGTCAGCCAGTTCTGCTTTTTTGGTATCTACTTCTGATTTTTTTTCAGACGAGCAGGCAATCAGCAAGCCTGTCAT
Organism: Tellurirhabdus bombi; assembly: GCF_021484805.1. Lineage (NCBI taxonomy): Bacteria > Pseudomonadati > Bacteroidota > Cytophagia > Cytophagales > Spirosomataceae > Larkinella > Larkinella bombi. The sequence goes on along the minus strand of NZ_CP090557.1, from coordinate 1,502,593 downwards.
CAGAGTGAGTGCATAGTATGCTTTCATGGTAATCTTTCTAGTAGCCGTGTTCTATAGGGAAGTCTGTTAGTTTTGTCCGGAATACAAAGTGCCCATTGCCTTATCCAGATCTACTTTTGTAATCAAATAGTCGTACAAAGCCGCGAAATAATTTGTCTGTGATTCCCGAAATGAAGTTTCAGCGTTTAGCACTTCGATGTTTGAGCCAACGCCCTCTGTATATTTTATCCGCGTAACCCGAACAATTTCCTGCGCCAAATCCAGGTTTCTTTTTTGCGTTTTCAGGGTTTGCAGATTATTTGTCAGCGTAATTGAGGCCTGTTTAAATTCTAGATCAATAGAATTCTTCAGCAATTCCCCGCTCTGGCGAGCTTTGTCCACGGATATTTTTCTTTGCTGAGCCGCGTATTTTTTCTGAAATCCATCAAAAACAGGTACGGATAAGTTCAGGCCAACTGCCGACGAGTTAAACCATTTTGTCGTCCAGAGTTCACCAAATGCATTTCGTCCGTTGTTATGCCCATAGTTAGCAAAAGCACTTAGTCGCGGGAAATACTGTTTCCCAATACTTTCGTAGTCCAACTCAGCCAGACGAATCTGGGATTGCAAGGTCGAAAACTCAATCCGCTGGTTGTAATCAACAGCAGGATTAAGTGTCCCAGTACGCTCCAGCTCTTCCAGATTTACATTCTGAATCCGATCCGTTAGTTTGATTTCGTCATTAATCCCCAAGCCCATCTGAAACTTGAGTAAATAGTAACTCAGGGAAACCAAATTCTGTACATTCTGTCGCTCAGCTTTTAAATTATTTAGCTGTACCTCAAGCCGATCGATATCTATTTTTTCGACAAAGCCCTGCTGGTTGAGCGCGCGAGTTTCACGAAGCAAAGTGTCTACGCGACTAATATTCAGGTCGAGCAACTTGATCCGTTCCTCACTTACCAATGTTCCATAATACGCTTTCGTAACCTGTTCAGCAACGCTTATTTTCGAGGCAGCAACTGTTTTTTGAGCTAGTTCGCGGTAGGTCGATGCAGCGCGTAACCCTATTTTATACGAGGGATCAAACAACAATTGGCTAACATTGGCAGCAATACTTCCCTGAAAATTAACACCAAAGGGAATGGCGGTTACCCCTTCCACCTTGCTTGCTGAATCAGCAGGAGCGCCAAAACCACCACCGGGGAGAATAAATCGCTGTATAATGGTATTATAAGTAAACTGACCTGCAAGACCTATTTGCGGAAGAGCAACGGATTTAATTTCCTGAATACGGGCATTGGCACTTAAGGCGTCTAGTTGAGCATTCTTTATATTTATATTTTGCTCAGTAGCGAATTTTACGGCATCGCTAAGACTAAACTCACGAACTGAAGGCGTCGTTTGCGCTACAGCAAGTGAAGTGACCCCTAAGCCAAGTAATAACCCCCTCAGGATTTTACTTAGAGATAGAAGTTGATTCATTAGCATATTGTATTAGAAGTTGGTTATAGATTGAAAAGCCCTTTTCTGTAAGAATCCCGCGAATAAAATGCTGGAGTAATTGCGCCTGTACGTTGAACATTGATGAATAGCTTAACGGGAAAACCTGGTCGTTAAAGGCCAATTGTACCAATTCCATTCGTAGTCGAGCCATGATATCGATGTCTATTTCTGAGCGATACACATTCTGAAACACGCCTTGCTTTAAGTTTTGACGAATTGCCTCTAATACATATTTCTCTTTATATTCCTGGCATAGCTGCCAAGCTCTAGGATAATGGCGCTGTAGATCAATTAGTAGAGCTGGGTTAATTTTAGCCAGCTGGTCACGCAGCGTTTCAGACATGGTTAGCAATTCTTTAATCGGATCTATAGTAGGCTTCTTATTATAGTCCACTATTATTTTATCACGATCTGTATAATTACTAATTACCTGGTAAACAATATCTTCTTTATCAATAAAATGCTGGTAAATGGTCTTCTTTGAGATGTTAACTTGACGAGCAATATCATCCATAGTAATGCTTCTGATTCCGTACTTCCAGAATAAAGCTTCTGCTTCTGTCAATATACGTTCCTTTAAATCCACAGCTTAATAATTGGTTCTTACTGCGGAACTATGGAAACTTTTAATAAGTTCGTAGTTTCCGTAGCAAAGTTTTCTTTAGGAACCCAAAGGTGCAGGAATAGAAATTGTCCATCAAGATAATGATTACGAACTACCTTTTTTTGAGGATGAATAGATCTTCAAAGCTGATGAAGCCCCTTTATGGAGAATGAGCTAAGAAGATGAGCTTACGTTGAGCTATAAGCACAAAAAAAGAGTCTTGCTTTGGGGCAAGACTCTTCTTGTTCACTCAAATATTATGGCGGCAGCTACCTACTCTCCCGGATTCGACTCCAGTACCATCGGCGTGGCGGGGCTTAACGGCTCTGTTCGGAATGGGAAGAGGTGAACCCCCACACCATGACCACCGACCAATTTCTTTTATAAGTCCTTCTTTTAAGATATGGAAACTACAATTCTTTCGTATCAGGTTCGTCAGCGAATAACTTAGTGTCTACACCTCAGGTCATTAGTACGACTCGGCTTTAGACATCTCTGCCCCTG